>NZ_PPHG01000046.1 GCF_002904295.1 Amycolatopsis sp. CA-128772
CGGCCCCGCCATGACACCCGCGAAACCCATCGCCTCGGCCGCCTGAGAATGCTCCACGAACTCCTCCGGCTTCACCCACCGATCCACCGGATGATGCCGCGGCGAGGGACGCAGATACTGCGTGATCGTCAAAATCTCACAACCCGCATCCACCAGATCCTGCATCGCCGGCGCCACCTCGTCCGGCGTCTCACCCATACCCAAGATCAAATTCGACTTCGTCACCAACCCGGCCTCACGCGCCGCAGTGATGACCTCCAACGACCGCGCATACCGGAACCCGGGACGAATGCGCTTGAAAATCCGCGGCACCGTCTCCACGTTGTGCGCCAGAACCTCCGGCCGCGACCCGAACACCTCCGCCAACTGCTCCGGATCCGCGTTGAAGTCCGGGATCAACAGCTCGACACCCGTCCCGGGGTTGAGAGCGTGAATCTGCCGAACAGTTTCCGCGTACAGCCACGCGCCACCATCGGAGAGGTCATCCCGGGCGACACCGGTGACCGTCGAATACCGCAAGCCCATGGCCTGCACCGACTCCGCAACCTTCCGCGGCTCGGAACGGTCCAACGCCGCCGGCTTACCCGTATCGATCTGGCAGAAATCACAGCGCCGGGTGCACTGGTCGCCACCGATCAGGAACGTCGCTTCCCGGTCTTCCCAGCATTCGTAGATGTTGGGACAACCGGCCTCCTCACAGACCGTGTGCAAACCCTCGCGGCGCACGAGACCCTTGAGCTCGGTGAACTCCGGCCCCATCCGCACCCGCGTCTTGATCCACGACGGCTTCTTCTCGATCGGCGTCTCACTGTTGCGAACCTCGAGACGCAGCAGCTTCCGGCCTTCAGGCGCAGCACTCACGGCTTCAACCGTACGCCCGTCCGGGCTACGCGGGATCGGGGGTGACGCCGGTCAGCTTCGCCGTCAGCTCCCACAGCGCCGACCCCAGCCGCTCGCTGCGCGCGGCGGCCACGGCCGGCACCGCGGCCGGGTACCCGCGCAGGTTGCCGAGGCCGCGGGGACCGAAGTAGGTGCCGCCTTCGACGCCGTCGGCCGTCGCCGCGTAGAGCTGCGGGAGGGCGCCGATGCGGGTGTTCTGAGCGAACAGGAGCTCGCCGGCGCGGTGGCCGCCGGCGATCAGCGAGCGCACCACCGGGTTCGAATACGACCGCGCCATGCCGCTGCCCAGGCCGGTGGCGGTGTAGCCCGGGTGGGCGGCGACGCTGATCACACCGGAGCCGGCCGCGCGCAGGCGGCGGTCCAGTTCGAGCGCGAACATCTGGTCGGCGAGCTTCGACTGCCCGTACGCGGTGGCGGGGTTGTAGCGGCGGTGCTCGGCGTTCGGATCGTCGAAGTGGATGCGGGCGCCGACGGCGGCCAGGCTCGACAGCGTGACGACCCGGCGGCGCAGGGCGGGCATGAGCAGCCACGTCAACACCGCGTGGCCGAGGTAGTTGGTGCCGAACTGCAGCTCGAAGCCGTCGGCCGTGCGGCCGCGGGCGGTCGCCATCACGCCGGCGTTGTTCACCAGCACGTCGAGGGTGTCGCCGGTGCGTTCCCGCACCGAAGTTGCGGCCGCGTGCACCGAGGCGAGCTCGCTCAGGTCCAGTGGGACGAGCTCGGGTTCGGCGCCCGCGGCCACCGCTTTCACGGCGTCCAAAGCTTTCGCGCCGCGCTCGGCGGAGCGGCAGGCGAGCAGCACGCGGGCCCCCTTGCCCGCGAGCACCTCGGCGGTGCGCAGCCCCAGCCCGGAGTTCGCCCCCGTGACCAGGACGGTCCGGCCGCTCTGGTCGGCGATGTCGGCTTCGGTCCAGCGCTGCGTCATGCGCTTACTTAACTCCGTTTACGCGCTCGGCGCGAGCAGGCGCCGGAGGTGTCCCAGCACGGGACGACGGCGCTCCTCGCGGTTCGCGCGCAGCAGCGCCTCGAGCGCGTAGCCCACCTTGACGATCTCGCCGGCCGGCTCGCGCGGGTCGGCCAGCCCGGCCGTGACGGCGAGCATCCGCAGCTCGCCTTCGTGCATCCGGCGCAGCGACGCGTGCCGCCCGTAGGCGCCGTCGAGGACCGCGCGCAGGTCGGCGTGCTCGTCGACGGCGGCGCGCCAGGCGCGGGTGACGGCGTCGACGTGGTCGCCGAGGCCGTCGGCGTCGTCCGGGTCGACGACCTCGGAACGGAGCCGGCCGCTCAGCGTGCGCGTCCACTGGTACTGCAGGGCGGTGAGGACGTTTTCCTCGGTGCCGAAGTGCTCTTCGGCACCGGGCACCTCTTCGAGCGGCAGTGGCTCACCGGGGTTCCGGGCGGCCAGGCGGACGGTCGCTCCGAGAATTTCCTGACGTCGGTAGAAGTCGGTCCAGCTCATCTGTGGCTCCCCTTCCGTGGCCCGGGTCATACCGCGGGTCTGCGGCATACTCCCGGTACGGACCTGACGCGCCGAACATACCATGAGTATGGAGAGCTGCTCCGGGCGTAAAGTTGTGAAGGTGGCGACAATGAGGTCCAGACGACTCGACTATTCCGAGTCGACGCGGTCCGCGCTGGTCGACAGCGCGGTCGAACTGTTCACCAAGCGCGGTTACGCGGGTACCTCGCTCGACGAGGTCGCCAAACGCGCCCGGGTGACCAAGGGCGCGCTGTATCACCACTTCAGCGGCAAGCAGGCGCTCTTCGAGGCCGCGTTCGACCAGGTCGAAAGCCTCGTCTACGACCGGCTCGACAAGATCATGACCGGCGAGGGCACGCCGTGGGAGCGCGCGCTCGGCGGGCTCAACGCGTTCATCCGCGCCTGCCTCGACCCCGCCTACCAGCGGATCGCCATCCACGAGGCGCCAGTGGTGATGGGCTGGGAGCGCTGGCGCGAGGCCGAAGAGCGGTGCAGCTTCGGGCTCGTGCGATCCGGGCTGCAGTCGCTGATCGACGCGGGCGAGGTCGAGCCGGTCCCGGTCGAGGTGACCGCGCGGCTGCTGTTCGGCGCGCTGTCGAGCGCGGCGACCGAAATCGCCAGTTCACCCGACCCGAAGAAGGTCAGCGCCGAGATCGAGGACGTGATCGTCCGCATGCTGGTCCGGCTGAGGCGCACGGAACCCGACGTCTCTATAGGCTGACGTCGTGGACTTGAGGATCTTCACCGAGCCCCAGCAGGGGGCCAGCTACGACGACCTGCTGCGCGTCGCCAAGGCGACCGAAGCCGCCGGTTACGACGCCTTCTTCCGCAGCGACCACTACCTGAGGATGGGCTCGGCCGACGGCCTGCCCGGCCCGACCGACGCGTGGATCACCCTCGCCGGCCTGGCCCGGGAGACCAGCCGGATCCGGCTCGGCACGCTCGTCACCGCGGCGACGTTCCGGCACCCGGGCCCGCTGGCCATCTCCGTCGCGCAGGTGGACCAGATGTCCGGCGGCCGCGTGGAGTTCGGCCTCGGCGCCGGCTGGTACGACGCCGAGCACGAGGCGTACGGCCTGACGCTGCCGCCGCTGAAGGAGCGCTTCGACCGCTACGCCGAGCAGCTCGAGGTCATCACTGGGCTGTGGAAGACGCCGGTGGGCTCGACGTACTCGTTCGACGGCCGGTACTACCAGCTGTCGGAGTCGCCGGGCCTGCCGAAGCCGGCGCAGTCCCCGGCCCCGCCGGTGATCATCGGCGGCGGCGGCAAGAAACGCACCCCGGCCCTGGCGGCGCGCTTCGCGGACGAGTTCAACCTGCCGTTCGTCGACGCGGAAACGGCGGCGGCCCAGTTCGCCCGCGTCGAGGCGGCGGCGACCGAGATCGGCCGCGACCCGAAGGAGATCCTGCGCTCGGTGGCCCTGGTCATCGGCGTGGGCCGCACGGACGAAGAGGTCGCGCGGCGGGCGTCGGTGATCGGGCGGGACGTCGACGAGCTGCGGGCGAACGGCCTGGCCGGCACGCCCGCGGAGGTCGTCGACCGGATCGGGCGGTGGCGGGAGCAGACCGGGATCACCCGGGTGTACCTGCAGCTGCTGGATCTTTCGGACCTGGACCAGATCGATCTCATCGCCGCCGAGGTGGCGCCGCAGCTGGACTAGCACCCCACTGTGGCGTTCGGTGCGTGGGACGCACCGAACGCCACATTGGGGTGCGTTGGTCAGTTCTGGAGCGCGAAGGTGACGCCGGGGGCCTCGGGCGCGGCCGGGCGGGGGAGCCAGCGGTCCTCGCTCACCGGGAGCTCGCCTTCGAGGGCCGCCAGGACCGCGTCGCGGGCCAATGGCAACACCGCCTCGACCGTGACGTCGCGCTGGAGCTCGTACGACAGGGACGTCACGCCCGCGTCGCGGATGCCGCACGGGACGATGCTGTCGAAGGCCGCCAGGTCCGCGTTGCAGTTCAGCTCGAAGCCGTGCATCGTCACGCCTCGCTGGACGCGGATGCCGATCGCCGCGATCTTGCGCTCGATGCCGCGGTCGTCGGCCGGGATCCAGACGCCGCTGCGGCCCTCCACGCGGCCGCTCGCCACGCCCAGCTGGTCGCACACGTGGATCAGGGCCTCCTCCAGGCGCCGCACGTAGTGGACCACGTCGATCGGGTCGGCGAGCTTCACGATCGGGTAGCCGACCAGCTGGCCCGGGCCGTGCCAGGTGATCTTGCCGCCGCGGTCGACGTCGATCACCGGGGTGCCGTCCGTGGGGCGGTCGGCCTCCTCCGTGCGCTTGCCCGCGGTGTACACCGACGGGTGCTGCAGCAGGAGCATCGTGTCCGGGGCGGTGCCGTCCGCGCGAGCCGTAAGGAAGCTCCGCTGGAGCTCCCAGGCTTCGGTGTAGTCGATCGTGCCGAGCTCGCGGACGTCGACCGGCTCGGTGCTGGCGCGGCAGGTGCGGGAAGAACTCACCCGTCGAGGCTACGCCCGTCACCCGGGGGAAGCAGCCGCAAGGCGCACGCTGAGAGCAGCCCGACACCGGTCACCGCCAGCACTGCGCCGATCGTGTCGGTGACCCAGTGGACGCCGAGCACGACGCGGCAGGCGGCCGACAGCACCACCGCCACCGCCACGGCCACCGCGACCCGCCGGACCAGCCGCGGCCGCAGCCACGCGCACAGCAGGAGCAGGACCAGGCCGGTGCTCGCCACCGACACCACGTGCCCGCTCGGGTAGCTCAGGTCCGGGTAGTCGCGCGGGCGTTCCCGCAGGAAGATCGGCTTGAACACCAGGCTGGTCAGCCGGCACAGCAGCAGCACCACGGCCAGCCGGACGCACAGGCCGAAGTGCTCACGCCGACGTAGCGCCAAGGCCAGTAGCGCCACCCCGAGGACGTAGGGCAGGACCGGGCCGAGGACGTCGCTCCCGGCCTGCGCGACCCGCCCGAGCGGCTCCGCGTACACGCCGTGCAGCGCATCGGAGACCGCGACGTCGAGGGCCAAGGGCTGCCGCGCGACACTCAGCCCGAGCAGGACGAACGCGGCCGAGAACACCACGCCCACGACGAGCCACCGCTGCAGCCGGACGCTCATGCCGCGGCGAGCGCGCGGTCCAGCGTCGGGTGCCGGAACTCGTACCCGGACCCCTTCAACACCGCGGGCACGGCTCGCTGCCCGAACAGGGCCATCTCCTCCCCGGCCTGGCCGAGCACGGCCTTGAGCGCGAATCCGGGTACCCACCACGGCGCCGGCCGGTGCAGCGCGCGGCCGACGGCCCGGGTGAACTCGGCGTTGGTCACCGGTTCGGGGCCGGTCAGGTTCACCGGGCCACTTATGTCGTGCGTCAGGACGTGGACGATCGCGCCGATCTCGTCTTCGAGCGAGATCCACGACATGTACTGGCGGCCGTCGCCGAGGCGCCCGCCCAGGCACAGCCGGAAGAGCGGCCGCAGCGTGCCGTAGAGGCCGCCTTCGGCCGAAAGGACGAGCCCGGTGCGGAGGTGCACGACCCGCGCGTCGCCCGCCGGCGCCGTCGCCGCTTCCCACGCTTCGCAGAGCTCGGCGAGGAACCCCTGCCCGCGCGGCGCGGACTCGTCCACAGTGGACTCGTGAGTGTGACCGTAGTAGCCGACCGCGGAAGCGTTGACGAGCGCGCCGACCCCGTGTTCGGCGACGGCTTCGGCGAGCACCTCGGTCGGCTCGACCCGGCTGTCGGTGAGCTGCTGCTTGCGCATCGCGCTCCACCGGCCGGGGAACAGCCGCTGCCCACCCAGGTTCACGACGGCGTCGACACCTTCGAAGGCGCCGTCCGCGATGGTCCCGGACGGCGGGTCCCAGCGGAATTCGCCGCCGCCGCGCGTTTCCCGCCGGACCAGGCGACGGACCTCGTGGCCCTCCCGTCGCAGCCGGTCGCCCAGCGCCGACCCGATCAAGCCGCTCGCTCCGGCGATGAGTACTCGCATGCTCCGATCGTTGCGCATCCGCTGCGTGTCCGCACGCCCGGCCCGGATGCGGCGAAGGCCGCCACGGGAATCCCGTGGCGGCCTTCGCCGGAGGTGACTCAGAGCCCGAGTTCGCTCTCGAAGTTGCCCTCTTCCAGGCGCTGCTTGATCGTCGTCAGGAAGCGGCCCGCGTCGGCCCCGTCCACCAGGCGGTGGTCGTAGGTCAGCGGCAGGTACGCCATCGACCGGACGGCGATCGTGTCGTTGCCGTCGGCGTCCGCGACCACGACCGGGCGCTTGACGACCGCGCCGGTGCCGAGGATGCCCGACTGCGGCTGCACGATGATCGGCGTGTCGAACAGCGCGCCGACGCTGCCGATGTTCGTGATCGAGAAGGTGCCGCCCGACAGCTCGTCCGGCTTGATCTGGCCCGACCGCGCGCGGCCCGCCAGGTCGGCGATCCGGTGCGCGAGACCGGCCAGGCTCAGCTCGCCCGCGTCGTGGATCACGACCGAGAGCAGGCCGCGCTCGGTGTCCACCGCGATGCCCAGGTGCACGGCGCCGTGGTAGGTGATCTCCTTCGTGTCCTCGTTGTAGGACGCGTTGACGTTCGGGTGCTGCTTGAGCGCCTCGACCGTGGCCTTCGCGAAGAACGGCAGGAACGTCAGGTTGACGCCCTCGCGCTCCTTGAAGCCCGCCTTCGCCCGCGACCGCAGCTTGGCGATCTTCGTGACGTCGACCTCCTGGACCTGCGTGAGCTGCGCGGCGATCTGCAGCGACTCGCGGGTCTTGGTGGCCGTGATCTGGCGGATCCGGCTGGCCTTCTGCACGGTGCCGCGCAGGGCGGCGAGCTCCGGCGACACCGTGGCCGCGGGACGCGCGGCGGGCGCCGACGGGGCGGCGGCAGCAGCCGGGGCGGCAGCGGCCGGCGCCGGCTTCGCGGCGGCCTTCTGCTTCTCCTCGGCCGCGGCCAGGACGTCCTGCTTGCGGATCCGGCCGCCGACGCCGCTGCCGGTCAGCGACGCGAGGTCGATGCCGTGCTCCGACGCGAGCTTGCGGACCAGCGGCGTGACGTACGGGCCGTCCGCCGAGCCGTCCTTCGAAGCGGCGGCCGGGGCCGCCTCGGTCGCCTTGGCCGCGGGGGCGGCCTGCGGCTCGGGCTTCGGTTCCGGCTTGGGCTCGGGCTTCGCCTCCTGAACCGGCTCGGGCTTGGGCTCCGGCTTGGGTTCCGGCTTGGGCTCGGGCTTGGGCTCGGGCTTCGGTTCCGGCTTCGACTCGGCCTTCGGCGCCGCACCGGCGTCCCCGATCACGGCCAGGACGCCGCCGACCTCGACGGTCTCGTCCTCGCCCGCGCGGATCTCCAGCACGGTGCCGGCGACCGGCGACGGCACCTCGGTGTCGACCTTGTCGGTGGAGATTTCGAGCAGCGGCTCGTCGACCTCGACCGAGTCGCCGACCGCCTTCAGCCAGCGCGTGACGGTGCCCTCGGTGACGCTCTCGCCCAGCTCGGGCAGCTTCACCTCGGTGCCTTCGCCACCGGCGGCCGGCGCGGTGTCCGGCTTGCTCGGCGCGCTGTCCCCGGCCTGCGGCGCGGGCTCTTCCTGCTGCGGCTCGGGCTCCGGCGCGGACTCCTCCTGCGCCGGTGCGCCGGAGGACTCCGGCACGCCGCCGGTGCCGTCGTCGATGACGGCGAGCTCGCCGCCGACCTCGACGGTCTCGTCCTCCTGGGCACTGATCTTCACGACCGTGCCCGCGACCGGGGAGGGAACCTCGGTGTCGACCTTGTCGGTCGAGATCTCGAGCAACGGCTCGTCGACCTCGACGGTGTCGCCCTCCTGCTTAAGCCACCGGGTGACGGTGCCTTCGGTGACGCTCTCCCCGAGCTCCGGCAATGTGACGGAGTAGGCCATCGTTCGCTGACTCCTCTTTCAAGTTCTGCGGTGTCTGGATTCTGCTGGTGGGACGTCAGCTGTGCACGTGCAGCGGCTTCCCCGCGAGGGCGAGGAACGCTTCACCGAGGGCCTCGGTCTGGGTCGGGTGGGCGTGGATGAGGGGCGCGACGTCCTCGGGGAAGGCCTCCCAGCTGTAGATCAGCTGCGCTTCGCCGATCAGCTCGCCGACGCGGTCGCCCACCATGTGGACTCCCACGACCGGGCCGTCCGGCGCCTTGACCAGCTTGACGCCGCCGGAGGTCTTGAGGATCTGGCTCTTGCCGTTGCCGCCGAGGTCGTAGGTGAACGTCGTGACGTCCGAGCCGTACTTGTCCTTCGCCTGCGACTCGGTCAGCCCGACCGACGCGACCTCCGGGTGCGAGTAGGTGACCCGCGGGATGCCGCTCTCGTCGATCACGCGCGGGTTCTGCCCGGCGATCTCCTCGGCGACGAAGATGCCCTGCTGGAAGCCGCGGTGCGCGAGCTGCAGGCCGGGGACGATGTCGCCGACGGCGTAGACGTTCGGCAGGTTCGTGCGCAGCCGCTCGTCGGTGAGGACGAAGCCGCGGTCGATCTTGACGCCGGCCTCCTCGTAGCCGTGGCCGGCCGAGTTCGGCCCGCGGCCGACGGCGACCAGCAGCAGGTCGGCCTCGATGGTCTCGCCGGACTCCAGCGAGACGCTCACGCCGTTGTCGTCCTGCTTCGCGCCGGTGAACTTCACGCCGGTCTTGAAGGCGATCTTGCGGCGGCGGAAAGCGCGCTCGAGCTGCTTGGACGCGAACTCGTCCTCGTTCGGGACGAGCCGGGGCAGCGCCTCGACGATGGTGACGTCGACGCCGAAGGAGGCCCAGACGCTGGCGAACTCGACGCCGATGACGCCGCCGCCGAGGACGACGACCTTCTTGGGGACGTAGTCGAGGGACAGGGCCTGCTCGCTGGCGATGATGCGGCCGCCGAGCTCCAGGCCGGGCAGCGTGCGCGAGTACGAGCCGGTGGCGAGGATGACGTTCTTGCCGGTGTAGCGGGTGCCGTCCACCTCGACGGTCGTGCCGCCGACGAACGTGCCGCTGCCCTCGACGAGGTTCACCTTGTGCGCCTTGGCCAGGCCCTGCAGGCCCTTGTACAGGCGGGCGACGATCCCGTCCTTGTACTTGTTGACCCCGGCGATGTCGATGCCCTCGAAGGCGGCCTTGACGCCGACCGCCTCGGCGTCGCGGGTTTCGTCGGCGACCTCGGCGGCGTGGAGCAGGGCCTTGGTCGGGATGCAGCCCCGGTGGAGGCACGTCCCGCCCAGCTTGTCCTTCTCGATCAGCGTGACGGAAAGGCCCAGCTCGGCCGCGCGGAACGCCGCGGCGTAGCCGCCCGATCCGCCTCCCAGGATCACGAGGTCGGCGGAGGTGTCGGTCACTTCATTAACTCCTCGGCAAGCAGTGGGGTGATGCTCGGTCGTCGCGCCCGCGCCCGGTATAACCGCGCGCGCGACACCGCCATCTTGTCACTACGCCGGACGGGGCTGCGAGCTAGCCGGGTGTGCGACGCCGACCACACGCGGACATCGGGATAATGAGTGGGTAGGTCTCGAGGAGGAGAGGTGGTCGAGGTGGGGCTCTTCGACTCGCTGCGCAGGCGGGCCAAGGGTGGTCAGCGGGCCGGCACGCTGCGGAAAGCCACTACCCAGGATACCCGCCACCTCGACGAGTGGGCGGCCACCCGAAGGGGTGTCGAGGCGTTCGTGGAGCCGAAGACCAACGTCACGGAGACCACTGTGGTGTTGATCGCCCACGACGGCGAGTGGACCCGGCGGCGCATCGGCAGCCTGGAGGCCGCCCAGCAGTTCGGCCACCGCCGCTCGATCCCGGTGTACGAGGTCGCCCGGGTGGGTTATCCGAAGCGGATGCGCGAGTACACCGAGCGGAAGAAGCGCGGGCAGGTCTAGAGCTCGATCCGGCCGACGACCTCGCCGTTGAAGGTCTGGCCGGTCGGCTGGAAGCCCAGCTTGAGGTAAAAGTCCTCCGGGCCGCCGTCGGCGGGGATCCACAGGACGGTGGCGGCCGTGTTGCCGCGCAGGCGGGCTTCCTCCAGGACCGTCTCCACCGCGAACCGGCCGTAGCCGCGGCCCTGGACGCCCGCGCCGACGTTGAGGCGCCAGATTCCGCAGCGGAAGAAGTCGAGCTCGGCGTGCGGGTCGAACGCGCCCATCACGAACGCGACGGGTTCGCCGTCGGCCGATATCAGGCGCGGCCAGGCGATCTCCGGCTGCGTGTACGCCTCGGCCAGCGAGACCGCGACCGGCGCGACGAAGACCTTCTGGTGGGGTTCGACGGCCAGCTGGCAGGCGGCGGCGACGTTGTCCGGGGTGATCTTCTCCGCGGTGAGGGTGGTCACCCGGTCCAAGCTAGCCCGCCTGGGCCAGCAGGGTGGCGTGGTTGACCAGCGCCGCCCGGAAGGACGCGTGGACCGTCGTGCCCAGGACCGGGTCGACCTCGACCACGTGCCCGGCCGAAAGGAGCAGCACCGCCGGGTCCGACAGCACCACGACGCCGTCCTCGGCCCGCAGCTCCGCGGGGCCGAGCAGCCGCGGGAACACCACGTCGGCGGGCAGGCCGTCGCAGGTGCGCAGGAACTCGCGGTGGTCCTCCGGCAGCGAGACGCCCAGCCGCAGCTCCGCCGAACGGATCGCCGCCTCCGACGCCGGGGACGGGGCCGTCGCGCCGCCGCGCAGGCGCAGGATCGAGGCGATCAGCTCCGGCCAGGTACCGAGGGCCGGCGGGTACCGTTCGTGCAGCGCCGCGATCAGCGCTCCCGCGCAGGCCGGCGCCCACTCGCGCAGTCCGAGCGGGTCCGCACCGGCGATCAGCGCCGGGGTGAGGACGCGCGTCGCCGCGAGCGCCGCGACGTCCGGGTGCGGGCCCGCCAGCTCGGCCCAGCGAGCCAGATCGCCGTCCGCGAGGGCCGCGCGGACCCGATCCGGGCGCGCCGGCGCCACCCGCTTGACCACCTCGGCGACCGGGCCCGGCGGGAGCACGCCTTCGAGGTCGGAAACCGGCCTTCGCAACGAGGCCGCGTGCGTGCGCTCTTCGACGTCCAGGTCGAGCGGCGGGAGGCCCTCGGCCCAGTCCGGCCGCCCGCCCCGCGCTTCGAACAGCATCGCCCACGCGCGGGCCCGCACCGGGTCCGCGGCCAGCGCGGTCACCGGCCGCTCGGTCCGGGCCAGCCACTGCGTGACCAGCCGGTCGGCCTCGTCGAGGGCGCCGGAGACCGCGAGCAGCAAGCCCGCGTGACCCACCCGGTCGTCGACGCGCGCCTCGGGCGCCGTCAGGACGTCGCGGACCGCCGCTTCGAGGTAGTCCTGCACTCCACCGACCCTAGCCGAGAGCCTGCTTCGCGCCGGGGTGCAGCGGGACCGGGTCGGTCTGCGTCGCCAGCGGCCGCGAGATCTCCTTCGCCGCCGGGTGCACCTTCGCCAGCTCCGCCTGCTTGTCGAAGAGCAGCTTCGTGATCGCGCACGCGTTGCCCGCCGGGAAGTCCTCGCGCACCAGCAGGAGGTTGGGCACCACGACCGTCGGCACGTCGGCGGGCTGCCCGTAGGCCGCCTTCGGGATCACGGCCTGGTCGTAGACCGGGTTGACCTTCTTCAGCGCGGGCAGCAACGACGTGATGTCGAGGAACTTGACCTTGTCCTTCAATGCCGTGGTGATGTCGGTGATCTGCGCGGTCGGCAGGCCACCGGACCAGACGAGCCCGTCGAGGGTGCCCGCCTTCATGCCGTCCGCGGTCTTGGCCAGGTCCAGCCGCTGCGCCTGGACGTCGGTCCCGGGCTTGAGCCCGGCCGCCTGCAGCAGGCGGTTCGCGATCACCTCGGTGCCGGACTTCGGCGAGCCGGTCGAGATCCGCTTGCCCTTCATGTCGGCGATACTGGTGATGCCGGCGTCCGTGCGCACCAGGACCTGCGTCGAGTTCGGGTAGATCCGGGACAGGGCCTGGATCTTCTGCGGCTTGCCCTCGAAGGATCCCTTGCCGTTGACGGCGTCCGCCGCGGTGTCGGCCAGCGAGAACGCGACGTCGTAGTTGCCGGCGACCAGCTGCTGGATGTTCTGCACCGACGCGCCGGTTTCCGCGGCCGTCGCGCGCAACTTCGTGCTGTTGCTGATCAGCTGGGCGAGCCCGCCGCCCAGCACGTAGTAGACGCCGCCGCTGTTGCCGGTGGCGATGGTGATGCGGCCTTCGCCGGCTTCGCAGGACTGTGTCCCACCGCCCGGTGCGGCCTGGTCGGTCTGCTGTTTCCCGCCGCAGCCGGTGACGGCCAGAGCGAGCACCGCGACGGCGGCGACTGCGCGTTTCATGCTGTCCTCCTCTTGAGCACGGCGTGGGTGAGCAGGGCGGCGGCGCCGCAGACGGCACCGATCGCGATCGGGACCGGCTCCAGGTAGAGCAGGCAGAGAGCGGCGGGCACGAACAACAGCCGTGCCGGCAGGCTGACCGGCCCGAAGAGCCAGCCGCCGGTCACCACGGCCAGCGCGGCGACGGCCAGCGCGGACACGGCCGTCACCCACAGCACGGTGAGGACGTCGGACTCCAGCAGCAGCGCGGCGCCGTTGTCGGTCAGCACGAAGGCGATCGGCACCAGGAACGCCGGGAGCGTGTACTTCCAGCACTGCCACATGGTGCCGAGCACCGAGCCGCCGGTGATCGCCGCCGACGCCACCGCCGCGAGCGCGGTCGGCGGTGTGACCTCGGAAAGCACGGCGTAGTAGAAGATGAACATCGCGCGCTCGGCGTCGGCGACCCCGAGCGTCTCCAGTGCCGGGCCGATCACCACCCAGGCGATGATGAAGCTCGCGGTGACCGGCACGGCGAGGCCCAGCACGCCGACGGCGATCGCCGAGAGCAGCACGGTCAGGATGAGGATCAGGGTGCCGTTGTCGGTGAGCGCGCCGGCCAGTTCCACCAGCGCGTCGGCGAGTTCCAGGCCCAGCCCGGTCTTGGTGATGGTCGAGGTGATCACGCCGGCCGCCGCGCACACCGCGATCACCGGCAGCGCGCCCCGGACACCGGCCGACAGCGCGTCCACCATGTCCTTCGCCCAGCCTCTGACGTCACGGCGACGGGCGGCCAACGCGAACAGCGCGGCGACGCCGGTCGCGTAGACGACCGCGGCGAACGGCGGGATGTCCAGGGCGAGGAACACGACGATGACCGCCAGCGACAGGAAGTGGTAACCGCCGCGCCGCAACAATTTCCATGGATCACCGTGCGGGACGTCGACGGCTTCGGCCTGGAAGCGCCGGGCGTCGGCCTCCATCGCGAAGACGATCCCGAGGTAGTAGAGCAGCGTCGGGACGGTCGCCCAGACCAGCACCTTCAGGTACGACGTCTGCAGGTACTCGGCGATGATGAACGCGGCCGCGCCCAGCGTCGGCGGCGAGAGGATCGCCCCGATCCCCGACGCGGCGAGCAGGCCGCCCGCGTTTTCCCTGGGATAGCGAGCTTCCCGCAGGATCGGCCAGGTGATCGAGCCGAGGCTGACCGCGGTGGCCGTGCCCGACCCCGACACCGTGCCGAGCAGGAAGCCGGACAGCACGGTGGTCCGGCCGGGCGCGGTCCGGGACCGGCGGAACGCGGCGAAGGAGATGTCCACGAAGAACTTCCCGGCGCCGGAGGCGTTGAGCACGGCGCCGTAGAGCGTGAACAGCACGATGTAGCTCGCCGCGACGTCCAGCGGGGTGCCGTAGAACCCGCTGGCGTCGTTGAAGAGCGCGTTGACGATTTGGCTGAAGTCGATCCCCGCGTGGGCGATGCCCCAGTTCTGCGGGAGGTAGCCGCCGTAGTAGGCGTAGGCCAGGAACAGCAGGCAGACGATCGGCAGCACCACGCCGGTCGTGCGGCGGGTGGCTTCGAGGACCAGCGCCAGCAGCAGCGCGCCGGCCACGATGTCCAGCGGGGACAGGATGCCCTGGCGGTTCAGGAAGTCGTCGTAGCCGACGAGGACGGGGTACAGGCCGACGGCGAGGGCGATCGCCGCCAGCGCCCAGTCGGTCCAGCCGGGATCGTCGCGGCCGCGCAGCCGCGGGCGGTAGCAGAGGAAGACCAGCGGCAGGGTCACGCCGAGGAAGAGCACCAGGTAGAACTGGTTTCCCTTGGCGAAGGGGAAGAACACCTGCTTGAGCACGAGGACCGCGACGGCGAGGGCGACGAAGTAGACCACGCGGTCGGGGACGCGGGAGAGGGTGCGGGCGGGGCGTTCTTCGTCGTGCTCGGCGGCGATCGCGGCGGGGGAGTCGCGTTCCACCGGCTCGGTCGTCACCCGGTCACCGTACGGTGTCGCGGATCCCACCGAAAGGGATCTTCCGGACCCAAGCGCCCCAATGTGGCGTTCGGTGCGTCAGACGCACCGAACGCCACATTGGGTGCGTCTGACGCAACCAACGCCACATTGGGGCGCTTGAGGTCAGCCGTTGGCGGCGATGTCCGCCAGGATCGCGGCGATCGACCGGACCGGGACGCCGGTGCCGCCCTTGCCGGTGTAGCCCCAGGGGGCGCCGGTGTTGAACGACGGGCCCGCGATGTCGATGTGGACCCAGTCGAGACCGTCGGCGACGAACTCGCGCAGGAAGATGCCGGCGGCGAGCATGCCGCCCCAGCGGTGGCCGGTCACGTTGGCCAGGTCGGCCAGGCGCGAGTCGAGGTCGGCGCGCAGCTCCTCCGGCAGCGGCATCGCCCAGCCGTTCTCGCCGGTGGCCTGCATGATCGCGGCGACGCGGTCGCGGAAGTCGTCCGAGCCCATCACGCCGGCCGTGCGGTTGCCGAGCGCGACGAGCTGCGCGCCGGTCAGCGTCGAGGTCTCGATCAGGTAGTCCGGGTTCTCCTCGGCCGCGCGGACCATCGCGTCGACCAGGACCAGGCGGCCCTCGGCGTCGGTGTTGAGGACCTCGACGGTCTTGCCGCCGTACATCGTCAGCACGTCACCCGGCCGGTACGACGTCCCCGACGGCAGGTTCTCCGCCAGCGGGATGTGCGCGACGACCTCGAGGGGGTACTTCAGCTTCGCGGCGAGGACCACGGCCGCGAGCACGCCGGCCGCGCCGGACATGTCCGAGGTCATGTGGTCCATGTTCGCGGCGGGCTTGAGCGAGATGCCGCCCGAGTCGAACGTGATGCCCTTGCCGACCAGCGCTACCTTCTTGGCCGCCTTGGCCGGCTTGTGGGCCAGGCGCAGCAGCCGCGGCGGGCGCGACGAGCCGCCGCCGACGCCGAGGATGCCGCCGAAACCCTTGCGCTTCAGCGCTTTCTCGTCGAGCACCTCGAACTCGAGGCCGTTGTCCTCGGCCAGCTTCTTCGCGCGGTCGGCGAAGGAGGCCGGGTACAGGTCGTTCGGCGGGGTGTTGATCAGGTCGCGGGCGACGAGCACGGCTTCGGCGATGGTGCCGGCCGCCTTCAGGGTCGCCTTGTGCTCGCGGGCGGTGCCCTCGGCCGGGCTCGCGAAGTCGGCCTTCGCCAGCGGGGCGTCGCCCTTCTCCGAGCGGTACTCGGTGAAGACGTAGGAGCCGAGGACGGTGCCCTCGACGGCGGCCTGCAGGTCGATTTCCGAGAGCGTGACGAGCGCGCGGTCGGTGCCGGCCAGCGCACGGCCGGCGGCGCCCGCGGCGCGGCGGACCTGCTCGGGGGTGAGGGCGTCGCCCGCCTTGCCCAGGCCGACGGCGAGCACCACCCCGGCCGGGAGCTTGCCCAGCGTCGGGACCTTGACGACCTCTTCGGCCTTGCCGCTCGCGCCGAGCGTGGCCAGCAGGCCGGCGAGCCGGCCGTCGAAGGCGGCGTCCACGGCGGCGGCGCCGGGCGCGAGCACCGGGCCGTCCTCGCCGGCCACCGTGCCGATGACGACCACGTCGGCGCGCGTCTTGGCCAGTGCCTCCCCGGTGTTGTCGGACAGGGCGAGCTTAGGCACGGTCACTTCTGGCTCCTCGCGCGTTCTCGGTGGTACCGGGCACCGGCCCGGCCGGGATCGTGAGCCATGCTAATGACGACCGGACCACGGGTGAACACAGGGCGAAGGAGGCCGCGTGCGGCTGGGCGGCGGGCTGCTGGTGGTGCTGGCGGCGGCAGCGGCGGGGGCCGGCTGGTGGCTGCTCGCCGGGCTGGTGCTCGCGGCGATCGCCGCGGGGGTGACGGCCTGGGTGCCGGAACCGGGGGATGCCCTGGTCGACCGGGTGGTCGTCGCGGTCGCGCGGCTCGCCGAGGTGACCGGCTACGCCATCGCGTTCGGCGCGTACGTCGTGCCAGGACACCGGGAACTCGCCGCGGCCGCCTTCGTCGTGGTGGTCGCCGGGGCGGGGTTCGCCGGGCTGAAGATCCCGACGATCGTCGTACGGATCACCGGTGGGCTGCTGCTCGCCACGGGGCTGGTGCTCGTGGCCGTGTGCGTGGCCGTGCCGCCGGTGGGGACGGCGGACGGCGTGGGGCCCCCGGACTTCGCGGGGGTCCTCGTCGCGGCCGTGCTCGCGCTGCCGTTCCTGCGGCCGATCGGACGCGGGAACGCCGGCCTGCGCGTGCTGCTGCTCGGCGCGGTCGCCCTCCTGGCCGCCTTCGCCGCGCTCTACCAGCTCGGCGCGGTGCGGCTCGGGCTGTCGCTCACCTCCCTGCGTGACGTGCTGTCCGCCGCCGACGCGCAAGCGCTGCAGCCGCTGCTCACGGTGTTCGCCGTGGTCGCGACCGTCGTGCCGGCGCTCGCCGCGGGCGCCGGGGTCCGGGCGCGGGCCGGGACCCCGGGGCTCGCCGGGCTCGCCGTCGCCGCGGCGGCCGCGTACTTCCTGCCGCTGCTGCCCGTGCTCGTCGCCGCGGGCTTGGTCACCGTGATCGAGCTGCTACTGGGCGTGCGCGCGCGCAGGTACAGTGAGGTTCGTGACTGATCGACGCTGGCGGCCGGGGCAGACCGTGGTCGAACGGTTCCACCGCCCGGACGGTTCGATCGGCCAGGTCCACCCGCTGCGCGTGCTCGCCGACGACGGCCGCGTCCTGCTGGCCTGGCTGCCGGCGGGCACCCCGATCGTCGGTAGCCGCCTCGCGGACGGCCGCGAACTGCGGGAAGCGCCGCTGGACCAGCGGTTCCGGATCCCGCGCGTGCCGGTCCCCGACTTCTGGCACCGCACGTCCACCCTGCGGCGCATCGCCGAGGACGAGTGGTCGTCGGTGTGGTGGTTCTTCGACGCGGCCGGGGAGTTCACGAACTGGTACGTCAACCTCGAGGTCCCGCTCGGCCGGAACCCGGCCGGGGTGGACCGCATCGACGGCGTGCTGGACGTCGTCGTCGAGCGCGACGGCAGCTGGCGCTGGGACGACGAGGACGAGGCCGAGGCGGCGATCGAGGTCGGCCGCCTGACGCTCGAGCAGTTCGACCGGCTGCGCGGGGAGGGTGAGCGGATCGGCGCGCTGGCCGAGCGCGGCGCCTACCCGTTCGACGGCACGGACACCGACTTCCGCCCGGACCCCGGCTGGCCGGCGCCCGAGCTGCCGCCCGGCTTGCTGGCTTCGCTCAGCCCGCGGTCAGGAGAAGGATCAGCGCCAGCACGGCGTTGACGACCGCCAGGACGACGACCGACTTCGTCGGAACCACCGCCGGGAACGCCTTGCCGTGGATCTTCCGCCACCACACGATGCCGAAAACCCCGGCGACGAGGCCGAGGAAGCCGCCGAAGCCGCTGTCGAGCACGGCCCAGCCGACCATGCCGAGCAGGCCGACGCCGAAGGTCAGCAGCACGGCGGTGACGAACGTCTTGACGTCGGCCCCGGTGCTCTTGGGCCGGGGGACCGGCTGCGTGGAGTGGTAGGTCACAGCGCCATCCTAGAGCTGTCCTGCCGGAAGCGTGGAGAACCGGCGATTGGATGGACATCCGACTAACGCGCGTCCAAGCAAGCGGTATCGTCTAGCCATGACGACCACGACACAGTTCGCCCATGTCCCGCACCCGAGTCCTGCGAGCGCGGACCGTGTCGCGGAGGTACTCACCGCCCCCGGGTTCGGGGTGTACTTCACCGACCACATGGTCACCGTCAAGTGGTCGAAGGACCGGTGCTGGCACGACGCGCAGGTCGGCCCGTACGCCCCGTTCACCCTCGATCCGGCGACGTCGGTGCTGCACTACGGCCAGGCCATCTTCGAGGGGCTCAAGGCCTACCGCCAGCCGGACGGCACGATCGCGTCGTTCCGCCCGGACGCCAACGCCACCCGGTTCCGGCAGTCGGCCGAGCGGCTCGCCATGCCGCAGCTGCCCGAGGAGCTGTTCGTCGAGTCGCTGCGCGAGCTCATCGCCGTCGACGGCCGGTGGGTGCCCACCCGCCAGGGTGATGCGCTGTACCTGCGGCCGTTCATGATCTCGACGTCCACCGGGCTCGGCGTCAACAGCCCGGCCGCCGACTACGTGTACACGGTCATCGCGTCCCCGGCCGGTTCGTACTTCGCCGGCGGTGTGAAGCCGGTCAGCGTGTGGCTGTCCACCGAGTACGTCCGGGCGGCCCCCGGCGGCACCGGCGCGGCCAAGTGCGCCGGCAACTACGCGGCGTCGTTCGTGGCGCAGGCGCAGGCTGTCGAGAAGGGCTGCGACCAGGTGGTCTGGCTCGACGCGGTCGAGCGGCGCTGGGTCGAGGAGATGGGCGGGATGAACCTGTTCTTCGTCTTCGGCTCCGGCGAGAACGCCCGGGTGGTGACGCCCGAGCTGACCGGGTCGCTGCTGCCCGGCGTCACCCGCAAGTCGCTGCTGCAGCTGGCTTCGCGGCTCGGGTACAAGATCGAGGAGCGCCGCATCTCCACCGACGAGTGGGAGAAGGGCGTCGCGTCGGGTGAGCTGACCGAGACGTTCGCCTGCGGCACCGCGGCGGTGATCACCCCGGTCGGCCACGTCAAGCACGCGAACGGCGAGTTCACCGTGGCCGACGGGCAGCCGGGCGTGCTGACCATGAAGCTGCGCGAAGAGCTGACGGGTATCCAGGAGGGCACCCGGCCCGACACCGACCACTGGATGGTCGAGCTCGGCTGAGGCACACCACGGAACGGCCCCCGCACCTGGAGTGCGGGGGCCGTTTCCGTCAGGAGGCGGGCGCGGTGATCAGCGGGCCGGAGACGCCGGCCTGCTCGTGCGTCGCGGTTTCGGCGAGGACGCGGGCGGCCATCATCAGCAGCGGCAACGCCGTGACCGCGCCGGTGCCTTCGCCGAGCCGGACGTCCAGTTCCAGCAGCGGGCCCAGGTCAAGGTGCTCCAGGGCGAGGGCGTGCGCCGGTTCGGCCGTGCGCTGGCCCGCGACCCACCAGCGGCGCGCGCCCGGGGCGAGGTCCTCGGCGACGAGCGCCGCGGCGCAGGCGACGAGGCCGTCCAGGATCACCGGCGTCCGGCGGGCCGCGGCCTGGGCCAGGAAACCCGCCATGGCGGCGATGTCCGCGCCGGCGGTGGTGCGCAGCAGGTCCAGGGGGTTCGCCAGCACGGCCCGGGCGCGGCGCAGGGCGTCGCGGACCGCGGTGGCCTTGCGCATCCAGGCGTCGTCGTCGATGCCGGACCCGCGGCCGACGACGGCGACCGGCTCGCTGCCGGTCAGCGCGGCGACGAGCACGGAGGCCGGGGTGCTGTTGCCGATCCCGAGGTCGCCGGGGATGAGCAGGTCGGCCCCGCCGTCGACCTCGGCGTCGGCGATCGCGATCCCGGCCCGGACCGCGGCCTTGACCTCGTCGTCGGTCAGCGCGTCTTCGACGTCGATCGACCCGGAGGAGCGGCGGACCTTGAACTCGCCGATCGAGCGGGTCGCGGGCGCCTCGGTGTCGACGGCGAGGTCGACCACGCGGACGCTGGCGCCCGCGGCGGCGGCGAGCACGTTGACCACGGCGCCACCGGTGAGCATGGTTCCCAGCAGCTGCGCGGTGACCTCGGCGGGATAGGCGGAGACGCCCTTGGCGGCAATGCCGTGGTCCCCGGCGAAGACGACCACCCGCGGCCGCGTGAACGGCCGCGGCGGCGACTGCCCCTGGCAGGCGGCGATCCAGACGCCCAGCTCTTCCAGCCGCCCGAGCGAGCCGGCGGGTTTGACCAGCTTGTCGTGCAGCGCGATGGCGGCGGACCGAGCGTGGTCATCGGGCGGAATGATCTCGGGGAACTCGATGTTTTCCGGCTCCACACCAGGCCCTTCGACTCTTCGGGGGTTCCGGGTGGCGGAGCCCCCGGCCCGGGGCGGAGCCCCGGTTTCAACGCTGTTCCACGGCAACGCTGCGGCCAACTTACCGGGAAGGGGAAGCCGGTAGTGTCGCGGCTCGTGGAGACGACGGCGGCCGCGGTGGTGCTGGCCAGTGGCGCAGGGACCCGCGTCGGCGCGAAGCTGAACAAGGTCTACCTGCCGCTCGCCGGGCGGCGGGTCGTGGCCTGGTCGCTCGATGCCTTCCGGCAGGTCCCCGGCATCGGCGTGCTCGTGCTCGTCATCCGGCCGCAGGACCGGGAACTCGCCGAAGAGGTCGCCGGCGACGGCGTCGAGATCGTGTACGGCGGTGACACGCGCCAGGCGTCCGAGCTCAACGCGCTGCGGCACCTCGCGCCCCGGATAGCCGGCGGCCGGGTCGACGCCGTGTTGCTGCACGACGCGGCCCGGCCGCTGGTCCACCCACGGCTGGTCGATGCGGTGCTGGCCCGGACACGCGAGGACGGGGGGGCTGTGCCGGGCCTGGCCGCGGACGACGTCGTCGGGGTGGATGCCGGGCACCTGGTCGCCCAGGTGCCCGGCGCGATCCGCGTCCAGACGCCTCAGGGCTTCCGGGCCGGACCGCTGCTCGAGGCCTACGAACAGGCCGAGCGCGAGGGCTTCGTGGGTACGGACACGTCGTCCTGCATGGAGCGGTTCTCCTCCCTGCCGATCCGGTGGGTCCCGGGGGCTCCCGAGAACCTCAAGATCACCTACCCCCACGACCTCGTGGTCGCGGAGCGGCTGCTGGCCCGCGGAGCACGCCAAGCGCGTCAAGCGCGGTAAGCGCTAGGCGCACGCCGGCGGGCCGCCGCCGTCGTCTCCCTCCCGGGTCAGGCCGGTCGGCCGGATCGTGACGTCCTGCCGCAGCTCCGGCGGGATGCCGCAGTCCGGCTGCGGGCGCAGCGCCTGCAGCGGCGCGCCCGGGGTGCCGGGCTCCGCCAGCGTCAGCACGGCCCGCAGCGTCCAGACCGGGGTGGCGTGGTACTGCCAGGTGACGACCCGCGGGTGGAACACGTCCGTGCCCGGGAAGGTCGGCACGCGGTAAGCGCTGGCCCGGTGCTCGTCGCGGAGAATGATGACGTCCGCGCAGGTCGGCCACCGCTGTACCGCCGCGTACATCTCCGGCGCCTCTCGGCCGCCGAACAGGTGCAGCACCCATTTGCGGCGCCGGAGTTCCTCGAGGAGTTCCTCGAGGCCCTGGCCGCTGGAGCCGCTGTGCGATGTGGGCGGGGACACACTTTCGAGGGTAACTTGCGTACTAGTGCGCAGTCCAGCATGTGTACTAGTACACCTGGGTGGTTCTGAACAGGGCTTTGTGGGAGACACCCCGGCGTGCTAGAACACTTGTGCGTGTTGTCCCTGTGAGGAGCCGCCTTGCCCATCCTCGACCGTCCTGAGCCGCCGTACCTGCAGATCGCGGGCCGGATCCGTGACGACATCCTGTCCGGCCGGCTGCAGGAGGGCGACGCGGTGCCGTCCGCCCGCGAAATCGCGCGCACGTGGGCCGTCGCCATGGCGACGGCCACCAAGGTGCTGGCCACGCTCCGCTCGCAGGGGCTCGTGCGGCCCGTGCGCGGCGTCGGCACGGTCGTCGACCGCGGCGGCCTGCACCGCACGGCCCGCGACCGCACCGCCGCCTCGGCGCGGACCGGCCGGATCTACCCGCCGGGCCACTACGCCGTGATCCGGTCGGCCGGCCTCGAACCGGCGCCCGAACGCGCCGCGGCCGCACTGGGCCTCGACTTGGGCGCCCCCGCGATCCGCCGGCGGCGCACCACGTACGGGTCCGACTCGCAGCCGCTGTCGACGTCGACTTCGTGGTTCGACGGCGAGCTGTCGGCGAAGGCGCCGGCGCTGCTGGTGGCGGAGCGGATCGTCGAAGGCACCGCGGCCCACGCGGCCGCCCGGCTGGGCACGACGATCGCGACGACGCAGGAACGGCACGCGGCGGGCCGCGCGGGCGAGGCGGAGGCGGCCGAACTGCAGCTGCCCGCCGGGTCGCCGGTGCTGCTGGGCCGGAGCACCTTCCTGGCGGCCGACGGGACGGTCGTCGAGTACGGTGAGTCCGCCGCCCTGCCCGACCACTGGGTTTTCTACGAGTACACGACTGAGGACGGCGAATGAAGCACATCCACGCGGGCAAGGTCCGTGACCTGTACGAACTCGACGGCGGGGACATCCTGCTGGTCGCGTCCGACCGCGTCTCGGTCTACGACGTCTCGCTGCCGACGCCGATCCCGGACAAGGGCAAGCTGCTCAACCAGCTCTCCGCGTGGTGGTTCGACCGGATGACCGACGTCGTGCCGAACCACGTCGTGTCGACCACCGACGTGCCGGCGGAGTTCGCCGGGCGGGCGATGCGCTGCAAGCCGCTGAAGATGGTCCAGGTCGAGTGCATCGCGCGCGGCTACCTGGCCGGCCTGGGCCTGCGCGAGTACCAGCGCGACGGCAAGATCTCCGGCGTCTCGCTGCCGCCGGGCCTGGTCGAGGGCGACAAGCTGCCGGAGCCGATCTTCACGCCCACGACCAAGATCTCCGACACCGGCCACGACGAGTTCATGACGTTCGACGAGGTCCTGACCGAGATCGGCGAGGACACCGCGAAGCGGCTTCGCGAGCTGACGCTGGAGATCTACACCAAGGGCGCCGAGCACGCGGCGACCCAGGGCGTCATCATCGCCGACACCAAGCTGGAGTTCGGCTTCGACGCCGACGGCACGCTGACCCTCGGCGACGAGGTCCTGACGTCGGACTCGTCGCGCTTCTGGCCGGCCGACGAGTGGGAGCCGGGCCGCCCGCAGCACGCGTTCGACAAGCAGTTCGTGCGCGACTGGTCGCGCTCGACGGGCTGGGACCAGACCCCGCCCGGGCCGGAGATCCCGGCGGACATCGTCGAGCAGACGCGGCAGCGCTACACCGAGGTCTACGAGCGGATCACCGGGAGGACCTGGGTCCGTGGGTGACTAAGACCCGTACAAGCTGATCGACGAAGTCGAGACGCTGCTGGTCTCGCACGGCCTCGCGCCGGCGCGGGTCGCCGGGCGGGGAGGCGACCGGCTGGCCGGCGCCAGCCGCCTCCTGCGCGGGTTCGGCCTGGAGCCCCGGATGGCCCCCGGGGAGGCGTTCGACCTCGGGGTGCCGTTCCAGGGCCGGATCAACCAGGACTAGGGGGACTTCGTCAGGCTCGCGTCGCGCTCGACGACGTCGCCGAGGACGTCGTCGATGGCGGTCAGCAGGTCGGCGTCGAGCTTCTTGCCGGCGGCCTTGACGTTCTCGTGCACCTGCTCCGGCCGCGAGGCCCCGATGATGGCCGAGGCGACGTTCGGGTTCTGCAGCACCCACGCGACGGCCAGCTGGGCGAGGCTCAGGCCGGCCTGCTTCGCGAGCGGCTCCAGCTCGGCGACGCGCTTGAGGACGTTCTCGTCGAGGAAGCGGGCGACCATGTTCGCGCCGCCCTTCTCGTCGGTGGCCCGCGAGCCGGCGGGGTACTCCTGGCCGGGCTTGTACTTGCCGGTCAGGACGCCCTGCGCGATCGGCGACCAGACGATCTGGCTCATGCCTTCGCGCTCCGAGGCCGGGATGACCTGGTCTTCGATGACGCGCCAGAGCATGTTGTACTGCGGCTGGTTGGAGACGAAGGGCACCTTCAGCTCCCGGGCCAGTGCGGCCCCGCGCGAGATCTGCTCGGCGGTCCACTCGGAGACGCCGACGTAGAGCACCTTGCCCTGGCGGACGAGGTCGGCGAAGGCGAGCATGGTCTCTTCGAGCGGGGTGTGCCGGTCGAACCGGTGCGCCTGGTAGAGGTCGACGTAGTCGGTGCCGAGCCGCTTCAGGCTGGCGTGCGCCGACTCCATGATGTGCTTGCGCGACAGGCCCTTGTCGTTGGGCCCCTTGGGCCCGGTGGGCCAGAAGACCTTGGTGAAGATCTCGAGGCTCTCGCGCCGCTGCCCCTGCAGGCCGCGCCCGAGCACGGATTCGGCGGCGGTGTTGGCGTAGACATCGGCGGTGTCGAAGGTGGTGATACCGGCGTCGAGGGCGGCCTTGATGCAGGCGTGCGCCTGGTCCTCCTCGACCTGGGAACCGTGGGTGAGCCAGTTCCCGTACGAGATCTCACTGACGTTGAGGCCACTACGGCCGAGACGACGAAACTCCATGGGCCCAGCCTAGGCGGTAATCGTTTGCTCTGCTAACGACCGTGGAGTGACTCCAGCCTCGTCTCGCCCCGGCCGGCGGGTCGTGGGCAGCAGGAAGCCGGTCGCGCAAGCGGGCAGCCGCCGCGTTGCCCTCCGGCGCGGGCGGCACCGTCCTGAGCCGCCGCCGGGCCCGTGAACAGCAAGAAGCCGGGTCGAGCAGTGCTCGACCCGGCTTCTCGGAACCAGCTCAGTTCGGGATCGGATCCCCCGGCTTCAGCCGCGGCTTCGGCACCCGGAGCTTGCGGATCTGGGACGCCCGCACGAACGCGTACCAGCCGATCGACCGGCCGTTCACCGCTTCCTTCGGGAACTTCTCGCGCACCAGCTTCGCGATCTTGCGGCCGTTCACGAAGCCCTCGATCGCCATCACCAGCAGCATCGCCGTGCACAGCAGCGTGATGTACGACTGGACCTGGGGCAGCGGCACCAGCAGCGCCAGAAACACCACGATCGCCAGCGGCATGAACAGGCCGAGCAGGTTGCGGCGGCTGTCGACCAGGTCGCGGACGTACGCCTTGACCGGCCCGCGGTCGCGGGGGAGCAGGGCCTTGTCGTCACCGCGCATCATCGCGTCGCGGCGGGCCTTCGCCGCCGCGCGGCGGTCTTCCTTGGTCTGGGGGTTCGCCTTGCGCAGCTCCTTGTTGCGCTTCATCGCCTCACGCATCGTGGTGGGCGGCGGCGCCACCGGGCCGCGTCGCTTCGCCTCCGCCTCGCGGCGCTTCGGCGTGGCCTTGCCCTTACCGGGCGTGTACGCCTTGCCGGCGACGTCGACGGCTTCGCCCGCCTCCGGCTCTTCGGCGGCGGTGTCTGTGGTGCTTCGGCGCAGGAACCTCACCTCACCAGGGTATTGCAGGCGTCACGCCGCCGTTCACCAGGTCGATCCATGTGCAACCATGGAGGGGGAACAGATCGGACGTCCCCGGTGTTGAGCACGTCAGCACGAGGAGTATCCGCAGCGAGTTCGACTTTGATGAGGGAGTGCCATGACGACCGCTGAGCACGCCGGCGCGACGCAGGCCGAGACCGCCGAGGAGACCCACGGCGTCACGTTGACCGACGCCGCGGCTTCCAAGGCGAGGGCCCTGCTCGAGCAGGAGGGCCGCGACGACATGCACCTGCGCATCGCCGTCCAGCCGGGTGGCTGCGCGGGCCTGCGCTACCAGCTGTTCTTCGACGAGCGCACGCTCGACGGCGACCTCTTCCGCGACTTCGACGGCCTCAAGGTCGCCGTGGACCGGATGAGCGCGCCGTACGTGTCGGAAGCCGTCATCGACTTCGTGGACACGATCGAGAAGCAGGGCTTCACGATCGACAACCCGAACGCCACCGGCTCCTGCGCCTGCGGCGATTCGTTCCACTGAGCGACCACGAGCAAGGCCCCGTCTCCCGAGGGAGGCTTGGGTTCTAGTGGTGGTTGCAACACCTGAGTCTGTTCAGGGGTTGCAGTGTTCGAGATCCGCGAGGATCGGTCGCCTCAAGGTCCGAGGAAGCTGGGCAACGAGCGCCTGGCCTATCTTGATCTTGTGGCGCAAGGTATGGGCACCGTGCAGGCGTGCCGGATCGTGGGAATCAATCGCCGCACCGGCCACCGGTGGCAGCACGGACGCGCGAGCCAGGCGGGGCGCAAGGCCAACAGGCCTTCCGCCCCGCTGCCGCGTCCGGCTGCTGCCGGACCGCCGACGTCGGCACGGTTCCTGTCACAGCAGGACCGGCTGAACATCGCCGACCGGCACCGGGCGGGGCTGGGAGTGCGGGCCATCGCCCGCGAGCTGGGCCGCGATCCCGCAACGATCAGCCGGGAGCTGGCCCGCAACAGCCATCCCGGCACCGGCGATTACCACCCGTACGCTGCCCAGGCCCGCGCCGAATCCCGTCGCCCGCGGCCCAAGACCGGCAAGATCGCCGCCTGCCCCGAACTGCATGCCCTGGTGCAGGACATGCTCGAGGAGAAGTTCAGCCCCGAACAGATCAGCCGACGGCTGCGCCGCGACCATCCCGACCGGCCGGAGCTGCACGTGACCCACGAGACCATCTACCAGGCCCTCTACGTCCAGACCCGAGGCGAACTGCGCCGCGAACTCACCACCGCGCTGCGCACCGGGCGCACCATGCGCAAACCCCGCCGCAGCAGCGAGCAACGCCGGCCACGCTTCACCGCCCCGATGGTGATGATCAGCGACCGCCCCGCCGAGGCCGACGACCGCGCCGTCCCCGGCCACTGGGAAGGTGACCTGATCATCGGCGGTGGTGGCACGTCGGCGATCGGCACGCTGGTGGAACGCACCACCCGCTACGTGATGCTGGTCCACCTGCCTGCATCTCACGACGCCGAAACCGTCCGCGACGGCCTCGTGACCACTGTCGCGACACTGCCCGGTCATCTGACCCGGTCACTGACCTGGGACCAGGGCAGTGAGATGGGCCGCCACCACGAGTTCAGCATCGCCACCGGCATCCCGGTCTACTTCTGCGACCCACATTCACCCTGGCAGCGCGGCTCCAACGAGAACACCAACGGGCTGCTGCGTCAGTACTTCCCCAAAGGCAGCGACCTGTCCATCCACAGCCCCGAAGACCTCGCCGCCGTCGCCGCGCAACTCAACAGACGACCACGCAAAACGCTCGGCTGGGACACCCCAGTCGAGCGCTTGGCTAAACTCCTGACCAAAGCCAGTTGATCACCCCGTGTTGCAACGACCCCTCGAATCCGCCAGGCGGGGCCTTCTTCGTCGCTGCGGACCTACACGTACGCGTCGAGCTCGGCCACCTGGGCGTGGCACGCCTCGTCGACCTCCCACGGCCGGGCCGTGACGCGGGGCAGCGGCAGGCTCTCGGCCTGCAACGTCGCCGGGATGAGCGCGCAGTCGGCGATCAGCTCGGACAGGGTCTCGGGTTCGGTGACGGCGTTCACGATTCGTAACGCTATTGATCCGCTCTCGACTGGAGAAGGAGTACCAGCCGGTAGTGTCAGCTGGGCGCGCGCGAACTACCCGGATGGGTCATGACCCGGGGGTAACTTCGCGCCTTTTGCCGTGAGGATAAGCACAAAGGAGCAGCCGGTGGCAGAAAAGGCCAGGATCGCGGTGTCCGGCAGTATCGCGACCGACCACCTCATGCACTTCCCGGGCAGGTTCGCCGAGCAGCTGGTCGCCGAGCAGCTGCACCGCGTCTCGCTGAGCTTCCTCGCCGACGACCTGGTCGTCCGGCGCGGCGGCATCGGCGCGAACATCGCCTTCGGCCTCGGGGTGCTCGGCGTCCAGCCGGTCCTCGTGGGCGCCGTCGGCGCCGACTTCGCCGACTACCGCTCCTGGCTGGAGCGGCACGGCGTGGACACCTCGGGCGTGCACGTCTCCGAGGTCGCGCACACCGCGCGGTTCGTGTGCACCACCGACGAGGACCTCTGCCAGATCGCGACGTTCTACGCCGGCGCGATGGCCGAGTCCCGCAACATCGAGCTGCAGCCGATCGCCGAGCGCGCCGGCGGGCTGAGCCTGGTGCTGATCAGCCCGGACGACCCCGAAGGCATGATCCGCCACGCCGCGGAGTGCCGCCAGCGCGGGTACGAGTTCGCCGTCGACCCGTCGCAGCAGCTGGCCCGGATGAGCGGCGAGCAGGCGCGCGCGTTCGTCGCCGGCGCGAAGTACCTGTTCAGCAACGACTACGAGTGGGAGCTGCTGCTCCAGAAGACCGGCTGGACCGAGGCCGACGTCCTCGACCAGGTCGGCCTGCGCATCACGACGCTGGGCGAGAAGGGCGTCGAGATCGTCGGCAAGGACGGCGTCGCCCTCCAGATCGGCGCGGTCCCCGAGCGCCTGAAGGCCGACCCGACCGGCGTCGGCGACGGTTTCCGCGCGGGCTTGCTGGCCGGCCTCGACGGCGGTCTCGGCATCGAGCGGGCCGCCCAGCTCGGCTCGCTGATCGCGGTGCTGGTGCTGGAGACGGTCGGCACGCAGGAGTGGACGTTCGACCGCGCCGAGGCGCTGGCCCGCATCGGCGACGCGTTCGGCCCGGACGCGGCCGAGGAGATCTCGGCGGTGCTGCCCGCCGCCTGACGCTTCCACGGCGAAGGCCCTGCACCGGACCGGTGCAGGGCCTTCGCCGTGAACAGCCTCAGAGCTTGACCGGGTACACCGGCTCGGGGATTTCCGGCTTGATCCGGTGCTCCACGAAGATGCCGTGCCACAGCATGAACACGATCAGCGCCCACAGCTGGCGGCTGCGATCCAGCTGACCCGCCTTGTGCTCCTCCAGCAGCGCCAGGATCGCCTTCTTGTCCAGCAGCTCCTCGGTCTTCGAGTCCGAGATGATGCCCTTCGCCCAGTCGTACATCTCGTTGCGCAGCCACAGCCGGATCGGGACCGGGAAGCCGAGCTTGCGGCGGTTCAGCACGTGCGCCGGGATGATCTTGGCCAGGGCCTGGCGCAGCGCGTACTTCGTCGTGCCGTGGGCGAGCTTCTGGTCCAGCGGGATCGACGCCGCGACCTTGAACACCTCGGCGTCGAGGAACGGCACCCGCAGCTCCAGCGAGTTGGCCATCGTCACCTTGTCGGCCTTGACCAGGATGTCGCCGCGCAGCCACGTGTAGAGGTCCACGTGCTGCATCCGGGCCACCGGGTCCCAGCCGCGCGAGACGTCGTACCAGGGCGCTGTGACGTCCTTGAAGCCGACGCCTTCCTGGTAGGTCTTCAGCACGTTGCGCAGCTGGTCGTCGCGGAAGTTGCGGGCGTTGCCGTAGTAGCGGTCCTCCAGCGGGAGCGCGCCGCGGCGCAGCAGGTCCTTGCCGCGGGTGCCCTCGGGGATCTTCGTCGACACCTTGCCGATCAGCTTGCGCATGCCGCCGGGGATCTTCTCGAACGGCGCCAGCGAGATCGGCTCGTTGTAGATCGTGTAGCCGCCGAACAGCTCGTCCGCGCCTTCGCCCGACAGCACCGCCTTGACGTGCTTGCGGGCCTCGCGGGCGATGAACCACAGCGGGACCAGTGCCGGGTCGGCCACCGGGTCGTCGAGGTACCAGACGATGAGCGGCAGGACCTCCATCATCTCGTCCGCCGACACCGTGCGGACCACGTGCTTCACGCCGATCGCCGCGGCCGACTCGGCGGCGACGTCGACCTCGGAGTAGCCCTCGCGCTCGAACCCGGTGGTGAACGCGATCAAGTTCGGGTTGTGCTCCTTGGCCAGCGTGGCGGTGGCCGTCGAGTCGATGCCGCCCGAGAGGAACGCGCCGACCGTGACGTCGGGGTCCGAAATCATGTGCTTGCCGACCGAGTCGCGCATCACATCGGCGATCCGCTGGTACAGCTCCTCGGCTTCACGGGGGGAGTTGACCGGCTTCGCGCTGAACTGCGGGTGGAAGTAGCGGGTGAACTTCACCTCACCGCCGGGCACCACCTCGAACGACGTGCCGGACTCGACGCGCCGGATCGCCGTGTGCAGCGACTCGGGCTCGGGCACGTACTGCAGGACCAGGTAGTGCTGCAGGGCCTTGCGGTCGAGCTCCTGCGCGACGCCGAGGACGTCCGACAGCTCCAGCAAGCTCTTCTTCTCGCTGGAGAACGCCACGCCGCCGGGGCCGGCCGAGTAGAACAGCGGCTTGATCCCGAACGGGTCGCGCGCGCCGAAGACCCGCTTCTCCTGCGAGTCCCAGATCATGAAGGCGAACATCCCGCGCAGCCGCTTCACCCAGCCGGCGCCGAGGTAGTGGAAGCCGGCGACGATCGCCTCGCCGTCCCCTTCGGTCTCGAACTTCGCGCCGTGCTGCTCGGCGAGCTCGGCCCGCAGCTCCAGGTAGTTGTAGATCTCCCCGTTGAAGTTCATCGTGTACCGGCCCGGCGCCTCCGGAGGGCCCCAGACGAGCGGCTGGTGGGCGTGCTCGACGTCGATGAAGGCGAGCCGGTTGAAGCCGTAGACGACCTCGGCGTCGGCCCAGGTGTCCTGCTCGTCGGGGCCGCGGTGGCGCTGGCAGCGCATGGCCGCGCCGACGGCGTCACGCGCGTTCGCCGCGCCGGTCTCGGTCGCGCAGATCAGTCCAAGCAGGCCGCACACGGGTACTCACACACCTTCAGGGTCTTCACCGGGCTGGGGAGGCCCCAGTATGCCGGGGCGGTCGTGGCGAGTACCACGCGCGTCGAGGGTTACCCCTTGGTCAGCGGGATCGGCCAACTCGGCTAGGCTCCGCCTGTCACGAAGATCGGTCGTAGGAGGCTCTGGGTGAAAGGGCGAGGCGCAGTGGGACAACCCGAGCGCACCCTGGGGAAGCGGACCGTGCGCGTCGCCGCGCTGGCCGTGCTGGTCGCGCTGACCGCGACGGGCTGCTCCGGCGACGAGATCCTGCGGTTCGGCTGGCCCGTCGGTGTCACCGAGCAGGCGAACCAGATGCGCAACCTGTGGACCTGGGCCGTGGTGGCCGCGCTGGTCGTCGGGGTCATCGTGTGGGGCCTGATCTTCTGGACCGCGACGTTCCACCGCAAGAAGAAGACGGTCGACGGCGAGCCGGAGGAGCTGCCCCGGCAGTTCCAGTACAACATCCCGCTCGAGCTGTTCACGGTCGTCGTGCCGACGATCATGGTCTGCGTCCTGTTCTTCTTCACCGCGACGACGGAGTCGAAGGTCCTGGACAAGGTGCCCAACCCGGACGTCAAGGTCCAGGTCGTCGCCTTCCAGTGGAACTGGGAGTTCAAGTACGAGGACGCCAACGCGGCGAAGCCCGACGGCAGCGGCCAGGTCAGCACGGTCGGCTCGTCCGGCGAGATCCCGCTGCTGGTGCTCCCGGTCGGCAAGACCATCCAGTACGACCTGGTCTCCACCGACGTCATCCACTCCTTCTGGGTGCCGGAGTTCCACTTCAAGCGGGACGTCTTCCCGAACCCGGAGAAGAACAACCAGGACAGTTCCTTCCAGAACAAGATCGACCGCGAAGGCTCCTTCGTCGGCCGGTGCGCGGAACTGTGCGGCACCTACCACTCGGTGATGAACTTCGAGGTCCGCGCGCTGTCGGCGGACAAGTTCGACCAGTACATCGCGCTGCGCAAGCAGGTGAACCCGGCCACCGGCCAGACGTTCACCGCGGCCGAGGCGCTGGCGAAGATGAACTGCGGCGAGCTGTGCACCCCGCACGCGGTGACCACCCAGCCGTTCAACACCGACCGCACGGCACGCACGGCGTCGAACTGACGCCCCGAGCAGTGACATCCGGGGCTTCGCCCCGGGCCGGGGGCTCCGCCACCCGGACCCCCCCAAGCGGATAACAGGAGTAGGACAGACCCATGAAGGTCGAAGCCCGCATCTTCTTCATCGTGGCGATCTTCGCCGTGTTCATGGCGGCCGTGTACTGGGTGTGGACCGGCCTGGCCGCGACCCACGGGCCCGAGCCGGTCGGCATCGTCGCCCTGTTCCTCACCGGCGGCCTGGCGTTCCTGGCGGGCAGCTACATGCAGTTCGTCGCCCGCCGCATCGAGCCCCGCCCGGAAGACCGCGAAGACGCCGAAATCAGCGACGGCGCGGGCGAGATGGGCTTCTTCAGCCCGGGCAGCTACTGGCCGATCGGCATGGCGGCCACCGCCGCCCTCGCGGCCGTGGCGCTGGCGTTCTTCCACATCTGGCTGCTGGTGATCGCCCTGGTCGCGCTGCTCATCACGATCGGCGGCCTGGTGTTCGAGTACCACACGGGCCCGTCGCACGACTGAGGTTCCTTCGAGGCCGGCCGTCACGCTTTCCGCGTGGCGGCCGGTTCCGTTTTCAGCCGCGGAAGGCGGCACCGAGGGCGCGGTCGCCACCAGGTGCGTTGACCTGCTCAGCCGCGGAACGCCGTCCGGTAGGACGACGGGCTCGTGCCCCGCAGGCGGCTGAACTGGTGGCGCAACGCCGCCGCCGACGCGTAGCCGCAGGCCGTGGCGATGTCCTCCACCGACAGCCTGCCCGCCTCCAGCAGGGCCTGCGCGCGGTCCAGGCGCCGCTCGGTCAGCCAGCGGTGCGGGGTGGTGCCCGTCGCCGCCGAGAAGCGGCGCAGGAACGTGCGCTCGCCCAGGCCGCTGCGGCGGGCCAGCTCGGCCACCGTGAACGGCTGGTCCAGCCGCCGCTCCACCCACTCCAGGGCCTCCGCCACCACGGCGTCGTCGCCCGCCGCCGTCGCCGGGACCGGTGCCTGCACGAACTGCGCCTGGCCGCCCGCGCGGTGCGGGGCCGCCACCATCCGGCGAGCGAGCGTCGTGGCCGCGTCGACCCCGCGCAGCCGGCGGACGAGGTGCAGGCACAGGTCGACCGCCGCGACCGTGCCCGCGCTGGTCAGGACGCCGCCGTCGTCGGCGTACAGCGCCTGCGGGTCCACCTCGGCGGCCGGGAACCGCTGCCGGAACTCGGCTTCGTACACCCAGTGGACCGTGCAGCGGCGGCCGTCGAGCAGGCCCGCGTAGCCGAGGGTGAACACGCCCGCGCAGAACCCCGCCACCCACGCCCCGCGCCCGGCCGCGTCCCGCAGGACCTCCAGCACGGGGGCCGGCGGCGGCGCGGTCCGCGGCGCGCACGTCGGCACGATCAGCAGGTCCGCCGCCGCCGCGAAGTCCAGGTCCCGCAGGCCCGACAGCCCGAACCCGGACCAGCTCCCGACCGCGGCCCCGCCGGGGGAGCAGACGCCGAAGTCCCAGCCGGCGATGCCGTCGGCGCTGCGGTCGGTGCCGAACACCTCGCACGCGACGCCCAGCTCGAACGGTGAAACGCGGTCGGCGAGCACCACGGCGACCCGGTTGACGTCCATGCCGGCCAGTGTGTCACAAGTTTTGCGGCCATTGTCATCTCTGACACTGGTTGTCGCGCGCAAAGCCGACGAACCTGGTCGGCATGACGAACTCCGAAACCCGCCCGCTGCTCCAGTGGTCCGCGGCGATGGCGATGTCCGGCACGATCGGCGCGGTCGTCCTCGAGAGCGGCGCGGCCGCCCCCGCTGTGGCCTTCGCCCGCTGCTTAGTCGGCGGCGCGCTGCTGGTGCTCTGGTGCCTCTCCCGCGGCTGGCTGCAGTCGTGGCGCCCGTCCCGCCGCGACCTGGGCCTGGCCGTGCTGGGCGGGCTGTTCCTGGTCGGCAACTGGGTGCTGCTGTTCGCGTCGTACGCGCTGTCGTCGATCTCGGTCAGCACGGTCGTCTACCACACCCAGCCGCTGATCCTGGTCGGCCTGGCGGCGGCGTTCCTCGGCGAGAAGGTCGCCAAGAGCCACCTGGCCCGGGCCGGGGTCGCCTTCGGCGGGGTGGCCTTGATCTCGCTGTCCGCGCACGGCGAGGACGGCAAGCCGGTGCAGCTCGCGGGCATCGCGCTGGCCCTGGGCGCGGCCGTGCTCTACGCCGGAGCGTCCTTCGTCGCGAAGCAGCTGAAGCACATCCGCCCGCACCTCCTGGCCGCGGTCCAGACGACGGTGGGCGCGCTGGTGCTGGCGCCGACGCTGCTGATCACGCCACTGCCGTCGACGACCTCGGGCCTGCTCTGGCTGGTCCTGCTCGGCACCGTCCACACCGCGCTGATGTACGTCCTGATGTACGCGAGCATCGGCAAGCTGCCCACGACGACGGTGGCGCTGCTGTCCTACCTGTACCCGGTGGTCGCGGTGCTGGTCGACATCGCGTTCTACGGCCACCGGCCGAGCTGGCCGGAGGCGCTGGGCATGCTCGCGGTCCTGGCGGCCGCACTGGCGCCGCAGCGCAACCGCCGGCCCGCCGCCGCACCGGAGAAGCCGGCCGGTGCGGCGGCCGAGCCGAACGTCCGCTGCTGAGCGGGCGAGCGGGCCGAACGGGTCAGCTGAAGGCGATCCAGCGGTCCAGCAGCGCGGCCGCGGCGCCCGAGTCGATCGCTTCCGCGGCCCGCGTCAGCCCGGTGCGGAGGTCGTCCTCCAGGGAGTCCGAGAAGCCCGTGAAGGCCGCCAGCGCGGCCGCCGCGTTGATCAGGACCGCGTCGCGGACCGGGCCCGGCTTGCCGCCGACCAGCTCACGGACCACTTCCGCGTTCGCTGCCGCGTCGCCGCCGCGCAGGTCCTCCGCCGTCGCCCGGGGGATGCCCACCGACGCCGGGTCGAGGCTGCGTTCGGTGACCGTGCCGCCGGAGACCACCCAGACCGTCGACGTCGTGGTCGTGGTGATCTCGTCGAGGCCGTCGTCGCCGCGGACCACCAGGGCACGGGTGCCGCGGCGGGCGAACGTCTCCGCCAGCACCCGCGTCTTGTCCCGGTACGCGCAGCCGATCAGCGCGGCGCCCGGCTGGGCCGGGTTGGTCAGCGGGCCGAGCAGGTTGAACGTCGTCGGGATGCCCAGCTCGCTGCGCACCGGGCCGGCGTGCCGCAGCGCCGGGTGGAACGCCGAGGCCAGGAAGAACCCGACGCCGACCTCGGCCAGGCTGCGCTGGACGTCCTCCGGCGGCAGGCTGATCCGCACGCCGAGGGTCTCCAGCACGTCCGCCGCGCCGGACTTCGACGAGGCGCTGCGGTTGCCGTGCTTGGCCACCGGCGCGCCCGCCGCCGCCGTGACGATGGTCGCCATCGTCGAGATGTTCACCGAATTCGAGCCGTCGCCGCCGGTGCCGACGATGTCGACGGCCGGCCGGTCCAGCTCGACCCGCCGGGCGTGCGCCAGCATCGTGGCCGCCATGCCGGCGATCTCCTCGGGCGTCTCGCCCTTGGCCCGCAACGCCACCGCGAACCCGGCGATCCGGGCCGGGCTGGCGGCGCCGCTCATGATCTGGTCCATCGCCCACGCCGTGTCCTCCGCGGAGAGGTCGGCGCCCGCGACGAGCTGCTTGAGCAGGGGAGCCCAGGTGCGGGGGACCGGGGTGGTCACCGGGCTCAGCCGTTCACGACGGGGACCCGTCGCGCGCGCAGCACGTCGGCGACGGTCTCCGCGGCGGTCAGCGGGTCCAGCGGGTGCACCAGCACGGCGTCCGCCTGCGACCAGGTCGCCAGCCACCGGTCGTCCTTGCGCCGCACGGCGACCACGATCGGGGGACAGTCGGTGATTTCACTCTTCAGCTGGCGGCAGAGCCCGATGCCGCCGGTCGGCTGCGCCTCGCCGTCGAGGATGGCCAGGTCGACGTTCCCCGCGTCCACCTCGGACAGCACGTCCGCGACGCCGGCCGCCTCGACGTAGTCCACGCGCGCCAGATCGGCGGCGGGCCGCCGGCCGACCGCGTTCACGATCGCCTCGCGCACCTCCGCCTTGTGGCTGAACACCAGGACCCGCATCGACCGCTCGCCCATCAGGCACGCCTCCATACTCGTCACCGCACACTGCTGTTCGGGGCTCCGGGGGGCGGAGCCCCCGGCCCGGGGCACAGCCCCGGTTCAGCACTGTCTCCCGCGATCGTATCGGCCGAGACCGACATCACGCGGTCGGCTCCGGCTGTTGCGCGTCCCAGCCGAGCGCGTCACCGCCCAGCCGCTGCGCCAGACCGGCCATCCGGGACCGTTCCTGGGCGCAGTGCAGCGCGTCGAGCACCTGGACGCGCACCGCGAGCACCCGCGCCGGCTCGCCGTCAGGGGCCTGTTCCCGCAGCTCGTAGCCGTCCTGGGCGAGGATCGACGCCGCCTCGGCGAGCCGGTCCGGCGGCAGCAGCAGGTGGTGCCGCAGGACGGCCGGTGCCGTGCTGACCCAGTCGGGTGAAGCGGCGAGCACGGCGGAGTCCGCGACGACCGGGTCGAAGGCCTCGGCGACGATCTTCAACCCGGGCACATCGGCCGTCAGACCGGGCGTTTCGCGCTTCTTGACCAGGTCAAGCAGCCGGTCGAGTAAACCCATGAGTAGCTCTCACCTTCCCGGGCATCCGGTGTGATCGGTTACGCAGACGGCTCGCCGTGGACCCACCCGGCGGAGCGGCGGTGCGAGAGGACATAATGCGACGCGTGACAACGGCAGCTCCCACCATCAGTCAGCGGGTCCACTCGCTGAACCGGCCGAACATGGTCAGTGTCGGCACCATCGTGTGGCTTTCCAGCGAGCTGATGTTCTTCGCCGGACTGTTCGCGATGTTCTTCACCGTCAAGGCGCAGAACTCGTCCGGCCAGTGGCCGCCGCCGCTGCACGGCGAGGAGTTCCACCTCAACGTGGCGTACGCGATCCCGTTCACGGTGATCCTCGTGCTGTCCTCGCTGACCTGCCAGTTCGGCGTGTTCGCCGCCGAGCGCGGTGACGTCTACGGCCTGCGCCGCTGGTACATCATCACGTTGATCATGGGCGCGATCTTCGTCGGCGGCCAGGCCAACGAGTACCACAACCTGGTCGAAGAGGGGATGACGATCCCGTCCGGCCCGTTCGGCACGGTCTTCTACCTCGCGACCGGCTTCCACGGCCTGCACGTCATCGGCGGGCTCGTCGCCTTCGTGTACCTGCTCATCCGCACGAAACTGAGCAAGTTCACGCCCGCCCAGGCCACGTCGGCGATCGTCGTGTCCTACTACTGGCACTTCGTCGACATCGTGTGGGTCGGCCTGTTCGGTGTGATCTACCTCCTTCCGTAGGTCGCACCCAGCCGCCACCACCTTCACCATCGGCCTGAACTGACAGCAAGGGTTGCCGCAAGATGACCACCAGCACGAAATCCTCGGAGCGCCGCTACCGCGCGCGGTCGAAGCTGCGGAGGCGGTTCGCCGGCCTGCTCGCGCTCGGTATCGCGCTGGTGGGCGCCGGCGCCCTGTACGCCGTGTTCGCCCCGGAGCCGCAGACCGCGCAGGCCCAGGGCACGCCGGCGCAGCTGCGCCTGGGCGAGCAGGTCTACAACAACACCTGCATCGCCTGCCACGGCGCGAACCTCGAGGGCGTGCAGGACCGCGGGCCGAGCCTGATCGGCATCGGCGACGCCGCGGTGTACTTCCAGACTTCTTCGGGCCGCATGCCCGCCGCGCGCCAGGAGGCGCAGGCCGAGCGCAAGCCGCCGAAGCTGACCGAGGCCGAGATCGACGCGGTCGGCGCCTACATCCAGGCGCACGGCGGTGGCGTCCAGCGTCCCGCCGAGAAGGGCGAGGCCCTGCGCGGCGACGACCCGGCCCGCGGTGGCGAGCTGTTCCGCCTCAACTGCGCGTCGTGCCACAACTTCACCGGCCGCGGCGGTGCGCTGTCCGCCGGCAAGTACGCGCCGAACCTGGACCCGGCCAACGAAGAGCAGATCTACACGGCCATGCTCACCGGCCCGCAGAACATGCCGAAGTTCTCCGACCGGCAGCTGACGCCGGAGGAGAAGAAGGACATCGTCGCCTACGTGAAGTCGGTGTCGGACGGCAACAACAACCCGGGTGGTAACGGCCTCGGCGGGGTCGGCCCCGCTTCGGAGGGCGTGATCGCCTTCATCGTCGGGATCGCCGCGCTGATCGGCGTGACGTTGTGGATTGGATCGAAGGCATGAGTGCCGAGGGGCCGAAGCCGCCGACGGAGGCGGAGCTGGCTGAGATGGACCGCGACCAGCTGGTGAAGCTGGGCGGGCAGCTCGACGGGGTCGAGATCGTCGAGTACCCCACCCCGTGGCCCGTGGAGGGCACGCGGGCGGAGAAGCGGGCCGAGCGCCTGGTCGCGTTCTGGTTCGCGCTGTCCGCGCTGGCCGGGATCGGGTTCGTCGTTTCGCTGATCTGGTGGCCGTGGAAGTACGAGGCGCCGGACAACGAGAGCGGCCACTTCTGGTACAGCCTTTACACCCCGATGCTCGGCCTCACGCTCGGCCTGGCCATCCTCGGCCTGGGCATCGGCGTGATCCTGTACACGAAGAAGTTCGTGCCCGCCGAGGTCGCGGTGCAGCAGCGGACCGACGCCGACGGCGCCGGATCGACCGAGGTCGACCGCGCGACGATCCTCGCGCACCTGGCCGACGCGGGGAGCCGCAGCACCATCGCCCGCCGCTCGCTGATCAAGCGCTCGGCGATCGCCGGGGCCGGCGCGCTCGGCCTCGCGGCCGCCGCGCTGCCGGTCGCGTCCTTCATCAAGAACCCGTGGAAGGACAGCGAGTCCCGCGACTCGCTCTGGCACACCGGCTGGAAGCCCAACTTCCCGGGCGAGAAGGTCTACCTGCGCACCATCTCGGGCTCGATCGAGGAGGACGTCAAGGAGGTCCGCCGGGTCAAGGCCGAGGACCTCGACGCCGGCGCGATGGTCACCGTCTTCCCGTACCGCGACAGTGAGGCGCACGACGAAGAGAAGCTGAACGCGGCGCTGACCCGGGTCGACAACCCGGTCATGCTGATCCGCCTGCGCCCGACCGACGCCGCCAAGGTGGTCAAGCGGGCCGGCCAGGAGGACTTCAACTTCGGCGACTACTACGCGTACACGAAGATCTGCAGCCACGTCGGCTGCCCGACCTCCCTGTACGAGCAGCGGACCAACCGCATCCTGTGCCCGTGCCACCAGTCGCAGTTCGACGCCCTCCACTACGCCAAGCCGATTTTCGGCCCGGCGACGCGACCGCTGGCCCAGCTACCGATCACGGTGGACGAAGAGGGATACTTGATCGCGCGAGGCGACTTCATCGAGGCCATCGGTCCGGCCTTTTGGGAGCGTAAGTCATGAGTTCACTCACCACGCCGACCAAGGGCTCGAGCGCCGTGGAACGGCACCTGGGCGAGGCCGCGAACAACGCCGACCAGCGGTACCAGCTGGCCAAGGGTCTGCGGCACCAGATGAACAAGGTGTTCCCGACCCACTGGTCGTTCCTGCTGGGCGAGATCGCGCTCTACAGCTTCATCATCCTGCTGCTGACGGGGGTGTACCTGACGCTGTTCTTCGACCCCTCCATGCAGGAGGTCGTCTACCACGGCAGCTTCAAGAACCTGCAGGGCATGGAGATGTCGCAGGCGTTCCGCACGACGCTGGACCTCTCCTTCGACGTCCGTGGCGGGCTGTTCATGCGGCAGCTGCACCACTGGGCGGCGCTGATCTTCGTGGCGTCGATGGCCGTGCACATGCTGCGGATCTTCTTCACCGGCGCGTTCCGGCGTCCGCGTGAGGCGAACTGGGTGATCGGCGGGCTGCTGCTGATCCTGGGCTGCTTCGAAGGCTTCTTCGGTTATTCGCTGCCGGATGACCTGCTTTCGGGTACCGGGATCCGGGCGACGCTGTCGGGGATCGTGTTGTCGGTGCCGGTGGCGGGGACGTGGATCCACTGGGCGTTGTTCGGTGGGGAGTTCCCGGGGGATCAGATCATCCCGCGGTTGTACACGCTGCACATCCTGTTGCTGCCGGGCATCATGCTGGCGCTGGTGGGGGTGCACCTGGCGTTGGTGTGGTATCAGAAGCACACGCAGTTCCCGGGGGTGCGGCGCAAGGAGTCCAACGTGGTCGGGGTGCGGATCATGCCGTACTTCGCGCTCAAGGGCGGCGCGTTCTTCACCCTGGTGGTGGGGGTGCTGGCGTTGATGTCGGGGCTGTTCCAGATCAACCCGGTGTGGAACTTCGGCCCGTACAACCCGGCACAGGTCTCGGCCGGGTCCCAGCCCGACTGGTACATGG
>NZ_PPHG01000047.1 GCF_002904295.1 Amycolatopsis sp. CA-128772
GTGCGCGCCGAACGGGAACGTCGGCTGGCCGTCGCCGAACCAGACGTCGGCGGTCAGCTTGCCGTCCGAGGCGGCTTCAGCCACCTGCGCCCAGCTCAGCACGGTGCTCGACGGCGCGCCGCGCACCTGCCAGACCCCGCGCTCGACGTCCAGTTCCAGATCGTCGGACGCGGCTTCCAGCAGGTCCGCCGCCAGCTCGCGGGCCTGGGCGATCACCGCGTCGGCCGCCTGCCGGATCGCCGAGCCGCCCAGCTGCAGCGACCGCGAGCCGAACGTGCCGATCGCCTTCGGCACCTCGTCGGTGTCGCCGTGGCGGACGGTGATCTTCTCCAGCGGCACGCCGAGCCGGTCGGACAGCAGCATGGCCAGGGACGTGCCGAGGCCCTGCCCGTGCGGCGAACTGCCGGTCCACGCGACGACCGAGCCGTCCGGATGGATGTCGACCCGGCCGCTCTCGCCACCGCCGTCGCCGCCGGTGATCTCGACGTAGGCGGCGATGCCGAGACCGAGCTCGACCGGGTCCCCCGCCTCGCGCCGCCGCTGCTGCTGCGCCCGCAGTTCCGGGTAGCCGGCGGCGGCCAGGACCTTGTCCAGCGCGGCCGCGTACTCCCCCGTGTCGTAGAAGGCGCCGGTCGGCGTCCGGTACGGGAACTCCTCGGGCCGGATGAAGTTGACCCGCCGGACGTCGGCCGGGTCCAGCCCGAGCTCGGCGGCGAACAGGTCCATCGCCCGCTCGACGGCGGCGGTCGCCTCCGGGCGGCCCGCGCCGCGGTAGGCCGCGACCGGCGTGGTGTTCGTGACCACCGCGCGGCTGCGCGTCTGCACCTGCGGGAACCGGTAGACGCCGACGGCCATCAGCTCGGTCAGCGTCGGCAGGAACAGGGTCCGCGGGTAGGCGCCCGCGTCCTGGACGACGTCGAGGCGGTAGGCGAGGACCGTGCCGTCGCGCCGGCCGCCGATGGTGACGGTGTTCAGCTGCGCGCGGCCGTGCGTCATCGCCGTCAGGTTCTCGCTGCGCGACTCGACCCAGCGCACCGGCCGGCCGAGTTCCCTGGCGGCCCAGCCGAGCACGGTCGCTTCGGGGTCCGCGCCGATCTTCGCGCCGAACCCGCCGCCGACGTCCGGCGCGATCACCCGCACCGACTCCTCGCCGACGCCGAGGCTCGCCGCCAGCTGCGTCCGGGCGATCTGGGCGTTCTGCGTGGACAGCCAGGCGGTCAGCCTGCCGTCCTCGCCCCAGGCGACGGACGCGCCGCGCCCTTCGAGCGGCGCCGGGGCGACGCGCTGGTTGGCGATCGTCTGCGTGACCACGACATCGCAGTCCGCGAAAATCGCGTCGTCGAACTTCTCCGCGCCGTTGACCTGCACGATGTTGCTGCCGGTGTCCGGGTACAGCAGCGTCTCGCCGGCCAGTGCGGCGTCGATGCTCGCGACCGCGTCCAGCGGCTCGTAGTCGACGTCGACCAGCTCGGCGGCGTCCGCGAGCTGGTAGCGCTCTTCGGTGAGGACCAGCGCGACGGGTTCGCCGACGTAGCGCACCACGCCGTCGGCGAGCCACGGTTCCTTCACCGGTCCGGCCGCGTGCGGGTCGAGGCCGAGGTCGGCGGCGGTGAACACGCCGAGCACCCCCGGTGCCGCCTTCGCCTCGGTCACGTCGATACCGCCGATCCGCGCGTGCGCGATCGGACTTCGTACGAAAACCGCGTGCGCGGCACCGGAAAGGGCGTCCGCCCGCAGATCGTCCACGTAGGTGCCGCCCGCGGTGATCAGGTTCTGATCCTCCTGGCGGACCACCCTGGTCCCGACAATGCTCATCTGGTCTCCTGCTCGCCGATACCCCGCCGATCATGCCCGCAGGCCGAGGACGACCGCCAGACCCAGTCCGCCGATACCGATCGCGATGCGCAACGGCGTCGCCGGCAGCCGGCGCACGAGGACCGATCCCAGCCACGAGCCGCCGAGCGAGCCGAGGCAGACGGCGAGCGCGGCGGGCCAGACCACCTTGCCGGTGACCGAGAAGACGATCGCCGCGAGGAAGTTGGCCGACCCGGTGACCAGGTTCTTCGCCGCGTTGGTCCGGGCGAGCGGCTGGTTCCAGACCGTGACGAGCAGCGCGAGCATGAGCACGCCCGCGGCGGCACCGAAGTAACCGCCGTAGCTGCCGATGAGGAAGGCGATCACGGCGGTCGCCGGGCTCAGGCCGTGGTGTTCGGCGCCTTCGGCGAGCCGCCGCAGGCGCGGGCCCGCCATCAGCACCAGCGACGCACCGCCGATCAGCCACGGCACGATGACGGTGAACGCGCCGGACGGCGTCAGCAGCAGCACGAGCCCGCCGACCGCGCCGCCGACGGTGGTGATGGCGCAGAGCGGGACGAGCCGGCGCCGCTGCCCGGCCAGCTCCGGCCGCGCGCCGGCGGCGGCGCCCGCGGTGGTGCCCAGCATGGCCACGGTGTTGGTGATGTTCGCGGTCACCGGGGGCAGGCCCGCGGCGAGCAGCGCGGGGTAGGACACCAGCGACGCGAGCCCGGCGGTCGCCCCGGTCAGGCCGGCCCCGACGCCGGCCAGCACGAGCAGGAGCAGCACCCACGGGTCGGTGATCACCCCGGCATCCCACCACGCCGCCGGGGTGTCGATCCGGGCCGCCGCCGTTCGTATGGGCGGTGACACACTGCGGAAGCGGAAGGACACCCTCTCGATGCGTTCGATCAACGTCACCATGAGCGTCACCCTCGACGGCGTCGTGCAGGGCCTCGGCCGGCCGGACGAGGACACCCGCGGCGGCTTCGCCCACGGCGGGTGGGGCACCCGCTACCAGGACGACGTCATGGCCCGCGAGATGGGCCGGGGCATGAGCCGGCCCGGCGACATGCTGTTCGGCCGCCGCACCTGGCAGGACTTCACCACCGCGTGGAGCCGCCGCGACGACGGGAACCCGTTCACCACGCACCTGAACGCGGCCACCAAGTACGTCGCTTCGACCACGCTCGACGACGCCGGCGCGTGGCAGAACTCGGTCCTGCTGCGCGGCGACGCGGCGGACACCGTGGCCGAGCTGAAGGCCGGGCCCGGCGAGGACCTGTCGGTCATCGGCAGCGCGTCGCTGGTGCGGGCGCTGCACGCCGCCGGGCTGGTCGACCGGTACACGCTGCTGATCCACCCGCTGACCCTCGGGACCGGTGCGCGCCTGTTCGGCGACGCGCCGCTCACCGAGTTCGTCCTCGGCAGCTGCGTCACCACGACCAAGGGCGTCGTGATCGCGCACTACGACCGGCGGGTATAGGGCGTTATACAAACAGCTTGTCCGAAACCGGACGGGATCGGCCGCCGGGGTTGCCCGGGGCTGCGGCGGCGTCCCAGAATCCGCGCTGACAAGGTTGTCAGCGAAACGGAGACCGGGGCATGGGCGAGCTGGACCGGCGGCGGGCACTGCGGTTGCTGGGCGCGGGCGGAGCGGCGGCCGCGCTGGCCTCGGGCCTGCTCCCGGGGCTCGCGCGGGCCGCGGACGGCACCGCGGCGGCAGCCGCCGGGCCGCCCGATCCGGTCGCGGCGACCTACCTGCGCGTGCTGCTGCGGCACACGCGCTGGGCCGAGCAGCAGTTCGACCCGGCCACCGGCACCTACCCGCTGCGCGACTTCACCTTCGCCGTGGTGCTCGGCAACGCCGTGCTGCTGACCCGCGACGGCTACGACGCCACGGTCGCCGGCGTCACCCGGGAGACGCTGCGCGACCACACGCTCGCCACGATCCGCCGGTTCGCCGCGTCGAACCGGCTCGCCGGCGGCACCGAGTGGGGCCGCAAGCTGTTCTTCGACACGACGTTCCAGTCGTACTTCGTGCTCGCCGCCCGTCTGCTGTGGACGGACCTCGACGACGCGACCCGGCAGAACGTCGAGCGCATCACCGCCGGCCAGGCCGCCTACACCGTCTCCCTCGGCACCGGCGACGACCCCGACTCGGGCAGCTGGACACCCAACGGCCTGCGCGGCGGCCACGTCGGCGACACCAAGCTGGAAGAGATGGGGGTCTACGCCCAGTCGCTCGCCCCCGCGCTCGCGTGGGCGCCGGCCGACCCGCGGGCGGACGGCTGGCGGGCCGCGTTCGGGACGTGGAGCCGCAACGAAGGCGGGTTGCCGGCCGCCGACCTGGCCAACCCGCGGCTCGTCGACGGCCGTCCGGTCAGCGCCAACACCGCGGCCAACCTCTACGACACCTTCCTCGTCGAGAACCACGGTTCGTTCGGCCCGCACTACCAGGAGGAGCTCTGGCGGACGTCCGGCCGCAATGCGATGCACTTCCTCGCCGCGGGCACGCCGCTGCCGGAGGTGCTCACCGCGCAGCCGAACGGCGAACTGCTCTGGCGCACGATGCTGCTGATGACCAGCGACGCCGGCGAGCCGCTGATGCCGATGGTCGCCGACCGCGAGCACCTCTACGGCCGCGACGTCATCCCGCTGGCCTTCCGCGCCCAGGTGCTCGGCGACCGCCACGCCGCCCACGCCGAGGCGCAGCTGGCCGCGCGGCTCGAGCCGTACCAGGCGTACGCCCCCGCCGACCGGATCACGAAGTTCTCCGGCGAACCGAAGTACGAGCCGGAGGCCCGCGCCGAGCTCGCCATCAGCTACCTGCTGCACGAGTGGCGCGCGAGCCACGGCGGCCCGGTCGTCCCGGTGAGCGACCGCGAGTTCGACGCGCACGCGGCCGGGATCGCCGACTTCGGCGCCGGGCCGGGCCTGCTCGCGCACCGCTCCCCCACCGCGTGGGCCGGGACGGTCAGCAAGCCCGGCTTCGTGAAGTTCGCCTGGCAGCCGCACCACGACGACTGGCTGTTCGTGCTCGGCGGCGCGAACCCGATGCTGCTGCCCTCGACGAACGCCGTCGTCCGGGAACGCCACGCCACCACCTACACGAAGGTCCGCGACGGCTTCGACGGCACGTTCGGCGTCCTGCGTTTCGACACCGGGTACGCCGGGTTCGCGACCCTGCCCACCGGAGCCGCGGTCTACGTCAGCACCGGCCTGACCGCGGGCGAAGGCGTCCTCGACATCTACAACCTGACCATGCCCGGCATGCCCGGCCTCGACGGCGACCGCACGTACACCGCCGCCGAAGGCAGCGTGACGATCAAGGCGCCGGCCGCGCCCACCGGCGCCCGGACCGACGACCTGACCTTCGCGCCGGTCACCGCGCGGCACGTCCGCATGCTCGGCGTGCAGCCCGACCCGACGTACGGCTACTCGCTCTGGGCAATCGAAGTCCGCGACGGCGACGGCCCCGACCTGGCGAGAACCGGGACGGCGACGGCGTCGTCGGTGTCCGCAGGCAAGGAGGCGAAGTACGCCGTCGACGGCGACCCGGCCACGCGCTGGGCGGTGTCCACATCGGACCGGTCGCGCGCGGACAGCTGGCTCGCCGTCGACCTCGGGACGCCGCGGCGCGTCGACCGCGTGCGGCTGAGCTGGGAGGCGGCGGCCGGCCGGAAGTACCGCGTCGAGACCTCGCCCGACGGCGTGACCTGGACGCCGGCCGCGACCTATCCGGTACCCGCCCTCAGCAGCACGAAGGGCCGGCTCGACATCGACGGCCGCGCCGGGATCACCGTCGCGGGCCCGAACCCGCTCACCGTCACCGCCGACCGCGTCACGCTCTCCGACGGCCCGCCCGCCCCGTTCGTCGCCGAGCTGCGGCCCGGTCCGCCGCAGGCTTCCGGCCGGGTCCCCACCGGTGCGGCCGCGGTCGAAGCCACCGTCACCGACGGCTTCCTCGTGCTGCTGAACCTCGGCGACGCCGCGGTGCACGGCACGGTGACCCTCCCGGGCGGCACCCGCCGGCTCTACCGCGGCGAGCAGGTCGTCACCCGGACCGGCACCGAATTCTCCTACGCGCTGGCCGCGGCGGAGGGCCGCATCGAGCCCCCGCGGTTCACGCTGACCGGCCCCGCCGGGGTGAAAGCGGTCGTCCGCGACGCGAGCCGGGTCGACCTCACCGCGCCGGCCGGGCTGCTGCCGGTGCCGGTCACGGTGACCCCGGACGGCGGGCGCGCCCGGCCGGTGCTGTTGCCGCCGCGCCGGACCGTGCCGGTCGTCTTCGGCGAACTCCGCCCGTACCCGCTGACCGACCGGGCGCTCGGGCGGACCACGTTCCCCGCCGAGCCCCTGCCCCCGGGGATGTCGAGCCCGGACGCGGCCGTCGACGACGACCCGGCGACGGCGTGGTGGCCCGGGTCCGGCGGCCGGATGGTGGTCGATCTCGGAGCCGTGACAGCGGTTTCGGCGGTCGAGCTGACCTGGACCCGCGGCCGCGTGCCGGCGGCGACCGTCGAAACCAGCCTCGACGGCGTCTCCTATACGGCCACCCGCACCGGACCGGCGCGGTACGTCGCCGTCCGCACGGACTGGCGCGGCGGCGACGCGGGCCTCACGCGGTTGTCCGTCCGGACTTGATCGATCTCGCACCGGTCGCGCCGGGCCTCCGGGCGGGTACCTTGGCACCACAGGGCTTGCCACCCCCCGCTCGGGAGGACGGATGCGCGTCACGATCGCCGAGGTCGCCCGCCGCGCGCGGGTGAGCAAGACGACGGTGTCGCGGGTGCTCAACAACAAGGCCGACGTGGACGCCGCGACCGCGATCCGGGTGCGCGAGGTGATCGCCGCGACCGGGTACATCCCCAGCGCCGGCGCGGTCGGGCTGGCCCGCGGGGTGACGCGCACGGTCGGCATGCTGGTGCCCGGGCTGACCTGGCCGTGGATGGGCGAGGTGCTGCAAGGCGTCGCCGACGTCGTGGAGTCGAAGGGCTACGGCCTGCTGCTGTCCACCGCCAACCGCGGGCCCGACTCCCTGGAGGAGTTCTCGCGCCAGGTGTCGGCGAAGGCGTTCGACGGCCTGCTGCTGGTGGAGCCGCCGGACGCGGTGCGGCACCTGCGCGTGCTGCACGACTCCGGGCTGCCGGTGGTGGTGATCGACGACCGCGGCCGCCGTCCGGCGTTCCCGTCGGTGGGCACCGACAACCGCCAGGGCGGCGCGTCCGCGGCCCGGCACCTGCTGGAGACGGGCCGGACACGCCTGGCCACCGTCACCGGGCCACGCGACTTCGGCTGCACCGCCGATCGCCTCAACGGCTTCAACGACGCCGTCCGCGACGCCGGCCTGACGCTCGACTCGCGGTTGATCATCGAGGGCGACTTCACGAGCGAGAGCGGCGAGGCGGCGATCCTCCAGCTGCTGCACTCCGGCCCGGAGTTCGACGCGGTCTTCGCGCACAACGACCTCACCGCGGCGGGCGTGCTGGCCGGCCTCCGCAAGGCCGGCCGCTCGGTGCCGGGGGACGTCGCCGTGGTCGGGTTCGACGACATCCCCCTGGCCGCGCACACCCAGCCGCCGCTCACCACCGTCCGCCAGCCGCTGCGGCAGATGGGCGAGACGGCGGCCGGGCAGCTGCTCGACCGGCTCGCCGGCTCGCCGTCACCGGAAGGCCCGGTGATCGTCCCGACCTCGCTGGTGGTGCGCGAGTCGACTCAGGAGACCGTCAGCGTCGCCGACAGCGGGACGTTGCGCGAGGAATCACCGACGTAGACGCGGTACTGGCCCGCGTTGGTCGTCCACGAGCCCGTCCAGTGCGCCAGGTCCCGCGGGGTGAGCGGGAACGACACCTGGGCGCTCTGCCCGGGGTTCAGCTGCACCTTCTTGAACCCCTTCAGCTGTTTCGGCGGCTCACCGTTACCCGCCGGCTGGCCGACGTACAGCTGGACGACGTCCGCGCCCGCCCGGGTCCCGGTGTTGGTCACCGTGGCCGTCACGGTCGCGGTGCCGTTCGTCCCCTGCGGCGTCACGACCGGGTTCGAGAACCCGAACGTCGTGTACGACAGCCCGAAGCCGAACGGGAACAGCGGCTCTAAATTGCGGCTGTCGTACCAGCGGTACCCGACGTTGAGTCCCTCCGAGTACTCGATGCGGTCGTTGGCGCCCGGGAACTGCTGGACGTTCGCCGTCGGCAGGTCGGCGAGCTGCTTCGGGAAGCTGACCGGCAGCTTGCCCGACGGGTTGACGTCGCCGTAGAGCAGCGACGCGATCGCGTTGCCGTTCTCCTGGCCCGGGTACCAGCCCTCGAGCACGGCCGCGACCTTGCCCAGCCACGGCATGGTCACCGCCGAACCGGTGTTGAGCACGACGACCGTGCGCGGGTTGGCCGAGGCGACCGCGTCGATCAGCTCGTTCTGCTGGTGCTGCAGGTCGATCGTGTCGAGGTCCTGGGTTTCGGACTCGCCGTAGCTGGCGAACACGATGGCCACGTCCGCCGCCTTCGCCGCCGTGACCGCGGCCGGGATGTTCGGCGTCTGCACGTGCTCCCCGGCGCCGTCCACATAGGACACGCTGACCCCGGACCCGGCGCGGGCCTTGATGCCGTTGATCGGGTTCACCGACGCCGGCGACGGGTTGACCTTGGCGCTGCCGCCGCCGATGTTCTGCGGGTCGATGGCGTCCCCGCCGGACAGGGCGATCGACTTGACCGACGAGCTCAGCGGCAGCACGCCGGTGTTCTTCAGCAGCACCGACCCGGCCGCGGCGACGTCCCGGGCGGTGGCCACGTTCGCCGCGTTCGTCACGACGGACTGGGGTGTCCCCCGCCGCGCCCGGTCGAACAGGCCGAACCGGAACATCTGCGTCAGCACCCGCCGGACCATGTCGTCGACGCGCGCCTGCGTGACCTCGCCCCGCGAAACGGCGTCGAGCAGGCCCTGGCCGAAGAACGCGCCGCCGGGCATCTCCATGTCCAGCCCGCCGTTGGCCAGCTGCCGCGCGCCGCCGGTGGCCGAGCCCCAGTCCGAGCCGACGAACCCGCCCCAGCCGGCGTCCTGCTTGATCGCGCTCGTGAGCACGCCGGCGTTCTGGCAGGCCGGGACGCCGTTGATCTGGTTGTAGGCGCACATCATGGACGCGACCTGGCCCTGGCTCGCCACCTGCTGGAAGGCCGGCAGGTACAGCTCGTGCAGGGTCCGGTCGTCGATGATGACGTTGTCCGACGGCGTTCCGCGCGACGCCCCGGCCTCGACGTTGTACGCCGCCGCGTGCTTGGCCTGCGCCATCACGCCCTGGCTCTGGATGCCCTGGATCGTCGCGGTTCCGGCCGCCCCGGCCAGGTACGGGTCTTCGGCGTAGGTTTCGAAGTTGCGGCCCCAGCGCGGGTCGCGGACGAGGTTGATCGTCGGGCCGAGGGCGATGTCGACGCCCTTGCCGGCGAACTCCGCGCCCATCGCGGTGCCGTACCGGTTCAGCAGTGCGGTGTCCCAGGTCGCGGCGGCCGTCACCGGCGCCGGGAACTGGGTGACGCCGTCGAGGCCGTCGCCGACCCCGGCCGGGCCGTCCTGCAGGCCGAGCGCCGGGATGCACAGCTCGGGCACGGCGTCGGTGTTGCCGATGTACGGCCCGGTCGCGCCGTTGCCGTGCAGCACCTTCACCTTCTGCTGCGGGGTCATCACCGCCATGAGCTGGTTCACCCGGTCGGCGACCGGCGCGGTGGACCCCACCCACGGGCAGCCACCCGGGTTGGTCGGCGTGGTCGTCGGCGGTGCGCTGTCGCTGGTGTGCACCGCGAACTCCCACAGCGAGACGCCCCACTGCGTCGCCCGGGCCGTCGCGTTCAGCCGGACGTACCGCGCCGTCCCGGACACGGCCGGGTGCTCGGTGCCGCCCGCGCCGGTCACGGTCGCCGCCGTCGTCCAGGTCGAGCCGTTGGTGGACAGCTGGATCGTGTACGCGCTCGCGTACGCCGCCTCCCACGTCAGGTCGACGCCGCAGACCGGCCGCGAGCTGCCGAGGTCGACCTGGATCCACTGCGGGTCGGCGGCCAGGCTCGACCACCGCGTCCCGGCGTCGCCGTCGAAGGCCGCCGACGCCGGGAACGCGTCGGACTGGACGCTCGAGGCCGACGCCGGCTGCCGCAGCGCCGCGTTCGCGCTGCCGCACGCCTGCACCGAGCCGTCGCCGAACACCTGGAACTCCCACAGCGACACGCCCCACTGGGTCGCGCGCTGGGTGGTGGTCAGGCGGACGTACCGGCCGCTGCCGGACACCGGCAGCGTCTGCTTGCCGCCGGTGCCCGTGGTGGTCGAGTACACAGTGGACCACTGGGACCCGTCGGCCGAGGCCTGGAGCGTGAACGCCTTTGCGTAGGCCGACTCCCACTGGAGCACGACCTGGTCGAGGGTGTGCGACGCGCCGAGGTCGACCTGCAGCGTCTGCGGGTCGGTGGCCAGGCTCGACCAGCGGGTGCCGGGGTCGCCGTCGACCGCCGCCGAGGCCGGGAAGGCGGCGTTTTCGGTGGAGGACGCGGTCACGGCGTGCCCCTGCGAGAGCAGGGTCGGCGCCGCCTGGGCGGTGAACAGCGAGGCCGTGAGCAGCCCCGCCGTCACCGTCGCGCCCAGGACGAGCTCGAGCCGCTGTCTCACTGGTAGACCCGAACGTAGTCGATCACCATGTCCTGCGGGAGCACGGTCCCGGCCCCCGGCGGCCCGGGCCAGTCGCCACCGATGGCGTTGTTGAGGATCAGGAAGAACGGGTGGTCGTAAACCCACGGCCCGCGCGTGCTCTCGACGGTGTCGCGGTTGATCGTCTCGAACGCGTTGCCGTCGACATAGAACGTCATGTGCGAGGCGTCCCAGTCCAGGCCGAACTTGTGGAACCCGGCCGAGACGTCCTGACCGAAGTCGAACGGCGCGCCGATGCCGCCGGCGCCGTTGTACGCCGGTGCGTGGATCGTCGAGTAGGCGAGGTTCGGCGCCTTCCCGACGTGCTCCATGATGTCGATCTCGCCGCAGTTCGGCCACGGCGTGCCGCTGAAGAAGTTGGCGCCCAGCAGCCAGAACGCGGGCCACAGGCCCTGCGTGCCGGACACCTTGATGTTCGCCTCGACGTGCCCGTAGGTGAAGCTGAACTTGCCGGCGGTGTTGATCCGGCCGGAGGTGTACTGGCAGGTGCCGCTGCCGCTGATCGGATCGACCGGGCACGCGCTGCCCGGGGTGGCTTCGCGGCGAACCTGGATGACCAGGTTGCCGCGGCCGTCCTGCTTCGCGTTGTTGTTGTTCGTGTAGTACTCGAGCTCGTTGTTGACGCCCGGGCCGGTCTCGGCGGTCCACTTGCTCGCGTCCGGGTTGGCGCCCGCGGCGCCGTTGAACTCGTCGCTCCAGACCAGCGTGCCCGGGAAGTGCGGGGCCGGCGGCGCGGGCGGCGGCTGCGTCGGGTTGCCGCCGGTGCCGTAGACGTCGAAGCCCCACAGCGAGTAGCCGTAGCCGTTGGAACGCGCGGTGCCGTACATCCGGACGTACCGGCCGGAACCGTTGACGGTCAGCGTCTCCTTGAAGCCCTTGCCCGTCGTGGTCGAGTAGAGCGTCGTCCAGTTCGCGTTGTCGTTCGACACCTGGATCTGGTACGCCACCGCGTAGGCCGGATCCCACTGCAGGACGACCTGGTGGATGGTCGCTGCCGCGCCGAGGTCGACGGCGATCCAGCCGGGGTCGACCCAGCCGGTGGTCGCGCTCGTCGCCCAGCGCGTGGCGGGGTCGTGGTCGAACGCCTTGGCCGGCAGGCAGCCCGGGCAGTTGCCGTCGTCCTGGTACGAGGACGCCGTACCGGGCTTGCCGTAGGACAGCAGGACGTCACCGGGCTGGGTCGTGCCGCCCCCGCCGTAGACCTGGAACTCCCACAGCGAGTAGCCGTACTGCGTGGCCCGCTGGGTGCCGGTCAGCCGGACGTACCGGCCGCTGCCGGTGACGTTCAGGGTCTGGGTACCGCCGGTCGCGGTGGTGGTCGAGTAGAGCGACGTCCAGGTGGCACCGTCGGTGGACGCCTGGAGCGTGAACGCCTTGGCGTAGGCGGCTTCCCAGCTCAGCACGACCTGGGTCAGCTGCTGGGCCGAGCCGAGGTCGACCTGGAGGTACTGGGGGTCGCTGAAGCCGCTGGACCAGCGGGTGCCGGGGTCGCCGTCGACGGCGGCGGACGCCGGGAACGCGGCGGACTCGGAGGAGGACGCCGTCACCGGACGGCCTTGGGAGAGCAGGACGGGCGCGGCCTGCGCCACCGGCGCGGTGAGCAGGGCGGCCAGGGTCAGGGCGAGGACGGCGAGAACCCGGGTCCTCGGCATGCGGCGTTGCATGGGCACCTCCACGGCGAACCGGCGCCGGGGCGGCCTTGCCCCGGCGCGGAACGGCTCACGTGGTCTTCGGCGCGGGTGTGGGTCCCGGCCGTCGGCACGCTCTTAGTTCAAGATATAAATAAAGAGCCGTAAAATGTCAACGGCACTGCGCCGGACGGTGGGCCCGGCGAAGGAATCCGCGCCGGATCCTTGACTTCGCCGATCTCCGCGCTGTTAACTGCGAGCTCACCGACGGAACCGGTTCCGTGACCGCCACCCGGAACGGCTCCGCCGCAACACACACCTGTTCGGGCTGACCGGTTCGCGCCGTCACACCCACCCCGGTACCGCTCCTCCGGCTCACGGTGCCGGGCGGGTGTCCGGACGCGAACCCGCCGCACCACCCGACGCCGGCGCGAGCTGTGGGGCTCGCCCGACCCGTTCCGTCCTCCCCCGATCAGCAGGCAGGCCGATGAGATCACTGACGTTCTCCCCCGTTCACCGCCTCCTCGTCATCGCCACCACCTTCGTCACCGCGGTCACCACCGCGGCCGTGGTCGGCGCCGCACCGGCGCAAGCCGCCGCGTGCGGCTCGGCGAACCTCGCGCAGGGCCACCCCGCGACCGCGTCCTCGACCGAGAACGGCGGGACCCCCGCGTCCGCCGCGGTCGACGGCAACTCCGGCACGCGCTGGTCCAGCGCGTTCACCGACCCGCAGTGGCTGCAGGTCGACCTCGGGTCCGCCCAGCAGCTCTGCGACGTGGTGCTCAGCTGGGAAGCCGCGTATGCCCGCGCGTTCACCGTCCAGCTGTCCGGTGACGCGAACAGCTGGACCACGGCGTACTCGACGACCACCGGCACCGGCGGCACGCAGACCGTGGCGCTGTCCGGCACCGCGCGCTACCTGCGGGTCACCGGCACCCAGCGGGCCACGCAGTACGGCTACTCCCTGTGGGAGGTGGCCGTGCACGGCTCCGGCGGCAGCACGATCCCGCCGACCGACCCGCGCAACCCGGACCTCGGGCCGAACGTGTCGGTGTTCGACCCCTCGACCCCGGCCGCGACCATCCAGAACCGGCTGACGCAGCTCGCGAACCAGCAGCACACCAACCAGTTCGGCAACGAGCGCTACGCCGTGCTGTTCAAGCCGGGCACGTACAACGCCGACGTCAACCTCGGCTTCTACGAGCAGGTCGCCGGGCTCGGCCTCTCCCCCGACGACGTCAACCTCAACGGCCACGTCCGCGTCGAGGCGGACTGGCTGCAGCAGGGCGACAACCCGAACAACAAGGGCAACGCGACGCAGAACTTCTGGCGCTCCGCCGAAAACCTGTCGGTGACCCTGCCGGCCGGCCAGGTCGAGCGCTGGGCCGTCGCGCAGGCCGCGCCCTACCGCCGGATGCACCTGCGCGGCAGCCAGATCCAGCTGTGGAACGGCGGCGACGGCTGGGCCAGCGGCGGCCTGATCGCCGACAGCAAGATCGACGGCGTCGCCGTTTCCGGTTCCCAACAACAGTTCCTGACCCGCAACAGCGAGCTCGGCGGCTGGCAGGGCGGGGTCTGGAACATGGTGTTCGTCGGCTCGACCGGCACCCCGCCGGCGTCCTTCCCGAACCCGCCGGAAACGGTCGTCGGCCAGGCCCCGGTGATCCGCGAGAAGCCGTTCCTCTACGTCGACGGCTCGGGCAGCTACAACGTGTTCGTCCCGGCCCTGCGGCAGAACGCGTCGGGGACGAGCTGGGGCCACGGCGCTCCGGCCGGGCAGTCGATCTCGCTCAGCGAGTTCTACGTCGCGCACCCGTCCGACTCGGCCGCGACGCTCAACGCCGCACTGGCCGCCGGGAAGAACCTCCTGGTGACGCCGGGTGTCTACCACCTCGACCAGGCGCTGAACGTCACGCGCCCGGACACCGTGGTGCTCGGCCTGGGCCTGGCGACACTGATGCCCACCAACGGGAACGCGGCCATCACGACGTCCGATGTGGACGGCGTGAAGATCGCCGGGCTGCTGGTCGACGCGGGCGCGGTGAACTCGCCGGTGCTCGTCCAGATCGGCCAGCCGGGGTCGAACGCCGGTCATGCGGCCGACCCGACGTCGCTGCACGACGTGTTCTTCCGGATCGGCGGCGCGGCCGTCGGCAAGGCCACCCAGACGCTGGTCGTCAACTCGAACAACGTCATCGGCGACCACATGTGGCTGTGGCGCGGCGACCACGGCAGCGGCGTCGGCTGGAACGTGAACACCGCGGCCAACGGCCTGGTCGTCAACGGCGCGAACGTGACCATGTACGGCCTGTTCGTCGAGCACTACCAGCAGTACGAGGTGCTCTGGAACGGCAACGGCGGGCGGACGTACTTCTTCCAGAACGAAATGCCCTACGACCCGCCGGACCAGGCGTCCTGGTCCAGCGGCGGCGGCCGGCAGGGCTGGGCGGCGTACAAGGTGGCCGACTCGGTGACCAGCCACGAAGGCTGGGGCCTGGGCAGCTACTGCTTCTTCAACACGAATCCGTCCATTGTGGCCAGTCACTCGTTCGAAGTCCCGAACACCAGCGGGGTCCGGTTCCACAACCTCGTGTCGGTGTCACTCGGCGGCGTGGGCACGATCGCCCACGTCATCAACGACACGGGTGACGCCGCGAACACCGGGCACCAGGTGAGCCCGCTCGTCTCCTACCCGTAGCACGGCGGCGACGTGCGCGTCCGGGCGGACGAGCCAGGCTTCGCCCGGACGCGCACCCAGCACCCCGCCCACCGGGATCTCCACCGACCGCAGCCCCGGCGCCCGCACCCCCGGGGTCGTCAGGACGAGGAACCCCTGCCGGGCCAGGTCGCGCAACCGTCCACCCGGGACGGTGAGGTCGGGCAGCAGCACGCCCGGTCCCGGCGGCGGCAGCGTTCCCCGCGGCGGCCGTCCCGCGCTGGGCCGGTCCGGATCGGGCGTGGTCAGCGGGGAGTCCGCGTACCAGAACGGTTCCGCCAGCCGGCCCGAGTCGACCTGCGCGCAGACGGCCGGGTCCTGCGCCGCCCGCGTGAGGACGTCGAGCCGGCGGCGGCGCTGCGCTTCGTCCCGGGGCACCAGGAAGTCCATCGTGGCCGTGGTGACGGCCGCGTTCTCGACCGCCGCCGCGTGCCGCTCGGTGTGGTAGCTCTCCAGCAGCTCCTCCCCCGCGTCGCCGCGCAGGACGGCGGCCAGCTTCCAGGCCGCGTTCTCCGCGTCGGCGACCCCGGAGTTGAGGCCGCGCGCGCCGAACGGCGCGACGAGGTGCGCGCAGTCCCCGGCGAGCAGCACCCGGCCGACGCGCATCCGCGGCACCAGCCGGGTGTGGAAGCGGTACACCGAACGCCAGCGCACCTCGTACGGCCGGTCGCCGATGATCGCCCGGATCCGCTGGTCGAGCGCCCCGCCCGACTCCTCGGCCGTGAGGTCGTAGTCCTCGGGGACCTGCCAGTCGATGCGGAACTCCGAGCCCGGGCACGGGTGGATGAGCACCTGGCGGCCGGGGTTCCAGGGCGGGTCGAAGTAGAACCGCCGCTCGGCCGCCCAGCCGGGCAGGTCGGCGCGGATGTCGCAGATCAGGAACAGATCCCGGAACGACACGCCGTCCAGGCGCTGGCCGAGCGCCCGCCGCACGGTGTCACCGCGCGAACCCGCGCAGGCGATCGCGTAGGCGGCCTCGATCCGGCGCGGCCCGTCCTTCGTCTCGCAGTGGATTTCGACGCCGCCCGCCTGCGTCAAACCGGTGACGCGGTGGCCGCGGCGGACGTCGATCAGCGGCTGCCGCGCGATGAGCTCGTCCAGGACCTCCTCGACCCGGGCCTGCGAGAGGTTGACGAACGGCGGCAGCGCGGACCCCGCGTCCGGCAGCGTCAGCGAGAACAGCTCCCGGTCGCGGTGGAACGTCCGCGCGGTCGTCCAGGTGAGACCCTCCTCGGCGAGGCACCCCGCGCCGAGGGACGCCCAGACGTCCAAAGTATCCCGTTGCTGGCAGATGGCCTTGGACCCGACGGGATCGCGCGCCTCGTGCTCGTCGACGAGCACGACCGGCACGCCCCAGCGCGCGAGCAGCAGCGCGGCCGTCTGGCCGACCGGGCCGCTGCCGAGGACGGCGACTGTCATCGCCCTAGCCTTGGAGCTGGTCCCAGACTTCGCGGTCCCGCTCGGCCGTCCACACCACCGGCCGTTCGACGCCGCCCAGTTCGTCCCAGACGCGCGAAACGTCGAAGGGCAGGCAGTGCTCGAAGATCGGCCAGTGCCCGTACTGGTCGTTCAGGGCCGCGTGGGTGCGCTCGAAGGCTTCCTTGAGCGTGCCGCCGGCGTCGCGGACCGCGCCGACCTCGCGCAGCATCGTGGTGAGGAAGTGCCGGGTCTGGGCGATGGCGGCGTCCACGGCGTCCCGGCCGCGGCTGACTCCGCCCCGCCCGCCGATCAGGGTTTCGGCGCCGAACGCCGCCACCCGGTCCAAGGTGGACGAGGCCCAGTCGCGGTGGAACGCGTCCCCGGTGTACAGCGCGGCTTCGGCTTCCACGAGGTCACCGGCGTAGAGGATCCGCCGGCGCGGCAGCCAGGCGACGAGGTCGCCTTCGGTGTGGCCGCGGCCGCAGTACTGCAGGACGAGGTCGCCGCGGTCGCCGCCGAGGTCGATGGTGAGCCGGTCGGAGAAGGTCAGCGTCGGCCAGGTCAGCCCGGGCACCGATTCGGCGCCCTTCGCCAGCCGCGGCATCCGGCCGAACTCGCTCTCCCAGTCCTCCTTGCCGCGTTCGGCGACCAGGGCCCGGGTGTTCTCGTGCGCGACGATCACGTCGGCGTCGAACGCGGAGGCGCCCAGCACGCGGACGGCGTGGTAGTGGCTCAGCACCAGGTAACGCACCGGTTTGTCGGTGTGTTCGCGCAGCTTGGCGAGCCATTCGGCGGCCGCGACGGGGGTGGCCAGCGCTTCGAAGCAGACCAGGAAGTCCTCGCCTTCGATGGCGCCGATGTTGGGGTCACCTTCGGCGGTCAGGGCGTAGACGCCCTCCGCGAGGACTTCCAGGGTCTGCGCTTTCTCCGCCAGGTCGGCCGAAGAGGCGAAGGCTTTCTTCGTCACGGCGAGCGCTCCTCGATCGTTGATCGTCAAAGGATTGACTACCTCGGGTCAGGCTAGCCCCGCCGGCGCCCGCGGGGAACCCTCTTTCGCCTAACCTGGCCGCATGACGGACCGACCGGCCGACCTCGACTACCTCTCGTTCGTCGACTACGCGATCGGGAAGACGCAGGCCGAGCTGCCCGCGACCGACCCGGTGGCGATGCGTCTCGGCCTGACGCTGCACCGCCTGGCGGGCGCGCTGGTCTACGACTGGGAGTCGACGGTCCACCGTCCCCGCGGCTGGAGCTGGGGCGGGTTCCGGGTGCTGTTCGTGCTGTGGCTGGCGGGGCCGCTGGAGTCGCGCCACGTGGCCCGCCTGGCCGGGATGAGCCGCGCGGCGGTGTCGGCGCTGGTCAAGACCCTGGAGCGGGACGGCCTGGTGACCCGCACCCAGGTCCCCCACGACCGCCGCGCGGTGCAGCTGGCCCTGACGCCGGGAGGCCACACGGCGGTGGCGGAGGCGTACCAGGAGCACAACACGCGCGAACAGGCGTGGGCGGCGTCGCTGACCCCGGCCGAGCAGGGCACCCTCATCGGCCTGCTGGAGAAGCTGACCACGGGCCCGGCCGCCGCGGCGGCCCAGCGCCTGGCCTAGCTGGCCAGACCGGGCAGCAGGAGCGTGTGCCCGGTCTGCTCGGCTTTCGCCCGCAGGTACCGGACATTGGTCTCGGTGGCGAACACCCCGGTCGGCACCCGGTCGCGCACGACGATGCCGGCGGTGCGCAGCTGCGCGGCCTTGTCGGGGTTGTTCGAAAGCAGATCGACCCGGCCGACACCGAGCGCACCGAGCATCTGCGCGGCAACGGTGTAGTCACGGGCATCTTCGGGCAGCCCGAGCGCGGCGTTCGCGGCGTAGGTGTCGAGCCCGCCGTCCTGCAGGGCGTAGGCGTCGAGCTTGTTGTAGAGCCCGATCCCCCGCCCTTCCTGCCGCAGGTACAGCAGGTAGCCACCGGTCTCGGAGATCCGCACAACAGCCTCGGCAAGCTGCGGCCCGCAGTCACATCGCGCCGACCCGAAGACATCCCCGGTGAGGCATTCGGAGTGCGGCCGCACCAGCGGCACGTCACCGGGCGTCCCGAGGACGAACGCCAGGTGTTCACCACCGTCGGCCAGCCCCCGGAAGGTCACGGCCTCGGCATCGACGGCAATACCGCCGTCGAGCCGCAGCGGAATCCGCACCCGCGTCCGCACCTCGGCCGTCATGCCGTCGCCCCTGGTCTCACCCACATGGTCGAGCGTACACGAAGTTCAAATTCGAACATCGAGGGTGAGCACGGCCACCACGCCGCTGCCCCGGACCGGCCCCGCCACCCTCGCCCCGCCACCGCCCTCGCCGCCCTCACCCCGCCACCGGCGGCGGTGCCCTCACCCCGCCACCGCCCTCGCCCCGCCGCCGCCGGCGGCGCCCCGCCGCCGCCGGCGGCGCCCCGAGCGACGAAAACCCCTGGCGCCCGGGTCCTATCCTCACCTCATGATCCCCGGGGCCACCGCCGCATCGTTCCTGCTGGTCGTCATCCTCGGCGCGATGTCGCCCGGGCCGGACTTCGTCGTCGTCACCCGCTCCGCCCTTGCCGGGGGGCGCCGCGCCGGGATGGCCGCCGGTGTCGGTATTGCGCTCGGTGTCTTCGCCTGGGTTGTCGCGATCGCTCTGGGCGTCGCCGCCGTGCTCACTGCCTCCGCCGTCGCCTTCACCGTTGTCAAGCTCGCCGGAGCCGCCTACCTGGTAGTCCTCGGGATCAAGGCATGGCTGGCCGTGCGCCGCGGCGGCTACGCCGACCTCAAGGAGGCGACCCCGGCCGAACGGCTCGAAGCCGGCGCCGCCTTCCGGCAGGGCCTGGTCACCAACCTGCTGAACCCCAAGGTCGCCGTCTACTTCCTCGCCCTGCTGCCCCAGTTCCTCCCCGCCGACGGCTCCACCCTGCAGACCCTCGAACTCGCCGCCATCGCCACCGCCGGCACCGTCGTCTGGTTCGTCAGCCTCGCCGTCGTCGTCGGGGCGCTGAAGCGGTTCTTCAGCGCCGGGCGCGTCCGGCGGGGCCTCGACGCCGTGCTGGGCAGTGTGCTCGTCGCGCTCGGGGTGAAGGTCGCCGCCGAAACGGCGTGAGCCCGGGGCCGGGCTCACGCCGTCCGGCTCAGCCCAGCGCTTCGGAAGCCAGGCGGGTGCCCTCGACCCGCGCCGTGATCTTGGCGAACGCGATGTCGCGCGAGGTCGACGTGTCGTCGGCGAACGGGGAGAACCCGCAGTCGTCGCAGGTGCCGAGGCGCTCGGCCGGCACGTACTTCGCCGCGGTGAGGACCCGGTCGCGGACCTCCTCCGCCGTCTCCACCCGCGGGTCGATCGGGTCCGTGACGCCGACGAAGACCCGCTGGTCCGCCTTCAGGTGCTCGGCGATCACCCGCAGCGCGCGTTCCGGGTCGGCTTCGCCGGCCAGCTGGACGAAGAACCGGCCGGCCCGCAGGTCGAACAACGCCGGCAGCAGGCCCGCGTAGTCGACGTCGAGGCTGTGCACGGAGTCCTGGTCGCCGCCCGGGCAGGTGTGGACGCCGATCTTCGCGCGCTCCTCGGCGGTGAACCGGTCGAGCACCGCGTTGTTGAGGTCGACGAACTGCCGCAGCAACCCGCCCGACGGGTCCAGCTTCAGCGACAGCCGGCCCTCGGTGAAGTCGATCTGGACGCTGTCCGCCCCCGCTTCGAGGCTGGCGCGGATGTCCGCTTCGGCCTCGTTCACCAGGTCGGCGACGAACTGCTCCTGGGCGTACCCCTCGATGCCGTCGGCCGGGTAGATCAGCGAGAGCGCGGATGCGGCGATCACCGCCTGCTTGACCGGCCGGGTGGTAAGCGCTTTCGCCCGCGTGAGGTACGCATCGGCGTGGATCGCGTAGCGGAACGGGCCCGCGGTGAGCCGCGGCAGCTGCCGGGTGTGCCCGTCGGCGAACGGGATGACGACGCCGTCCGGCGCCAGGGCGTCGAGGCCGGCCAGCGGGTAGGTCGCGAAGCTCGGCTTGCCCTGCTCCCCGTCGCTCAGCACCGGCGACCCGGTCTCCTCGAAGCGGCGGATCGTGTCGGCCAGCGCGCGGCTCTCCAGCTCGGCGAGCGCAGCGGCGTCGATCCGGCCGGCCGCGAACTCGCCCAAGCCCTCGACGAGGTAGCCGGGCCGCGGGATGCTGCCGATCGGTTCGGTGGGCAAAGTCATGCGGTCCTCCGGCTGTTTGAAGGCTCGGCCGGCCACGGGCGCGGAGGCAGGACGTGGCCGCTCGGCCGCCCCCACCTGCCGTCCGGTCCGTGACCGGCCACGTTCAAGCAGCAACTTAACGTGGCCGAGGCCGGTCGCGGAGCGCGGATCACCCGGTCGGCTTAGCAAAAAGCACGAATTCAGAAGACGTTCGGCGGTTCGCGGGGAGGACGATTGGGTATTCGCTACGGCGACACGGCGGGTTCGGCGCCGAAGGAGTACCCCGATGCTCAGTCACCACGACCGCACCGAGCTCGAAAAGATCGAGCGCAGCCTCGAGCTCAGCGACCCCGGCCTGGCCGCCGCGCTGCGCGACGGCCGCCGCCCGAAGTCACGCGCGCTCCGCGGCACCCTCCTGGTCCTCTTCGACATCACCGCCGTCACCCTGCTGGTTCTGGGCCTCGTGTTGCCCGACCCCGGGGTGACGCTGTGCGGGATCCTCGCCCTCACCGGCACCGTCTGGACCCACGTGGCGCGGCACCGGATCTGAGGCAGACTGGGCGGGGTGAAGTGGGTCCTGCACGTCGACCTCGACCAGTTCATCGCCGCGGTCGAGATCGCCCGCCACCCGGAGCTGCGCGGCAGGCCGGTCGTGGTCGGCGGCAACGGCGACCCGGCCGAACGCGCCGTCGTCGCGACGGCGTCGTACGAGGCCCGTGAGTTCGGCGTCCAATCCGGCATGCCGCTGCGGATCGCCGCGAAGCGCTGCCCGGAGGCCGTCTTCCTGCCCAGTGACCCGGACGCCTACCTCGAGGTGTCGGCGCGGGTGATGGCCGCGGTGCGGGAGCTGCCGGTGGTGGTCGAGGTGCTGGGCTGGGACGAGGCGTTCGTCGGAGCGGAGACGGCCGACCCCGAGGCGCTTGCGGCGTCGATCAAGGAGGCGGTGGCCCGCGAGACGGGGCTGTCGTGCGCGGTCGGGATCGGGGACAACAAGCTGCGGGCCAAGCTCGCCACCGGGTTCGGCAAGCCGGGCGGGATCTTCCGGCTGACGCAGGAGAACTGGTGGGAGGTGATGGCGGCCCGCCCGACCGACGCGCTGTGGGGCATCGGCGGCAAGACGGCGAAGAAACTCGCTTCCCTGGGCATCGAAACCGTCCTCGACCTGGCCGGCGCGGACCCGGCGGAGCTGGCGGCCCGCTTCGGCCCGAAGACCGGCCCCTGGCTGCGCCTGCTCGGCGGCGGCATCAGTGACGCCGAGGTGAGCGCAACCCCGTGGGTGGCCCGCTCCCGCAGCCGCGAGACGACGTTCCAGCGCGACCTGTCCGACCCGGCGGAGATGGCGGCGGAGGTCTCGGCGCTGGCGAAGCGCGTGGCCCAGGACGTCCTCGAGGAGGGCCGCCCGGCGGCGCGGGTGGCGGTGAAGGTGCGGTTCGTCCCGTTCCTGACCCACACGCACAGCATCACCCTGCCGGAGCCGACGTCGGACGCCGCCGGGATCGACCGCGCGGCCCAGGAGGTGCTGGGCATGTTCGAGCTGACCCGAGCGGTCCGGCTGCTGGGCGTGCGAGCCGAGTTCCCGCGCGCGGACTAGAGCCCCTCCGGGAGCGGGAGCGGCCGGTCCGGGTCCACCGTGACCCCGCCGGCCCGCAGCGTGTGGTCCAGCATCGCCCAGATCGTGCCCGTGAGCTGGCCCGTCAGCTGGGGCAGGCCGAGCGCGCCCGGGTGGTCGAGCCAGCGGGTCGTGGCCGATTCGACGTAGCCGACCAGGCCGAACGCGATCGTGTCCGCCGGGGTCGGGTCCAGGCCGAACGCCGTCAGGTAGCCCGTGAACAGGGAACTGAGGTGGCGGGCGATCGCGCCGCGGACGTCCGGGCGGTCCTCGGGGCCGCCCGGGAGCGTGCGGGTGAGGTAGCGGTGCAGGTGGGCGTGCTCGGTCAGCCAGCGCAGGTGCGTCGAGATCACCGTGGAGATCATCTCGTTCGGGGAGCCCTCGGGGTGCCAGAGCGGCGCGAGTTCGGCCGTGACCAGCTCGGCCGCGCGCTGGGCGATCGCCCGCTGGAGGTCCGCCGCGCCGTCGAAGTGCCGGTAGAGGCGGGTGCGGGCGACGCCGGCGCGTTCGGCGATCTGCTCGGTCGAGACGTCCGGCCCGTGCTCGGCGATCGCGGCCAGGGCGGCGTCGACGAACTCGGCGCGCCGCCGCTCCTGCTGGCCCGCCCAGCGCGCGGCCCGTCCGTCGACCTTGGTCACGGCGGAAGCCTACTCAGGACCGGCCGGGCGGTGTACGCTCCCCGAAGTAACTAGTACACCGCGTACCCCCTACTTTTCCGGAGGCCGCCATGGGCGTCGAGGCCCAGGACCGGGACGTCACCGCGGCTCGCCTGCTCAAGAGCTCCGCGAAGAACTCCTACGACCCGTACGTCGACATCGACTGGGCCGCGCCGCTCGCCGAGGGCAAGGCGTACATGCCGCTCGAGCGCGTCTCCCTCTACGGCACCGACCTGTGGGCGAAGCTGACGCCGGAGCAGCGGATCGAGCTGTCCAAGCACGAGATCGCCAGCATCATGAGCGTCGGACTGTGGTTCGAGATCGTCCTCATGCAGCTGCTGGCCCGGTACGTCTTCGACCTGGACGCGCGCACCGAGCACGCGCAGTACGCGATGACCGAGATCGGCGACGAGACCCGGCACTCGGTGATGTTCGCCCGCACCGCCGAGCGGCTCGGCGTCCCGCGCTACGGCGTCCCGAAGGTGGTGCACCGCGCCGCGAAGGTGTTCGGCGCGACCGCCGCCGGGCCGTCGATGTTCGCCAGCGTGCTGGTCGCGGAGGAGACCACCGACCGGCTGCAGCGCTCGATGATGGACGACGACGGCATCCAGCCGCTGATCCGCTCGGTCAACCGGATCCACGTGGTCGAAGAAGCCCGGCACGTCCGGTTCGCGAAGGAGGAGGTGCTGCGAGAGACGCCGAAGCTGTCTAAGGCGGCACTCCAGCGGCACCGCCTGCGCACGGCCCTGGTCGCGTTCGGCGTGATCGACAGCATGGTCGACGCGCGGATCTACCGCAGCGTCGGGATCGACCCGCGCGAAGGCCGCGCCGCGGCTCTGGCGAACCCGCACTTCCACGAAACCCGCCGCTGGATGGCCGAGAAGATCGTCCCGTTCCTGCGCGAGTCGGGGTTGATCGGCGGCCGCTCCGAAGGCATCTGGCGGCGGGCGCACCTGGTGTAATCCCGTCGCCGCCGGCGCCGTGTTCGGCCAGAATGCGCCGGTGATCACCACGAGGACCGCCCGCCCCGAAGACGAAGCCGCCCTCGCGCGGCTCGACGAGCGCACCTGGACCCCGGCCGTCTCGCCCGCTCCCCCGCCGCCGCCCGGGACGCCGTTCTTCGGCGGCGGCACGCGCCCCGAGGACGTCCTCGTCGCCGAGCACGACGGTGTCGTCGCCGGGTACGTCCAGCTCGGCGACGGGTTCGACATCCCCGCCCACCGGCACGTGGCGGTGATCGACGGGCTCGCCGTCGATCCGGACCGGCGGCGGCTCGGGATCGCGCGGCAGCTCGTCGAGGCCGCCGTCGAGGAAGCGCGCCGCCGCGGTGGCCGCAAGGTGACGCTGCGCGTGCTGGGTCACAACACCGGCGCCCGGCGGGTTTACGAGCTGTGCGGGTTCGTCGTGGAAGGCGTGCTGCGCGGCGAATTCCGCATCGATCAGCGGTACGTCGACGACGTTCTCATGGCGCGCGCACTCGCTTGACAGCCTCGCCGCGGCTTTGCCATCCTGGTTCCGGGCCGAGAGGCGCTGCGACGGAACTCCCTTCCGCCACGCTCGGCCCGTGATCACGACTCCAAGGGCGCCTCCCGCGAGGGAGGTGCCTTTTTCTTTGTCCGCAAGGACTTCCGCGCTGCCTCCCGAGCGGTCCGCCGACGAACCCCGGAGTGCACCGAAGCATGAGTGACAAACTGCAGACCCGAAACGGCCTCGACTTCGCCGTGGCCGACCTCGCGCTGGCCGACGCCGGCCGGACCCAGCTGCGGCTGGCCGAGCACGAGATGCCCGGCCTGATGGCGATCCGCCGCGAGTACGCCGCCGCACAGCCGCTCAAGGGCGCCCGCATCGCCGGCTCGCTGCACATGACCGTGCAGACCGCCGTGCTCATCGAGACCCTGGTGGCGCTCGGCGCCCAGGTGCGCTGGGTGTCCTGCAACATCTTCTCCACCCAGGACGAGGCCGCCGCCGCGGTCGTCGTCGGCCCGGAGGGCACGGTCGACGCCCCGGCCGGCACGCCGGTGTTCGCGTGGAAGGGCGAGACGCTCGAAGAGTACTGGTGGTGCACCGACCAGCTCTTCGCCTTCCCCGGCGGCCAAGCCCCGAACATGATCCTCGACGACGGCGGCGACGCCACCCTGCTCGTCCACAAGGGCGTCGAGTTCGAAGCGGCCGGCGCCGTCCCGCAGCCGTCCGAAGAGGACCCGGAGGAGTACCGGATCATCCTCGACACCCTCCGCGCGAGCCTCGCCGCCGACGGCGACCGGTTCACCCGGATGGCCAAGGAGATCCGCGGCGTCACCGAGGAGACCACCAACGGCGTCAAGCGGCTCTACAAGCTGGCCAAGGACGGCGAGCTGCTCTTCCCGGCGATGAACGTCAACGACTCGGTGACGAAGTCCAAGTTCGACAACAAGTACGGCATCCGGCACTCCCTTGTGGACGGCTTGAACCGGGCCACCGACGTGATGATCGGCGGCAAGCGCGTGGTCGTCTGCGGCTACGGCGACGTCGGCAAGGGCGCGGTCGAGGCCCTGCGCGGCCAGGGCGCCCGGGTCGCGGTCACCGAGATCGACCCGATCTGCGCGCTGCAGGCGGCGATGGACGGGCTGGACGTCGTCGAGCTCGACGACGTGGTCGCCACGGCCGACATCTTCATCACCACCACCGGCAACTTCGGCATCATCTCGGCGGAGCAGATGGGCCGGATGAAGCACAACGCGATCGTCGCCAACGTCGGGCACTTCGACAACGAGATCGACATGGCCGGGCTGGCGAAGCTGCCGGGCGTGGTCAAGACGGAGATCAAGCCGCAGGTGCACGAGTGGACGTTCCCGGACGGCCACGCCATCATCGTGCTGTCCGAGGGCCGGCTGATGAACCTGGGCAACGCGACCGGCCACCCGTCGTTCGTGATGTCGAACTCGTTCACCAACCAGGCCATCGCGCAGATCGAGCTGTTCGCCAAGCCCGGCGAGTACGCCACCGACGTCCACCGCCTGCCGAAGCACCTCGACGAGAAGGTGGCCCGCCTGCACCTCGACGCGCTCGGCGTGAAGCTCACCCAGCTGACGAAGGCGCAGGCAGAGTACATCGGCGTGGACGTCGAAGGTCCGTACAAGCTCGACCACTATCGGTACTGAACCCGGGCCTGATCCAAGATTGCTCCATTCGCCGTAGTTTGGTTTATCCGCAAACTGGCCATCCTCCGGTCGAGAGCGCATCCGCCCGGACGGCACGGAGCCGGGCCGGGTCTCATGCGAAGGAGTGTGTCAAGTGATCATTCTCGGTGTGATTCTGCTTGTCATCGGGTTCATCGTGGGCATCCCGGTGCTGTACACCATCGGTATCATTCTCGCGGTGGCCGGCGTGGCACTGGCCATCCTGGGCGGCACCGGCCGCCGGATCGGTGGCCGGGCGCACTGGTACTGATCCCGAGACCCCGTCGACGGCCTGGCGCGGTCAGCAGCAATGCTGGCCACGCCAGGCCGTTCGGCCTTTTCACGGCCATAAAACGGCCACGAGCACAATTCCCGCCGGTGAAGTTCGGCCGCCGTGCCGGTGAAAAACAAACTGACGGCCGGTCCGGTCACGTGCACTGCCGGGCACCCACATAAAGGGGTCCTCCGGCTCCGAGGGGGAGGGAGAGCCGAAGGACCTCATTAGTGTTAGCACATCGCCAAGCCGCTGTACACAGCTGCATACACGATCGTGTGACGGCTTGACGGGATCCTGAGGCCGGGAAGGCCTTCGCGGATCCCGGCGGGAGGCTCAGGCGGGCTTCGGCGCCTTCTTGCGCGCGGCCGGCTTCTTCGTCACCGGCTTCTCGTCCTCATCGGACGCTGCGGGCGCCTCGGCAGCCTCCGAAGAGGACTGTCGGGACTTCTTCGCGGCGTCCACACTGGCCTGCAGGGCGGCCATCAGGTCGACGACGTCCGCCTTGGCGGTGACCGCGGCCGGCTTGGTCGTCTCGTCCCCGGCGACCTTCGCCTCGATCATCTCCTCGAGGGCTTCGCGGTAGTGGTCGTGGTACTTCTCCGGCTCGAACACCGGCTCGGCCAGGGAGTCGATCAGGGACCCGGCCATGGTCAGCTCCTGCGGCCGGATCTGCGGCGGGTCGTCGCGCAGGAACGGGAAGTCGGGCTCGCGGACCTCGTCCGGCCACAGCATGGTCGTCATCACCAGCACGTCGGCGTGCACCCGCAGCACCGCCATGCTCTCCCGCTGCCGGACCGCCACCTTCGCGATGGCCACCTGGCTCGACTTGTGCAGCGCGTCCCGCAGCACGACGTACGGTTTCACCGCGTTCTTCTGCGGCTCGAGGTAGTAGGTCCGGTCGTACTGGATCGGGTCGATCGACTCCAGCGGCACGAACTCCAGCACGTCGATCGTGCGCTGGGTGGTCAGCGGCAGCTCGGCCATCTCCGCGTCGGTGATCACCACCATCTCGCCGTCGGGCAGCTCGTAGCCCTTGGCGATCTCGGCGTACGGCACTTCCTGGCCGTCGATCGTGCAGAAGCGCTTGTACTGGATGCGGCCGCCGTCGGCCTCGTGCACCTGCCGGAGGGAGACGTTCTTGTTCTCGGTGGCCGCGTACATCTGGATCGGGATGCTGACCAGCCCGAACGACACCGAGCCCTTCCACATCGCCCGCATGCCCCGTACCTCCGATAGACCGCACCGCCGACTTCACGCTCGGTAGTTACGGTAGCCCGGATCGGCCGGCGGCGACAGTCTGATCTAGACCTCTGCCAGGTACTTCTCCCAGAGTGCGGGGTCCAGGAACCAGTGCTGGAAGTCCGTCGGATCGGTGAACCCGTTCGCGAACCGCCGCGCGACCGCGGGATTCTGCCCCGCGACCCCGAGGATCTGGAGCACGTGCGGGGGCGGCGGGAGGAGCAGGGCGTTGGTCCATTCGGTGACGTGCCGGGCGTACTCCCAGTAGCGTTCGAACGTCGCTTCCATCCAGGCCGCGTCGAACGGCCGGTCGCCGTGCTCGACGATCGCGTCCAGGTAGGTCGCCGCGCAGTGGCTCGCGTTGTTCGAGCCCTGCCCGGTGATCGGGTCGTTCGCCACGACGACGTCGGCCATGCCCAGCACGATGGCGCCGCCGGGCAGGGTGCCGACCGGGTGGCGCACCACCGGCGGGTACCCGCCGGCGAGGGTCGCCTTCGCGTCGGTCAGCTCCGCGTCGCGGCAGCGGTCGTACTCCCACGGCACGAACCGCCGCATCAGGTCGAGCACGCGCTTGAAGTGCTCGTCCGGGCCCGGGTGGTCGTCGAAGCAGTCCAGCGGCCCGCCGGGCACGCCTTCGAAGAAGAGGATGTCGCAGTTCCCGCTCAGCGTGTACGCGGGGATCATGAACAGCTCGCCGACGCCGGGGACGATGTTGAACCGCACCCCCACCTTGTCCGGGTGCTCGGGCCGCCGGCCCACCCCGTGCGCGTAGACCAGCGACAGCGCGCGCATCGGCTTCGTGTACGGCGACCGCTCGGGCACCCGGTCGAACAGCTGGACCAGCTCCCCCTTGCCGGCCGAGATGACCACCAGGTCGTAGAGCCGGGACAGCGCGTCCAGTTCGGACGTCATCACGCCGTGGATGACGAGCTTGCCGCCGCGGTCGGAGAACAGCTCCAGCCAGCCGGCCATCTTCACCCGCTGGTCCACCGACTGCGCCGGGCGGTCCAGTTCGGCGAACCAGTCGAGCGCGCGGCCGCCGTCGGGCGCGGCCACCGAGACGCCGAGGCCCTCGACGTCGACCGTCTCGGCCTCCCACAGGTTGATCCCGAGCTCCCGCTCGTGCTGCAGCGCGTCGTGGAACATGCACTGCGTCGACATCACCCGCCCGTGCCGGATCTCCTCCGGGGTCCGCGCGGACATCACCGTGACGTCGTAGTCCTTCGCCTGCAGCCCGAGGGCCAGCTGCAGGCCGGACTGCCCGGCACCGACGACCAGGACCTTGCGCATGGAGCTCTTCACCTTCCGGGGGTTCAGGCGTGCGGGGTACTGGCGGCGAGCTCGCGGCCCGCCGGGCCGGAGAGCACCGCCAGCGACAGCGTGTGGCCGACCAGCTCGGTCAGGGTGGCGATGGTCGAGGCGCGGTCGCGGGCGTCGCAGGTGACCAGCGGGACGCCCGGGTCGAGCGCGAGCGCGTCACGCACCTCGTCGAGGTCGTGCACCGGCATGCCCTCGAACTGGTTGACCGCCACCACGAACGGCAGCTCCGAGTCGTTCTCGAAGTAGTTGATCGCCGCGAACGACTCGTCGATCCGGCTGGTGTCGACCAGCACGACGGCGCCGAGCGCACCACGGCTCAGGTCGTCCCACAGGAACCAGAACCGCGCCTGACCCGGCGTGCCGAACAGGTACAGCAGCAGGTCGGGGCGCAGGGTGATCCGGCCGAAGTCCATCGCGACGGTCGTGGTCGACTTGCCGCCGGGCGGGATTTCGTCGATGCCTTCCCCGGCCTCGGTCATCCACGCCTCGTTGCTCATCGGCGGCACCTCGGAGACCGCCCCGACGAACGTGGTCTTGCCGACACCGAAGCCCCCGGCGACGACGATCTTCGCGGAGATCGTCAGCAGATCGCCCTCAGGCGGGGAGCCGCTTGAGCCCATCAAGGATCCTCTCGAGCACGTTGGTGTCGTGGTGGTAGGCGTGCGCGGTCGGGTGCACGAACACCGCCCCCTGGGCGGCGAGGTCGCCGATCAGCACCCGCACCACGCCCAGCGGCAGGTCCAGCCCGACCGACAGCTCGGCGATCGAGCACCGCGCCCGCGCGCGTTCGTAGAGCGAGCGCGACTCCGGCATGAGCGTGTCGCTCAGCGCCGGGTCGTACTCCGGCACCGACACCAGCGTCTCCACCAGCAGCTGGAAGCGGGTGCCGGTGCGGCCGCCGGTGAGCGCGTACGCGCGGATCCGGCGGCTCCGCCGCGGCAGCGTGGTGTCCAAAGAGGTGTCCGCTGTGGACACGGGCATCACATCCTCGTGCGGCACGGGCATCACGTCCGCGGCCGGCGCGCGGTCAGCACCTGACGCAGCTCCGCGCGCACCTCGGGGGTGAGCGCGTGCCCGGCGTTGGTGATGAACTGGGTCATCTCGTACGCGACCACCTTCATGTCCGCCTCGCCCGAGGTCAGCACCGCGAGCCCGGCTCCGGACCCGATGCCCATGAACAGGAAGTAGCCGTGGGTGAGCCGGATGATGATCTGCTCGCAGCTCCCCTTCCCGAACAGCGCCGCGCTGTTGCCGGCCAGCGAGAGCAGGCCACTGGCGATCGCGGCCAGCTGTTCGGCCTCGGCCTCCCCGACCGCATCCGAGGCGGTGAGCGGGAAGCCGTCCACGCTCATGATCAGCGCGTGGCTGACGCCGTGGACCTTGCGGACGAAATCGTCGAGCAGCCAGGCGAAGTTCGCCGTGGCCGGGTGGGGCGCGCTCACCGGGTGGTTCCTCCGGGCGTCTCGTCCTGCCGGGTGCGGTTCTCCGCCAGCGCGGCCTGCTCGCCGTCGGCGAACGCGCCGAGGTCGGCGAGCAGCCGCTCGTGGCCGTCGGCCGGGTTCTCCCCGGCCGGTGGGAGCGGCGGTGGCGCGGGTTCCGGGGCGGCGCCGCGGATGCTGCCGGGCACCCGGCGCGGCAGGCCGTTCGCCGTGGTCCCGCCGACGGCCCGTTCGACCGGCCGCGGCCGCGGGCTGGGCCGGCGCGGCGCCGGTTCCGGCTCTTCCTGCGCGCGGCGGCGCGGCAGTCCCCCGGCGGCGGCCGGCCCACGCGCGGCCGCGGCCGGTTCGATGGTCACGGCGCCGTCCGGGGCTCCGCCCCGCGTCGGGGGCTCCGCCACCCGAACCCCCGAACTGAAGACGGTCCGGGTCCCCGACCACGCGTGTTCGGCGAGCTCGGTCACGACGCCGGTCGGCAGCAGCACGGTGGCCACCGTGCCGTGCGGGCTGCGCCGGTCGAGCCGCACGGTCACGCCGTGCCGGGCGGCGAGGCGGGCGACCACGGCGAGGCCCATGTGCCGCGCCGAGGCGTCGTCGAGGTCGCCGCCCGCCGCGAGCCGCGCGTTCAGGTCGCCGACGCGGTCCGCGGGAATGCCGATGCCCTCGTCCTCGATCCGGACGAGCACGCTGCCCTGTTCGGTCAGGTGCGCGCTGACGTGCACCGGCGAACTCGGCGAGGACTGGTTGGCGGCGTTGTCGAACAGCTCCGCCAGCACCCGCCCCAGGTCTTCGGCGGCGAAGCCGACGACGCCGAGGTTGACCACCCGGCCGATGGTGATCCGGGCGTAGTGGTTGATCGAGGACATCGCCTCGCGCATCAGGTCGAGCAGCGAGGTCGCGCGGGCGGCGCCGTCGGCGGTGTCCTGCCCGGCCAGCACCCGCAGGTTCTCGGCGTTGCGCCGCAGCCGGGTGGCGAGGTGGTCGAGCTGGTAGAGCTCGGCGAGGCGGTGGTGGTCCTCCTCCCCCGCCTCCAGCTCCTCCAGCCGCGCGAGCAGCTGGTCGACCAGGTTCAGGTCCCGCAGGGCGACGCTGGCGCAGATCTCGGCCAGCACGCCTCCGCCGTCCGGTGCCGCCACCGGCTCCGGCGGCGGCGTCAGCTCCGCGATCGCCGGTCCGGCCGCGGGCGCGTACCCCGGGTGTTTCGGGGGCGCGGTGAGGAACTGCGCGGCGGCCACGCGGGAGCGGTCCAGCAGGACGCGTGATCGATCCAGGATTTCCCGGGCCCGGCTCGCCATGTGGTCCCACTTCTTCCTTGCTCAGGTGCACGAACGACGGTGCTGCGGATGACGGTGGCGCCGACCCCCGGCGGCGATGCGGGACATGCAAGCAGAAAGGTTCGTGGGATGTCCACAGCCGGTCCCCGTGCGATCGCCCTGCGTGATCATGAATTCGGAGCGTTGCTGCTGGTGAGCGCAGTGGATTAGGCCATTCGGTTCAATTTTGCAAATTGCGGGTCGCAACACTGCGCACACGGCCGTCGAACCCGCAGCTGAAGCGGGCTCTGGCCGCGGAAAAGCGGGTCGTGTCCGTTTCATCCCAAACTTGCGTGCCACGCACTTTTTTGCGGGGCACGCAAGTTTTTCGCTACACTCTGCACATGCCGCCGGACGAACCACCCACGCTGACCCTGCGGGAGCGGAAGAAGCGCGAGGCCCGCCGGGCCCTCGCGCAGGCCGCGTTGCGGCTCACGCTGGAGCGGGGGCTGGAGAACGTGCGGGTGGAGGACATCGCCACCGAGGTGGGCGTCTCCCCCCGCACATTCAACAACTACTTCTCCAGCAAGGAGCAGGCGGTCTGCGCGGTGGTCGCCGACCGCCACGAGGGGATGCGCGAAGCCCTGCTCGCCCGGCCGGCGGGCGAGCCGCTCTGGGCCTCGGTCAAGCACGCCGTGCTCGAGCAATATTCGCGTGAGGGCGAGCCGGATCGCGCGTATGTTGCCCGTGTCCGGGAGCTGATGGGCCAGCTCGCGCTGCGTGGGGAGTTCCTGAGAGCCCACGCGACGATCGAGCAGGTCCTGGCCGAAACGATCGCCAACCGGGTGGGCGGTGTGGACCACCTGCTGTGCCGGCTGATGGCCTCCTCGGTGGAAAGTGCCGTCCGCGTCGCCTTCGTCAACTGGTTCACCGAAGGCGAACCGCTCCTGCCGACCCTGGAGCGGTTGCTGGACGAGCTGGCCGCCGGGATGCCGACCCTGACCGGCGGCACCGAAGGAAAACCCGACCCGAACACCACCACTCCACTGGGGGAACCGTTGTGCTAGTCAAGCTCCTGCGCAGCCACCTGCGCCCGTACCGGGGCACGCTGTGGGTGATCGTCGCCCTCCAGCTGGTGCAGACGATCGCCATGCTTTACCTGCCGACGCTGAACGCCGACATCGTCGACAACGGCCTGATCAAGGGCGATATGCCCTACATCCTGCGGATCGGCGCGGTGATGCTCGCGGTCACGCTGGCCCAGATCGCCGGCTCGGTCGGCGCGGTGTACTTCGGCGCCCGAACCGCGATGGCGATCGGCCGCGACATCCGCGCCGGCGTCTTCCACCGGGTGCAGGACTTCTCGGCCCGCGAGGTCGGCCAGTTCGGCACGCCGTCGCTGATCACCCGCACCACCAACGACGTCCAGCAGGTTCAGATGCTGGTCCTGATGACGCTGACGCTGATGGTGTCCGCGCCGATCATGTGCGTCGGCGGCATCATCCTGGCGCTCGACCTCGACGTCCCGCTGTCCTCGCTGCTGCTGGTGATCGTGCCCGTGCTGGCGGTCTCGGTCGGGCTCATCATCGCCAAGATGCGCCCGGCGTTCCGGCTGATGCAGGTCCGGATCGACCGGATCAACCAGATCCTGCGCGAGCAGATCATGGGCATCCGGGTCATCCGCGCGTTCGTGCGCGACAAGCACGAACGGCAGCGTTTCGACGTCGCCAACGACGAGCTGCTCACCGTGTCCCTGCGGGTCGGCCGGCTGATGGCGCTGATGTTCCCGATCGTGATGCTGGTGATGAACACCTCCAGCGTCGCCGTGCTGTGGTTCGGCGGCCAGCGGATCGACTCCGGCAGCATGCAGATCGGGGCCATGACGGCGTTCCTGTCCTACCTGCTGCAGATCCTGATGGCCGTCATGATGGCCACGTTCATGTTCATGATGGTGCCGCGCGCGGAGGTCAGCGCCGAGCGGATCAGCGAGGTGCTCGACACCGAGTCCAGCGTGCGCCCGCCGGTGACGCCGATCCGCCCGGGCGCGGTGCACGGGCACCTGGAGCTGTCCGGGGTGGAGTTCCGCTACCCCGGCGCGGAAAAACCCGTGCTGTGCGACATTTCGCTGATCGGGCGGCCGGGTGAGACCACCGCCGTGATCGGCTCGACCGGGACCGGCAAGACCACGCTGCTCAACCTGATCCCGCGGCTGATGGACGCCACCGCCGGCACGGTGAAGGTCGACGGCGTGGACGTGCGCGACCTCGACCCGGCGGTGCTCGCCCGCGCGGTCGGGCTGGTGCCCCAGAAGCCGTACCTGTTCGCCGGCACGGTGGCGAGCAACCTGCGGTACGGCAACCCGGACGCGACCGACGAAGAGCTGTGGCACGCGCTGGAAGTGGCGCAGGGCAAGGACTTCGTCGAAGCGATGGCGGACGGTCTCGACTCGCCGATCGCCCAGGGCGGCACGAACGTCTCGGGCGGGCAGCGGCAGCGGCTCGCGATCGCCCGGATGCTGGTGCACAAACCGGAGATCTACCTGTTCGACGACTCGTTCTCGGCGCTCGACTACGCGACGGACGCGGCCCTGCGCCGCGCGCTCGTGTCGGAGACGGCGGAGGCGACCGTGGTCATCGTGGCGCAGCGGGTCAGCACGATCCGGGGCGCCGACCGCATCATCGTCCTCGACGAGGGCCGCGTCGTCGGCACCGGCACCCACCACGAACTGATGGACGGCAACGAAACCTACCGGGAGATCGTGCTGTCCCAGCTGACCGAGCAGGAGGCGGCGTGAGCACCACCGAATCGCCCAAAGCCGCCGTCACCGACGCCGGGGAACGGCCGACCGCCCAGCGGCACCGCAACACCGGGGCCGCGGCCGCCGGTCCGGGTGCGCGTTTCATGGGCGGCGGCGCGCCCCCGGAGAAGGCCCTGGACTTCAAGGGGTCCCTCAAGCGGCTGCTGCGGCTGCTCAGGCCGCAGCAGGCCGCGCTGGTCGGCGTGCTCGTGCTCGGCGCGGCCAGCGTCGCGCTGACCGTGATCGGGCCGAAGATCCTCGGCCAGGCCACCGACGCCATCCTCGCCGGCGTGCTCGGCAAGCAGGTGCCGCCGGGGGTCACCAAGGAGCAGATCGTCGCCGGCCTGCGGGCCCGCGGCGACGGCACGCTCGCCGACATCTACAGCCGGGTCGACCTGGTGCCCGGCGTCGGCATCGACTTCGACAAGGTCGGCCAGATCCTGCTGACCGTGCTGGCGCTGTTCGTGATCTCGTCGTTCTTCGGGCTGATCCAGGCCCGGCTGACGACGACGCTGGTGCAGCAGGCGGTGTACCGGCTCCGGCAGGAGGTCGAGGACAAGTTCGCGCGGCTGCCGCTGAAGTACTTCGACCGCCAGCCGCGCGGCGAGGTGCTCTCCCGCGTCACCAACGACATCGACAACCTGGCGCAGTCGCTGCAGCAGACGCTGTCGCAGATCGTCTCGTCGCTGCTGACGGTGGTCGGCGTGCTGATCATGATGTTCCTGATCTCGCCGCTGCTGGCGCTGATCGCGCTGCTCACCGTGCCGCTGTCGGCGGTCGTGGCGGCGAAGGTCGGGAAGCGGGCGCAGCCGAACTTCATCAAGCAGTGGTCGACGACCGGGAAGCTCAACGCGCACGTCGAGGAGATGTACACCGGCCACTCGCTGGTCAAGGTGTTCGGCCGCCGCGACGAGTCCGCGGCGATCTTCGACAAGCAGAACGAAACGCTGTACCAGGCGAGCTTCCGGGCGCAGTTCATCTCCGGGATGATCCAGCCGGCGATGATGTTCATCGGCAACCTCAGCTACGTGCTGGTGGCGGTGATCGGCGCGCTGCGCGTCGCGTCGGGGAGCCTGACCCTCGGTGAGGTGCAGGCGTTCATCCAGTACTCGCGCCAGTTCAGCCAGCCGGTCACGCAGATCGCCAGCATGGCGAACCTGCTGCAGTCCGGCGTCGCCTCGGCCGAGCGGGTGTTCGCGCTGCTCGACGCCGAGGAGCAGGCCCCGGAGCCGGTTTCGCCGGAGCGGCCCGCGGAAATCCGCGGGCGCGTCGAGTTCCAGGACGTCTCCTTCCGCTACCTGCCGGAGAAGCCGCTGATCGACGACCTGTCGCTGACCGTCGAACCCGGTCAGACGGTGGCGATCGTCGGCCCGACCGGCGCGGGGAAGACGACGCTGGTCAACCTCCTGATGCGGTTCTACGAGCTCGACGGCGGGCGGATCACGCTCGACGGCGTCGACATCGCGAAGATGAACCGCGAGGACCTGCGCGACCAGACGGGCATGGTGCTGCAGGACGCGTGGCTGTTCGGCGGCACGATCGCGGAGAACATCGCCTACGGCGCGGACGACCCGAGCCGCGAGGAGATCATCGAGGCCGCTCAGGCAACGTACGTGGACCGGTTCGTGCGAACGCTGCCGGACGGCTACGACACGGTGCTGGACGACGAAGGCGGCACGGTCAGCGCGGGCGAGAAGCAGCTGATCACGGTGGCGCGGGCGTTCCTGGCCAAGCCGGTGATCCTCATCCTGGACGAGGCGACCAGCTCGGTCGACACCCGCACCGAGGTGCTCATCCAGCGCGCGATGAACTCGTTGCGCAGCGGCCGCACGAGCTTCGTCATCGCCCACCGCCTGTCGACCATCCGCGACGCGGACGTGATCCTGGTGATGGAAAACGGCCACATCGTCGAGCAGGGCGACCACGAGACGCTGTTGCGCAGCGGTGGTGCGTACGCACGGTTGTACGCGGCGCAGTTCGCCGAAGCGATGGCGGAAACGGACTGATTCCTTGCCCCGGCGGCTCGGGGTCGTGCGGGGAAGGGGCCGGTGCCCGAGTTTCCCGCACGATCCCGCCACCCATGCCTGTCCGACAATCATCGCCGGATGGCCGTCATCCGCCCCGCAGGGGGCTGGGTCGAACTTCACGAACTGCTCAGCGAGCCGCCTGACATGCGATCGGCTGCTCCTGCGGTGGGTGGAGCACCTCGTCGACGGCAACGGCCGGCCACTGGTGACATCGGCCGGGCCCGGGCAAACCACGAGGAGCTCGCCATCGTCTACCGAGCAGCAGTCCTCCTCCCGCAGTGCTCACCTGGACCGGGAGGTCGTTGCTCCGCAGCGGTTTCTCCGCGGACCGGCCCGGACCCGAACGCGAGGCAGGTCGGCCCGGCCGGAATTGCCCCGGTACCCTGGAAGCTCTTCGAGCGGAAGGGGTACTGGGGCGGCCATGGCCGACAAACTCGAGGAATACCGCGGCAAGCGCACCCGCGACCGCACCTCCGAACCCTGGCCGGACGGTCCGCCCGTCCCCGGGGACAACGACCTTTTCGTCATCCAGGAACACCACGCCACCCGGCTGCACTGGGACTTCCGGCTGGAACGCGACGGCGTGCTCGTGTCGTGGGCCGTGCCGAAGGGGCTGCCGCTCTCCCCCGGCGTGCCGCGGCTGGCGGTGCACACCGAAGACCACCCCATGGAATACCTCACCTTCTCCGGCGAAATCCCGGCGGGCGAGTACGGCGGCGGCCGGATGACCGTGTGGGACACCGGGAAGTACGAAACCCTGCACTGGAACGACCACAAGGTCGAGGTCGTCTTCCACGGCGGACGCGCGCGCGGCAAGTACCTGTTCACCAACCGGCACGACGAGGACGACCGGGACTGGACCCTGCGGCGCCTCGACCCGGCCGCGCCCGGCCACGAAGACGCGCCGGAGTTCCTCGAGCCGATGACGGCGGTCCCCGGCGAGCTGCCGGCGGACGACGACGAATGGGCCTACGAATTCGCCTGGGGCGGCCTGCGCACGATGCTGCTGGTCTGCGGCGGCCGCGTCACCGCGCACGACGAAACCGGCGCCGACGTCACCGGCCGGTACCCCGAGCTGCACAAGCTGGGCGAACAGCTCGGGTCGACGGAAGTGCTGCTGGACGGCGAAGTCGTCGTGGTGAAGGACGGCAAGCCCTACCCGGACGGCCTCGCAGAACGCCGCCGGGCCGACGGCGCGGCCGCCAAGCGGCTCAAGACCAGCTGTCCCGTCTTCTACTTCGCTTCCGACGTCCTGCACCTCGACGGCCGGGCGACGCTGGACCTGCCGTACACGAAACGCCGGGAACTGCTCGACGGCCTGGCCGTCGAAGACCGGCACTGGCAGGTGCCGCGCTACTACCTCGGCGGCGGCGAGGCCGTCGCCGGGGCCAGCCGCCAGCACGGCCTCCCCGGCGTCGTCGCGAAACGGGCCGACAGCCCGTACCACCCAGGCGGCGGCCCGGGCGACTGGCTGCTGATCAGGAACTGAGCCGGCGGGCCAGCACCACGCCGGCCACGACGACCACCAGGCCGGCCACGACGTTGCCGACGAGGGCGCCCGTGGACGGCGCGGTCTCCCCGGCGTGCCGCAGCAGCCACGGCGAAACGGCGGCCCACGCGCCGAGGACCGGGACCACCCAGCCGATCAGCGCGAGCCGCCGGGTCGCCGTGCGGGCGATCGCCAGCGCGACCAGGACCAGGCCGACGAGGGTGTTGCTCAGCGCGAGGACGCCCGCGCCGCCGAAGCCGGTGATCCACGGGGCCAGCACGAGGTAGAGCCCGGCCAGCAGGACGAACCCGGCCGCCGCGCCGGCCACCGCCGTGCGGTGCCGGGTGGCGGGGGTGCCGGTGGATGTCATGTTCCCACCTCCACCCGGAGAGGTACCCGGCCGTCGCGGCCGGTAACCGGGGCCCGCCCGCCGCCCCCGGTGCCGGCAGGCCCCGCGGCCGGTAACCGGGGCCTGCCGCCGCCCTCGGTGCCGGCAGGCCCCGGCCGGTCAGCAACCGCAGGTGTAGTAGGTGATGTCCCAGTGGTTGCCCTCGTCGCAGTAGAGGTTGCCGGAGCCCGCCTTCCACTGCGGATAGCCGTCGCCGCGCAGGCCGATGTAGCCGAAGCTGTTCTTGATGTAGGCGTCGATGCAGCTGTTGTGCGCGATGTCCACCTTGTAGCCGTTCCAGTGGCTGTAGGTGCCGGACGCGTGCCCGGTCTCGGTGCCGCCGGTGATGTTGATCGCGCAGCCGCTGGCCCGCTTCAGCGTGATGACCCCGCTGACCGTGCTCTGGTTGATCTGCTCGTAGGACGTGCACGTCGAGTTGGTGCGGCTGGTGCAGCCGCCGCTCGAGGAGTGCGTCACCCCGGCCGCGGACAGCTGCGACGCGGCCTGCGCCTGGGTGAGCTTGGTGACCTCGACGGTCGCCGACGCGGTGCCGATGGTGGCGAACACCGCCGTCGCGGCGGCCGCGGCCAGCCCCAGTGCCACCCGCGCCGGCATCCGTTGTCCCCGCATGCGTTGCTTCCTCTCCTGCGCCGATCCGAACGGCGGTGAGCCAAATCCGGCGGCCCATAACTTCGCCAAACTCCGGACGCCGCGGCCCGGGCGGGGACGCCGTCAGGTCCTGATCTTCGTCAAGACTTCACGAGTCCGGTCACGGTCCGGGGAACCGCCGGTGACGGCGTTGAGTTCGCGCAGGGCCCGCAGCTCCCACAGCGGGAACCCGAGCTCCCGGAACAGCCCGGCCGCGGTGCGCAGCAGCCGTTCCGCTTCGGCGCCGGCGCCGTCGGCCGCCTCCGCCCGCCCGAGGCTGAGCAGGGCGTACCCGGCGCCGCGGCGGTCGCGCAGCTCGCGGAACACGTTCAGCGCGACGAGCAGGTGCCACCGCGCGCCCGCCGGGTCGCCCGCGCGGCGGCGGGCCTCGGCGAGGCTGCGGTGGGTGTAGGCGGCCGCGTGCCGGTGCCCGATCTGCTCGAACAGCGTCAGCGACCGCGCCAGGAAGTGCTGGCCCTCGGTGGGTTCACCGGCGTCGGTGTGCAGGTCGCCGAGGCTGCGCAGGACGTGCGCCTCCCAGTGCCGCTCGCGGTTGCGGACGGCGCCGCCGAGCGCGCCGGTGAGCAGGACGGCCGCCCGGTCGTGGCCGCCGTGCCGGCGCAGGACGTCGGCGTAGCGCTTCGCGGCTTGGTCGTGCCCGCGGCCGTCGTCGCAGTCCCGGGCGAGCAGCATGCTCACTTCGAAGCTCTCGACCGCGCGCCGCACGTCGCCGACGTCTTCGGCCAGCGACCCCAGCTGGGCCGCCGCGGCCGCCTGGCCGCGGCGGTCCCCGCACGCGCGCAGCAGGCCGATGGCTTCCCGCAGCTCGGCCTCGGCGGCCCGCGGGTCGCCGCCGTCGAGGTGGACGTCGGCGAGCGCGGCCAGCACCGCGCCGGTGCCCCGCGGGTCGTCCAGCGCGCGGTAGCGGTGTTCGGCCATGACGAAGTAGTTCTGCGCCCGGCGCCAGTGGCCGTGCTGCGAATGCACCGCACCGAGGTTGTAGAGCTTCTCGGCCTCGGCGCGCGGGTCACGGCGGCGGCGGGCCGCGGCCAGCCCCAGCACCGAGACGGCGCGGGCGGCGTGGCCGAGCCACGGGGTGCCCGCCAGCGCGGTGCAGGCGTCGGCGAGCCGCTCGGTGAGGTCGTGCCAGCCGTGCGCGGCCGCCAGCCGGGCCGCGGCGGCCAGGTGGGCGGTCTCCCCCGCCGGGTCGGCCGCGATCCGCTGGGCGACCGCCGGATCCGGCTTGGGCAGGCCGGGCGCCGGACGGCCGCGGGCGTGTTCGGCGTGCGCGAGCGCGGCCTCGCAGGCGCGGCGCAGCGCGGCCGGATCGACCTCTCCCGGCGCCTCGGCCAGCACCAGCCGCACGAACGGGGGCACCGCCCACCGCGGCCCGGCGGGCTCCAGCAGGTGGGCGGCGGCCAGGTCGTCGAGCCGGTCGCGGGCGGCGTCGAGGGGCCGGTCGAGCAGCGCCGCCGCGCACCAGTCCGGGACGGCGGTGCCGAACGCGGCGAGCAGCCTCAGCAGCGGCACCTCGGCGCCGCGCAGCGCCGACGTGACCGCGGCACGGACGCTGAGGTCGCCGGCGGTCAGCTCGTCGAGCCGGCGGCGGTCGTCGGCCAGGCGCGCGGCGAGGTCGGCGACCGGCCGGCCCGGCCGCGCCGCGAGCTTCACCCCGGTGATCCGGACGGCGAGCGGGAGCCCGGCGCAGGACCCGAGAAGCCGGTGCGCCGCTTCGGGTTCCGCCTGCAGCCGCGGCTCTCCGGCGATCGCCGCGAGCAACGCCCAGGCGTCCTCCGTGGACAGTCCGGGCACCGGGACCGCCCGGGCGCCGCACAGCCCGGGCAGCTCCCGGCGGGCGGTGACGAGCGTGGCGCAGCCGGGGCCGCTGGGCAGCAGGGCCCGCACCTGGGCCTCGGACGCGGCGTCTTCGAGCAGCACCAGCAGCCGCCGGTCCGCGGTGTAGCCACGCCAGAGGCCGGGCAGCCCGGCGCGGTCGGCCAGTTCCGCCGGGGTCGCGCCCAGCCGGCGCAGGAACCCGGTCAGCACGGCCGCCGGCTCGGCCGGGGTGCCGTCTCCGGCGCGCAGCGACGCGGTCAGCTGGCCGTCGGGGAACCGGCGGCGGGCCCGCCAGGCGGCCTGCACCGCCAGCGCGGACTTGCCGGCCCCGGCGGCGCCGTGCAGCACGACCGGAGCCGGGCCCCGCAGCCCGCGGGCGACGTCGGCGAGTTCGGCCGCGCGGCCGGTGAAGTCGGGCACCGCGGGCGGGAGCTGGGCGGGCGGCCCCGGCGTCGTCCACTCGGTGCCGGCGATCCGGCGGTAGACGGCGACGAGGTCGGCGCCCGGCCACACGCCCGCTTCGTCCCACAGCGCCCGCCGGGTCCGGCGCAGCACCTCCAGGGCCGATTCGCGGCGGCCGACGGCCCCGAGCGCGGCGGCGAGCCGGGCGGCGAACACTTCGTCGGCGGGCCGGGCCGCGACCACCGGGTCGAGCCGCTCGACGACGGCCCGGCCGTCGCCGTCGGCGAGCTCCAGCTCGACCAGCTGCAGCAGCGCGGCCGAGCGCCGGTCGTCCAGCCACAGCTTGTGCGCCTCCAGCAGCGGACCGCCCGCGACGTCGGCGAACGCGTCACCCCGCCAGCACGCGAGGGCCCGTTCGAGCGCCCGGCGGCGCTGCGCGCGGTCGTCGGCGCCCGAGGACAGCAGCGTCAGGAAGTCGTCGGCGTCGAGCTCCCCCGGCTCGACGGCCAGCGCGTAGCCGCGCGGCCCGGACCGCAACCGCTGCCCGGCCTCGGCGGCTCCGAGGCCGGGCGACAGAGTCTTGCGCAGCTTCGACACGGTGACCTGCACGACCGCCGCGGCGCTCGACGGCGCGCCGTCCGGCCACAGCTCGTCGACCAGGGTGTCGCGGCCGACGTACTGGCCGGCGCGGGCGAGCAGGACGGCGAGCAGCCGCCGCGGCTGGGCCGCCGACGGCAGCGCGACGGTGGCCGTCAACGGGCCGAGGACCTGGAACCGCACGGCTACAACACCCCACCCGCGAGATCACCTGATCGAGCGAGCTGAATCTAACCTTCCGGCGCGCCGGCGGAACCCCGCTCACCCGGATGGCCGACGACGTTCGTCCTCACGCGTGCGCAAGCAGTTTCGCCAGCAGGTCCGGGTGCTCGGCCAGCCCGTTGCGCAAGGTGTGCTCGCGCAACGGTTTCAGGTCGCCGTACGGCTGGTTCGCCCAGTCCAGGGCCCCCTGCGGCGGCTCGGGGTCGTATTCGATGGCGAACTGGATGTTCGTCGCGACCTGCCGGCCGGCCAGCCGTTCGGCCAGGTGCAGCGCGAGGTCGATGCCCGCCGAGACGCCCGCCGCGGTGATCACCGGGCCGTCCTCCACCCACCGCCGCGCGACCGGTGTCGCGCCGAGGCCGGGCAGCAGGTCGCGGAACATCCAGTGCGTCGTCGCCTGCCGGCCGTCCAGCAGCCCGGCCGCGCCCAGGACGAGCGATCCGGTGCACACCGACGTCATCAGCTCGGCACTGCGGGCCGCGGCGCGCAGCCAGGCGAGGAGGCGCTCGTCCGCCATCGCGCGCAGCGTCGGCACGGTGCCGCCGGGCACCAGCACCGCGAACGGGGACGGCACCTCGTCGAACGTGTGGCCGGGCGCGATCCGCAGCGGCGTGTCCGTGCCGACGGTGTCCTTCGAGGCGCCGACGACGACGGTCCGGTAGCGCGGGTCCAGCTGCCCGAGGACGCTCAGCACCTGCAGCGGGCCCACGAGGTCCAGCGGCGTGAGGCCGGGGTACACGACGAAGGCGATGGTCTTGCGGTCATCGGTCATGCCGTCGACGGTGGCGCTTGCGCGGGACGCGAGCGGCGCGGATGTCCGGATTCCTGCGAACCACGTCCGAGCGCCGGTCCCGGCTGCTAGCGTGCGATCATGCCAGGCTCACCCAGACGGGTTGCGATCGTCGGATACGCCGACGCGGAGCTGCTGGACATCGCCTGCCCCGCCGATGTGTTCGACGCCGCCAACCGGCTCGGCGCGCGCCCGCCGTACGAGCTGCAGCTGGCCTCGGTCGACGGCCACGGCATCCGCACCGGCTCCGGCCTGACGCTGCAGCCGCACCTGCGGCTCGACCAGGTCGCCGGCGACCTCGACACGCTGGTCGTCGCGGGCGGCTGGGGCAGCACGGCCGCGGCGGCCGACGAGCGCGTCCTGGCCCACGTCCGGCGGCTCGCCCGGACCAGCCGCCGGGTCGCGTCGGTGTGCACGGGCGCGGAGGTTCTCGCGGCGGCCGGGCTGCTCAACGGCCGCCGGGCGACCACGCACTGGCGGTACGCGGCCCGCCTGGCGCGGGACTACCCGTCGGTGACGGTGGACCCGGTGCCGCTGTACGTCCGGCACGGCAACGTGTACACGGCGGCGGGCGTGACGAGCGGCCTGGACCTGACGCTGTCCCTGGTGGAGGCCGACCACGGGCCGTCGCTGGCCCGCGAGGCGGCCCGCGCCCTGGTCACCTACCTGCAGCGGCCGGGCAACCAGGCCCAGGTGAGCCTGTTCCTGGCCGGGCCGCCGCCGGAGCACCGCGAGGTCCGCGACCTCACCGCGTACATCGCCGAACACCTCGACGCCGACCTCGGCACCCCGGCCCTGGCGGCCCGGGCGGGCCTGAGCACCCGCCAGCTGACCCGCCTGTTCGACGCCCACCTGGGCACCACCCCGGGCCGCTACGTCCGCACGATCCGCACCGAGCAGGCCGCGCGCCTGCTGTCCGGAACGGACCTCCCGCTGGCCACGATCGCCCGCCGCTGCGGCTTCGGCTCGACGGAAACGCTGCGCCAGGCCTTCCTCGACCACTTCGACACCCCGCCGTCGGCCTACCGCCGGGTCCACGTCCGCCAGGCCTACGGCTGACCCGGTGTCGCCCCGCCAATCACGCAAGTTCCGGCTCCAATCACACGAGTTCCGGCTCCAATCACGCGAGTTCCGGCTCCAATCACGCAAGTTGCGGTTCTGATCACGCGAGATCCGGGTCCGGCCGGGCGGGATCGGCGGCCCGGAGCGGCCGACACGGCGAAGGCGGGACGAACCGGGCCGTCGGCGGCCCCTCGCGCGGGGGGCGGAAACCCGCTGTCAGGATGTGCAGGTGGACCGCCCCGACCCCGACGACGACGAAACCGGCCCGATCCGCCGGATCACGGACGAGGTGTCCCTTTCGCCGGGTCACGGAACGTCCGGA
>NZ_PPHG01000048.1 GCF_002904295.1 Amycolatopsis sp. CA-128772
CACCGCGCCGGCGGAGGACACCCAGGTGTTCGCGGCCGTCGGGACCGAGGAACCGCAGGTCGACGCGCTCACCGGGGAGGCTCCGGCGCGGCCGGCGCCGCGGCGGAAGCAGCGGGACACCGGGATCGCGAAGCCGACGTCGGAAGCCGAGGTCGTCGAAGACCCGGAGCCGGCGGAGCAGGCCGCGGGTTCGAAGGTGCAGAAGCCGTACCTGGTGGCGGGCGCGCTGGTGCTGGTGGCGCTGATCCTGGGCGGGCTGGCGTACTGGTTCCACGCCAAGGAGCAGGAGATCTCCTCGGCGACGAGCAACACGGCGCTGCTGGACGTCGCGAAGACGGCCCAGGTCAAGGACGCGGTGTCGAAGGCGGCCGAGGCGCTGTTCTCCTACGACTACAACAACATCAAGAAGACCGAGGACGCGGCGAACGACCTGCTGGCCAACGACGACGTCAAGAACAAGTACAACTCGCTGATGGGCGAGGTGAAGCGGCTGGCCCCGCAGCAGAAGATGATCGTGACGTGCAAGGTGACGCGCGCGGCGGTGATCATGCTGAACGGCGACCTGGCGAAGGTGATGGTGTTCGTCGACCAGACGTCGACCCGCACGGACACTAAGAAGACGACCGCGGGGACGGCCCAGCTCCACCTGAACGCCCAGCTGCAGGGCGACAAGTGGAAGATCACCGACATGGACACGTACAACGCGCCCAAGGTTCCGGCGGCGCCTTCGCCTGCGCCTTCGCCGTCGAAGTAGGTCAGCTCGCGAATCGGAGGGTTTCCTCGGCCTGCGCGTAGGCGGCGATGGCGACCTCCAGCGCCACCCTCGCTTCGCGGAGCTGATGGCGGACCAGCCCGCCGCGGCGTGCGCAGCTGGGCTCGGGGATGCCACGCATTCGAGCTGGAGAGCTACGGCGGGAGCCGGTGCGCGAACGTCGACCGTCCCGAGGGGCTGTTCGGCACCGGGCTGGTACCGGACACCCTCGACGTGGACGCCACGCTGCGGAAGGTCCTGGATGAGGGCCTGCCGCCGAGGCTGTCCGGCGCGCGGTCGATGGCGATCGGCGGAGTCCCGCACGGCCTCCCGACCGGCCGCGGCACGACGGTCTTCGTCGTCGAGGACGCCTGCGTCCCGGCCGGCCCGATGGCGACGCCGGCGGAGCTGGACCTGCGCGGCTACCCCGTCCACGCCCCCGACGGAGTGGTGGTGGCGTTCCTGCTCGGCACGCTCCTGGCCGGGCAGCGGGACCGGCTCCTGGCCACCGTCCGGGTGAACGATTGAACTCGCCGGAACGACTGACTCACTCCGCGTCGTCTGATAAGTTGACCTGTTGACGCAGAGTGTGCAGGCACTCACGGGGACTTCGGGGAGGAAGTTCTGCAATGCCTGATTTCGCGCGAGAGGTGACGGGGTCGGCGGGCTACCGGGTCCCGGTGGACGACCCGTCGGTGAAGGGCGCCCACGCCCGGGACATGATCGTGCTCCAGGAACGGCTGCGCCAAGCCGACGAGGGAGGCGGTTCGGGTGGCGGGTTCAGGCTGGACGTGGAGCAGATGCAGACCCTGCTGCCCCAGTGGAAGGACCTCCGCGACACCCTCGGCAACCTCCGGGCGAGCGGTGAAGAACTCCGGGCGGTGAGGTCGCCGGCCGACGATGAAGCCAGTAGGGTAAACAACACCGCGGCGAAGACTCACGCCGAGCTGTATCGAAACAGCATCAAGCGGCAGTGGGAATATGCATCGCAGTATGTGCTATCGCTCGAGAAAATGATCGATAGATACCGGCGGGATGATGAATCGTCGGCCGACTCGTTCAACGTCATGGGGACTGATCTATGAAGCGGCGCGAGCTGACCATGGTGCTGTCGGTGGCGGTTCTGTTGACAGGTTGCTCGAGTGGGGTGACCGGCCACGCAACGCCGTCGACGAGCACGCTTACCTCGGTGCCTGCTCCGGGAGGCGATCCGGATGTTCCGAAGGTGGTGCAACCGCTCGACACTGCGCGGTACGAGCAGGACCCGTGTGCCGCACTCACAAAAGACCAGCTCGCCCAACTGCGCATTACGATTTCACCGGAGCCCGATCCGAGCAACCTGGGTCCGGGTTGTGACTGGAACGCGTTTGACGAGGTTGGATTCAGACTGGACTCCAAATTGTTGACCAGTGGCAGCAATCTCGCCAATATCTATAAGCTGCAGAAGCAGGGGGAATGGTCCTACTTCAAGGCTATTGCCGACGTATCGGGGTATCCCGGCGTGCTGGTGGATGACGATAACCCGCCGAAAAACACGTGTCAGTTGATGGTCGGCCTGCGAGACGACCTTGTCTACAGCGTTCAGATATCGGTGAGTCCGGACTCCCAGATCAACGGCGATCCCTGCCCGACCTTGCAGAAGGTCGGCGAGATGGCCGTTTCGACCATGAAGGCCGGTGCGTGATGACCGAATACACCGCGCAGCAGGTCGTCGACTTCCTCAAATCGGGCGATGGCCCCGGCAGCCTCTTCGAGTCGAGCCGGACCGCTGAGGAGATGGCCGCCAAGCACGTCGAAGCCCGGGACATGATGGCCCGCCTCCAGTCCGCCATGAGCGAGGCCTGGACCGGCAACGCCGCGGGCCAGGCCCAGGCCGGGGCGGGGCCGCTGCTCGCCGCGTCCGAAGTCAGCGCGGTGCACCTGAGCGCGGCGCGCGAGGCGCTCGTCACGCAGGGCAGTGACTACGCCGACCTGAAGAACAAGGTCGGGGACGGCCCCGGTCCGCAGCCGGGTGAAGACTTCCTCAGCCGTCACCTGCCGATGCTCACGAACAAGGACGAAGAAATCGCCGGCTGGAACGCCAAGGCTCAGGAGGTCGTCCAGCACTACGGCACGTACTTCGGGCAGAGCGGCGACAACACCGCGGGCCTGCCCAGCGACTACGGAGACCTCACCCTCCCGGCCGGCGGCGCCGACATCGAGCACGCCGGGAAGCCGCCCGCGGTCACGCCACCCGGCGGGCACGACGACCGGACCGCCGGCACGCGCCAGGTCCAGCCGGTCGACCACCGGGAGACCCCGATCCCCGGTCAGGACATCTCCTGGCAGCAGCAGCGCCCCGGCGCGACCGATCCGCACACCACGACCGGGTCCACCGGGCCCGGTCAGAACGACACGACGCACACCTCGGGACTGTCGCCGGTCGCGAGCACCGGCGACAGCCCGAATCGGCCGGGCTATCCGAGCCTCCCCGGCGGCGGCTTCGGCCGGGACGGGGGCTCCGGCGACATCAACGCCCGGCTCGGCACCGGTGTGCCCGGACTGCCGGGTACGGGCGGGCCGGGCACAGGCGGTCCCGGTCGCGTCGGCAGCGGCGGTGAGCCCGGCGGCGGACGCACCGGCACGGGCCCGGGGAGCCCCCGCGGTGGCGGCGGTGAGCCCGGCGGCGGACGCACCGGCACGGGCCCGGGGAGCCCCCGCGGTGGCGTCGGTGAGCCCGGCGGCGGACGCACCGGCACGGGTCCGGGAAGCCCACGCAGCGGGGTCGGTGAGCCCGGCGGCCGCAGCGGTACCGGGCGGTTCGGTGAACCGGGAATGTCGCGCGCCGGCGTGACCGGAGCTGCCGGCAAACCCGGCGCCGGTGGCCTGGGCGGGCCGCTGGGCCGGGGCGAGAAGGAAGAGGACAAGGAGCACAAGCGGCTGGACATCCTCCAGGAGCCCGACCCCGACGAGCTGTTCGGCGGCTTCCCCGACGGGATGAAGCCGGTGCCTCCGACCATCGGCGCCTGATGCCCGTTCGGCACGAAGCCGTCCTCAACGCGCGGAGCGTGCACTGGGCGGCCGAGCGGCTGGGGCTCGTGCTGCCCGCCGTCCTCGCGCCCGAACCGGTGTGGCGCAGCGCGGAGGCGGAGGCCGAACGCGCGGAGGCCGCCCGCGAGGAGCTGGCCGCGGAAGGCCTCCTCGACCGGGACGAGCCCGGGGAGGACCTCGAAGACAGCCTGCGGCTCCTCTGCCGGGCACCAGCCGAGGTGTCCGCGTACGTGCAGACCGAAGAGCTGACCTACCGGCTGCACGCCGCCGCCGGGAAGCGGTCCGGCGCGTTCGCGTGCTACCTCCCGCGTGAAAGCCGGCTTCTGCTGAGCCCGGCACGGCTCGAAGCCCTCGCCACGATCGTGGCCCGCGAACTGCCCGAGCACCCGCCCGCCCGGTCGGTCTCCTATTCGGTCCCGGTCACCGACCTGACCACCGGCGAACCCCACGGCCAAGCGGCCCGCGTCGCGGCGATCTTCGCCCAGGCCCGGTACGCGGGCGGGCAGCTGTCGGTCGGCGTCCGGGACCACCGCGGCCACCGGCGCGGCGAGCCGGTCACCTTCGTGGACACCGAGCAGGGCCGGTGGCTCAGCCATCTTTCGGCGGACGGCCGGTTCGTGACCACGGTCGGCGGTTCCGACGGCGTCCTGGTCGCCAAGCTGGAAGAGCAGCAGCGCGAGCTCGGCTGACGGCTCAGTTCCTGCGGAGGGCGAAGCGTGCTTTGCGGGCGTGCTTGGCGAGCTTGTGGTCCGGGTGCTCCTGGGCGATCACGTCGACCAGGTGAAGCCGGACCGGATGGTCCGCCGCGCCCCGAGTTCGTCCATCGCCGCGAGGTGATCGGTCATGCCCAGGCACATTTCTTCGGCGGTCAGCGTTTCGGCCGCTGTCTCGTCGCGCTCTACCAGCCAGGCCGCGGTGAGCGCACCGGCGATGCCGCCGTTCGCCCGGATGGCCTGCGCGCAGAGAACATCGAGTGGGGCGGTGGCGAGTTCGCCGAGGATCGGTGCGTCGGCACCCTCGGCGCGGAGCATCCGGTTCAGCGCCCGCAAAGCGAGGGGAGTCAAGCGCACGAGCGTCGGGTCGGGTCCGGGGCGGCCGGTCAGCTCGGCGAGCTTGGCCAGCACCAGCCCGCACGCTTCGGCTCATCGAGGAAGCAGGCCGAGCCCCCGTTCGGCGACGCCGTCCAGTTCCGCCACGTAGCGCCGCAGACCGGCCAGGGCTGCGCTGCGCTCGGCGGCGGCCAGTCCCTCGGCCGCAGAAGGCAGGCGCACAGGAGGAAGCTCGGGGAAGTCGTTGGCGTCGAGTTCGCAGTACTCGCACATGCGGACCACTCCGGCAGGCCCGGACTACCCACGTTGGTAATGGCTCCCACCGGGCGGCGTAGGTGAGTCTGGACAGGCCCGGTACGCGACGACGTCGGTGAGGAAACCATGCTCAAGGTGGCTCTGATCGGTGCGGGGCTGATTGCCCGGCTGCACCTGGAAGCCTGGCTCGGCGCCGGGGCCACCGTGCGGGTGCACTCCGACGACGGCCGGGCCGCCGGCCTGGCGGAGGAGTTCGGGGTCACGGCGGCAGGCTCGCTGGCCGAGGCGCTGGACGGCGCCGACGCCGTCGACATCTGCACACCGACCGGCAGCCACCACGAGATCGCCATGGCCGCCATCGCCGCCGGGGTCGGGGTCGTCTGCGAGAAGCCGCTGACCGCGGACGCCGCCGAGGCCGCCGAGATCGTGGCCGCCGCCGAACGGGCCGGGGTGCGCCTCTACCCCGCCCACGACGTGCGGTTCGCCGAGCCCTACGCGCGGCTGCACGAACTCGTCGCGAGCGGGCAGCTGGGGGACGTCGCTCTCGGGCGGTTCTCCTTCTCCGCCTACCACCCGCGGCCCTGGACCGGGACCGCCTCCGCGCGCTCGGGGGGCATCCTCACCGATCAGCTGCTGCACGGCGCCGATCTCGCCCACTGGGTCTTCGGGGACGTCGTCCGGGTGCACGCCTGCTACCAAGGGGACATCGCCACGCCCGCGCCGGAAGGCGCCGTCGCCACCGGGACCGTCGTGCTGACCCACGCCGGCGGGGCCATCAGCCAGGTCGTGAGCCGGTGGACCGCCACCCCGAAGCCGCCCGTGCGGGTGACGTTCCACGTCTCCGGGACCGGCGGGGCCGTCAGCTACGACTCCGAGTGGCCGCAGGAGGTCCGGGTCGTCGACGGCGAAACCACGAACTTCGGCTACTACGGGCCGTCCGTGTTCGCCACCGAGATGCGGGAGTTCGCCACCGCGTTCGCCGGTGGTCCCGAGCCGCGGATCGGGGCGAAGGACGCGCTGGCCGCGGTCCGGATCACCCAGGCCGCCGCCGAGTCCGCGTGGACCGGGCGGGCCGTCGAACTGCCCGTGGAGGGAGCAGCGTGAAGGTCGCCATCCTGTCGTCCGCGCCCGAGGTCTACGCCGAGGGCCTGCGGAACGTCGAAGTCATTGCCACGGCGGGCTGGGACGCGTTCGAGCCGGTTCTGCGGGCGGCCGAGGCGGGCGCCCGGGTGCTGTGCGAATACCCGTCGGCGGCCAAAGAAGCCGACCTGAAAGCCATCGTTGACGCCGGCGGCGACCGGCTCACCTTCGCGTCCCCGGCCTGCCACGGCGAGGCGTTCACCGTGGTGCGCAGGGGAATCGCGGACGGCGGCATCGGGGAACTGACGACGATCCTCGGCTCGCTGGCCACGAATGCGGACGGCGGGGTGCTGGGTGCCGCCGCGCCCCACCTGCTCGACCTGGCGGACGCCGTCCTCGGCGGCGAGCCCGCGCAGCAGGTGTACGCACAGACCAACACCGTCCTCAATGGACACGGCGCGGAAAGCGCGTCGGTGCTCACCGTCCGGTACCGGAGCGGGAAGGTCGCTTCGTTCGACCTCCGCCGGGACCCGGCTGGGACAGACCGGCCTGCCGTCACCTTCATCGGGGACAAGGCGAGCGTGCAGTACGACGCCGGCCCGAAGCTGCTCGACGGCGTCGGCCCCTTCGGTGGGGAGGATCTGGTTTCCCTGCTGCTGAGGGACTTCCTGAGCGAAGGGGACACACCGGGGCCGGACGGCGAGGCTGCGCTGCGGACGTTCCGGATCGTCCAGGCGGCCTACGAATCGGCGCAGACCGGGCAGCCCGTCGACCTGGCCTGAATACGGCTCCACGGGGGCTTCTTTCCTTTCCAGGGAAGGAAGTCCCCGTTTTCGTGCGCCCGCGGAGTGGCCCGGACTGCTCTACCAGAGTGAGGGATGCCGCCTAGGAGTGGCTCGCCTAGCCTGAATCGAGAATGAAGAGACCGGTCTGTGCTCGGAAAACCGGCGAACAGGTGGAGGCCGCGATGAGTGTTACGCAGGTGAAAATCGCGTTGAGCGGTGGACCGGCCGAACTGGCGGCGACGGAACGCAGCGTACTGGCGTCCGCGCTGGACCGCACGCTCAAGATCCGCCACGGGGCCGGCTACGAACACTTTGTGCACGGCGGGGAGTTCGAGGCCGGCGACATCGCGGTCTTCCGGTGGTCGCACCGCACGAAGATCGCCGAATAGCGCCCGAATCCCTCCCGGAAAGGTTTCCATGACCGACGCAATTTCCTTCGAGGAGCCGTGGGCGCGAATCGACAAGTTCGATCCGCCCGCGATATTCGACACCCTCCGCGAAGAACGGCCGCTCGCGAAGATGGTTTATCCGGACGGGCACGTCGGCTGGATCGTTTCCAGCTACGAGCTGGTGCGCGAAGTGCTCAGCGACCCGCGGTTCAGCCACAGCTGCGAGGTCGGCCACTTCCCGGTGACGCACCAGGGCCAGGTCATCCCGACCCACCCGCTGATCCCCGGGATGTTCATCCACATGGACCCCCCGGAGCACACCCGGTACCGCAAGCTGCTGACCGGTGAGTTCACCGTCCGCCGCACGAGCCGGCTCATCCCGCGCGTCGAAGCCGTGGCCGCCGAGCAGATCGAGGTCATGCGCGCGCACGGGGCGCCGGCGGACCTGGTGGCCGACTTCGCCAAGCCGCTCGTCCTGCGGATGCTGGGCGAGCTGGTCGGGCTGCCCTACGCCGAACGCGACCGGTACGTGCCCGCGGTGACGCTCCTGCACGACGCGGAAGCGGACCCGGCGGAGGCGGCGGAAGCGTACGGGCAGGCGCAGGCCTTCTTCGACGAGGTCATCGAGCGGCGGCGTCAGGAGCCGCAGGACGACCTCATCAGCTCCCTCGTCAACGAGGACCTGACCCTGGAAGAGCTGCGCAACATCGTCACCCTGCTGCTGTTCGCGGGCTACGAGACCACGGAAGGTGCGCTGTCCGTCGGCACCTTCGCGCTGCTGCACCACCCGGACCAGCTGGCGAAGCTGCGCGCGGAGCCGGCGAAGCTCGACGCCGCGATCGAGGAACTCCTGCGCTACATCACCGTCAACCAGTACCACACCTACCGCACCGCGCTGGAGGACCTGAAGCTCGACGGCGAGTTGATCAAGGAGGGCGACACGGTCACGGTGTCGCTGCCCGCCGCCAACCGGGACCCGGCCAAGTTCGGCTGTCCCGCGGAGCTGGACCTCGAGCGCGACACCTCCGGGCACGTCGCGTTCGGGTTCGGCATCCACCAGTGCCTCGGCCAGAACCTCGCCCGCATCGAACTCCGGGCCGGCTTCACCGCGCTCCTGCGGGCGTTCCCCGGCCTCCGCCTGGCCGTCCCGGCCGACGAGGTTCCGCTGCGGCTGAAGGGTTCCGTCTTCTCGGTGGAGAAGCTCCCGCTTTCCTGGTGAGCGTTCTTCCCCTCCGAACGTCCGAAAGGATCTGCGGCACGGTGCGCACCGATCTCATCAAGCCACTTCACGTCGCACTCCTGGAGAACGCGACCCGTCATGCCGGCAAGGTCGCCTTCGCCGACGACCACCGGGCGGTCAGCTACGGCGAGCTCGAGGCGCGGACGCGCCGGCTCGCCGGGCACTTGGCCGCTTTGGGCGTCCGGCACGGCGACCGGGTGGCGATCTGCCTCGGCAACCGCGTGTCCACTGTGGAGAGTTACTTCGCGGTGCTGCGCGCGGGCGCCATCGGCGTGCCGCTCAACCCCGGCGCGGCGACGGCCGAGCTGGAGTACCCGCTGGCCGACAGCGGGGCGGTCGCCGTCATCACCGACGCGACGCAGGTGGCGCGGCTGGAGTTCGCGCCGGACGTCCGGCTGCTCGTGACGGGCGACGACGTCCCGGCGGGCGCCCACGCCTACGACGAGCTCGCCGTCAGCGAACCGGCCGAGCCCGCGCCGGACGACCTCGGGCTCGACGAGCCGGCCTGGATGTTCTACACGTCCGGGACGACCGGCCGGCCCAAGGGCGTCCTGTCGACCCAGCGCAACTGCCTCTGGTCCGTCGCTTCCTGCTACGTCCCGTTCCCCGGACTGTCCGACGCGGACCGGGTGCTCTGGCCGCTCCCGCTGTTCCACAGCCTGTCCCACATCGCCTGCGTGCTGTCGGCGACCGTGGTCGGCGCCACCGTGCGGATCGCGGACGGCAGTTCCGCCGACGACGTCATCCGGCTGCTCCGCGCGGAGGACTCGACGTTCCTGGCCGGCGTGCCCACCACCTACCACCACCTGGTGCGGGCCGCCCGGCAGCGCGGGTTCACCGCGCCGGGCCTGCGGATCGGCCTGGCCGGGGGCGCGGTCCTCGGCGCCGGGCTGCGCAGCGAGTTCGAGGAGACCTTCGGCGTTCCGCTGATCGACGCCTACGGCAGCACCGAAACCTGCGGCGCCATCACGATGAACCCGCCGGACGGCGCCCGCGTCGACGGGTCCTGCGGCCGGCCGGTGCCGGGCGTCGGGGTGCGCGTCGTCGACCCCGACACCGGGATAGAGGTTCCCGCCGGCCAGGAGGGCGAGGTCTGGGTCAAGGGGCCGAACGTGATGGTCGGCTACCACAACAGCCCCGAGGCGACGGCCGCGGCGATGCGGGACGGCTGGTTCCGGACCGGCGACCTGGCCCGCCGCGACGACGCCGGGTACTTCACCATCTGCGGCCGGATCAAGGAGCTCATCATCCGGGGCGGGGCCAACATCCACCCCGGCGAGATCGAGGCGGTCCTGCGCACGGCCGACGGCGTCGCCGACGCGGCGGTCGCCGGTGCCCCGCACGACTCGCTCGGCGAGGTGCCGGTCGCGTACGTCATCCCCGCGCCGGCCGGGTTCGATCCCGCGGCGCTGATCGAAAAGTGCCGCGAACAGCTTTCCGCGTACAAGGTGCCGGAGCGGATCATCGAGGTCGCCCACCTCCCGCGGACCGCGTCGGGCAAGATCCGGCGGGGCCTCCTGGCCGGCGAGCCCGGCGAGCTGCGGTACGTCGCGGCCGAACACGCGGAGGAGGCGCGGCAGGCCGACGAGGCCGTCGCGGCGGCGCTGCGGGCGCGCCTGTCCGGTTTGGACGAACGCGGGCAGCGTGAACTTCTGGAAGAGCTCGTCCGCACCCAGGCCGCCGACGTGCTGGGGCAACCCGTCCCGGCCGGACGCGCGTTCCGCGAGCTGGGCTTCACCTCGCTGGCCGTCGTCGAGCTGCGCAACCGGCTGACCGAGCACACCGGGCTCTGGCTGCCCGCGAGCGCCGTCTTCGACCACCCGACGCCGTCGGCGCTGGCCGCCCGCGTCCGGGCCGAGCTGCTCGGGCTGACGCAGGCCGTCGCCGAGCCGGTGGTGGCGGCCGACCCGGACGAGCCGATCGCGATCGTCGGGATGGCCTGCCGGTTGCCGGGCGGGGTCGCTTCGCCGGAAGACCTGTGGCGGCTGGTGGCCGACGGCGTGGACGCCGTTTCCGGCTTCCCCGGCGACCGCGGCTGGGACCTGGACAACCTGATCGACCCCGACCGGGAACGCGCCGGGACGTCCTACGTCGGCCAAGGCGGGTTCCTGCACGACGCCGGGAACTTCGACGCGGGGTTCTTCGGGATCTCGCCGCGGGAAGCCGTCGCGATGGACCCGCAGCAGCGGCTCCTGCTGGAGACGTCGTGGGAGGCCCTGGAAAACGCCGGGGTCGACCCGATCACGTTGAAGGGCACCGACACCGGCGTGTTCTCCGGCCTGATGAACCAGGGCTACGGGGCCGGCGCGGCCGCCCCGGAGCTGGAGGGTTTCGTCACCACCGGCGTGGCGTCGAGCGTCGCGTCCGGGCGCGTGTCGTACGTGCTCGGGCTGGAAGGCCCGGCGGTCACCGTCGACACGGCGTGTTCGTCGTCGCTGGTCGCGATGCACCTGGCCGCGCAGGCCCTGCGGCAGGGCGAGTGCTCGATGGCCCTGGCCGGCGGGGTCACGGTGATGGCGACGCCGGTTTCGTTCGTGGAGTTCTCCCGCCAGCGGGCGCTGGCCCCCGACGGCCGGTGCAAGGCGTTCGCGGCGGCCGCCGACGGCACCGGCTGGTCCGAGGGTGTCGGCGTGGTCGCGCTGGAGCGGCTGTCGGTGGCGCGCGAGCGTGGTCACCGGGTGCTGGCCGTGCTGCGCGGCAGTGCGGTCAACTCCGACGGCGCGTCCAACGGGCTCACCGCCCCGAACGGCCTGTCGCAGCAGCGGGTCATCCGCCGCGCGCTGGCCGCGGCCGGGCTGGCCCCGTCCGAGGTGGACGCCGTCGAGGCGCACGGGACCGGGACGACCCTCGGTGACCCGATCGAGGCGCAGGCGTTGGTGGCGACCTACGGCCAGGAGCGGGAGACGCCGCTGTGGCTCGGCTCGCTGAAGTCGAACATCGGCCACGCGCAGGCGGCCGCCGGCGTCGCCGGGGTCATCAAGATGGTGCAGGCCCTGCGGCACGAGGTGCTGCCGCCGACGCTGCACGTCGACAAACCGACACAAGAGGTGGACTGGTCCGCCGGCGCCGTGGAACTGCTGACGGAAGCCCGCGAGTGGCCGCGGACCGGACGGCCGCGCCGGGCCGGCGTTTCGTCCTTCGGGGTCAGCGGGACCAACGCGCACCTGATCATCGAGGAAGCACCCGCCCGAGAGCCGGTGGCTGCGCCGGACGCCGCGGTGGTGCCGCTGGTGGTGTCGGCGCGGAGCAGGGAAGCGCTGTCCGGGCAGGCCGGGCGGCTGGCGGCCTTCCTCGAAGGCGATGTCTCGCTGACCGAGGTGGCCGGGGCGCTGGTGGCGCGTCGTGCGGTGCTGGACGAACGCGCGGTCGTCGTGGCCGGTTCGCGTGCGGAAGCCGTGGCCGGGCTGCGGGCGCTGAACCCGGCCGGTCCGGCGACGCCGGGCAAGGTCGTGTGGGTGTTCCCCGGGCAGGGGACGCAGTGGGCCGGGATGGGCCGCGAACTGCTGGACGACTCCCCGGTGTTCGCCGCGCGGATCGCCGAGTGCGCGGCCGCGCTGGAACCGTGGATCGACTGGTCGCTCATCGACGTGCTGCGCGGCGAGGGTGACCTGGACCGGGTCGACGTGCTGCAGCCCGCCTGTTTCGCGGTGATGGTGGGGCTGGCCGCGGTGTGGGAGTCCGTGGGCGTGCGCCCGGACGCCGTCGTCGGCCACTCGCAGGGCGAGATCGCCGCCGCGTGCGTGTCGGGTGCGCTGTCGCTGGAAGACGCGGCGAAGGTGGTTGCCCTGCGCAGCCAGGCCATCGCGGCGGAACTGTCCGGCCGCGGCGGGATGGCGTCGGTCGCACTGGGCGAGGACGACGTGCGCTCGTGGCTGGCGGACGGGGTCGAGGTGGCCGCGGTCAACGGCCCGGCGTCCGTGGTGATCGCCGGGGACGCCGACGCCCTCGACGCGACCTTGGAAACCCTGTCCGGTGAAGGAATCCGCGTGCGGCGGGTGGCGGTGGACTACGCGTCCCACACCCGGCACGTCGAAGACATCCGCGACACCCTCGCCGGGACCCTGGCCGGAATCCGCGCGCAGGCGCCGACAGCGCCGTTCTACTCGACCGTCACGAGCGAATGGGTGCGGGACGCCGGCGTGCTGGACGGCGGCTACTGGTACCGCAACCTGCGCAACCAGGTCCGGTTCGGCGCGGCCGCGAGCACCCTGATCGAGCAGGGCCACACGGTGTTCGTCGAGGTCAGCGCGCACCCGGTGACGGTGCAGCCGCTGAGCGAGCTGACCGGGGACGTCGTCGTCGCCGGGACGCTGCGGCGGGACGACGGTGGCCTGCGCCGGCTGCTGACGTCGATGGGCGAGCTGTTCGCCGCCGGCGTCGACGTGGACTGGACTCCGCTCGCGCCCGCCGGTGGCTGGGTCGACCTGCCGACCTACGCCTTCGACCACCGGCACTACTGGCTCGAGCCGGCCGAACCGGCGCCGGCCGGCGACCCGCTGCTGGGCACGATCGTCAGCACGCCCGGTGCGGACCGCCTCACGGCCGTGGCCCGGTGGACGCGCCGGACGCAGCCCTGGGCGGCGGCCGGCCTGGTCCCGAACGCGGCGCTGGTCGAGGCGGCCATCCGGCTCGGCGACCTGGCCGCGACCCCCGTCCTCGCCGAACTGACCATCGACGCGCCCGTGGTGCTGCCGGCCCGCGGTGGCCGGGACGTCCAGCTGCTCGCCGGCGAACCCGGCGAGCGGGGGCGGCGGCCGATCGAGGTCTTCTCCCGCGAGGCGGACGAACCGTGGACGCGGCACGCCCACGGCACCCTGGCCCCTCCCGCCGCCGCCGAGGCGGCCGGCCCGCCGGCGGCGGGAGACGCCACCGACGTCACCGTGGCCGGCCTGCGGGACGCGGACCGGTACGGGATCCACCCCGCGCTGCTGGACGCCGCCGTCCGCACGGTCGTCGGCGACGACCTGCTCGCGTCCACCTGGACCGGGGTGTCCCTGCTGGCCGCCGGGGCCACGGCCGTGACCGTGACACCGACGGCGACCGGCCTGCGGCTGACCGACCCGGCCGGGCAGCCCGTGCTGACCGTCGAATCCGTGCGCGGCACGCCGTTCGCCGCCGAACCGGGGACCACCGACGCGCTCTTCCGCGTCGGCTGGCCGGAAATCCCGCTGCCCGCCGCCACCGATGCCGGCTTCCTGACTTACGAGGCCACGTCGGTCGAGGAGACGCTGGCGGCGCTCCAGGCCTGGCTGGCCGATCCCGCGGAGACCCGGCTGGCCGTGGTCACCGGGGACTGCGCCGAACCCGAAGCGGCCGCGATCTGGGGCCTGGTGCGCTCGGCGCAGTCCGAGCACCCGGGCCGGATCGTGTTGGCCGACCTCGACGACCACGCCGTGCTGCCCGCCGTCGTGGCGAGCGGGGAACCGCAGGTCAGGGTGCGGGACGGCGTCGCGTCGGTGCCCCGGCTGGCCCGGGTCGCGCCCGAGCGGGACGCGCGGCCGCTCGACCCCGAGGGGACCGTGCTGATCACCGGCGGCACCGGCACGCTCGGCGCGCTGACCGCCCGGCACCTCGTCACCACCCACGGCGTCCGGCACCTGGTGCTGGTCAGCCGGCGCGGGGAAGCTCCCGAACTGCAGGAAGAGCTGACCGCGCTGGGCGCCTTCGTCACCGTCGCCGCCGGCGACGTGGCCGACCGGGCGCAGCTCGAAGCCGTGCTGCGGGCGATTCCGGCCGAGCACCCGCTCACCGCCGTGATCCACACCGCCGGCGTCCTCGCCGACGGCGTCATCACCGAGCTGACCCCGGACCGGATCGGCGCTGTGCGGCGGCCGAAGGTCGAAGCCGCCCGGCTGCTGGACGAGCTCACCCGGGACGCCGACCTGGCCGCGTTCGTGCTCTTCTCCTCGGCGGCGGGCGTGCTCGGCAACCCCGGCCAGGGCGGGTACGCGGCGGCCAACGCCGAGCTGGATGCGCTGGCACGCCGGCGGAACAGCTTCGGTCTGCCGGCCGTGTCCATCGCCTGGGGCTACTGGGCGACGGTCAGCGGGATGACCGAACACCTGGGGGCCGCCGACCTGCGGCGCAACCAGCGGATCGGCATGTCCGGCCTGCCCGCGGACGAGGGCATGGCCCTGCTGGACGCCGCCGTCGGCACCGGTGGCGCGCTGGTGGCGGCCAAGTTCGACGTCGCCGCGCTGCGGGCGACGGCGAAGTCCGGCGGCCCGGTCCCGCCGCTGCTGCGTGGCCTGGCGCCGCTGCCGCGCCGGACGGCCGCCCGGACCGCGTCGCTGACCGAGCGCCTGGCCGGGCTGGGCGAGACCGAGCAGGCCGCAACCCTGCTCGACCTCGTCCGGCGGCACGCCGCCGAGGTGCTCGGCCACGCCGGCGTCGAGTCCGTCCACACGGGACGGACGTTCAAGGACGCCGGCTTCGACTCGCTGACCGCGGTGGAACTCCGGAACCGCCTCGCGGCCGCGACCGGGCTCACGCTGTCCCCGGCGATGATCTTCGACTACCCGAAGCCGCCGGCGCTCGCGGAACACCTGCGGACCAAGCTCCTCGGCGACAGCGCACCGCGGCCGGCCGAGATCGGGACCGCCGCGGCGGCCGACGAGCCGATCGCCATCGTGGCCATGGCGTGCCGCTTCCCCGGCGGCGTGCACAGCCCGGAAGACCTGTGGCGGCTGGTGGCCGACGAGGTCGACGCGGTCACCGAGTTCCCCACCGACCGCGGCTGGGACACCGACCGCGTCTACCACGAGGACCCCGACCACGAGGGCACCACGTACGTCCGCCACGGCGCCTTCCTCGACGACGCGGCCGGGTTCGACGCCGCCTTCTTCGGCATCTCGCCGAACGAGGCCCTCGCCATGGACCCGCAGCAGCGGCTGCTGCTGGAGACGTCCTGGGAGCTGTTCGAGCGGGCCGCGATCGACCCGGCCACCCTGGCCGGGCAGGACGTCGGCGTCTTCGCCGGCGTCAACAGCCACGACTACAGCGTGCGGATGCACCGCGCCGCCGGCGTCGAGGGCTTCCGGCTCACCGGCGGCTCGGCCAGCGTCCTCTCCGGTCGCGTCGCCTACCACTTCGGCATGGAAGGCCCGGCCGTCACGGTCGACACGGCCTGCTCGTCTTCGCTGGTGGCGCTGCACATGGCGGTGCAGGCGCTGCAGCGCGGCGAGTGCTCGATGGCCCTGGCCGGCGGCGTGATGGTGATGGGCACGGTCGAGACGTTCGTCGAGTTCTCGCGGCAGCGCGGCCTGGCCCCCGACGGCCGGTGCAAGGCGTTCGCCGACGCCGCGGACGGCACCGGCTGGTCCGAGGGCGTCGGGCTGCTCCTGGTCGAGCGGCTGTCCGAGGCCCGGCGGAAGGGCCACCAGGTGCTGGCCGTGGTCCGCGGGTCCGCGGTCAACTCCGACGGCGCGTCCAACGGCCTGACCGCCCCGAACGGCCCGTCCCAGCAGCGCGTGATCCGCAAGGCACTGGCCGCCGCCGGACTGTCCACTTCGGACGTCGACGCGGTGGAGGCGCACGGCACCGGCACGACCCTCGGCGACCCGATCGAGGCCGAGGCGCTGCTCGCCACCTACGGCCAGGAGCGCGAGCAGCCCCTGTGGCTGGGGTCGGTGAAGTCGAACCTCGGGCACACGCAGGCCGCGGCGGGTGTCGCGGGCGTGATCAAGATGGTCATGGCCATGCGGCACGGCGTGCTGCCCCGGACGCTGCACGTCGACCGGCCGTCGTCCCACGTGGACTGGTCGGCCGGCGCGGTGGAGCTGCTGACCGAGGCCCGCGACTGGAAGCGCCACGGCCACCCGCGCCGCGCGGGCGTGTCCTCGTTCGGCATCGGCGGCACCAACGCGCACGTCGTCCTCGAAGAAGGTCCGGAACCGGCCGCGGTCGTGACGCCGGAGCCGGCCGAGTACCTCGTGCCGGTGCTCCTCTCCGCGCGTTCGGCGGCCGGGCTACGCGGGCAGGCCGCACGGCTCGCCGGCTTCCTCGGCGCTGACGTGCGCGTCCCCGACGTCGCCCACGCCCTGGCCACGACGCGTGCCCAGCTCGACCACCGCGCGGTCGTCCTCGCTTCCGACCGGGAACAGCTTCGCAGCGACCTCGCCGCCTTCGGTTCCGGTGTCGTGTCCGGAAAGCCGGTCGACGGCAAGCTGGCCGTCCTCTTCACCGGCCAGGGCAGCCAGTGGGCCGGCATGGGCCGCGCGCTCGCCGGGACCTTCCCCGTCTTCCGCGACGCCTTCGAGGCGGCCGGCCACGCCGTGGACGCGCACCTCGGCGGACGTCCGTTGCGCGAGGTCGTGTTCACCGACAGCACGTTGCTCGACCAGACGATGTACACGCAGGGCGCACTGTTCGCCGTGGAGACCGCGCTGTTCCGGCTCTTCGAATCCTGGGGCGTGCGGCCGGACCTGCTCGCCGGCCACTCGATCGGCGAACTCGCCGCCGCGCACGTGTCCGGCGTGCTGGACCTGGCCGACGCGGGCGAGCTGGTCGCCGCGCGCGGCCGGCTGATGCAGGCCCTGCCCGCGGGGGGCGCGATGGTCGCCGTCCAGGCGACCGAGGACGAAGCCGCGCCCCTGCTCGGCGCCGCCGTCTGCGTGGCCGCGATCAACGGCCCGGACTCCGTGGTGCTCTCCGGCACCGAAGACGCCGTGCTCGCGGTGGCGGCCGAACTGGCGGGTCGCGGCCGCAAGACCAAGCGGCTGACCGTCAGCCACGCCTTCCACTCACCGCTGATGGAACCGATGCTCGACGAGTTCCGCGCGGTCGCGGAAGGCCTGACCTACCGGGCCGGTTCGATCCCCGTCGTCTCGACGCTGACCGGGCAGCCGGCCGCGCTCGACACGCCGGACTACTGGGTCGGCCAGGTGCGCAACGCCGTGCGGTTCGGCGACGCCGTCACCACGCTGAGCGGCGAGGGCGCGACGACGTACCTGGAGCTCGGCCCGGGCGGCGCGCTCGCCGCCATGGCCCTCGGCACGCTCGGCGGCTCGGAGCAGAGCTGCGTCGCGACCCTGCGCAGGAACGGCGAGGAGGTCCCCGACGTCCTGACCGCGCTCGCCGAACTGCACGTGCGCGGGGTGGCCGTGGACTGGACGGCCGTCCTCGACCGGCCGGTCACGGCGGTCGGGACCGTGCTGCCCACCTACGCCTTCCAGCACCAGCGGTTCTGGGTCGGCACCGGCGAACCGGGGGAGAGCACGCCCCCGGCGGAGCCGGTCGTGGCCCGGCCGGTGGCGGACGTCCTGGAGCTGGTCCGGGAGAGCGCCGCGGTGGTGCTCGGGCACCGGGACGCGGACGCGTTCGACCTCGACCGGTCCTTCAAGGACCACGGGTTCGACTCCCTCAGCGCGGTCAAGCTGCGCAACCGCCTGCGCGACTTCACCGGCGTGGACCTGCCCAGCACGCTGATCTTCGACTACCCGAACCCGGCCGTTCTCGCGGAGCACCTGCGGGCCGAACTGTCCGGCGAGCGTCCGGCGGCGCCGGCGACGGTGACGCGGGACGTCTCCGACGAGCCGATCGCCATCGTCGGCATGAGCACCCGCCTGCCGGGCGGCGCCGACAGCCCCGAAGAACTGTGGAAACTCGTCGCCCAGGGCCGGGACGCGGTGTCCGGCTTCCCGGTCGACCGCGGCTGGGACCTGGACGGCCTCTACCACCCGGACCCCGCCCACCCGGGCACGAGCTATACGCGTTCGGGCGGCTTCCTGCACGACGCGGCCCAGTTCGACGCCGGGCTCTTCGGCATCTCGCCGCGTGAGGCGCTGGCCATGGACCCGCAGCAGCGGCTGCTGCTGGAGACGTCCTGGGAGGCCCTGGAACGCGCGGGCGTCGACCCGCTGTCCGCCCGGGGCAGCGACGTCGGCGTCTTCACCGGGATCGTCCACCACGACTACGTGACGCGGCTGCGCGAAGTGCCCGAGGACGTCCAGGGCTACACCATGACCGGCACGGCTTCGAGCGTCGCGTCCGGCCGGGTGGCCTACGTGTTCGGCTTCGAGGGCCCGGCGGTCACGGTGGACACGGCGTGTTCGTCGTCGCTGGTCGCGATGCACCTCGCGGCGCAGGCGCTGCGGCAGGGCGAGTGCTCGATGGCGCTGGCCGGTGGCGCGACCGTGATGGCCAGCCCGGACGCGTTCCTGGAGTTCTCGCGCCAGCGCGGCCTGTCCGCCGACGGCCGCTGCAAGGCGTACGCCGAAGGCGCGGACGGCACAGGCTGGGCCGAGGGCGTCGGTGTCGTGGTGCTGGAGCGGTTGTCGGTGGCGCGTGAACGCGGCCACCGGGTGCTGGCGGTGTTGCGCGGCAGTGCGGTCAACCAGGATGGCGCGTCGAACGGCCTGACCGCGCCGAACGGGCCGTCGCAGCAGCGGGTGATCCGCGGCGCGCTGGCTTCGGCCGGGCTCGCACCGTCCGATGTGGACGTCGTGGAGGGCCACGGGACCGGGACCGCGCTGGGTGACCCGATCGAGGTCCAGGCGCTGCTGGCCACCTACGGGCAGGAGCGGGACCAGCCGTTGTGGCTCGGCTCGCTGAAGTCCAACATCGGGCACACGCAGGCCGCGGCCGGGGTGGCCGGCGTGATCAAGATGGTCATGGCCATGCGGCACGGCGTCATGCCGGCCACGCTGCACGTTGACGAGCGCACGAGCCAGGTCGACTGGGCCGCGGGCGCGATCGAGGTGCTGACCGAGGCCCGCGAGTGGCCGCGCGACGGCCGTCCGCGCCGGGCGGCGGTGTCCTCCTTCGGGGCCAGCGGCACCAACGCGCACCTGATCATCGAGGAAGGCCCCGCCGAGGAACCCGTGGCGGGCGAAGAGCCGGCCTCCGTGGTGCCGCTGGTGGTGTCCGCGCGCAGCACCGGTTCGCTGGCCGGGCAGGCCGGCCGGCTGGCCGCGTTCCTCGACGACGAGTCGTTGGCCGGAGTGGCCGGGGCCCTGGTGTCGGGGCGCGCGACGCTGACCGAACGCGCGGTCGTCGTCGCGGGCTCGGCCGGCGAGGCCCAGGCCGGGCTGCAGGCGCTGGCCCGCGGCGAGAACGCGCCCGGCGTGGTGACCGGGACCGCGGGCAAGCCGGGCAAGGTCGTCTGGGTGTTCCCCGGCCAGGGTTCGCAGTGGGCCGGGATGGGCCGGGAGCTCCTGGACACCTCGCCGGTGTTCGCCGAGCGGATCGAGGCATGCGCCGCGGCCCTGGAGCAGTGGACCGGCTGGTCGCTGCTCGACGTGCTGCGCGGCGAGGCCGACCTGCTGGACCGGGTCGACGTGGTGCAGCCGGCGAGCTTCGCGATGATGGTCGGCCTCGCCGCGGTGTGGACCTCCCTGGGCGTGGTGCCGGACGCGGTGCTGGGCCACTCGCAGGGCGAGATCGCCGCCGCGTGCGTGTCCGGGGCGTTGTCATTGGACGACGCGGCGAAGGTGGTTGCGTTGCGCAGCCAGGCGATCGCCGCGGAACTGGCCGGCCGCGGGGGCATGGCCTCCGTTGCGTTGAGCGAAGAAGACGCGGCCGCGCGGCTGGTGCCGTGGGCGGACCGGGTCGAGGTGGCCGCGGTCAACAGCCCGTCCTCGGTCGTCGTCGCCGGCGACGCCGAAGCGCTCGACGAGGCCCTGGCCGCGCTGGCCGCCGACGGCGTCCGGGTGCGGCGGGTCGCGGTGGACTACGCCTCGCACACCCGGCACGTCGAGGCCATCGCCGAAACCCTGGACAAGGCCCTGGACGGGATCACCGCGCAGGCGCCGTCGATCCCGTTCTACTCCACCGTCCTCGGTGCGTGGATCGAGCAGGACGTCGTCGACGGCGGCTACTGGTACCGGAACCTGCGCCGTCAGGTGCGGTTCGGCCCGTCGGTGGCCGAGCTGGCCGGGCTCGGGCACACGGTGTTCGTCGAGATCAGCGCCCACCCGGTGCTGGTGCAGCCGCTGAGCGAGATCAGCGACGACGCCGTGGTGACCGGGTCGCTGCGCCGCGACGACGGTGGCCTTCGCCGCCTGCTGGCTTCGGCCGCCGAGCTGTACGTCCGCGGGGTAGCCGTGGACTGGACGGCCGCGGTGCCCGCGGCCGGCTGGGTCGACCTGCCGACGTACGCCTTCGACCGGCGGCACTTCTGGCTTCACGAGGCCGAAACCACCGAGACCGAAGCCGCCGGAGGCGCGGACGGCGAGTTCTGGACGGCGATCGAACAGTCCGATGTGGACAGCCTGGCCGAGCTGCTCGACCTGGTGCCGGAGCAGCGCGGGGCGCTCAGCACCGTGGTGCCCGTGCTCGCGGGGTGGCGGGACCGGCGCCGCGAACGCTCGACCGCGGAGAAGCTGCGGTACCAGGTCACCTGGCAGCCCCTGGAGCGTGACGTCGCCGGGGTGCCGGGCGGCCGCTGGCTGGCCGTCGTCCCGGCCGGCACCGCCGACGCGCTGCTGACCGAGCTGACCGGCCAGGGACTCGACGTCGTCCGGCTGGAGATCGAGGAAGCTTCGCGGGCGCACCTTGCCGAGCGGTTGCGCGGTGTCCTGGCGGAGCACGACCTCACCGGGGTGCTGTCGCTGCTCGCGCTCGACGGCGGCCCGGCGGACGCCACCGAGATCACCGCTTCGACGCTCGCGCTGGTCCAGGCCCTGGGCGACACGAACGTCGCTGCGCCCCTGTGGTGCCTCACCTCCGGCGCGGTCAACATCGGCATCCAGGACGCCGTCACCGCACCGGCCCAGGCGGCCGTCTGGGGGCTCGGCCGCGCGGTCGCGCTGGAGCGCCTCGACCGGTGGGGCGGCCTGGCCGACCTGCCCGCGGCGATCGACGCGCGCACGGCTCAGGCCCTGCTCGGCGTGCTGAACGGCACCGGCGGGGAGGATCAGCTCGCGGTCCGGCGCTCCGGCGTCTACAGCAGGCGGCTGGTCCGCAAGCCGGTGGCGGAGTCCGCAACGGGCAAGTGGGAACCCCGTGGCACGGTCCTGGTCACCGGCGGTGCCGAAGGGCTCGGGCGGCACGCCTCAGTCTGGCTCGCGAACGCCGGCGTCGAACGGCTCATCGTCACCGGCACCGACGGCGGCGACGAACTGAAGGCCGAGCTGGCCGAGCTCGGCACGACGGTCGACTTCTGCGCCGGCACCGACCGGGACGCGATCGCCGCGCTGGTGGCGGACGCGGAGGTCACCGCCGTGGTGCACGCCGCGGACATCGCGCAGACCAGCTCCGTCGACGACACCGGGCCGGCCGACCTCGACGAGGTGTTCACCGCCAAGGTGACCACCGCGGTGTGGCTGGACCAGCTCTTCGAGGACACCCCGCTCGACGCCTTCGTCGTGTTCTCCTCGATCGCCGGCATCTGGGGCGGTGGCGGGCAGGGCCCGGCGGGCGCGGCGAACGCCGTGCTCGACGCCCTGGTGGAGTGGCGCCGGGCCCGCGGCCTCAAGGCGACGTCGATCGCCTGGGGCGCCCTCGACCAGATCGGCATCGGCATGGACGAGGCCGCCCTCGCCCAGCTGCGCCGCCGCGGGGTCATCCCGATGGCGCCGCCGCTGGCCGTCACCGCGATGGTGCAGGCCGTTGCGGGCAACGAGAAGGCCGTGGCGGTGGCCGACATGGACTGGGGTGCCTTCATCCCGGCGTTCACGTCGGTCCGGCCCAGCCCGCTGTTCGCCGACCTGCCCGAGGCGAAGGCGATCCTGCAGGCCACTCAGGGCGACAGCGAAGACGGCGACACGGCGTCGTCGCTCGCAGACTCGCTGCGGGCGGTCCCGGACGCCGAGCAGAACCGCATCCTGCTGAAGCTGGTCCGCGGGCACGCCTCGACCGTCCTCGGCCACAGCGGCGCCGAGGGCATCGGCCCGCGGCAGGCGTTCCAGGAGGTCGGCTTCGACTCCCTGGCCGCGGTCAACCTCCGCAACAGCCTGCACGCGGCCACCGGGCTGCGGCTGCCCGCGACGCTGATCTTCGACTACCCGACGCCGGAGGCGCTGGTCGGCTACCTGCGCGTCGAGCTCCTCCGGGAGGCCGACGACGGCCTGGAGGGGCGCGAAGACGACCTCCGGCGGGTCCTCGCGGCCGTGCCGTTCGCCCGGTTCAAGGAGGCGGGCGTGCTGGACACCCTGCTCGGCCTGGCCGACACCGGCACCGACGTGGAAACGGCGGCGGAGGCCCCCGAACCGGCCGCCGACGACGCAGAACTGATCGACGCACTGGACATCTCCGGTCTCGTGCAACGGGCCCTCGGGCAGACGAGCTGACCGCCGATGGCGAACGAATCGTGGAGGAAGAACATGTCCGCGCCGAACGAGCAGATCGTTGACGCACTGCGCGCCTCGCTGAAGGAGAACGTCCGCCTCCAGCAGGAGAACGCCGCACTCGCCGCGGCCGCCGCGGAGCCCATCGCGATCGTCTCCATGGCCTGCCGCTACGCCGGCGGGATCCGCGGCCCGGAGGACTTCTGGAAGGTCGTGTCCGAGGGCGCCGACGTCTACACCGGCTTCCCGGCCGACCGCGGCTGGGACGTCGAGGGCCTCTACCACCCGGACCCCGACAACCCGGGGACGACGTACGTGCGGGAGGGTGCCTTCCTGCACGACGCGGCCCAGTTCGACGCGGGTTTCTTCGGCATCTCGCCGCGCGAGGCCCTGGCCATGGACCCGCAGCAGCGGCAGCTGCTGGAAGTGTCCTGGGAGACCCTCGAACGCGCGGGCATCGACCCGCATTCGGTGCGCGGCAGCGACATCGGCGTCTACGCCGGGGTCGTGCACCAGGACTACGCCCCCGACCTCAGCGGGTTCGAAGGGTTCATGAGCCTGGAGCGGGCCCTGGGCACCGCGGGCGGCGTCGCGTCCGGCCGGGTCGCCTACACGCTCGGGCTCGAAGGCCCCGCCGTCACCGTCGACACGATGTGCTCGTCGTCGCTGGTCGCGATCCACCTCGCCTCGCAGGCCCTTCGCCGCGGCGAGTGCTCGATGGCCCTGGCCGGCGGCTCGACCGTGATGGCCACGCCGGGCGGGTTCGTCGGCTTCGCGCGGCAGCGGGCGCTGGCCTTCGACGGGCGCTGCAAGTCCTACGCCGCGGCCGCGGACGGCTCCGGCTGGGCCGAGGGCGTCGGCGTCCTGCTGCTGGAGCGCCTTTCGGTGGCGCGCGAGCGCGGGCACCAGGTCCTCGCCGTCATCCGCGGCAGCGCGGTGAACCAGGACGGCGCGTCCAACGGCCTCACCGCGCCGAACGGCCCGGCCCAGCAGCGGGTCATCCGCAAGGCCCTCGCCGGCGCCGGCCTGTCACCGTCCGATGTGGACACCGTGGAGGGGCACGGCACCGGCACGGTCCTCGGCGACCCGATCGAGGTGCAGGCGCTGCTGGCCACCTACGGGCAGGGCCGCGACCCGCGGCAGCCGCTGCTGCTCGGCTCGGTGAAGTCGATCGTCGGGCACACCCAAGGCGCGTCCGGCGTGGCCGGCGTGATCAAGATGGTCCAGTCGCTGCGGCACGGGAAGCTGCCGGCGACGCTGCACGTGGACGCGCCCACGCCGCAGGTCGACTGGTCGGCCGGCGCCGTCGAGCTGCTGACCGAGACCCGGGAGTGGCCGCGGGGCGACCACCCGCGCCGCGGCGGCATCTCGTCGTTCGGCGCCAGCGGCACCAACGCGCACATGATCCTGGAAGAGGCGCCCGAGGAAGAGCCGGCCGCCGGAGAACCGGCGCCCGCGGGCGTGGTCCCGCTGGTGGTGTCGGCGGCGACGGCGGCTTCGCTGGCCGCGCAGGCCGGTCGCCTGGCTGAGGTCGACGGCGTCCCCTTGGCGGACGTCGCCGGGACGCTGGTGTCCGGCCGCGCGATGCTCAGCGAGCGCGCGGTCGTCGTGGCCGAATCCCACGAGGAGGCCGTGACCGGGCTGCAGGCGCTGTCCCGCGGCGAAAGCGCGCCCGGCCTGCTCGTCGGCCGCGGCTCCGGTGCCCCGGGCAAGGTCGTGTGGGTCTTCCCCGGCCAGGGGACCCAGTGGGCCGGCATGGGCCGGGAGCTGCTGGACGCCTCGCCGGTGTTCGCCGCGCGGATCGCCGAGTGCGAGGCCGCGCTCGGGCGCTGGGCCGACTGGTCGCTGACCGACGTCCTGCGCGGCGACGCCGACCTGCTGGACCGCGTCGACGTGGTGCAGCCGGCGAGCTTCGCCGTGATGGTCGGGCTCGCGGCGGTGTGGGCGTCGCTCGGCGTCGAGCCCGAGGCCGTGGTGGGCCACTCGCAGGGCGAGATCGCGGCCGCGTGCGTGTCCGGGGCACTGACCCTGGAAGACGCGGCGAAGGTGGTCGCGTTGCGCAGCCAGGCGATCGCCGCCCAGCTGGCCGGCCGCGGCGGCATGGCCTCCGTGGCGTTGAGCGAAGAGGACGCGGCCGCGCGGATCGAGCCGTGGGCGGGCCGGGTCGAGGTCGCGGCGGTCAACGGACCGCGGTCGGTGGTGATCGCGGGCGACGCCGAGGCGCTGGACGAAGCCCTCGACGCCCTCGACGACCAGGGGGTCCGGATCCGGCGGGTGGCGGTGGACTACGCGTCCCACACCCGGCACGTCGAAGCCGCCCGCGACGCACTGGCCGAGATGCTCGGCGGAATCCGCGCGCAGGCCCCGGAAGTGCCGTTCTACTCGACCGTCACCGGCGGCTGGGTCGAAGACGCCGGCGTGCTGGACGGCGGCTACTGGTACCGGAACCTCCGCCGTCAGGTGCGGTTCGGCCCGGCCGTGGCCGCGCTGATCGAGCAGGGGCACCGGGTGTTCGTCGAGGTCAGCGCGCACCCCGTGCTGGTCCAGCCGATCAACGAGCTCGTCGACGACTCCGAAGCCGTCGTGACCGGGACGCTGCGGCGCGAGGACGGCGGCCTCCGGCGCCTGCTGGCCTCGGCGGCCGAGCTGTTCGTGCGCGGGGTGACCGTGGACTGGTCCGGCGTGCTGCCGCCGTCCCGGCGCGTCGAGCTGCCGACGTACGCCTTCGACCACCAGCACTACTGGCTGCAGCTGGGTGATTCGGCGACCGACGCCGTGTCGCTCGGCCTGGCCGGCGCCGACCACCCGCTGCTGGGTGCAGTCGTCCCGCTGCCGCAGTCCGACGGGCTCGTCTTCACCTCCCGGCTGTCGCTGCGGACGCACCCCTGGCTGGCCGGGCACGCGATCGGCGGGGTGGTGCTGATCCCGGGCACGGTGTACGTCGACCTCGCCCTGCGTGCCGGCGACGAGCTCGGCTTCGGCGTCCTGGAAGAGCTCGTGATCGAGGCGCCGCTGGTGCTGGCCGAGCGCGGCGGGGTCCGCGTCCAGGTTGCGGTGAGCGGGCCGAACGAGACCGGCTCGCGCGCGGTGGACGTCTTCTCCCAGCGGGACGACGCCGACGAGTGGACCCGGCACGCCACCGGTCTGCTCGGCGCGTCGACGTCCCGGGAACCGGGGCAGAGCTTCGACTTCGCCGCCTGGCCGCCCGCCGGGGCGGAGCCGATCGACGTCGGGACCTTCTACGCCGACCTGGTCGAGCGCGGGTACGCCTACAGCGGCGCGTTCCAGGGCATGCGGGCGGTGTGGCGGCGCGGCGACGAGGTGTTCGCCGAGGTCGCGCTGCCCGACGACCACCGCGAGGACGCCGGCAAGTTCGGCCTCCACCCGGCCCTGCTGGACGCGGCCCTGCACACGAACGCCTTCGCCAACCCCGGCGACGAGCGCAGCGTGCTGCCGTTCGCGTGGAACGGCCTGGTCCTGCACGCCGTCGGGGCGTCGGCGCTGCGGGTGCGGGTCGCCCCGGGCGGACCGGACGCGCTGACGTTCCAGGCCGCCGACGAGACCGGTGGCCTGGTCGTCACCATGGATTCGCTGGTGTCCCGCGAGGTCTCCACCGAGCAGCTGGAGACGGCGGCCGGCGAAGAGCGCGACTCGCTGTTCCAGGTCGACTGGGTCGGCGTGCCCGCGGCCGAAAGCGTGGCCGCGGACCACGCCGAGGTGCTCGAAGCCGCCGGCGGGGAGCCCTTGGAGCTGACCGGCCGGGTGCTGGAAGGCGTGCAGGCGTGGCTCGACAGCGCGGCCGAGGACGCCCGGCTCGTCGTGGTGACCCGCGGCGCCGTCCGCGAAGTGACCGACCCGGCCGGTGCCGCCGTGTGGGGCCTGGTGCGGGCCGCGCAGGCGGAGAACCCGGGCCGGATCATCCTGGTCGACACCGACGGTGACGTGCCGCTGGGTGCCGTGCTGGGCACCGGTGAGCCGCAGATCGCCGTGCGGGGCAACGCTTTCTCCGTCCCGCGGCTGTCCCGCGCGGCCGGCGAAGTGCCGGCCGCGCCCGCCGTGTTCAGTCCGGAAGGGACGGTGCTGCTCACCGGCGGCACCGGCTCGCTGGGCGGACTGGTGGCCAAGCACCTGGTCGCCCGGCACGGCGTCCGGCGCCTGGTGCTCGCGAGCCGTCGAGGGGTGGCCGCCGAAGACCTCCTCACGGAGCTGACCGGGCAGGGCGCGAGCGTGGCCGTGGTGGCTTGCGACGTCTCCGACCGCGACCAGGTGGCCGCGCTGCTGGCCGAACACCGCCCGACCGGCATCGTGCACCTGGCGGGCCTGCTGGACGACGGCGTCATCGGCGCCCTGAACCGGGACCGGCTGGCGGGCGTGTTCGCGCCCAAAGTCACGGCCGCCCTCCACCTCGACGAACTGACCCGCGACACCGATCTCGACGCCTTCGTCGTGTTCTCGTCCGCGGCCGCGCTGATGGGCTCGGCCGGCCAGGGCAACTACGCGGCGGCCAACGCCTTCCTCGACGGCCTGATGGCCGGCCGCCGCGCGGCGGGCCTGCCGGGCGTGTCACTGGCGTGGGGCCTGTGGGAGCAGGCCGACGGCCTGACCGCGCACCTCAGCGCGACCGACCAGGCCCGGATGAGCCGCGGCGGCGTGCTGCCGCTGACCCCGGCCGAGGCCCTGGACATCTTCGACATCGGCCTGGCCGCCGAGCAGGCGCTGCTGGTGCCGATCAAGCTCGACCTGCGAACCCTGCGCAGCCAGGCCACGGCCGGCGGCGAGGTCCCGCACCTGCTGCGCGGCCTGGTCCGCGCGAGCCGCCGCGTCGCGCGGTCCGCCGCCGCGAGCGGCGGCGGGGGCCTGGTCCGCAAGCTCGCCGGCCTGCCCGCGGCGGAGCAGGAAGGCGTGCTGCTGGGCATCGTCCAGGCCGAGGCGGCCGCCGTGCTCGGCTTCAACGCGCCCGAGCTGGCCCAGGGCACCCGCGGGTTCAGCGACCTCGGCTTCGACTCGCTGACCGCGGTCGAGCTGCGGAACCGGCTGAGCGCGGCGACGAGCGTCAAGCTGCCCGCCACGCTCGTCTTCGACTACCCGACGCCGGTCGCGCTCGCCCGGCACCTGCGTGAAGAGCTCGGCGAGACGGTCTCCGGCGCGCCCGCCGCACCGGTGACGACCACCGTCGCGGACGCGGGCGAGCCGATCGCCATCGTCGGGATGGCCTGCCGGCTGCCGGGCGGCGTGATGAGCCCTGACGACCTCTGGCGGATGGTCGCCGAAGGCCGTGACGGCATGTCGGCCTTCCCCGAGGACCGGGGCTGGGACCTGGAGGGCCTGTTCGACTCCGACCCGGAAACCCCGGGCACGGCCTACATCCGCCAGGGCGGGTTCCTGCACGAAGCCGCGCTGTTCGACCCCGGCTTCTTCGGCATCTCCCCGCGTGAGGCGCTGGCCATGGACCCGCAGCAGCGGCTGCTGCTGGAAGCGTCCTGGGAGGCCCTGGAGCGCGCGGGCATCGACCCGACGAAGGCCCGCGGCGACGCCGTCGGCGTGTTCTCCGGCGTCTCCATCCACGACTACCTCGAGTCCCTGAGCAACATGCCCGCGGAACTCGAAGGGTTCGTCACCACGGCTACCGCGGGCAGCGTCGCCTCGGGCCGCGTCTCGTACACCTTCGGCTTCGAGGGACCGGCGGTCACCGTGGACACGGCGTGCTCGTCGTCGCTGGTGGCGATCCACCTCGCGGCACAGGCGCTTCGGCAGGGCGAGTGCTCGATGGCCCTGGCCGGCGGGGTCGCCGTGATGGGGTCGCCGATCGGCGTCATCGGCATGTCGCGGCAGCGCGGGATGGCCGAGGACGGCCGGGTCAAGGCGTTCGCCGACGGCGCGGACGGGACCGTGCTGTCCGAAGGTGTCGGCATCGTCGTCCTCGAACGGCTTTCGGTGGCGCGCGAGCGCGGTCACCGGGTGCTGGCGGTCCTGCGCGGCAGCGCGGTCAACCAGGACGGCGCGTCCAACGGCCTGACCGCCCCGAACGGGCCGTCGCAGCAGCGGGTGATCCGCGCCGCGCTGGCCGGCGCCGGGCTGGCACCGTCCGAGGTGGACGCCGTGGAGGCGCACGGCACCGGGACCGCGCTGGGCGACCCGATCGAGGCGCAGGCGCTGCTGGCGACCTACGGCAAGAACCGCGAGACGCCGTTGTGGCTCGGGTCGCTGAAGTCGAACATCGGCCACACCCAGGCGGCCGCCGGTGTCGCGGCCGTCATCAAGATGGTCCAGGCGCTGCGGCACGACACGCTGCCGCCGACCCTGCACGTCCAGGAACCCACCAAGCAGGTGGACTGGACCGCGGGCGCGGTCGAGCTGCTGACCGAGGGCCGCGAGTGGGCGCGTAACGGCCACCCGCGCCGGGCCGGCGTCTCGTCGTTCGGCATCAGCGGCACCAACGCGCACCTCATCCTCGAAGAGGCCCCCGCCGGCGAGACCGCCGAAGCGGACGTGCCCGACGACGTGGTGCCCGTGGTGGTTTCCGCGCGCAGCACCGGTTCCCTGGCGGGCCAGGCCGGCCGGCTGGCGGCGTTCCTCGACGAGGACGTCCCGCTGACCCGCGTGGCCGGGGCGCTGCTGGCGACCCGCGCGACGCTGACCGACCGGGCCGTCGTCGTGGCGGGCTCGGCCGAGGAGGCCCGGGCCGGGCTGACCGCGCTGGCCCGTGGCGAGAGCGCGACCGGGCTGGTGACCGGCACGGCCGGGCTGCCCGGCAAGACCGTGTGGGTGTTCCCCGGCCAGGGGACGCAGTGGGCCGGGATGGGCCGGGAGCTCCTGGACGCGTCCCCGGTGTTCGCCGAGCGGATCTCCGAGTGCGCGGCCGCGCTGGAGCCGTGGATCGACTGGTCCCTTTTGGACGTGCTGCGCGGCGAGGGTGACCTGGATCGGGTCGACGTGCTCCAGCCGGCGTGTTTCGCGGTGATGGTGGGGCTGGCCGCCGTGTGGGCCTCGGTCGGCGTCGTGCCGGACGCCGTCCTGGGGCACTCCCAGGGCGAGATCGCCGCGGCCTGCGTGTCCGGTGCACTGTCCCTTGAGGACGCCGCGAAGGTGGTGGCGTTGCGCAGCCAGGCGATCGCGGCGGAGCTGTCCGGCCGCGGGGGCATGGCGTCCGTCCAGCTGAGCCACGACGAGGTCGCCGCGCGGCTCGCGCCGTGGGAGGGCCGCGTCGAGATCGCCGCCGTCAACGGCCCGTCGTCGGTGGTGATCGCGGGCGACGCCGAAGCGCTCACCGAGGCCGTCGAAGCCCTCGGCGGCCGGCGGGTGGCGGTGGACTACGCGTCCCACACCCGGCACGTCGAGGACATCCGCGACACGCTCGCCGAGACCCTCGCCGGGATCACCGCGCAGGCGCCGGTGGTGCCGTTCTGCTCGACCGTCTCCGGCGAGTGGATCACCGAAGCCGGGGTCGTCGACGGCGGCTACTGGTACCGGAACCTGCGCAACCGGGTCGGCTTCGGCCCGGCCGTCGCCGAGCTGATCGAGCAGGGCCACGGCGTGTTCGTCGAGGTCAGCGCCCACCCGGTGCTGGTCCAGCCGATCAGCGAACTCAGCGACGACGTCGTGGTCACCGGGACGCTGCGGCGCCAGGACGGCGGCCGGCGGCGGCTGCTGACCTCGATGGCCGAGCTGTTCGTGCGCGGTGTCCCGGTCGACTGGGCCACGATGGCGCCGCCCGCGCGCGTCGAGCTGCCGACCTACGCCTTCGACCACCAGCACTTCTGGCTCAGCCCGCCCGCCGCGGCCGACGCGCCCGCGCTCGGCCTGGCCGGGGCCAGCCACCCGCTGCTGGGGGCGGTGCTCCCGCTCCCGCAGTCCGATGGCCTGGTCTTCACCTCGCGGCTGTCGGTGCGGTCGCACCCGTGGCTGGCCGATGGCGTCCCGAGTGCCGCCCTCGTGGAGCTGGCCGTGCGGGCCGGTGACGAAGCCGGCTGCCCGGTCCTCGAGGACCTGACCGTCGAGACGCCGTTGGAGCTGCCCGGAACCGGTGGCTTGCGGGTGCAGGTCGTGGTGAGCGGCGAGCGCACGGTCGAGGTGTACTCGCAGCGCGAGGGCGACGAGGACTGGACCCGGAACGCCACCGGCCACCTGTCCGCCACGGCCCCGGCGCGCGAGCCCTTCGACTTCACCGTGTGGCCGCCGGCCGGCGCCCGGCAGGTCGATGGCACCTGGCGGCGCGGCGAGGAGATCTTCGCCGAGGTCGCCGTGCCGGAGGACGCCGGCGCGTTCGGCATCCACCCCCTGCTGCTGGACGCGGCCGTGCGTCCGGTCCTCACGGACGACGAACAGCCGGCGGAGTGGCACGGCCTGGTTCTGCACGCCGCGGGCGCCTCGGCCCTGCGGGTGCGGCTCGTGCCCGGGGTGTCCTTCGAAGCGGCGGACGAAACGGGTGGCCTGGTCCTCACCGCGGGTCCGGTGGTGGGCCGGGAACTCTCGGCCGGGAAGACCCGCGCCGGCTCGCTGTACCGGGTCGGCTGGACCGAGGTGTCCAGTGCGGACAGTGCGGTGCCGGCCGGGGTCGAGGTGCTCGAAGCCTTCGGCGGGGAACCCCTGGACCTGACCGCGCGGGTGCTCGAAGCCGTGCAGACGTTCCTCGCCGACGCAGGGGAGGAAGCCCGGCTGGTCGTGGTGACCCGCGGTGCCGTCCGCGACGTGACCGACCCGGCCGGAGCGGCCGTGTGGGGTCTGGTCCGGGCCGCGCAGGCGGAGAACCCCGACCGGATCGTCCTGCTCGACACGGACGGTGAAGTGCCGCTCGGCGCGGTCCTGGCGAGTGACGAGCCGCAGGTCGCGGTGCGCGGCGGGAAGTTCTTCGTGCCCCGCATCGCCCGTGCGGAGCACAGCGGGGAGCCCGTGTTCCGCCCGGACGGGACGGTCCTGATCTCGGGCGCCGGCGCGCTCGGCGGCCTGGTGGCCCGGCGTCTCGTGGAGCGCCACGGCGTGCGGAAGCTGGTGCTGGCGAGTCGTCGGGGGCCGGCCGCCGACGGCGTGGCCGACCTGGTCGCCGAGCTGGCCGCGGAAGTTTCGGTGGTGGCGTGTGACGTCTCCGACCGCGCTCAGGTGGCGGCCCTGCTCGACGAGCACCGGCCCACCGCCGTGGTGCACACCGCCGGCGTCATCGACGCGGGCGTCATCGGGACGCTCGACCGCGAGCGGCTGGCCACGGTGTTCGCCCCGAAGGTCGACGCGGTCCGCCACCTCGACGAACTCACCCGGGACCGGGACCTCGACGCCTTTGTCGTCTATTCCTCGGTGTCCGCGGTGTTCATGGGCGCGGGCAGTGGCAGCTACGCCGCGGCGAACGCGTTCCTGGACGGCCTGATGGCCCACCGCCGGGCGGCGGGCCTGCCGGGCCTGTCGCTGGCGTGGGGCCTCTGGGACCAGAGCACCGGCATGGCGGCCGGCACCGACGAGGCCACCCGGGCCCGGATGAGCCGCCGCGGCGGCCTGCAGATCATGACGCAGGCCGAGGGCATGGACCTGTTCGACGCCGCTCTGGGCTCGAGCGAGCCGCTGCTGGTACCGGCCAAGCTGGACCTGCGCGGGGTGCGCGCCGACGCCGCCGCGGGCGGGGCCGTGCCGCACATGCTGCGCGGCCTGGTCCGGGCCGGCCGGGCGCAGGCCCGCACGGCGTCCACTGTGGACGGCGGGCTGGCCGGCCGGCTGGCCGGGCTGAGCGCGGGCGACCAGCTCACCCTGCTCCTGGACCTGGTCCGCGCGGAGGTCGCGGCCGTGCTCGGGCACGCCGACGCGAACGCCGTCCGCGTCGACACGGCGTTCAAGGACGCCGGCTTCGACTCGCTGACCGCGGTCGAGCTGCGCAACCGGATGCGGACGGCCACCGGCCTGAAGCTGCCCGCGACGCTGGTCTTCGACTACCCGAACCCCCAGGCCCTGGCCCGGTTCCTGCGCGAGGAACTCGGCGGTGCGGCGGAGACGCCGGTGACCGCGACGGCCGCGCCGGCCGACCTCGGCGAGCCGATCGCCATCGTCGGCATGGCCTGCCGCCTGCCCGGCGGCGTCGCCGGGCCCGAGGACCTGTGGCGGCTGGTGTCCGAACGCCGGGACGCGGTGTCGGATTTCCCCACCGACCGCGGCTGGGACCTGGAGAAGATCTACGACCCGGACCCGGCGCGCCCGGGCAAGACCTACACCCGGCACGGCGGCTTCCTGCACGAGGCGGGCCTCTTCGACGCGGGCTTCTTCGGCATCTCGCCGCGCGAGGCGGTCGCCATGGACCCGCAGCAGCGGCTGCTGCTGGAGACGTCCTGGGAGGCGATGGAAGACGCCGGCGTCGACCCGCTCGCGTTGAAGGGCAACGACGTCGGGGTGTTCACCGGCATGTTCGGCCAGGGTTACGTCGCCCCCGGCGACAGCGTCGTCACCCCGGAGCTGGAGGGCTTCGCGGGCACCGGCGGCTCGTCGAGCGTGGCGTCCGGCCGCGTGTCGTACGTGTTCGGCTTCGAGGGCCCGGCCGTGACGATCGACTCGGCGTGCTCGTCTTCGCTGGTCGCGATGCACCTGGCCGCCCAGTCGCTGCGGCAGGGCGAATGCTCGATGGCGCTGGCCGGCGGCGCGACCGTGATGGCGAACCCCGGCGCGTTCGTGGAGTTCTCGCGGCAGCGCGGCCTCGCCGTCGACGGGCGCTGCAAGGCGTTCGCCGCGGCGGCCGACGGCACCGGCTGGGCCGAGGGCGTCGGCGTGGTCGTCCTGGAGCGGCTGTCGGTGGCGCGCGAACGCGGCCACCGGATCCTGGCCGTGCTCAGCGGCAGCGCGGTCAACTCCGACGGCGCGTCCAACGGCCTCACCGCGCCGAACGGTCCCTCGCAGCAGCGGGTGATCCGCCGGGCGCTGGTGAACGCCGGGCTGGCACCGTCCGATGTGGACGTCGTCGAGGGCCACGGCACCGGGACCACCCTGGGTGACCCGATCGAGGCGCAGGCCCTGCTGGCCACCTACGGCAAGGACCGCGACCCGGAGAAGCCGTTGTGGCTCGGTTCGCTGAAGTCGAACATCGGTCACGCGCAGGCCGCGGCGGGGGTCGCGGGCGTGATCAAGATGGTCCAGGCGCTCCGGCACGAGGTGCTGCCGCCGACCCTGCACGTCGACCAGCCGACGCCCGAGGTGGACTGGTCGGCCGGGGCGGTCGAACTGCTGACGGAGGCCCGTGAGTGGCCGCGCAACGGCCGTCCGCGCCGGGCCGGGGTGTCCGCGTTCGGCGTCAGCGGCACGAACGCGCACCTCATCCTGGAGGAGGCCCCCGCCGAAGAGCCGGTGCCCACGCCCGAGGTGCCCGTGGTGCCGGTGGTGGTTTCCGCGCGGAGCACGACAGCGCTGGCCGGTCAGGCCGGCCGCCTCGCCGGGTTCGTGGCGGGCGACGCGCCCCTGGCCGGGGTGGCCCGGGCGCTGGTGACCAACCGGGCCGCGTTGACCGAGCGCGCGGTCGTGGTGGCCAGCTCCCGCGAGGAAGCCGTGACGGGCCTGGAAGCGCTGGCCCGCGGGGAAGACACCGCCGCGGTGGTCACCGGCCGGGCCGGCTCGCCCGGCAAGGTCGTGTGGGTGTTCCCGGGCCAGGGCGCGCAGTGGGCCGGCATGGGCCGCGAGCTCCTGGAGGCTTCGCCGGTGTTCGCCGAGCGGGTCGCCGAATGCGCGGCCGCGCTGGAACCGTGGGTCGACTGGTCGCTGCTCGACGTGCTGCGCGGCGAGGCCGACCTGCTGGACCGGGTCGACGTGGTGCAGCCCGCGAGCTTCGCGGTGATGGTCGGCCTCGCCGCGGTGTGGCAGTCGGTCGGCGTCCGGCCGGATGCCGTGGTCGGGCACTCGCAGGGCGAGATCGCGGCGGCGTGCGTGTCGGGGGCGTTGTCGCTGCAGGACGCGGCGAAGGTCGTCGCGTTGCGCAGCCAGGCGATCGCCACCCGGCTGGCCGGCCGCGGCGGCATGGCGTCGGTCGCGTTGACCGAAGAAGACGCCACCGCGTGGCTGGCGCCGTGGGCCGACCGGGTTCAGGTGGCCGCGGTCAACAGCCCGTCCTCCGTGGTGATCGCCGGGGAAGCCCGGGCCCTCGACGAGGTCGTCGAAGCGCTGTCCGGTCAGGACGTCCGCGTCCGGCGGGTGGCCGTGGACTACGGGTCCCACACCAACCAGGTCGAAGCCATCGAGGACCTCCTCGCCGAGACCCTGGCCGGCGTCGAGGCGCAGGCGCCGGCGGTGCCGTTCTACTCCACGGTCAACGGCGGCTGGATCACCGGAGCCGGGGTCGTCGACGGCGGCTACTGGTACCGGAACCTGCGCAACCGGGTCGGCTTCGGCCCGGCCGTCGCCGCCCTCGCCGAGCAGGGTCACGGCGTGTTCGTCGAGGTCAGCGCCCACCCGGTGCTGGTCCAGCCGCTCAGCGAACTCAGCGACGACGCGGTGGTGACCGGGTCGCTGCGGCGGGACGACGGCGGCCTGCGCCGCCTGCTGACGTCGATGGCCGAGCTGTTCGTGCGGGGCGTCCCGCTCGACTGGACGGCGGTCCTGCCGACCGCGGCCGGCCGGGTCGACCTGCCCAAGTACGCCTTCGAGCATCGGCACTACTGGCTCCGGCCCGCCGAGTCCGCGACCGACGCGGCTTCGCTGGGCCAGGCGGCCGCCGACCACCCGCTGCTGGGCGCGGTCGTCGAGCTGCCGCAGTCCGACGGTCTCGTCTTCACCTCGCGGCTTTCGGTGCGGACGCACCCGTGGCTCGCCGACCACGCGGTCGGCGGCGTGGTGCTCCTGCCCGGCTCCGGGCTGGCCGAACTGGCCGTGCGGGCCGGTGACGAGGCCGGGTGCACCGCGCTCGACGAACTGGTCATCGAGGCCCCGCTGGTCGTGCCCGCCCAGGGTGGTGTCCGGGTGCAGGTCGCGCTGAGCGGCCCGGACGAGACCGGCGTGCGCACGGTGAACGTCTACTCCCAGCGCGACGGCGGCACCGGGAGCTGGACGCGGCACGCCACCGGCCTGCTGTCGTCGGCGCCCGCCGAGGACACCGGCTTCGACTTCCACGCCTGGCCGCCCGCGGGTGCCGAACGCGTCGACGTCGAGACGTTCTACGCCGACCTGGCCGAGCGTGGCTACGGCTACGGGCCGGCCTTCCGGGGCCTGCGTGCGGTGTGGCGGCGAGACGAGGAAATCTTCGCCGAAGCCGCCCTGCCCGAGGACGTCGGCAAGGAGGCGGGCCGGTTCGGCGTCCACCCGGCGCTGCTCGACGCGGCCCTGCAGGCGGCGACGGTCGGTGGCGGGGACGAGCCCGGCGAACCGGTGCTCGCGTTCGCCTGGAACGGCCTGGTCCTGCACGCCGCGGGTGCTTCCGCGCTGCGGGTCCGGCTCGCGCCGAGCGGCCCGGACGCGCTGGCCGTGGCCGCCGCCGACGAGACCGGCGGGCTGGTGCTGACCATGGAATCGCTGGTGTCGCGGCCGGTCTCGGCCGGGCAGCTGGGTGCCGCGGCCGACGCGGGCCACGACGCGATGTTCCGCGTCGACTGGACCGAGCTGCCTTCGGTGCCCCGCGCGGAGCAGCCGGCGTGGGCGCAGGTGGACACCGCCGACGACGTCGTGGCCCTGGCGGAGAAGGCGGACGCGCCACCGGTGGTGGTCTGGGAAGCCACCGGAGACACGGCGCTGGCCGTCAGCTCCCGGGCCCTCGAAATCGTGCAGGTGTGGCTGGCCGCGGCCGCGCTCGAGGAGTCGCAGCTGGTCGTGACGACCCGTGGTGCGGTACCCGCCGGGGGCGACCACACGCTGACCGACCCGGCCGCGGCGGCGGTGTGGGGCCTGGTCCGGTCCGCCCAGGCGGAACACCCGGACCGGATCGTCCTGCTGGACACCGACGGCGAGGTTCCGCTGGATGTGGTGCTGGCCTCCGGTGAACCGCAGCTCGCGGTGCGCGGCCCGGCGGTCTTCGTGCCCCGGCTGGCCCGCGCCACCCGGACCGCGGACGCGCCCGTCGCGTTCGGCCCGGACGGGACGGTGCTGGTGTCCGGCGCCGGCTCGCTGGGCGCGCTGGTGGCCCGGCACCTGGTGACGCAGCACGGCGTGCGCCGGCTGGTGCTCGCCAGCCGCCGGGGCCCGGCCGCCGAGGGCGCGGCCGACCTGGTCGAGGAACTGGCCGAGGCCGACGTGTCCGTCGTGGCCTGTGACGTCTCCGACCGCGAGCAGGTGGCGGCGTTGCTCGCGGCCGTGCCCGACCTGACCGCGGTGGTGCACACGGCCGGCGTCTTCGAGGACGGCGTGATCGACGCGCTGACCCCGGAGCAGCTGGCGCACGTGTACGCGGCGAAGGTCGACGCGGTCCGCCACCTCGACGAGCTGACCCGCGACCGCGACCTCGGCGCGTTCGTCGTGTTCTCCTCGGTCGCCGGCGTCATGGGCGGCGGTGGCCAGGGCCCGTACGCGGCGGCCAACGCCTTCCTGGACGCGGCGATGGCGAACCGCCGGGCCGCCGGCCTGCCGGGCCTCTCCCTGGCCTGGGGCCTCTGGGAACGCAGCAGCGGCATGGCCGCCCACCTCAGCGAGATCGACCACGCGCGGGCCGGCCGCAACGGCGTGCTCGAACTGAGCCGGGCCGAGGGCCTGGCCCTGTTCGACCTCGCCCTGCGGACGGACGAGGCCCTGCTCGTGCCAATCAAGCTCGACCTGGCGGCGATGCGCTCGGGCCCGGTCGGCGTCCTGTTCCGCGGCCTGGTCCGGCCGAGCCGGACGCAGGCGCGCCAGGCGTCCACTGTGGACACCGGACTGGCCGCCCGGCTGGCCGGGCTCGACCCGGCCGACCGCGAGGCGCTGCTCGTCGACCTGGTCCGCGGCCAGGTCGCGGTGGTGCTCGGCTACGACGGGCCGGCGGCGGTCCGCCCGGACACGGCGTTCAAGGACACCGGCTTCGACTCGCTGACGTCGGTGGAACTGCGCAACCGGCTGCGCGAGGCGACCGGGCTGAAGCTGCCCGCCACGCTCGTCTTCGACTACCCCAACCCGCTGTCCGTCGCCCGCTACCTGGGCGCGCGGCTGGTCCCGGAAAGCAACGGGCACAACGGGAACGGGCACGGGGACGGCCGGCTGCGGCAGGTGTTCGCGGCCGAGGACGCGGGCGAGGAGCGGTCGATCGCCGACCTGGGCGTCGACGACCTCGTGCAACTGGCTTTCGGCGACGAGTGATTGGGGCAAGTGGTGAGTGCGTCGTATGAAAAGGTCGTCGAGGCGCTGCGGAAGTCGCTCGAAGAGGTCGGCACGCTGAAGAAGCGGAACCGCCGCCTGGAAGGCGCGTCCCGCGAGCCGATCGCCATCGTCGGCATGGCCTGCCGGCTGCCCGGCGGCATCAGCGGTCCCGCGGATCTGTGGCGGCTGGTCTCCGAAGGCGGCGACGCGGTTTCGGGCTTCCCCACCGACCGCGGCTGGGACCTGGACACCCTGTTCGACCCGGACCCGGACCACCCGGGCACGTCCTACGTCAGCCAGGGCGGCTTCGTGCACGACGCCGGGCTGTTCGACGCGGGGTTCTTCGGCATCTCGCCGCGGGAGGCCCTCGCCATGGACCCGCAGCAGCGGCTCCTGCTGGAGACCTCGTGGGAGGCGTTCGAGAACGCCGCCGTCGACCCGACGTCGCTGAAGGGCGCCGACGTCGGCGTGTTCGTCGGCGCCGCCCCGCAGGGGTACGGCTCCGGGCCGATCGGGCCGGAGATGCAGAGCTTCGCGGGCACCGGGGTGGCGTCGAGCGTCGCCTCGGGCCGGCTGTCCTACGTGTTCGGCTTCGAGGGGCCGGCGGTCACCATCGACACCGCGTGCTCCTCGTCGCTGGTGACGATGCACCTGGCCGCGCAGGCCCTGCGGCAGGGCGACTGCTCGATGGCGCTGGCCGGCGGCGCGATGGTCATGTCGAGCACCAACTCCTTCGTCGTGTTCTCGCGGCAGCGCGGCCTGGCGGCGGACGGCCGGTGCAAGGCGTTCGCCGACGCCGCCGACGGGATGGGCATGGCCGAGGGCGTCGGCCTGGTGGTCCTCGAACGGCTTTCGGTGGCGCGGGAACGCGGGCACCGGGTGCTGGCCGTGCTGCGCGGCAGCGCGGTGAACCAGGACGGTGCTTCGAACGGCCTGACCGCGCCGAACGGCCCCTCACAGCAGCGGGTGATCCACAGCGCGCTCGCCGGGGCCGGCCTGGCACCGTCCGATGTGGACGTCGTGGAAGGCCACGGGACCGGCACCGCGCTGGGTGACCCGATCGAGGCGCAGGCGCTGCTCGCCACCTACGGGCAGGACCGCGAGCCGGACCGCCCGCTGTGGCTGGGCTCGCTGAAGTCGAACATCGGCCACGCGCAGGCCGCGGCGGGTGTCGCGAGCGTGATCAAGGTGGTGCAGGCGCTGCGGCACGGCGTCCTGCCGGCCACCCTGCACGTCGACGCGCCCAGTTCGGCGGTGGACTGGTCCGAGGGCGCGGTGGAACTGCTGACCCAGGCGCGGGCGTGGCCGCGGACGGACCGGCCGCGCCGGGCCGGCGTGTCGTCGTTCGGCGTCAGCGGGACGAACGCGCACCTGATCCTCGAAGAAGCACCCGAAGAAGCACCCGAAGAACCCGCCGGCGAGGTGGCGCCCGACGGCCTGGTGCCGCTCGTGGTTTCGGCCCGCAGCACCGGTTCCCTGGCCGGGCAGGCGGCTCGCCTGGCCGGGTACCTCGAGGAGTCCGGGACGCCGCTGGCCGCGGTCGCCGGGGCGGCGGTGGCGGGCCGGGCGGTCCTGGACGAGCGGGCCGTCGTGGTGGCGGACACCCGGGACGAGGCCGTCTCGGGGCTGACCGCGCTGGCCCGCGGGGAAGACACGGCCGGGGTGGTCACCGGCCGGGCGGGCGCGCCGGGGAAGGTCGTGTGGGTGTTCCCCGGGCAGGGGACCCAGTGGGCCGGCATGGGCCGGGAACTCCTAAACGCCTCGCCGGTGTTCGCCGCGCGGATCGACGAGTGCGCGGCCGCGCTGGACCCGTGGACCGACTGGTCGCTGCTGGACGTCCTGCGCGGCGAGGCCGATCTGCTCGACCGGGTCGACGTGCTGCAGCCCGCGTGCTTCGCGGTGATGGTCGGGCTGGCCGCGGTGTGGCGGTCGGTGGGTGTCCGCCCGAACGCCGTGGTCGGGCACTCCCAGGGCGAGATCGCGGCCGCGTGTGTGTCGGGCGCGCTGTCGCTGGAGGACGCCGCGAAGGTCGTGGCGCTGCGCAGCCAGGCCATCGCGGCCCGGCTGTCCGGCCGGGGCGGGATGGCGTCGGTCGCGTTGAGCGAAGAAGACGCGGCCGCCCGGGTGGCGCTGTGGGACGGCCGGGTCGAGGTGGCCGCGGTCAACGGACCCGCTTCGGTCGTCATCGCCGGTGAGGCCCAGGCCCTGAACGAATGCCTGGAGGTACTGGCCGGCGACGGCGTCCGGGTCCGCCAGGTCGCGGTGGACTACGCCTCGCACACCCGGCACGTCGAAGACATCGAGGAGACCCTCGCCGAGGCGCTCGACGGGATCCGGGCGCAGGCGCCGGCCATCCCGTTCCACTCGACCGTCACCGGTGAGCCGATCACCGAAGCCGGGGTGCTGGACGGCGGGTACTGGTACCGGAACCTGCGCAACCAGGTCCGGTTCGGCCCGGCCGTCGCCGCCCTCGTCGAGCAGGGCCACGGCGTGTTCGTCGAGGTCAGCGCGCACCCGGTGCTGGTGCAGCCGATCAGCGAACTCACCGACGCGGTCGTCACCGGAACCCTGCGGCGCGACGACGGCGGCCGGCGGCGGCTGCTCACGTCGATGGCCGGGCTGTTCGTCCACGGGGTGCCCGTCGACTGGGCCACGATGGCGCCGCCCGCGCGGGCCGACCTGCCGACCTACGCCTTCGACCACCAGCACTACTGGCTCCCGTCCACCGAAACGGCGTCCGACGCGACGGCACTGGGCCAGGCGAAGGCGGACCACCCGCTGCTGAGCGCGGCGGTGCGGCTGCCGCAGTCGGACGGGCTGGTCTTCACGTCGTTGCTGTCGCTGCGGTCGCACCCGTGGCTGGCCGACCACGCGATCGGCGAGGTGGTGCTGTTCCCGGGCACCGGCCTGGTCGAGCTGGCCGTGCGGGCCGGGGACGAGGTCGGCTGCCCGGTGCTGGAGGAGCTCGCGACGCAGACCCCGGTCGTCGTGCCCGGACACGGCGGGGTGCGGATCCAGGTCGCGGTGGGCGGGCCCGGCGAAACCGGCGCCCGCACGGTCGAGATCTACTCCCAGCCCGAGGACGGCGGGGAGGAGTGGACGCGGCACGCCACCGGCACCCTGTCCGCGACGCCGGTCGCGGCCGCGGGCTTCGACTTCACCGCGTGGCCGCCGCCGGACGCGGAACCGGTCGAGGTCGGGGACTTCTACACCGGCCTGATCGAGCGCGGATACGCGTACGGGCCGGCTTTCCAGGGTGTCCGCAACGTGTGGCAGCGCGGTGAAGAGGTCTTCGCCGAAGTCGCCCTGCCCGAGGAGCTGCGGGAAGACGCCGCCGCGTACGGCCTGCACCCCGCGCTGCTGGACGCGGCCCTCCAGACCGGAACCATCGCCGCCGCGGCGGCCGGGGAACCCGGGCGGTCGGTGATGCCGTTCGCGTGGACCGGGCTCGCACTGCACGCGGTGGGCGCGGCGGCGCTGCGGGTCCGGCTCGTGGCCGGCCCGGCGTCGATGACCGTCGAGGCGGCCGACGAAACCGGCGGCCCGGTGCTGTCGATGGATTCCCTGGTCCTGCGGGAGGTCTCCACCGAACAGCCGGCGACGCACGCCGGTTCGCTGTACGAGGTGGTCTGGACCGAGCTGCCCGCGGTCGCCGCCGGGCCGGCGCCGTCGTGGGCGGCGGTCGCCACCGCCGGCGACGTGACGGCCCTGACCGACGTCCCCGCGGCCGCGGTGCTGGCGGCGGCCGGCGACGGCGACGCACTGACCCTGACCTCGCGGGTCCTGTCGGTCGTGCAGGAGTGGCTGCAGGCCGAACACGACGAGTCCCGGCTGGTGGTCGTCACGCGGGGGGCGATGCCCGCGGGCGACGGCGTGGTGACCGACCCGGCCGCGTCGGCGGTGTGGGGCCTGGTGCGGGCCGCGCAGACCGAGAACCCGGACCGGATCGTGCTGCTGGACCTCGATCCCGCGGACGGCGCCGGGCCGGAAGCGGTGCTGGGCGCGGTGCTGGCGACCGGCGAACCGCAGATCGCGGTGCGCGGGACGACGTTCTCCGTGCCCCGCCTGGCCCGGGTCACCGTCCCGGCGGCGGACCCGCCGGCCGGGTTCGGCCCGGACTCGACGGTGCTGGTTTCCGGCGGCGGGACGCTCGGCGCGCTCGCGGCCCGCCACCTGGCCGGCCGGCACGGGGTGCGCCGCCTGGTGCTGGCCAGCCGCCGGGGCCGGGAGGCCGACGGGGTGGCGGAGCTGGTCGCCGAGCTCGCCGGGCTGGGCGCCGACGTGGCCGTGGCCGCCTGCGACGTCTCCGACCGGGAACAGACGGCGACCCTGCTCAAGGAGCACCGGCCGACCGCGATCGTGCACACGGCGGGCGTGTTCGACGCCGGCGTCGTCGGGGCGCTGACCCCGGAGAAGCTGGCCAAGGTGTTCGCCCCGAAGGTCGACGCGGCGGCCAACCTCGACGAGCTGACCCGCGACCTCGACCTCGACGCCTTCGTCGTCTACTCGTCCGCCTCCTCGATCTTCATGGGCGCGGGCAGCGGCGGCTACGCGGCCGCGAACGCGTTCCTGGACGGGCTGATGGCGAGCCGGCGGGCGGCGGGCCGGCCGGGCCAGTCGCTGGCCTGGGGACCGTGGCAGCAGCTGACCGGCATAGCCGGCACGATCGACGACCTCACGCTGAGCCGGATGAGCCGGCGCGAGGGCCGCGGCGGTGTCGGCGGGCTCGGCGCCGAGGACGGCATGGAGCTGTTCGACGCCGCCCTCGTGTCGGGCCGGGCGTTGCTCGTGCCGGTCGAACTGGACCTGCGGGAGGTCCGCGCCGACGCGGCGACCGGCACCTCGGTGCCGCCGCTGCTGCGGGGGCTGGTCCGGGCGGGCCGGCAGCAGGCCCGGGCGGCGGCCGGCGGCGGCGACGGCTTGGCCGGCCGGCTGGCCAAGCTCGCTCCGGCGCAGCAGGAAGCGCTGCTGCTGGACGTGGTGCGCACCCAGGTCGCGGTCGTGCTCGGGCACGCCGGCGCCGGGGCCGTCCGGGCGGACACGGCGTTCAAGGACTCCGGGTTCGACTCGCTGACGTCGGTGGAACTGCGCAACCGGCTGCGGGACGCGACCGGCTTGAAACTGCCCGCGACGCTGGTGTTCGACCACCCGACGCCGCAGGCGCTCGCCCGGCACCTGCGTGCCGGACTCGCCGTCGGCGAGGTGTCCGCGACCGATTCGGTGCTGGCCGGGCTCGCCGGTCTGGACGCGGTGATCGGGGCGGCCGCCGGCGACGCGGCGGCGCGGGACCGGATCACCGTCCGCCTGAAGGAGCTGCTGACCGCGGCGGAGACGGCGGGCCGGGACGCGGGTGCGGCCGACGAGGACCTCGACACCGCCAGCGACGAGGAGCTCTTCGCGCTCGTCGACGGGCTCAACTGACAGACATCTTCCAGGGAGCTGAGTTCAGTGGCCGATGAGACACAACTCCGCGATTACCTCAAGCGGGCGATCGCGGACGCCCGCGACGCCCGCAAGCGGCTGCGTGAGGTCGAGGACGACGCCCGCGAGCCGATCGCCATCGTCTCCATGGCGTGCCGGTACCCCGGCGGCGTGTCGACGCCCGAACAGCTGTGGCAGCTGGTGGCCGACGGCGTCGACGCCGTCGCCGACTTCCCCGCCGACCGCGGCTGGGACCTGGACAGCCTGTTCGACTCGGACCCCGACCGCGCCGGGACGTCGTACACGAGCCAGGGCGGGTTCCTGCAGGGCGCCGGGCTGTTCGACGCGGGGCTGTTCGGCATTTCGCCGCGCGAGGCCGTCACCATGGACCCGCAGCAGCGGCTGCTGCTGGAGACGTCCTGGGAGGCCCTCGAACGCGCCGGCGCCGACCCGCTTTCCCTGAAGGGCAGCGAAGTCGGGGTGTTCTCCGGCCTGTCCACGCAGGGCTACGGCGCCGGCGGCGGCGTGGTCCCGCCGGAGGCGGAAGGCTTCGCGGGAACGGGCGCGGCGACGTGCATCGCGTCCGGCCGGGTGTCCTACACCTTCGGGTTCGAGGGACCGGCCGTCACGATCGACACCGGGTGCTCGTCGTCGCTGGTCGCCATGCACCTCGCGGTGCAGGCCCTCCGGCAGGGTGACTGCTCGATGGCCCTGGCCGGCGGCGCGATGGTGATGGCGACGCCCGGCTCGTTCCGCTCGTTTTCGCGGCAGCGGGCGCTCGCTGCGGACGGCCGCTGCAAGGCGTACGCCGAAGGCGCGGACGGCACCGGGCTGGCCGAAGGCGTCGGCGTGGTCGTGCTGGAGCGGCTGTCGGTGGCCCGCGAGCGCGGGCACCGGGTGCTCGCGGTGATCCGCGGCAGCGCGGTCAACCAGGACGGCGCGTCCAACGGCCTGACTGCGCCGAGCGGCCCGGCGCAGCAGCGGGTGATCCGCAGCGCGCTGGCGAACGCCGGGCTGGCACCGTCCGAAGTGGACGTCGTGGAGGGCCACGGGACCGGCACCGCGCTGGGCGACCCGATCGAGGCCAACGCCCTGCTGGCCACCTACGGCAAGGACCGCGACCCGGCGAAGCCGCTGTGGCTGGGGTCGCTGAAGTCGAACATCGGCCACACGCAGGCGGCGGCCGGCGTCGGCGGCGTGATCAAGATGGTGCAGGCGCTGCGGCACGGCGTGCTGCCCCCGACGCTGCACGCGGACGAGCCCACCAAGGAAGTGGACTGGTCGGCGGGCGCGGTCGAGCTGCTGACCGAGGCCCGGGAATGGTCGGCCGACGGCCGCCCGCGCCGGGCCGCGATCTCCTCCTTCGGGATCAGCGGGACCAACGCGCACGTCATCCTGGAAGAGGTCGCCGAAGAGCTCGAAACCACGGAGACGGCCCCCGAGGGGCTGGTGCCGCTGGTGGTTTCGGCGCGCACCACCGCGTCCCTGACCGCACAGGCCGGGCGGCTCGCCGAGTACCTCGCCCAGGCCGACGTACCCCTGCCCGACGTGGCCGGGGCGCTGGCCGCGGGCCGGGCGGTGCTGGACAAGCGCGGTGTCGTGGTGGCCGGCGACCGCGAGGAAGCTATCGCGGGCCTGCGGGAAATCGCCGACGGCCACGGCGTCGCGGGCGACGGCGCCCGCGACGGCGGGATCGTCTTCGTGTTTCCCGGCCAGGGCACGCAGTGGGTCGGGATGGGCCGTGAGCTACTGGCCGAGTCGCCGGTGTTCGCGGCCCGGATGGCCGACTGCGACAAGGAAGTCGCCGCCTTGACCGGCTGGTCCGTGCTCGACGTCCTGCGCGGTGACGAGGGCCTGGAGCGCATCGAGGTCCTGCAGCCGGTGCTGTTCGCGGTGATGGTGTCGCTGGCCGCGGTGTGGGAAGCGGCCGGCGTCCGGCCCGATGCCGTGGTGGGTCACTCGCAGGGCGAGGTCGCGGCCGCGCACATCGCCGGGGTGCTGAGCCTGGCCGACGCGGCGCGCGTGGTCGTGCTGCGCAGCGACCTGTTCGCGCGGCGGCTGGTCGGCCACGGCGCGATCGCCTCCGTGGCGCTGTCCGCCGACGACGTCCGGGACCGGCTGGCCGGGTACCCGGGGCTGGGCATCGCCGGGCGCAACGGCCCCGGCGCGTGCACCGTGGCGGGCGACGACGAATCCCTGCACCGGTTCCTGGCCGAGTGCGCGGCCGCCGACGTGCGCGCCCGGATCGTGCCGAGCACGGTCGGTTCGCACACCGCCCAGGTCGAGCCGCTGCGGGACGAGCTGCTGGACCTGTTGAAGGACGTCCGGCCCGAGCCGGGCACGGTGCCGTTCTACTCGACCGTCAAGCCCGGCGTGCTCGACGGCGAACGCCTGGACGCCACGTACTGGTACGAAAACTGCCGGCAGATGGTCGATCTGCACGGCGCGGCCGACGCGCTCCTGGACGACGGGCACCGGTTCTTCGTCGAGGTCAGCCCGCACCCGGTGATGGTGCAGCCGATCACCGGCATCGTCGACGACGCCGGCGTGGACGCTGTCGTCGGCGGCTCGGTGCGGCGGCAGGACGGTGGCCTGCGCCGGTTCCTGACCTCGGCCGCGGAGCTGTTCGTCCGCGGGGTCGCGGTGGACTGGCGCGGCCTGCTGCCGGCCGTCGCGCCCGGCCGCGTCCCGCTGCCGACGTACGCGTTCGACCAGCAGCACTACTGGCTGGAGGCCGCCGGCGCGGACACCGACGCCGCCTCGCTGGGACAGGCGGCGGCCGAGCACCCGATGCTGGGCGCGGTCGTGTCGCTGCCGCGGTCCGCGGAAATCGTGTTCACCTCCCGGCTGTCGGTGCGGACGCACCCGTGGCTGGCCGGCCACGCGATCGGCGGGGCCGCGAGCGTGCCCGGCAGCGGCCTGGCCGAGCTGGCCGTGCGCGCCGGCGACGAGGCCGGCTGCTCGGTCCTCGAGGACCTGACGATCGAGACGCCGCTGGGCCTGCCCGAGGGCGGCGGGGTCCGGGTCCAGGTCGTGCTAAGCGGACCGGACGACCGCGGTGCCCGCACGGTGGAGATCTACTCCCGGGGCGACGGCGACGCGGACGAGTGGACCCGGCACGCCACCGGCACCCTGTCCGCGACGCCGGTGGCGGCCGCGGGCTTCGACTTCGCCGCGTGGCCGCCGTCGGGTGCGCAGCCGGTCGAGGTGGACCCCGGCCTGCTCTACGAGGACCTGGCCGAGCGCGGGTTCGGCTACGGGCCGGCGTTCCGGGGCCTGCGGGCGGTCTGGCGGCGGGGCGACGAGGTGTTCGCCGAACTCGCGCTGCCCGAGGACCTGCGGGAAGACGCCGCCGCGTTCGGCGTCCACCCGGCGTTGCTGGACGCGGCCCTGCACCCGGCCATGCTGACCGCCGACGGCGACCTGGACGACCAGGCCCTGCGGCAGGCGACCGGGTGGCGCGGGCTGGTGCTGCACGCCGCCGGTGCTTCGGCGCTGCGCGTGCGGCTGACGCCCGGTCCGGACGGCGTGTCGCTGGAGGCCGCGGACGGGACCGGGACCCCGGTCGTGTCGGTGGACTCCCTGGAACTGCGGCCGGTGTCCGGCGAGCACCTCCCGGCGGCTCCGGCGCGCGCGGGCTCGTTGTTCGAGGTCGGCTGGACCCCGCTGGCCGCGCCCGCCGGCCTGCCCGCCCCGCTGTGGGTGGAGGTGGCCGACGCGGACGCCGTTACGGCGTTCGCCGAAGACGTGCCGCCGGGTGCGGTGGCGGTCCTCGAAGCCACCGGCGGGTCCGGCGCGGGTGCCGTGCTGGAGCTGACCACCCGGGTGCTGGCCGTCACGCAGGCGTGGCTGGCCGCCCCGGACGCGGACTCGCGGCTGGTCGTGGTGACGCGCGGGGCGGTGGCGGCCGGCGGGAGCGCGGTGACCGACCCGGTGGCGTCGGCGGTCTGGGGCCTGGTGCGGGCCGCCCAGTCCGAGAACCCGGACCGGATCGTGCTGCTGGACCTCGACCCCGCGGTCGGCGACGGACTGGAGGCGGTGCTGGGTGGCGTGCTGATGACCGGGGAACCGCAGCTCGCGGTGCGTGAGGGAACCCTGTCCGTGCCGCGGCTGGCCCGGACCGGCGCGCAGCCGGCGGCGCCCGCGGTGTTCGGCCCGGACGGGACCGTGCTGGTCTCCGGGGCCGGGACACTGGGCGGGCTGGTGGCCCGGCACCTGGTCGAGCGGCACGGCGTGCGGCACCTGGTGCTGGCCAGCCGGCGCGGTCTCGACGCCGACGGCGCGAAGGACCTGGTCGCCGACCTCACCGCCCTGGGCGCCGACGTCTCGATGGCGGCCTGTGACGTGTCCGACCGCGACCAGGTGGCGGCCCTGCTGGCCGCCGTGCCGGCCGAGCACCCGCTGACCGGCGTGGTGCACACGGCGGGCGTGCTGGACGACGGCGTGATCGGGACGCTGACCGAGGACAAGCTGGCCCGGGTGTTCGCCCCGAAGGTCGACGCGGTGCGCCACCTCGACGAGCTGACCCGGGACATGGACCTCGGCGCGTTCGTCGTCTACTCGTCCGCCTCGGGCGTGCTGGGCGCGGCCGGGCAGGGCAACTACGCGGCGGCGAACGCCTTCCTGGACGGCCTGATGGCGAGCCGCCAGGCGGCCGGCCTCCCGGGCGTCTCGCTGGCCTGGGGCCTGTGGGAGCTGGCCACCGAGATGATCGCCCACCTCGGCGGGGTCGACAAGGCGCGGATGAGCCGCGGCGGCGTCCTGCCGATCACCGCGACCGAAGGCATGGACCTGTTCGACGCCGCGCTGGCGTCAGGGCAGCCGCAGCTGGTCCCGGTCAAGCTGGACCTGCGGGAGGTCCGGGCCGGCGCGAAGCACGGCGGCGCGATCCCGCCGCTGCTGCGCGGCCTGGTCCGGGCGGGCCGGCAGCAGGCGCGCACGGCGTCGGCCGGCGACGGCGAGCTGGTCCAGCGGCTGGCCGGGCTGGCCGCCGCGGAGCAGGAAGCCCTGCTCGTGGATCTGGTCCGTGAACGGGCGGCGGCCGTGCTCGGGCACGGCGGGTCCGAGGGTGTGCCGGCCGAGATGGCGTTCAAGGACGCCGGCTTCGACTCGCTGACGTCGGTGGAGCTGCGCAACCGGCTGCGTGAAGGCACCGGCTTGAAGCTGCCCGCCACGCTGGTCTTCGACTACCCGACCCCGCTGGTCCTCGCCCGGCACCTGCGGGCCGAACTCGGCGTCAGCGAAGACGCGCTGTCCCTGGTGCAGGCGAAGATCGAGGACGTCGAGTCCCTGATCAGCGGCCTGCGCCTCGACGAATCCATGAAGTCGAGCATCACGCTCCGCCTGCAGGGCCTGGTGGCGAAGTGCAACGGCGTGCTCGAAGAGGCGGGCGCCGCCACGGCGGCGGACCACCTGGAAGCCGCCTCCGCCGACGAGGTCCTCGAATTCATCCACGACGAGCTCGGGCTCGTCTGACCCCGGTTCGAGACGTCGCGTCCCGGCAACCCCTCCGTGAGGAATCGAAGAAATGGCAACGGACGAGAAACTCCTCAAATACCTCAAGCGCGTCACGGCCGAACTGCACGACCTGCGCAAGCAGGGCTCGCGGCACGCTGACGAGCCGCTCGCCATCGTGGGGATGGCGTGCCGGCTGCCGGGTGGGGTGTCCTCGCCCGAGGAATTCTGGCGGCTGGTGGTCGACGGGGTCGACGCCCTGTCCGAGTTCCCCGACGACCGCGGCTGGGACCTGGACGGCTTCTTCGACCCGGACCCCGACCACCCGGGCACGTCGTACGCCAGCCAGGGCGGCTTCCTCGACGGGGCCGGGCAGTTCGACGCCGGCTTCTTTGGCATCTCGCCGCGCGAGGCGCTGATGATGGACCCGCAGCAGCGGATGCTGCTGGAAGCGTCGTGGGAGGCGTTCGAGGACGCGGGCGTCGACCCGGCCACGCTGAAGGGCACCGATGTCGGGGTGTTCTCCGGCCTGTTCACCCAGGGCTACGGCACCGGCGCCGGGACGATCCCGCCGGAGCTGGAGGGGTACGCGGGTACCGGCAGCGCGTCGAGCGTGGCGTCCGGGCGCGTCTCCTACACCTTCGGCTTCGAGGGACCCGCGGTCACGATCGACACGGCGTGCTCGTCGTCCCTGGTGGCGATCCACCTCGCGGCGCAGGCGTTGCGGCTCGGCGAGTGCTCGATGGCGCTGGCCGGCGGGGCGACGGTGATGCCGACACCGGGCACCTTCGTGGCGTACTCGCGGCAGCGGGTGATGGCCCGTGACGGGCGCAGCAAGGCGTTTTCCTCGACGGCGGACGGCACCGGCTGGGCCGAGGGCGTCGGAGTCGTGCTGCTGGAACGGTTGTCGGTGGCGCGCGAACGCGGGCACCGGGTGCTGGCCGTGCTGCGGGGATCCGCGGTCAACCAGGACGGTGCCTCCAACGGCCTGACCGCGCCGAACGGGCCGTCGCAGCAGCGGGTGATCCGCAAGGCGCTGTCCGGGGCCGGGCTGGTTCCGTCCGATGTGGACATCGTGGAGGCGCACGGCACCGGCACCGCGCTGGGCGACCCGATCGAGGCGCAGGCGCTGCTGGCCACCTACGGGAAGAACCGCGACCCGCAGCAGCCGTTGTGGCTGGGTTCGGTGAAGTCGAACGTCGGGCACACCCAGGCGGCCGCCGGCGTGGTCGGGCTGATCAAGATGGTCAAGGCGCTGGAACACGGCGTCATGCCGCCGACCCTGCACGTCGAAGAGCCGACGCCGCAGGTGGACTGGTCGGCCGGTGCGGTCGAGCTGCTGACCGCGGCCCGGGACTGGCCGGCCAACGGCCGGCCGCGGCGGGCCGGCGTGTCGGCGTTCGGGATCAGCGGGACGAACGCGCACGTGATCATCGAGGAGGCACCGCCGCAGCCCGCGGAACCGGACGTCGCCGAGCCGGTGCCGGCCGGCGCGGTGCCGCTGGTCGTGTCGGCGAAGAACCCCGGTTCCCTGGCCGCCCAGGCGGGCCGGCTCGCGTCCCTGCTGGCTTCCGGCGACGACGTGCCGGTGGCGCGGGTGGCCCGGGCGCTGGTTTCGGACCGGGCGACGTTCGGCGAGCGGGCGGTGGTGGTGGCCGGCTCGGCGGAACAGGCGATCGCCGGGCTGACCGCGCTGGCCGGGGGTGCGGGGGCGGCCGGTCTGGTGACCGGCCGCGCGGGCGCGCCGGGGCAGGTCGTGTGGGTGTTCCCCGGCCAGGGTTCGCAGCGGTCCGGGATGGGCCGGGCGCTGTACGAGCGGTACCCGGTGTTCGCGGCGGCGTTCGACGAGGCGTGCGCGCGGCTGGACGAGCACCTGGCCGGCTGGGTCGACCACCCGGTGCGGGAGGTCGTGCTCGGCACCGCGGCCGGCAGCGCCGAGCTGCTCGACCTGACGGTGTTCACGCAGGCGGGCCTGTTCGCCGTGGAGACGGCGTTGTTCCGGTTGGCCGAATCCTGGGGCGTGCGGCCGGACGTCGTCGCCGGGCATTCGATCGGGGAGCTTTCCGCCGCCCACGCGGCCGGCGTGCTATCGCTGGACGACGCGGCACGCGTGGTCGCGGCCCGCGGCCGGCTGATGCAGGCGCTGCCGCCGGGCGGCGTGATGGTCGCGGTGGCGGCCGGCGAGGACGAAGTCGCCGAGCTGCTGGGCGACGGCGTGGAACTCGCGGCGGTCAACGGCCCGGCCGCCGTCGTGCTCTCGGGTGAGCGCGACGCGGTCCTCGCCGCGGCCGACCGGATGCGGGAGCGGGGGCACAAGACCAAGCAGCTGACGGTGTCCCACGCCTTCCACTCCGCGCGGATGGAACCGATGCTGGCCGCGTTCACCGCCGAGATCGCCGGCGTCACCTGGCACGAGCCGCAGATCCCGGTGATCTCCAACGTGACGGGCCGGCCGGCCGGACCCGGTGAGCTGACGAACCCGCAGTACTGGGCCGAGCACGTGCGCCGGCCGGTCCGGTTCGCCGAGGGGATCGCGGCCGCGGCCGAGCGCGGCGGCACGGTCTTCGTGGAACTCGGCCCCGGCGCGGCCCTGACCGCCCTCGTCGAGGAGTCCGCCGGCGGCGCGTCCTGCGTCGCGGCGTTGCGCGACGACCGCCCGGAGGAACAGACGCTGCTGGCCTCGGTCGCCGAGCTGTTCGTGCGCGGGGTGGCTGTCGACTGGGACGCCGTCCTGCCGCCCGCGGCGGGCCGGGTGGACCTGCCGACCTACGCCTTCGACCGGCGGAACTACTGGCTTTCCGGCACCGGCACGGCGACCGATGCGACGTCGCTCGGGCAGGCCGCGGCCGGCCACCCGCTGCTGGGCGCGGTGGTGCGGCTGCCGCGCTTCGACGGCCTGGTCTTCACGTCACGGCTGTCGCTGCGGACGCACCCCTGGCTCGCCGACCACGCCATCGGCGGGGCCGTGCTCGTCGCGGGCACCGGCCTGGTCGAGCTGGCCGTGCGGGCCGGCGACGAGGCCGGCTGCCCGGTGCTCGAAGAGCTCGTGATCGAGGCGCCGCTGGTGGTCCCGGAACAAGGCGGCGTGCGGGTGCAGGTCGCGGTCGGCGCGCCGGGGGAGACCGGCGTCCGCACCGTCGACGTCTACTCCCTGCGCGAGGACCAGGCCGGCGACGAGACCTGGATGCGGCACGCGACCGGCACCCTGACCCCGGCCGCGCCGGCCCCGCGCCCGGGCTACGACTTCACCGCGTGGCCGCCGCCCGGCGCGCAGCGGATCGAGGTCGGCGGCTTCTACGCCGACCTGGCCGACCGCGGGTACGCGTACGGGCCGGTGTTCCAGGGCCTGCACGCAGTCTGGCAGCGCGGCGACGAGGTCTTCGCCGAAGTGGCGCTGCCCGAGGACCAGCGCGAAGACGCCGGCCGGTTCGGGATCCACCCCGGCCTGCTGGACTCCGGCCTGCACGCCGGCATGCTCAAGGTCGCGGCCACCCCGGAGGACGAACTCGGCCCGCCCGCGCTGCCCTTCGCGTGGAACGGCCTGGTGCTGCACGCCGCCGGCGCGTCGGCACTGCGGGTGCGGCTGGCGTTCGGCGGTCCGAACACCGTCTCGCTGGAGGCGGCCGACGAGACCGGCGGCCTCGTGGTGACGGCGGACTCGCTGGTGTCCCGCCCGGTGTCCGCCGAGCACCTGGACACCACGCCGTCGGTGACGCGCGACGCGCTGTTCCGCGTGGCGTGGACCGAACTCCCGCCGGTCGCGGCCGGCGCGGCGGACGTCCCGGCCACCGCGGTCTTCGAGGTGCCCGGCGGTGCCGATGCCCTCGACGTGACGGCGCGCGCCCTGGAAGCGGTGCAGGCGTGGCTCGCGGCCGCGCCGGGCGGGGATCCGCGGCTCGTGGTCGTGACCCGGGGTGCGGTGCCCGCCGTCGACGGCACGGTGCTCGACCCGGCCGCGGCCGCGGTCTGGGGCCTGGTCCGGTCCGCACAGGCGGAAAACCCGGACCGGTTCGTGCTGCTGGACCTCGATCCCGGCACCGAGGTGACTTCGGTGCTCGGACCGGTGCTGGCCGGCGGCGAGCCGCAGGTCGCCGTCCGGGGCACCACGTTCATGGTCCCCCGTCTCGCCCGGGCCGGGGCCACCGCGGCCTCGGCGCGGTTCGACCGGGACTCGACGGTCCTGGTGTCCGGCGCGGGTTCCCTCGGCGCACTGGTGGCCCGGCACCTGGTGGCCCGGCACGACGTCCGGCGGCTGGTGCTCGCCAGCCGGCGCGGTTCCGGCGCCGAGGGCGTGGCCGAGCTGGTCGCCGAGCTCACCGGCGCGGGCGCCGCGGTGTCCGTCGTGGCGTGCGACCTCGCCGACCGCGAGCAGGTCGCGGCGCTGCTCGAGGCCCACCGGCCCACCGGCGTCGTGCACACGGCGGGCGTGCTGGACGACGGCGTGATCGAAGCGCTGACCCCCGAGCGGCTGGCGAAGGTGTTCGCGCCCAAGGTGGCCGCCGTGCGGCACCTGGACGAGCTGACCCGCGACCCGGCCGTCACGACCTTCGCCGTGTTCTCCTCGGCCTCGGGCGTCTTCGGGTCCGCCGGCCAGGGCAACTACGCCGCCGCGAACGCCTACCTGGACGCGGTGGTGGCCAACCGGCACGCCGCGGGGCTGCCGGGCACGTCGCTCGCCTGGGGCATGTGGCAGCAGGACGACGGCATGACCGCGCACCTCGGCCAGTCGGACCAGGCGCGCGCGAGCCGCGGCGGCGTCCTGGCCATCACGCCGGTCGAAGGCATGGAGCTGTTCGACGCGGCCGTGGGCTCCGGCCAGGCGTTGCTGGTCCCGGTCAAGCTGGACCTCAAGAGCACCCGTGCGGAGGTGCCGCCCCTCCTGCGCGGCCTGGTCCGCGCGGGCCGGCAGCAGGCGCGTGCCGCGGCCGCGAGCACCGGCGGCGTGCTGCCGGGCCTGGCCGGGCGCACCCCGGCCGAGCAGGAGACGCTGCTGCTCGACCTGGTCCGCACGCAGGTCGCGCTCGTGCTCGGGCACACCGGGCCGGAGAGCGTCCTGGAGAGCACCGTGTTCTCCGACGCCGGGTTCGACTCCCTGACCGCGGTGGAACTGCGCAACCGGCTGCGGGAGACGACCGGGCTGAAGCTGCCCGCGACGCTGGTGTTCGACTACCCGACCCCGCTGGCGCTGGCCCGGCACCTGCGTGACGAACTGGGTGACACCCTCGCCGGCACCGAGGTGAACCGCGCGGCGCCGGTGGTGGCCGCGGCGGCGAACGAGCCGATCGCGATCGTCGGCATGGCCTGCCGGCTGCCCGGCGGTGTCTCGGACCCCGAAGACCTGTGGCAGCTGCTGGTCGAGGGCCGCGAGGGGCTGTCTCCCTTCCCCGAGGACCGGGGCTGGAACCTGGAAAACCTGTTCGACGCGGACCCGGACAGCTCCGGCACGACGTACACCAGCCAGGGCGGGTTCCTCGAAGGCGCCGCGCTGTTCGACGCGGCCTTCTTCGGGATTTCGCCGCGCGAGGCCGTCGCCATGGACCCGCAGCAGCGGCTGCTGCTGGAGGCGTCCTGGGAGGCCCTGGAGAGCGCGGGCCTCGACCCGCACGCCTTGAAGGGCACCGACGTCGGCGTCTTCGCCGGGGTGTCCAACCAGGGCTACGGCATGGGCGCGGACGCCTCGGAAATGGAGGGCTACGCGAGCACGGCCGGCGCTTCGAGCGTCGTGTCGGGCCGGGTGTCCTACGTCTTCGGCTTCGAAGGCCCGGCGGTCACGATCGACACGGCCTGTTCGTCCTCCCTGGTGGCGATGCACCTGGCCGGGCAGTCGCTGCGGCAGGGCGAGTGCTCGATGGCGCTGGCCGGCGGCGTGACGGTGATGGGCACGCCCGGCACCTTCGTCGAGTTCTCGCGGCAGCGCGGGCTGGCCGGCGACGGGCGTTGCAAGGCGTACGCCGACGGCGCGGACGGCACCGGCTGGGCCGAGGGCGTCGGCATCGTCGTGCTGGAACGGCTTTCGGTGGCGCGCGAACGCGGGCACCGGGTGCTGGCCGTGCTGCGGGGTTCCGCGGTGAACCAGGACGGCGCTTCGAACGGCTTGACCGCGCCGAACGGTCCGTCGCAGCAGCGGGTGATCCGTCGCGCGCTGGCCGGGGCCGGACTCGAACCGTCCGATGTGGACGCCGTGGAAGGGCACGGCACCGGGACGCCGCTGGGCGACCCGATCGAGGCGCAGGCCCTGCTGGCCACCTACGGCAAGGACCGGGAGCCGGAAAAGCCGTTGTGGCTCGGGTCGCTGAAGTCGAACTTCGGCCACACCCAGTCGGCCGCCGGAGTCGCGAGCGTGATCAAGGTGGTGCAGGCGCTGCGGCACGGCCTGCTGCCGCGCACCCTGCACGTCGACCGGCCCACCACCCAGGTCGACTGGTCCGCCGGTGCGGTCGAGCTGCTGACCGAGGCGCGGGAGTGGCCGTCGGACGGCCGGCCGCGCCGGGCCGGGGTCTCCTCGTTCGGGATCAGCGGGACGAACGCGCACCTCATCATCGAAGAGGCACCCCTCGAACTCCGGCCGCCCGCCGAGGCGCCGGCCGACGCGGTCGTGCCGGTGGTGCCGGTGGTGCTGTCCGCACGCAGCGCCGGCTCCCTGGCCGGTCAGGCCGGCCGGCTGGCGGAATTCGCCGAAGGGTCCGGCGAGCCGCTGGTGGACGTGGCCGGAGCGCTGGCCACCCGGGCCCTGTTCGGCGAGCGGGCGGTCGTCGTGGCGGGCTCGGCCGAGGAAGCCCGCGACAGCCTGGCGGCGCTGGCCCGTGGCGAGGACGCGCCCGGCCTGGTGACCGGCCGGGTGCCCGCTTCCGGACGGCCGGGCAAGGTCGTCTGGGTGTTCCCGGGCCAGGGGACGCAGTGGGCCGGCATGGGCCGCGAGCTCCTGGACGCGTCCCCGGTGTTCGCCGAGCGCATCACCGAGTGCGCGGCCGCGCTGGAGCCGTGGATCGACTGGTCCCTTTTGGACGTTCTGCGCGGCGACGCCGATCCCGCGCTGATGGACCGCGTCGACGTGCTCCAGCCCGCGAGCTTCGCGATGATGGTCGGCCTCGCGGCGGTGTGGTCCTCGATCGGCGTGGTGCCGGACGCGGTGCTCGGGCACTCCCAGGGCGAGATCGCCGCGGCCTGCGTGTCCGGGGCACTGTCCCTTGAGGACGCGGCGAAGGTGGTCGCCCTGCGCAGCCAGGCCATCGCCGCGAAGCTCTCCGGGCGCGGCGGCATGGCGTCGGTCGCCCTCAGCGAGGACGAAGCCGTCATGCGGCTGGTGCCCTGGGCGGGCTGGGTCGAGGTGGCGGCCGTCAACGGTCCCTCGTCCGTGGTCATCGCCGGGGACGCCGAAGCGCTCGGCGAAGCGCTGGAATGCTTGGCGCGTCAGGGAATTCGCGTGCGGCGGGTGGCCGTGGACTACGCCTCGCACACCTGGCACGTGGAAGACATCCGCGACACCCTGGCCGAGGCACTGGCCGGGATCGAGGCGCAGGCACCGCTGGTGCCGTTCCGCTCGACGGTGACGGGGGAGTGGATCACCGAAGCCGGCGTCCTGGACGGCGGGTACTGGTACCGGAACCTGCGTCACCAGGTCGGCTTCGGCGCGGCCGTGACCGAGCTGCTCGGCCGGGACCACGGCGTGTTCGTCGAGGTCAGCGCCCACCCGGTGCTGGTCCAGCCGATCACCGAGCTGATCGACGACACCGCCGCGGTGGTGGCCGGGTCGGTCCGGCGCGGCGACGGCGGCCCGCGGCGGCTGCTCACCTCCGCGGCCGAGCTGTTCGTCCGCGGGGTCGCGGTGGACTGGACCGGAACGCTGCCCGCGCCCGCCGGGCCGGTGGACCTCCCGGCCTACGCCTTCGACCACCAGCACTACTGGCTGCGCGCGGCCGAGCCGGCCACCGACGCCGTCTCGCTCGGCCTGGCCGGGGCGGACCACCCGCTGCTCGGCGCGGTCGTGCCGCTCCCGCAGTCCGACGGGCTCGTCTGCACCTCGCGGCTGTCGCTGCGGACGCACCCGTGGCTGGCCGACCACCTGGTCCGGGACGTCGTGATCGTCCCCGGCACCGGCCTGGTCGAGCTGGCCGTGCGGGCCGGCGACGAAGCCGGCTGCCCGGTGCTCGACGAGCTCGTGATCGAGGCGCCGCTCGTGGTGCCCCGCCGCGGCGGGGTGCGCGTGCAGGTCGCGCTGAGCGGGCCGGGGGAGGACGGGTCGCGCACGGTGGACGTCTACTCCCTGCGCGAAGACGCGGACACCTGGACGCGGCACGCGACCGGGGTGCTCGTCCCGGCCGGCCGCCGGAGCGCCGGGTTCGACTTCGCCGCCTGGCCGCCGCCCGGCGCGCAGCCCGTCGACATCGCCGGCGCCTACGACGTGCTGGCGGACGTCGGCTACGGCTACGGGCCGGTGTTCCGGGCCGTGCGGGCGGTGTGGCGGCGTGGCGACGAGACCTTCGCCGAGATCGCGCTGCCCGAGGAGCACCGCGAGGAGGCCGGCCGGTTCGGCATCCACCCCGCGCTGCTGGACGCGGCCCTGCACTCGACGATGGTGGCTGCCGCCTCCGGCGAAGCCGGGTCCTACGGCGACGAGGTGCGGCTGCCGTTCGCGTGGAACGGCCTGCGGCTGCACGCGGCGGGCGCCTCGGCGCTGCGGGTGCGGGTCGCCAAGGGCGCCGGCGAGGACCTGTCCCTCGAGGCCGTGGACGCGGCCGGCGGCCTGGTCGTGACGCTGGACGCCCTGGTCGGCCGTCCGGTGTCCGACGAGCAGCTGGCCACGGCCGACGGCACCGGCTCGCTGTTCCGGGTCGGCTGGACCGCCTTGTCCACTGTGGACAGTTCGGCGCCGGTGCCGTCGTGGGTTCCGGTGGCCACCGCGGAGGACGTGGCGAACCTGGCCGACGACGTGCTGACCGGCGTGGCGGACGCCCCGGAGGTGGCCGTCATGGAAGCCGGCGGTGGTTCGGCGCTGGAGCTGACCGTCCGGGTGCTCGACGTCGTGCAGTGCTGGCTGGGCGGGGCCGGCCTGGAGGCCGCGAAACTCGCGATCGTGACCCGGGGCGCGGTGCCCGCCGGCGACGGCGTGGTGACCGACCCGGCCGCGTCGGCCGTGTGGGGCCTGGTCCGGGCCGCCCAGGCGGAGAACCCGGACCGGATCGTCCTGGTGGACACCGATACCGCGGTGGAACCGGTGCTGGCTTCGGTGCTGGACAGCGGGGAACCGCAGGTCGCGGTGCGCGGCACCACCCTGTCGATCCCGCGCCTCGCCCGCGTCGCCCAGCCGGGCGCGCCCGCGGCGTTCCCGGCCCGGGGGCCGGTGCTGGTCACCGGCGGCACCGGGTCCCTGGGCGGCCTGGTGGCCCGGCACCTCGTCGAGCGCCACGGCGTCCGGCAGCTGCTGCTGGCGAGCCGCCGGGGGCTCGACGCCGAAGGCGCGAAGGACCTGGTCACCGACCTCACCGGGCTGGGCGCGGACGTCACGGTCGTCGCCTGCGACGTCGCCGAGCGGGACCAGGTGGCGGCGCTGCTCGAAGCGCACCGGCCGACGGCTGTGGTGCACACGGCCGGCGTGCCGGCCGCCGGGGTGATCGGGACGGTGACGCCGGACCAGCTGGCCGAGGTGTTCGCGCCCAAGGTCACGGCCGCCGATCACCTGGACGAGCTGACCCGCGGGACGGACCTCGACGCGTTCGTCGTCTACTCCTCGGTCTCGGCGGTGTTCATGGGAGCCGGAAGCGGCGGCTACGCGGCGGCGAACGCGTACCTGGACGGGCTGATGGCCCAGCGGCGCGCGGCGGGCCTGCCCGGCCAGTCGCTGGCGTGGGGCCTGTGGGACCAGACCTCCGGCGGCATGGCGGCCGGCTCCGACGAGGCCGCCCGGGCCCGGATGAACCGGCGCGGCGGGCTGGTGGCCATGCAACCCGGCGAAGGCATGGACCTCTTCGACGCGGCCATCGCGTCCGGGCAGGCGCAGCTCGTGCCCGCCCGGCTCGACCTGCGTGGCCTGCGGGCCGCCGGCACGCCGGTGCCGCAGCTGCTGCGCGGCCTGGTCCGGCCGGCCCGGCAGCAGGCGCACACGGTGTCCACTGTGGACAAGGGACTGGCCGACCGGCTGGCCGGGCTGACTCCGGACCAGCGGCGCTCGGTCCTGCTCGACGCGGTGCGCACCCAGGTGGCCGGGGTGCTGGGGTTCCGCGCCGCCGACCAGATCGACGAGGACCAGGGGCTGTTCGAGATCGGCTTCGACTCCCTGACCGCGATCGAGCTCCGCAACCGGCTGCGCGCGCTGACCGAACGAAAGATCTCGCCCAGCGTCGTGTTCGACCACCCGACGCCGAAACTGCTCGCCGCGCACCTGCACGAACTGGTCTGAAAGAAGGTGGTGAACGTGTTCGACGTGAGTACCTACCTGCGGCGGATCGGCTGCGCCGGAGTCACCGGCGCCGACCTGGAAACGCTGCGGAGGCTGCAGAAGAGCCACCTCATGGCGATTCCGTACAGCAGTGTCGCCTACGGGCTGCGGGACGCGACCGACGTCGTCGACCTGGACGAGGACGCCGTCTTCGAAACCAGCATCGTCCAGGGGAAGGGGGGTGCCTGCTACCACCTGAACCGGCTGTTCCACCGACTGCTGACCGAGCTGGGCTACGACGTCTCGCCGCTCGCCGGCAGCACCACCGAGGGCCGCGAGACCTTCGGGACCGACGTCGAGCACATGTTCAACCTGGTCACCCTGGACGGCCGCGAATGGCTGGCCGACGTCGGCTACCCCGGCCCGACCTACCTCGAGCCGCTGCCGGTCGGCGCGGGCGTGCAGACCCAGTACGGGAGCCAGTTCCGGCTGGTGGAACGGGATTCCGGGTACGCGCTGCAACGCCGGGGCGCGGTCACCCGCTGGAGCGTCGTCTACACGTTCACGACGCAGCCCCGCCAGTGGAGCGACTGGAAGGAGCTGGAGGACAACTTCCGGGCCCTCGTCGGGGACACCGCCCGAACCGACCTGCAGGAGGTCCTGTGCGGCCGGGCGTTCGCGAACGGCCAGGTGTTCCTGCGGCAGCGCCGGTACCTGACGGTCCGGGACGGCCGCGAGCAGGTGCGCACGATCACCGACGACGACGAGCACCGGACGCTGATCGACCGCGTGCTGTCCGGCGAGCTCGGCTGAACCGGGGAAGGGACGACGATGACGGACAGGAACGGCCTGCTGGCGAAGTTCGCCGGCCTCTGCAGGGCCGCGTACGCGCACCACTACATCCCGTACCTCAATTTCTTCTACGGCGGCGAATACCTCCACCACGGCAGCGAGCCGGTGGCCCGGATCGCCGACCTGCCGTACCGGACCGTGCCGGAGCCGCGGGAGAAGGCACCGTGAGCACCACCACGATTCCGGTCCGCCTCGGCGAGCGGTCCTACGACGTGCTCGTCGGTCCCGGCGTGCGGCACTCGCTGGCCGGGGTCGTCCGGCGGCTCGGCGCCCGGCGGGCGGCGGTCGTGTCGGCCCGGCCGGCCGGCTGGGTGCCGGACACCGGCGTCGAGACGCTGCTGCTGCCCGCGCGCGACGGCGAGCCGGACAAGCGGCTGTCCACAGTAGAGGACCTGTGCGGCGAGTTCGCGCGGTTCGGGCTGACCCGCTCTGACGTCGTCGTCTCCTGCGGCGGCGGCACGACCACGGACGTCGCCGGGCTCGCCGCCGCGCTGTACCACCGGGGCGTCGCCGTGGTCCACCTGCCGACGACCCTGCTCGCCCAGGTGGACGCCAGCGTCGGCGGGAAGACCGCGGTGAACCTGCCGGCGGGCAAGAACCTCGTCGGCGCGTACTGGCAGCCCAGCGCGGTTCTGTGCGACACGGACTACCTGAGCACCCTGCCGCGGCGGGAGGTGCTCAACGGCCTCGGCGAGATCGCCCGCTGCCACTTCATCGGCGCGCCGGACCTGCGCGGGCGGACGCTGCCGGAGCAGATCGCCGCCAGCGTCACGCTCAAGGCGGGGATCGTGGCCCAGGACGAGCGGGACACCGGGCTGCGGCACCTGCTCAACTACGGCCACACCCTCGGGCACGCCCTGGAGATCGCGACGGACTTCGCGCTGCGGCACGGCGAGGCGGTGGCCATCGGCACCGTCTTCGCCGGCCGGCTGGCGGGTGCGCTCGGCCGCATCGACCAGTCCGGAGTGGACGAACACCGGGCCGTCGTCGAGCACTACGGGCTGCCCACCGCGCTGCCCGAAGGCGTCGATCCGGCGGTCCTGATCCGGCAGATGCACCGGGACAAGAAGGCGGTCACCGGGCTCGCCTTCGTGCTGGACGGGCCCCGGGGCGCGGAGCTGGTCAGCGACGTGTCGCCGGAACTCGTGGCGCGCGTCCTCGGCGAGCTGCCCCGCGCCCGGCTGACGGACCTGGTCCCGGCCACCGATTCGGCGCCGGCATGAGGCGGCTGCTGCACGGACCTGCCGAGCCCGGCGGCCCGATCCACCGCCGCGCGGTGGACCGGGCGCTGGGCCGCAGGCTGGACGAGGCACTGGCGCGGCCCGCCGCGCAGCAGCCGAGCTGGCCGGACCCGGTGCGGGCGGCCCGGGTGGCCGGGCTGCTGCACGAGGCCGAGCCGATCGTCGCGCCGGAGGAGACGGCCCGGCTGGCGGCGCAGCTCGCGTCGGTCGCCCGCGGCGAGGCGTTCCTGCTGCAGGGCGGCGACTGCGCGGAGACGTTCGCGGGCAACACCGAGACCCACCTGCGCGCCAACCTGCTGCTGCTGGCGGAGATGGCCGACGTGCTCGCGGACACGGCCGGCCTGCCGGTGGTCAAGATCGCCCGGATGGCCGGGCAGTACGCCAAACCCCGGTCGAACACGGTCGACGCACTGGGGCTGCCGGTCTACCGCGGCGACATCGTCAACGCACCGGACCCGACACCCGCCGCCCGGACCCCCGACCCTCGCCGGATGCTCCGCGCCCACGGCCACGCGCTCGAAGCGATGGACCTGGTCCGCAAGTTCGGCGCGGACGACGTCCACGTCAGCCACGAGCTGCTCCTGCTCGACTACGAGCGGGCCGTGCTGTGGGCGGACGAAGGTGGCCCGGAGCTGCGGGTGTCGAGCGGGCTGGCGCACTTCCTGTGGATCGGGGAGCGCACCCGCCAGCTCGACGGGGCCCACCTCGCCTTCGCGGAGCTGCTGTCCAACCCGATCGGCCTCAAGCTCGGGCCGAGCGTCACGCCCGAGCTGGCCGTCGAGTACGTGGAGCGGCTCGACCCGCACCGCACGCCGGGCCGGCTGACGCTGGTCAGCCGGATGGGGCACGACCTGGTACGGGACGTGCTGCCGCCGCTCGTGGAGAAGGTGGCCGCCTCCGGGCACGAGGTGATCTGGCAGTGCGACCCGATGCACGGCAACACCCGCCGGTCGGGCAACGGGTACAAGACCCGGCACTTCGACGACGTGCTCGACGAGCTCGCCGGCTTCTTCGAGGTGCACCGCGACCTCGGCACCCACCCCGGCGGCATCCACGTCGAGGTGACCGGCGAGGACGTGACCGAATGCCTCGGCGGCGCCCCGGGCGTCGCCGAGGCCGACCTGCCCGCCCGCTACCGGACGGCCTGCGACCCGCGGCTCAACGCCGGCCAGTCGATCCAGCTCGCCCACCTGGTCGCGGACCTGTTGTGCGGCAAGCGGGTGGAGGTCCGGTGATCAGCGGGACCACCCGGCTGTACGTCGTGCTGGGCGATCCGGTCACCCAGGTCCAGTCGCCGGGGCTGCTGAACCCGCTGTTCGCGCGGCTGGGCGTCGACGCGGTCCTCGTGCCGGTGCACGCGAAACCCGCGGACCTAGCCCGGGTCGTCGGCGGCCTGCAGGCCATCGGCAACCTCGACGGCATCTTCGTCACGGTGCCGCACAAGGCGGCCGCCGCCGGGCTCGCCGGCCGCCGCAGCCCGATGGTGGAGATCACCGGCAGCGCCAACGCGCTGCGGCGGGAAGCGGACGGCAGCTGGTACGCGGAGAACTTCGACGGCCTCGGCTTCGTGGCCGGGCTCGCGGGGGCGGGCCACGACCCCGCCGGCGAACGGGTGGCGCTCGTCGGCGCGGGCGGCGCGGGCAGTGCGATCGCGGCCGCCCTGCTCGACGCCGGCGTCGAGCGGCTTTCCGTGTGCGACCCGGACACCGCGAAGCTGCACGCCCTGCGCGACCGCCTGGACGCGCACTGGCCGGGCCGGACCGCCACCTCGGCCGAACCGGACACCGGCGGGGCCGCCATCGTCGTGAACGCCACCCCGCTCGGGCTGGCCCCGGGCGATCCGCTGCCGGTCCGGCCGGACCGCCTGCCACCGGGCTGCGTGGTGGCCGACATCATCATGAAACCCCGGGAAACGCGGCTGTTGCGCGAAGCGGCGGAACGCGGCCATCCCGTCCATTACGGAATGCACATGCTCGACGGGCAACTGGACTCCTACCGGGCCTTTTTCGGTTTGCCGTGACCGGCCGGACTACTACCAGGCCGGGGGATGCGGCCCGGCTGGGCGCCGCCATATTTTGGGAACCGGGCGAAGATTCGGAGAAATATGGATGCGCGACAGCCTGCAGAACTCCCGCAGCCGGTCGAGTACGACGAAGCCGCGTGGAATGCACTGGTGAAACACCTGGAAAGCGACTTCGGCGACCGCCGTGTCGCCGAGCGGACGCCCGTGGCCGGTACGAATGCGGTGGACCTCGTTCTGCAATGCCTCTTGGACTCGTACCGCGCTTTGTTCGGTCTTTGGTGAAGAGGTTCGACTGATGGAGAATCGGAGAGACATGAACGCGCGACAGGCACCGGTGTTCCCCCAGTGGCCGCACTACGACGAGGCCGAGCGGGAAGGCCTGATCCGGGCGCTGGAGCAGGGCCTGTGGTGGCGGATGGGCGGCGACGAGGTCAACTCCTTCGAGCGTGAGTTCGCCGACCACCACGGTGCCGAGCACGCGCTCGCGGTCACCAACGGCACGCACGCGCTCGAGCTCGCCCTCCAGTGCATGGACGTCGGGCCGGGCACCGAGGTCATCGTGCCCGCCTTCACCTTCATCTCCTCGTCCCAGGCCGCCCAGCGGCTCGGCGCGGTCGCGGTCCCGGTCGACGTCGACCCGGACACCTACTGCATCGACGTCGCGGCCGCCGCGGACGCGATCACCCCGCGCACCAAGGTGATCATGCCGGTGCACATGGCCGGCCTGATGGCCGACATGGACGCGCTGGCGAAGCTGTCGGCCGACACCGGCGTGCAGATCCTCCAGGACGCCGCGCACGCGCACGGCGCCCGCTGGCAGGGCAAGCGCGTCGGCGAGCTCGGCACGGTGGCGACGTTCAGCTTCCAGAACGGCAAGCTGATGACGGCGGGCGAAGGCGGTGCCGTGCTCTTCCCGGAGAAGGAGATGCACGAGCGCGCGTTCCTCCGGCACAGCTGCGGCCGTCCGAAGAACGACACCCGGTACCTGCACCTGATCGCCGGCTCCAACATGCGGCTCAACGAGTTCTCGGCGTCCGTGCTGCGCGCGCAGCTGAGCCGCCTCGACGACCAGATCGCGCTCCGCGACGAGCGCTGGGCCCTGCTGTCCCGGCTGCTCGGGCAGATCGACGGCGTCGTCCCGCAGGGCGACGACCCGCGCGCCGACCGCAACTCGCACTACATGGCCATGTTCCGCATTCCCGGGATCACCGAGGAGCGGCGCAACGCGCTGGTCGCCCGGCTCGTCGAGGCCGGCCTGCCCGCGTTCGCCGGCTTCCGCGCGATCTACCGCACGGACGCGTTCTGGGAGATCGGCGCGCCGGACGAGAGCCTCGACGCGGTCGCGAAGCGCTGCCCCAACACCGAAGCCATCAGCCAGGACTGCGTGTGGCTGCACCACCGCACCCTGCTGGCCGGGGAGGCCGAGATGCACGCGACGGCCGAGATCATCGCCGAGGCGGTGGCGTTGGCATGAGCGAGCCTGCGCGTGAATCATTCAACACTGCGTTCGCCGCTCAGGCCGCGTCGAGCGTCGGCGAGGCGTGCGCATGAGTGTCCGGGTCGCCGTGGTCGGGCTCGGCTGGGCCGGCCGGGAACTGTGGCTGCCGCTGCTGCGCGAGCACGCGGACTTCGAGGTGGTCGCCGCCGTCGACGCCGACCCGGCGTCGCGGGCGGCCTTCGCCAAGACGGCCGGTGTCGTCGTGCACGCGGGCGTGGAAGCGCTCAGTGCCCGGGACGTCGACCTGGCGGTCGTCGCGGTCCCCAACCACCTGCACGCCGAGGTCGCCGGGGCCCTGATGGCCACCGGGATCCCGGTCTTCCTCGAGAAACCCGTGTGCCTGACCTCGGCCGAGGTCGACGTCCTGGCCGCCGCCGAGCGCAGCGGCGGGATGCTGCTGGCCGGCAGCGCCGCCCGCTACCGCGCCGACGTCCGGACGCTCGCGCAGCTCGTGCCGGACCTCGGCGACGTCCGGCACGTCGACCTGGCCTGGGTCCGCTCGCGCGGCGTGCCGCGGGCCGGCTGGTTCACCCAGCGCGACAAGGCCGGCGGCGGGGTGCTGTTCGACCTCGGCTGGCACCTGCTCGACACACTCGCGCACCTGCTCGGCCCCGGCCGGTTCACGCAGGTGACCGGGGCGACGTCGGACGACTTCGTCAACGTCGGCTCGTGGAGCGCGGCCTGGCGCAAGGACTCCACCGGCGCCGATGCCGCCGACGTCGAGGACACCGCCCGCGGGTTCCTCGTGCGGGACGACGGCGTCTCCGTTTCGCTGCGGGCCAGCTGGGCCTCGCACGAGGCCCGGGACGTCACCCTGATCCGCGTCGAAGGCAGCGCCGGCGTCGCGGAACTGCGGTGCACGTTCGGCTTCAGCCCCAACCGGCAGCCCGCCCCCGAGCTGGTGCTGACCAGCGAGGGCACCACCACCCCCATCACGCTGCCCGCGGAGCCGATCGGCGCCGAGTACCGGCGGCAGCTGGACGGGCTCGCCGCGCGGCTGGCCGACCCCGGCAACCGCGGCGTCGCCGTGGCCGAGGCCCGGCCGATCGTCCGGATGATCGAAAACTTCTACGCCTCGGCCCGGTCGGCGCGCGATCCGCGCCCGGTGCCCGCGTACCAGTAGAGAGGGTGCTCCATGGCTTTCCCGATCGTCGAACGGCCGGACACCGAGGCCGATCCCTCGGTGCCGGCCCGGCACGCGGTCATCTTCGACCTCGACGGGGTCGTCGTCGACAGCTTCGCGGTGATGAGTGAAGCCTTCGCCATCGCCTACGCCGAAGTCGTCGGGGACGGACCGGCGCCGTTCGAGGAGTACCGGCGCCACCTCGGCCGCTACTTCCCCGACATCATGCGGATCATGGACCTGCCGCTCGCGATGGAGGAACCGTTCGTCCGCGAGAGCTACCGCCTCGCCGACCAGGTGACGGTCTTCGACGGTGTCGTCGAACTGCTGCTGACCCTGCGCACGCGCGGGCTGAAACTGGCCATCGCCACCGGCAAGAGCGGCCCGCGGGCGCGTTCGCTGCTCGACAGCCTCGGCCTGCTCCCGTTCTTCGCGCACGTGATCGGCTCCGACGAGGTCGCCCGGCCCAAGCCGGCGCCGGACATGGTGCTGGAGGCGCTGCGGCTGCTGGACGTGCCGGCCGAGCGGGCCATCATGGTCGGCGACGCGCCGACCGACCTGGCCAGCGCGCAGGGCGCGGGAGTCGCTTCGGCCGCCGCCCTGTGGGCGCCCCCGGACGACGTGGGCGAGCTGCTTGCGGCCGGTCCCGACGTGGTGCTGCGGCGCCCGGCCGACCTGCTCGCCATGTGCCCCTCGCTGGCCGTTCGCTGAGGCCCGTGTACCTCGGGATCGACGTCGGCGGCACGAAGGTCGCCTTCCGGGCCGAGACCGACGGCGGGCCGGCCGACGAATCGGCGTTCGGCTGGGCGCCGCGGCACAGCGTCGCCCGGGACCTCGTCCAGCTCGCCGGGCACGTGGCCGAGCTGCGGGCCCGGCTGCCCGCGCCGCTGCGCGCGGTGGGTGTCGCCATGCCCGGCACGATCGGGCCGGACGGCCGGATCGCCGCGTGGCCCAGCCGTCCGGAATGGACGGGTCTGGCCCTGGATCCGGCGCTGCGGGGGCTGTTTCCCGAAGCGGCCGTCGCCTGGGCGGACGACGGCGACCTCGGCGCGCTCGCCGAGGCCCGCGCCGCGGAGTGCGACAACCTGCTCTACGTCGGGGTGGGCACGGGCGTGGGCGGCGGCCTGGTCCTGCACGGCGAACCGTGCCCCGGCTCCGCCCGCGGCTCGTTCGAGCTCGGCCACGTCGTCGTCGAGCTGGACGGGCCGCCCTGCGTCTGCGGCCGCCGAGGCTGCCTGCAGGCCATCGCTTCGGGACCGGCCACTTTGGACAGTGCCGCTCGTCTGCGTGGCGCGGCGGTGTCGTTCGACGACCTCCGGCACGCCTTGGGTGACGGGCAGCCGTGGGCCGTGAGCGCGGTCCGCCGGACCGCCCGCGCCCTGGCCGCCGCGGTGACGAGCGTCCAGGAGCTGGTGCACCCGGACCGCGTCATCCTGGGCGGCGGGTTCGCGGCGGGCATCCCCGAGCTCGTGGGCTGGGTCTCCGAGCACCTCACCGAGTTCGCCCGGCCTGGTCAGCGGCCGTTGCCGGCGGCACCGGCCGCGCTGGGAGGACTGTCTTCCCTGCGCGGCGCGGTGTCCCTCGCCCGCCTGATCGCTACCAGGTGACCGGCAGCTTGAGCATGCCCTGAACCGCCGCACCCGGCCGGAACGGGATTTCCTCCGCCGCGGTCGCCAGGCGCAGGTCCGGCAGGCGGTCGAACAGGTCCTGCAGCGCGACTTCCTGGATGATGCGGGCCAGGTTCTGGCCGAGGCACTGGTGCGCGCCGAAGCCGAACGCGATGTGGTTGCGGGTCGGGCGGTGCCAGTCCAGGACGTCGGGGTCTTCGCGGACGTCCTCGTGGCGGTTGAGCACCGACGTCAGGAAGATGATGCCGTCGTCCTTGCGGATGGTGACCCCGCCGATCTCGATGTCCTCGGTGGCCACGCGCGTGATGCCGTCGGTGATAGAGGTGTAGCGCAGCAGCTCCTCGCCGGCCGCGCCCCACAGCGACGGGTCCGCACGCAGCTCCGCGAGCCGCTCCGGGTTGTCCAGCAACGTGAAGATGCCGAGGGAAAGCATGCTGGCCGTGGTTTCGAAGCCGGCGCCGAGGATGACCACCGTCAGGTCGACCAGGTCGGCGCGGGACACCTCGCCCTCCGGCGCCTCGACGAGGTCGCCGAACAACCCCTCGTTCAGCTTGTGCCGGTTCTCGCCGGCCAGTGCGAGCAGGTAGGTCCGGAGTTCCCCCATCGCGATCGCCGGGTTTTCGCCCGACAGCATCCGGGTCGTGCACGCTTCGAAGTGGTCGTGGTCCTCGTACGGCACGCCCAGCAGGTGGCACATCACCATCGACGGCAGCGGCTGCGCGAAGTCGGTGACCAGGTCCCCGGGCGGCCCCTTCTCGACGAGCGTGTCGAGCACCCGCCCGGCGATCTCGTGGATGCGGGGGCGCAGGGCGGTGATCCGCCGGTGCGTGAAGCTCGGGATCAGCCGACCGCGCTGCACCTTGTGCACCGGGTCGTCCACGCCCACCAGCGGCGGGGTGAGCCGGTTGCGGATGCGGCCGACCACCTCGGTCGTCGCCGGAAAAGCCGGGTTCCGGCGGTCGGTGGACAGGCGGGCGTCGGCCAGCAGCCGGCGCGCCTCGAGGTGGCCGGTGACCCCCCAGACCACCCGGCCGTCGTACAGCTCCAGCTGGGAAACCGGGCCGTGCCCGGCCGCGGCCCGGTAGCCCGACGGCGGCTGGTACGGGCAGGTCCGGTCCTGGGGGAAGGCGGCGATCTCGGTCACGGGTTCCTCGGTGGCGGTCATGGGCCGTCCCTTCCGGGCGGAAAAGCGCGCGCTGGGTCGTGTTTCGCGCCCACGTTAGGGAAGCGGCGCCGCGCCGAGCATCCTGCAAGCTGGTAGGCGTGGGCGCTATCAGATCGAGGGATGCCCGCGCGATCACGTCTGCCCTAGCGTGCCGGAGGTGACTGCTGACACTTACCTGAGGCACCCCCACGTTGCCGGTGACGTGCTGACCTTCGTGGCCGAGGATCGGGTGTGGCTGACGTCGGTGGCGGAGGCCCTCGCGGGGACCGCGACGGCGCGGTGCGTGGTCGAGGACGCCGGTCCGGGTGGCGCGCGCGTGTCGCTGCCGCGGCTGAACCCCTCGGCGACGCGGCTCGCGTGGACGTCGGTGACGGGTGGCAACACGGTGGCGTTGCGCGGCGGCTCGCGCGAGGTCTGGTACACCGAGCTCGACGGCGGGCGTCCGCAGCAGTTGACGCACTGGGCCGACCGCAACACCGCCACCTGCGGCTGGCTGTCCGACACCGAGGTGCTGGCCCGGTCCGGCTACGGCCGCGCGGCCGACCGCCGCGCCTGGATGTTCGCCGTGCCGGTGGCGGGGCCGCCGCGCGAGGTGCCGTGCGGGCCCGCCGCGGAGCTCGCGGTGCGCGCCGACGGCGCCCAGCTGGTCGGCACGATGACGGTGTTCGAGCCCGTCTACTGGAAGCGCTACCGCGGCGGTTGCGCCGGGAAGCTGTGGTTCTCGCCGGACGGCAAGACCTTCGAGCCGGTGCTGCGGTCCCTCGGCGGCAACGTGACCAACCCGGTCTGGGCCGGCTCGCGGATGGCGTTCCTGTCCGACCACGAGGGCGTCGGCGCGCTCTACTCCGCCGAGGTCGACGGCTCGGACCTGCGGCGGCACGGCGAACTCGGCGAGTTCTACGCGCGCAACGCGACTTCGGACGGCAGTCACGTCGTCTACGAGCAGTCCGGCCGCCTCTTCCTGCTGGCGCCGGGCGAGGCAAACCCCGTCGAGCTGCAGATCCGGCTGGCGGACGCGGGCCGCGGCCGGCTCCCGCGCACCTGGTCCGGGGCGCAGGCGACGGGCGGCTTCGCGCTCGACCCGGCGGGCCGGCACCTGGTCGCCGAGGTGCGCGGCACCCTGCACCTGCTGCCGGCCGGGGGCGGCGAGCCCCGGCCGGTGCTCGACGTCCCGGGCGCGCGGGCGCGGCTGCCCGTCGTCACCGCGGACGCCGCGACCGTCGTCTGCGTCAGCGACCAGGGCGGCGAAGAGGGCATCGACGTCCTCGCCCAGGACGGTTCCCCGGCCCGGCGGCTGGCCCACGGGCAGCTGGGCCGGGTCCGCGAACTCGCCGTCGCGCCCGACGGGCGGACCGCCGCCGTCGTCACCGATGTGCGGGTGCTGACCGTGGACCTGGCCACCGGCGCGCTCACCGAGCTGGCCCGCACCGACCACGACCACGGCCCCGGCGCCGGCCTCGCCTTCTCGCCCGGTTCCGACCTGCTCGCCTGGGCGCAGCCGGCGGCGTCCCGTGGCGGTGGGCGCACCCGGATCCGGCTCGCCCGGCTGGCGGACGGCCGGATCGCCGACGTCACCCGCGGCCGGTTCCAGGACGGCTCTCCGGTCTTCACCCGGGACGGCCGCTACCTCGCTTTCCTGTCCGCCGGCACGCTCGACCCGACCGGCCCGAACCTCAACGGGCAGCTGCAGCAGTCCGGGTTCGTCCCGGGCGTGCGGCCGCACCTGGTGCCGCTCGACGGGCGGGCGCCGTCGCCGTTCGACGCGAGCCACGGCGGCTGGCCGGAGGACGTACCGGCCGCGAGCAACCCCGTCGCGGTGGACCTCGACGGCCTGCCCGAGCGGGTGGTGCCCTTCCCGGTCGAGGCGGGCACGTACGAATCCCTGGTCGCGATCGACGGCGGCGTGGCCTGGCTGGACCGGCCCACCCACGGCGTGCTCGGGGAAGCGACCCGGCACGCACCCGGCCCGCCCCCGCAGCCGCGGCTGGTGGGCTACCGGCTCGCGGACGCGAGCCGCCCGACGCTGCTCGACAAGGCCGCCGGCGGGTACTCGGTCACCGCGGACGGCGGCCGGCTGGCGTACCGGGCCGGTGGCACCGTGCACGTGAAGCCGCTCGGCGGCGGCGACGAACTCGTCGTCGACCTCGACGCGATCCGGGTGGAGACCGACCCGGCCGCCGAGTGGGGCCAGATGTTCGACGAGTCCTGGCGGCTGATGCGGGACCGGTACTGGCGCGCCGACGTCGACGGCGTCGACTGGCCATCGATCGGGGCCCGGTACCGGAAGCTGCTGGACCGGATCGGCTGCAGCCACGACCTGTTCGACGTCATCATGGAGATGCACGGCGAGCTGAGCGTCTCGCACGTCGGCGTGTTCTTCATCGGCGGCCAGGGCCGGCCCGCGCCGCCGCCCGGCTACCTCGGCGCGGACCTCGCGCCGACGGCCGGCGACGGCTGGCGGATCGAGCGGCTGCTCACCGGGGACACCTCCTCGATCATGCACCGCACCCCGCTGACCGGACCCGGCATGACGGCCCGGCCCGGCGACGTCATCACCGCCGTCGACGGCGTGCCCGTGGACCCGGCGTACGGGCCGATGCCGCAGCTGGCCGGGAAAGCCGGCAAGCAGGTCAAGCTGACCGTGCGCCGCGACGACGCCGAGTTCCGCCTGGTCGTCGTGCCGACCCCCCACGAGGGCCGGCTGCGCCACCACGACCTGACCGTCCGCCGCCGCGCCCGGGTGGCCGAGCGGACCGGCGGGCGCGCCGGCTACCTGCGGATCATCGACATGGTGGCGGCCGGGTGGGCGGACCTCAACCGCGACCTGGGCGTCGAGCTCGACCGGACCGGCCTGATCCTGGACCTGCGGGGCAACCACGGCGGTGACCTCCACCCGCTGCTCGACCTGCTCACCCGGCGGGTCACCGGCTGGCACCACCCGCGGTTCGCCCAGCCCTACACCTGGCCGTACGACACGGTCCGCGGCCCGGTCGTGGTGCTCGTCGACGAGTTCACCACCTGCGGCCCGGAAAACCTCGTCGTTTCGCTGCAGCTGCTGGGCGCCGCGACACTCGTGGGCACCCGGACGCACGGCTCGATGACCGGCTCGATCCCGCCCGATCAGGCCCTCCTGGACGGCTCGCGGGTCTCTCAGCCGACGGTGTCGAAGTGGTGGGACGGGCCCGGCTGGCTGGACGGCCACGGCGTGACACCCGACGTCGAAGTGGAGATCACGCCGCAGGACTGGGCCGCGGACCGCGATCCGCAGCTCGACACGGCGATCGACCTCGTCCTCGAATCCCTGCAGCGCGACGGCTACCCGGTACCGCCGGCCGCCGGCCCGCCCACCGGCGGCCGCCTGCCGCGGGCCGCCGGGACGAAGGAGCCCTGATGGAGGTCGTCGGAAGCGGCTTCCTCGCCCGCAGCTTCGCGGCGCTCGCGGACTCCCACCCGGGGGTCGTCGTCGCCGCGTTCGGCGTGTCGGTCGCGGCCGGGATCCCCGAAGCGGATTTCGCCAGGGAAGCCACCCGGCTGTACGAGCTGATCGACCGCTGCGAGCGGCGGCAGGAGCGGCTCGTGTTCTTCTCCACCGCTTCGGCGGCGATGTACGCGGTGCCCGGGGAACCGGGCCGGGAAGACGGGCCGGTGTTCCCCTCGACCGCCTACGGCCGGCACAACCTGGCGCTGGAAGCGGTGCTCGCCGCCTCCCGCGCCGACTACCTCGCCCTCCGGCTGGCGCACGTCGTCGGCCCGGCCCAGCACGCCCGGATGCTGGTGCCCAGCCTCGTGCGGCAGCTCGAGTCGGGGGCGGTCCGGCTCTACCGCGGCGCGCGGCGCGACCTCATCGACGTCGACGACTTGGTCGACGTCGTGGACCGGCTGCTCGCCACCGGGGCCGTCCGCACGGTCGTCAACGTCGCCACCGGGACGGCCGCGCCGATCGAGCGGATCGTGGACCACCTCGAAGCCGACCTCGGGCTGCGGGCGGAACGCGAATACGTCAGCGAGGTGGCGAGCCAGCCGGTGTCCGTGGACCGGCTGCGCCGGCTCGTGCCGGAAGCCGCCCGGCTCGGCGGCGAGGACTACGTCCGGCGCGTGCTGGCCAAGTACGGCCGGGAGTACGCCGGCACGCCGGCCGCGACCGGCTGAGCACCCACCCCCGACCCCCAGGGACGTTCCCCATGACATTCGTCGTCGAAGCCCAGCGACAGCCCGGTGAAATCCTCCTGGACCGGCTCGGCACGCCGGGCGAACCCGACCGGTTCTACACGCAGCTCGGCCGGACCGGCCTGCGGGTCAGCCGGCTCGCACTGGGAACGGTGAACTTCGGCGGCCGGGTCGAGGAGCTGGAATCGCACCGGCTGCTGGACCACGCGTTCGCCCGGGGCATCAACTTCGTGGACACCGCGAACATGTACGGCTGGCGTGTCTACAAAGGATACACCGAGGAGGTCATCGGCCGGTGGCTGGCGGCGAGCCCGTCCCGGCGCGACGACGTCGTGCTGGCCACCAAGGTCGGCAACGAAATGGGCCCCGGCCCCAACGAACGCGGCCTGTCCGCCCGGCACATCGTGGCCGCCTGCGAGGCGTCGCTGCGGCGGCTGGGCACGGACTGGATCGACCTGTACCAGATGCACCTGGCCGACGCCACGAGCAGCTGGGACGAGGTTTGGCAGGCGATGGAGCAGCTCGTCGGCCAAGGCAAGGTCCGGTACGTGGGCTCGTCCAACTTCGCGGGCTGGAACCTCGCGGCGGCCCAGGAAACGGCCCGCAGCCGGCAGTTCCTCGGCGTGGTGGCCGAGCAGTGCGGCTACAACCTGGTGACCCGGTTCCCGGAACTGGAGGTGCTGCCCGCGGCGCAGGCGTACGGCATCGCGGTGTACGCCTGGTCCCCGCTGCACGGCGGGCTGCTCAGCGGCGTCCTCCGGAAACTGGCCGACGGCACCGCGGTGAAGTCCGCGCAGGGCCGCGCGGTCCCCGCACTGGACGAGTGGCGCGACACCATCGCCGAGTACGAGCGGTTCTGCCGCGAGATCGGCCGCGAGCCGTCCGAGGTGGGGGTGTCGTGGGTGCTGTCCCGCCCCGGGGTGACCGGCGTGGTCATCGGCCCCCGCACGGAAGACCACATCGACGGCGCGATCGACGCACTGGGCGCACCCCTGTCCGAGCCGGAGACCGCCCGCCTCGACGCCCTGTTCCCCCCGGCCGGCAAGGGCGGACCCGCGCCGCAAGCCTGGATGTCCTGACGCTCGAGAGGAAAGACGATGTCCGAACACAAGAACCCGCGGATCCTGCCGCACGAGTCCCCGGTGGAGAAGGAGGTCCGCGAGCGCCTCACGAAGCTGCTGACCGAGACGCCGATGCCGCCGGTGTACCTGATCGACAACCTCCCGGTGTACCTGCGCCGCCACCAGCTCGCCGACCTGCTGACGATGGACGCGCTCTACCGCGAGCTCGTCGACCTCCCCGGCGTGATCATGGAGTTCGGTGTCCTGCACGGCCGGCACCTGGCGACCCTGGCGGCGTTGCGCGGCATCCACGAGCCGTACAACTCCTTCCGCCGGATCATCGGTTTCGACACGTTCACGGGATTCCCGGACCTGTCCGAAGTGGACGAAGTCAGCCCGAGCGCGGCGGTGGGTCGCTTCGCCGTCCCCGAGGACGAGGTGGACCACCTGCGCGAGGTGCTCGCCGCGCACGAAGCAGGCGACCCGGTTTCGCACGTCCAGCGCACGTTCGTGGTCCAGGGCGACGTCCGCGAGACGGTACCGCGGTACCTGGAGGAGAACCCCGAAACGGTGATCGGGATGGCGTTCTTCGACCTGGACCTCTACGAGCCGACGCGCGACGTGTTCGAAGCGATCCGGCCGCACCTGACCCGAGGCAGCATCCTGGCGTTCGACGAGCTCGGCCACCCGCGGTGGCCTGGAGTGACGAAGGCGCTGCGCGAGACGCTGGGATTGGAGAACCTGAAGCTGCGGCAGCTGCCGCACCGCGAGCAGCCGGTGATCTACGCCAAGTGGGGCGAGTAGCCACCGAAACGCCGAAAGGGCGCGCCGCGAGCAATCGCGGCGCGCCCTTTCGGCGTGGGACTCAGCGGCTCAACGTCCCCCGGTAAGTCCGGTTCACATCCACCGCCGACACGCTCACGTACCCGTCCAGCAGCGCCTTCGTGTCACTGCCCGGCTCGAGGACCGGCGGCGGCGTCACCGCGTTGTACCCGATCTGGTACGTCCCGTCGCCGTTGGGCGTGTACGCGATCCGGCCCTGGACCACCTGGCCCACCGACGTCCAGCGCACCGGCGACGGTCCCGCGCCCGGCTGGACGTCCGGCTGGTTGACGTTCACCAAAGCCATGTCCTTCACGAACGTCCACGTCCGGGGCGAAGCCAGCAGCCGGACCACGACGTCGGCCGCGGCCGCGTACGTGTCGTTCGACGGCGGGGGCGAGACCTGCGTGCCCGCGCTGACCGCCACCGCGGGCACACCGCGCTCGACCGCGACCGTCGCCGCGCCGATCGTGCCGGAGCCGTTGACCGCGATGTCCGTGTTCGGGCCGGAGTTGATGCCCGAGACGACCAGGTCCGGGCCGCTCGTCCAGCCGAGGCGCTGCGGGAGCACGCCGGTCAGCGCGATGTCGACCGAATCCGCCGGCGTGACCGACGGGCTGTCCGCCACGCACGGGGCCGTGCCCTGGCAGACGCCCAGCACCAGGCCGTGGCCGGGCGCGCTCGCGCAGTCGGCCGCGAACTCGGCCGGCACGGCCAGTGGCGGGGCCACGGCGACGAAGGGCGCCCCCGACACCGCCCGGCTCTTGCCGCTCTGCTGCGCCCACGGCCCGACGACCGCCACGTTCGCGCCGGCGCGGCACAGGGCCTGCCGGAGCACGTAGAGCCCGCGGCCGTCGGATCCGTTGGCCTTCGCGGCCTGCACGCCGTCGTCGTTGACCAGCACGATCTTCTTGCCGGCCAGCGACACCCCGTCTTCCCGCGCGCTGGCCTGTGCGGGTACCGCCACCGCCGTGATTACCGCCGCGGCGGCCGCGACCCGCAGAACTTTGGACAGCATCGTCCTCCTCTTCCGATCAGTTGTGTGCGTGCACGAGCCATTCGATGCGCCGGACCACTTCGGACGGCAGGGGCAGCGCGGCGATCTCGCGCGCCAGGCCCGCCGCGGCCGCGGCGTAACGGGGGTCGGAAATGATCTCCTGGCACTTTTCGGCGATCGCCTCGGTCGTGGCCTGCTCGTGCGTGAGCAGCACCGCGGCGCCGGCTTCGACGAGCCGGCGGGCCATGTCCATCTGGCGGAACTGCCCGGCGTCCGGCAGCAGCACCTGCGGCACGCCGAAGCTCAGCGCCGTCATCATGGTGCTGCCGCCGCTCTGGTGCACGAGGACGTCGCAGGTCGGCGCGAGGATGTCGAGCGGGATCCAGCCCACCTCGACGTTCTTGTCGTCCAGACGCTCCCGCAGCGTCGGAACGGCCTCCTCGGGCACCGCCACCGCCGCCTCCACGTCGAGCGTGGTGACGTTCTTGACGATGCCCTGGACGAAGTCGTACTGGTGGTAGTCCGCCACGCCCGTCCCGACGGTGATGCCGACCCGGGTGGCCGCGCCCTTGGTGTACATCCACGGTTCCAGGCGGCACTGCGAGTTGCCCGCGATCCACCGCATCATCTGCCCGTGCTTCGACCCCGGTTCCCGCAGGCTCGGCGGCATGACCTCGACCAGCAGGTCGGGTTCGGGCAGCGCGTCCAGCCCCAGCTCGGCCAGCTCCGTGCGCAGCTGGGCCGTCGCCCCGGCGTCGAACAGCTTCGGGTCGTGGATGTCCCACGCCTGCCGGACGTACGGGACGCCGAGCCGCGCGGCCAGCAGGGGAGCGCCGTAGGCCAGCATGCCGCCGATGACCACGTCCGGGCGCCAGCTTTCGCCGAACGCCACCAGGCTGTCCATCGGCAGGGTTTCGATCACCGCGAACAACCGGCCCGCCCAGTGCTCGCGCTCGACGGCGTCCGCCGGCACCTCCGCCAGGCCGTGTTCGGCGCGGATCTGCTCGCGGGTCAGGTTCGGCTGCATGACCGGCACGGCGGGCAGGCCGGCCGCGGCGATGGCCGGGACGACGTCGTCGGCGGCCGCGGTCACCATCACCTGGTGCCCCGCGTCGCGCAGGGCCGTGGCGAGCGAAACGTGGGCGAAGAACGTCGACGGGGTGATCCCGGCGAGCACGATGACCTTCAAGTGTCCTCCTGGCTACAATCCGTCCGCAATGGACGGTGGCGTGTTCACCACAGCGTGTGCAGGCCCGTCAGCAGGCTGCGCGCCTCGACGTTGAAGTAGTTGCTGTACCGCACCAGGTTCGTGGCCTGCCGCGCGGTCATCCAGATGTAGTCCGGCGGCACCTCGACCGGAAACTCCTCGCCCACTTCGACCACCAGGTAGCGGTTCTCCGCGTGGTGGAAGCGCCCGCCCTCCTCCGAGTGCACGACGTCGTGCATGACCGCCTCGGGCGGGGCGTCGAGGACGTTGCGCAGGTACCGCGGCGGCTCGGCGCCGGCGTAGTTCTCCGGCGTGCAGTGCACGGTCGGGGCCATCTCGATGACGTCGAACGTGCCCGCCTGGGTGCGCGCCTGCACGAGCACGTGCAGCACGCCGCCGATCCGCTTGGCCAGGAAGGCGAGCAGTCCGCGGCCGACCGGCGCCAGCATCGGCTGCGTCCAGTGCGCCACCTCGCGGTTGCTCGCCTGGACGTCGACGCCGATCACCGAGAAGTACTTGCCCTCGTCGTGGCTGATGTGCTTTTCCGCGGAGTGCCAGCCGTTCACCTGGTTGAGCGGGATCCGCTGCTGGTCCAGGCTGTGCTTCGTCTTGGCCTCGGTGAACCAGCTGAGCACCGACGGCAGCTCGTGCAGCGCGCCCTTGCGCTCGGCCAGCGACCGCAGGAGCGAGCCGCGGAACGAGTCCTCGTCGAGGACCGACGGCCGGTCGACCGGCGCGGCGAACGGAATGCCCGAAAGCACGGTCCGCGAGTCCATGTTGACCAGGTTGTCGACCTGCAGCAGCTCGTGCAGCTGCGCCAGGGTCAGCCAGCAGAAGTCCTCGAGCACCGGGATGTCGTCGGTGACCTCGATGACCATGTTGCGGTTGCGCTTGTGCAGGAACCACGCGCCCTGCTCGGACTGCAGCACGTCGACCAGCACCCGGCCGCGCCACGGGGCGGTGAAGTACTCCAGGTACGGGATGGGCTTTCCCTTGTGCACCCGGGTGTAGTTGCTGCGGGTGGCCTGCAGCGTGGGGGAGAGCTGGGTCAGGTTGACGTTGCCCGGCTCCATCTTGGCCTGCATCAGGCAGTGCAGGACGCCGTTGAACTCCTTGACGAGGATGCCGAGGATGCCGGTCTCCGGCTGCCGGATGATCGGCTGCGTCCAGTGCGCGCGCTCGCTGTGGTCGGTGTGCACCGCGAGTCCTTCGACCGCGAAGAACCGGCCGCTGTCGTGCACGAGGTTCCCGGAGTCCGGCTGGAACCGCCAGCCGGCCAGCTCTTCGAACGGGACCTGGGTGACCTGGTAGCTGTTGGCCGCCTGGCGTTCGGCGAACCACTCGTGGAACGCGGGGGTCGGGACCACGACCCGGTCGTGGGTGTTGGCCGACTCGGTGAACCGGCGCAGCAGGTCGTCGTCGGTCGTGGTCAGCAGCCCGGCAGTGGACATCGGCGCGCGCCCTCTTTTCCTTCGACCGTGGGATCAAGCCGCTGTCGGCCCGCATGAGTCGTCCGTAGGCTAGGGCGGCCGTCTCCGGCCGGACATCCCCCGTTCTGATAGCGGCACCCGGTTGCGGAGAGCGAACGACCAGCCTGAGGGATTCCGCGGTCACCGGTGCTCCCGGTAAGTAACTGTCAGGCCGAGCACAACCGCGCGAACCTAGGGAGACCGGTGTTCGAGACACACGAGCAGCACGTCTGGATGCGCGGGGAAGTGCCGCCCGCGAAGGTCCGGTACGACGAGGAAACGCGTATCCACCACGTGTACGGGTACGACGACGCGCTGACGGTCATGATGGATCCGGCGACGTTTTCCAGCAATTCCCAGCGCCTGATGCCGACCAAGTTCAAGTTCGCGACGGAACTGACCGACGGGAACATGGTGCGGCTCGACCCGCCCGAGCACACCCAGCTGCGCAGCATCGTCAACCGCGGGTTCACCCCGCGGATGATCGACAACCTGGACGGGCGCATCGAAGCGCTGACCCACCAGCTGCTCGACGAGGGCGAGAACGGCGACCGGATGGACCTGGTCGAGGCGCTCGCCTACCCGCTGCCGGTGATCGTGATCGCCGAGATGCTCGGCGTGCCGGGGTCGGACCGGGTCTGGTTCAAGCAGCTGATGACCAAGCACCTCAACAGCGACAAGGATGCGCTGGAGGACGTGGCGGCCGCGATGGAACAGCGGGTCGCCGACATCCAGCAGCTGCGGGCCTACCTGGCCGAGCACACCGCCGAACGCCGGCGCACCCCGCGGGAGGACCTGCTCACCGCGCTGGTCCAGGCCGAGGTGGACGGCGAGCGGCTCACCGACGCCCAGGTGGTCAACTTCGCCAACCTGCTGCTGATCGCCGGGCACGTCACCACCGCGTCGATGCTCGCCAACACCGTGCTGGCGCTGGACATCAACCCGGTGCAGGCCAAGCGGATCCGCGAGGACCGCGAGCTGGTGCCGGGCGCGATCGAGGAGTCGCTGCGGATGTACCCGCCGTTCCAGCGCATCATCCGGGCGACCATGACCGACACCGAACTCAGCGGCCACAAGATCCCGAAGGACCGCTTGGTGTCGGTGTGGATCGGCGCGGCCAACCGCGAGGAACGCATCTTCGCCGACCCGCACGCCTTCGACCCGACCCGCGACTACAAGCTGCACCTGTCGTGGGGCCACGGCGTGCACTTCTGCCTGGGGACGCCGCTGAGCCGGCTGGAGGGCCGGATCGCGCAGAACATCCTGTTCGACCGCTACCCGGAACTGCGCACGGACCCGGAACACCCGCCGGTTTCCCAGCCCTCGCCCGATTTCACCGGCCTGCAGTCGCTGCCGGTCATCCTTCGCTAGTTGTTCCGGGGCAACACAGCTTGCCCACGCCGGAAAAGCCGCTTGCACCGCAGCGGCCCTATCAGGTTGGGGGATGTTCGCCGGGTGCCGTCTCCCTATGTTCGAAAACGGGCCTCGGCGCGTTCCGGCCCCGGGCCGGCGAACCGCCCGCATTCCGACTCGAGGAGAGGTTCATGACCAGCACCGCCGAGACTTCGGCCGAAAAGGTGGATCTGTTCGCCCCCGACGTGATTGCCGACCCGTGGGGCGCGCACGCCCGGGTGCGTGAGGCGCCGACCCTGCAGATCGGCGGGTTCATGGGCGGGCCGCCGATGTTCCTGGCCGCCCGCTACGAACACGTCAAGAGCGTCCTCACCGACCCGCGGTTCCTCACCAACCCGCCCGAGGACGCGGACATCGAGGACATCCGCAACGGCGTGTTCGAGCACCTGGAGATGCCGGAGGAGCTGATCCCCTGGCTGAAGAACCTCATCAACGCCTCCGACGGCGACGACCACTCGCGGCTGCGCAAGCTGGTCTCCTACGCGCTCACCAACCACCGGGTGAGCAAGTTCCGGCCCCGCGTCGAGGAAATCGCCGCGAAGCTGCTCGACAAGCTCGCCGAGGCGACGAAGGACGGCTCGCCGATCGACCTCGTCCAGGCGTACTGCTACCCGCTGCCGATCCAGGTGATCTGCGAGCTGGTCGGCGTCGACGAGGAGGACCGGCCGATCTGGAAGACGTGGAGCGACGCGATGGCGACGCTCGACGGCAAGCGGCTGCCCGGCGCGGTCCGCGCGGCGCTCGACGGCGCCCGCGCCCTGATCGCCCGCCGGCGCGCCGAGCCGAAGGACGACCTGGTCACCGCGCTCGTCCAGGCGCAGACGAAGGACCCGGGCATCGTCACCGACGACGAGCTGGTCGGGATCCTGTTCAGCCTGGTCACGGCCGGGCACCAGACGACGACCTACCTGATCGGGAACTCGGTGCTCGCCCTGCTGGAGCACCCGGACCAGCTCGCCCGGCTGCAGGCGGACCCGTCGATGTGGGCGCAGGCCGTGCGTGAACTGCAGCGCCTCGGCCCGATCCAGTTCGGGCAGCCGCGGTTCGGCACCGAGGACATCGAGCTGGGCGGGGTGCTGATCCCGCGCGGGATGCCCGTCGTGCCGATGATCATGGGCGCGAACAGCGACCCGCGGAAGTTCCCCGAGCCGGAGAAGCTGATCGTCGACCGGCTGGGCGTCGGCAGCGAAAGCCACCTCGGTTTCGGCAAGGGCATCCACCGCTGCCTCGGCCAGCACGTCGCCTACCTCGAAGCGGAGGTGGCGCTGCGCGGCCTGTTCACCCGGTTCCCGGACCTGTCGCTGGCCGTGCCCCGCGACGAGGTCCCGTGGATCCTGCGGCCCGGGTTCACCCGCACCAAGGACCTCCCGGTGCGGCTCGGTACGCCGTCGTCCTGAAGCCGCGGCCCCGAGCCGCGCAGCTCGCCGGGGGCGGGTGCCCCGGGGCACCCGCCCCCGTGGCCGTCCCGGGGCGCCACGTTCTGAGGAGGCATCATGGATTCCGGACCGGGCACCGGCTTCGCCGCGCCGACCACCACCGCCGACCGGCTCAAGGAACTGCGCCGCCGCACCGAAGAAGTGGTGGCGCACGGCTCCGTCCGGGCGGCCGAGCGCCAGCACCCCCGCGGCCGGCTGACCGCGCGGGAACGCATCGACCTGCTGCTCGACCCCGGCACGTTCGTGGAGCTCGACGCGTTCGTCCGGCACCGGTCGGTCAACTTCGGCCTGGAGCACAACCGCCCGCTGGGCGACGGCGTCGTCACCGGGTACGGCGAGGTGGACGGGCGGCCGGTCTGCGTCTACAGCCAGGACGCCAGCGTGTTCGGCGGCTCGCTGGGCGAGGCGCACGGCAGCAAGATCGTCAAGGTGATGGACCTGGCGGTCAAGACCGGCCGGCCGATCGTGGGCATCAACGACGGCGCGGGCGGCCGGCTGCAGGAAGGCGTGGTCGCGCAGGCGATCTACGGCGAGATCTTCCGCCGTAACGTGCGCACGTCGGGCATCGTGCCGCAGATTTCGCTGATCCTCGGCTCCTGCGCCGGCGGCGCCTGCTATTCACCCGCACTGACCGACTTCGTGGTGATGGTGGACGGCAACTCGCACATGTTCCTCACCGGCCCGGACGTCATCCGCGGCGCGACCGGCGAGCAGGTGGGCATGGAGGAGCTGAGCGGCGGCCTGACCAACAACACGCGCTCGGGCAACGCTCACTACCTCGGCGCCAGCGACGAAGACGCGATCGGGTACGTCCAGCAGCTGCTGTCGTACCTGCCGTCCAACAACCTGGCCGACCCGCCGACGTTCGCACCCGGCGGCGTGTCCGTGGCGGCCGCCGACCTCGACGCCCTGGTCCCGAACCTGGCGACGCAGCCCTACGACATGCGGGAAGTCCTGCGTTCGGTGGTCGACGAGGGCGAGCTCGACGAGGTGCAGGAGCTGTACGCACCGAACGTCATCGTCGGCTTCGCCCGGATCGAAGGGCAGAGCGTCGGTGTCGTGGCCAACCAGCCGCTGCAGCTGGCCGGCTGCCTGGACATCAACGCGTCCGAGAAGGCGGCCCGGTTCGTGCGCACCTGCGACGCGTTCAACGTCCCGGTGGTGACCTTCGTCGACGTGCCCGGTTTCCTGCCCGGCACCGAGCAGGAGTGGAACGGCATCATCCGGCGGGGCGCCAAGCTCATCTACGCCTACGCCGAGGCGTCGATCCCGCTGGTCACGGTGGTGATCCGCAAGGCGTACGGCGGCGCCTACGACGTGATGGGCTCCAAGCACCTCGGCGCCGACCTCAACTTCGCCTGGCCCACCGCCCAGATCGCGGTCATGGGCGCGAGCAACGCGACGGACGTGCTGTACCGCAAGACGATCGCCGAGGCGGCCCGCCAGTCCGCCGACGTGGAGGCGCTGCGCGCCAAGCTGGCCAAGGAGTACGAGGAAACCCTCCTGACCCCGTACCTGGCGGCCGAACACGGCTACGTCGACGCCGTCATCGAGCCGTCACAGACCCGGGAGTACGTGGCGACGGCGCTGAAGAGCCTGCGGGGGAAGCGGGACCTCCGGCTGCCCCGCAAGCACGGCAACATCCCGCTCTGAGAAACCCCGATGTGGCGTTGGTTGCGTCCAGCGCACCCAATGTGGCGTTGGTTGCGTCCAGCGCACCCAATGTGGCGTTCGGTGCGTCCAACGCACCGAACGCCACATTGGGGCGCATCAGCCGCCCCGGCCCACCCGCGGCCGTCAAGCCTCGGAAGGTGCCGGGCTCGCCGAGAACTGGGCCGCGTGCAGCCGGGCATAAGCGCCGCCGGCCTTGAGCAGTTCCTGGTGGCTGCCCTGCTCCACGATCCGGCCCGCCTCCATCACCAGGATCACGTCCGCGTCGCGGATCGTCGAGAGGCGGTGGGCGATCACGAAGCTCGTCCGGCCCTCGCGCAGCGCCGCCAGGCCCTGCTGGACCAGCATTTCGGTGCGGGTGTCCACCGCGCTCGTCGCTTCGTCGAGGACCAGGATCGCCGGTTCCACCAGGAACGCGCGGGCGATCGTGATCAGCTGGCGTTCACCCGCTGAGAGGCCGTCGCCTTCGGCGGCGAGGACCGTGTCGTAGCCGTCGGGCAGGGTGCGGATCAGGCGGTCCGCGTGCACCGCCGTCGCCGCCGCGACGACTTCCTCGCGGGTGGCGTCCGGGCGGCCGTAGGCGATGTTGTCCGCGATCGTGCCGCCGTAGAGCCAGGTGTCCTGGAGGACCATGCCGATCCGGCGGCGGAGGTCGTCGCGGGTCATGTCCGTGATGTCCACGCCGTCGACCGCGATCGTGCCCGCGTCCGTGTCGTAGAACCGCAGCAGCAGGTTGACCAGGGTCGTCTTGCCGGCGCCCGTCGGGCCGACGATCGCCACCGTCTGTCCCGGTTGGACGGTCAGGGACAGGTCGTCGATCAGCGGGCGGTCCGGCACGTACCGGAACGACACGCCGGTGAAGACGACCCGGCCGGTGAAGGACGCCGGACGTTGCGGCTGCGCCGGGTCCGGTCGCTGCGGCTCGGCGTCGTGCAGCTCGAAGACGCGCTCGGCCGAGGCGAGCGCGGACTGGATCGGGCCGATCAGCGACGCGATCAGGGAGATCGGCTGGTTGAACCGCAGGACGTACTGGATGAACGCCTGGAGCGAGCCGATCGTCAGTGCGCCGCCCGCGACGCGGACCCCGCCGACCACCGCGATCAGCACGAAACCGACGTTGCCGAGAAACGTCAGCGCCGGAGCGACCAGCCCGGACCGGAACTGGGCTTCGGCGCCGGCCGCGCGCACGTCGTCGTTGTACGCGGCGAACTTCTCCCGCGACTGCCCCCAGCGCCCGAACGCGGTGACCAGGTCGTGGCCGGTGTAGACGTCCTCGAGGTGGCCGCCGAGGGCTCCGGTGGCCTTCCACTGCCGGGCGAACTGCGGCTTCGCGCGGCGGGCGAGCACCTTGGCGGCCCACAGCGTCACCGGGAGGACGACCAGCGCGACCACGGTCAGCAGCAGCGAGATGCGCAGCATCATCACCAGCGACCCGATGAACAGGAACACCGACGTCAGTAGCAGGCTGGCCGTCTGCTGGACGGACTGCGAGACGTTGTCGATGTCGTTCGTGGTGCGGGACAGCAGGTCGCCGCGGGACTGGGTGTCAAAATAGGACAGTGGCAGCCGGGACAGCGTCACGTTGGTGCGTTCGCGCAGCCGGAACGCCATCCGCTGGACGACGGTGGCCGTCAGCCGGCCCTGGGCCACCGTGCTCGTGCCGGACAGCACGGCCAGCACGCCCGCCCACAGCAGGAACCGGTTGACCGCGGCGAAATCGACGCCGCCGTGGCGGATGCCGTCCACGATCGTGTCGGTCGCGTCCCCGAGCAGGGACGGAATGGTCACCAGGGTGGCGTTGCTGACGATGGCCAGCAGAGCCATCGCGGTGATCCGCGCCCAGTCCGGGCGCATGGTGGCGAGCAGCCGCACCGCGGTGCCGCGGCTGGTGGCCGTCTTGGCGGGTACCTGTGCGGTGCTCATCAGGCCGCCTCCGCCACGGTCAGCTGCGAGTCGACGATCTGCGCGTAGGTGGCGCTGGTGGCCAGCAGTTCGTCGTGGGTGCCGGTGGCCTCGACCCGGCCGGCTTCGAGGACCACGATCGTCTCCGCGGTGCGGATGGTAGACACGCGCTGGGCGACGATCACCTGGGTGGCATCCCCGATTTCGCGGGCGAGCGCGGTGCGCACCGCCACTTCGGTCGCGTTGTCCAGCGCGGAAAACGCGTCGTCGAACAGGTAGATCCGCGGCCGGGCCAGCAGCACCCGGGCGATCGCGAGCCGCTGCCGCTGCCCGCCGGACACCGTGCTGCCGCCCTGCCCGATCACCGTGTCCAGCCCCTCGGGCATGGCCCGGACGAACTCGGCGGCCTGCGCGACCTCCAGCGCGTGCCACAGCTGGGCTTCGTCGGCGGCCGGGTTGCCGAAGCGGAGGTTGTCCGCGACCGTCCCGGCGAACAGGTAGGCGCGCTGCGGCACCAGCCCGATCTGTGCGGACAGGTCGCGCCGGGCCACCGCGCGGACGTCGGCGCCGTCGAGGCGCACCGCGCCTTCGTCCACGTCGAGCAGCCGCGCCATCACGTTGACCAGGGTCGTCTTGCCGCTGCCGGTCGAGCCGATGATCGCGGTGGTCCGGCCGGGCCGCGCGGCCAGGCTCACCCCGCGCAGGACGGGGACTTCGGCGCCCGGGTAGCCGAACGTGACGTCGGCGAGGTCCAGGTCCCCGCGCCACTTCTCCACGGCGACGGGCGTGGCGGGCTCGGCGATGCTCGGCTCGGTGGTCAGGACCTCGGTGATCCGGCCGGCGCTCACCTTCGCCCGCGGCGCCATCATGAAGACGCTCAGGCCCTGCGTGACCGCGCCCAGGGTCAGCGTCAGGTAGGTCAGGAACGCGATCAGCGTGCCCAGCTGCAGGTCGCCACCGACGACCCGGTGCCCGCCGATGGCGAGCACCGCGACCGCGGCCAGGTTGGAGATCAGCAGCGAAGTCGCGCCGAAGAACGCCTGCACGCGGCCCAGCCGGATGCCCACGTCCATCAGGTCGGTGTTCGCCTCGGCGAACCGGCGCTTTTCGTTCGCGTCCCGGACGAACGCGCGGATCACGCGGATGCCGGTGATCTGCTCGCGCATCACGCGGTTGACCGCGTCCACGAACCGCTGCAGCAGCCGGGACGCCGGCACCATCTGCCGGATGAGCAGCCCGATCGTCACCACCCCGACCGGCACCGCGACCAGCAGCACCAGCGAGGACGGCGCGTCCTGCCGCACGGCCAGCACGATGCCGCCGGTCGCCACGAACGGCGCGGTCAGCAGCATCGCCAGCGTGGTGTAGCAGATCAGCTGCACCTGCTGGACGTCGTTGGTGCTGCGGGTCAGCAGCGACGAGGCGCCGAACCGGGCCATTTCCCGCGCGGAAAAACCGGACACGCGGTCGAACAACGCGGCCCGCAGGTCCGCGCCCAGTCCCATCGCGACTCGCGCGCCGAGGTACACCGCGCCGCCCGCGCAGGCGATCTGCGCCAGCGTCGCGGCCAGCATGATCCCGCCGTGCCCGAGGATGTAACCGGTGTTGCCGGTGAGCACGCCGTAATCCACGACGTCGGCGTTCAGCGTCGGCAAATACAGCAACGCCACGGCCTGCGCCACCTGCAGCAGGACGATCACCAGCAATTGACGGCGGTATCTGCCCAACCGCGGTTTCAGGAGGGCCAGCAACGAGGACGGCGGCGACGCCGGTTCGGCGGGTGCGGTCATGGCGCCACCATAGCCAGGTCTACGGCGGTGTTTCCCGCCGCCGTTGACAGCACGGTCGGGAACAGAGCCGTTGGCACGGAAAAGCCCTCCAGTCAGCGTGCGATGCCACGCGCCCCGCCAGGATTTCGGACGCCGCGGCGCGGAGCCACTACCAACCTTGGTAGTTCCCTTTTCGCGCCCCCTATTACCCTGGCAAAACGGGCATCCGGTGGCTCATGATGCCCGCGTGAACGATGCTTATCCGTTGGATGATCCTGACGGCGCGCCGGAAGAACCGGTCGGCCGCCGGACGTTCCTCACCTCCGCCATGCTCGGCTCGGCGGGTCTGGTGGTGGGCGTCAACGTGTTCGGCCCGAGCCTGTTCGGCTCGGGCGCACCCGAGGCGGCGGCCGCTTTGCCGGCCCAGCCGCTCGGGCCTGGGGCCCCGAATTTCGGTCTGACCAAGTTCCTCGACCCGTTGCGGATCCCGCCGGTGCTGCGGCCGCAACAGGATCTGCTCACCGTCCGGATGACGAACGCCCGCGTCCGGCTGCATTCCCAGCTCCCCGAAACGGCACTGTGGACCTTCGAGGGCCAATACCCCGGCCCCACCATCGAAGTGCGCAGCGGGCGGCGCCTGCGCGTCGCGTGGAGCAACGAACTCACCGGCAAAATTCCCCTGGTGGCGGCGCGCGTGCCGTTCGCGAAGCCGTCACCGGCGTACACCCCCGGCTACCGCAACGCCGACGGCAGCCTGCCCGCCGGCGTCGGGCTGATCGACGGCGTCGCCGACCTGCCGCCGTGGAACGTGGTCCACCTGCACGGCGCGGTGACCGGCGCGCACAACGACGGCTGGGCGCACAACGGGACGCCGTCGGGCGACGCGCAGCTGACGCAGTACCCGAACCGCCAGGCGGCGACGGCGCTCTGGTACCACGACCACGCCATGGCCGTCACGCGGTTCACCGTCTACTCCGGGCTGGCGGGCATGTATCTGGTGCGCGACGCCGAAGAGGACGCGGCCGGGCTGCCGCGCGGCGAGCGGGAGATCCCGCTGATCATCGCCGACCGCAACCTCGACACCGACCCGGCCACCGGCGCGCTCACCGGGCAGCTGCTGTACAAGCTGCCCTACGTGCCGGCGACCGGCACGACGGCCCCGGTCACCGGTCCCTTCCAGCTCGTCAACGGCGTCATCTGGCCGCACCTCGACGTGGCCGCGGGCCTGTACCGCTTCCGCGTGCTGAACGCGGCGAACTCGCGGTTCTTCCGCCTCGACCTGATCGACGAAGCGGGCGTCCTGCACAACGACGCGGTCCGCATCGCGGGCACCGACGCCGGCCTGCTGCCGGCTCCGGCGCCGGTGCCGGCGGGCGGCCTGACCATCAGCCCGGCCGAACGCGTCGACCTGCTGGTCGACTTCAGCCGGTTCCCGGGCCAGCGCCTGCGGCTGTCCAACACCGGCAGCGTCGGCGAACCGGACATCATGGAGTTCCGGGTCGCATCGGGCGCCCGGCGCGAACCGGTCGCGATCCCCCCACGGCTCTCGAAGTCCTACGTGCGGCTCGTGCCGGGCACCACCGTCCCGGCCGACCACGACGAGATCTTCGTGGCGCTGCTGCCGGGAACCGTGGCCGGCGAACCGGACCCGACGATGTGGGAACTGCGGGAGATCACCGACCCGGCCGAGCTGCCGGCGCAGTTCCCGGCGGCCGGGATCATCCAGCTCACCGACCCGGCCACGGGGCAGGTGCGGACGTTCAAGAAGGTCGCCGGCCTGTTCGACGACACGAGAACGATCTTCATCAACCGCGACCGGTGGGCGGTCTGGCACTTCCTCCAGCTCGGCGGCTCACCGCACCCGATGCACATCCACATGACACGGCTGCAGCTGCTGTCCCGCTCGACGTGGACCGACCTGACCGCGTTCAACGTCCCGGTGGGCGGCACGAGCCGCCCGCTGCCGGCGCCGAACGCGGGCCCGGCGATCGAGAAGTGGGAGGAGGGCTGGAAGGACACCTTCCAGGCCCGGCAAGGGGAATGGATCACGGTGGCCGGCCAGTTCGACGGCGCCACCGGCGAGTTCATGTACCACTGCCACATCCTCGAGCACGAGGACATGGGCATGATGCGCCCGTTCGTCGTGCACCCGCCGGAGATCGCCCGGTTCCACATGCACCCGCACGTCGGCGTCCACAGTGGACAAAAAGCGACGGGGCACAGCGGGCACTAGACCACCGCGAGCCGGGCGGGAGATCCCGCCCGGCTCGCTGGGGTTTTCCGAGTAGCGGTCGTTCATCGGGGCGCTGGGACGCCCGGCACGGCGGAACTACCAACGATTGGTATGGGGCTTCCGCCCCGCCTCTCCTAGCGTGGTGAGCGATGAGCGACAGCATGCGCACCCCGTCCGGCATCCCCGTGCGGGCGGTCTACGGGCCGGCGGACCGGCCGGCCGATCCGCCGGGTCCGGGCACGTTCCCGTTCACGCGCGGGAACTTCGCCACCGGCTACCGCAAGAAGCTGTGGACCTTCCGGCAGTACTCCGGGTTCGGCACCGCCGAGGAGTCCAACCGCCGGTACCGGTACCTGCTGGACCAGGGGGGCACCGGCCTGTCCGTCGCGCTCGACCTGCCCACCCAGTGCGGGTACGACTCCGATGATCCCGAGGTGAGCGAGGAGGTCGGGCGGGTCGGCGTGGCCATCGACACGCTCGCCGACGCCGAGGTGCTGTTCGCCGGCATCCCGCTCGACCGGATCAGCACCAGCTTCACCATCAACGGCACCGCCGCCATCCTGCTGGCGTTCTACGTCGCCGCCGCCGAACGGGCCGGGGTGCCGCGGGCGAAGCTGACCGGCACCATCCAGAACGACATCCTCAAGGAGTACGCCTCCCGGGGGACCTGGATCTGGCCGCCGGAGCCGTCGCTGCGGCTGATCGCCGACACCATCGAGTTCTGCGCGGCCGAGGTGCCGAAGTTCAACGCGATTTCCGTCGCCGGCGCGCACTTCCGGGACGCCGGGGCGACCGCCGTCCAGGAAATGGCCTTCACCCTCGCCGACGGCGTCACCTACTGCGACACCGTGCTGGCGCGCGGCCGGATGACGATCGACGAGTTCGCCCCGCAGATCTCTTTCTTCTTCTACACCCACGGCGACTTCTTCGAGGAGATCGCCAAGTACCGGGCGGGCCGGCGCCGCTGGGCGACGATCGTGCGCGAGCGGTACGGCGCGAAGACCGACAAGGCGGCGATGTTCCGGTTCGGCTGCGTCGCCGGCGGCGCCTCGCTGTACGCGCCGCAAGCGCAGAACAACACGGTCCGCGTCGCCTACGAAGCCATGGCGTCCGTGCTCGGCGGGGTGCAGTCGATGTTCACCGCCGCCTGGGACGAGCCGTTCGCCCTGCCGAGCGAGGAGTCGGCGACGCTCGCCCTGCGCACGCAGCAGATCCTCGCGCACGAGACCGGCGTGGCCCGGGTCGTGGACCCGCTCGGCGGCTCCTACTTCGTCGAGGCGCTCACCGATGCGACCGAGGAACGCGTCATCGAGATCATGGCGGACCTCGACGCGCACGGCGGCATGGTCCAGGCCATCGAGGACGGCTACCTCCAGGGCCTGATCGCCGACGAGGCGTACCGGCTGCACCGGGACGTCGAGGCGGGTGTGCGCCCGGTCGTCGGGGTCAACCGGTTCATGTCGGCGGCGGAACCGCCCGAAATCTCGATGTACGAACTCGACGCCGAAGGCCGGGACCTGCAGCTGAAGCGCCTGGCGCGGGTGAAGGCCGAGCGTGACGGGGCGGCGGTGCGCAGCACCCTCGCCGCGCTGGCGAAGACCGCGGAGGGCGAGGGGAACCTGATGGGACCGCTGATCGACTGCGCCGGCGCCTACTGCACAGTCGGCGAGATCGTCGCCGAGCTCAAGCGGGTCTGGGGCGAGTTCCGGCAGCCGGTGGTGTTCTGATGCCGGCCCGGGTGCTGATCGCCAAGCCGGGCCTGGACGGTCACGACCGCGGCGCGAAGATCGTCGCCCGGACGCTGCGGGACGCCGGGTTCGAGGTGATCTTCACCGGGATCCGCAAGCGGATCGAAGAGATCGTGACGATGGCGCTGCAGGAGGACGTCGCCGTGGTCGGCCTGAGCATCCTGTCCGGCGCGCACCTGTCGCTGACCACCCGCACCGTCGACGCGCTGCGGGCCGCCGGCGCCGGCGACATCGCGGTGATCGTCGGCGGCACGATCCCGCCGTCGGACGTGCCCCGGCTCGAGGCCGCGGGCGCGGCCGCGGTCTTCCCGACCGGGACGGCGCTGGACGTGCTGGTGGCCGAGGTCGGCAAGCTGACGGCGAGCCCCCGGTGACCGCCGGCCCGCTCGCGGGCATCCGCGTGCTCGAGGCCGGGCACATCCTCGCCGGCCCGTACGCGACGATGCTGCTGGCCGACCTGGGGGCCGAGGTCATCAAGATCGAGCCGCCGACCGGCGACCTCTCGCGCCAGGTGGGCGACGCCTACTTCGCCAGCATCAACCGCAACAAGCGCAGCATCTGCCTCGACCTCCACACCGCGGACGGCCGCCGGCGCCTGGGCGAGCTGGTCGCCGGATCGCACGCGCTGCTGGTGAACCTCAAGCCGTCGGTGATCCACCGCCTCGGCCTGACCTACGCATCGCTGCGGCGCTGGAACGAGCGGATCGTCTGCGTCGCGGTCACCGGCTACGGCCTGGACGCGGGCGACGAGCCGGCCTTCGACTACGTGGTCCAGGCGGCGACGGGCGTCGCGGCCCTCACCGGCGACCCGGCCGGCCCCCCGACCCTGCCGGGCTATTCGGCGGCGGACAACTCGGCGGGCCTGGCCGCGGCCCTCGGCCTGCTGGCCCAGATCGTGTCCGGCCGCGGCGGCCAGGTCGAGGTGACGCTGCGGGACGTGATGCTGTCCCAGCTCAACTACCGCGCCTCGGCGTACCTCAACGAAGGCACGGAACCCCACCGCCGTCCGTTCGGCGCGCACTCGTTCTACGTACCCGCCCAGCTCTTCGCCACGGCCGAGGGCTACCTGGCGCTGTTCATCACCCACGACGGCTTCTGGAAGTCGTTCGCCACGGAGGCGGCCATCGCGGGCTTCGAGACGATGGCAGAGCGCGTCGCGCGGCGGGCGGAGGTGCTGGCGGTGGTGTCGGAGGTCCTGGCGACGGACACGGCGAAGTCGTGGGAAGCCCGCCTGCGCCCGCTCGGGGTACCGGCGTCGGCGGTCCGGACGCTGCCGGAGGCCCTGGCGGAAACCCCGGAAGCCATCGTGACGGCCGGGGACTTCCGGCTGGTCGGCAGCCCGGTCCGGGTCGCCGGGTACGAGCCGCAGCACCGGCCGCCGCCCTCGCTGGGCGAGTACGCCTAACGGGCCGGGACCGCGGCCCCAAGCCGGTGCTGGAGGTCGTCGACCAGCGCTTCGAGCTCCGCCACGCCGGTCGCCGTCCCGAAGACGTGGTAGTCCGGCCGCATCAGCACCGAAGTAGCCCCGTACCGCGCCAGGAACGGCCGGAGGACGTCGTCCGGCCGCACCACGCGGGTATCGAGCGAGGCGAGGAACGGCGAGTCGTACTCCTCGGAAGTCAGCAGCACGAAACCCGGCTCGACGCCGGGCCCGTGCGGCACGACCACACCCGCGCCCGGGCTTTCGTGCACCAGCCCGCCGGTGAGCGGCGAAGCCGGTTCCGGACGCCCGGCCGGCTTGCCACGGCGGTTGGCCAGCACCGTCTCGTCCCGCGCGGCCGCCGCGGCCGGGTCCGTCACGCAGATCACCCGGCCCAGCTGGACCGACGCGAGGATCGCCTCCTTCGCCGCCGCCCGGCGTTCCTCCTCGTAACTGTCCAAAAGAGACGGACCGGCCAGGCCGCCGAGCACCAGATCCAGCTTCCACGCCAGGTTCGTGACGTCGCGGATACCGGAACACATGCCCTGGCCGGCGAACGGCGGCATCAGGTGCGCCGCGTCGCCGGCGAGCAGGACGTGGCCCACCCGCCAGCGGTCGGCCCACCGGGCCTGGAAGATGTACGTCGTGCTGCGCAGCAGGGTCGCCGTATCCGGGGTGACGCCGAAGGGCGCCATCAGCCGCCACGCCGTTTCGTCTTTGTTCAGCTCCGCCGCGCTTTCCCCCGGCAGCCGCATGAACTCCCAGCGCCGGCGGCCCGGCCCGCTGCCCACGAGCGTCGTGGGCCGGGCCGGGTCGCAGATCTGGACGTTCGTCGGCACGAACTCGCGCGGCTCGTTCAGCCGGACGTCGCAGAGCAGCCACTCGTACGAGAAGCCGAGGTCGGTCACCGGCACGTCGAGGTGCTCGCGGACGAAGCTGTTCGCGCCGTCGCAACCCACCACCCACCGCGCCGAGATCGTCCGCGGCACCTCGTCTTCGTCGACGGCGGTGACCTCGACGCCCGATTCGCCGTCGGCGATGGCCACCACCTCGTGCCCGCGCAGGACCGTGAGCCCGGGAAGCGCCTGCGCCCGGGCCGCGAGCAGCTCCTCCAGGGCCGGCTGGTGCATGGTGTTCGCGTCCGGCCGGCCGTAGCGGCCGGTGGTGGAAAAGGCGATGTCCAGCAGGGTCCGGCCGTCGGCGGTCTGCCACTGGTAGCCGTTGGCCGGGGCGGTGATCGCGGCGAGGTCGCCGCCGATGCCGGTGGCGGCCAGCAGCCGGGCGGTCTCGCCGTCGAAGCTGGTCGCGCGGGGCAGCTTGTACGGCCGGGGACGGCGTTCGAGCACCGTCACCCGCCGGCCGCGCTGCGCCAGCAGCACCGCGAGGGTCGCGCCGATCGGGCCGTTGCCGACGATGACGACGTCCGTGTCCGTCACGGCAGCTCGCCACGGAGCACGTGGTTCACCCGCTCGCGGACGCAGGCGACGCGGTCGGGCAGCGACGGGTCGCCTTCGGGCCACACCAGGTCGATCCCGACCCGGCCGCCGAACGTGCTCAGCACGTAGCCGCCGAGGGCGAGGGTCTCGCGCATCCGGGACGCGGAGTGCAGGTTGGTCAGCCGCAGGCCGGCCGGGGTGCGCATCGGCGGCGCCACCCCCCAGTTCATGATGCTGACCACGGCGAGCGCGAGGCTCGGGTCCCACGGCTTCGCGGCGGCGGGCCGCGCCAACATGTCCAGGATGCTGCGCTGCACGGAACCATCGGTCAGCCCGGCCCGCAGCTGTTCGCCGATCGCCTGGCCGATCACCACGGCGTCGGGGGCCATCCCGGCGGTCACCTTGAACCCGACGCCGCCGAGCACGTTGGTGCCCTCGGTCGCGCCGACCGGGGGAGCCAGCCGGTTGCGCAGGTTCACCGAGTACCGGTACACCAGGTCGGTCAGCGGCATGTCCCGGAGTTCGGCCTCGGCGAGCAGGATCGCGCCCGACACCAGGCCGTTGATCGTCACCTTCTCGCGGTGCCCGAGGTCGGCCAGCGCCGCCGTTTCCGCCTCGGAAAGCCGGTGCTGGACGACGTGCCGCACGACCGGTTCCGCGGGGGACACCGCGGGCGGCGGCCCGGCGGCCGGGGGACCGTCGGCGTGGATGCCGCGCTCGGCCAGCAGGTCCTCCAGCGACCGGGGGTACGGCTGCCGGGGCAGGTCGAGGGCCACGCCTTCGACGACGTCGGTGTAGCACGACCAGAGCGTCGAGAGGATCGCGGTGGCGTGGTGCGCGTCGGCCACGCTGTGCTGGACCGCCAGGCAGACGCCGGCCTCATCGCCGTCGCGGACGACGTTGAGCGCGCTCAACGCCCGGCTCTGGTCGAGGTCGAGCCCGGCCAGCGGCCGGCCGGGGTCGCCGTCGGCGAATCGGATCTCCGGCCGCGAATCCGACTCGGTGAGCACGACGCCGTCTTCGGTGACCTCCACCCGGGCCGCGAGGTGCGGGTAGGCGCGGTACACCGCTTCGAACGCGGTGGTCAGCGCCTCGGGATCCAGCCGGCCGGTCGCGCGCACCGTGTAACCGATGTACGCCTCCTTGACGGCGTGGATCCGTTCGCTGGGCGCCAACGCACGCCGGACACCAGCTCGCGTCACGTGTTCCTCCAGTGCATCCGCGGTCACGGCCGGCTCAGCACGGCGCCGGCCAGCTTTTCGGTCATCGTCGCGATCATCGGGGCGGCCTGCTCGACCAGGAAGAAGTGCCCGCCCGGCAGCACCCGCAGGTCCGCCGGCCCGGTCGTGTGCTCCGCCCAGGCGCGGGCTTCGCCGACCGACACCCGCGGATCGCGGTCGCCGGTGAACGCCGTCACCGGGCAGTCCAGCCGGCGCCCGGGTTCGTGCCGGTAGTCCTTGACCGCCCGGTAGTCGCTGCGGATGGCGGGCAGGACCATCGCGAGCAGTTCGGGGTCGGCGAGCATGGCCGCGTCGGAACCGCCCAGTTTCCGCAGCTCGGACACGAGCCGCTCGTCCGACGCGCCGTGCACGTCGTCGTCGCGGTAGCACGACGGCGCCCGGCGGCCGGACGCGAAGAGGTGCACCGGCGCGGGCAGCCCGGCTTCGGGCATCCGCAACGCGATCTCGTAGCCGATGATCGCGCCCATGCTGTGCCCGAAGAGGGCCAGCGGCCGGTCGTCGAACGGGCGCAGCACGTCCAGGATCCGGCTCGCCAGCCCGGAAATGCTGCCGACGGGTGGTTCGTGCCGCCGGTCCTGGCGCCCTGGGTACTGGACCGCCAGCACCTCCACCGCGGGCGCGAGGGCCTTGGCCAGCGGGAAGAAGAAGCTGGCCGAGCCGCCGGCGTGCGGCAGGCACACCAGGCGGACCCGCGCGTCGGGGGCGCGTTCGAACCGGCGCAACCACTTCTCGGCGTCTGGTCGGTGCACGAGCGAACTGCCTTTCGCCTGCCCTGTGCTCAGGCGAGCTTCAGGGGGAGGGTCTTGGTCCGGGTGAACGCGGGCCGCAGGATCCACGGGAGCTCGTCGCGCGGGACGGCCAGCGACAGGTCCGGGAACCGGGTGAACAGCGCGTGCAGCGCCACCTCCGCCTCCTGGTAGGCCAGGTGCTGGCCCAGGCAGCGGTGGATGCCCTTGCCGAAGGACAGGTGCATCTCGTTGGCGACGGTCAGCCGGTCGACGATCAGCTTGTCCGGCTCGGAGAACTTGCGCGGGTCGGTGTTGGCCGCCAGCAGCAGCGGCGCGACCGGCGCCCCCTTGGGGATCGTGACGCCACCGAGCTCGACGTCCTCCGACGGGAAGCGCACCTGGGTGAACTGGAGCGGGCCCAGCCGCTGCAGTTCCCGCACGGCCTGCGCCCACAGCTGCGGTTCGGCCTTCAGCCGCGCGAACTGCTCGGGGTGTTCGAGCAGGAAGAGCACGGAGTTGCCGATCAGGTACGTCGTCGTCTGGTGCCCGGCCGTGACGAGGCTGAACAGGATGCCGACGATCTCGTCGTCGGAGACGCGGGCCGGGTCCTCGGCCTGCGCCTGCACGAGCGCGGTGACCAGGTCGTCCTTCGGCTCGACGCGGCGGCGGGCCATCAGCTCCCGCGAGAGGGCGATGCACTTGCGCAGCGCGGGCGGGATGTTCGGCGCGTCCATGGTCGCCATCGCGTTGCCCCAGGCGTGCCAGGCGGCGCGGTCCTCCTCGTCGATGCCGACCAGCTCGCAGATCACCGTGACCGGCAGCGGGAAGCAGAACTCCTCGACGAGGTCGACCGGCGAGCCGTCCGCGCCCAGCTCCGCGATCCGGTCGAGCAGGTCCTCGGTGATCTTCTCGACGCGGGACCGCAGCGCGTTGACCCGGCGCGCGGTCAGCAGGTACGAGACCAGCTTGCGCAGCCGCGTGTGCTCCTCGCCGTCGGCGGAGTTGAGCTTGTTGGCCATCCACGGGATGAGGTCCTCGGGGAAGTTCATCCGCTTGAAGATGCCGTCGCGGATGTCCGCCATCGGCGAGTCCGCCGGCGGGTTCGTGAGGAACCGCGGATCGGTGAGCACCTGCAGCACGTCGTCGTAGCGGGTGGCCAGCCACATGTCCGGGCCACCCATCATGGTGCCGAGGTTCAGCGTCCCGTGCCCGGCCAGGGGTTCTTCGCGCAACCGCGCGTACCAGCCGAACGGGTCGGCGACGACCTCCGGCGAAAGCAGGTCGACCGGTTCGGCCTTCGGCCCGGCAGTGGCGGTCATGGACCTCCCCTTTCCTGGTGACGGACGTTCGGAGCGTAGGAAAGCGCCGGCCGGTTGAGCATCCCCCAACCTGACAGTGCTCGGCATGTCCTTTGTGGACAGAAGGGGCCGGGCGCTATCAGAACGGGGGATGCCCGGCGGTCCGCGGACGACCTAGCCTGCGACAGGACTCGTGCCCGAAGCGACCGAGGAAGCGCGAATGCTGACGACAGAAGAGACGATAAAAGGCCTGTTCGCCAGGTTGACCGGGGACGACAAGCACCTGGCGGCCGCGACATCAACGCTGGACGTCCTCTGGGTGCTCTACGACCGCGTGCTGAACGTGTCGCCGGAGACCATCGACGACCCCGGCCGGGACCGGTTCTACCTCTCCAAGGGACACGGGCCGATGGCCTACTACACGATGCTCGCCGCGAAGGGCTTCATCGACCCGGAAACGCTGGACACCTGGCGGACGTTCGGCTCGCCGCTCGGCATGCACCCGGACCGCAACCTGGCGCCCGGCGTGGAGATCAGCGCCGGTTCCCTCGGCCACGGGCTCCCGCTCGGCGTCGGCACCACGCTCGCGCTGCGCGCGCAGGGCCACCACGACACCCGGGTGTTCGTGCTGATGGGCGACGGCGAGTTCGACGAGGGCAGCAACCACGAGACGATGGCGATCGCCGGCCGGCTCGGCCTGGACCGGCTCACCGCGATCGTCATCGACAACAAGACGGCGAGCCTCGGCTGGCCGGGCGGGATCGCCGCCCGCTTCGCCGGCGAGGACTGGCGGGCGAGCACGGTGAACGGCCGTGACCACGACGCCCTGTACGAGGCCTTGACCAGGGAGCCCGACGGGCGGCCGCAGGTCGTCGTGGCGGAGATCCTCCCGTTCGCGGAAGGGAGCGCGGCATGACCGCCCAGCTGACCAGGAAGCAGATGCGGACCGTCTGGGCGGAAACGGTGGTCGAGTCGCTCGACACCGACCCGCGCCTGGTCGTGCTGACCGCGGACATCTCGTCGTGGTTCTTCTGGGAAGCCAAGAAGGAGCACCCGGACCGGGTGGTCAACCTCGGCATCCGCGAGCAGGCGATGATCGACATCGCCGGTGGCTTCGCGCTGGCCGGGATGCGCCCGATGGTGCACACCTACGGGCCGTTCCTGATCGAGCGGCCGTTCGAGCAGATCAAGATCGGCCTCGGCCACCAGGACGTCGGCGCGGTGCTGGTCAGCGTGGGCGCCTCCTACGACGACCCGTCGTGGGGCCGGACCCACCAGGCGCCCGGCGACGTGGCGCTGCTGGACACCCTGCCGGGCTGGACCGTGCACGTGCCGGGCCACGAGGACGAGGTCGCCCCGCTGCTGCGCCAGGCGATCGCCGGCAGCGGGCGGGTCTACGTGCGGCTCTCCGAGCGCGCCAACGCCGAGGCGGTGCCGGTGTCCGACGGGTTCACCGTGCTGCGCCGGGGCAGCCGCGGCGTGGTGCTCGCGGTCGGCCCGGTGCTGGACCAGGTGCTCGCGGCGACGGCCACCCTGGACGTCACCGTGCTGTACGCCTCGACGATCCGCCCGTTCGACCGCGCGGGCCTGCGCGCCGCGGTGGGCGCGGCCCGGCCGGACGTGGTCCTGGTCGAGCCGTACCTGCAGGGCACCTCGGCGTTCGAGGTGAACGAGGCCCTCGGCGACGTCCCGCACCGGCTGCGGGCGTTCGGCACCTGGCGTGATCGCGAGGCCCGCGTGTACGGCACGGCCGCGGAGCACGACCGGCTGCTCGGCGTGGACGCGGAAAGCCTGGCCGCGTCGATCGGCGACTTCCTCGGCTGACCCTGCTCCACCGGCTCCGCACCCGCTGTTCGCCACGGTGGGTGCGGAGCCGTCGTGCGTCCGGGGGTGTGTTCCGGATGCCGAAAGGCCGGCCCGGGCGCTTGCCCGGACCGGCCCTTTCGGCAGCCGGCAGTATTACCGCGTCAGGGCGTGTCCCAGACGACCGGCAGGGTGTGCACGCCGAAGGTCAGCATGTCGTTGCGCAAGGTGATCTCCCCGGGCGGCACGGCGAGCCGGAGGCCGGGCAGCCGGCGCAGCAGCTCGGGGTAACCGATCTGCAGTTCCATCCGGGCCAGCTGCTGGCCGAGGCACTGGTGCACGCCGTGGCCGAAGGCCAGGTGCGGGCCGCGGGGCCGGGTCACGTCCAGCTCCTGGGCGGCCGGCCGGTGCCGGTCGTTGCGGTTGGTGGCCAGCACGGACACCACCACCGTCGAGCCGGCCGGGATCCGCTCGCCGCCGAGCTCCAGGTCCTCCGTGGCGAACCGGAAGAGGCCGGGGTTGATGACGGACAGGTAGCGCAGCATCTCCTCGACGGCGTCCTCGGTGCGGGAGGGGTCGTCGCGCAGCGCGGCCAGCTGGTCCGGGCGCTGCAGCAGCACGAAGATGCCCAGCCCCAGCATGCTCGCCGTGGTGTCGTAGCCGGCCAGGAGCAGCAGGTTGGCGATGTTGACGAGCTCGTCGTCGGTGAGCGCCGGGTCGGCGCCGGCGTGGTGGATCAAGCCGGAGAGGATGTCGTCGGCCGGGTTCTCCCGCTTCTCCGTGATCAGGCGCTGGATGAACGCGCGCAGGGCCTCGAAGTTCTCCATGCCCTCCTTGACCGGCAGGTCCATCCGCAGCAGGAGCTTGGCGCGTTCCTGGAACTCGTCGCGGTCGGCGTAAGGGACGCCGAGCAGCTCGCAGATCATCAGCGAGGGGACCGGGAACGCGAATTCGGTCATCAGGTCGGCGGTGTTGCCCTTGGCCAGCATGGCGTCGAGCTGCCCGGCGACGATCTCCTCGATCCGGGCGCCCAGCTCGCGGATCCGGCGGACGGTGAACTGCCCGGTGAGCAGCTTCCGGTACCGGGTGTGCTCCGGCGGGTCCATGTTGATGAACGACCCGGCCCGCGCCTTGTCGTTGCGCAGCCGGTCCCGGACCTCTTCGGGCAGCTCCTTGAACCGGGGGTGGTAGCTGAACCGGTCGGAGGAGAACCGCGGGTCCGACAGCACCGCGCGGGCCTCCTCGAACCCGGACACCAGCCAGAACGGGTCGCCGCCGGCCAGCTGCGCCTTGGCGATCGGCCCTTCCCCGGCCGCCGCCACCAGGGCGGCCGGCACCGTGAACGGGTCCTCGCGCCGGACGTACTGCTCGGGAAGGGGCGAGCGCATCGATTCGTTGCCGGATTCGGTCACCTTGGTCGTCACTGCGGCGGAACTCCATTCCCGGTCTCGCGCGGGCCGGACGGCGATCGACGGGAGCAGGCGATCCCGCGACCGGCCTGGTCACCTCGGAGCCTAGGTCGGGTCGCGCGGGCCGGGCATCCCTCGGTCTGATAGGTCTGCCGGGTGCGGTAAGGGTGACTGTCAAAGTAGGGGTGTTCGCGGCCGGAGGGCGCCGACAGCATGGGGTGGTCCGACCGACCGCCGGCTGTGTGAGGTGTCCCGTGAGCGTCGTCCTGTTGCTGAACGGTCCGAACCTGGGTGTGCTGGGCCGGCGTGAGCCGGAGATCTACGGCACCGACACGCTCGCCGACATCGAAAAGGCCGTCGCCGAAGAGGTGAGCGCCCGCGGCTGGGAAGTGCTGTCCATCCAGCGCGAGGGCGAGGGCGAGCTGGTCGCCGCCATCCACGAGCACCACGACCGCACGGTGGGTGCCATCGTCAACCCCGGCGCGCTGATGATCGCCGGCTGGAGCCTGCGTGACGCGCTGGCGAGCTACCAGCCGCCGTGGATCGAGGTGCACCTGAGCAACGTGTGGGCGCGCGAGCAGTTCCGGCACGAGTCGGTCATCGCCCCCCTCGCCAGCGGTGTGGTGGTGGGTTTGGGGGCCTTCGGTTACCGCTTGGCGGCGCAGGCGCTGCTGCATCTGGTTGCGGGTAATCAGTGACCGGGTGGGTGCCCACGGCGGCCGGGTAACGACACAAGGCGGCCATTGGGACATAGCGTCGACCGATGGTTGGTTGACTACTAACCGAATACACCCTAGGCCAGTAGGCTGATTCGACCTCCGGTGCAGCAGACAATCTTGTTGGTACGCAAGGGAGAACGCACGTATAAGGCATTCTGGAGGAATGTGACTGTCGTCACAGTGGTACGGAGGGAAGCTTGGGCCGAAGCTATCGTGGGTGAGGCAAAGAGGTTAATCTTTCACAAGCCAACTGGGAGGTGGCTGTGGCGCGCTCATTTTGTCTTCGCCAACGCGCCGCCGTTCGTTGATCATCTGCAGCGCCTCGAACAGCGACTTAACGCGGTGCGCATTATCCTGGCTTGACTGGACGGCCTCTGCGGCCATGCCGTCCATGGCCTCGGTTGCGAATTCCGCTGAAGCGCGGCGCGCCGCAAGATCGATTCTGCTGCGTCTATTTCTGGGGATGGCCGATCGATGTTGGACGTACCAAGCTTGCATGTGCCGAAAAATCCATTCACCGGATTCGGCGACGATTTGATGCGAAGGTCCTGCGATACCGCGGGATTCCTCCGGAGGTCCGCTTCTTCGTGGTTCGACGGGCGGCTCGACCAGGGTCTGCAGTGCGCCAAGGCGGCCGCCGCGGGCAGCCGCCAGGACGCTCCCGAGCTCTACGACCTGGCCCAGTTCTGGTATGTCGGGCTGCTCGTCAAGGCCCGCAAGCTCGAGTCGGGCCGCCGGGTGCTCGACGCCGTCGAGGCGACCCGGGGCGGGTCCTCGTCCGAGCGGATGACCGCCGTGTCGCACAACGTCCGGGGCAGCCTGCTGTTCGCCATGGGCAGCGTCGACGGGGCGATGGCCGAGATCAGCACGGGGCTGCAGATCGCCGAGGGCTGCGGTGACCGGTCCCTGCGGCCGCCCAGCTACGTCGTGCTGGCGCTGGGTGCGCTGCGCCGCGCGGACATGCGGGCGTGCCGGCACTTCGTGGACAAGCTGGCCGACGAAGCCCTGCTGGGGTACTTCGGCCAGGCGCCGGGGGCGTGGGTGGCCGCGCAGGCGGTGGAGGCCCGCAGCGGGGTGGAGAGCGCGGCGAGCCTCATCGCCGGCATCGTCACCAACCCGGTGGTCCTCCGCCAGCTCCTGGTTTCGGAGCCGGCGGCGGCGTCCTGGCTGGTCCGCGTCTGCCTGAAGCTGGGCGCGGACGACCTGGCGAAGCTCACCGTGGAAGCGGCCACCGCGGTGGCCGCCGAGCAACCGGAATTCAGCGTCATCCGCGGCTCCGCCCTGCACGCGGCCGGTTTGCTGGAACAGGACGCGGCCAAATTGCGCGAGGCGGCCGAAATCCACCCCGACCGCTGGTGCGCGGCTTCCGCGCGCGAAGACCTGGCCACCCTGCTGGCCACCCGGCCGGCGGAACGCGAGCGCACCATTCGCATTCTCGAATCGGTGTCCGACACGTATGCGGCGGTGAGCGCAACCAGGGACGCGGCCCGCGTGGTGAACAAACTCCGCGAATACGGCGTCCGGCGGCGGACTACCCGCAATGTGGAATGCGAAGGTGTGGTACCCCACGGCCTGACGAGCACGGAGTTCGCGGTGGCCGAACTGGTCAGCCAGGGCAACACCAACAACGAGGTGGGCCGGCAGCTGTTCATTTCCCGGCACACGGTGGCGTTCCACCTGAAGAAGGTTTTCCAGAAGATGAACATCACGTCCCGGGTCGAGCTGGCGGCCGCGTGGAACATGGTCACCTGACGCGCTGACTGCTGATGGGTTGGATGCGGTGTTCCGTGGGAACACTGCGAGGGTCGCAACGGCGTCGCGACGGGCAGCGCAGCCCGCGACGCCGACGGTGACACGCTCGACGTGACGCGCTCGGTGCGCGCCGCTGCCCCGGTGCCGTGGCAGCGGTGGTCACCGAGGTGCTCGCGGTGGGTGGTGCGGGCGGATGGTTCGGGCGGGGTGGCGAGGTCGCTGGTGGCTCCGGCAGCCTCTCGCCGCTTCTCCTTATGTACTTGTGCCGCGCCGCGCGGTCCGGCTGCTCCGGGTCTTCGGGCGCGCAGGCCCAGCACCGATGCGCTCCGTCACCGCACGGCTCCGGTGGGTGTGCGAGCGGTCCCTTGCCTCCTCGGCGCCGGCTGCCGCAGCGGGCGGGCCGCTGTTGCCGCCCGGCCCCTCAAGCGCCGGCCGTCGCAGCGAGCGGGTCACCGCGGCCGCCCGGCCCCGCGACCGCCGTATGCCGCCCCTCACCGGCGCCCG
>NZ_PPHG01000049.1 GCF_002904295.1 Amycolatopsis sp. CA-128772
CCCCGTCCGGCTCCCCCTCCACCCGGTGGTGTCCGGCTCACCCGATCCGCTCCCCGAAACCCCAGGTAGAAGCCCCGAAGGTGGCGTTACCGGCCGGTAGCTGGAATGATATCTGGCCGCTCACGCTCCGCTGAACCTCTTCCACGCTGCGCCAACCGGCGGGACCCCCGTGTGGCATCTTGACTGGAAGCGCCGGTGGGGTCACGCTTACTCCCGACGGCGAAACCGGGGCCCTTGCGGGAGGGACCCTCGGCTCGCCCGGAGGCATACCTGAAGACGTTGCGAAGCAGGCTGGGCCCCATCGGGAGCGCCCCCTGGACAAGCCGCGACGTTCGGGCTAGACTGCCTCTTTGCGCTGCCCTCTTTCAGGCTGCCCGGAGCCGGTAGTTAGGATAGTGGGCACACGGCACCCTTGACAGTCGCTGATAGCTGTTGCTATGGCGGCCGTCACCGCTCATTGTCCCCGGAAGGACGCATCTTGGCAGTCTCTCCCGCGAACCAGGCCACTGCTGCGACCAACTCGGCTGAATCTCGCTCGGAGGCCACGGGAATCCCCGGCGCGCCCAAGCGGGTTTCCTTCGCAAAGATTCGCGAACCCCTGAACACCCCCAACCTGCTCGACGTCCAGATCCAGTCGTTCCAGTGGTTCACCGGGGACGAAGCGTGGTTCCAGCGCCGTGTCGAGGAGGGTGAGGAGAACCCGGTCGGCGGCCTCGAAGAGGTCCTCAACGAGATCTCCCCGATCGAAGACTTCTCCGGTTCGATGTCCCTGTCCTTCTCCGCCCCGCGCTTCGACGAGGTCAAGGCCTCGATCGAAGAGTGCAAGGACAAGGACATGACGTACGCCGCCCCGCTGTTCGTCACGGCGGAGTTCGTCAACAACAACACGGGTGAGATCAAGAGCCAGACGGTCTTCCTCGGCGACTTCCCGGTGATGACCGACAAGGGCACCTTCGTCATCAACGGCACCGAGCGTGTCGTGGTGTCCCAGCTGGTCCGCTCCCCGGGCGTCTACTACTCCAAGGACATCGACAAGACCTCCGACAAGGACGTCTTCAGCGTCCGGGTCATCCCGAGCCGGGGTGCCTGGCTGGAGTTCGACGTCGACAAGCGCGACACCGTCGGCGTCCGCATCGACCGCAAGCGCCGCCAGCCGGTCACCGTGCTGCTGAAGGCGCTCGGCTGGACCACCGAGGCGATCCGTGAGCGCTTCTCCTTCTCGGAGACGCTGCTCGCCACCCTCGAGAAGGACCACACCGCCGGCACCGACGAGGCGCTGCTCGACATCTACCGCAAGCTCCGCCCGGGCGAACCGCCCACGAAGGAGAGCGCGCAGACCCTGCTGGAGAACCTGTTCTTCAAGGCGAAGCGCTACGACCTGGCCAAGGTCGGCCGGTACAAGGTCAACAAGAAGCTGGGCCTCTCGACGCCGATCGAGAACGGGACGCTGACCGAAGAGGACATCGTCACGATCATCGAGTACCTGGTCCGGCTGCACGCCGGCGAGGACAAGATGGACGCCGCGAACGGCACCGAGATCCCGGTCGAGACCGACGACATCGACCACTTCGGCAACCGCCGCATCCGCACCGTCGGCGAGCTGATCCAGAACCAGATCCGGGTCGGCCTGTCGCGCACCGAGCGCGTCGTCCGCGAGCGCATGACCACGCAGGACGTCGAGGCGATCACCCCGCAGACCCTGATCAACATCCGCCCGATCGGCGCGGCGATCAAGGAGTTCTTCGGCACCTCGCAGCTGTCGCAGTTCATGCAGCAGACGAACCCGATCGACGGCCTGACCCACAAGCGCCGCCTCAACGCGCTGGGCCCGGGTGGTCTGTCGCGTGAGCGCGCCGGCATGGAGGTCCGCGACGTCCACCCGTCGCACTACGGCCGGATGTGCCCGATCGAGACCCCGGAAGGCCCGAACATCGGCCTGATCGGCTCGCTCTGCTCCTACGCGCGGGTCAACCCGTTCGGCTTCATCGAGACGCCGTACCGCAAGGTCGTCGAGGGTCAGGTCACCGACCAGATCGACTACCTGACCGCGGACGAAGAGGACCGGTTCGTCAAGGCCCAGGCCAACGCGCCGATCTCGGACGACGGCACCTTCGTCGAAGACCGGGTCATGGCCCGCCGCAAGGGCGGCGAGGTCGAGCTGATCGACCCGCTCGACATCGACTACATGGACGTGTCGCCGCGGCAGATGGTCTCGATCGCGACGGCGATGATCCCGTTCCTCGAGCACGACGACGCGAACCGCGCGCTGATGGGCGCGAACATGCAGCGTCAGGCCGTGCCGCTGCTCCGCAGCCAGGCGCCGTACGTCGGCACCGGCGTGGAGCTGCGCGCCGCGATCGACTCCGGCGACATGCTGGTCGCCGAGCAGTCGGGCGTGGTGGAGGAGCTCTCCGCCGACCTGATCACGGTCATGCACGACGACGGGACGCGGAAGGCCTACAGCCTCTACAAGTTCCGCCGCTCGAACCACGGCACCTGCTTCAACCACCGCCCGATCGTCAACGAGGGCGACCGGGTCGAAGCCGGCCAGGTCATCGCCGACGGCCCGTCCACCGAAAACGGTGAGGTGGCGCTCGGCAAGAACCTGCTGGTCGCGGTCATGCCGTGGGAGGGCCACAACTACGAGGACGCGATCATCCTCTCCGAGCGCCTGGTGCAGGACGACGTGCTGACGTCGATCCACATCGAGGAGCACGAGATCGACGCCCGCGACACCAAGCTGGGCGCCGAGGAGATCACCCGGGACATCCCGAACGTCTCCGAGGAGGTCCTGGCCGACCTCGACGAGCGCGGCATCATCCGGATCGGTGCCGAGGTCCGCGACGGCGACATCCTGGTCGGCAAGGTCACGCCGAAGGGCGAGACCGAGCTGACCCCGGAGGAGCGCCTGCTCCGCGCGATCTTCGGCGAGAAGGCCCGCGAAGTCCGCGACACCTCGCTGAAGGTGCCGCACGGCGAGACCGGCAAGGTCATCGGCATCCGCGTGTTCTCGCGCGAGGACGACGACGAGCTGCCCCCGGGCGTCAACGAGCTGGTCCGCGTCTACGTGGCCCAGAAGCGCAAGATCCAGCCGGGCGACAAGCTCGCCGGCCGGCACGGGAACAAGGGTGTCATCGGCAAGATCCTGCCGGTCGAGGACATGCCGTTCATGGAGGACGGCACCCCGGTCGACATCATCCTGAACACCCACGGTGTCCCGCGACGGATGAACATCGGCCAGATCCTCGAGCTGCACCTGGGCTGGCTGGCCTCGCAGGGCTGGACGATCGAGGGCGACCCGGACTGGGCGAAGAACCTTTCGCCCGAGCTCCGCGACGTCGCGCCGGGCACGAACACCGCCACCCCGGTGTTCGACGGCGCGAAGGAGGAGGAGCTCACCGGGCTGCTCAGCGCGACCAAGCCGAACCGCGACGGCGAGCGGATGGTCAAGGAGAACGGGAAGGCCAACCTGTTCGACGGCCGCTCCGGCGAGCCGTACCCGTACCCGGTCGCGGTCGGCTACATGTACATCCTGAAGCTGCACCACCTGGTCGACGACAAGATCCACGCCCGCTCCACCGGTCCGTACTCGATGATCACGCAGCAGCCGCTGGGTGGTAAGGCGCAGTTCGGTGGCCAGCGCTTCGGTGAGATGGAGTGCTGGGCGATGCAGGCGTACGGCGCCGCCTACACGCTGCAGGAGCTGCTGACGATCAAGTCGGACGACGTGGTCGGCCGCGTCAAGGTGTACGAGGCCATCGTCAAGGGCGAGAACATCCCCGAGCCGGGCATCCCGGAGTCGTTCAAGGTGCTCCTCAAGGAGCTCCAGTCGCTGTGCCTCAACGTCGAGGTGCTCTCCAGCGACGGTGCGGCGATCGAGATGCGCGACTCCGACGACGAGGACCTCGAGCGCGCCGCGGCCAACCTCGGCATCAACCTGTCCCGCAACGAGTCGCCCTCGGTGGACGACGTCGTGCACTGATCGCGAGCTGAGCTGGGCCCTGCCTCCCGCGGGGCCCAGCTCGCCCGCCACCCCTCTCTAGCCGAAACAACCCCAAGGGGATCTAGACGTGCTGGACGTCAACTTCTTCGATGAGCTCCGCATTGGTCTCGCCACGGCCGACGACATCCGTCAGTGGTCGTACGGCGAGGTCAAGAAGCCGGAGACCATCAACTACCGGACGCTCAAGCCCGAGAAGGACGGCCTCTTCTGCGAGAAGATCTTCGGCCCGACCCGGGACTGGGAGTGCTACTGCGGCAAGTACAAGCGCGTCCGCTTCAAGGGCATCATCTGTGAGCGCTGCGGCGTCGAGGTGACCCGCGCCAAGGTGCGCCGCGAGCGGATGGGCCACATCGAGCTGGCCGCCCCGGTCACCCACATCTGGTACTTCAAGGGTGTTCCGTCCCGCCTGGGCTACCTGCTGGACCTGGCGCCGAAGGACCTCGAGAAGATCATCTACTTCGCTGCTTACGTCATCACCGGCGTGAACACGGAGCTGCGCCACAACGACCTGCCGACCCTCGAGAACGAGATCGGCGTCGAGCGCAAGAACCTCGAGACCAAGCGTGACGCGGACATCGAAGCCCGCGCGCAGAAGCTCGAAGCCGACCTGGCCGCGCTGGAGGCGGAGGGCGCCAAGTCCGACGTCCGCCGCAAGGTCAAGGAAGGCGGCGAGCGCGAGATGCGCCAGCTGCGCGACCGCGCCGGCCGCGAGCTGGACCGCCTCGAGGAGGTCTGGACGACCTTCACGAAGCTGGACACCCGTCAGCTGATCGCCGACGAGCTGCTCTACCGCGAGCTCGTCGACCGCTACGGCGAGTACTTCACCGGCGGCATGGGCGCGGAGGCCATTCAGAAGCTGGCCACCGAGTTCGACGTCTCCGCGGAGGCCGACAACCTGCGCGACACCATCCGCAACGGCAAGGGGCAGAAGAAGCTCCGCGCGCTGAAGCGGCTCAAGGTCGTCGCGGCCTTCCAGGCCACCGGCAACGACCCGCGCGGCATGGTGCTCGACGCCGTCCCGGTGATCCCGCCGGACCTGCGCCCGATGGTGCAGCTGGACGGTGGCCGCTTCGCGACCTCCGACCTGAACGACCTGTACCGCCGGGTGATCAACCGGAACAACCGCCTCAAGCGGCTGATCGACCTCGGCGCGCCCGAGATCATCGTCAACAACGAGAAGCGGATGCTGCAGGAGGCCGTCGACGCGCTGTTCGACAACGGCCGCCGCGGGCGTCCGGTCACCGGCCCGGGCAACCGGCCGCTGAAGTCGCTGTCCGACCTGCTCAAGGGCAAGCAGGGCCGGTTCCGCCAGAACCTGCTCGGCAAGCGCGTCGACTACTCGGGCCGTTCGGTCATCATCGTCGGCCCGCAGCTGAAGCTGCACCAGTGCGGTCTGCCGAAGGACATGGCGCTCGAGCTGTTCAAGCCGTTCGTCATGAAGCGGCTGGTCGACCTGAACCACGCGCAGAACATCAAGTCCGCCAAGCGGATGGTGGAGCGCTCGCGGCCGCAGGTGTGGGACGTGCTGGAAGAGGTCATCACCGGCCACCCGGTGATGCTGAACCGCGCGCCGACGCTGCACCGCCTCGGCATCCAGGCCTTCGAGCCGCAGCTGGTCGAAGGCAAGGCCATCCAGCTGCACCCGCTGGTCTGCGAAGCGTTCAACGCGGACTTCGACGGTGACCAGATGGCGGTGCACCTGCCGCTGTCGGCCGAGGCGCAGGCCGAGGCCCGGATCCTGATGCTGTCGGCGAACAACATCCTGTCGCCGGCGTCGGGCCGTCCGCTCGCCATGCCGCGGCTGGACATGGTCACGGGCCTGTTCCACCTGACCCGCCTCACCGAGACGGCCGAGGGCGCGGGCAACGCGTACTCGTCGACGGCCGAGGCGATCATGGCCTACGACCGCAAGGCGCTGAGCCTGCACGCCCCGGTCAAGATCCGCATCACCGACCGTCAGCCGGCCAAGGCCGACGAGCCGGCGCTCGCGGAAAAGGGCTGGGAGCCGGGCAAGGCGTGGCTGGCCGAGACGACCCTGGGCCGCGTGCTGTTCAACGAGCTGCTGCCGGCGGACTACCCGTTCATCAACGAGCCGATGCCGAAGAAGCGGCAGGCCGCGATCGTGAACGACCTCGCCGAGCGGTACTCGATGACCCAGGTCGCGCAGACCCTGGACCGGCTGAAGGACGCCGGTTTCTACTGGGCGACCCGGTCGGGTGTCACCGTCGCCATCTCGGACGTGCTCACCCCGGTGGGCAAGAAGGCCATCCTCGACGAGTACGAGGGCAAGGCCTCCCAGGTGGAGAAGCGCTACCAGCGCGGTCAGCTGTCGCACGCCGAGCGCAACAACGAGCTCGTCAAGGTGTGGACGCAGGCCACCGAAGAGGTCCACAAGATCATGGAGACGGCGCTGCCGGACGACAACCCGATCGCCATGATCGTGAAGTCGGGCGCCGCCGGTAACATGACGCAGGTCCGGTCCCTGGCCGGTATGCGTGGCCTGGTGTCGAACCCGAAGGGTGAGTACATCCCGCGTCCGATCAAGGCCAACTTCCGTGAGGGCCTGTCGGTGGCGGAGTACTTCATCGCGACGCACGGTGCCCGGAAGGGTCTGGCGGACACGGCGCTCCGTACCGCCGACTCGGGTTACCTGACCCGGCGTCTGGTGGACGTCTCGCAGGACGTCATCGTCCGCGAGACCGACTGCGGCACCACCCGCGGCATCATGATGCCGATCGGCGAGGACGTCGGCGACGGCAAGGTCCTGCGCGATCAGCACGTCGAGACCAGCGTGTACGCGCGGAACCTCGCGACGGACGCGGTGGACGCCAAGGGCAACGTCGTGCTGAACGCCGGCGACGACATCGGCGACCCGGCCATCGACAAGCTGATCTCCAGCGGCATCGCGAAGGTCAAGGTCCGCTCGGTGCTGACGTGCGAGTCGGTCGTCGGTATCTGCGCGACCTGCTACGGCCGCTCGATGGCGACCGGTCTGCTCGTCGACGTCGGCGAGGCGGTGGGTATCGTCGCCGCCCAGTCGATCGGTGAGCCGGGTACCCAGCTGACGATGCGTACGTTCCACCAGGGTGGTGTGGCCGGTGACGACATCACGACCGGTCTGCCGCGTGTCCAGGAGCTGTTCGAGGCGCGGGTGCCGAAGGGCAAGGCGCCGATCGCCGACGTCGATGGCCGCGTGCGCATCGAGGAGAGCGAGCGGTTCTGGAAGATCACGCTGATCCCGGACGACGGCGGCGAAGAGATCGTCTTCGACAAGCTGTCCAAGCGTCAGCGGCTCGCGAACACCCCGAACGGCCCGCTGGGCGACGGTGACCACGTGCACGTCGGTCAGCAGCTGCTCGAAGGCACGCCGGACCCGCACGAGGTGCTGCGGGTCATGGGGCCGCGCGAGGCGCAGATCCACCTGGTGGACGAGGTCCAGAAGGTGTACCGGGCGCAGGGTGTGTCGATCCACGACAAGCACATCGAGGTCATCGTCCGGCAGATGCTGCGCCGGGTGACGATCATCGACTCCGGGGCCACGGACTTCCTGCCGGGCGAGCTGCCCGAGCGGACCAAGTTCGAGGCGACGAACCGGGCCGCGGTCGCCGAAGGCGGCGAGCCGGCTTCGGGCCGTCCAGTGCTGATGGGTATCACGAAGGCGTCGCTCACCACGGACTCGTGGCTGTCGGCGGCGTCGTTCCAGGAGACCACCCGAGTCCTGACCGACGCGGCCATCAACGGCCGCTCGGACAAGCTCGTGGGCCTCAAGGAGAACGTGATCATCGGTAAGCTGATCCCGGCCGGTACGGGCATCAACCGCTACCGCAACATCCAGGTGCAGCCGACGGAAGAGGCCCGGGTCGCGGCGTACGCGATCCCGTCCTACGACGACGGTTACTACACCCCGGACGTGTTCGGTACGGGCACCGGTGCCGCGGTCCCGCTGGACGACTACGACTTCGGCCGCGATTTCCGCTGAAGCTGAGTTACGGGAAAGGCCCTCGCCGGGTTGCCGGCGGGGGCCTTTCCCGTTTCTCACCTGAGCAGGGATTCACCCGCCGAGTAAGCCAGGCTGCCCCGGGACACCGGGAAGTCGAAGTAGGTGTCCGGGAACGGCTCGTCGTTCAGCGTGTAGTGCCACCACTCCTCCGGCAGGTTGCGGAAGCCCGCGGCGGCCATCGTCGACCGCAGCAGGTCGCGGTTCTGCCGGGCGGCGCCGGTGATCGCCGGGTTGTCCGTGTGGGCGAGCGGGTCGAAGCAGTCGTAGCCGGTGCCCATGTCGACCGTGTTGTCCGGGAACCGCTGGTCCCGCGGGGCGTAGCACGCCTTGAGCGGCTCACCCGGAACGTACGGCCGCTGGAACCGGGGCGGGAGCCGCACCAGGGTGAGGTCCATCGTGCTGCCGCGGCTGTGTCCGGACTTCTCGGCGATGTACCCCTCGGCGAACAGCCGGTCCTTGGCGACGTCCGGGTAGAACTCCGCCTTCATCTTTTCGTCGGTGAGGTCCTTCGCCCACCGCACGAAGTGGTCGACGGCGCGCTGCGGCCGGTAGCAGTCGTACACCTTGAGCGTGTAGCCCTGCCGGAGCAGCCGCGCCTGCGCCTTCCGCAGCCCTTCCGCCGCCTGGCGGGTCAGGATGCACAGCGGCCGGCGGTACCCGTCGATGCGGCGGCCGATGAAGTTGTGGCGCGTGTCGTAGCGGATGTCCTGCAGGATCGACGGCGCGACGTCGGAGAGCGCGACGAACGCGCCGGACGTGCCGGCCTGCGCGGGCGTCGGCACGGCGAGATTGCCCAGAGCGGCGAGGGTGACGGCGAGGGCGCGCACCCGGCGGGGGAAGATCGGCATTCCTCCCGTCTATCAGCCCGGCCCCGGGCGCGCAGCCGCCGTCCGAGTCAGGACCAGCCGTCGGCCCTCGTCGCCCGCAGGAAGTCGTCCGACGGCGGCTGCACCGGGCGGCCCTCGAACTGCGTGGAAAGCACCACCGACGACCGCAGTTCGCCGTGCTTGCCGAGCCGCTCCAGCAGCCCTTCGAAGTGTTCGAGCGACGCCGCGCGGATCTTGAGCATCGTGCAGTGGTCGCCGGACAGGCGGTGGATCTCCACGACCTCCGGGTAGTCCTCGGACTTCGACGTCTTCAGCAGGCAGCTGCTGAGCGCGCACCGCATCTCGACGAACGCCTGCAGCGGCTGGCCCGTGCGCCGCGCGTCGACCTGGGCGCGGTACCCGGTGATCACCCCGGTCTCTTCGAGCCGCCGCACCCGCTCGGCCACCGCCGGCGCCGACAGGTTGATCCGGCGGCCGAGCTCCTTGAACGACAGCCGACCGTCGGCCTGCAGCAGCTCCAGCAACCGCCAGTCGACGTCGTCCAGCGCCTTTTCCGAACGAAAAGTCATGGGCCCCATCTTCCTTCCGAACCGCGGCCGGGGCGACGGATTTGCCGTCGGACGTCCCTTCGGACCGGGTCCCGGAATCCCTAGAGTTCCTGGTCATGGGGACTTCGACGGTGACCGGCCGGACCCGGTCCATGGGGGCGCTGTTCGCGGGCGTCGCACTGCTCAACACGGCCACGGTCGGTCTGGGCACCGCGGCGACGCTGATCGTCGCCGCCGGCAGCGGCGCGGTCTGGAGCGGGTTGCCGAGCGTGGCGAACGTGCTCGGCACCGCGGCGGGCGCGCTCGGCGCCGGCACGCTGCTGCCGGTTTATGGCCGCCGTCGCGTGCTGGCCGCCGGCTACGGCATCGCCGCGGCCGGCGCGCTGGTGGCGTTCGCGGGCGCGCTGGCGACGTCCGTCGTGCCGCTGCTGCTGGGCATCCTGCTGGTCGGCCTGGGCAACGGCGGCGCGCAGCTCTCGCGGTACGTGGCCGCGGACCTGTACCCGGAAGACCAGCGGGGCCGGGCCCTCTCGACCGTCGTCTGGGGCGGGACCGTCGGCGCGCTCGCCGGGCCGGCCCTGATGGCGCCGGCGGCCGGCGTCGCGGCCCGCTTCGGCTGGCCGTCGCTGTCCGGCCCGGTCGCGGTGGCGGTCCTGGCCACGGCGGGTGCGGCGGTGGCGGCGTCGGTCCTCCCGCGGCACGTGCCCCCGCCGCGGGAGGACGTCGTAGCCGCACGCGGCCCGATGCGGCCGGCCGGGATCGCGCGGCCGCTGATCGCGATGGTCGCCGCGCAGCTCACGATGGGCGCCGTGATGACGATGACGCCGTTGCAGCTGCAGGCGCACGGGCACGGCCTCGGCGTCGTCGGCTGGGTGCTGAGCGCGCACCTGTTCGGGATGTTCGCGCTGGCGCCGCTGTCGGGCCGGATCGCCGACCGCTGGGGTCCGCGCGTCGCGATCAACGCGGGGCTCGGCGTGCTCGCGCTGGCGACGGCGACCGCGCTCGCGGCGCCGACGGCACACACCTCCGGCCTGCCGGTCGCGCTGTTCCTCCTGGGCTACGGCTGGAACCTCGTGTTCGTCGGCGGCAGCGCGCAGCTCAGCCGGGACCTCGCGCCGGAGACGCGCAGCCGGGTGCAGGGCACCGTGGACGCGGTCGTCTGGTCGGCGTCCGCGCTGGCCGGGCTGGGGTCCGGGGCGCTGTTCGCCGGCGGCGGATACGCGCTGGTCGCGGTCGTCGGCGGGGTGCTGGCCCTGCTCCCGCTGGCGTTCTCCGCCGCCCGTGACGGCCGGTAGCCGGGCCGTTGTCGGCAAATCTCTCCTCACCGGCCCCGCGACCGCCCGGCGAGAATGGGCCGTGGCTGACTCTGTGCCCTTCACGGACAACTTCTCGGACCTCTCGAACACGCAGGGGTACCAGTTTGAGTTCCGGTGCGAACGCTGCGGCAACGGCTTCCGTTCCGCCTTCCAGCGCGACAACGTCGAGACCGGCCGAAGCGTGCTTCGCGCCGTCGGCTCGTTCTTCGGCGGGACGCTGCGCGACCTGAGCAACTCGGCCGACCAGTGGCGCTACGACCGCGCGACGAACTCGCCGGCCAAGGACAAGGCGCTGGCCGCGGCGGTCGAGGAAATCACCCCGAGCTTCCGCCAGTGCCGCGGCTGCGGCGACTGGATGTGCGAGACCCAGTGCTGGAACGAGGAGATCGGCCAGTGCCTGCGCTGCTCGCCGAGCGTCGCCGAGGAGATCTCGCGCGCCCAGGCGGCGGCCCAGCGCGACCAGATCTGGGACAAGGCCCGCGAGAAGGACTGGACGGCGGGCCTCGACATCGACACCCGCGCGAAGGTGACGTGCCCGGGCTGCGGCCTGAAGGCCGACGGCGGCAAGTTCTGTTCGTCGTGCGGCACCTCCCTGGCCCTGAAGGTCGCCTGCGGCGGCTGCGGGAGCGAGAGCAACAAGCCGGGTGCGCTGTTCTGCTCGGACTGCGGCGGCAAACTCTGAGCCGTCCGGCGGATCCGGGCCGCACCGGGCACCATGAACGCATGACGCCCGTCACGAAGCGCCTGACCGTGATCGCCGTCGTGCTGATCACGGCGGGCGCGGTCCTGCTTGCGGTGGGGGCGATCGGCTTCCGGGCCACGTCCGACCAGCCCGACGCCAACATCGGCGCCGGCTTCGCCCTCCTCGCCGGGCCCTACGTCGTCGGCCTCGGCCTGGTGTTCGCGCTGTCGGCGGGCCTGACCCACCTCACGACGCGTCGCCGCTGAACCGCCACAGCGCCGCGGGCAGGTGATCGGCCAGGTCGGCGAGGTAGCGGGCGTCGGCGGTGACGTTTGGCCGCGTCGCGCAGCCCTGGCCCCACGTCCGCGCGGCGCCGTTCTCGACGACGACCTCGCGCTGCCCGAACCGCGGGTTCGCCGCCAGCCACCGGGCCAGCTCGGCGTCGAGACCCGAATCCGGCGGCAGGGTCGGCATGGACACCGGCCGGCCCGGGACGATCCGCAGCTCCGGGCCCGGCGGCACCCGCACCTGAGTCACGTGCAGGTCGCGGAAGTACGTGTGGTCGTCGAAGTGCCGGTAGGACTCCCGCGTGTCGATCGCGAGCGCCGGCCGGGTCCCGACGCGGAACTCGACCCAGGGGTCCGCCGGCCCGCCCGTCAGCGGCCGCCCGGCCGGGTGAACCACGCCGAACGTGGGGGAGCCGGTGCCGTCGCCGCTGCCGAACGTCCCGCCCTGCTCCGCCGCGAACGCCTTGAACCAGTGCCCGGCCCGGCCCGCGGCGGCCGTCCGTTGCGACCGCCACCAGATCGCCGCGGCCACCGCGGCCACCACCACGAGCACGCCGATCGTGAAGAGCGTCTGCATCGTCAGAAGTCCAGGTCCTCGCGGGTCTCCTCGACGGACTGGTCCCGCCCGGTCCCGTCGTAGTCACTGGCCTTCTTGGCGTTCTTCACGTGGCTGTTGAGCTTGCCGAGGTGGTCGTTCACCGTCTTGGCCGGGTTGTCGCCGGGGTTGGCCGGATTGAAGCCGAGCACACCCTTGACCGCCGCTTCGCCACCCTTCTTCAGCGCTTCGGTGGCGCCGGCCTTGAGCATCGTCTTCGTGTAGTCGACCTTCCCGGCCGCGTCGAGCACCGGGTTCTCGAACGCCTTCGCCCAGCGCTTGCCGATCAGGCCCTGGTCACCGACGGCCTTCTGGAGCAGGTCCTTGCCCTCGTTCTCCGCGGTGATCTTCGTCAGCGACTTGCCCAGCGTCGTCGAGGCGAACTTCTGCTGCAGCTTCCGGAGCCAGCCGAGCACCTTCTGCAGCAGCTCGCGCAGCTTGTTCACCTTCTGCGTGGTCTTCGCGGTCGTCTGCGCGGCCTTGACCTCGGTGACCGGGGCGGCGGCGGACAGCGACGCCCCGCAGGTCGGCACCGCGGCGGCCAGCGCCGGCACCCACAGCAGGATCAGCCAGGTCACGAACTCGGTGAGGATGGCCTTGATCAGGTCCTCGACGAAGCTCATCAGCATGCTGTTCAGCTGCAGCATCCGGGCGAGGTCGCCGGACTTGCCGGCCACGCCCTCGATGCCGTGCGCGAACTCGCCCAGCGCGATCTTCGCCGCGTTGCTCGCGTCGCCTTCCCAGTCCTTCAGCGATTCGTCGGCGACCTGGGCGAAGTTCTGCGCCAGCTGGTCGAGCCCGGTGGCGATCGCGCCGAAGTTCTCCGCCGCGACGCCCAGCGCGGGCCCGTCGCCGCTGACGAAGTGGATCGCGTCCTGGATCGGCTGGACGGCGTTGACCAGGAAGTTCAGCCCCTGCCCGACGAGCCAGCCGAGCGGGTCGGTCGCGATGTCGGTGAGGGTGCTCGCGCTCGACTGGATGAAGCTCGCGGTGTCGGTCGCGATGGTGCCGAGCGCGAGCGTGATGTCCGCGCCGTCGGGCTGCGGCGCGAAGACCGCCTTGGTCACCGAAACGGCGTCCTTCCCGACGGTGACGGCGCCGCCCACGAACGGCGTCGCCTTCACGGCGTTGCCGACGTTGACCCCGAGCACGGTGCCCGGATCGCCGGACTTGACGGTGATCCCGCCCGCGACGTCTTCGACCTCGGCCATGTGCTCCCCCTCAGTCCTTGCCCGGGCCGTCGAGCAGCACCTCGACCTGCCCGAAGAAGGTTTTGTGGTCGTCTTCGACGCCCTGGTAGACGTTCGCCGCGTCGGTGAACTTCGCCTGCGCCGAGGCGAGCCCGTCCGCGATCGACGCCAGCAGCGACTGCAGCTCGTGCAGGGTGTCGTCGTAGCCGCCCTTGGTGAAGACGCCGACGACGCCCCACGACTTGTCACCGACGTCGGCCTGGCCCACCTTCTCGGTGATCTTCGCGCCCTGTTCGCGGTATTTGCCCAGGTCACCGACGTACTTGTGCAGTGCGTCGACCTGGACGCGGTAGCCGCCGCCCATCAGTCCTCCTCGTCGAACAGGTTCCGCAGGAACCGGTCACCCGCGGACGGGCCCGCGGCGGGCGGGGCCGGCGGCGGATCGGCCGGCCGCAGCACCCGCTGCTCCGAGAAGTCCTGCGGCGCCGGCTCTGCTGTCTCTTCGGTGAGCTTCGACCGCAGTTCTTCGACGGTGGTTCCGAACGCGACGGCCTGCGTCTCCAGGACCTGGTCGACCAGGCCGAAGTCGTCACCCATGTTCTCCTCGACGATGACGGCCTGCCGCCGCGCCGCCTCGCCGACGGCCTCCCGCAGCGTCGCCAGCAGCGTGGCGGAAAGGGCCTGCGGCCCCTTGGCCAGCGCGGCCTCGGTGAACTTGACGTCCAGGACGGCCCCGCCGGGCCCGGTGACGACGGTGACATCCCCGTCGGCCGACGCGGCGCTCGCCCGCAGCTCGGTGAGCTGCTGCTGCATGGTCCCCAGCCCGGCGAACCGGTCGTCGGCGCTGCGCACGCCCGCCCGGAACCGTTCGTATTCGGCCACCAGGTGCTCGAACTCGGCCGTCATGTCCCGTCCTCCCGCTGCGTGGTCGACTCATCGTGACGCTTCGACCGCACTGTGACGCACGGAACGCCCGATCCGATCCCACTGCATCACCCGACCGGGTAATGGGTAGGTTTCGGCCGGAGAGGGCACCAGGGGACAACGCGCGAGGAGTGTGTGATGACCAGCACCGAAGGGGCCGGACGCCCCGACGAAGAACCGAAGTCGACGGGCAGCCACGCGGCCCCCGAGGGGGCGGGCGTCCACCCCCTGATCGACCTGTCCCGCGACCCGAACCCGGGCAAGCCGGACCACGCGAAGCCGGACGAAGACTAAGGCAGGGGAGAGGGCCGGGCGGTGGTGCGGGGTGGGCGCACCACCGGCGGCCCACGGGGGCGGCCGGCGCAGGTTAGTGCGCCCGGCCTGGCTGCGGCGGCTCTTCGCGGCGGCGCCCGGCCCGGCTGGCCGGTGGTTGCGCGGCGGGCCGGGCTCGTGCCGGTGGTTGCGCGGCGGGCCGG
>NZ_PPHG01000050.1 GCF_002904295.1 Amycolatopsis sp. CA-128772
GGGCTCGCGCCGGTGGTTGCGCGGCGGGCCGGGCCGCTGCTCGGCGGGATGGCCCTGGCCGCGAGGGTTCCGGCCGGGCCGCCTCGGCGGCGCCGCAGGTTGTCCGGGCGGCCGCCCGCAGCGCGCCGGCGAGCCTTCGGGCTCCGGTCGGCGACCCCGCGAGCGCCCACCCGCCCCAGCGGGGCAATAACCACCCGCCCCAGCGGGGCAATAACACTGTCGCCCGCCAACGCGCCGGAATCCCCATCGCACCCGAGGCGTTGAACACCCCGCGAACCACCCCGCCCCCACCGCCGCGCGCCCCGCCACCCGAGGCGTGGGAATGTCCCGCAGCCCAGGGGCGTTGAGAGGTACGCTGGAGGTTCGTCGCCCTACTGAGACCTTCAGACCCCCCGCCGCGCTCCTCCCGGACCCGGGCGGGTATCTTTGGAGACCGTGCCCGGCATGCGTCGGGCCGCTCCGCGTGCCGTGCGCATGGGCGGGGTGCTCAGGCACCCGGTCACCGGCTTCGGCAGGTCGGGGTTCCGACGGAAATCCCTCCGGGAAGTTACCGGTCGCGAGACCGTGACGCGGGCCGACACGCCCGACCGCGGGGGCCGGTGAAGACACGAAGAAGCAGATCACGACAGGAAGCTGGTCCATTGCCCACGATCCAGCAGCTGGTCCGCAAGGGCCGCCAGGACAAGGCTGCCAAGCAGAAGACCGCGGCCCTCAAGGGGAGCCCGCAGCGGCGCGGCGTGTGCACCCGCGTGTACACCACCACCCCGAAGAAGCCGAACTCGGCGCTGCGCAAGGTCGCGCGTGTGAAGCTGACCAGCGGCATCGAGGTCACCGCCTACATCCCCGGTGAGGGCCACAACCTGCAGGAGCACTCGATGGTGCTCGTGCGTGGTGGTCGTGTGAAGGACCTTCCGGGTGTCCGTTACAAGATCATCCGCGGTTCGCTCGACACCCAGGGTGTCAAGAACCGCAAGCAGGCGCGCAGCCGGTACGGCGCGAAGAAGGAGAAGAGCTAATGCCCCGCAAGGGTCCGGCCCCCAAGCGGCCGCTGATCTCCGACCCCGTCTACGCCTCCCCGCTGGTCACCCAGCTGGTGAACAAGGTGCTGAAGGACGGGAAGCGGTCCCTGGCCGAGCGCATCGTGTACGGCGCGCTCGAAGGCGCTCGCGAGAAGACCGGCACCGACCCGGTCGTCACGCTGAAGCGCGCCCTCGACAACGTGAAGCCCACCATCGAGGTGAAGAGCCGCCGCGTCGGTGGTGCCACCTACCAGGTGCCGATCGAGGTCAAGCCGGGTCGCTCCACCACGCTGGCCCTGCGCTGGCTGGTCTCCTTCTCGCAGGCTCGCCGCGAGAAGACGATGATCGAGCGCCTGCAGAACGAGCTCCTGGACGCTTCGAACGGCCTCGGTGCCTCCGTGAAGCGTCGCGAAGACACGCACAAGATGGCCGAGTCCAACCGGGCCTTCGCGCACTACCGCTGGTGATGACCGCCCGGCTGTCGACCAAGCCATGCCGGGCCCCAAGCTTGAGAACAGGGGAACACTCTCGTGGCACGTGAAGTGCTGACCGACCTGAACAAGGTCCGCAACATCGGCATCATGGCCCACATCGACGCCGGCAAGACGACCACCACCGAGCGGATCCTGTTCTACACCGGGGTCAACTACAAGATCGGTGAAGTCCACGACGGCGCCGCCACCATGGACTGGATGGAGGAGGAGCAGAAGCGGGGTATCACCATCACCTCGGCTGCCACCACCACCTTCTGGGACGACCACCAGATCAACATCATCGACACCCCCGGGCACGTCGACTTCACCGTCGAGGTGGAGCGGAACCTGCGGGTGCTCGACGGTGCGGTCGCCGTCTTCGACGGCAAGGAGGGCGTCGAGCCGCAGTCCGAGCAGGTCTGGCGGCAGGCGGACAAGTACGACGTCCCGCGCATCTGCTTCGTCAACAAGATGGACAAGCTGGGCGCGGACTTCTACTACACCGTGAAGACCATCGTGGACCGCCTCGGCGTCCGCCCGCTGGTCATCCAGCTCCCGATCGGCGCCGAGAGCAACTTCGAAGGCGTCGTCGACCTGGTCCGCATGAAGGCGCTGACCTGGCGCGGCGAGGTCCAGAAGGGCGAGGACTACTCGGTCGAGGAAATCCCGGCCGACCTGGCCGAGAAGGCCGCCGAGTACCGCGAGAAGCTCGTCGAGACCGTCGCCGAGGCGGACGACGCGCTGATGGAGAAGTTCCTCGAGGGTGAGGAGCTGACGGAGGCCGAGATCAAGGCCGGCATCCGGAAGCTCACCATCACCAGCCAGGTCTTCCCGGTGCTGGCCGGTTCCGCGTTCAAGAACAAGGGCGTGCAGCCCATGCTCGACGCGGTCATCGACTACCTGCCGACCCCGCTGGACGTCCCGGCCGTCGAGGGCCTGCTGCCCGACGGCGAGACCGTGGCTTCCCGCAAGGCGTCGGTCGACGAGCCGTTCGCCGCGCTCGCGTTCAAGATCGCCGCGCACCCGTTCTTCGGCAAGCTGACCTACATCCGGGTGTACTCGGGCAAGGTCGCCGCCGGCGCGCAGGTCATCAACGCGACCAAGGAGCGCAAGGAGCGCATCGGGAAGATCTTCCAGATGCACTCCAACAAGGAGAACCCGGTCGACGACGCCCAGGTCGGCCACATCTACGCGGTCATCGGGCTGAAGGACACCACCACGGGTGACACCCTGGCGGACCCGCAGAACCCGATCGTGCTGGAGTCGATGACGTTCCCCGAGCCGGTCATCCGGGTCGCGATCGAACCGAAGACGAAGGCCGACCAGGAGAAGCTGTCCCTGGCGATCCAGAAGCTGGCCGAAGAGGACCCGACGTTCCAGGTGAAGCTGGACGAGGACACCGGCCAGACGATCATCGCGGGCATGGGCGAGCTGCACCTCGAGGTGCTGGTGAACCGGATGAAGTCCGACTACAAGGTCGAGGCGAACATCGGCAAGCCGCAGGTCGCCTACCGTGAGACGATCAAGAAGACGGTCGACAAGCTCGACTACGTCCACAAGAAGCAGACCGGTGGTTCCGGCCAGTTCGCGAAGGTCATCGTGAAGCTGGAGCCGCTCGAGCGCACCGACGGCGCGCTCTACGAGTTCGACAACAAGGTGACCGGTGGTCGCGTGCCGCGGGAGTACATCCCGTCGGTGGACGCGGGCGCGCAGGACGCGATGCAGTACGGCGTCCTGGCCGGCTACCCGCTCGTCGGGTTGAAGTTCACCCTGTTGGACGGTGCCTACCACGAGGTCGACTCTTCGGAGATGGCGTTCAAGATCGCCGGTTCCATGGCGATGAAGGAAGCTGCGAAGAAGGCCGGCCCGGTGATCCTGGAGCCGATGATGGCGGTCGAGGTGACCACGCCCGAGGACTACATGGGTGACGTCATCGGTGACCTCAACTCCCGCCGTGGTCAGATCCAGGCCATGGAGGAGCGTGCGGGCATCCGCGTCGTGAAGGCGCTGGTCCCGCTCTCGGAGATGTTCGGCTACGTCGGCGACCTGCGGTCCCGCACCCAGGGCCGGGCGAACTACTCCATGTTGTTCGACTCCTACGCCGAGGTTCCCGCGAACGTCGCGAAGGAAATCATCGCGAAGGCGACGGGGGAATAACTCCCCCCGGCGCTCGCGGGCATTAAGGGACTCTCCTGAACGTCCGCAGCACCGACGAAGGAATCCGCCGACGCACTTTTTCCCGCGGAGGCGGCGTCAACACAGCGTGGGGCGGCAGCCACGCCGCCCCACGAGCACAAAGCGAAATCAGTCCAGGAGGACATTCCAGTGGCGAAGGCGAAATTCGAGCGGACCAAGCCGCACGTCAACATCGGCACCATCGGTCACGTTGACCACGGCAAGACGACTCTGACCGCGGCTATCACCAAGGTGCTGCACGACAAGTACCCGGAGCTGAACGAGTCGCGGGCGTTCGACCAGATCGACAACGCGCCGGAAGAGAAGCAGCGCGGCATCACGATCAACATCTCGCACGTCGAGTACCAGACCGAGAAGCGTCACTACGCGCACGTCGACGCCCCCGGTCACGCTGACTACATCAAGAACATGATCACCGGTGCCGCCCAGATGGACGGTGCGATCCTGGTCGTGGCCGCCACCGACGGCCCGATGCCGCAGACCCGTGAGCACGTGCTGCTCGCCCGCCAGGTCGGCGTGCCCTACATCGTGGTCGCGCTGAACAAGGCCGACATGGTCGACGACGAGGAGATCCTCGAGCTCGTCGAGCTGGAGGTCCGCGAGCTGCTGTCCTCGCAGGAGTTCCCGGGCGACGACGCCCCGGTCGTGCGCGTCTCCGGCCTGAAGGCCCTCGAGGGCGACGAGAAGTGGGCTGAGGCCGTTCTCGAGCTCATGGCGGCCGTCGACGACAGCGTGCCGGACCCGGTGCGCGAGCTCGACAAGCCGTTCCTGATGCCGATCGAGGACGTCTTCACCATCACCGGTCGTGGCACCGTGGTGACCGGTCGCGTCGAGCGCGGCCAGATCAACGTCAACGAAGAGGTCGAGATCGTGGGTATCCGCGAGAAGTCGACCAAGACCACCGTCACCGGTGTCGAGATGTTCCGCAAGCTGCTCGACTCGGGCCAGGCGGGCGACAACGTCGGCCTGCTGGTCCGCGGCATCAAGCGCGAGGACGTCGAGCGCGGCCAGGTCGTCGTGAAGCCGGGCACCACCACCCCGCACACCGACTTCGAGGGCCGGGTCTACATCCTGTCGAAGGACGAGGGTGGCCGTCACACCCCGTTCTTCAACAACTACCGCCCGCAGTTCTACTTCCGCACCACCGACGTGACCGGCGTCGTGACCCTCCCCGAGGGCACCGAGATGGTCATGCCGGGCGACAACACCGACATCTCGGTCCAGCTGATCCAGCCGGTCGCGATGGACGAGGGTCTGCGCTTCGCCATCCGCGAGGGTGGCCGGACCGTCGGCGCGGGCCAGGTCACCAAGATCATCAAGTGATTTCGGCGCCTCACCCGGGGGTAATACACCCCCGGGTTCGGGGCGTCAAATCACGTGTGCGACACTATTCAGGTTGCTCGTCCTGGGGCGGCCGATCCTTTCGAGGGTCCGGCCGCTCCGGTGCGAGTGGCCACGGTCCGCCGAGCTCTTCCTTCGGGTTGCAGGCGAGCGGGCAAAGGCAGTGAGACGGTGGTCTTGCAAAAGCGCAGCCGGCTCATAGCCTCCTCACGTTGAGGAAGACCAGGCAAGACGACGATCCCGCGGGATCCGTCTGTGCGTCGGGCGCGACACGCCCGACCGCGTGGACCGGGGACAGGGCCGTTGAACTGCGGAAACCCAGGCTCAGGGTGGCAACACCCAGCGGGGTTTGTGAGATAGCGGCACGAGACGACAAGGAACGAGCAGCCACCATGGCGGGACAGAAGATCCGCATCCGGCTCAAGGCCTACGACCACGAGGCGATCGACACCTCGGCGCGCAAGATCGTGGAGACGGTCACGCGCACCGGCGCCCGGGTTGTCGGGCCGGTGCCGCTGCCCACCGAGAAGAACGTTTACTGCGTCATCCGCTCGCCGCACAAGTACAAGGACTCGCGCGAGCACTTCGAGATGCGCACGCACAAGCGTCTGATCGACATCCTCGACCCGACGCCGAAGACGGTCGACGCGCTCATGCGCATCGACCTGCCGGCGAGCGTCGACGTCAACATCCAGTAAGCGTTGGGCGAGCGGCGGAGATAAGAGACTCACATGTCTGACAGGCAGATGAAGGGCATCCTGGGCACCAAGCTCGGCATGACCCAGGTCTTCGACGAGCAGAACCGGGTTGTCCCGGTCACCGTCGTGAAGGCCGGTCCGAACGTGGTCACCCAGGTTCGGACCCAGGACAAGGACGGCTACGCGGCCGTGCAGCTGGCGTTCGGCGCGGTCGACCCGCGCAAGGTGAACAAGCCGCGCACCGGCCACTTCGACAAGGCGGGCGTGACCCCGCGCCGGTTCCTCGCCGAGCTGCGCACCACCGACGCCGAGACCTACGAGGTCGGTCAGGAGATCACCGCCGAGGTGTTCGCCGCCGGCGTCGAGGTCGACGTGACCGGGACCAGCAAGGGCAAGGGCTACGCGGGTGTCATGAAGCGCCACGGCTTCAAGGGCCAGGGCGCAAGCCACGGTGCCCAGGCCGTGCACCGCAAGCCGGGTTCGATCGGTGGCTGCGCCACCCCCGGCCGCGTCTTCAAGGGCCTGCGCATGGCGGGCCGGATGGGCAACGACCGGGTCACCACGCAGAACCTGACCGTGCACGCCGTGCGTGCCGAAGACGGCCTGCTGCTGATCAAGGGCGCTGTGCCCGGTCCCAAGGGCGGCCTGCTGTTCGTGCGCAGCGCCGCGAAGGGTGGTAACTCCGAATGACAAGCGTCGAGCTGAAGACCCCGGCCGGTAAAGCCGACGGCACCGTGGACCTCCCCGAGGAGATCTTCGACGTGCAGGCCAATGTCGCGCTGATGCACCAGGTCGTGGTGGCCCAGCAGGCCGCCGCGCGCCAGGGCACGCACGACACGAAGACCCGTGGTGAGGTTCGCGGTGGCGGCAAGAAGCCGTACCGCCAGAAGGGCACCGGCCGTGCCCGCCAGGGTTCGACCCGCGCGCCGCAGTTCGTCGGTGGTGGCGTCGTCCACGGCCCCACGCCGCGTGACTACTCGCAGCGCACCCCGAAGAAGATGAAGGCCGCCGCCCTGCGTGGCGCCCTCTCGGACCGGGCCCGCGCCGGCCAGCTGCACGTCGTCACCGAGCTGGTGACCGGTGAGAAGCCGAACACCAAGGCCGCCAAGGCCGCCCTCGCCGCCGTCACGGCCGCGAAGCGCGTGCTCGTGGTGCTGCACCGGGACGACGAGCTGAGCTGGGTTTCCCTGCGGAACCTGCCCGAGGTGCACATCCTCTGGGCCGACCAGCTCAACACCTACGACGTGCTGGTCAACGACGACGTCGTGTTCACCAAGGCCGCGTACGACGTGTTCGTCGCCGGCCCCGCCCGCGGCAAGGCCGGCAAGGCTTCCGCGCGGTCGGGCGAGGTCACGGAAGGGAGTGACGAGAAGTGAGTTCGGTCGCCATTCCGGACCCCCGCGACATCCTGCTCGCGCCGGTCATCTCCGAGAAGTCCTACGGGCTGCTCGAGGACCACAAGTACACGTTCATCGTCCGCCCGGACGCCAACAAGACCCAGATCAAGATCGCGGTCGAGAAGGTGTTCGGCGTCAAGGTGGTCAGCGTCAACACGGCCAACCGCCAGGGCAAGCGGAAGCGGACTCGCGCCGGCTTCGGCAAGCGCAAGGACACCAAGCGCGCCATCGTGACTCTTTCGCCCGAGAGCAAGGCGATCGAGATCTTCGGCGGACCCACCGCGTAAAGGACTGAGCTGACAATGGGCATCCGCAAGTACAAGCCGACGACCCCGGGTCGTCGCGGTTCGAGCGTCTCGGACTTCGCCGAGATCACCCGCTCGACCCCGGAGAAGTCGCTGCTTCGTCCGCTGAGCGGTTCGGGCGGTCGCAACTCGTCCGGCAAGATCACCACCCGGCACAAGGGTGGCGGCCACAAGCGCGCGTACCGCGTCATCGACTTCCGTCGCAATGACAAGGACGGCATCCCCGCCAAGGTCGCGCACATCGAGTACGACCCCAACCGGTCCGCTCGCATCGCGCTGCTGCACTACGCCGACGGCGAGAAGCGCTACATCATCGCGCCGGAGAAGCTGAAGCAGGGCGACACCGTCGAGAACGGCCCGCGGGCCGACATCAAGCCGGGCAACAACCTGCCGCTGCGCAACATCCCGGTCGGCACCGTGATCCACGCGATCGAGCTCCGCCCCGGCGGCGGCGCGAAGATGGCGCGGTCCGCCGGCGCGAAGGTGCAGCTCGTCGCCAAGGACGGTCCGTACGCCCAGCTGCGTCTCCCCTCGGGTGAGATCCGCAACGTGGACGTGCGCAACCGCGCCACGGTCGGTGAGGTCGGCAACTCCGAGCACGCCAACATCAACTGGGGCAAGGCCGGCCGCAACCGCTGGCGCGGCAAGCGCCCCACGGTCCGTGGTGTCGTCATGAACCCGGTCGACCACCCGCACGGTGGTGGTGAGGGTAAGACCTCCGGTGGTCGCCACCCGGTCAACCCGAACGGTAAGCCCGAGGGCCGCACGCGTCGCCGCAAGGCGTCCGACGCCCTCATCGTCCGCCGCCGGCGTACCGGCAAGAACAAGCGCTGAGCAGGGAGGTAGAACAACATGCCACGTAGCCTCAAGAAGGGCCCGTTCGTGGACGACCACCTGCTCAAGAAGGTGGACGCGCTGAACGAATCGGGCAAGAAGACGGTCATCAAGACCTGGTCGCGGCGCTCGACGATCATCCCGGACTTCCTGGGTCACACGATCGCCGTGCACGACGGCCGCAAGCACGTCCCGGTGTTCGTCACCGAGGCCATGGTGGGTCACAAGCTGGGCGAGTTCGCCCCGACGCGGACCTTCAAGGGCCACATCAAGGACGACCGCAAGTCGCGCCGCCGCTGAGCGGGCACGAAACCAGACAGGAAGTAGCGATGAACGCCCAGAACGACGTGACGACCGAGGCTGAACTGCCTACGGCGTACGCGCGGGCTCGCTTCGTCCGGGACTCGCCGACCAAGGTGCGCCGGGTGATCGAGCTCATCAAGGGACGTAGCGCCGCCGACGCCTTGGCCGTGCTCCGGTTCGCCCCCCAGGCGGCCAGCGAGCCGGTCGCGAAGGTGCTCGCCAGCGCCGTGGCCAACGCCGAGAACAACCTTCAGCTGGACCCGGAGACGCTCTGGGTCAAGAACGCGTACGCCGACGAGGGCCCCACCCTCAAGCGCATCCGCCCGCGGGCCCAGGGCCGCGCGTACCGGATCCGCAAGCGGACCAGCCACATCACCGTCGAGGTGGAGTCGCGTCCGGCCGTCGCGCAGAAGGCTCAGAGCAAGAAGAAGGCAGGTGGCCGGTAGTGGGCCAGAAGATCAACCCGCACGGTTTCCGCCTGGGTATCACCACGGACTGGAAGTCGCGCTGGTACGCCGACAAGCAGTACGCCGAGTACGTGGCCGAGGACGTCAAGATCCGCAAGCTCCTCGCCACCGGCATGGAGCGCGCGGGCATCTCCAAGGTCGAGATCGAGCGCACCCGTGACCGCGTCCGCGTGGACATCCACACCGCCCGGCCGGGCATCGTCATCGGCCGCCGCGGCGCGGAGGCCGACCGGATCCGCGGCGCGCTGGAGAAGCTGACCAAGAAGCAGGTCCAGCTGAACATCCTCGAGGTCAAGAACCCCGAGGCCGACGCCCAGCTGGTCGCCCAGGCGGTCGCGGAGCAGCTCTCCAACCGCGTGGCGTTCCGCCGCGCGATGCGGAAGGCGATCCAGACCTCCATGCGCTCGCCGCAGGTCAAGGGCATCCGCGTGCAGTGCGGCGGTCGTCTCGGCGGTGCCGAGATGTCCCGCTCCGAGCACTACCGCGATGGCCGTGTCCCGCTGCACACGCTGCGCGCCGACATCGACTACGGCTTCTTCGAGGCCAAGACGACGTTCGGTCGCATCGGCGTCAAGGTGTGGATCTACAAGGGTGAGCTCGTCGGTGGCCTGAAGGCCCGCGAGGCCCGCGACGCCGCCGAGCGCGCGCCGCGCGGTGGTCGCGACCGCGACCGCAGCGACCGGCCGTCCCGCCCGCGTCGTTCCGGCGCCTCGGGCACGACCGCCACCTCGACCGAAGCCGGTCGTGCGGCCGCCGCCGCCACGACCGAGGCCCCGGCGGCCCCGGCCACCGAGACCGCAGAAAAGACGGAGGGCTGAGACGTGCTCATCCCGCGCAGGGTCAAGCACCGGAAGCAGCACTCCCCGAAGCGCCACGGCGCCGCCAAGGGTGGCACGAAGGTCAGCTTCGGCGAGTACGGCATCCAGGCGCTTGAGCACAGCTACGTGACGAACCGGCAGATCGAGTCCGCTCGTATCGCCATGACCCGTCACATCAAGCGTGGTGGCAAGGTGTGGACGACCATCTACCCGGACCGCCCGCTGACCAAGAAGCCGGCCGAAACCCGGATGGGTTCCGGTAAGGGTTCGCCCGAGTGGTGGATCGCCAATGTGAAGCCGGGCCGCGTGATGTTCGAGATCTCGTTCCCGAACGAGGAGACGGCTCGCGAGGCGCTGCGCCGCGCGATCCACAAGCTGCCCATGAAGTGCCGCATCGTGACCCGTGAAGGTGGTGAGTTCTGATGGCGAACGCTGGTGCTTTGGCATCGGAGCTGCGTGAGCTCACCGCGGAAGAGCTCGTCCTGCGTCTGAAGGAATACAAGGAGGAGCTCTTCAACCTCCGCTTCCAGATGGCGACCGGGCAGCTCGACAACAACCGCCGTCTGCGCACCGTCCGCACGGACATCGCGCGGATCTACACGGTCATGCGCGAGCGCGAACTCGGCCTGTCCGTTGCCCCCGACGCCGAGAGTGAAGGTGCCGCATGAGCGAGCCCACCACCGAGACGCCGGCCCGGAACGACCGCAAGGTCCGCGAGGGCTACGTCGTCTCGGACAAGATGAACAAGACGATCGTGGTCGAGCTCGAGGACCGCAAGAAGCACCCCCGTTACTCGAAGGTCGTCCGCTCCACCTCCAAGGTGAAGGTGCACGACGAGAACAACGAGGCGGGCGTGGGCGACCGGGTCACCCTGATGGAGACCCGCCCGCTGTCGGCGACGAAGCGCTGGCGCCTGGTGCAGATCGTGGAGAAGGCCAAGTAAGCAGGGCTCTTCGGAGTTCTTAGTTCCGCAAGGCTCGCGGGTTTCCCCGGGAGAACCGGCGCGACATACAGGAGTAGACGTGATCCAGCAGGAGTCGCGGCTTCGGGTAGCCGACAACACGGGTGCGAAGGAAATCCTCTGCATCCGGGTTCTCGGTGGCTCCGGGCGGCGCTACGCCGGCATCGGCGACATCATCGTCGCCACCGTGAAGGACGCCATCCCCGCTGCCGGGGTGAAGAAGGGCGACGTCGTCAAGGCCGTCATCGTCCGCACGGTCAAGGAGCGCCGTCGTCCGGACGGTTCCTACATCCGGTTCGACGAGAACGCCGCCGTGCTCATCAAGAACGACAACGAGCCCCGCGGCACCCGCATCTTCGGCCCGGTGGGCCGCGAGCTGCGCGACCGAAAGTTCATGAAGATCATTTCGCTCGCGCCGGAGGTGCTGTGATGAAGGTGAAGAAGGGCGACACGGTCGTCGTCATCGCCGGCAAGGACAAGGGCGCCAAGGGCAAGGTCATCCAGGCTTACCCCGAGCGCGAGCGCGTGCTGGTCGAGGGCGTGAACCGGATCAAGAAGCACACGCGGATCAGCCAGACCCAGCGCGGCGCGCAGTCCGGCGGCATCGTCACGCAGGAGGCGCCCATCCACGTCTCGAACGTGATGGTCGTCGACTCGGACGGCAAGCCGTCCCGGGTGGGTTACCGCATCGGCGAGGACGGCAAGAAGGTCCGGATCTCGCGCCGGAACGGTAAGGACATCTGATGACCACCGCAGAGAAGACCTCTCCGCGCCTCAAGGTGCGGTACCGCGAGGAAATCAAGGGCCAGCTGCAGGCTGAGTTCTCCTTCGCCAACGTCCACCAGATCCCGGGCGTCGTGAAGGTCGTCGTGAACATGGGCGTCGGCGACGCCGCCCGCGACAGCAAGCTGATCGAGGGCGCGGTCAAGGACCTCGCGCTGATCACCGGCCAGAAGCCGGAGGTCCGGAAGGCCCGCAAGTCCATCGCGCAGTTCAAGCTGCGCGAGGGCCAGCCGATCGGCGCGCGCGTCACGCTGCGCGGCGACCGGATGTGGGAGTTCCTCGACCGGCTGCTGACCATCGCGCTGCCGCGTATCCGCGACTTCCGCGGGCTTTCGCCGAAGCAGTTCGACGGCCACGGCAACTACACGTTCGGTCTCAACGAGCAGTCGATGTTCCACGAGATCGACCCCGACTCCATCGACCGCCCCCGCGGCATGGACGTCACCGTCGTCACGACCGCCACGAACGACGACGAGGGCCGGGCGCTGCTGCGCAAGCTCGGCTTCCCGTTCAAGGAGAACTGAGCCGATGGCCAAGAAAGCACTGGTCCACAAGGCCGCGAAGAAGCCGAAGTTCGCCGTGCGCGCCTACACCCGCTGCCAGCGGTGCGGCCGCCCGCACGCCGTGTTCCGCAAGTTCGGGCTCTGCCGGATCTGCCTTCGCGAGATGGCGCACGCGGGCGAGCTGCCCGGTGTCCGCAAGTCCAGCTGGTAAGAGCGTTTCTTTAAACTCCACTTCGCCACAGGCCCCGCCGCCCGCACTCCGGGTGGCGGGGAACCAGGCGAGAAAGGTTGACAGGTCACCATGACGATGACCGACCCCATCGCAGACTTCTTGACGCGTCTGCGCAACGCGAACTCGGCGTACCACGACGAGGTCAAGCTCCCGCACTCGAAGCTCAAGGCGAACATCGCCGAGATCCTCAAGCGCGAGGGCTACATCGCGGGTTACCACGACGAGCCGGGCGAGAAGCACAAGAACCTGGTCGTCGAGCTCAAGTACGGCCCCAACCGTGAGCGGAGCATCGCCGGCCTGCGCCGCGTCTCCAAGCCCGGTCTGCGGGTCTACGCAAAATCGACCGAACTGCCGTCCGTGCTCGGCGGCCTGGGCATCGCGATCATCTCGACGTCCGGTGGCCTGCAGACGGACCGGCAGGCCAAACGCAACAGCGTGGGCGGCGAAGTCCTCGCCTACGTCTGGTAAGGGAAGGGGTTAAGGCATGTCTCGCATCGGAAAGCTGCCGGTCGCCGTCCCTTCCGGGGTCGAGGTGACCATCGACGGTCAGCAGATCAAGGTCAAGGGACCCAAGGGCACCCTGGAGCACACCATCGCCGAGCCGATCACCGTCGAGCGTGACGAAGACGGCACGCTGCTGGTCAAGCGCCCGGACGACGAGCGCACCAGCAAGGCGCTGCACGGGCTCACCCGCACGCTGGTGAACAACCTCGTCGTCGGCGTCACCGCCGGCTACGAGAAGAAGATGGAAATCCACGGCGTGGGTTACCGCGTGCAGGCCAAGGGCTCGGACCTCGAGTTCGCCCTCGGCTACTCGCACCCGGTCAAGATCGAGGCCCCGGAGGGCATCACCTTCAAGGTGGAGACCCCGACCCGGTTCTCGGTCTCGGGCATCGACAAGCAGAAGGTCGGCCAGATCTCGGCCGTCATCCGCAAGCTGCGGCGCCCGGACCCGTACAAGGGCAAGGGCCTGCGCTACGAGGGTGAGAAGATCCGCCGCAAGGTCGGAAAGACGGGTAAGTGATCATGAGCGACACGACTACGAAGCGCAAGCCGGTGGGCAAGGACATCTCGACCCGCCGCCGCGTCGCGAAGGCCCGTCGGCACTTCCGGCTCCGCAAGAAGGTCTCGGGCACCGACCAGCGTCCGCGCCTGGTCGTCAAGCGGTCCTCGCGGCACATCGCCGTGCAGGTGATCGACGACCTCGCCGGCCACACGCTGGCGTCGGCGTCCACCCTCGAGGCGGACGTCCGGGCGTTCGACGGCGACAAGAAGGCCAAGGCCGCCAAGGTCGGGGCCCTCGTCGCCGAGCGCGCCAAGAGCGCCGGGATCTCGGCTGTGGTGTTCGACCGTGGGGGCAACGCCTACCACGGCCGCATCGCCGCGCTCGCCGACGCCGCCCGCGAGGCGGGGTTGGAGTTCTGACGATGCAGAAGCTTGTTAACGGAAGGAAAGCCTGATGCCGGGACGTACACGGCAATTCGGCGGCGGACAGGGCGGACCCGGCGGGCAGGGCGGCAACGACCGCAATGAACGCCGCGGTGGCGGCCGGGACCGGCGCGACAGCGGCCGTGGCGGGGCCGGCCAGGACAAGACCCCGCACCTCGAGAAGGTCGTGACGATCAACCGCGTCGCCAAGGTCGTCAAGGGTGGTCGTCGCTTCAGCTTCACCGCCCTGGTGGTCGTCGGCGACGGCGACGGTCAGGTCGGCGTCGGCTACGGCAAGGCCAAGGAAGTTCCCGCGGCCATCGCCAAGGGCGTCGAGGAAGCGAAGAAGAACTTCTTCCGCGTTCCCCGCGTCGGTGGCACCATTCCCCACCCGATCACGGGTGAGGAAGCCGCTGGTGTCGTCCTGCTCCGTCCGGCTTCCGCCGGTACCGGCGTCATCGCCGGTGGCCCGGTGCGTGCCGTGCTGGAGTGCGCGGGTGTCCACGACGTGCTGTCGAAGTCGCTCGGCTCCGACAACGCGATCAACATCGTGCACGCGACCGTGGCGGCCCTGAAGGGCCTGCAGCGTCCCGAAGAGGTCGCGGCCCGCCGCGGTCTCCCGCTCGAGGACGTCGCGCCGGCCCGGATGCTGCGCCAGCGTGCGGGCCAGGGGGTCTGACATGGCTCAGCTCAAGGTCACCCAGGTCAAGAGCAAGATCGGCACGAAGCACGCTCACCGCGAGTCGCTGCGCACCCTCGGGCTGCGCAAGATCCGCCAGAGCGTCGTGCGTGAAGACACCCCCCAGGTGCGCGGCCTGATCCACACCGTCCGCCACCTGGTGGAGGTCGAGGAGGTTCAGGCATGACGGCCATCAAGATCCACCACCTGCGTCCGGCTCCGGGCGCCAAGCGCGACAAGATCCGCGTGGGCCGTGGTGAGGGTTCGAAGGGCAAGACGGCCGGTCGCGGTACGAAGGGCACCAAGGCCCGGAAGAACGTGCCGGCCCGGTTCGAGGGTGGGCAGATGCCCATCCAGATGCGGCTCCCGAAGCTCCGCGGCTTCAAGAACCGCTTCCGCACCGAGTACCAGCCGGTGAACGTGGGCGACATCGCCCGCGTCTTCCCGGACGGCGGCACCATCGGCGCCGACGAGCTGGTCAAGGGCGGCCTGGTCCGCAAGGGCAAGCTGGTGAAGGTCCTCGGCAACGGCGACGTGAACGGCGTCAAGCTGAACGTCACCGCCGACGCGTTCTCCGGTTCCGCCAAGGAGAAGCTCGAAGCGGCCGGTGGCTCCGCCACCACCAACTGAGGTTGCTCGTCCGAAGGCCCGTCTGGCTCCGCCAGGCGGGCCTTCGGCTGTTTCAGGTCCATTCGCGGGTAATCGACGGGGGAGGGTGCAGTTGGGGGCCCGGATTCCTTGCCGCCGCGGGGGAGCCCGACGCAGGATCAAGAGGTGGACAGACCGTCGCAGGAGCCGCCCGAGCCGGCGGAGTCACCGCTGAGCTTCCCCGTCGAGGCGCCTCGGCCTGCCGGGCTTGAGCCGGGAGCGGGGGCGCAGGCGCCGCTGCAGTTTCCTGGGGAGGCGCCGCCTGCCGGCTTCGAGCCGGGAGCGGGGGCGCAGGCGCCGCTGCGGTTTCCTGGGGAGGCGCCGCCTGCCGGCTTCGAGCCGGGAGCGGGGGCGCAGGCGCCGCTGCAGTTTCCTGGGGAGGCGCCGCCTGCCGGCTTCGAGCCGGGAGCGCTGCCGTACCCGCAAATGCCCGTAAACCCCCATCCGGCAGCCGGAGCGCCGTCGTCCGCGCCCCTCCAACCAGCCGCGCCCCTCCCATTTCCCGTC
>NZ_PPHG01000051.1 GCF_002904295.1 Amycolatopsis sp. CA-128772
CTCGCCGCCGCCCTGATGACCGCCCTCGGGGCCTTTCTGCCGCTCTTCCGGATCCAGCAGAGCTTCGGGCCCGTCCAGCGGTTCCTCGATGCCCAGATGACCGTCACCGAGACCGCCTGGGGCAGCTCCTTCGCGGTCCCCGGTCAGGAGGTCGCCGAACAGACCGGCTCGCCGGTCGGGATTCCGCTGCTCTTCGCCGTCGTCGTGCTCGTGGCCGGCGGGCTCGCCCTCTTCGTGCGGCCCGGGGCCGGGCGGTGGGTCGTCGCCGCGGGGGCCGTTTTCGCCTCCGGGGTGGTCGCCACCGTCGGGATGGACGGCATCGGGTGGTCCGTCGCCACCGGGGGCGAGCAGCTCGACGTCACCCTCGCGCCCGGGATGTGGCTGCTGATCGGCGGGACCGTCGCCGCGGCCGCCGCGACCGTGCTCGCCTGCCTGCCCCTGCGGCAACCCGGCTGGGCCGATCCGGCCGTCGCCTACACCGACACCCCGACGCCACCCTCCGGCGTCGCCATCACCGTCCTGCCACCCGAAACGCCCGAAGCAGGCAACGGCAGGTAGAAGCGCGGCACTTACGCCGGGGGCGAACAACCTGCTCGGCGGCCGGTCGGCCGTTCAACACAGGTCACCGCGCATTTCCGACCCGGATCGCGCGGCTCGCCGACGCGCTCGCGGTGTCGGACGCCTGAGCCGATCTGTCAAGGAATACGGCCAAGACGGCGATGTGGATCAACCCGCCGGAGCAACCTTGGTACGGAAAACGCACACGGACTGCGGACACGCCCTGTGAAGCTGTTAGAGTCGGCGACACGCTTCGGGACGAGTGTGCCCCGAAGCGTTCCTGGCTTGCGTGCCAGTAGTGCTGTGTGTTCCTGCCGGCCACCGTGCCGGCCAAGCCGATCGTCGGTTAGGACAGCCGACGACGCCGAGGAGGTCCCCCGCGTGCTCAGCGCCTTCCGCTCGGCTCTCGCGACGCCGGATCTACGCAAGAAGATCCTGTTCACGCTAGCCATCGTCGCGGTTTACCGAATCGGTGCGACCATTCCGGCGCCCGGCATCTCATACGGTGCCGTACAGGCTTGTAGTTCCCAGGCGCAGCAGGAGGGCGTCTACCAGCTGCTGAACCTGTTCAGCGGTGGTGCGCTGCTGCAGCTGTCGCTCTTCTCGACCGGCATCATGCCGTACATCACGGCCAGCATCATCATCCAGCTGCTCACCGTGGTCATCCCGCGGTTCGAGGAGCTGAAGAAGGAAGGGCAGTCCGGCCAGGGCAAGCTGACCCAGTACACCCGGTACCTGACGATCGCGCTGGCGATCCTGCAGGCCACCGGAGTGGTCGCGCTCGCGGACCGCAAGCAGCTCTTCCCCGACTGCCAGTCGCCGATCATCCCGGACAACAGCGTCTACTCGCTGGCCATCATCGTCATCACGATGACCGCGGGCACCGCCGTCATGATGTGGCTGGGCGAGCTGATCACCGAGCGCGGTGTCGGCAACGGCATGTCCGTCCTGATCTTCCTGAACATCGCCGCGCGCATCCCGGTCGAGGGCGGGAACATCCTGTCCAACGGCGGCGGCATCGCGCTGACGATGATCTGCATCTTCGGCCTGGTGATCATCGCCAGCGTCATCTTCGTCGAGCAGGGGCAGCGCCGGATCCCGGTGCAGTACGCCAAGCGCATGATCGGCCGCCGGATGTACGGCGGCACGTCGACCTACCTGCCGATCAAGGTCAACCAGGCCGGCGTCATCCCGGTCATCTTCGCGTCGTCCCTGCTGTACCTGCCGGACCTGATCAGCCGCCTCGTCGGCGACCAGAACAGCAACTCCGGCTGGCAGGTGTTCGTCAAGAACTACATCGTGAACCAGTCCAGCTGGGTGCACATCGCGCTGTACTTCGGCCTGATCATCTTCTTCACGTACTTCTACATCACGATCACGTTCAACGTGGACGAGCGTGCGGAAGAGATGAAGAAGTTCGGTGGCTTCATCCCGGGCATCCGCCCGGGCCGCCCGACCGCCGAGTACCTGAGCTTCGTCCTGGGCCGGATCACCCTGCCCGGTTCGCTGTACCTGGGCATCATCGCGATCCTTCCGAACTTCTTCCTGTCGGTGACCGGTAGCGGGAACAACCAGAACTTCCCGTTCGGTGGCACGGCTGTGCTGATCATGGTCGGTGTCGGCCTCGACACCGTGAAGCAGATCGAAAGCCAGCTGATGCAGCGCAACTACGAAGGGTTCTTGAAGTGACGCGTCTGGTTCTCGTGGGTCCGCCCGGCGCGGGCAAGGGTACGCAGGCGGTGGCCCTGTCGGAGCAGCTGCGCGTCCCGCACATCTCCACGGGTGACCTGTTCCGCGCGCACGTCGGCCAGGAGACCCCGCTGGGCCAGGAGGCGAAGCGCTACCTGGACTCGGGTGAGCTCGTCCCCGACTCGGTGACCAACGAGATGGTCCGCGAGCGGCTCGCCGAGCCGGACGCCAAGGTCGGCTTCCTGCTCGACGGCTTCCCCCGCAACACGAAGCAGGCCGAGGTCCTCGGCGAGATCCTGGGCGACGCGGACGTGTCGCTCGATGCGGTGATCCAGCTGCAGGTCCCGGAGGACGTCGTCGTCGGGCGGCTCATGTCGCGCGGCCGCGCGGACGACACCGAAGAGGTCATCCGCCGCCGTCAGCAGATCTACGTGTCGGACACCGCGCCGCTGCTGGAGTACTACGCCGGCATCCTGGTGACCGTCGACGGCGTCGGCAGCGTCGAAGAGATCTCCGGGCGGGTCCTGGACGCCCTGCGCGACCGCACGTGAACCTCGGAGGACTGCGTGTTCTGCAAGTGCTCCGGCGCGGGCGCATGATCGAGGTCAAGACCCCGGACGAGCTGCAGGCGATGCGGGCGGCCGGCCTGGTCGTCGCCCGCACGCTCGCCGCGGTCCGCGCCGCCGCGAAACCGGGTGTCAGCACCGCCGAGCTCGACGAGCTGGCGGAGCAGACGATCCGGGACGCCGGCGCGGTGCCGTCGTTCAAGGGCTACCACGGCTTCCCGGCGTCGATCTGCGCGTCGGTGAACGAGCAGATCGTCCACGGCATCCCGGCGAAGTCCCAGGTGCTGACGGACGGCGACATCATCTCCGTCGACTGCGGGGCGATCCTCGACGGCTGGCACGGCGACTCCGCCGTCACGCTGGCCATCGGCCAGGTCGCCGACGCCGACCGCGCGCTGTCCGCGGCCACCGAGGCGGCGATGTGGGCCGGCATCGAGGCGGTCACCCCCGGCGGCCGGCTCACCGACATCTCCTTCGCCGTCCAGTCCGCCGCCGAGCGCGCGGGCCGCGACGACGGCATCGAGTACGGGATGATCGTCGAGTACGGCGGCCACGGCATCGGCCGGCAGATGCACATGGACCCGTTCCTGCCGAACGTCGGCAAGCCGGGCAAGGGCCCGCGGCTCAAGCCGGGCATGGCCCTGGCCATCGAACCGATGCTGACCGGCGGCGGCGGCGAGACCCGCGAGCTCGACGACGGCTGGACGGTCGTCACGGCCGACGGCTCCCGCGCGGCCCACTGGGAGCACACCGTCGCGATCACCGAAGACGGCCCCTGGGTGCTCACCGCGCCGGAAGACGCCTGACCCGCGCTTTCACCCACACGAGGTGATCGCCATCACGTCCACCTGCACGGTCCTTTAGCATGGTCACCCCCGGTTTGGGGGTCGCGACACGACCTGCGTACACTGTCAAGTCGGCGCACTTATCGCGCCCGGATCCTGCGCGCTCGTGAATTCACGGTCTAGGGAGCCGGGCACCAGTGTGCCACGCACCACCCCAACCCGGCACTAGTGCTCGAGTTGATCACGGGTGTGGCGGCCGACGTTGCTGACAAGGCAGTGCAGCTGACAAGGAAATGCGGAGGACATGGCGAAGAAAGACGGGGCCATCGAGGTCGAAGGCCGCGTAGTCGAGCCGCTCCCCAACGCGATGTTCCGCGTCGAGTTGGAGAACGGTCACAAGGTCCTGGCACACATCAGCGGCAAGATGCGGCAGCACTACATCCGCATCCTGCCCGAGGACAGGGTTGTCGTGGAGCTCTCGCCCTACGACCTCTCTCGTGGTCGCATCGTCTACCGCTACAAGTGATCACGACGAGTAGCCTTCGGGGGTTCCGGGTGGCGGAGCCCCCGGCCCGGGGCGAAGCCCCGGATGTCACAGAAGCAGGAGAGCAGAAGACGTGAAGGTCCAGCCGAGCGTCAAGAAGATCTGCGACAAGTGCAAGGTGATCCGCCGTCACGGCCGGATCATGGTGATCTGCGAGAACCTGCGGCACAAGCAGCGGCAGGGCTGATCGCCAAGCACTCGAGCAGAGTGGATTGACGGCTACACAACCTCCCCGCACCTGCCGGGTCATGCGAATGATCCGGTTCACCCCCGGGCTTCAGGCCGGGGCCGGGACACCCGAAGCGCAAGCCGAGGGCACGACAGGCGAGTCGGTCCCGGAACCGGACGGGGAGCAGACCTGAAGATGAAACCGAAGAAGGAGCATCAACGCCAATGGCACGACTCGCTGGCGTAGACCTCCCCCGCGAAAAGCGGTTGGAGATCGCGCTTACCTACATCTACGGCATCGGCCGTACCCGCTCGAAGCAGCTCATCAAGGCTGCCGAGCTCAACGCGGACACCCGCGTCAAGGACCTCAGCGATGACGACCTCGCGAAGCTGCGTACGTACATCGAAGAGAACTTCAAGGTCGAGGGTGACCTTCGCCGTGAGGTGAACGCCGACATCCGTCGGAAGATCGAGATCGGGTGCTACGAGGGCCTTCGCTGGCGCCGCGGACTTCCCGTCCGTGGTCAGCGCACGAAGACGAACGCCCGCACCCGCAAGGGTCCGAAGAAGACGGTCGCCGGCAAGAAGAAGGCTGGCAAGAAGTGAGCGTCCAGGGCAAGAAGGTCGTGCAGATGGGTGGCGTTCACCGCCGCGGCTCGGCTTGTGTCTCGCCCAAGGCGCTCTACGCCCGCCCGATGGCGCTCCGCAACCTGTACACCGACGCCGGTTCGATCATCCGGCGCGGCCAGGCCGAAGCGGTCGCCGCTCACCAAGAGAACGCGCGCTAACAGGAGAACCCTCAGAACATGCCACCGAAGTCTCGTACTGCGGCCGGGGCCAAGAAGGTCCGCCGCAAGGAAAAGAAGAATGTCGCGCACGGTCACGCGCACATCAAGAGCACCTTCAACAACACCATCGTCTCGATCACGGACCCGACCGGTGCCGTGATCGCGTGGGCGTCGAGTGGGCACGTGGGCTTCAAGGGCTCCCGCAAGTCCACCCCGTTCGCCGCGCAGATGGCTGCTGAGAACGCGGCCCGCAAGGCTGCCGAGCACGGCATGAAGAAGGTCGACGTCTTCGTGAAGGGCCCGGGTTCGGGCCGCGAGACGGCGATCCGCTCGCTGCAGGCGGCCGGCCTCGAGGTCGGCACCATCCAGGACGTGACCCCGCAGCCTCACAACGGCTGCCGCCCGCCCAAGCGGCGCCGGGTCTGAGGAACGGGGAGGAGTAAGAAGAAATGGCTCGTTACACCGGCCCCGCGACGCGTATTTCGCGTCGCCTCAAGGTTGACCTCATCGGCGGCGACCAGGCTTTCGAGCGTCGCCCCTACCCGCCGGGCCAGCACGGCCGCGGGCGCATCAAGGAGTCCGAGTACCTCCTGCAGTCGCAGGAGAAGCAGAAGGCTCGCTACACCTACGGCGTTCTCGAGCGTCAGTTCGTCCGGTACTACAAGGAAGCCGTCCGGCGTCCGGGCAAGACCGGTGAGAACCTGCTCCAGATCCTCGAGTCCCGCCTGGACAACGTGATCTACCGCGCCGGCATCGCCCGCACCCGCCGTCAGGCGCGTCAGCTGGTGAGCCACGGCCACTTCCTGGTCAACGGCCAGAAGGTGAACGTCCCGTCGTTCCAGGTCACCAAGTGGGACATCATCGACGTGCGGCCGAAGTCGTTCGCGATGCTGCCGTTCGTGGTGGCCAAGGAGTCCTTCGGCGACCGCCCGATCCCGGCGTGGCTGCAGGTCGTCCAGTCCAACCTCCGCGTGCTGGTCCACCAGCTCCCGGAGCGTGCGCAGATCGACGTTCCGGTTCAGGAACAGCTGATCGTCGAGCTCTACTCGAAGTAGTCCGGCCCCGGTCGGAATACGGGCGGCGGCGCAACAGGTGCGCCGCCGCCGCGCCATCCCTTCGACGTCATATGGCGGGCGTCGTCTGGAAAGGAATTAGGAAGAAATGCTGATTTCCCAGCGGCCGGCTCTCGGCGAAGAGACGGTCAACGAGACCCGCTCCCGGTTCACCATCGAACCGCTGGAGCCCGGCTTCGGCTACACGCTCGGCAACTCGCTGCGTCGTACGCTGCTGTCGTCCATCCCGGGCGCGGCCGTGACGAGCATCCGCATCGACGGCGTGCTGCACGAATTCACCACCGTTCCCGGGGTGAAGGAAGACGTCACCGACATCATCCTGAACCTCAAGGAGCTCGTGGTGTCCTCGGAAGAGGACGAGCCGGTCACCATGTACCTGCGCAAGCAGGGCCCGGGTGAGGTCACGGCGGCCGACATCGTGCCGCCGGCGGGTGTCACCGTGCACAACCCGGATCTGCACATCGCGTCGCTGAACGGCAAGGGCAAGCTCGAGATCGAGCTCGTCGTCGAGCGCGGCCGCGGTTACGTTCCGGCCCTGCAGAACAAGCAGGCGGGCGCGGAGATCGGCCGGATCCCGGTCGACTCGATCTACTCGCCGGTGCTCAAGGTGACCTACAAGGTCGAGGCCACCCGTGTCGAGCAGCGCACCGACTTCGACAAGCTGATTCTGGACGTCGAGACCAAGCCGTCGATCACGCCGCGCGACGCGGTCGCGTCGGCCGGCAAGACGCTGGTGGAGCTGTTCGGTCTCGCCCGCGAGCTGAACGTCGACGCCGAGGGCATCGAGATCGGCCCGTCGCCGCAGGAAGCGGACACCATCGCCGCCTACGCGATGCCGATCGAGGACCTGGACCTCACCGTCCGGTCGTACAACTGCCTCAAGCGCGAGGGCATCCACACGGTGGGCGAGTTGGTCTCGCGCAGCGAGGCGGACCTGCTCGACATCCGGAACTTCGGCGCCAAGTCGATCGACGAGGTCAAGCTCAAGCTCGTCGGCCTCGGCCTCGCGCTGAAGGACAGCCCGCCCGGGTTCGACCCGACCGCGGCGGCCGCCAGCTACGACGGTGAAGGCTGGTCGGAGGGTGTCGGTGGCATCGCCGACGGGATTTCGGACGGCCACGACGATGGCCAGGACTACGCAGAGACCGAGCAGCTCTAGGGCTCTGTGCCTGGACGCTGCGAGCTGAACTAGTAGGAGAACCAATGCCCACCCCTACCAAGGGAGCCCGGCTCGGCGGGTCGTCCGCGCACGAGCGGCTGATCCTGGCCAACTTGGCCACGCAGCTGTTCGAGCACGGCAAGATCACGACCACCGAGGCGAAGGCCCGCCGGGTCCGCCCGCTGGCCGAGAAGCTGATCACGAAGGCGAAGCGGGGCGACCTGCACAACCGTCGTCAGGTGCAGAAGGTCGTCCGTGACAAGGACGTCGTGCACAAGCTGTTCGCCGAGATCGGCCCGCACTTCGCGGAGCGCGCGGGTGGCTACACCCGGATCACCAAGACGATGCCGCGCAAGGGCGACAACGCCGCCATGGCCGTCATCGAGCTGGTGGCCGAGAAGACGGTGACTTCGGAAGCCGAGCGCGCTCGCAAGACGAAGTTCGCCAAGGACGAGAAGGCTGCTGCCCCGGCCGCCGAGGAGACCACCACCGAGGCGCCCGCCGCTTCGGAGGAGGCTCCGGCGGCCGAGGAGGCCAAGGCCGAGGAGACCACCGAGGCTCCGGCCTCGGAGGAGACCGACGCCGACGCCAAGAAGGACTGACGTCCTGACGGCCGATTCGACACCGGACGAGCCCGCCACTCCCTTCGGGGAGGGCGGGCTCGTTCGTCTGCGCCTGGACGTCTCCTACGACGGCACGGACTTCTCGGGCTGGGCCCGCCAGCCGGGCCGCCGGACGGTTCAGGGCGTCCTGGAGGAGGCCCTGCAGCGGCAGCCGCCGGGTGCTTCGGTACCCAAGTCCGTCGTCGTGGCGGGCCGCACGGACGCCGGCGTGCACGCGACGGGCCAGGTGGTGCACGTCGACGTGGTGCCCCTTTCCGAGCCTTCAGGGCGGCTTCCCGTGTCCCCGGAGGGCATTCCGGACCTGGACCGCATGACGGGCCGCTGGAACCGCCTGCTGCCGGGTGACGTCCGCGTGCTGGGTGCCCGGATCGCTCCCGAGGGGTTCGACGCGCGGTTCTCGGCGATCCGCCGTCACTACCGCTACCGCGTCTCGGACGCGCCCTGGGGCGTGGACCCGCTGCGCCGCAACGACACCGTGGCCTGGAACCGTCCACTGTCGACGGACGCGATGAACGCCGCGGCCGCGGAGCTGCTGGGCCTGCACGACTTCGCGGCGTACTGCAAGCAGCGCGAAACGGGCACGACGATCCGCGAGCTGCAGCGCCTGGAGTGGGAGCGGGTGGACGACCACCTGCTGGAGGTCCGCGTCTCGGCGGACGCGTTCTGCCACTCGATGGTCCGCAGCCTGGTCGGCGTGCTCCTCCTGGTCGGCGACGGCCGCCGAACCGACGCGTGGCCCGGAAAGGTCCTGCAGAGCGGCATCCGCGACAGCGCGGTGGCCCCGGCCCACGGCCTCACGCTGCTCGGCGTCGACTACCCGCCGGACGCCGAGCTGGCCGCGCGGGCGGAACAGACGAGGAACGTCCGCACGTCTCCCTGAAACGCCATGAGGGCACCCTCGTGGCCCGAGGGCGCCCTCACGAACGGTTGATCTCAGTCGCCGCGGCGGACCGGGCCCAGGAGCTGCTGCTCCTTGCTCGTCGTCACGAGCCTCAGCGGGCGCCAGAGGTTGCGGCCCAGGGCCACCACCTGGTCGTCCTTCAGCATCGTCAGCTGGCGCATCATCTGCGGCGGGAGGTTCCAGATGCGGCCCGCCAGCTCGGCCTGGCCGGCCGGGAGGCGCTGCATCAGCACCAGATCCGCCGCGTTGGCCGTCATGCCGGCCTGCGGGTGCAGGTACGGCAGCACGTACACCGTCGTCTGCCACGGCGAACGAGGCGGGAACAGGTCCTGCGGGGTCGGGCCGCCGTCCGTCACCACCAGGAGCGGGGCGTCCTCCGACGGCCGCGGCAGCTCGACCGGGGACAGCCGGCGGATCTGGACCAGCGGTGACGGCCGTCCGTCGCGGCTGCCGGCCGCGCGGGACAGCACCTGCCACTCCGTCGGGCGCCCGGTGGCCACCACGACCCACGCGCCGACGGCCATCGCGCGCATGGCGACCTGGCGGGCCAGGTACAGCCCGCCCACCAGCACGATGCGCGTCGGCGTCGAGCGCAGCGCCGAGATGGTCAGCGGCTCGCCCTTGAGGCCCGAGCCGAGCACGATGCCGCCGCGGTCGCCGGACGGGCTGATCGCGTCGAGCATCGCGGGGTCCACCGTGAACTCCGGTGCCACCCCGCTGTTCTGCCCGGCGTCGCGGACGCGGGAGCTCATGCCGTACCTCCGATCGGCAACGTCGCGGCGAACGCGGAGACCTGCAGGCCGCGCAGCGGCGTGAGGTCCACCCCCAGCCGCTCGGACAGCCCGTGCAGCCGCTGGTCGGCGGCGTCGAGCTCACGCGGGTTGCGGGCGCTCAGCCGGACCACGCCGCGCAGCCCGATCTTGCCTTCGTCGGACGCCGGGGAGATCGACATCGCCAGCGTCGCCGACAGCGCGCGGACGCTCGTCAGCGCGTTCAGGCTGCTGGTGACCTTGCCCTTCGGCCAGCCGGTGATGGCGTAGCTCGCGTGCCCGATCCCGGCCGCGGTCACGCCGGACCAGCGTTCCTGCAGCGTCACCTTCGCCGGCGAACCGGCCACGGAAGTCAGCTCGGCGGCCGAAATGCTCGCCCGCAGCAGCTCGTCCGGGTCGAGGGGCCGCGTCGGCACGCCCTGGGACTCCAAGGCGTTGCGCACGCGGGACAGCGCGCCGATCAGCGCGCGGTGGGCGCCGACGACGCCGCCGCCGCGCTCGCGGATCGCCGCCGGGCAGCGCTTCGGGTCGAGCCGGATCGCCACCCACGTCGTCCGCCGCGCCGCCGCGGGCAGCGGGCCCAGTACCTCCATGTAGGAGCTGAGCGCCGGCGAGTCCGACGGCAGCGCCGCGCTGCCCGGGTAGCAGTGCCAGATCATCTGGATGGAGTCGAGGACCACCCCGCGGTCCTCGAGGCAGGGCGCGAGCGCCGACAGCGGCAGGCTCGGCGCCCCGTCGGCCTGGGTGATCAGCGCCGGCGTCGGCTCGACGAGCAGCACCGCCGTCCACGTGCCGTCGTTCCAAGCGAGCCCGACCTGCTGGCGTTCGTGGTCGACGCCGTGCGCCACGACGAGGTCGGGCACGGCGATGCGCAGCAGGTTCACCCGGGCGTCGTCGGGCCCGGTCACCGTGGTCTCTTCGGCGGCCATGGCCTCGACGCTGCTCGGCGGCAGCGGGTTCGCGACGCGGTCGTGCGAGCGGAAGGTGTAGCGCAGCGTCAGGCCGACCCACTGGGTGAACCAGCGGCCGCGCCAGCGCAGCAGGGCGACGATGAGGGCGAAGGCGACGATGCCGATGCCGACGTACTTGAGCGACATGTCGATCGCGAGCAGCACCAGGCCGATCGCGAGGCCGACTTCGAGCACGACGAGGTTGGCCACGGGCAGCGGGCCGAGGGTGACGCCGGCCGACCGGCGCCGCGCGGGCGGGGCCATCCGGGCCGGACCGGACGGGGGAGTGGCGGGACCGCTGTCGTCGGGCCCCTGGGGGCCGCCGGAGCCGCCACCGGGACCGCCGGGGCCACCGCCGCCGGGCCCACCGGGTCCGCCAGGGCCGCCGCTGCCGGGGCCACCGGGCCCACCAGGTCCGCCGCTACCGGGGCCACCGGGCCCACCAGGTCCGCCGCCACCGGGCCCACCGGGTCCGCCGCTGCCGGGACCACCTGGGCCGCCGCTACCGGGTCCGCCAGGACCAGCTGGACCGCCGCTACCCGGTCCGCCGGGTCCACCACCCGGGCCGCCGGGACCGGGGCCTGGGCCGCCGGGGCCGGGACCACCGGGGCGTCCGCCGGGGCCGCCGGGAACCGGGCCGGGGCCGCCAGGGCCGCGCGGGGGCATGCCGGGGCCACCAGGAGCGCCCGGGATCCCGCCGGGGCCCCCGGGAACGCCACCGGGTCCGCCAGGGCCGCCCGGCACCCCGCCCGGACCACCGGGTCTGCCCGGCCGCGGCGGCGGGCCCGGCTGGCGACCGGGCGGCGGGGGCCCGGGCGGACCAGGCGGACGTGGCGGGTTGGTGACGGACATCGCCGCTTTCTCTTCCCCTCGTGCTTGCTGCGTACCCGGAAGCCGGGTCCCGGGGTGCCCGACCCTAGTCCGAGTTGGTAGAAACCCCACACCAGACGGTCCCCGTACGGCTATCCTGCGGAACCGTACCGTGACGGGGAGAGCTGTAGGTCGAGAATGCCATCAACACCCACGACTAAGTCTCAGGTCCAGGCGTACCAGTTCGTCCTGCGGCGGATGCAGTCGGCGCTGGTCCGGCGGGACGCGGTGATGCTGCACGACCCCATGCGCACCCACACGCGGGCCACGATCGTCGGTGTCGTGCTGGGGGCGCTCGGCATGATCGTGTTCGTCGTCTGGGGGCTGCTCAGCCCGGCGCCGTCGGTGCCCGCGGCCGGGAACATCGTGATCGGCGAGCAGTCCGGCACCGTCTACGTCGTCACGGGAAACCCGCGGAAGCTGATCCCGACCTTCAACCTCGCCTCGGCGCGCCTTCTCCTGCTGGCGCAGAGCAAGCAGCCCGGCGGCGGCACCGGTGGCGCGGCCGCGACGCCCGCCCCGGCCGCGGCGGGTGCGGCCAGTGTGAAGAATCCCACGGTCGTTTCCGACGAGCAGTTGAAGGACATTCCGCGCGACAAACTGACCGGAATTCCGGACGGCCCGCAGCTGATCCCGACGGATTCCCAGCGGATCACCCCCAATTGGGCGGTCTGCGACCAGGTCCAGCTGGAACCGTCGCTGCCGAACCCCGACACGGGCCGGACCAACACCTACGTCTTCGGCGGCATCGCGCCCACCGGCCTGGGCACCGAGCTGGGCGAAAACGAGGCCCTGCTGGCGAAGGCCGACAACGGCAAGACCTACCTCGTCTACCGGCTGCCGAGCTCGCGCAACCGGCCGAACGCGAACACCGTGCGCGCCGAGATCGACGTCGACAACCCGAACGACGCCGTCCGGACGGCGCTGCAGCTGCCGCCCACGCCGCGGAAGATCACGCAAGGCCTGCTGAACGCGATCCCCGAGGTCGCGAAGCTGAGCCCGCCGAAGATCGCGGACGGGACGGCCCCGGCCAACTTCGACGGCCTGACCACGGGCGACGTCTTCGCCACCCAGCAGGCCGGCGAGACGACGCCGAACTACTGGGCGATCACCCGCGGCGGCATCCAGCGGGTGTCCAACGCGGTGGCCGACATCATCCGCGTGGCGAAGAACGGCAGTTCCGGCCGGATCCAGACGCTTGGCCCCGACAAGCTCGCCGGGGTGCACACCCTGCAGCCCACCGACCCCGACTACATCCCGGTCGACGACTTCCCGCGCTCGGTGCCGACGGTCCTCGACGCGACGAAGAACTCCTCGGTCGCCTGCCTCGGCTGGTCGCTGGTCGGGTCCGGCCCGGACCAGGACGGCCACACCTCGGTGTACGTCGACACCCAGCTGCCCGGCCAGAAGAGCACCGGCGACAAGTTCAGCCCGATGACGGTGACCACGCCGGGCCCGAACCGGGTGCCGCTCAACGGTTTCTACCTCAAGCCCGGGTTCGCCGCGGTGGTCCAGTCCGCCACCGGCAAGGCCAGCTTCGGCAAGGGCCAGATCCAGCTGATCTCCGACCGGGGCGTCCGCTACAGCGTCCCGGACGCGCAGACCGCGGACGCGATCGGCCTGAACAACCGGCAGCCGGCCCCCGAGTCGATCATCGGCCTGCTGCCGACCGGGGCGTCGCTGAACACCCAGGACGTGCTGCGGCAGTTCGACTCGGTGCCGATCGACCCGAACGCGGGCACCTACCCGACCGCGGCCGCGCAGCCGGGCAACTGAGCGGAACCGCCGGGCCCCGGCGGGCGTCCCACGCTCGAACGTCGTTCCAACGAGCGGAGGTGCCGTGGCCGGCTTGAGGATGGACGGCGTGGTCGTCGCCCGGTACGCCGTGACGGCCGACGCCGCCGCGGACGACCTGGACGCGGCGGCGACCGAGGTCGGTGGCGACGTCACCGACGAGTCCTACGGGGCACTGGGCGCGCAGATCGGCCTGGGTGCGTCGTACGGGCGCGCGGCGGGGGCGTTGCGGCGGCAGCTGGCCGACGGCGCCGAAGCGCTGCGCTCGGCCGCGGAGGCGCTGCGGCAGGTGACGGTCCGCCACGGCGGTCAGGACACCGAAGCCGCCGAGCTCATCAAGCGGGCCGGGCGGCTCGGATGACCGCCGTGGCCCCCGGTGGCGAAGACATCTCCGCGGCCGCCGAACCGTACCTGGACTACCTCTCGGACCTCGCGCAGCAGCTCGGCCTGATCGACCCGGTCGAGACGTACTTCCGGCCGCTGCTCGGCCGCTGGGCCGACCTCGGCGCCGAGGCCGACCGCCTGCGCCAGGCGGCGTCGGCCGCGGCCGACGTCTCCACGCGCCTCGACGACCAGCTCGGCCGCCTCGACGCGGGCTGGGAGGGCCGCGACGCGGACGCGTTCGTGGCGTACATGCGCGAAATCGGCGCGGCGGGCGGCGACCTCCAGGAGGCGCTCACCACCCTGGCCGCCGCGCTCGACGACCTGGTGACAACGCTGCGCCACATCGTCGTCGACCTGGTGGAAGTGCTGGTGGATGCGGCGGAGCTGACGTCGGAGACGATGCTGCTCCCGAGCGGCGGCACCCAGCGCGTCCGGGCCCAGCTGCAGGAGACGCAGGACTCGGCGAAGGCGCTGTACGAGACCGCGCGTGACGTCCTGGAGGCGTTCGACCGGTTGTGCGACGGCGTCGACGACCCCGACGCGGCGTCGCGCACGATCGAGATCCGGCACCGCTACCCGCAGGAGAAGTTCAAGCTCCACGACGACGCGTTGAACGAAGCCGGTGAAGGCACGGATCCGGCTTCGGTCGCGCCTCCGGCCTCGGCCGACGAGGTGATGACGCCGTCTTCGGCGAGCGACCCGGCGGAGGGCCGCCACACGGGCGCGGCCGACCCGGGTGCGACCGCCGACGCGCCGCCGGCCCCGCAGACCCCACCGGCGGAGCCGGACCACAGCTCGTCGTCGTCCGGCATGCCGATGATGCCGATGATGGGGTTCGGCGCCTTCGGCACGGGCGGCCAGGGCCGCCGCCCGTCGAAGACGCGCCCGGTCACGAAGTCCGCGGACCTGCTGGGCGAACCGGGCCTGGTCGCACCCCCGGTGATCGGCGAGGACGAGAACCCGCAGCCGAAGAAACCCCCGGCACCGCCCGCGAACTGACCTCAGCGGCGGCGGGGGCCGCTTTCGGCCGGGCGGTTGCGGCGGATCGTGTGCATCACGAACAGCGTGATCAGCAGGGCGAGCACGCCGCCCGCGGTGCCGGCCAGCGCCACGATCACCGGGGTCGAGCTGTGGTCGTTCGCCGGGGGCAGCTGGGCCAGCTGCGGGGCCGGGATCGGGGCCTGGTTGCCCACCTCCGACGGCAGCACCTGCGTCAGCGCCGCCACCGGGTCGACCACGCCGTAGCCGACGAAGTTGTCGCGGCCGCCCGGGGCCGCCGGGTGCTGGGCCGTCTCCTTGATCCGGTTGATGATGCCCTTGGCGTCGAGCTGCGGGTACTTGGCCTTCACCAGCGCCGCCAGCCCCGCGACGTACGGCGCCGCGAAGCTCGTGCCCTGGATTTCGCTGGCCTTGTCGCCGTTCTCGAACGTCAGGTTCGCCAGGCTGCTCGACCCCTCGGCCGGGTCGAGCGAGATGATCTTCGTGCCGGGCGCCGCGACGCCGACCCACGGGCCGTGCACGCTGAACTGCGCCACGCCGCCGGACTCGTCGATCGCCCCGACCGACAGCACGTCGTCGGCGAACCACGGCGGCGTCACGATCGTCTTCGGCTTCCGCGCGTCCGGCTGGTCGTTCTGCGGGCAGGTGTCCGTCGCGTTGCCGGCGGCCGCGACGACCACGATGCCCGCCTTCGCCGCGAAGTGCACGGCCGCCTGGACCTGCTGCTCGCCTTCGGTGATCGAACCGGTGGCCGGGCGGCAGTTGTCGACCGACATGTTGATGACGTCGGCCTCGTGCCGGTCGGCGATGCCGCGGATAATCTCGGCCAGCGTCTTCAACGTGCCCGCGGTGCCCGCCTTCTCCAGCTGGCGGCCGCCGTTGGACTGGCCGGGCGACGTCCCGTCGCCTTCGCCGCTGCCGCCGCCACTACCCGGCGGCGGGCTGGTGCTCGACGACGGCGTGCCCCCGGTGCTGCTCGGCGGCGGCGGTGTCGGGGTCGACGTGTCGGGTTCGTAGTTCTCGCTGAGCTGGCGGTAGGAGACGATCGTGGCGTCCGGGGCGACGCCGACGAACCCGACCTCCGGGTTGTCCGGCTTCGCCCCGATGATCCCGGCGACCTCGGTGCCGTGGCCGTCGCAGTCCTCGAGCCCCGGTTGCTGGCCCTTCGTCGGCGTGGCCACGTAGTCGCCGCCGGACTTGAGCCGCTCCTGGAACCACGGGTGCTTCGTCACGCCGGTGTCGATCACCGCGACCTTGACGCCCCCGCCGGCGCTGCCGGTGGCCGCCTTGACGATGTCCTGCGCCTTGGAGATCTGCAGGTACTCCTGGCCCCACGGCCGGTTCTTGATCTCGATGTTCTGCCCGAGGGTGCTGCGCTGCACGCAGCCCTTCGTCTGCTTGTACCGCTTGTCGGGTCCCCCCGAGTCCGGGATCAGCTTGCTGTCGTCGACCGGCGGCGGCGTCGCGAAGTAGCCGTCGGCCGGCGCGGCCTGGGCCCACGCGGGCACCGCGAGCGCCAGCGGCGACAGGAGGCCGATCGTGCCGGCCAGCAGGGCCGTCGTGGTCCGCCGGGTGGCGCCGGGACGCCGTGCTGCTGCCATCGGAGATTCACCCGATCCGGTCACTTGAAGTTCAGGTGCCGCAGGGTGGTGTAGAGGTCCATCACACCCAGGGCGAGGGGCAGCACCGACGCGATGCAGACCGCTTCGATGATCTCCACGGTGCGCCGCAGCGGCGGCGAGAACCGCTGGTTCGGGAAGATGACGCCGACCACGAGCGCCCCCGCGGCGAGCAGGACCAGCGCGCCGAAGACGTAGAGCAGGCGGTGCTGCGCGTCGGCCGTGATCAGCCAGCCGATGGCGATCCCGGTGGCCGAGACCAGGCCGGTGGTGAGCAGCGCGATGGCCTGGCTGCCGTTGGCGTACGCGCGGGCGCGCAGGAGCAGGACGAGCGTCGCGACGACGCCGAGGATGATCCCGAACGCGCCCGGCGCGGTGGCGGCGATGATCGCGGACACCGCGACGGTCGCCCCGCAGCCGACCATCAGGCCGGTCATGTAGTTGTGCGCGACGGCCGTGCGGCGCTCGATCGCCCGGTAGTCGGGGAAGCCGGAGTCTTCCTTCAGCTCTTCGGCGTTGCTGGGGACGTGCGGCAGCGGCAGCTTCGCGAGCCAGATCGTGGCGCGCGGCAGGATCGAGATGCAGGCGAGGGCGACCGCGACGGTGCCGGCCGCGATCCCGGCGGCGGGGTGCGCGACGAGCGTGCCGAAGAGGAAGGCCAGGCCGCCGAACGTGCCCGCGGTGGCCGCCGCGATGAACGTCGTGATGCCGGCGCCGATCACCATGATGCAGACGGAGGCGACGATGATCACCAGGACCGCGCCGAGCAGCAGGTTCGCCCGCATCGACAGGCCGGGCACGATGTAGAAGCCGCTGACGAAGGCGAGCGGCAGGCCACCCGCGGCGGCGATCAGCACCCCGGTCGGCTCGGCCTGGTAGCCCTTGGCGAGCGTCGCGCCGACCGCGACGCACGCGATCGCGCCGATGCCGCCGGCGATGGCCGCGCCCAGCGCGTTGCCGCCGTAGAGCGACCCGCTCATGAACAACGCGATGGCGGCGGCGAACAAAGCCAGCCCGCCGGCGACGTGCCCGAACCGGTTCGCGGTCTCCTTGGTCCAGGGGCGGAAGCTGTCGGGGGAGGACTCGGCGATGGCGTCGACGACGTCGTCGTACAGCGGCGGCGGCGGGTTCTCGTTGCGCTTGCGCAGCTGCAGCAGCTCACCGTCGACCACGCCGAGCGAGGCCAGCGTCCGGCTGGGGTCGAGCGGGGCGTCGCCGAGCTTGGCCAGCGCCCAGCCACCGTGCCGCGCCCCACCGTCGGCCGAGGTCTCCTTGGCCATGTCCAGCAGCATCGGCAGCAGATCGGCCACGGCAACGTCGGCGGGCAGCGCAACATCGATCCGCGTGGAGGGCGCGACGACCGTCACCCTGCTGAAAACTGTCGTGCCCGTGGCCACTGCACTGCCCCCGCTCGGTCGATACTGCTCCCGGGGGAACTTATACCGAACCCCGGCGCGGGCATCATGGAACGTCCGAAATTCACCGGCAACCACAGCTCAGCGCCGGAACGCCCGAGGTATCGGTGGCGGGTGGGCTGGGCCGCCGGGGGTTTTCGGCCGCTTGTTTCGCGCAGGGCGGCTGGCCACCGCACTCCGCGCCCTGCGCTCGCTCGGCGCTGCGCGGGCGGGGGTACGGAGTGCGGTGTCCGGGGCACGCGGATCTCGGCGGCAACCACAGCTCAGCGCCGCGATCGCCACATTACTGTCGGTGCCGGGCCGTACACTCGCCTGACGACGACGGGCAGCGTTCACGAGGGTTCCGGCATCCGGCGGAATTCCCCAGGGCCGTTCGATAGGTTGTCCGCACACCTTGCGGTGGCCGCCATCGTCGAGTTTGAAGAGGGGTCCTTCGATGAGCACGCTGCAGTTCAAGAAGTCGCCGCGGCTGGCGGCACCGCGTCCGCCGGGCGGTGAGGTGCACCTCGAGCCGCCGCCCGAGGTGCCTCGGGTCATTCCCGGGAACATCGTCATGAAGGCGCTGCCGATCGTGATGATCTTCGCGTCGATCGGGATGATGGTCTTCATGTTCACCGCCTCCGGGCGGAACCCGATGATGATGGCCATGGGCGGCATGATGGTCGTCGGGACGCTCGGGATGATGGCCGGCGGTGGCGGCAAGGGCGGCGGCGCCAAGCGCGCCGAGATGGACGAAGACCGCAAGGACTACCTCCGCTACCTCGGCCAGATGCGCGACCGGGCTCGCGAAGCCATGGTCGACCAGCGTGCCGCCCTGGAGTGGGTGCACCCCGACCCCCAGTCACTCTGGTCGCTCGCCGCCAGCCGCCGGATGTGGGAACGACGGCAGAACGACCAGGACTTCCTGCACCTGCGCGTCGGGCGCAGTTCGCACCGGCTCGCGACGCGGCTGGTCCCGCCCCAGACCGGGCCCGTCGACGAGCTGGAGCCGATCGCCACCCTCGCGCTGCGCCGGTTCGTGCGCGCGCACTCGATCGTTCCCGACCTGCCCACCCAGATCACCCTGCGCGGGTTCGCCGCGGTCAGCATGCAGGGCGACCGCGCGCTCACCCGCGGCCTCACCCGCGCCATGCTCGCGCAGCTGGTTTCCTTCCACAGCCCCGACGACGTGCTGATCGCGGTCGCCACCGCGGGCCGGGCGAAGGAGGAGTGGGAGTGGGCGAAGTGGCTGCCGCACGTCCAGCACCCCACGCTGTCGGACGGCATCGGCCAGCTCCGCATGATGGCCGGCTCGCTGGCCCAGATCGAAGACTGGCTCGACGAAGAACTCCGTGACCGCCAGCGCTTCTCCCGCAACGCCACGCCGGCGCCGGACCAGCCGCACGTCGTCATCATCATCGACGACGCCGAGGTCACCCGCGAAGAGCAGATCGTCCTGGAGGAGGGCCTGGTCGGCGTCACGCTGATCGACCTGTCCGACTCCCTCGGCAACCTCGCCGCCCGCCGCGGCCTCCGGCTGGTCGTGGAGCCCGACAGGCTGGGCGCGCGCAGCGCCGGCGGCGTCGAGTGGTTCGGCCGCCCGGACACCCTGAGCCTGGTCGAGACCGAGTCGCTCGCCCGGCTCATCTCGCCGTACCGCGTCGGCGGTGCCGCGGGCCAGGACATCGGCGACGAAGAGCCGCTGCTGTCCAACCCGTCGCTGCTGGAGCTGCTCGGCATCCCGGGCGACCCGATGACCTTCGACGTCCAGCAGGCGTGGCGGCCGCGGCCGATCCGCGACCGCTACCGCGTCCCGTTCGGCGTCGGCGAATACGGCCAGCCGGTCGAGCTGGACATCAAGGAAGCCGCCGCCGAAGGCATGGGCCCGCACGGCCTCTGCATCGGCGCCACCGGTTCCGGCAAGTCCGAGTTCCTCCGCACGCTGGTGCTCGGCCTGCTGTCCACGCACTCGTCGAGCACGCTGAACTTCGTCCTCGTCGACTTCAAGGGTGGCGCGACGTTCATGGGCCTGGACAAGGCCCCGCACGTCTCCGCGGTCATCACCAACCTCGCGGACGAGGTCACGCTGGTCGACCGCATGAAGGACGCGCTGGCCGGCGAAATGAACCGGCGTCAGGAAGCGCTGAAGAACGGCGGCAACTTCAAGAACGTCTGGGAATACGAGAAAGCCCGCGAAAACGGCGCCGACCTCGACCCGCTGCCCGCGCTCTTCATCGTCTGCGACGAGTTTTCCGAACTGCTGAGCGCGAAGCCGGACTTCATCGACCTGTTCGTCGCCATCGGCCGGCTGGGCCGGTCGCTGCAGATGCACATGCTGCTCGCCTCGCAGCGCCTCGAAGAGGGCAAGCTGCGCGGCCTCGACTCGCACCTGTCGTACCGGATCGGCCTCAAGACGTTCTCGGCCGCGGAGTCCCGCGCCGCGATCGGCGTGCCGGACGCGTTCGAGCTGCCGTCGGTCCCCGGTGGCGGGTACCTCAAGTACGACACGTCGACCCTGGTGAGGTTCAAGGCGGCCTACGTCTCGGGCCCGTACCGGCCGGCCGGCCTCAAGGCGGCGGGCCCGGCGGCGACCGTGGTCCGCGCGGACAAGCGGCCGCAGCTGTTCGTCCCGGACTTCGTCGAGCTGCCGAAGGAGCCGGAGCCGCAGCAGATCGAGGCGCCGGTGCCGCAGCAGCCGCAGTCGGAAGAGGCGGTCGAACCCAGCGAGCTCGACGTCATCGTCTCGCGGCTGGTGGGCCAGGGCCCGCCGGCGCACGAGGTGTGGCTGCCGCCGCTGAAGGACCCGAACTCGCTCGACACCCTGCTGCCGAACCTGAACCCGACCGACGACCGCGGCCTGTCCCCGGTGGGCTTCTTCGGCAACGGGCGGCTGCAGGTGCCGCTGGGCATCATCGACCGGCCGTACGAGCAGCGGCGCGACCCGCTCTGGGCGGACTTCTCCGGCGCGGCCGGGCACGGCGTGATCGTCGGCGGCCCGCAGACCGGCAAGTCGACCATGCTGCGGACGCTGATCATGTCGATGGCGCTGACGCACACGCCCGAGGAAGCGCAGTTCTACTGCCTCGACCTCGGTGGTGGCACCCTGGCCGGGCTCGCGGACCTGCCGCACGTCGGTGGCGTCGCGGTGGCCCGGCGCGAGCCGGACAAGGCCCGCCGGATCGTGGCCGAGCTGACCACCCTGCTCACCGAGCGGGAAGGCCGGTTCGGGGCGATGGGCATCGACTCGATGACCGAGTTCCGCAACCGCAAGCGCCGCGGCGAGATCCGGGCGGACCAGGACCCCTTCGGCGACGCGTTCCTGATCGTGGACAACTGGCGCGCCCTGCGCGACGACTTCGAGGAGCTCGAGGCCACGATCACCCGGCTCGCCACGCAGGGTCTGTCCTACGGCGTGCACGTCGTCATCGCCGCCAACCGGTGGGCCGACATCCGCCCGGCGATCAAGGACATGATCGGCACCCGGTTCGAGCTGCGCCTCGGTGACCCGACCGAGTCGGACATCGACCGGCGCATCGCGGTGAACATCCCGGCCGGGCGCCCGGGCCGCGGCCTGACCCGGGAAAAGCTGCACATGCTCGGCGGCCTGCCCCGGATCGACGGCTCCAGCGACCCGGAGACGATCGCGGCCGGCGTGGCCGACGCGGTGGCGAAGATCAAGGGCGCCTGGCGCGGCCGCGTCGCGCCGCAGGTCCGCCTGCTGCCGGAGCTGATCACCTACGAGGACGTGCTCAAGCTCGACGGCGCACGGGAGTCCAAGCTCATCCCGATCGGCGTCAACGAAGAGGACCTGCAGCCGATCTACCTCGACTTCAACGCCGAGCCGCACTTCTACGCGTTCGCGGACGGCGAGTCGGGCAAGACGAACCTGCTGCGGCAGATCGCCCGGGGCATCTCGGAGCGCTACACCGCCAAGGAAGGACTCATCCTGCTGGTCGACTACCGGCGCACGATGCTCGGGTTCGTCCAGGGCGACTCGCTGCTCGGGTACGCGGTGTCGGCGGCGCAGCTGGAAAGCATGATCAACGACGTCTTCAACTCGATGACGCGGCGCCTGCCCGGCCCCGACGTCACGCAGGAACAGCTGAAGACGCGGTCGTGGTGGAAGGGCCCGGAGCTGTTCATCCTGGTCGACGACTACGACCTGGTCGCCACGTCGAGCACCAACCCGCTGCGGAAGATCTCCGACTTCCTGCCGCAGGCCAAGGACGTCGGCCTGCACCTGGTGGTCGTGCGGCGCACCGGTGGCGCGAGCAAGGCGATGTACGACCCGATCATCGGCAAGCTCAAGGAGATCGCGGCGCCGGGCATGGTGATGAACGGCTCGCGCGACGAAGGTGCGCTGGTCGGCAACATCAAAGCGAGCGCGATGCCGCCGGGCCGGGGCAACATGCTCACCCGCAAGTTCGGCAAGCAGCTCATCCAGGTGTCGTGGATCCAGCCCGACTAGGTACGGCGGTGGGGCGCCCGCGGGTGGGGGGTAGGTTCCTCCCCGGGGACGCGCCCCGCCGGCTGGGCGCGGGGGAACGCGACGAAAACTGTGTTGTCTTCGGGAGCTGCTGGTGACGGTCCGGGTTGCGGTGGACTTCGGGACCTCGAGCACCTGCGTCGTCGCTTCGGTGAACGGGCGCGAGCCGCAGGTCGTGGTGATCGACGGCCAGCCGCTGATGTCCTCGGCGGTGTACGCGGCGGCGGACGGCACGCTGTTCGTCGGCCAGGAGGCCGAGCGGCAGGCGGCCGTCGACCCGTCGCGGTACGAGCCGAACCCGAAGCGCCGGATCGACGAGGGCGAGCTGCTGCTCGGCGAGAACGTCCTGCGGGTCACCGACGTCGTGCACGCCGTGCTGGGCCGCGCGGTGGCCGAGGCGCGCCGGCTGGCCGGTGACGCCGAGATCGACCTGCTGGTGCTGACTCACCCCGCGGACTGGGGCGCGATCCGCACCCGGCTGCTGCGGCAGGCCGCGGGCGGGCTGGCGCGCGAGGTCGCGCTGGTACCCGAGCCGGTCGCGGCGGCGGTCTACCACGCGGCGACGTTCGCGCCGCAGGACGTGACGAACGACCGCACCGTCGAGTTCAGCGGCCGCCCCGGCGACGCGCTCGCGGTGCTCGACCTCGGCGGCGGCACGGTCGACGTCAGCGTGGTGCGGCGGCTGCCGCCGGAGACCGGGCGGGACCGCGCCGGGCGTCCGCAGCGCGGCGGCTTCCAGGTGCTCGCCACCCGCGGCGATCCCGGCTTCGGCGGCGCGGACATCGACCAGGCGCTGCTCGAGCACATCGGGTCCCTGGTGTCCGCGGCCGACACCGACGCGTGGCGCCAGCTCGTCGAAGGGCGCGAGCTGGTCGACCGGCGCCGGCGCCGCGTGCTGCGCCAGGACGTGCGGGGCGCGAAGGAGACGTTGTCGCGGCACGCCTACACCGACGTGCCCATGCCGCCGCCGTTCGCCGACGCGCACGTGACCCGTGAGGACCTCGAACGGCTGATCGCGGCGCCGCTGGGCCGGGCCGTCGAGCTGACGGTCGCCGCGATCGGCGACGCCGGCCTGCGGCCGAAGCAGCTCACGGCGATCTTCCTGGTCGGCGGGTCGAGCCGGATCCCGATGATCTCCCGGCTGGTGCACGAACGCACCGGCGTCGTGCCGACGAGCCTCGACCAGCCCGAGACGGTCGTCGCGCGCGGCGCGCTGCGGGCGGTGCTGGTGGACCCGGACCGCACCGGCGCGCTGCCCGGCGAAGCGATGGCCCGGCTCGGCGCGGCGCCGGCCGGCCCGGCGGCGCAGCGCACGGAGGTCGTCCGGCCCGGCGACGTCGCCCCGCGCCCGGCCCCGCCGCGCA
>NZ_PPHG01000052.1:0-72384 GCF_002904295.1 Amycolatopsis sp. CA-128772
ACGCCGACCACGCCCACCACGACGACGACCACGTCCACGCAGGTCCCGGGAACGTGCAAGGTGACCCACCGGGTGGTCAGCTCCTGGCCGACGGGCTACACGGGCGAGATAGTCATCCAGAACGGCGGCACCCCGGTCACCCAGTGGACCCTGACGTTCTCGGCCCCGGGCGTGACGATCACCCAGGGCTGGAACGGAACCTGGACCGACACGGGCGACACGGTCAAGGTCGAGAACACCTCGTGGAACGGCAATCTGGGCACAGGAGCAACAGCAACCCTGGGCTACAACGCCAACTACACGGGCGGCACCCCACCGTTCCAGTCCCCGACTTTGAACGGCGCATCCTGCAACTGATTTCCACCGGCCCGGCCGGCTGCCCTTCGCGGCAGCCGGCCGGGCCGGTCACCGCGGGCCGCGGAACAGGACGGTCAGCAGCTCCGCGGCCGCGTCCCGGGTGAACGCGGACAGGATGTAGTGGTCGGCGATCGCGGGGAGGAACGCCAGCGGGATCTCGTCGGGCGAGCGGCCCGGCAGGACGACCGGCAGCACCTTCTTCGTCCACTGGTCGGGGTCGCGGTGCAGGAGGTCGGCCAGCCGGTTGTACTCCGACCGGATACCGCGGTGGCGGGCCGGGTCGGTGAGTTCGCCGTTGCCCACCGCGCGGTACGCCGGCGACGCGACGACGATCACGTAGTCCGTGCGCAGGATCTGGGTTGCGGTCCACTGGTCCCAGTTGCGGCGGCCGTCCAGACCGTCCTGATCGAACCGCACGTCGACACCTTCACTCTCGAGGAGCGTGCACAGCTTCATGACGGACTTCCTGTGCGCCAAGGATTCCTGCGCGTAGGAGACGAACACCCGAGGCGCACCGTCCGCCACCGTCGTGGCCGGGACGTCCCGTTCCGGTGCTTCGGGGAGCCGGACGGTGAACGCGTCCGGCCTGCCGCTCGCGCGGACGCCGAGTTCGCCGTCCGGCGCGAGGTGGTAGGCACCGCCGGCCAGCACCGGCAGGTCGGTCCGGTCCGGCTGGGTCAGCAGGACCAGCCATGCGGTGTGCGTCCCGGCGTGGACCCCGCCGGAATGCCGCCACCGCACCCGCGCGCTTCCCAGACCGAAGCAGGCCACGTCCGGCTGGACGGCAGGCAGCGCGACGTTGGCTTCGCTCGCGTCAGCCGCCCATCGGGAACGGTCGTTGGCGGGGACGAAGTTGAGCTGCCCGGTCAGCTGGTAGGTGTGCGCCGGCTCGGCCGCTGTGACCGTGCGCGGGATCGCGTCGACCACCATCACGTCAGCGGCGTCGAACGCGAATTGCACCTCCGCCCAAGCCGGCGGTGTTTCTCCCGCCGGCACGTCGAATTCGTAGTTCACGCGGACAAGGTGGGCCGCGTGTCCTTCGAAGCCGGCCGGCAGCGGATCGATCCGGTGCAGCTGCCAGCCGGAGAACCGGATCAGGCCGATCTCGATGCCGTCCGGCGCCAGATCGACCGATTTGACTTCGATGTCGAGGAACAGCGGAACACTGGCCGCCATTCCCTTCCCCGGCGATGAACGCACGGATCCTCCCTCGGTCAGACGGGTGTGACTTCTTCGACCGGGCAACGGACGCCGTCCGGCGCCGGCGCGGGCACGAGGTCGAAATCGATGGTGCGCACCGCGAAGGCCACCGCGTCGCCCTGGGAACTCGAGCCCCTCGCCGGGCGGAGACCGCGGCTCAGGGCCGACCGGATGCCGTTCTGCTCGAGGATGCGGCTGTCCACCGGTTCGGCCGTTGCCAGCACGACGATCGTCTCCGGGCGGGGGCCGCCGCGGGGGAGGGCGGTGGGCCAGCTCAACGGCACGCCCTTCAGCGTGCCGGTCAGGTCGTTGCCGCCGAAGGTGTACCGGCCGCCGCGGGTGAGGCGGACGCCGCTGGGGGACGACGGGTTCAGGACCGAGATTCCCGCGGCCACGCCGATGTCGAGCAGGGAGACGTAGACCGGGTCCGGGCTTTCGTTGCGCACGCGGACGTAGACCGGCTGGTCCACGGGGAGTGCGGCACCGGCGAGCGGCAGCGGCACCGCCCGGCCGCCCTCGACGCGCCCGAACTCGATCGACACCGGCAGCGGCAGCGCCTCCCCCGGTCCCTCGGTGAGACAACGCAGCGCGTGGGCCCGGGACAGCCGGGTCAGGTCCCGTACCACCTGCCGGACCCCCTCCGCCCCGGCCGGGCGAGGCCGGTGCAGCGGCCCGGATTCGTCGCGCACGGTCAGGCCCCCGGCGTCGTGGGCGACCTGGACGGGGCACTCCTCGCCGGGGCCGGCCAGGCGCAGCAGCGGGGCGAGCTCGATGGCTTGGACAAGCGAAGGGGGGTGCGAACCGGACGGCACCAGCCGGACCGGCAGCACCGGCGCGGCCGTGCGCACCGGGTGCGCCCGCGCGCCGATCGGCAGCGCCGTCACCGGGGGCCGCAGCTCGCCCCAGGCGGCCGCCGCGTCGACCCGGTCGACGCGCACCTGTCCGAGCCGCCGGCCGCCGTCCGATCCGGCCAGGATGACGAACTCGTCGCCGGGGACGACGCCGAGGAGCGCGGCGCCGCCCAAGCGTACCCGGCCCGCCACCACGGCGGCCGGCAGCGTCGCGACCGGGTCGGTCTCGGCCACGTCGAACAGCAGCCGCCGCGCCGGTCCCTCGGCCTCCGGCCGCTGGCCGGGCAGCTGCGCGAGCACGCGCCGGCGCACCCGGTCGACGACCGTCGCCCACGAGACCGCCACCTCGCTGCCCCTGGCCTCGGCCAGGGTCCGGACCAGCGCGTCGGTCAGCAGCCCGGTCCGGACCCCGTCGGCGTTGAGGTATTCGTACGCGGACTGCTCCGGCGCACAGGCCACGATGCGCACGGCGTGCGGGTTGCCGGCCGGCGTCCACCCGTCGAGCCCTGCTTCGGTGCGCCGCAACCGGTCGAGGTGCGCGGCGATGGTCCGGTACGGCACCGGCGCGAGCCGTGCCTTGACGACCTTTCCCGGCGCGCGGGACAGGTGCCCGGCGTGGCAGCTGTCGAGCACGACCGTGACGTTGTCCGTCTTCGCGGTCAGCTGCCGGAGCAGGAGCGACAACTCGAGCGAGGTGATCCCCCGGAAGTCGTCCGGGGTGGGCTCGGCGTAGTCGACCGGCGCGATGAACGGCACCGCCCCGCCCGACGGCGCCTCGCTGCGGCCGCCGTGGCCGGTGTAGTACACGACGGCCGCGTCCCCCTCGCCGGTTCCGGCGATGAACCGCGCGTAGGCGGCAAGGATTCCGGCCCGGGTCGCTTCCGCGCCCTCGCACGTGGTGCTGCCGAAACCCCAGCCGGCCAACGCCCCGGCCATCGCCGCGACATCCTGCCCGACGCCGGCCAGCCGGCCGGTCTGCGCGCCGATCAGCAGCGCCCGGCGCGCTCCCGCCGGGCTCATCCGGCCGCCTGCGCAGCGGCCTTCAGCACGTTCCGCCACGGGTAGTCCGGGGGCACCGCGGCCCGCCGGAACTCGGCGACGGCCTCGGCGGCGCGGCAGAGGCACCGTAGGGCGTGCAGGGCTGCGAGGTCCGCCGCGTCGGCGATCCCGGCCGCGATCGCCGCGTCGGCCCGGTCGGCGAACTCGCCCGCGACGACCTCCAGCGGACCACCGAACGGGCGCTCTTCGTCCAGGAAGGCCCCGAGGGACAGCAGCATCGCCGGGCCGGCCGGGTGCCCGGCGGGCAGTTCGCGCAGCGCCGCCAGCAGGCTTTCGGCCCCGGCGACCGCGTCGGCCCGGTCGCCGTCGCCGTCGAGCCGGTCCCGCAGCGCCAGGGTCACGGCCAGGACGAACCGGTCGGCGGCGGTGGCTTGCCCGTCGGCGACCATCGTGGCCAGCGCGACGAGCTCGTCGACGACGTCGACACCGAGCCCGGGGGCGTCCGGCCGGAGCAGCTCGGCGGCACGGGCCCAGATCGGCTCGCCGCCGCCCAGCTTCTCGTGCAGGGCGCGCCGCAACCGGTCACCGTCGGCCGGTGGGGGCGAGGCCGGCTTCGCCGGGACCGGGACCGGAACCGGCGCCGGCTCGGTGTCCACGACGACGGCGACCGGACGGTCGATCGGTGCGATCTCCATGAGCGACTTCATGTCCGAGAACGAGAAGAACGTGTCCGACCCGCGGCGGCCCGGCCCCGGCGGCTGCGGGAACCGGTCCTGCAGCCGCTGCACCTTGGTCATCAGCCCCATCATCGCCTGCACGTCGATGCCGGCCCCGCCGGTGCCGCTGACCATGGTCTGCAGGATCTCGGCCAGGGCCAGCAGCGATTCGACGCCCCGGGCCAGGTCGGCCGAGGACGGGCCGCCGGCGAGCAGCTGCCGGAAGCAGGCAGCCGCCCGGTCGACGTCCGCCCGGACCTCCGGGGCGACACCCCCGCCCACGAGCTGCATCGCCATGTCCGGTGCCTGGAGCAGCTTGGTCGCCCGGCCCAGCCACAGCTGTCCCTGCTGGACCTGGCACATCTCGCGGTGGACCTGGCTCAGGTGCGGCGGTCTCAGGGCCTCGGCCAGCGCCGCGAGGCCGGCCACCCGGTCCCGCTCGTCCTGCGTGTGGGTGCCGTACCGCGCACCCAGCAGCCAGCCGAGCCGGGCGGCGACCTGGCCGCGCACGCTGTCGCCGGCCCGCAGGTGCTCGAGGCACTCTTCCAGGGCGGCGATCGCCTCGTCGAGGTCGGGCCGGGCCGCCGGGAGGCCGGGCCCGGTCCGCCAGTACTGCTGGGCGAGGGCCTGCGCGAGTCGGGTCAGGGGAGCCACTCTGGCCGGGCCCCGCAGGTTCGCCAGCTCGGCCTTCAGCCGCGTCACGGTGTCTTCGGTCAACGGTTCGTCCCTTCCCGGTCAGTGTCCGAAGTGGAGGAAGCCGGCCCAGGCGGCCACCGGCGCCGGTTCGCCGTGCGGCACTGCCGCCAGGAGTTCCGCGGGCATGCCCGCCGGGGGCACCCGCCCGGGGTCGAGCATCCACATCTGGGCCTGCCGCAACGCCCGCCGGGGCGGCAGGCCCTCCCGGCGGCAGTAGTGGTGGAACAGGTACATCAGCGACGGGGTCTGCGCGTCCGGGATGCTCCACTGGGTGGACAGGACCGACCGGACCCCGCCGGTCAGGAACGCGGTGCCGAGGCTGTACGCCTCGTCGTAGCCGTGCACCGACCGCCCGGTGTTGCAGGCGGCGAGGACGACCAACCCGACCCGGCGCTCCGGCGCGGCCACGAGCAGTTCCAGGATCTCCTCGGCGGACAGCTCGCCGCCGGCTTCGGCCGGATCGTCCGCCGCCAGCAGGAGGAACGCCTCGGCGTCCTCGAGCCCGGCGGCGAACGAGCCGTGGCAGGCGAGGTGGAGCATCGCCCCCGCGCCGGGCCCGGGATCGGCGAGCCACCGGCGGACCTCGTCCGCGGTACCGCGGCCGGACGGGCTGACCGTCCCGTTGGGCCGGCGGCCGACGTAGCGCGCACCCCGGTAGAACGCCTGCCGGACGGTGTACGCCTCGAGCCCGGCGGCGTCGAGGTCGAGCTCGGGGTCGCCGGTGTCCGGGTCACCGACCACCAGCCCCCCGGCGGACAGCGCAACCGGTTCGCGCGCGGCGTTTTCGCACAGCAGCTGGGCGGAAACCGCCTGCGAGAGCTCGGCCAGCTCGACCGCGTACACCCCGTCCCCGCGCCGCGCGGCCTGCCACGGGATGCGGGCCAGGTCGCCCATCGGGATCAGCACGATCCGGGGCACCGGGCCGCCGGCGCGCGGCCCGAAGTACCCCTCCAGCAGCGGGCCCATCGCCGCGCCCCACGCCCAGTCGCACAGCGGGTCGAAGCTTTCGACGAGCGCATCGTCGTCCGGCGCCGCCGAAAGGTCCCGAGCCGAGAGGTCCCGAGCCGACCGGCCGGCGAGGGCCGTCAGGTAGCGTTCCACACCCTCGTCGTCCCGCACCGAAAGCTCGGGCAGGACCATCCACGCCAGCGGGCCGCCGGCCGGCGCGATGAGCGCCAGTCCCGGCAACGGCGGCTCGGCGGGGACGAGGTAGACGAGCGCGTCCGCGGCCAGGCTCGAGAGCGCGGCACGGATTTCGCCGACGTCGGGCGGGTCCAGCAGGCTCCCGGTTCCCCCGGCGAGCACCGACAGCACTTCGCGACGGAGACCACCGGAATCGGCGCCTTCGGTCTCCCAGCGCCGGGCCAGCTCCGCGTGCCCAGCTGCTTCGAGACGGGCCGGCACCTTCGCGAGCTCGGTCGCGGCGAACAGCATCAGGCCCCGGCCGGTGTCGAGGGCGCGCAACGCAGCCGCGAGGTTGTCCGCCTTCAGGCACCGGCGCGCCAGCTCGAAGGCGTCACGGGCGGCGTCGCGGATCGTGATCTTCGCCCCGGCCGCGTCGGATTCCAGCAGGACGCGCCAGGCGTAGCTGCGCTGGGCGAGCAGGCCGGTCTCCTCCACGTCCTGCAGCTGCCCGGTCCGCTCCCGGATCTGCCCGAGCAGGTCGTTGACCGCGGCCCAGTGCGGGTGCTGCGGGCCGTCGAGTTCGGCCCGTGCGCGTTGCAGCAGTTCGTCGGCTTCGTCGAGACCGTCGGTGTTGCCGGCCAGTTCCGATTGCCGGAACAGGCCGGCAGCTACGGAGTACAGGCAGAACGCGTGCTGCGGGTGCCCGGGCGGCAGCAGGGCCTGCGCCTTCCGCAGGTGGCCGATCGCCAGGCCGACGCGGCCGGCGTCGGTCTCCCGGTTGCCCCGCAGGTAGGCGCCACCCAGCGTGAGGTGGCTCACCGCACGGTCGAAGGCGGCGGCACCGGGACGTTCGGCCATGGCCTCCAGTTCGGCGAGCCGGTCCGCCGCGAGCAGGTCGTCTCCTTCGCCCGGCGCTGCGCCCACCAGGGCCCGCATCGGTTCCATCCGGATCGCGGTGTCGGCCATCACCTGCCGGAGGGTGTCGTGGCCCGGCAGGTCCCGGGCCGCGCGTGCGGCGGTGTCGTACCACCTGAGCATCCCGGCGTGGTCGCCCTGCTGGTTCGCGGCGAAGGCGCGGACCATGGGTTCGAGCGCGGCCAGCAGCGGGGCGAACTCCGGCCGGTCCCGGAACCCGTCGATGTGCCCGGCCAGCTCGGCGGGCGCCCGGTGCAGCACGCTCTCGTCGCCCTCGTGCAGGGCCCGCAGCAACCCGGACATCGTCCGCAGGAACCCGAGGGCCGGCGCGATCGCCGGGTTGTCCCCGGCGAGTTCGCCGAGGGTGCCCAGCTCCGCGTCGAGGGGCGCCAGATCGGTCAGCTGCCCCTGCAGGCCGGCGTGCATCATGGCCCCCATCCGGGCGAAGGTCCGCACGCGCGCCCACTCCGGGTGGGTGGGCGGATCGGCCTCGGCGAACCGCAGCAGTTCACCGGCGTGGGCCGCGTGTTCGGAGACCGCTTCCGTATTTCCCCGGAACAGCGCCATGAGCATCGCCGCCGCGATCCGGGCCCGGTGCGGGTGGTCCGCGCGCAGCCGGGACAGGCCGGCGACCACGTCGGCGACGTCGCTTTCCGTGCCACCGTCGGTGATCGCCCGGATCACCGCCGCCTGGCACCGCAGCACCACCGCGTCCTCTTCGAGCGTCCCGGTCACTGCGCTCCTCCTGCTCCTCCGTGCCGCGCGGCCGTCAGGACGCGGTTCGCCTGCCGTGCGCGCTCCCCCGGCCGGCGACGATCGCGAGGACGGCCGCGACGAGCCGGTCGGTCGACGCCCGGTCCGCCAGCGCGGCGATCCGCGCGTCCGCCGGCTCTTCGAACACCGCGCGCACGACGTCCACCACCACGGTCCGGGCGTCCTCGCCGCGCGCCAGCCGGGTCCCGATCGCGGTCACCGCCACCCCGGCCAGCTCGGTGAGCACCGCCTCGGCCGCCTGATGACGCGCGGGGTCGGCCGGCTCGCCGAGCTCCGGCGGTGCCGCCGGCGGCAGCGGGATCCGCTTGCGCCCCAGCGGTCTTTCGACGTAGTCGTCGAACCACCGCGGCCGGCTGCGCATGGCCGCCACCACGGCGTCCACGTCACGCTCGACCGCCCGCCGCGCGGCTTCGAAGTCCCCGCCCGTCCGCATCGCCCGGCGCGCCGCCCACGTGCCGACGGGCCAGATCCCGGCGCCCGCGGCCACTTCGTGGCCCGCGAACTCCAGCATGTCGACGGCGAGTTCCAGCAGGCTCTGCCGGCCCCCGAGCTTCATGGCCAGCCAGGCGGGCACGCGGGGCCGTTGCAGGGCCCCGCGCGCGCCCCGACGGCGGCGGTAGGCGTCGACGGTGACCGCGGTGAGCCGTGTCCGGACCCACCCCTCGAGGTTGTGCACCGGCACGCGGACGTTCCGGAACAGGTCGTCGAGGACGGCGTCCATGTCGTCGTGGAACCGGTCGAGGCACTCGTCCGCGAGCGAGGAAACCGCCGTCGCACACCGGAAGTGGCCCCGGTTCAGCTCCAGCTTCTTCGTCAGCTGCCCGAAGACGACCGGCTGCACGATCCCGTACAGGTCGGCGCGCAGCAGCTTGCGTTCCCCCTCGGACGCCAGGGCGGCGTAACCGGCCAGTTCCCCCTGCCGCGCCAGGTCCCGCGCGGCAGGCGGCGAGCCGGTCACGACCCGCCTCCGGCCGGGTCCGGCCAGAGCGCCACGGCGGTGCGGTCGTCGTCGTGCGACCGCCGGGCGAAGTCGACGTGCGCGGCGAAGGCGAGCGGTTCGGGCGGGCACCGCCAGTGCTCGGCGAGGAACTCGGCCACCGGGCCGGTCCCGTCGTCGAGCGGATCGCCCAGCCCGTCGCTCAGCAGCACCAGCACATCGCCGGGAGCGAGCTGAGTCCGGACGACCCCGGGCGGCTGCGTGGGCAGGTACGGGAGCGCGTCGGTGGCCGAGCCCGCCACGACGGCACCCTCGTCCTTCACCCGGTTCAGCGGCTCCCAGCGCGCGCCCGAACGCAGCACCCAGGCCGACGAGTCGCCGTAGGCGAACACCGACACCGGGTGGCCGCCATCGGCGGGCCGCAGGTCGGCGACGGCGAACAGCACGGTGGTCGCGAGTTCCCGGGCCACCTCCGCGTCCGCCTCGACGACCCGCGGGTGCGGGGCGCCCTGCAACTCGCGCCGCCCCGCGCTGAGCACCTTCGCGGCGAGCACCCGGAGAATCTGCGGCCAGTCCAGGTCCTCGGGCGCCGCCGTCTCGAGCTGCTTGGCGACCAGGTGGCAGCCGTGCCGGGCGACGACTTCCGCGGCGACGTGCGACAGCGGACGGCTCGAGAGCCCGTCGGCCACCGCCGTGACCACGAACCGGCCGCCGCACCGGAAGGCGTAGGCGTCCTGGCGCACCTTGCCGTGGAACCGGTGGCCGCGGCCGCGGCTGCTGGCCGCGCGGAGCACCAGCGGCGGCCGGCCGTCGTCGCCGGCCAGCACCACGCCGTCGACGACCGTGTCGGGGCGGTCCCAGTGCTCCCGGTCCGGATAGGACGGTGCGGCGGCCGCCCGGCCCGGGTCGCCGACCTCGAACGGCGTGAACCGGAACTCCCCGCGCCAGACCGGGTCCGCCGTCCCCGGCGCTTCGTCGTCTTCCGGGACCGCGTCCGGTTCCACCGCGGTCACCCCGTCCGGTCCGGTCATCACACGAAGTCGTCGTCGGCCGCGGCGTGCGAGGTGATGCCCGAGGGCAGCTCCGCCTCGTCGGGCAGCACGATCCCCGTTTCGCCCTGGGACAGGCTGTGCCCGGACTGGAGCACGCTGGAAATCATGATCTCGGCCATGGCGGTGATCGCCTTGGCCGCGTCCTCGCCGTTGTCCATCAGGTACATGCGCATCTGCTTGCTGCCGGTCGACGGGTGGATCAGCGACTGCAGGACGTGCGCGTCGGCGTCGTCGACGCCGAAGGTGATGACGTTCGGGTAGGCCTCGTCCCCGACGAGGTCGGCGAATGCGGCCTTCCACTCGGGCACCGGGTCGGTGGGCGCGCCGTCCGACAGGAAGAACACGGCCGGCCGGTGCACCTTGAAGCCGTCGCCCTTGAGCAGCTTGATGTTCGCGGCGATCGTCGAACGCAGCAGCCGGAACGCGGCCACGTAGGACGTGCCGCCGCGCGGCTCGAGGACCGGCATCGACAGGCTCGGCTCCAGGACGTCGCACAGCTCCAGCTGCACCCGGGCGTCGTCGGCGAAGTCCACCAGCCCGATCCGGACCTTGTCGGCCAGGATCGGGTCCTGGGCCAGCGCGTCACGGACCTTTTTGATGATTTCGTTGGCGGAGCGGATCTTCCGGCCCGACATCGAGTAGGACGCGTCGATGACGATGTAGAACGGGAGCAGCTTCGCCCCTTTGGCTTCCACAGCGGTCTTCCTTTCCGGTTCAGGAGTGCGGGACGGCCGTCCCGTTGTGCGGCACGGCGTTCACGGGCACGCCCGCGCTCGCCTTGAACTGCCGGTAGGTCTGTCCCGCGCCCACCCGGTGCCGCGCGGGTCCGGCAGCCACGGCCAACGGCATCGTGACGGGTTCGGCGGGCGCGGCCGGCGGGGTCGCGACGGGTTCGGTGGCCGGCGACACCGCCACCGGCCGGACGGGCACGGTCATGCTCATCGGCAGGACCGGCGGCGCAGCCGGCTCCGCGGCCCCGGAGTGCTCCTGGTACCACCGCTCCAGCTCGGCGTCACTGCGGCTCTTCGCGATCAGGCCCCAGGTCTCGATCGCCGCCTTCGCGATCGCGGCCTGCTGCTCGACCAGCAGCCGGTTGGCCGCCTTCGCCTGCGCGATCTGCTGGTTTCGGAGGTCTTCCTCGACTTCCAGCATCAGGTCGGTGCGGTCGGTAGCACGTCTCTCGAGGACGTCTTCCTCCTTGGCGAGCAGCCGGTCGTACAGCGTCGGCTCGCCGACGAGCGTCAGGAGCTTGACCACCACCGGCAGCACCTCGATCAGCAGGAACAGCAGGGTGAGCGCCAGGCTGGCCAGTTCCATCTGCGAGTTGCCCGCGGTCAGCCGGTCCAGTGCTTCCAGCCGGGCGAGCAGGCCCTCGCTGCCGAGTTCGCCGCGGTCCAGCCGGGCTTGGGCCTCGGTGCGTTCCTTCTTGCGCTCCTCGAGCCGGGGAACGAGGGTGGTGAGTTCGGCTTTGGCCGCGTCCGCGTTCGACGCCGCCCCGCCGGCGATCCGGCTCTGCGCCTCGGCCGTCGCGTCGTTCAGCTGCGTGTTGGCCGCGTCCAGGTCGGCTTTCGCTCGGTCCGCCTTCGCCTTCGCCTGCAGGTACGCCTCGCCGACCCCGGGCCGGTGGGTGCCGCAGCTGCCCACCAGCTCGCACTGGGCTTCGGCCGCGGCCTTGTCGTAGGCCGCCTGCGCGTCGGTGACCCGCTTCTGCGCGGCCACGACGTCGGGGTCCCCGCTCACGCTGGGCTGGCTGCGCCCGGATGCCACGGCCTGGAGCTCGTCGGCCTTCTTCTGCATCACGTCGATGTCGGCGAACTGCTCGGTCAGCGTCTTCTGCGCGGCGATCAGGTTGTCCGAGTGCATCACCTGCATCTCGTTGGTGATCTCCGGGTCGAAGATCTTCAGCACGAGGGGCACCGAGACGACGGAACCGATCACCACGGCGAGCAGGATCCGCGGCACGGCGGCGCCGAGGTTGCGCACCCAGCCGCTCTGGCGCCGGATGTTGACGATCAGCATCCGGTCGAGGTTCAGGATGACCACCGCCCAGAGCGCCCCGATCACCGCGGCGACCGGGGTGGGCAGCTTGAGGGTGCTGACGAGCGCGAACGCGGCGGAGACGCCGGCGACCGCGGCGGTCGTGAGCAGCACACCGCCCATCGCGGTGTACTTGACCCGGTCGGTCTTCGCCCGGGCGAGCACGTCCGGCTGTGCCCCCGCGAGGCGGGCCAGCGGGTGACGAAGGCGCCGCTCTGGACTGGTCATGGGTGCACTTCCTGATCGGCAGCAGGGTCTTCGACGGCGGCGGGCGCGGCGAAGAACGTCGTCAGGTCCGGCGGGACGGGCCCGAGGACCGGCGGCGGGACGGGCAGGACCACCGGCACCGGAGTCACCGGGAAATCCGGTTCGGTCCACGCGGCGACCGCGTGCGCCATCGGCGGCAGCGGCACCGGCGCGCCGCGGGGGAACTCCGGCAGGACCCGGCCCACGGCGGGCAGCTGCGCCGGGGCGAGCCGGGGCAGGTCCAGCCGCGGCATCAACACCGGCAGGTCGTCGAACGACGGGACGTCGAAGACGGCGACCGGCTCGGTCAGCACCGTGACCGAGCCCAGCCGGTTGCGGGCGGTCACCGCGATCCGGCCGGTCCGGGCCGGCCGGAGGGCGATCGTGCCCGTCCCCGCCGTACCGGGCACCGAGGTGGCCGCGATCCCCGCGCCGGTCGCCTCGACCGTGGCCGCCTCCCCCGCCGTCCAGCTGATCGTGAGCGGCTCGCCGGCCGCGACGATCGTGCGGTCGGGGGCGACCCGGTCGAGGGTCGGCGGTCCGAGCGGCTCCCCGAGCGCGTGGCGCAGGTAGCGTTCCCAGTCCCCGGCGGACGGGCGCCCGGCGGGATCGTCCTGCAGCGCCGCGGCGAGCAGCGTCCGGCCGGCGGCGTCCAGCACGGCATCGGCCTCGCCGGGGTCCCGGTTGACGGAGCTGAAAGGCCCCGGGGTCAGGCACCGCAGGACGAACAGGCCGAGCTTGTAGAGATCGGTCGCCCGGTTCAGCACGTCGGGGCCTTCGGGCGGCTCCCAGTCCGGCGCGTTGAGCTGCCGCGCGACCTCGCTGACCTTCCGGACGGCGTCGCAGTCGACGAACATCACCGTCGGGTCCGCCCCGAGGCGGAACACCGCGTTGCGCGCGTTGACGTCCCCGAACGCCACCCCCAGCTCGCCGTGGAGGAAGGCGAGCGTGGCGGCGAAGTCCCGGCAGACGGTCAGCCGTTCGGCCGGGCTCGGGGCCGGGGTGCCGAGGCGCAGCGCCCGGTCCGGCGGGATGAAGAGGAACTGGGCCTCTCGCGGCTTGATCCCGACGTCGCCGCTCGGCAACCGGACGTGCTCGATGAAGGACTCCGGGATCCGGCGGAGGATCAGGCCGAGGACCGCGCCGTCGTCGTCGACCACCTGCCGCACCGGCCAGGTGGTCGCGATGTCGAGGCGGGCGAGCTTGGCGGGTTCCGAAGCGAGCCGGGAGCGCAGGTTGATGATGGCGCCCATCCCGTGCTTCGGCGCCTTGCCAGGCTTGTACTGCTTGTACACCAGCGGGCCCGGCACGTCCGGCAGGCTGAACTCCGGCAGTTCGTGGATGTGCGCCTGCCCGCCGGAGCCCAGCTTGGCGCCCCGGCGGCCGAGCTGGCCGGCGGCCACGTCCGTGCCGGTCACCACAGCACACCACGCGCGAAGACGCCGAGGACCACGGCCAGCAGCAGGACCGTCGCCAGGACGAACCGGCGCACCCGCACCGGGCCGGCGTGACCGGTGATGCGGGTGAACCGGCCGGGCCCGGCCCGCTCCGGTGACCCGGCCGTCGCCTGCTCGGTCAGCCACCGCTTGGCGAGCACGTCGGCCAGCTCGCCGCCGGCATCCGCGCGGGCGACGGCCCGGACGATGTCGGTGACGTGCGAGGTCTCCGCGAGGCGGCGCTTGTCTTCGCGAGCGGACGCGGTCACCCGGCTCGGCCCGGTGGCTCCGAACGCCACCTGGACGACCCGGTCGAAGATCGCCTCCCGCAGTTCCGCCGGGACGCGCCGCCGGATGGCCGTGGCCGCCCAGCCTTCGTTCTCGAGCGCCTTCCGCACGTCGTCGCGGTCGTCGACGTTGGCGACCGCGAACTCGAGCTCCACCAGCGCGCCGTCGACCGCCCGGGCGTCACGAGCGTCCGACAACCCGCGGACGAGCTGCGTCCAGCGTGCGAAGGTCAAGGTGGACCGGGCCGGCGAAGCCGGCACCATGGCCGCCACGTCGGGCACCGTGGCGGGCGGGGCCGGCACGGCGGACGCGCCGCCGACTCCCGGTGGGTCGACGCCGTACTCGTAGCGGTACACCAGCGCATTGGCCCGGTATTCGTTTTGCGGGCTCGCGCCCTGTCCGCGATCCAGATCGATGACGATCATTTCCGCGGTGGCGACCCGCTGGGGCGGCGAGTCGAAAAAGACGATATCGAGCCCGCTGCCCGCCGCACCGGCGTGCGTGGCGAAAGTCCACGTGCGTTTCGGCAGTTCGTTCGCGGCGATTTCGCGCAAGGCCCACAGGATCGCGGTCCGGTCGGCGGCCGGGCACCCGACGAAACCGATCGGCGTGGCCGGCGACTGCAGCAGCCAGGCGAGGGAGTGGGCGAGCAGGTCGGCCTGCGCCAGCGCCCGGGCCCGGAACCGTTCCGCCGCGTCCGGGTCCCACAGGTCGCCGGCGCCCAGCGCCGGCAGCCGGCCGTCGGCCGGCGGCTGCACCGGACGCCCCTTCCAGTCCTCAGTGGACAAAGCGAGCTTCGCGGTCACCGCGTCGTCCGCACCCATCAGGGCGTGCGTCTCGACGACACCGGGGCGCTGCAGGTCCCAGGTCCGGCGCAGCACCGCGGCGGACCCGCCGGGGAAGACCACGTAGGTCAAAGCACCGTTCGTCTCCGCGAAGCGCAGGTGCGGACGCACGAAACCGAGCCACGCCTCCTCCGCCGACGCGCCGTCGAGCGAAGACGCCACCACCGAAGCCGCGCCGTCGGCGGCGACCTGGAACAGGGCCTGTGCCACCACGGTCGTGACCCTTTCGGTGCTCGCCATCAGTGTGTCCTCCGGAACGGGTTGGTGCTGTCGAACGGCCGGCCGGGCGATCGCACGGCGGGCAACGCGTCCGTTCATTCGCTCCGGATCCGGATACCGTTACCGGCCCGCTCGCGATATAGCCAATTCGTGTCACACGGGTTTTTCTGACGCACTGCAATCGACAGAGGACAGTCGTTATCGGACAGAAAGGTGCCAATTCCCGGTGGCCCCGGCACGGGCCCGTCCGCGGTCCGTCAGGTAGCTGCCGGATCGAATGCGAGAGCCGGAGGAAGGATCGGATGGCCGAGCCGAACGCGAACCACGGCGAGCCCGGCGCGACCCGGCACGAACCCGATGTCACCCGCCGCGAAGACGCGCCCGAGCCCGGGCCGGGCGCCACCCGCCGCGAAGACGCGCCCGAGCCCGGGCCGGGCGCCACCCACCGCGAGGACCCGCCCGAGCCCGGGCCGGGCGCCACCCGCCGCGAGGACCCGCCCGGCGAGCCGCCCCACGCCACCCGGCGGGAACCGGACCCGCCGGCGCCGCCGTGGTCCGCGTTGCCGGCCGAGGCGCTCCCGGCCGCGCTGGCCGCCCGGCTGGGCGGGTTCGAGGCCCTGCCGTCGGCCGGCGGTGAGGCGCAGCTGGCCAAGGTCACCGACTCCGCGCACCCCGGCACCGAACTCGTGCTCAAGGTCTACCACCGGCACATCCGGCCGGACGCCGACGTGTGGGCCCAGCTCGCCGCGATCCGGTCGAAGCACGTCGTGCGCATCGTGGAAACCGGGACCCTGACCGACGGCCGGGTCTTCGAGCTGATGGAGTACCTGCCGGGCGGGAGCCTGCGCGACGCCGGCGCCGGGAAGCACACCTTCGACACCAAGAGCGTCACGGAGATCGTGCGGCAGCTCGCCGACGGCCTGGCGGCCCTGCACGCGGAGCGGATCACCCACCGCGACCTGAAGCCGGAGAACATCCTCGTCCGCGGCCGCAACCCGGTGGTCGAGCTGGTGCTGGCCGACTTCGGCCTCAGCCGCCGGCTCGACAGCACCACGCACTTCACCGGCGTGGCGCGGACCGCGGCCTACGCCGCTCCGGAAGCGTGGACCGGGCACGTCTCGCCCGCGCTGGACTGGTGGTCGCTCGGCATCGTGGTCCTCGAGCTGGTGACCGGGCAGCAGCCGTTCCACGGACTCGACGACCTCGTGATCCACAAGTTCGTCGCGACGAAGCCGGTACCGGTCGACGCGATCGCCGACGCCCGGCTCAACCGCCTCTGCGCCGGTCTGCTCGTCTCCGATGACACCAAGCGGTGGAGCGGCACGCAGGTCCGGGACTGGCTGTCGGGCGGGTCACCCCAGGTGCCCGACCGGCGGGTCCCCGTCGACGCGACCGAATTCGAGTTCGGGGGCCGCCGGTTCCGCGATCCCGAGAGCCTCGCGGTCGCGCTGGCCCGGAACTGGAAGCTTGCGGCGAGCCGGTACGGGATTTCGCCCAGCCCGTCGTGGACGGCGCTCACCCAGTGGCTGCACCAGTTCGACAACCCGGACCAGTACCCGGTCGGCGTGGTCGAAGCGCGCCTCGACCTGCTCGGCCGCCTCGAGCAGAGCACCGAAAAGCCGGACGTCAAGCTGCTCCGGCTGCTGGCCGGGCTCAACCCCCGGCAGCCGCCGGTCTACCGCCGGGCCCACATCGACCCGGCGAAGCTGCGTCAGCTGGCGAGGCGGGCGCAGGACGGGCCGGACGGGGACGCCGGCACCGAGCGCGCCCGGGAGATCGTCGACGAGCTCTGGGACGGCCGCCTGCTGGACGTGCTCGCCGGCTTCGAGGGCGCCGCCGAGCTGGGCCAGGTCGCCGCCCGGTGGGCGACCGCCGTCGCCGGGCTCCGCACGGCTGTCGCGACGCTGAAGCGCAATCCCCGGCTGGCGGACGCCTTCCGCACGACGCAGCACCGTTCCGTCGCGCGCGCCGCGATGCTCGAACGTGCGGCCGGGGCGCCGTGCGGGGACGACTGGCTGCGCGAACTCACCGACCGGGCGAGCCGGCTCCCGGAGCGGGTCGGCTGGTTCACCGATCTGCTCCGCTGGGTCGGCGGCGAGCCCGTCCGCGCCTACGCCGGCTTGTTCGCCGCCGGCGTCGCGCAGGCCGAGGCGCAGCGGATCGTGCTCGAGCGGGATCGGGTGCGGAGCATCGAAGAAGGCCGCCGGCAGTGGTGGGACCGGCACGAGCGGCAGCGGGAAGCCGGCCGCGCCGGGGCGGTGGGCCGGGCCGTCGGCGGGGCCGCGGTGCTGGGTGTGCTCTGGCTGCTCGTCGTGGGGCTGTCCGCGAAGACCCCGGCGCTCGGGCTGGTGTCGGTGGCGATGATGACCCACCTCGCGGCCGAGTGGGTCCTCGCCTACCTGATGGCCGCCGACTACCACCCGCGGTATTCGCTGTGGCAGGCGTCCCAGGTGGGGATGGGCCAGACCGGCAGCAGGCTGCGCCGGTCCCCGGGCTTCTGGACCGTCGTGATCATCCTGACCCTGGTGGCCCTCGCCCTCGTCCCCTGGCTGGCCCCGATCGCGGCGATCGCCGCCACGATCGCGCACGTCACCTGGGCGGTCATCCGCTACCGCCGCTGGTCGGCGGCCCACGAAGCCGAACACCACGAGGCGATGACCCGATGAAGACGGACGGAGGTGCGCGATGAGTGGCGAAGGCATGATCGGCGTCGCGGTGGTGGCGGTGGTCGGCGGATCGGTCTGGCTGGCCGCCCGGGGTGTCCAGGCCGGGGCGCTCGTCGCCGCGCGGTCCGTGGACCTGCTCGGCGCCGGGCTCACCCGGATCGGTGACCGGGCCGAGCGGAACCGGGCCGAGTGGGAGGCCGGGCACGCCGAGCTGCTGGCCTGGGAGTCCGCCGCCCGCGGAGTCATCGACCTCAACGCGCGGATCGAGGTGCTGCGCACCCACGCCCCCGCCGATCTGGCGGCCGGGCTCCCGCAGCCGCTCACGCCGTGCGCGGAATCGCCCGCCGAACTGGCGAGCTGGTGCACGGCGACCCGGGCGCGGCTCGAGCGGTGCGAGCGGGAACTGCGGCAGCGCACCGAAGTCGCCGTGCTGTCGGTGCTGCGGCACACCGTCGACCTCGAACGGCCGGTCACCGCCCAGGAGGCGTTCGACAAGTACCACGAGGCGATGGCACGCCAGGCAGCGCGGAAGCGTGCCACGCCGCCCGCCGCGCTCGCGGCGGTGACCCGCATCCTCGGCCGGCTCACGCCCGACGCCACCGCCGAAGAACGCGCGAAGGTGCTCGCGGCCGCCGCACAGGTCGCCGTGCCCCGGCCGGACGTCGATCCGGGCACGTTGCTGGAGGAGCTGCGGCTGCGGGTCCAGCGGGCCGACGCGCGGGCCCGCACCCGCCGGGCCGACGCGATTTCGGCGGCCCGGCTGCTGCAGGCGATCCCGGCCGGCGCCGGCGAGCCGGCCCTGGCCGCGGTGCGCACCGAACTGGCGTCGGTGGTGGCGGCCCAGCGGCCGCTCGACGCCGGGTTGCGGGCCCGGGCCGCACAGGCCGCCGAGGCCGTCCGCCGCGAGCTCGAACACGGCTACGTGCGGGCGTCCGTGGCGGACACCCTGGCCGGCCAGGGCTACACCGTCGACGAGGGCTTCTCGACCGTGACCGGCCACCCGGACCGGCTGCGGCTGGTCCGCCGGGACTGGCAGCAGCACGCCGTGCAGCTCGTGATCAACGAAGACGAGGTGCGGGCCGCGGTCATCCGCCTCGAAGACCGGCCGGGTGCCGACGCCCGCCGTGAAGACGTCGAACGGGAGGAACAGTGGTGCGACGACCTCGGCAAGCTCCGCACCGCGCTCGACGGCTCGGGCCTGCACGTCGTGGAACGGCACCTGGTGCCGCCCGGCGAACGGGTGGTCCCGGTGGCCAAGCGCGCCGAGCCCGCCCACCCGGTGTCCACCCGCGAGCAGCGGCGGCGGGAGCGTGACCGGTGACCGGCCCGGAACTGCCCGCGTTCGTCCGCGAGATCGACTCGACGCTCGCCGTCCACGCCCAGTACGTCCTGCACGACAACATCCGGGACGTCTTCCTGCGGCGCTCACCCGGGCGCACACCCCAGCTGGTGCCGCTGCGGCAGCTGCTGTGGCAGGTGTTCGAGCGCAGCGGTTACGAGTTCCTCCTGGTGTACGACCAGGTCGACGGCCTGTCCGTGTACCCGTCGACCGACGACGACCGCGGACGGCGGGCCGCGGAGGCGGCCCGCCGGGTGCTCGGGGAAGACGTCGCGAAGGGCCAGCCGCCGTCCCTGGAGCGGTTGCCGCGGTACCTCGCCGCGGTCACCGATCCCCGCAAGGGACGGGCGGCGTGCCTGATCGACTACGGCTCGCGGCTCGCCGTCGACGTGTCCCGGCTGGACGCCGCCGAGCGCGACTTCTTCCTGTTCTGCCTCAAGCTTTCGCGCACCGCCGCGCCCGGGCCCGGGCCGGAGCACCGGCCGAGCCCGCTGTACAACCCGATCCTGTGGCTCGTCGACCGCGAACTCGACCTGCCGGTCTGGCTGACCGCGGAGAACGAGCGGTTCCGGGTGATCGGTCTCCCGCGCCCGGACCTCGGTGACCGCGAAGACACCGCCCGGCTGCTCGGCCCGTCGCTGGGCGGCACCGGCGACCCGGACGCGGCCGAGCGGTACCACGCGTTCGCCGAACGTTCGGAAGGACTGACGCTGCGGGACATGTCCGGCGTGACGCGGCTGGCCCGCGACCGCGGGCTCCGGCTGTCCGACCTCCCGGACGCCGTGCGGGTGTACAAGCTCGGCGTCCTGGACAACCCGTGGCGGCGCAGCTTCCTGCACAAGCGGATTGCGGACGGCGAGAAGAGCGTCTCGGAGAAGGTCATCGGCCAGGAGCACCCGGTCCGCAAGACCCTGGACATCCTCAAGCGCGCCGCGCTCGGCCTGTCCGGGGCCCAGGCGAGGGTGTCCTCGAACCGGCCGCGCGGCGTGCTGTTCTTCGCCGGGCCGACCGGCGTCGGCAAGACGGAGCTGGCGAAAGCCGTGGCCTCACTCGTGTTCGGCGACGAGAGCGCCTACCTCCGGTTCGACATGAGCGAGTTCTCCGCGGAGCACTCCGGTGACCGGCTGATCGGCGCGCCGCCCGGCTACGTCGGGTACGAGGTGGGCGGCGAGCTGACCAACGCCGTGCGCCGCCAGCCGTTCCGGGTGATCCTCTTCGACGAGATCGAGAAGGCGCACCCGCGGATCCTCGACAAGTTCCTGCAGATACTGGAGGACGGCCGGCTCAGCGACGGCCGCGGCGCGACCACGTACTTCTCCGAGTGCGTGCTGATCTTCACCTCGAACCTCGGGGTGAGCACGGTCGATCCCGAAACCGGCAGGCGCGGACCCAACATCTCACCGGACGAGCCGTACGAGGTGCTGGAGGCGAAGGTCCGCGCGGCCATCGCCGAGCACTTCACGATCGCGCTCTCGCGCCCTGAGCTGCTGAACCGGTTCGGGGACAACATCGTCGTGTTCGGGTTCGTCTCGCCCGGCGCCGCCGCCGAGATCTTCGGCCAGCAGCTCGACAACATCCTGCGGCGGGTGCTCGAAGAGCAGGCCGTGACCGTCGACATCACCGGGCCGGCCCGGGACCGGCTCCGCGAGTGGTGCACGGCGGACCTGGCGAACGGCGGCCGCGGCATCGGCACCGCCCTGGAGTCGTTCCTGATCAACCCGCTGGCCCGGGAGCTGTTCGACCGCAACTACGCGGCCGGCACGCGGGTCACCATCGCCGGCGTCTCCCGGCACGGCCCGGACGTCGAACTGGAGCTGGTATGACCGCGGTCCGCATCAACCGGATGCACCACCCCCTCACCGTCCTCGGGCACGGCGTCCGCGCCGGGATCTGGCTGCAGGGCTGCACGATCGGCTGCGCCGGCTGCGCCTCCCGGGACACCTGGGACCCCGGCGCGGGCGAGGACGTCGAACCCGCGGCCGTCGTGCGCTGGCTCGACTCGCTCGGCGGTCCCCTCGACGGGATCACCGTGTCGGGCGGCGAACCGTTCCAGCAGCCGGTCGCCCTCGCCGCCCTGCTCGGCGAGCTGGACGAGTGGCGCCGGGGCCGCGACCGGCCGGCCGACCTGCTCGTCTTCTCCGGCTACTCCCACGCGCGCCTGTCCGGTCGCGCCGACTGCGCCGAAGCGCTGAGCCGGTGTGACGCGGTGGTGGCCGGACCGTACGTCGAGAACCGCAACCACGGCACGGAACTGCGTGGTTCGGACAACCAGGAGATCGTCCCCCTCACCCCGCTGGGCGCCGAGCGCTACGGCCGGTCCGCGGCGGCGCCGTCGCCCGCGATGCAGCTGTCCTCGGACGCGGACGCCGTCCGGCTGATCGGCATCCCGCGCCGCGGCGACCTGGACCGGCTGCGCGCCGGGCTGGCCGCGCGCGGCATCACCTCGGAAGCCGTCACATGGCTGGCGTGATCTGCCCGGTGTGCCACACCGACAACACCGACGACGAGGCCCTGTGCAAGACCTGCGGCATGTTGCTCGCCGAGGCGGAGGAACCCCGGCCCGCGGCGGCCGGTGAGGCCGCGCCGGAGCAGCCCGCCGGTCCCGCGCCGGCCCGGTGCCCGGCGTGCGGTGCCGACGTCCCCGATCCGGCGAACCTCGTCTGCGTCGAGTGCCTCGAACCGCTGTCCCCACCGCCCGAAGCGCGGGGCCGGCCGGGCGGCGGGGCCCTGCGCCTGGTGTTCACCGGGCAGGCCGTCGACGTCCCGCAGCCCGGCTCGGTCCTGCTGGGCCGGGACCCGGGGCATTCGCCGGTGGCGGCGCTGTTCTCCCGGCACGACAACGTCTCCCGGCGCCACGCGAGCGTCGGCGTCGGCACCGACGGGCGCGGCTGGGTGCGGGACGAACACTCGACGAACGGCACGTTCGTCAACAACACCCGGGTGCCGGACGGCGAGACCGCCGCCCTGGTGCACGGCGACCGGCTCCGCATCGCCTCCGACGTCGTCGCCGTGGTGCAGTTCGGGCCGGACGGGCCGTCGTGACAGCGGCGGCCGGTGCGGCGCGCGTCCGGGTCACCGTGCTGACGCACCGCGGTGCCGCGCGCGAAGCCAACGAGGACGCCGTGGTCGTCGGCTCCTTCACCGCCTGCGGCGTCAGCTTTTCCGATCCCGTCACGTACGAAGTCCCGCTGTCGTCGCCGGTCGTCATCGCCGTCGCCGACGGGATGGGCGGGCACGCCGCCGGGGAGGTCGCTTCCGCGCACGCCGTCCGCATGCTCGCGTTCGCCGCGCCCCAGGACGAAACCGGCGTCGAGGCGGCTCTGGTGCAGATCGACACGGACCTGGTCGCGGCCGGCCGGGCCGAGCCGGCCGCCGCCCCGATGGGGACCACGGTCGCCGGCGTCCTGCTGACCGCGGCGGGCGGCACGCACTTCGGCGTCGGCGATTCGCGGGTTTACCTGGAAAGCGGCGGCTACCTGGCCCAGGTGTCCACCGACGACCGCGGGCCGCTCGGCGGGTTGTCCCGGTGCCTCGGCGGACGCACCGACGGCACCCCGCTGCGGACGCGCGTGGGGCGGCTCGCCGGCGCCGACCGGCTGCTCCTGTGCTCGGACGGGCTGAGCGACCTGGTCGGTCACGAAACCCTCGAGGAACTGCTCGGCGGCCCCGGCGGACCGGCCCGGGTGGTCAAGTCGTTGTGGGCCGCCGCGATGAACGCGTCCGGTGCGGACAACATCACCGTCGTGCTCGTCGAACTGCCCGGCAGCGATTCCTGACCGAGCTCCCGCGTCGATTCTTCCGATTGTCGATTCCCGTTCTCACCGAAGCACTTCCGCCTTTGCCGGCGAGGATTGACGGCACCTGGCAGGGAAGGCCACCGCGATATCTTCGGAATCAGCGAAACTCAGGGTCCGTTGGGGCCCGTCCGAATCGGACACGCGGGCAAGAGAGTGCGGGCAGGTGCGCCGAGGGGGAGGAGGCGCGCCTGCCCGCACTGCATGACGCTAGCGGATGGCCGGGCGGTCCGCCGATCGAGCCGGGGGAACCACCCGTCCGGCCGTCACCCGCAAGCCTTGCCGTTCACCGCGAAGGCCGTCGGCGCCGGGTTGCTGCCCGTGTAGCTGCCGTTGAACCCGATCGACACGGACTTGCCCGGCGCCACCGACGCGTTCCACGGCATCGCCGTCGCCGTGACGTCCGCGCCCGACTGCGACCACGTCGCCGACCAGCCCTGGGTCACCTTCTGGGTGCCCGGGAACGGGAACTTCAGCGTCCAGGTCGGCCAGGCCGTGGTCCCCGTGTTGGTCACGGTCACCGCGGCCGTGAAGCCGCCGCCCCACGTGTTCGCCGTGTACGTCACCGCGCAGCCGCCGGCCGGGGTGCCCGGCAGCGTCGTGAACTGCGTGGCCGCCGAATCCGGGCCGGTGAGCCCGGCGCCGTTGCGGGCCACCACGACCAGGTTGTACGCGGTCGACGGCGAGAGCCCGGTCAGCGTCGCGGTCGTCCCGGTGACGGTGGCCAGGACCGTGCGGGCCGAGCCGGTCACGCTGACCACGTCGTAGTTCTTGACGCCGCTCTCCGGGTCGGCGGACGCCGCCCAGGTCACCGTCGCCCCGGTGCTGGAGACCGCGGACACGGCCGGCTTGCCCGCCGCCGCCGGGCCGGTCGTGTCGACCGGCGACGGCGACTTCTCCGCGGTCCAGTTCGCCAGCCAGGCCAGCGCCGAGTTCCAGTTGATCGCGACCTCGTTCACCGAGTACGCCTGGATGTCGTCGACGTAGCAGCGCTGGGGCGCGCAGCCGGTCAGCAGCCGGGCCGCGGTCGGGTCCTGCAGGCCGCTGTTCGGGCCGCCGGACAACGCACCGGGCGGGGCGGTCGGCAGGGACGCGTCGAGCTCGTGCGCCCAGAACCGGTGGTGCACGTTCTGCACCGCCTGGTCACCGTGGCCGGAGACGTAGGAGTAGTTCGCCGGGTTGCGGCCCAGCAGGTAGTCCATGGCCTCGAACGCGCCGTCGCGGTACTTCGCCTGCTTGGTGAAGTCGTACGCGAGGGCGAGCACCACCCCGTTGTTGGCCACCAGGCCGTTGGATCCCCACTCGTACGTGCCGTCCGCGGTGCGGTACGGCGCCGGGTAGCCCATGCCCGCCATCTGCGCCAGGTGGCTGTCGGCGGTCGTGGTGATGGCGGTCTTGATCGCCGCGACGTCGGCGGCCGGCAGGTCGGTGGGCACCAGCGCGAGCGTGATGTCCCCGAGGGCGCCGGTCGAGCCCCAATCGAAGCCGTGGGTGTTGAAGCTCGCTCCGCGGTAGAGCGGGGAGCCGGTGACGTCGGTGCGGTACGCGCTCTTCGCGGTCGTCGCGTACAGCTCCGCGGCCGCCCAGTAGAACTCGTCGCTGACGGTGTTGTCGCTGTAGGTGCCACCGCCGGTGCCGTCGTTGGGATCGGCGAGCTTGTTCGGGTTGGCCTTCGCCGCGGCGTACGCCTTCTCGGCCGCCGCGAGCAGCTTCGCCGAGTACGCCGGGTCGATGGTCCGCCACAGCCGCGACGCCTGCGCCGCGACCGCGGCCATGTTCAGCGTCGCCGCGGTGCTCGGCGGGGAGAGCCGGCGGGGCTGGCTGTCCTGGTCGGGCCGGGTGGGCAGGGCGGTCCACTGCGCGTCGTGGATCTTGTGGTGCACCATGCCCGCGTCCGGCTTGCCGTCCGGCACCTGCATCTCGAGCAGGAAGTCGACCTCCCAGCGCGCCTCGTCGAGGATGTCCGGCACGCCGTTGGCCTGCTCCGGGATCGCCAGCTTGCCGTCGCCCAGCGCGCTTGCGTCGCCGACCCGCAGCGCGCGCTCGTACTCGTCGAGCAGTTCCCACGCGGCGATGCCGCCGTTGACGACGTACTTGCCCTGGTCACCGGCGTCATACCAGCCACCGCGCACGTCGAGCGTGTACCCGCAGTTCAGGTCCGAGCGGCAGGGCACGTTGTTGTCACCCTGGTTCGGCGCCACGTTGAGGTGACCGGCGGGGCGCGCGTAGGTCGCCCCGACGTACTTGGCGTCGATCGGGATGCCGCTGCGCTGGTGGTAGAAGAACGCCAGCGAGTCGTAGCGCAGCTTCTTCAGCCCGTCCGCGGAAATGTCGAAGGGGAAACTGGTGTCCGAGCCGACGGTGAGCGTGTAGCCGGTGCCCGCCGTGTCGTAGGTGGAGAAGTCGATCTCGTGCACGTTCTCGCCGGAGGGTACGTCCGCGCCGCGCGGGCGGGTCTGGCCGGTGGCCACCGCGGTGCCGGCGGCGTTCTTCAGCGTCCACGTCAGCGGCGTGGCCGAGTCGCTGATCACGGTGGCGCGCTTGGGCATGCCCGGCAGGTAACTTTCCTGGTTCACCCGGATGCCGCTGGCCGGGGGCAGGCCCCCGGGCGGGACGACCCCGCCGATCAGCGAGATGTTGTCCAGGCAGATGGTGTTGGCGGCGGCCTGGCCGCCGAACCAGAAGGCCAGCTGCCCGTTGCCCGCGTTCGGGAAGTCCAAAGTGGACGTGAAGGTGACGGTGAAGTGCTGGGTCGACGGCGTGACGGTCAGGTCGGTGCGCGAAATCTGCCGGTAGGGCGAGACGGCCTCCCCCGCGACGGCGGAGATCTGCTGGGTCGTCGTCGCGTGCGCGTCGAACGTCAGGGTGTACTGCTGCCCGGTCTCGAAGGGGACGCCGTTCTGGCCGACCAGCGCGTCGTAGCCGTTGGCCGTGCCGCCGGCGACGTCGGTGCAGAACTCACCGCCGGTGACGCGGCCGGTGGTCCCGGCCCCGGCCCACCACGGGTCGATGGTGCCGCCGGCGAAGGTGCCGTTGAGCAGCCGCTCGTAGTCGGCGGCGGACGCGGGCACGGAACCCGCCGTCACCCCGAGCGCCGCTGCGGCCAGCAGCACCAGGCCGTTCCGGAATTTTCTTGCCCGCATTCGCCATCTCCTCGTCGTCGAGCCAGAGGTGAGTGGGAGCGCTCCCAGGGAGGGAACTGTAATCATCCGGACACGCGTTTGGCAATCGTTTCCCGGCACCGGGGGACCGGCCGCGACGCGCCCGTCGTCCAGCGCGGTGAGCCTGCTCGCAGCGGCCTCAGCAGCCCGGCCGGAAGGGATCGCCTCCGTAGTACCGGTTCCAGACGAACCGGGCGTCCACCCCGGCCGTTTCCGCGCAGACCCGGCGGGCCAGCCGCTCGGGGTCGGTTTCCCACACCAGGGCGGTTCCGTCCCGGCCTCCCGAGACGACGGTGTGGCCGTCCGGCACGAACGCGACGGACGTGACGCGGTCCCCGTGCCCGTAGAGGTTGCTCAGCAGCTCCGGCTGACCCGGCTCGGTGATGTCCCACAACCGGACGACGTGGTCATCGTCGGCGGTCACCAGCCGGTGCCCGCCGGCCGGGCCGAACGCGATCGAGCTGACCGGGCCGGGGTGCGGGAGCTCCGAGAGCCGCTTCGGCACTTCACCGGGCCGGCCGACGTCCCACAGCAGGACGTCCTTGTCGGTGCCGCCGGTCGCCAGCACCTTGCCGTCCGGGCTGAACGCCACCGCCCACACGTAGTCGCGGTGGCCGGTCAGGGTGACCCGGAGTTTCGCCGCGTGGGGGCTGCTCACGTCCCAGAGCCGGACCGTCGCGTCGAGCCCACCGCTGGCCAGGGTCCGGCCGTCGGGGCTGTAGCTCAGCGACTCCACCTCGCCGCTGTGCCCCGCGAGCTCGGCGATCCGCTGCGGTGCCCGCGGGTCACCGATGTCCCACAGGCGGACCATTTCGTCGCTGCCGGCGACGGCGAGCGTCCGGTCGTCGGGGCTGAACGCCACCGCCTTGAGGAGCGTGCCGGGCGCCTCGATGGTGCCGAGACGCCGGGGAGCGCCCGGCTCGCGCAGGTCCCAGAGCTGCGCGGTCCCGTCGTCGCTCGCGGTGGCCAGCAGCCGCCCCTGCCTGCTGAACGTCACGGCGAGGACCTTCGCCCGGTGCTCGCGGAGTTCGACGGGCGGCCCCGGCCGGCCGAGGTCCCGGATCTGGACGACCGTGTCGGACCCGGCGGTCGCCAGGACGGCGCCGTCGGCGCTGGCCGCGACGTCCTCGATGCCGACGGGGCCGCCGTGGTGCAGGCCCGGGCCGTCGAGTTCGGCCAGCTTGCTGCTGCCGCCCGCGCTCGTGGCGGCGACCGCGCCGCCGTCCGGGCGGAAGGCCAGCGACCGGACGGGCCCGTCCACGCCGGCCACGGTGCGGGTGGGCCCGGTGTGCGCGGGATCGGAGACGTCCATGACGGTGACCGCGCGGTCGAAGCCGCCGAATGCGAGGGTGCGGCCGTCCGGGCTGAACGCCACGGCGGTCATCCACTGCCCGAGGTAGCCGAACGCCGTGAGCACGCGCAACTTCCCCGGCGTACCGGCGTCCCAGAGCTTGACGTCCGAGTCGTCCCCGACGCTGGCGAGCGTGCGCCCGTCCGGGCTGAACGCGACCGACTCGACCGCCGCGGTGTGGCCGGGGACGACGACCGGTGCTCCGGGCCGGCCGGGCGCGGAGACGTCCAGCAGGCGGATGCCGCCGTCGTCACCGGCCGCGGCCAGGGTGCGGGCGTCCGGGCTGAAGGCCACCGACCGGACGCCGGTGGCCAGGTCGGTCCGCGACAGCTCGTGCGGGTGCGCGGGCGTGACGTCCCACAGCCGGACCGTCCGGTCCCGGCTGCCCGAGGCGAGGGTGCGGCCGTCCCGGCCGAACTGCAGGGAGACCACGGCGCCGGCGTGCCCGGGCAACCGGGTGAGCAGGACCGGCCGGTCGGGATCGCCGACGTCCCAGAGGAAGATGCCCCGCTCGGCGCCCGAGCTGGCCAGCACCCGGCCGTCGGGGCTGAACGCGATCGCGTTCACCGCGTCGGTGTGGCCGGGCAGCCGGGCCTTCCGGACCGGGTACCGCGGTGCCGAGGTGTCCCACAGCAGGATTTCGTGGTCGTCACCGGCCGTCGCCAGCAGCTTGCCGTTCCGGGCGTACGCCACCGCGTTCACCGATCCGGTGTGCCCGGGCAGCGTTGTCCCGTAGGGCACCTGGAACGCGCTGAGCAGGCTGCTGCGGGCCGCGGTGGTCGGCGAAAGGCGGTAGGCCGCCAGCGCCAGCTGCGCGCCGAGGAGGGTGTCGCTGGAGCGCAGCTCGTTGAGCGCGGTGCCCGCGGCCTGGTCGGCGATCGAGTTCGTGTGCTGCCGGACCGAACGCGACCAGGCGACCAGGCTGTAGCCCGCGAAGCACACCACCAGCACCGCGACCGTCACCAAGGCCGCGACCAGCTGCTGGCGTCGCCGGGTCCGGCGGCGTTCCGCGGCGTGCACCTCGTCCTCGCGCACGATCGACTGCTCGAGGAACTCGGCCGCGTACGCCGGCAGGTCCGCCTCCGCCGCGCCGGGACCCGCCCACTCGCGGACGCTCGCCAGCTTCGGGTTCCGGTAGAGGTCGCCGGGGTGCCGGCCGTCGCGGCGCCAGGCCGTCGCCGCTTCGAGCAGCTGCTGCCGCGCGAACAGGCGGACCTCGCTCTCCCGGATCCACTCCTGCAGGGCGGGCCATTCGCGCAACAGGGCTTCGTGGGTGATCTCGGCGGTCTTCCCGGTCACCGTGACCAGGCGGTTCGCCGCCAGCCGGTCGAGGGCGGCCCGGGTGGCCTCGTCGCGGAGCTCGCTCAGGTCGACGCGTTGGCGGGTGTGTTCGGCGCCCTCGCCGATCCGGACCAGCCGGAGCAGCAGCCGCTTCATCACGGCTTCCTCCTCCGCGCCGAGGTTCAGCAAGGCGCCTTCGACCGTGGTCAGGATCGCGCCGCGCACGCCCCGGACGCTCTCGTACTCCTTCCGGGTCAGGGTGTCGCCGGTCCGCAGGTCGCAGATCGCCTGCAGGGTGTGCGACAGCAGCGGCAGCTGACCGGCGGCGTAGGCGGCCTTCGACGTCATGGCCCCGTCGATGCCGAACTCCTTGAGGAGGACGTCGACCAGCCCGGGTTCCCACGCGAGCCCCGCCTCTTTCGCGGGGCGTTCGATCGCCTCCCGCAGTTCGCCGGGGGTCATGGCGTTGACCAAAAAGGGGTTGCTCAGCGCCGCGGACAGCTCCTGGTACTCGGCGCAGCGGTCGAAGAAGTCGATCCGGACGCCCAGGACCACCACGGCCGGCGGCCGGTCTCCGGCCCCGGCCGCCAGCTCGGCCAGGGCCCGGATGAACGCGTGCCGCTCCTGCTCGTCCGCGCACTGGGTGAAGGTCTCCTCGAACTGGTCGACCACGAGCACGAGCCGGCCCGGCCCGGCGCCGAGCCCGGCGAGTTCGGCCCGGAGCACGCCGCCGGGGTCGGACGTCGGCCGGAAGAGCACGTACCGCGCCTTGTTCCCCCGCTCGGACAGGGCGCCGCGATCGAGCGCGGGCAGCAGCCCGGCCTGCAGCAGCGACGACTTCCCGGCCCCGGAGATCGCGGTGACGACGACGATCTCCGGAACGGCCAGCCGCTGCTTCAGCTTGTCCAGCAGCTTTCCCACCAGCTCGGTCCGGCCGAAGAAGTACCGGGCCAGGCTGCGGTCGAACGCGGCCAGGCCGGGGTAGGGACAGGCGCCGGGCGGCAGGTCGGCCCGGTCGGACGGCCAGCCGGGCACGCGGGCGCCCGGGGCCACCGCGAGCACGGCGTCGAGGTGCGCGTCCAGCCGGTCGCTCAGCAGGTCGCCGGCGCGCAGCCGGCCGCGGAAGGCCTCCACCGCGGCCGGGCCGCGGTGGACGGACATCGCGGTGGCGTGCAGGCCGAGCAGGTTCTCCTCCTGGGGCCACTCCGCCAGGTGCCGCTCCGTCTCCGCGTAGGCCGCCGAGTGGCGGCCGAGTTCCAGCAGGCATTCGACGTGCAGGAGGCACGCCTCCCGCCACTGGCGTTCCAGGGTGTACCGGAAGCGCCACAACCGGCCGTTGGCCGCCGCGGCCGACAGGTTTTCCAGCGGCCGCCCGCGCACTTGCGCGAGGGCCGCGCTCAGCTCACGGTGCGCCTGGGGGTGATCACCGCGCCGGACCGCCGCGCGAGCCGCTTCGACGTGGTCCCCGAAGCGGAAGTAGTCGACGCGGCTCCGGTCGGCCTCCAGGCGGTGCTGCTTGCCGGAGGCGACGCGCACGGCCCCGCCGGGAAAGTGCGTCCCGAGCGCGTCGCGGACCGCCCGGAGGTGCTTGGCCAGCGAGTTGCTGGCCGGCGGTTCGTTCCACAGCCAGTCCGCCAGGTCCGCCGCCGAGGCCGGTTTCGGGTGCAGGCACACCAGGGCGGCGAGCACCGCCAGCGGCATCGGCCGCAGCCGGAGCTGCGCACCCGCCGCGTCGACGACTTCGAGCTCGCCGAAGATCCGGATGGAGGTCTGGTCCATGTCCCCCTCTGACGGCCCGGATCTCCGGCTTTTCCGCCAATTCCGCTGCCAACCCACCGATGGAGTGAACCGAATACCACGATCGGGTACACCTCGCGGTTTCCCGGCTTTTTCCCCTTCACGTTCCCCCTCGCGTTCCCCCTGCTTCGAGCAGGGTCGCCGCTGTCATCGAGCACCAGCCCAGGAAGGCGACGGCATGAACGACGATCACGAGGCGAGGCCCACGGTGTTCGTGGCGTACCTGCACGAATCCGAGGACCACCGGGAGTTGGTCATGCGGTTCGCCGCGTTCCTCCGCACCTGCGGGATCGACGCCCGGCTCGACCGCTGGTCCTTCGGCGGGCGGCAGGACTGGTACCGGTGGGCCCTGGACCTGATCCCGCGGTCCGACTACGTGGTCGTCGTCGCGTCGCCGCGGTGCCGGACCGTCGGCGACGGGCAGGGGCCGCCGTGGGACAACATGGGCGGCCAGGCCGAGATGGCCCTGCTGCGGGAACTGCTCCAGCGGGACCGGGCGACCTGGACGCGCAAGCTGCTCCCGGTGCTGCTGCCCGGCGGCACCTGGGAGGACATCCCGCTCTTCCTCCAGGGCCGGACCGCCGACCACTACCGCGTCGACGCGCTGACCCCCGAGGCGGCCGAGGACCTGCTGCGCGTGCTCACCGGGCAGCCGCCCTACCCGTCGCCGCCGCTGGGCCCCCTCATCACCCTGCCCCCGCGGAACGGCCGGTCTCACCTGTCCGAGGGACACGACACCGGTAACGCCAGCGCGGTAACGGAGCGATGACGAGGACACGGACCGCACGCCCGACAGCAGGAGAACCTTCGCGTGGAAACACAGTGCCGAGGCCCCATCGACGTGACCCGGGTCGCCGGGTTCGACACCGGCACCGCCGACCCTGATGACCTCCGCCGCGCGGTGACGGCGTCGCCCGGGTACGCCCGGGCCCGCGCCGAGCAGCAGGCCGCGCTGCTCGACATCGTGCTGGCCGTGGGCACCATCCCGCGGCCGCGGCGACGGCGGCGGCTCGCCGGGAGGCTGCTCGGCCGCCGGTGACAGAAAAATCGCCGCACCGTCCGGGGACGGTGCGGCGATTTCGGTCTGGCGCCGGGTGGGACCGGTCCACCTCTGAGGTCCGGTGACCGGTCCCACCCGTGCCGGCGTCACACTGCGTCGCCGCGTGCCTGGGACACGGAACCGGAGTGTGCAGCTCGCTCCCTGTTCCGGGCACGCCTCACGACGTCACGCGCGGCGCCGGATTCCACGCCTCGGCCGGCTTCCGCACACACAACGGGCGGCCGCGGCGCGGAGGCTCAGTGGCCCTGGTCCGTGCCGCCGTCGGCGAGGCCGCTCGACGCGCAGTTGTACGGGGACTCACCTTCGGCCGAGTTCTCGCCCGGCGACAGGATCGGCACGCCGATGCCGTTGAGCGAGTCGTGGATCGGCACCTGGACGCCGAGGACGTTGATGTCGTTGCCGCACAGGCCGAGCGTGGCGTTGACGTTGTGCAGCAGATCGGTGTTGTTCAGGTTGAGCAGGCCGAGCTGGCCGGTGTGGCCACCGTGGTGGTGGTCGTGCCCGTCCGGCGTACCGGCGGCTGCGACGCCACCGGCGAGGAAAGCGCCGGCCGCCATGGCCGCCGTGACGAAACCAACCTTCTTCAGCATGAGTTCTCCTATAATCGACTGATCGACGGTGCATCGGACAGGACGGCAGCAAGGTGTGTTCTCCGTCCCGCGTGAGGGAAACGTACTGAGACATCCGGGTGAATTCCACCGGTGGCCACCATCGGGTCACCGCCGCACGTCGCTGACCGGGCCATCATTGGCTCGATCGGGTCACCGATGTTTGGCGGCGGCAAATCGGGGTGGCGGCCCGCGGGCCGTTCGCACACCCGTTCACGCCACAACCACCCTTCGAAAAGCGACGGAATCGACGCCGAGGCCGTATTCTTCGAGCACGGAATTCGTTCCTCTGACCCCAGGAGCGGATATCCGGCCGGTGAACCGGCGAGGTCAGAACTCTCAGCCGAACCCGCAGCCGGGCGACGCCCCAACCTCGCCGGTTCCCAGGTCCTAGCCCAGGTGGGCGCACAACGCCGCGCGCACGGCGCGTCCGGCGTCCGCATCGGACAACCCGGGCTCGGTGGCGCTGCCGGTGGCCACGACGACCGTGGCGACGTCGCGGAGCTTCACGTTGCTCTGCTGCGAAACGGCGACCAGCACGGCGAACGCCTCCCGGGCGGAGCAGCCGCGGACCAGCATCACCATGCCCTTGGCCTGCTCGATCACCGCCCGCGACGACAGCGCCTCGCGCAGCTGCTCGTTCTCGGCCGCCGGGTCCACGTCACCGGCCGGGCCACGGTCGTGCTCCACTCGTCCAGGCTTTCTTTTTCCGCAGCGAAAAGCCGCCGCGCGGAAACAGCATCCACGCGGCGGCCTTCCTACCGGTCTTCGAGCAGCCGACCTGGGCGGTCCCGCCGTGCACCGGGACCCGTTCGGCTGCCGGGATCCGGCGACGTTGCCGCCGCCGGGGGAACTCAGTTGCCCTGGCTGGTGCCACCGTCGGCGAGACCGCTCGAGGCGCAGTTGTACGGCGACTCGCCGCTGGCCTCGCTCGCGCCCGGCGACAGGACCGGCACGCCGAGGCCGTTCAGGGTGTCGTGCAGCGGAACCTGGACGCCGAGCACGTTGATGTCGTTGCCGCAGACGCCGAGGGTGGCCTGGACGTTGTGCAGCAGGTCGGTGTCGTTCAGGTTGAGCAGGCCGACCTGGCCGGTGGAGTCGAAGCCGTAGGGGCCCTGGCGGTGGCCGTGCTCGTCGCCCGGCGTACCCGCGGACGCGATCCCACCGGTGACCAACGCTCCGGCCGCCATGGCGACGGCGACGAAGCCGATTTTCTTCAGCATGAAATCTCCTCGATAGACAATTGCCGCGGCGGCATTCAAGGCGTGTTCCGCGTGGCAGCGAAAACGTACTGAGGGCCCGGCCGACGTTCCAGCCGGTTCACCGATCGTGTGGGGCGCGCGAACCGCTGACCGCGGGTCGTATAACTCGAACGAGTGGGCCGGCCGGAACGGGCGCGCGCCAGCGATGGTCCTCCGCGGGCCGCGTGAACCGTCACTACACCGTGTGTTCTACCCCTCAGGACGCCGCAGCGCATCACTCTTTGGTGTGGGTTCTGCTCGCCGAATTCCGGTCGGAGCGTCACGAATTCCCGAACCCCATCCTTCGAAAGTGAAGCCACCTCGGCGTTCCTACGCTTTGCCGTGGGCACCTGGCACACGGTGCGGGACGTGAGGAGTCGTTCGTGGTGGATTACGCCGTACTCGTGGCGTCCGCGGTGCTGTACGCGGTCGGGATCGTCGCGCAGAGCGTCGCGGCCCGGCGGGCCGGGAACCGGCCGGGCGCCGGGCTGGGCCTGCTGGCCCGGCTGGCCGCCGACCGCCTGTACCTGCTGGGTTTCGCCGGCCAGGCCGGTGGTTTCGCGCTCGCCTTCTTCGCGCGCGCTTCCTTGCCGCTGTACCTGGTCCAGGCCGCGTCTTCGTCGGCGATCGGGCTGGCCACGGTGTTCGGCGTCGCCGTGCTCGGGTGGCGGATCCGCACCGCGGAGGCGATGACGCTGGTGCTGCTGGCTTCCGGGCTCGTCGTGCTGGCCGGGTCGTCGGCCCCTTCGGTCGCCACGGACCTCCCGTTCGCCGGGGTGGCCGCGCTGGCGGTGGTGGTGCTCGGGACGGGCCTGGCCATGGTCCCCGCGGGCCGCGCGGCGACGTTCCTGCCGGCCGCCGTGCTGTCCGGGGTCGCGTTCGCCGTCGTGGCGGTCGCCAGCCGCACCCTCGCCCACCTCGATCTCGTTGCCCTGCCGGGCAATCCGCTGACCTGGCTGATGCTGGCGGCGGCCGTGCTCGGCCAGGCGTCGATGGCGGTCGCGCTGCAGCGCGGCCCGGCGGCGGCCGTCGTGGCCACCGCCGACGCGACGACCATCGTGCTCGCGTCGGTCACCGGCATCGCCGTCCTCGGCGACCACGTCGTCGGCGGCCGCGAGCCGTGGGTGGCCTTCGGGCTGGCCGTGGTCGTGAGCGGCGTCCTGCTGCTCGGCGTGCAGTCGCGTACAGCCACGGCAGCCCTCGCGGGGGAAGCCGCGTGAGCGCGCGGCCGCTCGCGAGCGTCTCGGTCGACCTGGACAACCTGTGGGCGTACCTCAAGACGCACGGCGATCCGGGCTGGCGCGACCACCCCAGTTTCCTGCCGTCCGCGGTGCCGCGGCTGCTGGAGATCCTCGGCGGCCAGGGCCTCACGACCACCGTCTTCGTCGTGGGCGCCGACGTCGTCCGCGAAGACGGCGCCAAGGCGGTGGCCGAGATCGCCGCGGCCGGGCACGAGGTGGCCAACCACTCCTTCGGCCACGAACCCTGGCTGCACCGCTACTCCCGCGACCGCCTCGAGGACGAGCTCGGCCGGACCGAGGACGCGATCACCACCGCGGGCGCCCCGCGGCCGGCCGGCTTCCGCGGCCCCGGCTACAGCGTCACGCGCGACCTGATCGAGCTGCTCGCCGAACGCGGGTACGCCTACGACGCCAGCACACTGCCGACGTGGATCGGCCCGCTGGCCCGCGCCTACCACAACCGCACGGCGAAAACGGCGGAAGAAGGGGCCGGCGAGCTGTTCGGCGGCGTCTCGCGGGTGCTGGCGCCGGTGCACGCCTACCGCTGGCGGACGTGCGGCGGCAGCGCCCTGGTCGAGCTGCCGGTGACGACGATGCCGTTGCTGCGCACGCCGATCCACGGCTCGTACCTCCTGCAGCTGCACGAGATCTCGCCGCGGCTGGCTCGCGCGTACTTCCGCACGGCGCTGCGGCTCTGCCTCGCCCGCGGGGTGTCCCCGTCGCTGCTGCTGCACCCCACCGACGTCCTCGGCGCGGCCGACGCGCCGGGAATGGAGTTCTTCCCCGGCATGGCGGCCCCGGGCGCGCGGAAGGTGGCCTGGCTCGGCTGGGTGCTTTCCGCGCTGCGCGAGCACTTCGACGTCGTCGGCACCGGGGAGTACGTCCGGCGGGCGGCCGTGCGCCGGACCCGCCCGGTGACCCGGCTGGACGCCGGGAGATGACCACCTTCGCGGTCGTCCGGCCCCGAGCCCGCGAAGCGGTGCTGCTGCAGGTGCTCGCCTGCGCGACCGTCGCCCTCGCGCCGGTCGAGGGCTACCTGACGGCCGTGCAGAGCCAGCTCGGGAAGGTCGCGCCTGCGGTGCTGACGCTGACCTGGCTCGCGGTGCGGCTGCGCGGCCGGCAGCTGCCGCGCCCGACGCCGTTGCACGCGGTCCTCGCGCTGCTGGCCCTGGTGCTGGCGGCGACGGCCGCGCTGCACGCGGCGGGCCCGTTCACCGCGGAGTACACCGTGCGCTGGCTGCCGTTCCTGGTGGTCACCGCGGCGCTGGCGGACGTCGCGAGCCGCGAGGTGCCGATCCGGTGGCTGCTGCTGGCGGCGGCCGCGGGCGCCACCGTCGCCGGCGCCGGGGCGCTGTTCAGCCTGATCGTCGGCGGCGAAGCCCGGGCGAGCGGCCCGCAGCCGGACCCGAACGACCTGGCCTACTTCCTCGTCGCGGCCGTCCCGCTGCTGGCGGCGCTGCACCGCCGGGGCCGGGGCGCGGTGCTGGCGGTCGCGGGCATCGTCCTGGTGGCCGGCGCGACGGCGACGTTCTCCCGCGGCGGCGCGCTGGGCCTGGGCGCCGCGGCCGGCTGGCTGCTGCTGCGGCGCGTGCTGCCGTGGCGGGTGGTCGCCGCCGTCGCCGCGGCGGTGGCCGGGCTGGGGCTGGCCGCGCTGCTGTTCGCCGGGCCGCAGCTGGACCGGGCGCTGCAGGAGAAGAGCTTCATCGCCGCGTCCAATGTGGACACCCGCGAGCTGCGCTGGCAGGCGGCGGCCCGGATGCTGACCGCGCACCCGCTGCTCGGTGTCGGCCCCGGCGGGTTCCGCGAGCACTACGCCGCCGAGTCGCACGACGCCGAGGTCGACGAGCAGACCCCCGTGGCGCACAACATGTACCTCGAGGTCGCCGCGGAACTGGGGCTGCCGGGGTTCGCGCTGTTCGCCGGGGTGATCGCCACCGCCGCGGTGGCGAGCGAGCGGACGGTCCGGCTCGCCGGGCCCGGCCCACAGCGGACGGAGGCGGTGGCGACCCAGGCGTCGCTGCTCGCCGTGCTGGTCACCTCGACGTTCCTGTCCGAGCAGTACTACCTGCCGTTGTGGTCGCTGGCCGCGCTCGCCGTCGCGGCCGGGACCCGAGTTCGCCGAGAAGGAGAGGGGAGCGCCGATGCGGGTGCTGCACGTGATCAGTGAAATGGGGGCGGGCGGGGCGGAAACGCTCGTCGCCGGCATGGTGGGCCGCGGCGAGGAGTACGGCTGGACGTCGGCGGTCGCCAGCGCCGGCGGGTTCCGCGCCGACGCGCTGGCCGCCGGCGGCACCCCGGTGTTCGCAGTCCCGCTCGCGCGCCGCAGCAAGGCGGGCGTGCTGAAGGCGGCCTGGGCCACCCGCCGCGCGATCGCGCGGTTCCGGCCGGACGTCGTGCTGGCCCACAACGTCGGGGCGAGCCTGGTCGCCCGGCTCGCGCTCGCCCCCGGCCGGCGGCGGCCGCTGGTGACCGTCTTCCACGGCGTCGCCGAGGCCGAATACCCGGCCGCGGCGCGGATCCTGCGTCGCACGTCAGACCGCGTCGTCGCCGTCTCCCCGGCCACCGCGGACCGGCTCGCCGCGGCGGGCCTGGACCGGCCGGTGGTGATCCGCAACGCGGTGTTCCCCCGGCCGCCGGTGTTCGGCCGCGCGGAGGTCCGCGCGTCCCTCGGCGTCCCGGAGCGGACCCCGGTCGCGCTCTGCCTGGCCCGGCTGGAACCGCAGAAGCGCCACGACGTGCTGCTGGACGCGTGGGCCGCGGTCGAGGGCGACGCGGTGCTGTGGCTGGCCGGCGACGGCAGCCTGCGCGCGGAACTCGAGCGCCGCAGCGAAGCGCTGGGCCGCCGGATCGAGTTCCTCGGCACCCGCGAAGACATCCCGGACCTGCTCGCGGCGGCCGACGTCACGGTGCTGACCAGCGACTGGGAGGGCCTGCCGCTGGCGGTCCTGGAGTCGCTGGCGGCGGGACGGCCGGTGGTCGCCACGGACGTGGGCGGCATCGCCGGCGTCTTGGCCGGCGGCGGTGGGCTGGTGGTGCCGCCGGGCGACCCGGCGGCGGCGGCCGCGGCGCTGAACACCGTCCTGTTCGACCCGGCGACCCGGGATTCCCTTGCGGCCGAGGGAATCCGGGCTGTCGAGCGGGACTACGACCCGCACCCGCTGATGAAGTCCTACGACGAGTTGCTCCGAGGTGCCCGATGAAGTTCCGCGTTCCGCGCACTGCCGTGCTCAGCGTCGCCGTGGCGCTGGTGGCCGGGGCGCTCGTGTTGCTGGTCGGCCTGACCCGCGGGGCCGAGTACCAGGGCCGGGTGAGCCTGCTGGCGACCCCGGCCGCGGCGGACGGTGCCCCGTACGGCGAAGTCGTCTCGCTGACGTTGCCGGCGCTGGTCGAGCTGGCCCGCAGCCCGTCGGTGCTGCAGGCGGCGGCGCCGGTGTCGGGCTATCCGGCGGACGAGCTGGCCGGGCACGTGTCCGTCGAGCTGGTCCCGGCCTCGGGCCTCGCGCGCCTGTCGGTGCGCGCGGGCTCGGCGGAGCAGGCCGCGGCCGCGGCGACGGCCCTGGCCAAGGCGATGATCGACGCGGACCTGCTCGCCCCGGCGGCCAAGCTGCGGACGCTGGACCCGCGGCCGGAGGTCATCACGGTGGCCCCGGACGCGGCCCTGGTGCTGGGCCTGGCCCTGGTGGGCGCGGTCGCGGCGGGCCTGGCGACGGCGGCCGCGCGCCGCTTGACCCCGGGAGGCGCGGGCCCGGGCCCGGTCCGCCGCGCACTGGGCGCGGCGGGAGTCCGCCGCCCGGTGGCGGTCCTCCAGGAGGACGACCCGTCGGCGGCGGACCGCTTGGCGGTGTTGTGCCGGGCGGCCGGCCGGCCGGTACGGGTCCTGCCGGTGCGCCCGGAACTGACGGAGACGGCGGCCAAGCTGGCGGCGGCGCTGCCGGAGGAGCGCGGAGCCGGGGCTTCGGTGGTCGCGGTGACGGTGTCGGGAAGGCACCAGGCCGAGCTGACGGCGGCGGTGGGCGTGCTGCCGGCCGACGCGGTGCTGGTGGCGGTGGTGCTGGCATGAGATCGAGACAGGACATCCCGGCGGCGGGCATCGCCGGCGCGGGCTCGGCCCCGCCGCGGCCCGCCACCACACGCGACCGCACCACCCACCCGACCGAGCCGCCCACCCTCCCCACGGCAGCCAGCACCAGCCCCAAGCCCCAGCCCACCACCGACCCCGACCCGACCCAGCAGCCCGGGCTCGGCCCCACAGCAGCCCGCCGCCCCCGTCACCGCGCTCGGCCGCGCCGGCGCGTCCGAGCGAACCGCGTCGGTGGTACCGGCATGACCCCGGCCAAGCACACCGCCACGGCCACGAACCGGCGCCCGTCCCTCCTCCCCCGCGGCGCGAGCCTGTCCCCGAAACAGCGGCTCGTCCTCCTCCTCGCCACCCTCGCCACCGCCGCGAGCGCCTGGCACGCCCTCGCCCCCTCCTGGCAGGTCCCCCTCCCCTCCGCCGCCAACCTCGGCGAAGAACGGCTGCAGGACTTCCGCGACGCCCTCTACTTCCCCATCCGCGAATTCCTCCACGGCGGCAACCCCTACGACCCCGCCGCGATGTTCGCCCACTGGCCGGTGCGCCAGGACTTCAACCTCTACCAGCCCTACCACCTGCTCCTGCACGCCCCGTTCGCGTTGCCCGGCTACCGGGCCGGCGCCGTCGCGTTCTCCGTCGTCTCCCTCCTCCTCCTAATCGCGCTCGCCGCCATGGCCGCGCACGCCGTCCGGCGGTTCGTCCCCGCGCCGTTCGGGGTCACCACCGCCGTCGTCGCCGCGCTGCTCGTCACCAGCCAGGTCGGGAAGGCGCAGCTCTACGTCGGGCAGATCAACCCGCTGGTCGCCGTCGGCGCGGCCGGGGCCCTGCTCGCGCGGCGCGACCGGCCCGGGTGGGCCGCGATGGCGCTCGCCCTGGCCTGGCTGAAGCCGCAGTACGGCCTTCCGCTGGCCGTCCTGCTGTTCGCGCGCGGCTCACGGCGGGTCGCGCTGACCGGGACCGCGATCGCCGCGGCCGCCAGCCTGCCGGTCGTCGCGCTCCTCGTCGTGCGGGGAGGCGGGATCGGGCCGTTCCTCGACGTCGTCGTCGCGAACCTCACCCACGCGCGTGGCACCGACTACGGCGCCGTCGATTCCGTGACCGCGCAACGCATCGACGTCGCCGCCGTGCTCTTCCGCGTCACCGGCTGGGCGCCCGCCGGCGTCGAGCTGGCGGTGCTGGCCGGGGTGCTCGGCACGAGCGCGCTGCTCGCCCGGCGGCTCACGGCGCCGCTCGCCGACCTGCTGACGTGCCTGGCCGTCGTGGTCTGCGCCGTGCACCAGCCCGGCGACGTGCTGATCGCCGTTCCCTCGATGGCCGCGGTCGCCGCGGTGTGGTGGCGGCACCGGGCCGGGCCCTGGTGGGGCGCGGCCGTCGTCGCGCTCGCCGTTCCGTTCGGCCATCTGTACACAGTGGACTCCTTGCTCGGCACGGCGTTCGGCTCGCGCACGGCGGTCACTGTGGACGGTGTCGCGGTGGTCTTCGCTTGGGGGCTCGCGGTCTGCGCCGCGGCCCGGCCGAGCCGGGTGCTGGTCACGTGACGCACGCGCTCGGGACTCGCGCGGTCCGCGGCTCGCTGTGGCTCGGCGTGGTCAACCTGGTCAGCAAGAGCAGCCAGATGCTGGTCACGCTGGTGCTGGCGGCCCTGCTGACCGAGGCCCAGCTCGGCGCCGTCGCGCTCGCGGTGGCGCTGGTGAACCTCGGCCAGGTCGTCCAGTCGATCGGGGTCTACGACGTCATCGGCCGCACCGAACGCGATCCGCGCCGGACGGCGGGCACGGTCCTCACACTGAGCGTCGGCGCCGGGGCCGTCCTGGCCGTCGCGCTGGTGGCGGTGGCGGGCCCGCTCACGGCGTTGCTCGGCACCCCGGACGCCGCCGGCCTGGTCCGGCTGGCCGCGCTCGGCCTGCCGTTCTCCGCCGCCGGCGGGGTGCAGATGGGCCTGATGCACCGGGAGCTGGACTTCCGGCGGCGGCTGCTGCCCGACGGCGGGAGCGCGGTGCTCGGCGCCGTGCTGACGGTCGCGCTCGCCGCGTGCGGCGCCGGGTCCGTGTCGCTGGTGCTCGGCCTGCTGGCGACGGCGGTGACGCAGCCGCTGCTCGGCGCGCTGGCCGGCGGCGGGGTGCGGCCGCAGTGGGACGCGGGCGCGGCGCGGGAGGTCCTGCGCTGGGTGGCCGTGGTGGGGCCGGCCGCGGTGGTGGGTGCGTTGCTGGTCAACCTCGACTACTTCGCGGTGGGGCACGCGCTCGGCCCGGACGCGGTCGGCGTCTACTCGCTCGCGTACCGGCTGGCGTGGGTGCCGTACATCATGGTGGCGGTCGTGCTCGGCGCGGTCGCGTTCCCGGTGTTCACGCGGCTGCGGCGCGAAGGCCGGCCGCTGGGCGGGGCGGTCACCCGGTTCACGCGCGCGGTGCTCGTGGTGACGGGTGGTCTGTACCTGGCGCTCGCGGTACTGGCCGACCGCGTCGTGCTGCTGGGCGAGCGCTGGGCGGGCGCGGCGGGGCCGCTGGCGGTGCTGTCGGGCTACGGCGCCGCGATCTGCCTGCTGCAGATCTGGTACCAGGCGGTGAAGGCGACCGGCCACGTCCGCCGCTACCTGGCCCTCGAGACGACGCACCTGCTGCTGCTGGCGGCCGGCCTGGCGGTGCTGACCCAGGCGGGCATCGAAGCGGTCGCCTGGGTCCAGTGCGCCGCGGCGTGGCTGGTGGTCCCGCTCGCGTGGCGGGTGTCGGCGGGCTTGGGCGTGGCGCCACCGGCGGCGGAGCTGGCCGGCACGGTGGCCCGGGTCCTGGCGGCGGGCGTGGCGGGCGCGGCGCCGGCGGTGGTGCTGGGCCGGTGGTTCGGGGAGTCCCTGCCGGGGACGCTGGCGGAAGCCGCGGTGCTCGTCGCCGGGTACGCCGGGGCGACGGTGGTGCTGCAGCGGGACGCGCTCGCGGAGTTGCGCCGGGGAGGTCTGCGGTGAGGGAAGCTGCGCCGCGGGCCGGAACGCGCCGGACCACTCGCTGCTGGTGGCGGCCGAGGAAGGCCGCGCCGCCGCCAGCCCCAGCCGGAAAACGCCGGACCGATCGCCACCAATGCCCGCCGAGGAAGGCCGCGCCGCCGCCAGCCCCAGCCGGAAAACGCCGGACCGATCGCCGCCAGCGCCCCCAAGGAACCCTGCGCCGCCCGCAACCCCCGCCCCAAAACTCCGCACGGAATCGCCTGCCCGAACTCGTCGAGGGAACCGCCCGTGAAGATCGTGCACGTCTCCCAGCCCGTCACCGCCGGGGTCGCCGTTGTCGTGCTGGAACTCGCCGTCGCGCAGCGGGATCGTGGGTGGTCCGTCGCCGTCGTCTGCCCGCCTTCCGGGTGGCTCGCCCAGCGCGCCCGTGAGCTCGGGATCGACGTGCGCGGCTGGGCCGCCCGGCGCGGGCCCGGACCCGCGTCCCTCACCGAAGCCCTCCGGCTCCGCCGGCTGCTGCACGCGCTCGACCCGGATGTCGTGCACCTGCACAGCTCCAAAGCCGGCCTCGCCGGGCGGCTGGCCGTGCGCGGCGGGCGGCCGACCGTCTTCCAACCGCACCTGTGGTCCTTCGAGACCGCCGACGGTCACCTGCGCCGCGCCTGCGCCGCGTGGGAGCGCTTCGCCTCGCGGTGGACCGATCTCGTCGTCTGCGTCAGCGACGACGAACTGGCCGCCGGCCGGGCCGCGGGGGTGACCGCCGACGCCGAGGTGGTCTGCAACGGCGTCGACACCGGCCACTTCGTCCCCGGCGACCGGGCCGCCGCGCGACGGCGGCTCGGGCTGCCCGAACGGGCGCCGCTCGCCGTCTGCCTCGGGCGGCTGGCCGAGCTCAAGGGCCAGGACCAGCTGCTCTCCGCGTGGCCCGCCGTGCTGCGGCGGCTGCCGGACGCCCGTCTCGCCCTGCCCGGCGACGGCCCGATGGGTCCCGTCTGGCGCGACCGGCACCCGATGGCGGGTCACCCGTCCGTGCGGTGGCCGGGCCACACCGACGACCCCGCCACCTGGTACACCGCCGCGGACGTCGTCGTCCTCCCCTCCCGCGCCGAAGGCATGGCCCTGGTGCCGCTGGAAGCGATGGCGTGCGCGCGGCCGGTCGTCGCGTTCGACGTCGGCGGGATGCGCCAGAGCGTCGCCGACGCCGGTGCCGTGCTGCCGCCCGGCGATCTCGGCCGCCTCGCCGACGCCGTCGCCGCGCGGCTCGCCGACCCCGCGCTCGCCCGGCGCGAAGGCGAACGCGGCCGCCGCCGCGTGGAACTGTCCTTCGACCGGGGCCGGATGACCGACCAGGTCGCCGCCCTCGTCGACAAACTCACCCCGTCGGAGCGCCTCTCGTGACCCGCATCGCCTACCTGCTCACCCAGGACCGGGGCGGCCCGGTCGACGTCACCGTCCGGCTGGCCGCGACGCTCGCCGCCGACGGCCTCGACGTCCGGGTCTTCGGGCCCGTGCCCGCCCGTGGAGCGTCCACAATAGATGGATTGCACGAGGAACTCGCGGTGTCCGAAAAGGAGAATCTCGCGGCGGCGGGCCGGGCGCGGGCGGCGCTGCGGGCGTGGCGGCCCGACGTCGTGCACGCGCAGGACCGCCGCGCGGGCCTGGTGATCGCCGGCCTGCGCTTCGCCCGCGGGCCCCGGCCCGCACTGGTCCAGACCTACCACGGCGTGCCCGACGACGTCGCCGAGCCGTGGTTCCGCGGTGAGCGCGGCGCGGCCGGGCCGTCGGGGTACACGCGGACCGTGCTCGCGGCGGACGCGGCGGTCGCCCGCGTGCTGGACCACACGATCGTGCCCGCCGAAGCGATGGGGACGTTCCTGCGCCGGCGCCTGCGGGTGCCCGCCGGCCGGCTGGTGCACGTCGACAACTGCGTCGCACCGGCCGAGCCGCAACCACCGCGCGCGCCGGTGCGGCACCTCGTCTTCGCCGGGCTTCTGGTGGAGCGCAAGGGTGTTCTCGACCTGCTGGCCGCGCTGGCCCTCCCGGGCGTGCTGCCGCCGGACGCCCGGCTGACGGTGATCGGCGACGGCCCGCAGCGCGCCGACGCGGAACGGGCCGCGCAGCAGGCGCCGCTGGCCGGGCGCGTGACGTTCCTCGGCTTCCGGCCGGACGTCCCCGGCCTGCTCGCCGCGGCCGACGCCCTGGTCCTGCCGTCCACGATGGAGCAGCAGCCGCTGGTGGTGGCCGAGGCGATGGCCGCGGGCAAGCCGGTCCTGGCCACGGCCACCGGCGGCGTCCCGGCCATGCTCGACGTCCCGGACGCCCCCGCGCTCCTGGCCCCGCCCGGCGACGTCCCCGCGCTCGCCGACCGCCTGCGGGCCCTGTTCGCCGAACCGGACCCCGGCCGCCTGGGCCGTCTCCTCGCCGAACGCGCCCGCGACCGCTACCGCCCGGAGGCCTGCGCCCGCCGGCACCTGGCCCTGTACGACCAGCTGACCGGAGCATGCCGCCCCGCCAGACACGCGTAATGCCCCGGGATGCCCTTCCGATCACCCGGCTCGGCGTGCTTCGAGGCGGAACTCGCGTGATCCGGGGCGGGACTCGCGTGATTGGAGGCGGGACTCGCGTGATTGGGGGGGCATCACGGGGTTGGTCAGCGGGCCCAGAGGGTGCCGACGCGGAACTCGTCTCGGGAGATGCGCCAGGCTCGGGACATGACCCGGGGTGGGTCGACCAGGACGACCGCGTCCGCGGCTTCGAGGGTCAGCGGGGGCGGGGCCGGGGTGGTTGTGGACGTGGGTGAGGTGGGCGAAGAAGGTGAGGTGGGGGTGGAAGAAGAAGGAGCGGTGGGGGGCTGGGTGGGCGAAGGTGCGGCCGTTCGGTTCGGCGCGAGGGCGCCGGGGACGACCAGGCCCGGCGGGGGCGTGACCGTCTGGGTGGCCGCCGTCGTGTTCACCGCGATCCAGCCGTGGGTGAACGTGCGGGACCAGACGCCGTTCGGCAGGCGGCTCGCCGCGTCCACCGCCTCGCCCAGCTCGCTGTCCTGCAGCGCCGACCACTCCGGGTTGCGGTAGTCGTCCGTCGTCGCGCGGGTCCAGCACGTGTGGGGGCCGGCGAGCAGGGCCGCGCTCGCGTAGCCGGCCCGCTCCTCCCGCGCGTTGTGCGTCCGCGTGACCAGCAGCAGCATCGACTCGCCGAGGGCCGCCTGCGCGCGCAGCTCCTGGAACTCGTTGCCGCGGAAGGTGAGCAGCCCGCCGGTCCCGCCGTCCTCGCGGAACCCGAAGTTCTCCTCCATCGCGCCCCCGAACCGGGAGTGCGCGGTCCAGCGGCCCGGCACCAGGTGCGTCTCGGACACGTTGGGCACCAGCAGCTTGTTCGCCTTCGTCAGGGCGTCGCCGGCCTTGGCCAGGAACGCGTCCAGGCCGTCGCGGAGCTTGCGGTCGGTCTCCGCGACGTTCGGGGTGCCCTGCAGCACCGCGGACGAGTAGTGGCTCAGCGAGTTGAAGTCGTTGTCCGCCAGCACCCCGTCCCAGCCCTCGCGCTTCACCTCCGCGACGACGGCGTCGGTCCACGCCTGCTGGTAGTCCGGGTTCCACACCGTCATCTGCCAGTGCTTGGGGTAACCCTGCCACTCGATGCGCCGCCCGTTGACGTCGAGGGCGAACCAGTCCGGGTGGTGCTCCTGCGCGGCGACGTAGCCGATCCCGCTCGGCAGGTAGACGGCGTCCTGGCCGCCGTCGACCGCGCCGGCGTAGTTGCGGGTGCTGGACAGGTCCTTGTACACCAGCACCTGGATCCGCGGGTTGAGCTGGTGCAGCCGGCGCATCGCCGCGCCCTGGTCGGCGTTGAGCACGACGACCTGGTAGCGGCGGGCCGCCGTCTCGATGTCCTGGGCCGTCGGGGGTTTGCCGATCCCGTACCACCACGCGCACGGGGCGAGGGGCTTCGGCGGTGGCGCCGAGATCCCCTGCGCCGCGCTCGGGACGCACCCGGACAGGCAGCCGGCCACCAGGACGGCCGCGGCCGTCCAGCGCGCCAGCGGGTGCCGGCGCGTCAGCGTTGCCTGCGGCACAGCAGTTCTCCCACCGTGAGGATGATGATCTTGACGTCCAGCCACAGCGACCAGTTCGCGATGTAGTAGTTGTCGTAGCGCGCCCGGTCCGCGATCGAGGTGTCGCCGCGCAGCCCGTGCACCTGGGCCAGGCCGGTCAGCCCGGTCGGCACCCGGTGCCGCGCCCAGTACAGGTCGTGCACGGCGGAGAACTCGTGCACGAACACCGGCCGTTCCGGGCGCGGGCCGACCAGGGACATGTCGCCGCGCACGACGTTCCACAGCTGCGGCAGCTCGTCCAAAGAGGACCGGCGGAGGAACCGGCCGACCGGGCCGACCCGGTGGTCGCCGGCGACCGACCAGCGCGTCTGCGAATCGTCGACGGCGGCCTGCCGCACGCTGCGCAGCTTGTAGAGCACGAACGTGCCGCCGTCCATCCCGACCCGCACCTGCCGGAAGAACACCGGGAAGCCGCTTTCGACCGCGACCGCGAGCGCGCAGACCGCGATGACCGGGGCGAGCACGACGAGCGCGGCCACCGCGAGCGCGGTCTCCACCGCGCGCTTGACCCACCAGCTCGGCCGCCGGGTCGGCGCGCCGCCCAGCCACACGAGCGGGTAGCTGCGCAGGCGGTCGACGCCCGGGCCGTCCGGGCAGAGCTCGAACAGGTGCGGCAGCACCAGCGTCACGCACCCGAGCCGGTGGGCGGTGATGGCGGCGTCGACGATCGCGCCGTCCTGGTCGCCGGCGGGGGCGAGGACCACCGTGCCCGCGCCCAGCCGGGCGATGGCGCCGGTCAGGTCGCCGTCGATCCGCTCGACCGGCAGGCCCGCGGGCAGCGGGTCCGGGCCGGACGCCGCGACGCCGACCGGGAGCAGGCCGAACTCCGGATGCTCCAGCATGGTCCGGACCAGCTCGGCGCCGATCCGGCCGGACCCGACCACGACGGCCCGGTCGCAGCGCCGCAGCCGGCGGCGGCCCCACCGGCCGAACGCGAAGACCGCCGGGCGGACGGCTTCGCTGAGCACGGCGAAGCACAGCACGACCTCCTGCATCCGCGCCGTGTCGTCGCCGTCCAGGCCGGCCAGCAGGCCGGCCCCGGTGACGAGCGCGAACGCCAGCGCGGTGGCGGTGACCGAGCGCGGGAGGTCCTGCAGCCAGGAGAGCCAGAGGCGGCGGCGGTGGACCCGGCCGGCCACCCGGGCGCCGGCGAGCGCCACCGCGGTCACCGCCGCGCACGCCGGCCCGGGGCCGGTCCGCAGCACCGCGGTCAGCCACGCCGCGCCGTCGACGGCGGCGAGCAGCACGGCCACGGCGTTGATCCGGGCCAGCAGCGGGCGGGTGCGGGCGGCGGCCCGCGGCCGGACGCCCGGCCGGGTGTGCCGCTGCAGCGGCACCGCTTCCGAGACGACCGTGTCCCTGAGTTCAGTCACCGGTCTCGACCTCTGCTTGACATGAGGATTCCATTCTCGCTTTCTTCACGACTCAGCCATTCGAGGCGACACCGGCACGATCGAGTGAATTTTCCCGCGGACATCCGGAAACACACTCGATCGGGGCGCCCAGCCGACCCGATCCGGTGATTTCCGGAAACACCAAGTAGTTCTGAATGGCAGGCATCCTTCCGAGGGACTTCCGGGGCCACTAAAGAAACCACACAACATAGCCGAATAGCTTTCGACGGCCGCACGAAACCCGAATCCGGCCGGATGACCACACCAGACGAGGACAACCACACGAGGGGAACCGTGGCGCGCGAAGACACCACCCTGGCCACACTGTCCGAACCGGACCTCACGGCGGGCCGGACCGGCGGACGGGCGCACGTCGTGCTGCCCGCGTTCAACGAAGAAGCATCCCTGCCGCCGCTGCTGCGCCGGCTCGCCGACGTGGCCCGCACCGAGCAGGTCACCGTCTGGGTCGTCGACGACGGCTCGGCCGACGCCACCGTCGCCGTGGCCGAGGCCGGCTACGGCGGGCTCGACGTCCGCGTCGTGCGGCACCTGGTGAACCTGGGGCTCGGCCGTGCGGTGCAGTCCGGGCTCCGGGCGGCGCTGGACGACGCGAGCCCCGACGACATCGTCGTCGTGATGGACGCCGACGACACGCACGACCCGGCGCTGATCCGGGCGCTGCAGGCGGAGATCACCGCCGGCGCGGACGTCGCCATCTGCTCCCGGTTCGTCCCGGGCGGCGACGACCGGACCGCCCCGTTCGGGCGGCGGCTGCTGTCCCGCGGCGCGGCCCAGCTGTTCCACCGCGCCCTCGACGTCGACGGCGTCCGCGACTTCACCAGCGGCTACCGCGCCTACCGGGCGTCGCTGCTGGCGCGCGCGTCGGCCCACTGGGGCGAGCGGCTCATCGAGGAGCAGGGGTTCGCCTGCATGGTGGAGCTGCTGCTCAAGCTCCGCCACTGCCGCCCGGTGATCACCGAGGTCCCGCTGGCCCTGCGGTACGACCGGAAACAGGGACCCAGCAAGCTGAAGCTGCGGCGGACCGTGGTGCAGTACGTGAAACTGCTCGCCCGCGACCGGCTCAGCCCGGCGCCCTACCGGAAGCTGTGACCCCGGTGACCGACCCTGCCACACCCCCGCACGTCGCCGTGATCGGCGGCGGCATCTGCGGCCTCGCCGCCGCCCATCGCCTCGTCCGCCGCGGCACCCGCGTGACCCTGCTGGAAAGCAGCGACCAGCTCGGCGGCCTCGGCACGTTCTTCGCCTGCGACGACCGGTGGGTCGAGCGGTTCTACCACTGCATCATGCCCTCCGACGTGAGCCTGCTGGCCCTGCTGGGCGAACTCGGCCTGCGGGACTCCGTGCGGTGGCGCGACACGACCATGGGCATGGTCGTCGAGGGCCGCCGGCACCCGTTCAACTCCGCCCTCGACCTGCTCCGGTTCTCCGCGCTGGGGCTGCCCGACCGCGTGCGCTTCGGCGTGGTTTCGCTGCTGCTGCGCCGGTTGGGGCAGGGCCGCGACCTCGACACCCTGCGCACCGAGGACTGGCTGCGCGGGCTGTACGGCGACGTCGTCTGGGAACGGCTGTTCGCGCCGATGTTCGGCTCGAAGTTCGGCCCGGCCTTCGGGGACGTGCCGGCGCTGTACCTGTGGCAGCGGCTGGGCCGGGAGCGCAACGTCGCCACCCGCGGCTACCCGGACGGCGGCTACAAGACGATCATCGACGCGCTGCGGGCGTCGATCGAAGGGGCCGGCGGCACCGTGCGCACGGAAACCCCCGTGCGGCGGCTGCACAGCACGGGCGGACGCTCGGTCCTCACCCTGACCGGCGGCGAGGTGCTGGACGCCGACCACGTCGTCTCCACCGTGCCGCTGCCCCTGCTGCGGCGCATCGCCGACGACGCGCTCGCCGCCCGGCTGCCCACGACCGACCTGCCGTACCAGGGCGTGGTCACCGGCGTGTTCTTCCTGCGGGAGCCGGTCACCGAGCACTACTGGACCCCGGTGCTGCACTCGGGCACGGAGTTCGACGGCGTCGTCGCGATGTCCGCGCTGGCCGGCAGCGAGGCCTACGGCGGCCGGCACGTCGTGTACGTCATGCACTACACCGACCGCGATTCGCAGCTGTACCTGGACGACGACGCGGCGATCGCGGCGCGCTGGTCGGCCCAGCTGCGCGGCCTGTACCCCGAGCTCGGGCCGGACGGCATCGAGGACGTGCGGGTGTTCAAGGCGCCGTTCGTGGAACCGGTGTACCCGCTCGGCTACCTCGCCGCGCGGCCGCCGGTGACCGTGGACGGCACGAACCTGCTGCTGGCCACCACGGCCCACGTCTACCCGGACGTGACGAGCTGGAACTCGAGCGTGGCGCTCGCGAACGACGTCACCAGCCGGATCCCGGCCGCGTGGGAGGATCAGCCGGCGGTCGCCGAGGCCGCCCGCTGAGCGAGCAGCGGGCCGAGGGCGGCCACGACCCGCGCGGAGGCGGACCCGTCGCCGTACGGTGACGGCAGGTGCCGGAGGCGCTCCCGGTGGCCGGCGACGTCGTCGAGCCACCGGGCGACCTCGGCGCCGATCCCCGGCCCGGGCAGCACCCGCGTCCCGAACGTGCCGGCGATCTCCGGCCGCTCGGTGCTGCGCCGCACGACGACGACCGGTCGCTTGAGGACACTCGCTTCCTCTTGGATGCCACCGGAATCGGAGACGATCACCGCGGCTTCCGCGGCCAGCGCGAGGAACGCCGGGTACGCCTGGGGTTCCAGCTCGACGAGCCGGTCGAGCAGGGGCCGCAGCCCGGCCTCCTCGACGCTCCTGGCCGTGCGGGGGTGCAGCGGGAACACCACCGGCAGCGGCAGGCGGCCCAGCTCGCGCAGGATCACGGCCAGCCGTGCGGGGTCGTCGACGTTCTCCGGGCGGTGGATGGTGGCCAGCACGAACCGGTCGCGCGCCAGGCCACGGGCGGCCAGGACGGAACGCCGGTCCTCGGCGGAGGGCAACGCCGCCTGCAGCGCTTCGACGACGGTGTTGCCGGTGACGGCGATCCGGCCGGCGGGCACGTTTTCCGCCAGCAGGTTCGCGCGGTTGAGCTCGGTCGGCGCGCAGCAGAGGTCGGCGAGGTGGTCGATCAGCACGCGGTTGTGCTCTTCGGGCATCGCCCGGTCGTGGCTGCGCAGCCCGGCTTCCACGTGCACCAGCGGCAGGTCGTGCGCGTTGGCCGCCAGCGCGCCGGCGAGCGCGGACGTCGTGTCGCCCTGCACGACGACCACCCGGCCGGGGCGGGCCGCCAGCACCTCGTCGACCGCGCTGACCGTCCGGCCGAGCTGGCCCCCGCGGCGGCCGGCCCCCACCCCGAGTTCGCGGAACCGGTCCGAGGGCGGCAGGTCCGCGCGGATGCGCGCGTAGAGCGAGCGGTCGTAGTGCTGTCCGGTGTAGACGACGGCGCAGTCGTCCCCGAGCAGCCGCATCAGCGGGGCGAGCTTGATCAGCTCCGGCCGCGTGCCGCAGACCAGGGTGATCCCGCCACCGCCGGCGGGCAGCGTTTCCGGGGCTCTGTCACGGAAATCCGCGGTGGTCGTCGGCATGCGCAGGTCCTTCCGGGGCGGGGAGTTCGCCCGCACGTTACTGACCGGAACCGCCGAACCGGGGGCGACTCAGTCGATCGAGTGACATTGCGGTGTCGCCATCGGGGAATTGCGGTGGCCCTAGAATGATCCCCGTCGGAATACCGGACAGGACGGTCCCCTCTTGCTCAAGAAACTCGTGGTATCGGCGGTCGTCGCGCTTTCGGCCGTCGTTTCCGCCTCGGCTCCGCAGGCCGGCGAGGGCCCGGACTACCTGCTCCCCGACCTGCGCCAGGCGCTGCCGGGGTGCCCCGGCGGCAGCGGCGGGCTGCTGACGACGTGCACGGCCTGGGACGTGTGCCCGGTGATCGATCCGGCCACGCCCAACGGCCCCTGCGTCGACGCGTCCGTGGCGAAGGCCGTCCGGCTGCGGTTCACCAGCGCGGAGGAGAACGTCGGCGACGGGCCGCTGCTGCTCTTCGGCCGCCGCGACAGCACGAAGCAGGACACCATGACCGTCCGCCAGGCGCTGCGCAGCAGCACCGACGGCTCGATCCCGGGCGGCTACCCGGCGGCGCAACGCGCCAGCCACGCGTTCACGTACTACGAACCGGCGCCCGCCCACCAGCACTGGCACCTGATGAACTTCGAGCACTTCGCGCTGGTGTCCCCGCAGGGCAAGACCGTGGTCACCGACCGCAAGAACGGCTTCTGCCTCGGCGACCGGTTCCAGGTGGCCGACGCCGGCCGGCTCGCCCGCGTGCCCGGCGGCACCGGCCCCGACGCCGACCTGGCCGCGACCCTGCGCGACAACATGTGCCGCCACCACGAGCCCGGCGCCCTCGACGTGCTCGAAGGGATCTCGGTCGGGTCGGGCGACGACTACAAGTACACCGTCGACTTCCAGTGGCTGGACATCACCCGCGTCCCGGCCGGCACCTACGACCTGGTGAACACGGTGAACGCCGACCGCACGCTGCTGGAGACGGACTACCGCAACAACTCCTCGGCGGTCGCGGTGTCCATCAGCTGGCCGCACGGCCAGCCCAAGGCGGGCCAGCCGATCCAGACCGCACCGGTCGTGCGGTTCCTCCGGGGTTGTCCGGGTCAGCCCCGCTGCGCCTGAGCCGGCGGCGGGCCAGCCGATCCAAGCAGCGCCGTTCGCGCGGTTCCTTCACGGCTGCCCCGGTCAGCCCCGCCACCCCGGCCAGGCCAAGCCGAGCCAGCCGACCCGGCCGGCTCCCTCCGCGGCTGCCCCGGTCAGCCCCGCCACCCCGGCCAGGCCAAGCCGAGCCAGCCGACCCGGCCGGCTCCCTCCGCGGCTGCCCCGGTCAGCCCCGCGGTACCGGAGCCGGCAGCCGCCCTGCCGCGAGGCGGACCGTGAAGCCGGTCTCGTCGTGGTGCAGGGTGACCTGGGCACAAACCTGATGCGCGATCCACAGCCCGCGGCCGCCGACCCGGCGGTCGGCGGGGAGCAGACCGGCGAACGGGTCGTCGGGCCCCTCGCCGGAGTCGTGCACCGCGACGACCACGTGCTCGGCGTCGGCCCAGATGCGCACCCGGACCGGGGGGCGGCCGTGGCGCAGGGCGTTGTCGACGATCTCGCTGACCGCCAACACCAGGTCGTCGAGTTCGCCTTCGGGCAGGGTGGCCGGGCCGGCGGCCACGACGGCCCGGCGCGCGACCGATGGCCGGGGGTCGGCCAGCTCCACCCACGGCTCGGTGAGCTCGATCGGGAGCGGCGTCAACGGCCGCTGGACGGTCAGGAACGACAGCGGGTCGATGTACCCGGTGTTCGTGTGGTGGCCGCCGTCGGGGGTGGCGACGAAGGGGTGGGTGCGGGCGACGTCGTCGAGGACGTGCCGGGGTGTCGTGCGGATGTCGTAGGCGCAGATGCTGCGCAGCGGGAACTCGTCGTAGGCGTGGTTGACGGCCGCCTCGTAGCGGGCCCACCAGTCCCAGGACGTGTCGATCGCCGCCTGCGGGAGCTCGCCGAAGATGCGGATGCCGGCGGCGCCGCCGGCGACGAACCCGGCCATCATGTCCCGGTAGGACCGGATGGCCGCCGCGGGCCGCGCGTACAGGTCGCCCGCGGCCAGGTAGTCCACCCGCGCGGCCGCCGGCAGGGCGCTGCGCACCAGCTCGGCACGCTCCGGCTCCAGGGACACGACGGTCGGCTCGCCGGCCGCGAGCCCCCGCTCGAGGAAGGGCACCGCGACGGCGAGCAGCTCGGCGTCGGAGGTGTAGTGGACGGCGGCGTGGTCGTACCCGCGGGCGGCCACCCGGCCGGCGCTCACGCGGCGCGCTCCACGCGGACGCCGGGCAGGTCGAGCAGCTCGACGAGCCGGGCCGGGGTGGACAGCTGCGTGCGCAGGACGACCGTGGCGGCGTGCCGCTCGGCGTAGTCGGCCAGCGCGAACAGGCTGCGGTGGTCGACGAAGCCGAGCCCGGTGGCGTCGATCTCGATCGTGCCCGCCGAGGCCCGCAGGCCGGCGCGTTCCAGGGCCAGCGGCCAGAGCCCGCGGGACTCCAGGTCGAGGTCCCCGTCCAGCGCGGCGGTGCTCCCGTCGCGCCCGTGTCCGTGCAGGTGGAAGGGGGTCGCGCCCTCGCTGGCGTGGGGGTGCATGCAGGCGAGCTGCGCGACGACCTCGCCGCCGAGCTCGCCGACGTCGTAGGCGCACATCGCCGACATCGGGTGGGCGGCCATGTAGTGGTCCACCAGGTGCTCGTAGCGGGCGAAGGCGTCGACCTGGGCCGGGGTGCGCGCCAGCGACGTCACGTCGGCCGCGACCCGCAGCCCCGTGAACCCGGCGGCCAGCGCCTCGGAGGTGGCCGCCGCGTAGCGCTCCACCTGGCCGGCCGGGTCGACGACGGTGCCCGTGCGGTAGGTCTTATCGACCGAGGTGACCTGCACGGCGCCGCTGTCCAGGCCCTCGCCGCACCGGTCGTCCTCGCGCAGCTGGCCGGTCAGGGCCGCCTCGTCACCCGGGGCGACGTAGAGGACCCGCTCGCCGGCGGCCAGGCCCTCGGCCAGGAACTCCTGCGCGTGGGCGACGAACTCGGCCCGGCGGCGGTACCCCCGGCACACGTGGTCGCGGGCCCGCGGCGAGGGCCCGCGCTCCTGCTCGGTCGGCTTCAGCACGCACCGAGCCTACGCCGCCGGACCGGCGTCCGTGGCTCAGGCGTACCCGGACCCGGCCGGTGCACGGCTGAAAGCGGTTCCCTCGTCAGGACTCGAAGGCGCCCGGATCAGGCGCCTTCCCGGTGTACGGCAGACCGACGTCGACCCCCTTGTCGATCAGGCTGCTGCCCGCGGCCAGGCGCAGGTGGGGCAGCACCGGCAGGCTGCCGTCGGCCTGGCGCCGGGCGTCCCAGCCGGTCGTCGAGACGCTCCGGAACTGCGCGTCCGACAGGGTGACGCCGAGGTTCCACGAGTTGCACGAGGCGTTCGTGCCGGACATGTTCGGCGTCAGCGTGCCCTGGTAGGCGAGGTTGTTGCGCAGGTTCCCGAGGCCGACCGCCGCACCGGCGGAGGTGATGCACCGAAGCCGTCCGCGCTTTCCCCGGCGCCGTTGAACGTGCGCGGGTCGTAGTTGTCGTGGGCATCGGAATCGACGACGAAGTTCCCGCCGCCGTCCTGGACGAAGATGCCAGGTCCCATGTTGTTGTGCAGGTCGAGCCGTTCGAAGGTGTTGTCGCTGCCGGAGATCCAGTCGCCCCACGACTCGTGGTTCAGGTTGTTGTTCTGGGGCACGCCCTTGACTTCCAGGCCCTTGAGGTGGAGGTGGTTCCCGGTGACGTCGAAGCCCTTGATCCGGCAGTCGTCGCTCACCCGGGAGAAGTCGAAGACCAGCCTGGCAACGCCATCACCGCGCCAACGCGAAACTGGCGTGCGGTGGCTGGTTGTAAGCCGTGTTCTGCCACGCGACGGCCTCGCGGTACTGGCGGTCCTGCATCAGGGACACGTGCGAGATGCTCGTCGCGTCCGTGGTCGAGTAGATCCGCAGCGCCCGGTTGTCCGAGGTCGGCCAGATGCCCTCCTCGCGCCAGTCACCGAACAGGTCGGCCTGCAGCGACGGCGTGCTCTTGGTGCCGTTGTTCGCGTGCACATCGGAGCCGGTGAGCAGCCGGGTGTCGCCGCCGGTGCCGTACTTGTCGATGTGGGTGCCGTCCAGCAGCTCGCGCTGGGCGTCGCCGTCCCAGTAGATGACGAAGTTCGTCGACGACGGCTTGCGCCCGATGTTCTGGCCGCTGGTGTTCAGCAGCCCGGACACCGCGGACGACCACGATTCGGCGCCGGGGCTGCCGGCGTAGATGTCGTCGGAGACACCACGTCCGTTGTCGCAGTTGCAGGAGGTGTTCTGCCAGATGATCTGCCCGGTCTTCGCGTCGGCCATCCAGGCGGCGGGCTTGGCCTTGTCTTCGTCCACTTTGAACTCTTCCAGCCCGGCCCGGCTCGGGATCAGGTCGCCGACGTGCATGGCGTCACCGTGGCCCATCCGGGTGTTCCACAGTGGACTGCCGTTGTCGTCGATCGCCATGGCGCCGAAGACGATCTCGTCGCGGCCGTCGCCGTCGGCGTCCGCGATGGCCAGCTGGTGGTCGCCCTGGCCGGTGTACTGCGAGCCGGCCGAGTTCGAGTCGAACTTCCACCGCTCGGTCAGCGCGCCGCCGCGGAAGTCCCAGGCCGCGATGACCGTGCGCGTGTAGTAGCCGCGGCTCATGATCAGGCTCGGGTGCGACCCGTCCAGGTAGGCCGTCCCGGCGAGGAACCGGTCGACGCGGTTGCCGTAGCTGTCGCCCCACGAGGACACCGTGCCGCGCGGCGGGTCGTAGTTCACCGTGGACACCGCGGCGCCGGTCTGCCCGTTGAACATCGTCAGGAACTCCGGGCCGGAAAGGACGTACCCGCTGGAGTTGCGGTAGTCGGCGCTCCCGTTCCCGAGCACCTGGCCGGTGCCCGAACGGGTGCCGTCCGCGGTCTTCATCGCGACCTCGGCCTTGCCGTCGCCGTCGTAGTCGAAGACCTGGAACTGCGTGTAGTGCGCGCCGGCACGGATGTTGCGGCCGAGGTCGACCCGCCAGAGCCGGGTGCCGTCGAGCCGGTAGGCGTCGACGTAGACGTTGCCGGTGTAGCCCGACTGCGAATTGTCCTTGGAGTTGGTCGGGTCCCACTTCAGGACGATCTCGTACTGGCCGTCGCCGTCGAGGTCACCGGCACTGGCGTCGTTCGCGGTGTAGGTGTAGCTCTCCCCGGCCGGGGTGGTGCCGCCGGCGGGCGGCTGGATCGGGATGTCCCGGGTGCTCGCCGCGGCGCCGCTGGTCAGGGTGAGCGACTCCTCGGCGGCGAAGGCCGACATCCGTTCGACCCCGCCGACCACCGCGCGCACGGTGTACCGGGCTCCCGCGGGCGCGCCCGCGTCCACGAAGGCGGTCGGCCCGGTGACCGGCTCGGCGGTCACCCGGGTCCCGTCGCGGTAGACGGTGAACGCCACCCCGGCCGGGTCGTCGGCCAGCAGCCGCCAGCCGACGGTGTTGCCCTGGGCGGTGTGGACGCTGACCACCCCGCGGTTCAGCCGGTCGATCTGCGGCGCGGTGGCCGCACCGGTGGCGGGGGCGGGCATCAGGCCCGCCGCGACCACGGCCGCGGCGGCCACGACGAGCCGCCTGCTCGAGTTGCGCATGGGTACTCCGTTCCTGGGTCAGCGCAGAAAGGGGACGAGGTTCAGCTCACGGATGCCCTGCACGACGAGGGCCGACAGCTGCCCGAGCTCTCACCGGAGCCTGCGTAGCCGGCGATCACGGCACCGCTGCGCACCGCGGTGGGCAGGACCTGACCCCAGCCGGTGCAGGGGGCGGTGGGCTGGTCGCAGACGGTCGAACCGCCGGCCAGGTACGTCACCAGCGGGGCGCCGCCCTGGCCGGTGGGCTGTCCCTCCGGGTTGCGCACGTTGACCGTGACGGCCGCGGCCACCGCCGGTGCGGGAACCAGGGTGACCGCGGCCAGGCCGGCGAGAACGACCGCTCGCTGCCGGAAGGGCATGAGGACTCCTTTGTCCTGAGTGGCTGTGTTCAGCCGGCCGAACAGGTGCTCCCGTTGAGCGTGAACGCCGTCGGCGCCGGGTTGGTGCCGACGGACGTGCCGTTGAAGCCGATGCCGGTCGAGGCGTTCGGCGCCAGCGTGTCGTTATAGCTCAGGTTCCTGGCGGTGACGGCGGCACCGGACTGGGTGAAGGTGGCACCCCAGCCGGGCAGGGTCACCTGCTGGCCGCCGGCGAAGCTGAAGGCCAGCGTCCAGCCGGTGACCGCGCTCGTGCCGGTGTTGGTGATGGTGACGTTGGCGGTGAACCCGTTGCCCCCGCCCCAGTTCGAAGCGGCGTAGGCCACCTTGCACGCGCCGCCGCTGCCCGCGCTCGTCGTCGCCGTCACGGCTCCGGAGGCGGCCGAGGTGTTCCCGGCGGCGTCCCGGGCCCGTACCTGGTACCGGTACGTGCTCGAAGCGGCGAGCCCGCTGTCGGTGAACGACGTCGTCGCGGCCGAACCGACCACGGCGAACGTCCCGCCGCTCGCCCCCGGCGCCCGGAGGACGTCGTAGCCGGTGACGCCGACGTTGTCGGTCGACGCCGTCCAGCTCAGCGTGGCCCCGCTGGCGGTCACCCCGGACACGACCGGCGTGCCGGGGACGGACGGCGCCTGGGTGTCGGCCGGGCCGCCGCCGTAGACGGTGGCTTCCTTCGACGTCTGCCGGATCCCGTTGGCGCCGTTGAGGAACCGGTCGCCCCACGTCGTCAGGCTGGCCGGATCGAAGTTGTTCGTCATGTCGAGGTAGGCGACGTCGCTGCTGTTGCCGCTCCACGACCAGCCGAGGTAGCCGAGGCCGCGGGCCTGCGCCTGGGCCATGATCGTGTCCTCGTCGGGGTTGCCGTCGGTGTGCATGCTCCCGAACTCGCCGACGACCAGCGGCAGCCCGGCGGTGCGGAAACTGTCGAAGTACGCGGTGATCTCGGCCGCGGTGTCGTAGACGCCGTACATGTGGATGGAGAACACGGTGTTGCGCTGCGGGTCGGCGTCGAACACCGTGGCCGCGTTGTCTCGCATGATGTTCTGCCAGTCCTGACCCCACATCGGCGCGTCGGCCAGCAGCAGGTGCTGCAGCCCGGCGGCGCGCAGCCGCTTGATCGCGTTGCTCGTCGCGGTCGTCCAGGTCGCGCTGACCTGCTGGTCGTTGCCGAACGGCTCGTTGCCCAGGTTGATCGCGACGTAGTTTTCCTGCCCCTGCAACGCGCCGGCGACGCTGATCCAGTAGCTCGCCGCCTGGTCGAGGGTGGCGGCGCCGCTCTGCTCGCCGTACCCGGTGGTGTCGTGCACTTCGAGCACGCAGATCAGGCGGTTCTGCTTGCACTGCCCGATGACGCCGGTGACTTCGGCGGCCGGCGTCGGTCCCCACCGCTGCCCGCTGCCGAGCACGACCCGGACGGTATTCGTACCGAAGGACTTGATGTCGGCGAAGGCCCGGTTCTGGGCCGGGTACCAGACGTAGGCGTGGTTCACTCCGCGCATCACGAACGGGCTGCCGTTGGCTTCGAGGATCCGGGTCCCGTCGACGTGGAGGCCGGTCGCGGCCGGCGTGTCCGTGCCGAGCGCCGCCACCAGCGCCGGGTACCAGCGGCTCTCCATCTTCTGGATACCGGTGGTGCTGTTCGGGTGCACGCCGTCGCCGGTGTCGGCCGCGGTGTCGAACCCGGTCCACTGATCGACCACGGTGATCGGCGACGCCGCGGTGGAGTGCGCCTGCGCCCAGCCGGGGATGGCGTTGTTCAGGTCCACCACCCGCTGCCCGCACGCGGCGCAGTTGCCCGGGTTCATCGGGATGATCTTGGCGACGATCAGCTTGGTCGCCGGGTTGGCCGCCCGCAGCTGGCCCAGCAGCGTGGTGTAGGCGTCCAGGATCGTGCTCGCCGGGATGTTGTTCCAGACGTCGTTGGTGCCCAGGTGCATCAGGACGATGTCCGGGTGCGTGGCCGACAGCCAGCCGGGCAGCTGGTTGTCGCGGACGATCCCGGTCGCCAGGAACCCGCCGTGGCCCTCGTTGTCGCCGTCGTAGGGGAACCCGCAGCCCTGGGCCGGCAGCGTGCCGACGAAGTCGACGTCGGTGTGGCCGGTGTCCTGGAGGTGCTTCCACAGCAGGGCGCGCCAGCAGCCGGGTGACCCGGTGATGGAGTCGCCGAGCGCCATGACCCGCGCGGGGGCGGCGGCCGCACGGGCCGCGGGAGGCCCGGCAGGCGCCACGACGGCGCAGGCGGCCAGCAGCAGGCCGGCCACCACCGCGCGGAGGAATCGCCAGTTCATTACCGACCTCCTGGAGACGGACTCGACAGGAACAGGACCGAGGTGGGAGCGCTCCCACGGTAACACGGGAGACAGCCGCCGGACACCGGCCGCGGCGGCCGAAATCCGTTGGCTTGCTTAACGGTTAAGCTGCTGGGCCGATAGGTTGAAAGCGTTTTCTCGATACCGCCGCCGGTCCTCTGCCGACGTCGGTCATGACCGGCGCACCCGCCGCGGCCGGCGGCTCGACTCCCGGACCACCAGCTCCGGGGTGAACACGACGTGCCGGTGCTCGTGCTCGGCCGGCGCCTGCGACTCGGCGATGACCAGGGCCGCCGCCGCGCGCCCGAGCTCGTGCCCGCCCGGCCAGCCGGATCGCGTCGCGGGCGCCGTGGTGGCGTTCGGCGGCCTGGTGGACCCCGGCCGGGCCGGACGGTGTGCGCCGACTCGTGCTCGTTCGACGTGCCCGGGGGCGCCCGATGATCCGGCCCGGGGACACGGCGCTGACCCAGCCGGCGCACGACGACAGGCAGACCACCGAAGCCGGCTACCGCGCCAACCTCGCCACCCTGATCGACGGTGTCCGGGCGCAGGGCGGCGCGCCGGTGCTGGTCACGCCCCGGTGCGGCACCGGTTCGGCCCGGACGGGAGCTCACGCCGCTCGGCCTGGTGGTCAACAACCTGGGCGTCGACCTGCCCGCGGTGCTGCGGGACGTCGCCCGGCAGCAGCGGATCCCGCTGCTCGACCTGACCGCGCGCAGCCGGGCCCTGCTGGAAAGCCTGGGCGAGGCGGCGTCCTGGCCGCTGTACCTGACGGTCGCGCACGACGGCGTCGAGGACGCGACGCACCTGAGCCGCTACGGCGCCGAGGTGTTCGTCGCCCTGGTCGCGCGGGCCGCCGCCCAGGCCCGGTTGCCACTGGCGCGGTTCCTGCGCTGACCACCGCACCCAGCCGAAGTCCACATCGGACGGTCAGGCGCCCGCTGTCGCGGCGCACCGACAGGTGATTCCCCGGACGGCTCAGTTTCCGCGCGGGCCGCCCGGGGTACTCCCGTCTCGCCGGCAACGACGACTGACCGTGCGTGCGAACCGCGCGAGGTGAGGTCATGGTGACGATGACGGGTGATGGCGGGTCCCTTCCGATCGGCATCGAAACCGCCGATGTCGCAGAGCTGGAAGCAGCGGTCGGCGTCCTGCGTGCGCTGGACTACCGGCAGGGCGGCGGGTTCTGCCGCGACGCCGTCCGGGTGGTCAAGACGGCGAGTCTCCTGCTGCACTGGGGGACGGTGCCGGACCGGTTGCGCGCGCGGCTGCACACGGTCCTGGCCGACGTGCACAACCTGCTGGGCTGGACGGAGTTCGACACCGGCCACCCGGTCCCCGCGCGCCGCCGGTTCGAGCGTGCGCTCGCGCTCGCGGCCGAAGCGGGCAACGACAGCCTGGAAGCGAACATCCACTACCGGCTCGGCCGCGTGCACCTGCACCACCACGACGCCCCGGGCGCGCTGGCCGAGTTCGCCCGCGGCCGCGCGGCGGCCCGGCGCTCGGGCTCCCGCCGCGCGACGGCCATCCTCGCGGCCAACGAAGCCTGGGCGTTCGCCATGGGCGGCGACGAACGGACCGCGCTGACCTGCCTGGCGGAGGCCGAGGCGGCGTTCGCCGAGGCGGACGGGTGGCCGGAGCCGCGCCCGTGGGAGGCGTTCTTCGGCGACGCGGACATGGCGGCGATGCGCGGCACGGTGCTGACGGAACTGGCCGGCGGCCACCACGGCGAAGCGATCACGGAGCTGACGGCCGCGGCGGCCCGCTACGGCGCGGACATGGCCCGCAGCCGCTCGCTGACGTTGATCATGCTGGCCCAGAACCACGCAAGCCGCGGCGACTTCGACGAGGCCACCCGCATCGGCACCGAGGCGATCGACCTGGCCACCCACGTCGGCTCGGTACGGCCGAAGGACCGGTTGGCCCCGCTCGAGCGGCTGCTGCTCGAGCACCACGGCGACCCGGCGGTGAAGACGCTGTCGGACCGGATCGCGCGGTATCGGTCCGAGCCGCTGAACTGAGTGCCGCTTCCGGCGCTCTCGGCCGAAGGTTTCCGGCGAGCGAAACCGCACCCGGGCGGCCGCTCAGCCACCCTCGATGCCGCCCGCGGCGACCGCGGCGGCCGGGGCGCAGCCGCTCGGCCGGCCCGGATGCGCACGGCCGCAACCCCCGCCGGTCAACTCCGGCAACTCGCCCCACCCCAGCCGGAGCGCCGCGCGGTGACGCGCGCCCATTCGGGTCACGAAGCGATGTTTGCCCATCGGCAGGCCGGGGTATGACCGATCCGGAGAGGACTGACCAAGAAAGGAGACCGGCATGGCATCACGGTCGGCTGAGCAGTCGGGGCGTCACCGTGACGTCTGACGGCAACCGGATCCGGCCCCAGGACCTCCTGCACGTGACGGCGGAGCGCACCGGGGACGCGGTCGTGCTGGCGGTGGCGGGCGAGCTCGACCTGCTCAGCGCCCCCCTGCTGAGCGACGAGATCGCCACGGCACTGGCCGACGCGCCGGCGCGGCTGGTGATCGACCTGTCCGAAGTGTCCTTCCTCGCCTCCATCGGCATCACCGTCCTGGTCGAGGCGCGCCGCACCGCCGGCCCCGCCACCGGCGTCCGGGTCGTCGCGCCCGAAGCCGGGATCGTGCACCGGACCCTCGGCCTGACCGGCCTGCACGACGCGCTGGGCGTCGCCACCACCCGGGCCGCCGCGCTCGCCGGGTGACCAGGGGGCAGGATGTCCCGGTGAGCATGCGCAGCAGGAACCACGTTACCGTCACCGGCCGGGACGAAGGCACGACCGTGCTCCTCGCGCACGGCTTCGGCTGTGACCAGAACCTGTGGCGGCTCGTCGTCCCGGACCTCGCGGCGCGCTACCGGGTCGTGCTGTTCGACCACACCGGCGCCGGGCGCTCGGACCTGTCGGCCTGGACGCCGGAGCGCTACGGCAGCCTCGACGGCTACGCCGACGACGTCCTGGCCATCTGCCGCGAACTGGACCTGCGGGACGTCGTGCTCGTGGGCCACTCGGTGAGCGCGATGATCGCCGTGCTGGCCGCCAACCGCGAGCCGGACCGGTTCGCGAAGCTGGTGCTGCTCACCCCGTCGCCGTGCTATCTCGACGACGGCGACTACCGCGGCGGGTTCAGCCGCGCCGACATCGACGAACTGCTCGACTCGCTCGAATCGAACTACCTGGGCTGGTCGGCGACGATGGCCCCGGTGATCATGGGCAACCCGGAACGCCCCGAACTCGGTGAGGAACTGACGAACAGCTTCTGCCGCACCGATCCGGCGATCGCCCGGGTGTTCGCCCGGACGACGTTCCTGTCCGACAACCGGGCCGACCTGGCCGCGGTGAGCGTGCCGACGCTGGTGCTCGACTGCTCGAACGACGCGATCGCGCCGCCCGAGGTCGGCCGCTACACCCACGAGCGGATCGCCGGCAGCACGCTGGTGACGCTGGCCGCGACCGGGCACTGCCCGCAGCTCAGCGCACCGGAAGCGACGGCGGCCGCGATCACGGCGTTCGTGGGCGGACCGTGATGTGCGAGGCCGGGGACCACCCCGGCCCCGGTCACCGGGAGAGCGCCGGCCCGGCGTTCTCCGCACTCCTGGAGGACAGCGCGGAAGACCTCTACGAGCACGCACCCTGCGGCTACCTCTCGACGTTGCTGGACGGCACGATCGCGAAGATCAACGCGACCCTGCTCGGCTGGCTCGGCCACGAACGCGACGAGGTCGTCGGCCGGCTGCGGTTCGCCGACCTGCTGACCGTCGGCGGCCGGATCTACCACGAGACGCACTTCGCGCCGCTGCTGCGCATGCAGGGCCAGCTCGGCGGCGTCGCGTTCGAGCTGAAGGCGGCGGACGGCACCCGGCTGCCGGTGCTGGTGACCTCGACGGTCAAGACCGGTACCGACGGCCAGGCGCAGCTGATCCGGACCACGATCTTCGACGCGCGCGACCGGCGCGCCTACGAGCAGGAACTGCTGCGGGCGCGGGAAGAGGCCGAGCGCGAACGCGACCGGGCGCAGCGGCTGGCGCGGACGCTGCAGCAGACCCTGCTGCCGCCGGCGCTGCCCGAGGTGCCCGGCCTGGAGGTCGCGGCGTACTACCACCCCGCGTCCGCCGACGAGGTGGGCGGCGACTTCTACGACCTGTTCCCGCTGACCGGCGGGCGCTGGGGGTTCTTCCTCGGCGACGTGTCCGGGAAGGGCGCCGCCGCGGCCGTGGTGACGTCCCTGGCGCGCTACACGCTGCGCGCGGCCGCAGCGTCCGACCCGGACCCGGTCACCGTGCTGGAGCGGCTCAACACCGTGCTCCACCACGAATACCGCGGCTCGGACCCGCGCTACTGCACCGTCATCCACGGGCACATCGAGCGCCGCGGCGACGGCGCCGCGGTCACCCTCGCCACCGGCGGCCACCCGCCGGCCCTGCTCATCCCGGCCGAGGGCGAGTCCCGGTTCCTGTCCGCGCCGGGCGGCCAGCTGGTCGGCGCGTTCCCGCACGCGCGGTTCACCACCGTGGACGTCCTCCTGACCCCGGGCGACACGTTGCTGCTCTACACCGACGGGCTGACCGAGGCCCGCGCGCACGGCCGCGTCCGCTACAGCGAAGAGCAGTTGCAGACGGACCTGTCCGGCTTGCGGCCGGCCACCGCGGCCACCGTGGCCGGGGCGGTCACCGACCTGCTCGCCGGCTTCGGCGACGGCGTCGAAGACGACACCGCGCTGCTCGTGTTGAGCGTCCCCGGAGGCGATCGAGCGTGACCGTGCCGTTCTCCGTCACCACCCGCCCCACCGCGGCCGGGCCGGTGGTGACCGTCGCGGGCGACCTCGACGTGGCCACCGCCCCCCGCCTCCGCGCCGCGGCCGACGCCGCCGCGCCGGCGGCCGGCCAGCTGCTGGTGGTGGACCTGGGCGGGGTGACGTTCTGCGACTCCAGCGGGATTTCGGCGCTGATCGCGGCCCGCAACGTGGCCGAGGCGGCCGGCGCGGGTGTCGCACTGGCGGCGGTCCCCGACCGGCTCGCCCGGACGTTCGCGCTGATCGGACTGGCCGACTTCTTCCCGACCTACCCGACCGCGGAGGACGCGGTCGAAGACTGAGCACCCCGAAGGTGACCAGTGCGGCCACCTTCAGCACCTCGAGTCCGAGGTAGCCGAAGCGGGCGTGGCTGCGCGCCCGGTTTCCCCGGCCGGCACCCGATCGGCCGCCGGGTCAGCGCGGGCCGGACGACGGCCGCGGCCCCGAGGACCACGGTCGCGGTGGTCCTCGGGCCGGCACCATCGGCGAGCCACGTGAAGCCGATCGCGGCGGCGACCGGCCCAGCGCCTCTTCGTGATCGGCGGCGTCACCCCGCCGGCCTTGGTCCCGCGGGAACCGGGGTCAGCTCGGCCAGCACCGCCCGGATCGCCGGGCTGGCCTCCGCGCTCCGCCGCCAAGCCGCACGCACCTCCCGCCTCGGCGCCCGCGCCAGCGGCCGGGCGATCAGCTCCTCCCCCAGCGGCGGCCGGGCCAGCCGCGGGATCAGCGCGACCACCTGTCCCGACGCCACCAGCGAAAGCTGCGTCGCGAAGTCGTCCACCGAGTGCCGCACGTCCGGCTCCGCCGGCGCGTCCGCGAACAGGCGCCGGAACCACTGGTGGCACACCGTTCCCGGCGGGCTGGTCACCCACGCGTGGCCGGCCAGCTCGGCCTGCCCCAGCGGCCCCGCGGCCAGCGGGTGCGTGCGGCTCATCACCAGGTCCCCGACGTCGGTGTGCACCCACCGCGAAACCAGCGACGGTGCCGGCGGCGAGGGCGGCAACCCGTCCGCGTCGTGGACCAGCGCCAGATCCGCCGTGCCCGCGCCGACGCTGCGCAAAGCCTCATCAGGGTCCTGCTCGGTGACCTCCACCCGCAGCTGAGGGCACCGAGCCGCCAGTCGCGGCACCACCGGCGCGAGCAGGCCACGGATCGCCGTCGAAAACGCCGCCACCCGGAGCGACCCGCGCGGCGCGCCCGCCGAGACCGACTTCGCGGCTTCGGCGCAGCGCTCCAGCGCCTGGAACACCTCGGGCGCCGAGTCGACGATCGCCTGTCCCGCCGGGGTCAGCACCACCCCGCGGCCCGCCGGCGCCAGCACCGGGACCCCGACCTGGCGCTCCAGCCGCTTGATCTGCTGCGAAACCGCCGACGCGGTGAACCCGAGCTCCTCGGCCGCCCGCGCCAGCGTCCCGAGCGCGGCCACCGACCGCAACGCCCGCAGCGCACCCACCTCGATCATGAAGCCACACTACGCAGTATCGGCAAAAAAGCATTGCTGGACCGCAACGGTCCCGCCGCGGCAAGGTCGGCCCATGACCGAGTTCGGCACCAACCTCGTCGCGATGGTGACACCCATGCAGCCCGGCGGCGGGCTCAGCGCCCCCGGCCTCGCCCGGCTCGTGGACCACCTCCTGGCCACCGGCTGCGACGGCCTCGTCGTCGGCGGGACCACCGGGGAGTCCCCCACCCTTTCCGACGCCGAAGCCGCCGGGCTCGTCCGGGACGTCGTGGCCCGGGCCGGCGGCCGCGCGCGGGTGATCGCCGGCGTCGGCACCTACGACACCGCCGCGAGCGTCCGGCGCGCCCGGGAAGCCGAGGCGGCCGGCGCCGACGCGCTGCTGGTCGTCTGCCCCTACTACTCGCGCCCGACGCAGGCCGGCGTGATCGCCCACTGCGTGGCCGTCGCCGACGCCACCGAGCTGCCGGTGATGCTGTACGACGTCCCCGCGCGGACCGGCGTCGCGATGACGCCGTCGACGCTGGCCGAGCTGGCCGGGCACCCGCGGATCCGGGCGGTCAAGGACGCCAAGGGCGACCTGTTCGAGGCGATGACGGTGCTGTCCCGCACGTCACTCGCGTACTACTGCGGCATCGACGAGCTGAACCTGCCGTACCTCGCGTGCGGCGCGGCGGGCCTGGTCAGCGTCGTGGGCAACGTGGCGGCGGGCCGCACCGCGGACCTCATCCGGGCCGTCCGCGACGGCGACCTCGTCAAGGCCCGTGCGGTCAACGACGACCTGCTCCCGCTGGTGGACCGCCTCATGCGCGCCGGCACCGGCGCGGCGAACACCAAGGCCGCGCTGACCGGGCTGGGGATCATCCCGCACGCGACGGTCCGGCTCCCGCTGGTGGAAGCCGGTACACCGACACGTGCGATCCCGACTCCGTGGTGAACTCCGCGCCGGCCCAGTCCGCGTGCCGGGACTCCAGCTCGAACCCCGCCAGCCGGCCCATCAGGTCGAGTTCGGCCGGCCAGACGTAGCGGTGCGGCGAGCGGCCCACCCGCGCCTGCCGGCCGTCGCCGAACGTGAAGTGGTGGGACACCAGGTGCTGGCGCACGGTGTCGTAGGTGTCCACGCCGACGTACCCGGAATCGGCGTGGAAGACCAGCGCGTCCTGCCCGGGCGGGAGCCGCCGCAGCTCGGGGACGCCCAGCTCGACCACGAACCGGCCGCCCGGGTCCAGGTGGCGGGCGGCGTTGCGGAAGCACTCGACCTGCTGGTCCTGGGTCAGCAGGTTCGAGATCGTGTTGTAGACCAGGTAGACCAGCGAAAACCGGCCGGGCGCGGTGGCCGTCGCCATGTCCCCGACGACGACCGGGAGCGAGGCTTTGGCCCGCAGCCGGGCCAGCATCGGCTCGGACAGCTCGATGCCGGTGACGGGCACCCCGCGCTCGGCGAGCGGGACGCCGATGCGCCCGGTGCCGATGGCGAACTCCAGCGCCCGGCCGCCGTCCGCGAGCGCGGCCAGGCGCGTCACCGCGGGTCCGACGACCTCGGGGGCGAACATGCCGCGGCCCGGCGTGTCGTAGCGCTCGGCCGTTTCGGCGTCCCAGATGGCTGCTTGCTCCACGCCCTCCACCCTGTCCCGGCGCCGGCAGGCCTGTCCAACCAATTAGATCTTGCCCGATTTCGGGCAAGAATTTGGGGTTCGGCGCGCGAACGGGCATGATGGCCGGCGTGGAGGAGACCGACATCGTCGAGCGCGTGGCCGCGTCCACCGGGCTGCCGCCGGGGGTGGCGGCCCGGGTCGTCGACGACGTCCTGGCCTTCTACCGGACGCCCACCGAGGCCTACGTCCGCCGCCGGCACACCGAGCTGCAGGCCGAGGGCCGGAAGAACCCCGAGATCTTCCCGCTGATCGCCGCCGAGCTGCGGGGCCGGCTGGTGGCCGCGCCCGTCCTGTCGCAGCGGCAGCTGCGCCGCATCGTCTACGGCTAGAAAGGTTCGCCCATGTGCGGAATCGTCGGCTACATCGGCGGCCAGAACGCCGCCCCCATCCTGCTCGAAGGCCTGACACGGCTGGAGTACCGCGGCTACGACTCGGCCGGGATCGCCGTGCTCGGCACGAAGAACACCCAGGTCCACCGGGTCGTCGGGCGGGTGCGGAACCTCGCCGCGGCGCTGCCCAAGCGGCTCACCGGCAAGGTCGGCATCGGCCACACCCGCTGGGCCACCCACGGGCCGGCGTCGGAGGCCAACGCACACCCGCACACGTCCGAGGACGGCCGCATCAGCGTCGTCCACAACGGCATCATCGACAACGCCGACGCCCTGCGCGCCCAGCTCGCCGACGCCGGCGTCACGCTCACGTCGGAGACCGACACCGAGGTCCTCGCCCACCTGATCGCGCGCTCGGCCGCCGACACCCTCGAAGACTCCGTCGTCGAAGCGGTCTCGCGGATCACCGGCACGTACGCGATCGCCGTCACCGACTCCGCACACCCGGACCGCCTCGTGATCGCGCGCAACGGCTCGCCGCTGATCATCGGCGTCGGCGAGCGCGAGATGTTCGTCGCCAGCGACCTCGCCGCGCTCGTCCGGCACACCTCGCAGGTCGCGCACCTCGACGACGGCGAGTTCGCCACCGTCTTCGCCACCGGCTACCGCACCTTCACCGTCGACGAGAGCGACACGACCAAGCCGGCCACCGAGATCGACATCGCCGCCGAAGACCTCGACCTGGGCGGCTACCCGCACTACATGGCCAAGGAGATCCAGGAGCAGCCGGACTCCGTGGCGCGGATGATCCGCGGCCGCCTCGACGACCGGTTCGGCGTCGCCCGCCTCGACGGGCTCAACCTGAGCCCGCGCGAGCTGCGCGGGTTCAGCCGCGTGAAGATCCTCGGCTGCGGCTCGGCCTACTACGTCGGGCAGATCGGCGCGACGATGATCGAGGAGCTGGCCCGGATCCCGGCCGACGCCGAGGCCGCGTCCGAGTTCCGCTACCGCAACCCGATCATCGAAGCCGACACGCTCTACATCGCGGTCAGCCAGTCCGGCGAGACGATCGACACCGCCTTCGCCGTGGAGGAGATCAAGCGCAAGGGCGGCCGCGTCGTCGGCCTGGTCAACGTAGTCGGCTCGACGATCGCCCGTGCCTGCGACGGCGGCGTGTACCTGCACGCCGGTCCGGAGATCGCGGTCGCGTCGACCAAGGCGCTGACCAACATGGCCGTCGGCTTCGCGCTGATCGCGCTCTCGCTCGGCCGGGTCCGCGACCTGTCCAATGCGGACGGTCAGCGGATCATCACCGCGATCCGCGCGCTGCCCGGCCAGATCCAGTCCGTGCTGGACGGCGAACCGGAAATCGCCGAGCACGCGAAGAGCGTGGCCGCCGCGAACAGCCTGTTCTTCGTCGGCCGCGTCCGCGGCTACCCGGTGGCCCGGGAGGGCGCGCAGAAGTTCAAGGAGATCTCCTACCGCCACGCCGAGGCGTACCAGACCTCCGAGCTCAAGCACGGCCCGCTGGCCCTGATCGACGAGGCGCTCCCGACGGTCGCCGTCGTCCCGGCGGACGAGCTGACCGAGCGCAACCTGGCCGCGGTGCAGCAGATCCGGGCCCGCGGCGGCGCGGTACTGGCGGTGACCCACGAAAGCGTCGACTTCGGCGAGCTCGACGTCCCGCGGATCGTGGTGCCCAAGACCGAGCCGGAGCTCGACCCGATCCTGCTGACCATCCCGTTGCAGCTGCTCGCCTACCACGCCGCGCTGACCCTGGGCTACGACATCGACAAGCCGCGCAACCTGGCCAAGTCCGTCACCGTGGAGTAGCCCTCAGCCGGGCCGGAAGTCGGCCACCCATTCAATCGACGGAGACAGCTGCGCCCGGTTCGGCGAGTTCCGGGCTATTCGCGCCCGACCCTGCGCAGCCCGCCCGCGGGCGTCCACCACTCGACGACCAGCAGCGTCGCCGCCTCGTTGAGGTGGGTGTGCACGACCTCGGCGACGTCGGCCTCGAACCGCTCACCGTCCCCGGTGCGCGCCCGCCCGGCGATCTTCGCCTCCCCGGGCCACTGCGCCTCCGCGCCTTCGACGGGGTCGACCGTCGCGCTGTGCAGCGCGAACCGCGGGTCCCGGCGCAGGTCGGCGCCCTTCCGGGCGTGCGGCATCGAACCGAAGACGAGTTCACCGTCCTCGAAGGCCGTCTCGATCCCGGAGATCCGCGGCGACCCGTCGGCCCGCAGGGTCGCGATCGTCTTGTGCTTGTGCGCGTCGAACAGGGCACGCACCCGCCGGGCGAACTCCCGCTCCGCCGCTTCGAACTCCCGCCACGCCGTCATGCGCCCATCGTGCCGCACCGCAGGCCCGCGACGAGGACCTTCACCATCCGGCGCGCGTCGTACCGGGGGTCGTCCGCGCCGATGCAGAGGTTGCCGACCCCGCGCATGAGGTCCAGGGGCGCCACCTCGGCCCGGATCTCGCCGGCCGCGGTGGCGGCGTCGAGCAGCTCGGCGCACACCGGCACGAGCCGGTCGAGGAAGTACGCGTGCAGCGATTCGAAACCGGCGTTGTCCGACTGGAGCGCCCCGGCGAGCCCGTGCTTGGTCACCAGGAAGTCGACGAACAGGTCGATCCACTGCGCCAGCGCGGCGTACGGCGAGCTGTTCGCGGCCAGCAGGGCCGGTCCCGCCTCCGTGCAGGCGTCCACCTGGTGCCGGAAGACGGCGATGACGAGGTCCGCCCGGGTCGGGAAGTGGCGGTAGATCGTGCCCATCCCGACGCCGGCCTTCGCCGCGATGTCACGCACCGGCGCGTCCACGCCGGACGCGACGAAGACCGCGGCCGCCGCGTCCAGCAACGTCTTTTCGTTGCGCCGGGCATCCGCCCGCTTGGGCCTGGGTTCGCCCACACGATCCTCCCGGTTGCTAAGCGGAACAATGTTCCGTATCGTTAGCGGAGCAACGTTCCGGTTGCTCATGATGCCACACGGAGGCACTTCCCATGCAGTACCGCACCTTGGGCCGCACCGGCGTCCAGGTCAGCACCCTCGCGCTCGGCGCGATGAACTTCGGGGCGATCGGGAGCGTCACCCAGGACGAGGCCACCGCCATCGTCGACGCCGCGCTCGACGGCGGGGTCAACCTGATCGACACCGCCGACATGTACGGCCAGGGCGAGTCGGAGCAGCTCGTCGGCCGGGCGATCGCCGGCCGCCGCGACGACCTCGTGCTGGCCACGAAGGCGACCATGCCGATGGGCGAGGAGCGCAACCACCGCGGCAACTCGCGCCGCTGGCTGGTCCGCGCGCTCGAGGACAGCCTGCGCCGCCTGGACGTCGACCACGTCGACCTCTACCAGATCCACCGCTGGGACCCGGCGACGAGCGACGAGGAAGCGCTTTCCGCGCTGACCGACCTGCAGCGGGCGGGCAAGATCCGCTACTTCGGGTCGTCGACCTTCCCGGCGTACCGCATCGTCCAGGCGCAGTGGGCGGCGCGCGAGCACCGCCTCGGCCGGTACGTCACCGAGCAGCCCAGTTACTCGATCCTGCAGCGCGGCATCGAAGCCCACGTGCTGCCGGTGACCGAGGAGTACGGGATGGGCGTGCTCGCGTGGAGCCCGCTGGCGTCGGGCTGGCTGTCGGGGGCGGTCCGCGCGGGCCGGGAGATCGGCGGCAACCGCGCGAAGGTCCTGCCGCAGCGCTTCGACCTCGGCGTCCCGGCCAACCGGGCCCGGCTCGACGCCGTCGAGAAGCTGGCGAAGATCGCCGAGCAGGCCGGGCTGACCCTGATCCAGCTCGCGCTCGGCTTCGTCACCGCGCACCCCGGCGTGACGAGCGCGCTGATCGGCCCGCGGACCCTGGAGCACCTGACGTCCCAGCTCGCGGCGGCCGACACCGTGCTGCCCGCCGACGTCCTCGACGCGATCGACGCCGTCGTCGCGCCGGGCACCGACCTGGCCCCGGACGAGAAGTTCGACACCCCGCCGGCCCTGCTCGACCCGGCGCTGCGGAGGCGTCGATGAGCTTCGGCATCATGACCGCGCCCCAGCAGGTGGGGTACGACGAGATCGTGCGCGTATGGCGGGAAGCCGACACGGTCCCGGAGATTGAGCACGCGTGGCTGTTCGACCACCTGATGCCCATCGCCGGCGACCCGGACGGCCCGATCTTCGAGGGGTGGACCCTGCTTTCGGCCCTGGCGGCCCAGACGTCGCGGATCCGCCTCGGCCTGCTGGTGACGAGCAACCGGTTCCGCCCGCCGGCGATGCTGGCGAAGATCGCCACCACGGTGGACATCGTCTCGGGCGGCCGCCTCGACTTCGGCATCGGCGCGGGCTCCCGCCCGAGCCACCCGCTGGCGCGCCGGGAGTACGACGCCCACGGCCTGCCGTACCACGACCAGGCGGACGCGGTGGCGGCACTGGCGGAGGCGTGCACGGTCATCCGTCGCTTGTGGACATCCACGTCGCCGTTCGACTTCTCGGGATCGCATGTTTCGTTGAGCGGCGCGTTCGGCAATCCCCGCCCGGTCCAGCACCCCCACCCACCGATCATGATCGGCGGCCGCGCGAGCGCGACGCTGCGAGTGGTGGCGGAGCACGCAAACCTCTGGAACATCCCGGGCGGCGGCGACATCGAGGACCTGGCCGGCCGAAGCCGGTTGCTGGACAGGTACTGCGAGGAGATCGGCCGCAACCCGGCGGAGATCGTGCGGTCGATCTTCCTGCCGGTGGACTACGAGCGGCCGGAGGTGACCCGGCGGAAGATCGCGGAAGCGGCGGGCGCGGGATTCGGGCATTTCGTGCTGGGGCTGCCGAATCCGTACCCGGAGGGGGTGGCGCAGTGGGTGGCGGACGAGCTGATCCGCCGATCGTGAGCGCCCACCCGACCCCGACAGAGGAGCTGGGTGGTCATCCCGTCGCCTGAGGCCGTCAAATCACTTCGAGCCGGGCCCGCAACGTACGGTGCCAGTGAACAGGACAGCGCAAGCTTGCGGGCCCGGCTCAAAGTGATAGGCCTCAATCAGGCGACGGGATGACCACCCGGCGGCCCATCTCTGCAACGCTAGATGGCAGCGGGTCGGGATGGTCATCCCAGAGCCTGCCTGTCCGGCGAGGACATGCTTTTGAATCTGCCGCGGGTGAATTCTCTGCCGCAGCCAAGCGGGTCCGACCTCCCCCGCCCCTCCGGTGGGATTTTCAGTCGGCGCTCGGGTTTGTCAAGGCGGGAAAGCGTGCCTTGACAAACCCGAGCGCCGACTGAAGGGCCGCTGGGATGAGGGGCGGGGGAGGTCTGGTGACGTCCTTGCTCGGGTTGCGCTGCCGGCCGCCGGTTCGGCTATGCCAGCCACCGGTCTTGCGCCGCCGGCTGCCGGTTCGGCCGTACCAGCACCGGTCTTGCGCCGCCGGCTGCCGGTTCGGCCGTACCAGCACCGGTCTTGCGCCGCCGGC
>NZ_PPHG01000052.1:72512-231582 GCF_002904295.1 Amycolatopsis sp. CA-128772
GTTCGGCCGTACCAGCACCGGTCTTGCGCCGCCGGCTGCCGGTTCGGCCGTACCAGCACCGGTCTTGCGCCGCCGGCCGCCAGTTCGGCCGTACCAGCACCGGTCTTGCGCCGCCGGCCGCCAGTTCGGCCGTACCAGCACCGGTCTTGCGCCGCCGGCTGCCGGTTCGGCCGTACCAGCACCGGTCTTGCGCCGCCGGCTGCCGGTTCGGCCGTACCAGCACCGGTCTTGCGCCGCCGGCTGCCGGTTCGGCCGTACCAGCACCGGTCTTGCGCCGCCGGCTGCCGGGTCAGTCCGAATTCGCCAGGTGCGCCAAGGCCGACCGCAGCTGCCGCCGGGTCTCCGGCGATAGCCCGGCCAGCTTCCGCTCCTCCACCTCGCGGATCGCGTCCCGGACCGCCGCATGCCGTCGGCTGCCTTCCGATGTCAGCCGGACCACTCGTGCGCGGCGGTCGGCCGGGTCAGGCTCGCGGGCCACCAAGCCCGCCGCCTCGAGGGTGTCGAGGAGGGCTATCAAGCGGGTTTTGTCGTAGCGGATCTGCTGGGCCAGGACCAGCTGGCTGGGCACCGCCCCGGCCGACAATGCCGACAGTACGACGTACTGCCACATCGAGAGCCCGTGCTGGTCCAGCACCGGCCGCTCGGCTTCGGCCAAGCTTCTCCCCGCGCCGGCGCAGAGGGCCGCCAGATCGTCGTCCTCGGTCACCGGGCGGATCTTACGCGTGGACAAATGATAAGCAGGTGCGTACCGTTTTGGCCATGACACTGGGCCGAGCCGAAACCCGCACCATCTCCATCGCTGCACCTCCGACACGAGTGTTCGACTACCTGGCGGATCCGCGTCACTTCCCCGAGTGGGCACCGGGATTCGCCACCGCGGTCGACCATGACCACGACGACATCTGGCACGTTCAGACCGAAGGCGGCCCGCAACGCGTGGCCGTCCGGGTCGCGGCCGACCACGGGGTGGTCGACGTCGTCAGTGCCGACGCGCCGACCGTGGGCCTCTTCACCCGCGTGGTGCCGAACCTGGCCGGCGCGGAGCTGATTTTCAGCCTGTTCTTCCCCGAAGACACCGACCCTGCGGCGGTCGACGCCCAGATGGCGGTCGTGGGCGAGGAACTGCGTGCGGTCCGCGAGCGCGTCGAAAGCCGGTGAACCGGGGTGGGTGGCAGGGTCTGCCACCCACCCGGTGCTCAGCCCGCCGCGCAGAGCACCCCGTTGAGGGTGAACGCCGCCGGGAGGATGTTCGGCCCGGTGTAGTCCGCGGTGAACCCCACGTCCACCCCCGCCGCCGGGGGTGCCGATGATGACACCGTCACCGTCGTGCCGTTTTGGGCCCATGTGCCGTTCCAGCCGCCCGTGAGCCGCTGGCGCGCTGTCGGCCAGCTGAACGTCAACGTCCAGTCCCCCACCACGCCGGTGCCCGTCACGTGGATGCCGCCCACGAAACCGCTCGCCCAGTCCGTCACGTCGGTCATCCGGACCGTGCAGGTGCTCGCCGCCGGTGCGCCGGTCGTGATGGTCAGCGGCGGGGAGGCCGCGGACACGTTGCCCGCCGTGTCGCGCGCCAGCACGTTCACCGTGTACCTGGTGCCCGGGACCAGGTTGCCGACGTCGAGTGACGTGCCCGTCGTCTCGCCCCACTGCTCGCTGACCGCGCCGACCTGCCGGTACACCTCGTACTTCGCGATCGGGTGGGCGCCGGGCGCCGCCGCCGGCCAGCTGATCGCCGCCGTGCGGTCGGTGGCCGTGCCGGACGGCTGCCCCGGCCGGCCCGGGCCGCCGGACGCCGCGGTCGCCGGGTGCAGCACCACCGTGGTCAGCGAGTACGGCGGCAGGGTCTGGGATGCGCTCGTCCCGGTCGCCGATTCCGCGATGGCCGTTGCGCCGTTGGTGAAGGTGAACACCTGCGGGGCGGCGGCCGACGGGGTGTAGCCCGCGTAGTCCAGGGTCACCATCCTGGCTTGATCGGGATCCTTGTTCAGCAGCAGCACGGCGAGGTCGCCGTTGGGCCGCCGGACGGCGTGCGCGCCGACGAGCGGGTCGTCCGCGGCCGCCCGGACGTACTGGTCACCCGGGCGCGCGAACGTGCTCAGCAGCTTCAGGCCGTAGTAGGGCGCGAACGGCGTGTTGAGCGCGGGCTCGCAGGCGCCACCCTCCAGGCAGGTCGCGCTGGAGAGCAGGCCGGAGTCGCCGTAGTCCGGGTAACCGGCCACAGTGGACAGTTTCGTCCCGCCGTTGTGCGTGTCCCACCAGTCGACGGTGAACACGCCGTTCTCCAGCAGCGAGCTGTAGGTGTCGGCGGCGAACAGCGCGCCGGGCTGGGTGTCCATGCCCACCGGGGTGTTCGTTTCGGTCATCGAAATGCCGATCCGGCCGGCGTTCGCGCCCGCGTACCGCGTGATCTGCTCGCGCGCCGCGTAGATCATGTCGTCGATCTGCTCCGGCTTGGTCAGCGCTTCGGCCGCCGTCGAGCCGGTCGGGTACCAGTGCAGGATGACGAAGTCGATGTGCGGGCCCGCGATCGACAGCACGGTCTGGTTCCAGGTGGCCGTGTCGCCGGAACCGACGATGCCGTCCGGCCAGTTCGCCGGCGTGGTCAGCACGGCGCCGATCTTGACGCCCGGGTCGGCCGCCTTCATCGCGCCGGCGTAGGCGACAACCCCGTTGGCATACGCCGTCGGGCTCTTGTCCGCGTGGTTGTCGGCTTCCCAGTTCGCCCCGTAGTGCCCGTTCCCGTAGAGCTCGTTGCCGATCTCCCAGTACTTGACGCCGTAGCCCTTGGTGACGTTGGCGTACCGCACCCAGTCCGCGGCTTCCTGCGGTGTGCCGGTGCCGTAGTTGGCGATGATGATCGGCTGGGCACCGGCCCGCCGGACCCCGCCCATGAAGGTGTCGAAATCGGTGTTCGGCGCCACGTACCCGCCCGGCGCGGTGTTGTCCTTCCAGTGGTAGATGTCGCCGTAGGACCCGCCGGGGTAGCGCATCGTGCGGACGCCGGCCGCGCCGAACAGGTCGGCCACCACGTCGGTCCCCAGCTGGCTGTCCCACACCGCATGGTTGATGCCGATCCCGGTGTCCGGCACGGTGGCCAGCCCCGCCCGGGCGTTGATGGTGACCGTCGCCGTGGGCGTGGTCGCCGCCCCGGCGGTGGCCCCCGTTCCCCCCACCGCCGCGGCGAGCACGGCGATCACCGGCCACGCTGCCCAGCGCAGACGTCGAGCTGTCATGAAGGTCCATCCTCACTTCGTCGGGCACGAACGGATGACTGGGAGCGCTCTCAGCGAGAGAACCACCGGGCGTCGCGGAAGTCAACGAAAGTCTCGGGAAGGCCCGCCCCGCATCGGGAGTTCGAGGTTTTCGAGGCGGTCGGCGACGAGCGTGACAACCCCTTCGGCGGCTTGCACCCGCCCGCGCACGAGCAACGCGGAACTGGTGCGGGCGACGAGCCGCTGCCGGTGCCACAGCCCTTCCGAGACGACGACGTTGGCCATCCCGGTCTCGTCTTCGAGGTTCAGGAAGGTGATCCCGCCCGCCGTCGCGGGCCGCTGCCGGTGGGTGACCGCGCCGCCGACCCAGACGCGCGTCCCGTCCTCGGCGCGCATGAGCTCGGCGACGGTGAGCGCGCCGCGCTCGTCGAGGATTTCGCGCAGGTACTCCACCGGGTGGCTGTCGGGGGACACGCTGGTGGCCCACAGGTCCGCCGCCGTCACCTCCAGCCGCGTCATCCCGGGCAACGCCGGCGCGTCGAGCCCCGGGGCCAGGCCGGGCAGGTGGCCGGGCCGGGTGGCCGCGGCCGCGCCGGCGGCCCACAGGTCCTGGCGCCGGTCGCCGCCGAACCCGCTGAACGCGCCGGCCGTGGCCAGCGCCTCGGCCACGTTCTTCTTCAGCGGCACCCGGCGGGTCAGGTCGCCGATGCTCGCGTACGGGCCGTGGGCGTCGCGTTCGGCGACGATCTCCTCGGCGATGTCGTCGCCGAGGTGGCGGATCCCGGCGAGGCCGAGCCGGAGCGCGACCCCGCCGGTGCTTCCGGGATCGGGTTCGAGGGTGGCGTGGGCGAGGCTGGTGTTGATGTCGGGTTCGCGGACGTGCACGCCGTGGCGGCGGGCGTCGGCGACCAGTGACTGCGGGCTGTAGAACCCCATCGGCTGGGCGCGCAGCAGCCCGGCGCAGAACGCGGCCGGGTAGTAGCGCTTGAACCACGCGCTCGCGTACACCAGGAGCGCGAAGGACATCGAGTGCGCTTCGGGGAAGCCGTAGCCGGAGAAGGCGTGGATCTGCTCGAAGATCCGGGTGGCGAGCTCGCGGTCGAGGCCGTTGGCGGCGCAGCCGGCGAAGAACCGGGCCATCAGCGCCTTCATCTTCGCGCTGGACCGCTTGGCGCCCATCGCCCGGCGGAGCTGGTCGGCTTCGGCCGGGGTGAAGCTCGCGACGTCGACGGCCATCTGCATCACCTGCTCCTGGAACAGCGGCACGCCGAGGGTGCGGTCCAGGGACGCGGCCAGCAGCGGGTGCGCGTGCTCCCACTCCTCGTCACCGCGGCGGCGCCGGATGTAGGGGTGCACCGAGCCGCCCTGGATGGGGCCGGGCCGGATCAGCGCCACTTCGACGACGAGGTCGTAGAACTTCCGCGGCCGCAGCCGCGGCAGCGTGGCCAGCTGAGCGCGGGACTCCACCTGGAACACTCCGACGGCGTCGGCTTCGCAGAGCATGTCGTAGACCGCCGGGTCGGCCAGGTCGAGCTTCCCGATGTCCACGGCGGAATCGTGGTGCTCGGCCACGAGGTCCAGCATGTGGTGCAGCGCCGAGAGCATGCCCAGGCCGAGCAGGTCGAACTTGACCAGGCCGACGGTGGCGCAGTCGTCCTTGTCCCACTGCAGGATGCTGCGGTCCTTCATGGTCGCCCACTCGACCGGGACCACTTCGGACACCGGCTGCTTCGAGATGACCATGCCGCCGGAGTGGATGCCGAGGTGGCGCGGGAAGTCCTCGATCCGCGCGGCCAGCTCGAGGACGTCGTCCGGGATCGCCCCGGCGGCCTGCTGCCTGGTCGCGGCGACCCCGCCCCAGCGGTCCACGAGCTTGCCGTAGGCGTCCTGCTGCCCGGGGCTGTGGCCGAGCGCCTTGGCGGCGTCGCGGATCGCCGAGGGCGCCCGGTAGGTGATGACGTTGGCGACCTGCGCGGCGTGGAACCGGCCGTGCTTCTCGTAGACGTACTGGATGGCCTCCTCGCGGCGGCCGGACTCGATGTCGACGTCGATGTCCGGCGGCCCGTCCCGCTCCGGCGCGAGGAACCGCTCGAACAGCAGGTTCCACCTGACCGGGTCGGCGTGGCAGATCTCCAGCGCGTAGCAGACCGCGGAGTTCGCCGCCGAGCCGCGGCCCTGGCAGAGGATGTCCGCCTCCCGGCAGAACCGGACGATGTCCCACACGACGAGGAAGTAGCCGGGGAAGCCGAGCTGCTCGATGACGGCGAGCTCGTGGTCGAGCTGGGCGTAGGCCTTCGGGTTGCCCTCCCGCGGCCCGTAGCGCTTCGCCGCGCCCCGCCGGGTCAGCTCGGTCAGGAAGGACATCTCGTCGTGCCCGGCGGGCACCGGGAACGGCGGCAGGTCCGGCGCGACCAGCTGCAGGTCGAACGCCACTTCGACGCCCAGGACGGCGGCCCGCCCGACGGCCCCGGGGTAACGGCGTTCGAAGCGGCGCCGCTGTTCCATCCCGGACCGCAGGAACGCCTGCCCCGAGGGCGGCCGCCACCCCTCGAGCTCCTCGGCCGGCCGCCGGGCCCGGACGGCGGCGACCGCGGCGGCCACGACGGCGTCGTCCGGGCGGGCGTAGTGCACGTTGTTGGACACGATCGTCGGCAGCCGGAGGTCCTTGGCCAGCGCGGCCAGCAGGTCGTTGGCCGTGTCGTCCTGGGGCTGCCGGTGGTCGATCAGCTCGACGGCGACGTGCGACCGCCCGAACCGGTCCACGAGCCGGGCGAGCTCGGCCCGCGCGGCGGCCGGGCCCTGGTGCGCGAGCGCCTGCCGGACGGCGCCCTTGCGGCAGCCGGTGAGGACGACGACGTGCCCGGCCAGCTCGTCGGCCAGCTCGTCGAAGTCGTAGACGGGCCGCCCCTTCTCCCCGCCGGCCAGCTGGGCGCGGGAGATGACCCGGCACAGCCGGTGGTAGCCGGTCTGCTGCCGGGCGATCACCAGCAGGTGCGACCCGGCCGGATCGGGCACGCCGGCCTGCGGGCCGGGCAGCCCCAGCGAGAGCTCGGCCCCGAACCCGACCCGTACGCCGAGTGCCCGCGCGGCGTCGTTGAACCGCACGGCGCCGTACATGCCGTCGTGGTCGGTGAGGACGAGCGCGTCGAGCTCGAGCCGCGCGGCCTCCTCGACGAGCGCCTCGGGGTGGCTCGCGCCGTCGAGGAAGCTGAAGTTGGAGTGGACGTGCAGCTCGGCGTAGGGCGCCCGGATCCGGTCGCCGCCGTCGTCGCGCCCCCGGCGCTCCGCCAGGTCGGGTGGCGCGCCGGGATACCCTTCGCGTTTGCGCGACCACGCCGGGGCGTCGCTGCCGTCCCCGGGCACGGGCGGGCGCCCGGAGGCGATCCGCTCCACTTCGGACCACGGCACGCGTGGATTGTTGAACGCCAAAGCCGGCTCCCACCACGGATTTCGCTGTGGGGAAGCCAGCGACTACTGTTCGAACACACGTACTACTGCTGTGGTCCGATCCTGCGTCGGGACGCCCGCGGTGTCAACTGTGGACGGTGTGAAGTCGGCTCCGTCACAACGATCACCGGGCGCGGAGGCAGGTGATCCGGTAGTCGCCGTCCGGGCCGCGCGTGACGCCGTGGGTTTCGCTGGGGAACCCGGGGAAGTGGCGGTCGAAGTCCTCCAGCGCCCGCAGGTACCGCAGCGTGGGCTCGTCGTGCCCGCCGGCGTTCTCGCCCGGCATCAGGACCGGGATGCCCGGCGGTGTGGTGACGACCTGCGTGGCGACCGTGCGGCCGGCGAGTTCGGCGAGGCGGACCGGCTCGGTGCCGCCGCGCAGCAGCCGCTGGTACGTCTGCGCGGGCGTGAGCTCGGGACGCGGCGGGTGCGTGAAGGCCGCGTCGAGCAGCGGGATCAGGTCGCTCTTGCGCAGGTGGGCGTGCATCTGGTCGCACAGGTCCCGCAGGGTGAGGTCGTCGTAGCGGGCGGGGTGGGCGCCGGCCAGGGCGGGCAGGACGTCGGCGAGGCGCGCGCCGCCGTCGTAGAGCGACTTGAAGTCGAGGAGGCCGTCGACGAGCGTGCCCCACTTGCCCTTGGTGATCCCCATGGAGAAGAGGATCAGGCAGGTGTAGGCGTCGGTCTTCTCGACGACGATGCGCCGCGTCTCGAGGTAGGCGGTGAGGATCCGGGCCGGGATGCCCTGCTCGGCCGCGGTGCCGCGGGCGTCGGTGCCCGGGCAGGTGACGCTGACCTTGACCGGGTCCAGCAGGCAGTAGCCGGCCTCCAAGCCGGGGAAGCCGTGCCAGGCCGCGCCCGGTTCGAGACCCCAGCAGGCGGTTTCGGTGCGCAGCAGGTCCAGCGGGGCGTCGGCGAAGACGTGGCGCTGCCCGGTGCGCGGGTCGTCGACCTCGTCCGGCTGCCAGGTGCCGAAGAACCAGGCGGGCCGGTCCCCGGCCGCGGCGATGCGGCGGCCGATGCGGGCCACCGCCTGCCGGAACCGGATGGCTTCGGTGACGGCCTCGTCGACCAGCCACCGCCCGCCGGGCCCGTCCATCATGCCGGCGGCGACGTCGAGCCCGGCGATCATCGGGTACAGCGGCGAGGTGGTCGCGTGCATCATGAAGGTCTCGTTGAACTGCCGGTGCTCGACCGGCGCCCGCGGCGAGTTCTTGACGTGCAGCATCGCGCTCTGCGACATCGCGGCGAGCAGCTTGTGCGTGGACTGCGTGCTGAACACGGTGGGCCGCACGGCGTCGGGCACGGCGTCGCCGTCGACGGCCATGCCGAAGCGGCGGGCGTAGAGCGGGTGGAACCGGGCGTAGGCGAACCACGCCTCGTCCAGGTGCAGCCGCGGCACGCTGGCGCCGAGGAGTTCGGCCACCCGCACGGCGTCGTAGCACAGGCCGTCGTAGGTCGAGTTGGTGATGACGGCGTACACCGGATCGGGCGCGGCAGCATCGGCGGCGAGCGGGCTGCGCGGCACGAGCTCGCCGACGGCTTCGCGGGTGAGCGCGGCGGGCGGGATCGGGCCCATCAGCCCGTAGCCGTTGCGCGTGGGCACGAGGTAGACGGGCCGGCCGCCGGTCAGCGTCAGGCCGTGGTAGATCGCCTTGTGGCAGTTGCGGTCGACGAGCACGAGTTCGTCGGTGGCCACGCTGGCGTGCAGCGCGATGCGGTCGCCGGTGGAGTCGCCGTGCAGCACGAAGTACGTGAGGTCGGCGCCGAAGATCCGGGCGGCGTTGCGCTCGGCGTCGCCGATCGGCCCGGTGTGTTCGAACAGCGACCCGAGTTCGGCCACGGAGATCGAGAGGTCGGTGCGGAACAGCCGTTCCCCGTAGTAGTCGAAGAGCGCCCGCCCGACGGGGGATTTGAGGAACGCGACCCCGCCGGCGTGGGCGGGGGTGTGCCACGAGTATTCGTGGGTGTCGTCGAACCGCCGCAGTTCCCGGAAGAACGGCGGCAGGATTTCGTCCCGGTACCGCCGGGCGGCCACCCCGATCCGCCCGGCGATGAACCCGGGGGTGTCTTCCAGCAGCCAGACGTACCCGCAGATGACTTCGGAAACCCACAGCGGGAGGTCGTCGACCGACGCGGAGGCGGTGACCAGGAAGACGGGCAGCCGGGTGAACCGCCCGACCAGGGCCTTCAGCACGGCTTCCCCGTCACCGAGGTCCCAGCTGACGAGGGCGGCGGTGAGGTCGGCCCGGCTCTGCACGAGGGCGAGGGCGTCGTCGTCGGTGCCGGCCCGCACGACGTCGTGGCCGTCTTCGGCGAGGTGCGCGCGGATTTCGGCCAGCTGGGCGTCGAGCACCGACCCCGGCGGGATGTCGTTCAACGCCAGCAGAACGGTCGAACCGGCCACGTCGTTTCTCCTTTCCCCGCGCGTCTTTCGGTTATATGCGCTGGTCGGGGGACGCGTCGATCGGCCGGAAGTCTGACGGCTCTTTCCGATGTGGGGATCTTTTCCGGGGAATGGTTTCTTTCGGTGACGCGCTCTCACTCTTTCGGGTCGAGTCACCTTTTCGTGTGATGACAGGTGTTCGAGAGCCGGTATTCTCGAACTATGACCGACAACGCGATGCTGGCGGCTCCGGCTGAGCCGCCCTAGTCGTAACCACCCTCGACCATCCACTGTGGACTGTCCCCGATCGGAGCCGTGAGCAGCAGCGCGATTTCGCCGTCGGCGTCGCCTTCCAGCACCACCTGCAGCCGCACGAGCGGCCGCTCGGCGCGGCGGGACGGCAATGCCGGGTGGACCACCCACGGTCCCGCCGAGCCGAGGACCCGGCGGGGCGGGCCGCCGTCGACCGCCACCGTCGACGGCGGGTAGCCGAGTTCGCCGCGGGCCGTGCAGCGGACCACGTCACCGACCGCGTCGAGCACCTCCGCCGGCATCGGGCGGCGGGGCACGACCGTCGGCGAGGGCGCGGGCAGCCGGCCCGGCCACGGGCGGTCGGCGGCCAGCGGGCGGCGCGGCTCGCCCCACGGGATCAGGCGGACGCGCTCGGCCGGGCCGCGGCCGCCGTCCAGCAGGGGGGTGACGACCGCGTCCGGGCCCAGCAGGCCCTGGATCCGGACCAGCGCGCGGGCGGCTCGCTCGGCAGCGTCGGCGTCCCGGCCGACCGAGCCGAGCTGCAGCTGCAACGCCTGCCCGCCGACGACCTCTTCGGGGTCGAGGCGCAGCCGGACGATCCCCGCCGTGGGCCGGTCGCGGGCGGTGAGCCAGCCTTCGCACTGCCACCGCACGCGGTCCGCCGTCGAGCGGGCCGTGAGGGGCTCGGCGCACCGCCACACGCGCACGCGTTCTTCGCCGGCTTCGGTCACCGCGACGATGGCCAGGCGCGTGCAGGCGAGGCCGTGGTTCGCCAGCCCGGCGAAGAAGCGCTCGCCGAGCGTCTTCGCGACGAAGGCGGCTTCGTCGACCCTGGCCAGCGGCGTCTCGAAGGTCTCGGTGACCGCCAGGTCGGGTGGCAGGACGCGACGCAGCGGCGGCCGTTCGGAGAGGCCACGGGCGAGCCGGTGGGCGAGGACGGCGTCCTTCGGGAAGCGGCCGGCGACGTCACGTTCGGTCAGCGCGGCGAAGGCGCCGAGGGTGCGCAGGCCGAGCCGTTTGAGCAGGTCGACGAGCTCCCCGCGCTCGTCGCCGGGCTGGTTCAGTTCGGTGATCGGCAGCGGCGCGAGAAAAGCGGCGGTCCCCCCGCGCGGAACGAGGGCGGCCCGCCGCGCGGCGAGGGTCGCGGCGAACAGCCCATCGGCCACTCCGACCTGGCATTCGACACCGGCCCGGGCGGCAACCTCGTCGATGAGCAGCTCGGCGAGGGCGCCTTCCCCGCCGAAGTACCCGGCGGCCCCGTCGACGGGCACGGCAACGATCCCGGGCCGCACCACCTCGACCCCGACGGCCTGCGCCTCCACGGCGGCGGCAACGGGTTCGAAGAGCCGGGCGTCCCGATCGGGATCGTGCTGGTGCACAACGAGTTCCGGACACCGGGCCTGCGCATCCCGCCGCCGCATCCCCCGCCCAACCCCACCCCGCCGAGCGGCAGCAGAGCAGGCAACAACACGATTACCGGAGAAAACGGCAGCGGCCAAGCCGGGCAAAGTACCAGCCACCGCCCCAGCGGCGACGACCGGCCAGTCGGGACACCACAGGACAAGCAGCCGTGACGCGTCAGCCATTCCCGGATGCCACGCAACGGGCATCACGCGTGACTGAGGAGGCATCACAAAGCCGCGGCCGTCGCTGGCGCGCCCGGTACGCATCACTGCAGCCCGCCCGATCGGCGAACCGCGCCCGGCCGGCAAGCCGCACCCCGCCGCACATCAGCACACCAGCCCGCAACCCGCGGCGCGCCCGGCCGCCAAGCCGCGCCCAGTCGGCAGCCCGCAGGCCGCAGCGCATCCGGCCGGCAGCCCGCAGGCCGCAGCGCATCCGGCCGGCAGGCCGCAGCCCGTCGCGGGCCCGGCCGGCAGGCCACCACCCGCCGCGCACCCGGCCGCCAAGCCGCACCCCGCCGCACACCGGCCCACCAGCCCGCAACCCGCGCCGGACTTGGCCGGCAGGCCGCAGCTCACAGGGCACCGGCCCACCAAGCCGCAGGCCGCGGTGCGCCCGGTCGGCCGGGCGCGAAGGGCGGCGCAGCCGCGTGGGCGCGCCCGTACCGCACCTCACCCCGCCACCTCGACCAGCCGCCGCGGCGGTGCCGCGCCACCCGCCAGCGCTCCTTCCGGGCCCGGTAGCTGCAACGGCACCGTCCTCGGCCGCGCCGCCGCTCCCCTCCCCCGGCTCGTCGCCAGGACCTCGCGGCTTTTCAAATGCCCGTACCCGTCCTGCGTCAGGCCGTGCCAGCGGCGGCCCGATACCTGCAGCTCCAGGTCCGCGCCCGGCCAGGGGCCCGCCGCCAGCAGGACCGTTCCGCGGTTGCGGACCCGGCCCGCCAAGCGGCGGGCCGTCTCCGGGGCCAGCCCGCGGGCCGGGCCGAGGACCACCACGTCGAATCCGTCCACCAACGCCGAGACCACCGGTACCAGCTCCGCTCCCGGGTCCGGGACCAGGGCGATCCGCTCCAGGTCGACGCCGAGTTCCGCCGCCGCGGCCAGGCCCAGGTCCGGGAGGCCCGTCACCGCCGCCCAGGAACCGTTGCGGGTGGCCGCCGCCAGCAGGGCGAGGACCAGGGACCTCGCTCCGCGGACCGCGACCGTGCTGCCGCGGCGGAGGCCACCGCCGGGGAGGAGGGCCGCCAGCGGGGGCAGGACCGCCAGCAGCTCCGCATCCGGGCCCGGCTCGCGCAACTGCGCCGCCGTGCCGACCCCCGGTATCGCCGTGAGCCCGGCCAGCAGCTCCGCGTCCGGGGCCGGCTCGCGCAACTGCGCCGCCGTGCCCACCCCCGGTATCGCCGTGAGCCCGGCCAGCGCCTCCGGTACCGCCACCACCCACCTCCAGCACCACGTACTCGCACCGGAGACACCCGCGTGAGGAAGCCACAGGCGAACCCAGAACACTTATCGAACACTTGTTCGCATACTGCGAGACGAGCGGGCCCGCTGTCAAGCCGGGCGGGCGCAGCTCACCCGGGCGAGATCATCCGGCGCACGATCCGCGCGTGTTCGCCCAGCTACGGCCCGCACGCAAGCATCGGCGAGGTGAACCGGGCCACTCCAGCGGACCTCGGCTTGACCTCGATAGTTCACTGTTCGCGCACGAAGTGATGACGGCCAACCCGGTCGTCCTCGGCCGCGACGAGCCGGTGGACGAGACGCTGTCGCACACCCGCCACGCCACGCTCTACCCCGTGGTGGACGGCGCGCACCGCTTGGCCGGTGTCACGACCCGCCACGCGCTCCTCGGCCGCGAAAGCCGGACCGTCGCCGACGCGACCACGGCGGCCCTCGCGACGTGCCACCCCGACGACACGCTGCGCGAGATCGCCAACAAGGTCGCGGCCGGCCACGTCACCCAGGCCCTGGTCGTCGACCGCGCCGACCCGCGCCGGGTGTGCGGGGTGATCAGCCTGGCCCAGCACGCCGGGCGGGTGCGCGGGATCTTCCAGTACAACCGGATCGTCCGCAAAGGACCCCCGGCGTGGCTCATGCACCGCGGCTACCACGTGCCGGCCGTGCCGACCTGGGAACGCAAGGTCCGTGTCCTCGCGGCCTTCGTAGCGGCGGACCGCACCGGCGACGGTGCGGCCCGCCGTGATCGGGGTCAGCCCGCGAACGGGCTGGCGTCGATCGCGCAGGTCTTGCCCGCCGCGGGGAAGGTCCCCGAGATCAGGTAATCCCTCTTGACCTGCTCGGTGCACGTGCTCGGCACGTACATCGACGAGTGGCCGTAGCCCTCGGTCACGAACACCCGCGCCCGCGCCAGTTCCGCGGCGCCGTCGCGCGCGCCGGGCAGCGGCGTGGACGGGTCGTAGCGGTTGTTCAGCACGAGGATCTCCGCCGACGTCGGGCGGTTCCACGGGCCGGTGAACCGGTCGGTGTCCTTCGCCTTCCAGTACGCGCAGCTCATCATGTCCAGCACCGCGATCCGCCCGAAGTACGGCACGCGCTGGTCTTCCGACTCGGCGTACCGGCTGTAGACCGCCGGGTCGGTCGGCACGTCGCTGTCGCTGCACTGGATGGCGTTGAACGCCTCGGTGCGGTTCGAGGAGTACTGCTCGCCGGCGACGGCGACGGCGGCCGAGCGCCGGGCCGGCGTGGCCGGGGCGTCGTAAAGCCGTTGCAGCAGCGCGGCGATGTCCGGCCAGCCCCGCGAGTCCGACAGGTCGGCCGCGGCGTTGATGATGCCCGAGTAGGTCCACGTCTCGCCGTCGCTGACGATCGGCGCCTGCTTCGCGCGGGCCGTCAACGCCGCCCACTTCGCCTTCGGGTCCCCCGAGGAGAACGCGCACTTCGGGCCGGCTTCCGTGCACAGCCGCAGGAACTGCTCGAAGGTCTGCGCGATGCCGGTGGCGACGTCCTGGCGGGTGTCCAGCGGGACGCTCTTGCCGTTGCCGTTCTGGCCGGTCGAGTTGCCGGCGAAGTCCATGGTGCCGTCGAACACCATCGCCCGGATCCGGTTCGGGAACAGGTTCGCGTAGGTCGCGCCGAGCTGCGTCCCGTAGGAAATGCCGTGGTAGTTGAGCTTCGGGTCGCCGACCGCGCGGCGCAGCAGTTCCAGGTCACGCGCGGTGTTGGCGGTGGAGACGTGTTCGAGGATCGGGCCGGCCTTCGCCGCGCACCGGTCGGCGAGCTCCTTCGACTTGGCGTAGAAGGCCGCGTTGCCGCTCGGGTCGCCCGGCATCTCCGGGAACGAGCCGAAGAAGGCTTGCTGCTCGTCGACGGAGCCGAAGCACCGGACGGCGGCGCTGTCGGCGATCCCGCGCGGATCCCACGAGACCAGGTCGAACCGCGCGCGCAGCGCGTCGGAGAACAGCCACGGCCACTTGCCGCGCTCCCGCAGCCGCTGCAGCCCGGACGCGCCGGGGCCGCCGAAGTTGACGAAGAGCGAGCCGATCCGGTGCTGGGGATCGGTGGCGGGCAGCTTGATGAGCGCGAGGTCGATCTTCGCACCGGACGGCCGGTCGTAGTCCAGCGGCACCGAAGCCTTGGCGCACTGGAAGCCGTCCGCGCAGTCGGCCCAGTTCAGCTGCGGCGTCGGCACTTTGTCGATGGCGGCCGGAGCCGCGGACGCGACCGCCGGTCCCGCCGCAACGGCCATCGAGACCCCGAGCGCGACGACGACGCCGCGCACGATGCCTCCCCCAGAAAATCGACGCAACGGAAAATCCCTTCGGAGAGGTACACGATCAGTTCGCCACCTCAGACGGGCGAGGAGGCGGCGAGGTTGATCGTCCGCCCGAAAAAGATCTCTGGCGCCGGACTCCCCGGCATAGCTATAGTACTAGGTAACTAGATAAATGGAGTTGCCGATGATCGAGTTCCACCTGGACGCGAGGTCCGGCCTGTCGCCGTACCAGCAGCTGGTCCAGCAGGTGCGGCACGCGCTGCGCCTCGGCCTGCTCACCGAGGGGGACCAGCTCCCGAAGGTCAAGGACGTCGTCGCGAGCCTCGCGATCAACCCGAACACCGTGCTCAAGGCCTACCGCGAACTGGAACACGACGGGCTGGTCGCGGCGCGCCCCGGCGTCGGCACGTTCGTCACCGCGACGCTGAACGGCGGCGCCTCGTTCGCCGTGCTCGGCTCGCTGCGGCGCGACCTGCGGCGCTGGCTTTCCCAGGCCCGCAAGGCGGGTCTCGAAGAGGAGAGCATCGAAGCCTTATTGATGTCCACGTTTCGCGACTCCGCCAGAGAGGACATAGCGTGACTGTCCTGACCGCCCAGGGGCTGGGCAAGAAGTACGGGCGCAAGCAAGCCCTTTCCGGCTGCACGCTGGAGATCGAGGCCGGGCACGTCACCGGGCTCGTCGGGCCCAACGGCGCCGGCAAGTCGACGCTGCTGAACATCGCGGCCGGCATGCTGGAACCGACGAGCGGCACGATCGAGGTGTGTGGCGGGGTGCCGGGCAGCGGCCCGGAGCAGCTGGCCAAGGTGGGCTACGTCGCCCAGAACACCCCGGTCTATAGTGGACTGTCCATCGAGGAGCACCTGCGGCTCGGTGCCCACCTCAACCCGAGCTGGGACGCCTCGCTGGCCGAAAAGCGCATCGAGCGGCTCGGGCTGGACCCGAAGCAGCACGCGGGCAAGCTCTCCGGCGGCCAGCGCGCCCAGCTGGCGCTCACGATCGGTATCGCCAAGCGGCCCGAGCTGCTGCTGCTCGACGAGCCGGTCGCCGCGCTGGACCCGTTGGCGCGCCGGGAGTTCCTGCAGGACCTGATGGAAGCCGTCGCCGAGCACGGGTTGTCCGTCGTGATGTCCTCTCACCTGGTCAACGACCTCGAGCGGGTCTGCGACCACCTCGTCGTGCTGGTGGCCTCGCAGGTCCGGGTGATCGGCGAGGTGGAGACGCTGCTCGCCACCCACCACCGGCTCTCCGGCCCGCGCCGCGACCTCGACACGCTGCCGGCCGGCCAGCACGTCGTCTCCGCGACGCACACCGACCGCCAGACCACCGTCCTCGTCCGCACCGAGGCCCCGATCCTCGATCCCGCGTGGACGGTCGGGCAGCTCGGCCTGGAGGACCTCGTCCTCGAGTACATGAGCAACCCCACCGCCGCCCGCCCCGCCCTGGAGGTCCTCCGATGACCTGGCTCGCCTGGCGCCAGCTCCGCGTTCCCGCGCTGTCCGTGTTCGCGGGCCTGCTCGCGATCGCCGTCGTGCTCGCGATCACCGGTCCGGACCTGGTCGGCCGCACGGACTTCTCCGACGAGGAGGCGCTGAACGTCGGCACCGTCCTCGTGCTGTACCTGCTGCCCGCGATGATCGGCGTGTTCTGGGGCGTCCCGATGATCACGCGCGAGCTGGAGAGCGGCACGCACAACCTCGTCTGGAACCAGACCGTCACGCGCAAGCGGTGGCTCACCACGAAACTCGGCTTCGGCCTGCTCGCCGCGATCGTCGCCGCCGCGGTCCTGAGCGTGGCGGTGTCGTGGTGGGCGAGCCCGATCGACGCGCTCGCCGCGAAACAGACCGACCGGGGCATGCTCTCGCGCATGGCGCCGGTGATCTTCGGCGCGCGCGGCATCGTTCCGATCGGCTACGCGGCCTTCGCCCTCGCGCTCGGCGTCGCGGTCGGGATGCTGCTGAAGCGGACCGTGGCCGCCATGGCCGTCACCCTCGTGACGCTCGCCGCCGTCCTGCTCCTGGTACCCAACTTCGTGCGGCCGTACCTGCTGCCGCCGCAGGTCCAGACGGTCGCGATCGTCGGCGAAGACGTCACGAACATCACCGCCAACGACAAGCAGGGGATCACGGAAGTCGGGATGCGGCAGCCGGCCGGTGCGTGGGTGCTGGCGAACGAAACCGTGGACCCGGCCGGGAACGTGGCCGACCCGCTGCCGTCCTTCGTGCAGGGCTGCTCCCCGAGGCCGGGCGCGGGGCCGCCACCCCACGGTGCTCTGGAAGATTGCGTGGCCCAGCTGGGCACGCACGGCTACCAGCAGCGGCTCACCTACCAGCCCGCCTCCCGCTTCTGGCCGCTGCAGTGGCTCGAACTCGCGCTGTACCTCGCCATGACGGCCCTGCTCACCTGGTTCTGCTTCCGCCGCCTCCGCCACCTGTCCTGACGAATTCCGACTGGGGGAATCCATGCGCACTTTCGCGGTAGTCACCGCTCTCACCGTCGCTCTGTCGGCACCCGCTTCGGCGGCCACGACGCCGTACCTGCCCCACCCGACGGGCCATTCGCCCGTCGGCGTCACGTCACTGTCCCTGAAGGACACATCGCGGCCCGATCCGTGGATGCCGTCGGTGCCCTACCGGGAGCTGATGGTCTCCGTCTTCTACCCGGCGGCCTCGGGAGGAGGGCCGAAGAAGCAGTACATGACCCCGCTCGAGTCGGAACGCAACCTCGAGCGGCAGAACATCCCGGGTCTCCCGCTGGACGTCTTCAGCACGGTCCGGACGAACGCCGTCGTCGACGCGAAACCGGCCGGGCGGTGGCACGGCCTGCCGCTGGTCGTGCTGTCCCCGGGCTGGACCCAGCCGCGGGCGACGCTCACCGCGCTGGCCGAGGAGCTGGCCAGCCGCGGGTACGCCGTCGCGGCGATCGACCACACCTACGAGAACCGCGCCACCACCTTCCCCGACGGCCACGTCACCGGCTGCGCCGCCTGCGAGGTCGATGACCAGCCCGGCTTCTGGGAGAAGTTCGCGCAGGTCCGGACCAAGGACACGTCGTTCGTGCTCGACGCGCTGCTGCGCTCGAAGTGGGGCGCACTGATCGACCCGCAGCGGATCGGCATGACCGGCCACTCCGCGGGCGGCGCAGTCACCACCCAGGCGATGCTGGCCGACCCCCGGATCCGCGCCGGGGCCGACCTCGACGGCAGCGTCCACGTCCCGCTGCCGGCGTCCGGGCTGGCCCGGCCGTTCATGTTCGTGGGCAGCATGGACAACTACACGCCGGGCGCGCCCGGGCCGTACGACGACTGGGAAACCGACTGGCCGCACCTGACCGGCTGGAAGCGCTGGATCATGGTCTCGGGCACGGTGCACTCGTCGTTCACCGACCTCGGCGTGCTCGCCGCGCAGCTCGGCGTCGACATCGGCGACTCGATCGACCCCTATCGCGCACTGTCCGTCACGCGGAACTACGTAAGCGCTTTCTTCGACCAGCACCTGCGCTGCCGCCCGCAGCCGCTGCTGGCCGCGCCCTCGCCCGCTTACCCGGAAGTGACGTTCGTCGGATGAGAATCAGAAGCCTCATGGCCACCACCGCAGTCACCCTCGCCCTGACGTCGCCGGCCGCGTCGGCCGAGCCGGCGCTCACACTGGCCAAGCCGACCGGCGACCGGCCGGTGGGCACCACCGCACTCCACCTCGAGGACACCGCCCGCGCCGACCCGTGGGTGCCCTCGGTCCCGTACCGCGAGCTGATGGTATCCCTCTTCTACCCGGCGGCTTCCGCAACCGGGCCGAAGAAGCAGTTCATGTCCGAGGCCGAGGCGAAGGCTGTCTTCGACGAAGCCGGCATCGAAGGCATCCCGCCGTCGGTGCTGACGACCGTGCACACCGACGCCGTCGTCGACGCCCGCCCGGCCGGGAGGGGCCTGCCGGCTGTCGTCCTGTCCCCCGGCTTCAAACGGCCCCGCGCCGAGCTGACCTCGCTGTCCGAAGACCTGGCCAGCCACGGCTACCTGGTCGTCCTGGTCGACCACACCTACGAGAACGTGGCCACCACCTTCCCGGACGGCCGGGTCACCGGCTGCGCGGCCTGCGGCAGCTACAGCACCGAGTTCTGGCAGAAGCTGCAGCGCGGCCGGGCGAAGGACGTGTCGTTCGTGCTGGATTCGCTGACGCGCTCGAAGTGGGCACCGCTGCTCGACGCCTCGCGCATCGGCATGGCCGGGCACTCCGTCGGCGGCACGAGCACGGTGAACGCGATGGTGACCGACGCCCGGATCAAGGCCGGGATCGACCTGGACGGCACGCAGAGCGACCCCCTGCTCGCGTCCGGTCTGGACCGGCCGTTCCTGTTCTTCGGCCGCCAGAGCCTGTACGCCCCCGGCACCGGCGTCGAGTCGAAAAGCTGGGAAGACGACTGGAACCAGCTGAAGGGCTGGAAGCGCTGGCTCACCGCGGCCGGCATGGTGCACCCGTCGTTCACCGACATCGGCCTGGTGGGCGAGCAGCTGGGCATCGACTTCGGCGCGACCACCCCGGCCGTGCGCGGTCAGGCGATCACCGCCGCGTACGTCCGGGCGTTCTTCGACCAGCACCTGCGCGGCCGGCCGCAGCCGCTGCTGGACCAGCCGTCCGCCCGGTACCCGGAGGTGGCCGTGGCCCGGACGTCGACGCCGTACCTGCCCGCCCCGACCGGTGACCGGCCGGTGGGCAGCGCGGCGGTGTACCTGAAGGACACCTCGCGGCCGGACCCGTGGGTGCCGTCGGTCCCCTACCGGGAGCTGATGGTCTCCCTCTTCTACCCGGCGGCATCGGCCGAGGGGCCCAAGACGCCGTACCTGACGCCCGAGGAGTCGGCGGCGTTGCTGCGGGGCAGCGGGCTCGACGTGCCCCCGGACACGCTCGCCGGGACCGTGACCAACTCCGTCGACGGCGCCCGGCCGGCGGGCCGCGGGCTGCCGCTGATCGTGCTCTCTCCCGGCTACACCAAGCCCCGCGCCACGCTGAGCGCGCTGGCCGAGGACCTGGCCAGTCACGGGTACGCCGTCGCGCTGATCGGCCACACCTACGAAAACGCCGGCCAGAGCTTCCCGGGCGGCCGCTTCGCCGGGTGTGCGTCCTGCGAGCTCCCGCACGACGAGGCGTTCTGGCAGAAGCTGGAGCAGGGCCGGGCCGTCGACGTGTCGTTCGTCCTGAACTCGCTGACCCGCTCGAAGTGGGCGCCGCTGATCGACCGGTCCCGGATCGGCATGGCCGGGCATTCGATCGGTGGCGCGAGCACCCTGCCCGCGATGGTCGCCGACAGCCGGATCAAGGCCGGGATGAACATCGACGGCACGACCCACGTCCCGCTGACCGGGCTGTCGCGGCCGTTCATGTTCCTCGGCCACCAGCTCGGGGAGACCGCCTGCGTGCCGGGCGACCCGACGTGGGAACGGGACTGGGCGCAGCTCACCGGCTGGCGGCGCTGGGCCGGCGTGCGGGGCGCGCAACACGCGTCCTTCACCGACGTGGGCCTGTTCGGCGACGAGTTCGGCGTCGGCTACGGCGCGAAGACGACGGCGCTGCGGACCCAGGAAATCACGCGGACGTACGTCACCGCGTTCTTCGACCAGCACCTGCGGGGTGAGCCGCGGCCGGTGCTCGACCGGCCCGGATATCCGAAAATCACGTTCTGCCACTGAAGTGGACGGCGGAAGCGGCACTGGGGGTGCCCGCTTCCGCCGTTCTTCCGGCAAGAACGCGATCGCGTACGCCAGCTGGCCGGTCAGAGGCAGGGAGTGCCCGACGCCGGCGACGCTGACGCCCTCCAGGTTGGTCCACTGCTTGAGCTCTTCACCGAAGTTCGGGTAGGACAGCGTCGTGTCGGTGGTGCCGTGCCACAGCTGCATCCGCGGGTAGCGGCCGGTGTAGCCCGGGTACATCGCCCGGGCCGTGTCGCCCCACTGCTGCGCGGTCTTGATCGACTTCCCGCCCGAGCAGGTGCTGTTCCACAGCGAACCGTTCGTGGTGGCGAAGCACCCGGCGGGCACGCCGGAAAACGCCGAACCCGCGGCGAACACGTCGGGGTACTGGGCGGCCAGTACGTTGGTCATCATCGCCCCGGAGGAGAACCCGCTGACGACAACCCGCGCCGGGTCGACGTGGTAGCGGGACTCGGCGTAGGCGACCATGGACATGATCCCGGTCGAATCCCCGCCGCCGGCAGCACCATGATGTAGCCGTACCGGTCGGCCGCGGTGGCGTAGTCCTTGCCGTTCCAGCCGAAGACCGAGCTCGCCGAGCCGCCGCAGTAGTGCACCAGCACCAGCAGCGCCGGCTTGGCCGCGACCCGGTCGGGAACGTAGACGTACATGTTCAGGTTGGTCGGGTTGGAGCCGAAGTTCGTCACCCTGGTCAGCGCGGCGGCGTGGGCGGGCGCGGCCAGGCCGATGGCCATGACCAGCAGGGCCGCGGCGGCGGTGAGCATGCGTTTCACCACGGTTTTCCCTATGCCGCACCGAAGGCCTGGAGCACGGCGGTGTAGGCCGGCTTCTTGGCGTAGTTGCCGTCGAACAGCAGCGGGGTGCTGCCGCTGCGCCAGGAGTACTTGCCGGTGACGCCCCACGTGGTGATGCTCGTGCCGACGCAGTCGATGGGCACGCCGCGGGCCTTGAAGTCGCGAACCATGTTGTAGACGCCGTTGCTCTTGGCGTTCTGGTTGTCGGTGTTGTAGTCGTTGTAGCAGAGTTTCGCCGAACCGTCGGCCGCGCGGGCGGCGCGGAACGCCTCTTCGATGTAGCTGGTGGTTGCGCATCGCGGCGAGCAGGTCCGAGCCGGACCCGATGCCGCCCACCCAGCCGGGCAGCTGGGCGTGCCACACCAGCGTGTGCCGCGGACCTTCCGGCCGTGGCTCTGGGCGTGGCTGACGATGGCGTCACCGCCGGAGAACCGGAACGAGCCGCGCGTCGGCCCGGTCGCGTCCCACTTCAGCTCGTTTCCGGGGTGACACCGGTGAATTCGCGGTCCAGCGTGGTGGCGTACGCGGATTCGCCGAGGTGGCCGTGGGCGACGGCGGCGGCGAACGTCCGGCCCCTGGCCGCGGCCGCCGAGCCCAGGGTCGCCGCGGCGAGTTCTTCGCCGGCCGCGGCGGCCCGTGGGTTGCCGATGCTGCCGGGGACCGCCCGCAGGGCGTTGTACCAGACGGCGGCCATCTTGCCGTAGCCGCCGGCGTTCGGGTGGACGCCGTCGGGCAGGTCGGCGGCGGACACCGCGCTGTGCATGTCCACCAGGTGCACGCGCTTGCCGGCGTTCACCTTGCTCTGCACGATCCCCGGCACCGCGTTGTCGAACGTCCGCACGGCCGCGTCCCCGCTCGCCCACCCGATCGGGATGAGCTGCGCGACGAACACGTCGGCGTTCGGCGCGGTCGCGGTGATGTGGTCGATCAGCGTGGACAACCGGCCGGGCGCGCCGGCGACGTTGTAGTTCTGGAGGACGTCGTTGGTGCCGATGTGCAGCAGCACCGAACGCGGGTTGCACGTGCGCAGCCGGCCGGTGATGTTCGCGTCGATCTGGTCGATGCGCCAGCCGGGGTGGCCTTCGTGGTCGTGGTCCCACAGGCTGGCGGGCCCGTTGAACTGCGAGCCGACGAAGTCGTTGGTGTAGCGGCCCGCGGCGAGGCGCTGCCACAGGCCGATCCGGTACCCGCCGGGCACGCCCGTGCCGTAGGTGATCGAGTCGCCGAGCGGCATGATCCGCACGCCGCCGTTCGACTCCGCGTGGGCGATCCCGGTCGGGCCGGTGAACGCCGGCGCCAGGGCTGTCGCGGCGGCCGGTAACCGTTTCATCGTCGTTCTCCTCCTCAGCAGGTCGAATTCTTCTGAGTGAGCAGGCCGAGCTGTCAGAGCCGGATCCGGAACAGTCGAACTCACGAAACTTCCGCTATTACTGTTAGCGATAACATTAGTGGACGGGCAACAGCTTGAACTCACAACCGCCCCAAGACAACGGCCGGCCTGGAAGCGCTCTCAGGCCGGCGTGACGCTCAGAGCTTGCCGCCCGCGACCGGGGGCATGTCCGGGGCGTCGCCGGTCTCCGTGCCGGCCTCGCGGAACAGGTGGTTCTCCACCTCGAACAGGTTCCCGCCGGCCCGTTCGACGACGGTCAGCAGCGTCGACATCTGCGCGACCTCCTCGACCTGCTCCTTGAGGAACCAGTGCACGAACTGCTCGCCGAGGTAGTCCTCCTCGGCCCGCGCGGCCTTCGCCATCGCCTCGATGTCGGCGGTGACCGCGCGTTCCTGCTTCAGAGCCAGTTCGATCGCTTCGTGCACGCTCGAGAAGTCGTTGCGCACGTCGCCGCTGCCGGGGACGGCCACCGGCTCGTCGCGGTCGAGCAGGTAGCGGACCATCGCCAGCGCGTGGTTGCGTTCCTCGATCGCCTGGCGGTAGAAGCGCTTGGCCAGCCGGGGCAGGTCACGCGCGTCGAACCAGACGGCCAGGGCGATGTACTGCTGGGCGGCGGTGAACTCGTGGCGGATCTGCGCCTGCAGCAGCTCGGCGAACTTCCGGGTCTTGGCCATGCCCCACAACCTACGACGATCGCGGGCGCGCAGCTACGATCGGCGCGGTGACCCCCGACCTCTCCGGCACGGTCGCCTGCGTGACCGGCGCTTCCGGCGGCGTGGGCCGCGGAATCGCGCTCCGGTTCGCCGAAGCGGGCGCGGCCGTGGCCGTCCACCACCGCCGCCCCGGCGCGGCCGACGCCGTCGTCGCGGCCATCGAGGCCGCGGGCGGCCGGGCCCGCGCGTTCACCGCCGAACTCACCGACGACCCCGCCTGCCACGCGCTGCTCGACGCCGTCGCGGACTGGGGCGGCCGGCTCGACGCGCTGGTCAACAACGCCGGCGTCCAGCCGGTCGAGCCCCTCGACGGGCTGACCGCGCAGCGCTGGCGGGCGATGCTGGACGCGACCCTGACGAGCGCGTTCTCCTGCACCCAGGCAGCGGCCCGGCTGCTGCCCGAGGGCGGGACCATCACGCACATCGCCTCGATCGAGGCCCGCCACCCGGCCCCGGGGCACGTCCACTACAGCGCGGCCAAGGCGGCGCTGGTGACGCACGCCCGCGGCGCGGCGCTGGAGTACGGGCCGCGCGGGATCCGGGTCAACACGGTGTCGCCCGGCCTGATCGCGCGTGAGGGCCTGGAGGAGGCCTGGCCGGAGGGTGTCGGACGCTGGCACCGCGCGGCCCCGCTGGGCCGGCTGGGGACGCCGGCCGACGTGGGCAACGCGTGCGTGTTCCTGGCCTCCCCGCTGGCGTCCTGGATCACCGGCCACGACCTGGTCGTCGACGGCGGTGTCACGGCCCGCCCGACCTGGTGACGCCCTGCTAGAGTGAAACGTGTTCTAGTTGCGGGCCCCGGGGAGCGCAGGATGTCCGAACACCCGTTTCCGGTCGTCGACGGCGTGCCGCCGGGCCGGGCCCTGCTCGGCTCCCGGATCCGCGAGCTGATCGAGGCCTCCGTCTGCGTGCGCGACGACGAAGCCGACCTCACCGCCGCGGCGAGCCGGGTCGAAGCCGTCACCGCGGCCCTGCGCGCCGCCGGCAGCACCAGGCCGCTGCTGCTGGCCGCGCTCGAAGGCGGGGGTCACCTCAGCATCAACAACCCCCTGGAGGGGCCCGGGAACCCGCTGGCCCCACCGCTGTCGTGGGTGCGCGTCGGCCCCGATTCCGTGTGCGCCGAGGTCCTCCTCGGCGCCGCGCACGAAGGGCCACCGGGACGCGTACACGGCGGCTGGGTGGCCGCGGTGCTGGACCACGTACTCGGCCGCGCCACGGCCGCCGCCGGTTTCCCCGGCATGACCGCGTCCCTGACGGTCGATTACCACCACGGAACGCCGTACGCGGTCCCGCTCACCGCAGAGGCCCGCCTGGTCCACCGGGACGGCCGAAAGCTGCACGCAACCGGCGAGCTCAGAGCGGGCGACGTCGTCTGCGCATCAGCGACGGCGATCCTCGTCCACTTCAGCGCCGATCGGTTCCCGGTGTCCACACCGGACTAGGGCACCAGCGTCGTGTGCCGCGGGGCCTCCGAGCTCGACGTCGCCATCAAAACCGCGCAGATCGGGACCGCCATCGCCAGCGCCGCCAGTACGAACACCGGGAACAGGAACGAGAACACCTCCGTGCCCGACGGGTCGGGTGCGGACGCGTCCAGGTGCACGCGGACCGCCGCCATGCCCGTGTAGTGCATGCCCGTCACCGCCGCGCCCATCACCAGGCCCGCCGCCAGGCGGGGCAGGAGCTTGTCCAAGCCGACCGTGAACCACAGGGCCGCCGTGGCCGCGACCACGGCGATCACCACCGAAAGCGCCACCAGCGTCGGGTCGTAGCCGATCGTGCCCTTGATCTGGACCGCCCACATGCCGGTGTAGTGCATGACGTTCACCGCGAGGCCGGTGAGCAGGCCGCCGAGCAGCAGCCGCCTCCACGCGAACCGGTTGCGGACGCCGAACACCAGCAGCCCGCAGAACACCGCCACCACCGACAGGATCGCCGACAGCGCCGTGCGCAGAATGTCGTACCGCACCGGCAGGCCGGGCGTGGAAAACCCGAGCATGGCGATGAAGTGCATGACCCAGATGCCGACCCCGCCGATCGACACCGCCGCCAGCACGAGCCAGGTCAGCCGGGCGCGCGAGCTGTCGGTGGAGCGCGCCTGCAGCGTGCAGGCCAGCCCGAGGGCGCAGCCCACCACCGAGGTGAGGTACGCGAGCACGATGAGCCAGTTGCCCATCGCGAAGTCTTGGTGGTCCATGGGCATTTCCCGGCTCCTTCAGGCTTTCCGTGATCGGGGGGCGTGGTGCTCGGCGAGCGCGTGCTCGGCCGCGGCGATGAGGGTGTGCTTCGTCGACTCGGGCGAACGCGCGTCGCACGTGACGACCTCCACCGCCGCCGGGATCTTGAGGGCTTCGCGAACCTGGTCGGGCCCGTGCTGGCGGGTGTCCTGGAACTGGTTGATGGCGACCAGGAACGGCAGGCCGCGCGACTCGAAGAAGTCGATCGAGGCGAAGGAGTCCGCCAGCCGGCGCGTGTCCACCAGGACGATCGCCGCCACCGCGCCGCAGACGAGGTCGTCCCACATGAACCAGAACCGGTGCTGGCCGGGTGTGCCGAACACGTAGAGCACCAGGTCGTCGGCCAGGGTGAGGCGGCCGAAGTCCATCGCGACCGTGGTGGCGAACTTCCCCGGCACCGCTTCGGTCCGGTCCACGCCGACGGCCGCGCTCGTCATGAGCGCCTCGGTCCGCAGCGGGTCGATTTCCGAGACGGCACCGACGAACGTCGTCTTGCCGGCCCCGAACCCCCCGGCCACGACGATCTTCGCCGAGGTGATCCTTTTGTCAGAGCGCACGTAGTCCACTGAGGACCCTTTCGAGCAGGTCGTTCCGTTCGTCCCAGGAGGCGTCCGCGGTGAGCGTGTCGCGGATCGACACCTGGCCGGCGGCCAGCAGGTCGCCGATGAGCACCCGGGCCACGCCGAGCGGCACCCCGAGGTGGGCGGCCACCTCCGCGACCGACCGCTGGTGCAGGCACAGCTGCGTCACCACCGCCAGCGGGTTGGTCGGGCTGAAGGGCGCCGTCCGGCCTTCCACCGTCGTCTCCACGAGGGCTTCCACCGCCAGGTCGACCGTCGGCCGGGTGCGCCCGGCGGTCCAGGCGTAGGGGCGGGCCAGCGACGCCGCGTGCCGCCCGCCCTCGCGTCGCCGGCCTTCCGTCACCGGGCCGCCCCCGGGGAAGCCGCGGGCCGCGCCGGGGTCTCGACCACCTTCCCGACCCGGTCCACCAGCAACGTCATCTCGTAGCCGACCAGGCCGATGTCGCAGCCCGGGTTGGCCAGCACGACCAGGTTCGAGCCGTCGCCGACGTTCATCAGCAGCAGGAAGCCCTGCTCCATCTCGATCACCGACTGCACGACCCGGCCCGCGGTGAACAGGTCCGCGGTGCCCAGCGCGAGGCTGGAGAGACCGGACGCGATCGCCGAGAGCTGGTCGGCGCGGTCGCGCGGCAGCGTTTCGTTCGCCGCCACGAGCAGGCCGTCCGCCGAGACGAGCGCGGCGTGCGCGACGCCCGGCACCTCCTGGGTGAACGCCGACACCAGCCAGTTCCGGGACCCCTCGGCCACTTGTGTTCCTTCCTGCCGGGTGCTCATCACTGCTCCGCCTCCGGTTCGCCCGCGACCCGGTGGCGGGCCGCGCGCATGCCGCTGTAGTGCCGGGAAAGGTTGCTCCGCACCGCGGCCGGATCGCGGAAGGCCGGGTCCGGCGGCTGCGGGCGGCGCGGGGCGGCCGACCCCGGCGCGAGCTGTGCGCCCGGCTCCCGGGTCGGCAGTCCCGAGCCGGTGAACTCGAAGTCGTCCAGGGTGCCGACCGCGGCCTCCGCGGCCTGCCGGACCTGGTCGGCCGGCGACGCCCAGGCGCCGGGCCGCTGCTCCGCCTTCGCCGGGGTCTCGGCGAACCAGTGCGACAGCATCTGGTCGAAGATCGGCGTCGGCGGGTCGGCCACCGGCGTCGGCTCCTCGGCCGGCCACCGGGGTTCGAGCTCGTGGCGGGCAGCGCCGTTGGCCGAGCCGTTGACCGCGGGGGTCAGCGCGGGCGGCACGGCCCGCGGCGGCAGGTCGACCAGGATCAGCACCCCCGGGACGTGCACGCTGGCGGTGATGCCGGCGCTCGCGGTGCGCGTGGTCGTGGGCCGCAGCCGGACGGTGATGCCGTGGGACGCGGCCAGCCGGCTGACCACGAACAGGCCCATCCGCCGGGTGGTTTCCGGGCTCACCGCGGCCCCGGCGGCCAGCCGGGCGTTCGCCGCGCCGAGGTCCTCCCGGGTCATCCCGAGCCCGACGTCGACCACCTCGATCAGCAGGCCGCCGTCGAAGCCGCGGTCGGCGGTGAGCACCACCCGCTCGTCCGGCGGGGACGAGCGGATGGCGTTCTCCAGCAGCTCGGCGAGGATGTGCACGACGTCCGCGGCCGCCTCGGCCTGCACCGACCCGCGCGGCGCGTTGCCGAGCGAGACGCGCTGGTAGTCCTTGACCTCCGAGGTCGCGGCCCGCAGCAGCTCGACCGTCGCGACCGGGCCGACGTCGCGGCGCACCGGCTTGCCGCCCGCCAGGACCTGCAGGTTCTCGCCGTTGCGCCGCAGCCGGGTGGCGATGTGGTCGATCTGGAACAGCTCGGCGAGCCGCTGCGGGTCCTGCTCGTCGGCCTCCAGGTCCTCGATCACCGACAGCTGCAGCTCGACCAGCGACTGGCTGCGCCGGGACAGCGTCATGAACATCTCGCTGACCTGGATCCGCATCTCGGCCTGCTCGCCGACGGCCAGCCGCACCGCCTGCCGGTGCATGTCGTCGAAAGCCCGCGCGAGCTGCCCGACCTCCTCCTCGGAGTCGACCGGCAGCGGCGCGGTCGCCCGCCAGTCGACGTCCTCGCCCTCGCGGATGCGTTCGATCGTGTCGGGCAGCCGCCGGCGCGCGGTGTCGAGCGCGGCCGCGTGCAGCCGCCGGATCGGGACGACCACCGACCGGGCCACGGCCAGGGCGACGGCGAGGGCGCCGAGCAGCGACGCGAGCACCAGCGCGGCGTCGCGCAGCGCGTCGGACCGGGCGGTGTTGGTCTGCGCGCCGACCGCGTCCGAAAGCGACTTGACCTGCTCGGCGAGGATGGTGCCGAGCGTGGCCCGCTTCGCCTCGGGGCCGCCGGCGCCGGCACTCGTGGCCGCCGCGAACCGGGCGGCCGCCGCGCCGGGCGGCAGGGCGCGGCGGATCTGGCCGGTGAGCACGGTTTCTTCGGCCGCGGCGCGGTCGGCGGCGGTGACCGACGCGGCTTCGGACCGGCCCGCCGGCGCCGCTTGCCCGGCCAGGCTGGTCCTCAGCTGCACCAATGATTCGGCGACGCCCGCCGAAGCGCCGAGATCACCATTCCCGGCCTGCCCGGCGATACCGGCGATCACTTCGCTCAGCGCGACGGTGAAGTCGTGGTACGCCGCGATTTTCGCCGCCGGTGAACCGGTCTGCTGCCGCAGGTCGGCCAATTTCCCGAGCTGATCTTCCAATGCGCGGGACAGCTCGGGGCTGAGCTGGGAAAAGGCGGCGTCGTGGCGGACGACGGCGGCTTTCCCGTCGACCTCGGCGGTCTGCGCGGCCGCGCCGTCGTGGATCATCTCGTCGTCGACCAGCCCGGCGAGTTCGGCAATCCCCTGCACGACCGACATTTGGTCGCGGACGGCGCTGAGCCCGCCCGCCCGGGCGAGTTCGGCCTGCACCCGGCCGCCGGCCAGCAGCAGGGCGACCAGGACGGGCAGCAACAGCACAACGGAGATCTTGGTGCGCAACCGCCAGCTGCCGGGATTCCAGCCGGGGACGGTACGGCGTGCTGCGGGTTCGTCTTCTTTCATCGGTGACTTGGCTCGATTCGTACCGGTGGCCCGAGAACGATTTCCGGTTCCTTTTCCGCGGAATTCAGCCGGAGACGTAACTCCGGCGGCGGTGGTGTTGTCAAGGAACGGCGGTCGTTTCCCCCGTACGCACCAATGACACAGCGTGAACTGCCACCGCACGGCTTTTTACCCTTGCGGAGGGTGAAGACGGGCCGGTGTCGCACGCAATTGCGAGGCGAGTGCGTGAATTTTCGGCGGACCGCCGGTGATCGCCTCCGGCGGCCGGCGGTTACGCTCGGTCCGGAAGGGGGTGCGCCCGGCGTGTTGAAAGTTCACTTCACGGAAGCGGACCTGGCGAAGGTGACGATCGCCGGGGACGCCGACCCGATGTGGGAGCTGCTGATGAGCAGCTACCGGATCCGGCGTCCGGAGGGTGAGCCGTTCTTCGGCCGCTGGCGCCGGGGGTCCCGCTCGGCGGTCCCCGCGTCCGGCCGGCTGGTGATGTCCGCGGTCCCGCCGTACGGGTACTGCCCGGACTTCCTGACCCCGGCGGGCGCCCGCAGCATCGACGAGGGGATCTCGGCGGTGCTGGAGACGCCGGAGCGCACGCTGGCGGCCGACGTGGCCGAGCTGGCGGCGCAGGGCACCCGCGTCCCGGTGTGGCTGCGCCGCGTCGCGGACGGCGAACCCCGCGAGCTGCGGCGCCTGGGCACGGCCCTGCACGACTACTACCGCCAGTGCGTCGCCCCGGACTGGCCGGCGGTGCGCCGGGCGGTGGCCCACGACCGCCACCGCCTGCAGTCCGCCCTGGACCGCGGCGGCCCGCAGCTGCTGCTCTCGACGCTGCACCCGGACATCACGTGGTCCCCGCCGGTGCTGCGGGTGCGCTTCCCGATCGACCAGGAGCTCCACCTGGACGGCCGCGGGTTGCGCCTGGTCCCGGCGTTCTTCGCGCACGGAATGCCGACGACGTACAAGGCCCCGGACCGGCCCCCGGTGCTGGTGTATTCGATCAGCCACCCCCGCTTCGACACGGACGCGGAGCCGGGCCCCTCCCTGGCGGCGCTGCTGGGCCACACGCGGGCGAGGGTCCTGGTGACGGTGGCGAAGACCCGCTGCAACACGAGCGACCTGGCGGAGCTGACGGGCATCTCCCCGGCGACGGCGAGCCAGCACGCATCGGTGCTGCGGGCGAGCGGCCTGATCAGCAGCACCCGGGCGGGCAAGTCCCAGATGCACGAGCTCACTCCGCTGGGGCTGGGGTTGATCCGCGCGAGCTGAGCGGCGGCGGCTGCTGCGCCCGGCGCCGGACGCGGCTGCTGCGGGGCTGCCGACCGGCCTCGCCGCGGCTGCTGCGCCCGGCGCCGGACGCGGATGATGCGGGGGCTGCCGACCGGCCGCAACCCTGCCCGGCCTCGCCGGCCGCGCTCGCCGAGCGGGCGGCCGCGCTCGCCGAGCGGGCGGCCGCGAAACCGAGCCGTCCACCAGCGACAAGCCAGCCTCCGCCGCGCTCCCGCCGGCCACAACCTCGCCCCGCCCAGCGCAGCCGCCCGCCATGCCAGCGGCCCGCCAGCCGCAACCCCGCGCCACCGCCGAGTCGTGCGCAGGCTTCCGCGGCCGTGTTAGCCTGTCGCCGTGCAGCGCCTTCTGCCGTCTTTGCGGCTCGTAACCCGGCGCGCCGGCTGAACCCAGGTCGCCGGCGCGCTGCGTTGGCGATCGCTCTTCTCCGGGACCTGGCCCCGATCTCATCCCGTCATCCACCAGGGAGATCCGCCGTGTCCACTTCGTTCGCCGTTTCCGCCCCCCGCTCCGCCATGCTGCTGCGCCGCCGGATCGCCGCCTACTTCGTCGGTGGGGCCGGAGAGGTTCCCGCGCTGGTCGGTGCGCTGGCTGGGCGGCCCGTGCACGAACTGTCCGTCGACATCAAGGACGGTGTCCGCGAGAGCAGCCTCGTCTGCGCCGTCCTGCTGGCCACCGGCGAGACCGAACCCCTGCTCGACCGGCTGCGCACGCTGCCGTCCGTCGTCTCCGCCGAACTCGTCTAGCTGCGCACCAGAGACCGGGCGCGCATCGCGTTCGCCACCATCGCCACGCCGTCCTCGGTGAACAGGGACTCCGGGTGGAACTGCACTCCCTCGATCGGGTGCCTGCGGTGGCGGAGGCCCATGATTTCGCCCGTGTCCGACCACGCCGTCACCACCAGGTCGGCCGGCAACGAGGCCGGGTCGACCACCAGCGAGTGGTAGCGGGCCACCGTCACCGGGTTGCGCAGGCCGGCGAACACGCCGTGGGCGTCATGGGCCACCGACGAGCACTTGCCGTGCATCGGCTCGGCCGCGTGCACCACCCGCGCGCCGAACGCCGTCGCGATCGCCTGGTGGCCCAGGCAGACCCCGAGCATCGGGACGCGGCCGGCCAGCCCGCGGACCAGGTCGACCGAGATACCCGCGTCCGCCGGGGCGCCGGGGCCCGGGGAGATCACCACGAGCTCCGGGGCCAGGGCGGCGACCTCGGCCACCGACACCTCGTCGTTGCGGAACACCCGGCACGACGCACCCAGGTCGCCCAGGTACTGCACCAGGTTGTAGACGAACGAGTCGTAGTTGTCGAGCACGCAGATCACGCGGCCGTCCCTTCCACCGTCACGCCGAGCGCCCGCGCGCCCGCGCCGAGCTTCGCCAGGCATTCCGCGTACTCCTCCGCCGGGTCCGAGTCGTGCACGATGCCGCCGCCCGCCTGCAGGCGGATTTCGCCGTCGCACCAGACCATGCTGCGGATCGTCAGGTACAGGTCCACATGGGACACCCCGAACGAGCCCACCGCGCCGGAGTACAGCCAGCGCCGCGCCGGCTCGAGGGCGTCGATGATTTCCATCGCGCGCACCTTCGGCGTCCCGGTCATCGTGCCGGCCGGGAACGTCGCCCGGATCAGCTCGTCGGTGCCCCGCTCGCGCGCGGGCTCGCCCCACACCTCGGACGTCAGGTGCATGACGTGCGAGTACCGCTCGACGGCCATCAGCCGCCCGACCGACACACTCCCCGGGCGGCACACCCGGCCGAGGTCGTTGCGGGCCAAGTCGACCAGCATCCGGTGCTCGGCCAGCTCCTTCACCGACGCGCGCAGGTCGGCCTCGGCCAGCCGGTCGGCGTGGTCGTCGCGGCCCCGCGGCCGGGTGCCGGCGAGCGGCCGGATCAGCGCCTTGCCGTCCGCCAGCGTCAGGCACGGCTCCGGCGACGCGCCCACGGCCTCGAAGTGCGGGCCGCCGAACCAGAAGTGGTACGGCGACGGGTTGATCGTCGTCAGTCTCCTGTAGACACACAGTCCGTCCACAGTGGCCGGTGCCGCCCACGCGTTCGACAGCACGAGCTGGAAGACGTCGCCGTCGAGGATGTGCTGCTGGGCGCGGCGGACGGCGTCGACGTACTCGTCGTAGGCGAACCCGAACCGGCCGGTGCCCACCGCGACGGTCCCGAGCGGCGCGATCGAGAGGCCGTTCAGCGTCCGGGCGACCTGTTCGGCCGCGGTGCGGGCGGCCGCGGCGGTCGGGCCGCGGCCGACCACCCGCCCGGCGGCGAACCGGACCAGCACCTCGGGCAGGAAGAACTCGTACACCGGGCGGCCGGTCTCCGGGTGGCGGCTCGGCAGCCGCTCGAAGTCGCGGGCGGCGTCGTAGCCCAGGAACCCGTACCAGGCGGCTTCGGCGTCGGTGGTCTCCGGCGGGAGGTCCAGGCCCCGCAGGAGGTCCACGGCGGCGGTCAGCGGCGAGCCGCCACCGGGGTGCGAAAGGACGGCCAGCTCACCGGCGGCGAGGACCGGGTCCGCGCCACCGGCCCCGGCGGCGAGCATGACCCGCCCGGCCGCGCGCAGCGCCGCGGCGGCCGCCACCGGGTCGACCGCCGACGCCAGGGGGACGACGTGCCGGTGCAGCCGGTCCCCCGGGGCGAGCGCGGACGTGATCATCGGGCCGCGGCCCGGCTCGGCGGCACCCGGAACTGCGTCCGCTCGTGGTCGCCCACCGGCTTGCCCATGGCGTACCGGAACGCGGCCAGCTGGATCGCCCGCGGCGGGCAGCCTTCGACGAAGATCCCGAGGTCACGGCTCTCGTACAGGCAGTTGCCGACCAGCACCACTTCCCCGCGCAACGGCGGCAGCGACACCTGCGGACCGGAGACGACCGTCATCTCCCCGTCCCACGCGCACAGCTCGCCGGCCAGCGCCTTCATCGCGCCGGCCACGAACCGGCTGCACGCCGGGCAGGCGTGTTCGGCGTACACGTGGATGCCCTCGCGCGGCACGACGATCTCGACCGGCGCCTTCACCATGTCGAACGCCAGCTCGGCCAGTGGCGTGCCGAGCAGCTCGACGTCCTCCAGCGCCAGCGGTCCCATGCCCCGCGCGTGCGCGTCACGCAGGTACGCGACGCTGTCCGGGTCGAAGCCGGCCAGCGTGCCGACGGCGACGTCGAGCGCGACGGCGTTGCGGCTCGCGGCCAGGAACCCGACCTCCCGCGCCTGGCCGTCCATCGGGTAGTTGCCCTCGATCACCGTGGTCCCGTCGCAGACCACCAGGTCCTGCGGCCGCATCAGGTTCAGGTCCACAGTGGACTCGTCCACCCCGGCCATGTGCACGATCCGGGTCGTGTACCCGGGCAGCAGCCCGACCAGGTTCTTCATCGCGTTCGAATAGACGACGCTCGCGTGCGTGCGCAGCTGCGGGACGCCGATGAAGAAGTCGCAGTCGTGGATCAGCTCGGGCACGGCGATCGGCACCCGCAGCGAGGTCGCGCCCGGGATGCCGGTGATCCGCAGCGGCAGGTCGTCGAAGCTGACGACCTTGGCGTACTTCGCGGCCTCGTGGTCGTTCAGGATCTCGTAGATGGCGTGCGTGCGCTCGGCGATCACCGGCCGGGCCCCGTGCTCGGCGACGACACGGGCGATCGCGGCCAGCAGCGCCGGGCTGACGTGGAACCCCGGTGCGGTCTGGAAGAGGTTCGGCTTGATCAGCACCTCGTCCCCGGCCCGCAGCCCGGACAGCGGCGCGCCGAGCAGCTCCAGCAGCCGGGCCAGGCCGTCCGGCACCTCGGCGTCGCCGCCGACCGCCGTCAAGGCGACCTGCTCAGTCATCCGTTTCCTCCAGGGCGATGACGCGCGCGGGAGCCGCCTCGGCCCCGGCGACCTTGGTCGGCAGCGCGAACAGCTGCACCACCGGTCTGGTCAGCTCGTGCATGTTGGTCACGTACTCCAGCAGCGGGATCCCGGCGGCCAGAAGGGCGTGGTGCACCGGTGATTCGCCGTCGCCGGGCCGTTCGGTGAGGCAGTCGAGGCCGAACAGGCTCGCGCCGTTCTCGATGGCCCACTCCGCGGCCGACGGCGTCAGGTACGGCGGCCGGTCCCAGTAGTCGGGGCGGCCCCAGTTGTGCCGCAGGTAGTCGGTGCGCACGAGCAGCCGGTCGCCCGCCTGCCACACCGGCCGCAGCGTCCGCTCCAGGTCCTCGCCGGTGACCGGTTCCAGCTCGCCCTTGTCCGACAGGTCGGCGACGCAGGCGCGGCCGATCAACGTCTCCAGCGGGACCTCGTCGATGCCTTCGGCGCCGGGGTAGAAGTGCAGCCGGTACTCCATGTGCGTCCCGTTGTGCGGGAAGACGTGCAGGTAGGAGAACGTGCGCTTGGTGCCGTACGGGTCGGTCTCCGGCGTCATCGAGCGTTCGCTGACGAACTTCGGGAACCAGTCGGCGGGGTAGGACGGCATTCCGTCGTAGAAGCCGTGGGTCAGGTCGACGAGTCGGGCCACCGGAGGATCTCCTTGCTCGGCAGGTACAGCGCTCAACAGGTGAACAGGCAGGTGTTGCGGACGCCGGGGTTGTTGCTCATGGTGATGACCGTCGTGCCGCCGGGCGGGATCGCGCGGATCCCGCCGCCGGAGAGCCCGGACGGCGTCATGAACGCGGCCCAGAGCGCGTACCACTCGCTGCGGTCGCCGGTGTCCGGGTCGATCACCGCCTCCAGGTTCGGGCGCACGATCTCCTGCACCAGCGAGCCGGTCCGCGATCCCGCGTCGAGGGTCTCCCGCCAGGTCGCCGCGTCGACCTCCCGGCCGATGACGACCCCCTGGCCGCCGTACAGCCCGGTCGGCTTGAACACCAGCCGGTCCTGCCGCTCGACGCACTCCTCGATCCGGCCGGCGTCCGGCCCGGCGCCGGGGCGCCCGAGCATCCGGGACCACGGCAGCACGCGCTCGATCGCCGCCCGTTCGTCCGCTGTGAACAGTCCGGCGTGCTCCGAGAGCATGGCGAGGGTGCCCTTGTTGCCGTACACGTTGCTCGGCGTCCAGACCACGACCTTGCCGTCCTCGTGGGCGCGGAAGACCGGTTCGAGCAGGGCGTCGCAGTCCGGGTGGCCGAGCATTTCCTCGAGCCCGTAGTACCGCAGGATCACGTCGACGCCGGCGCCCGCCAGGTACGGCTTGCCGCCGCGGAACTCCAGGTCCCCGATTTCCCCGGCCCGGCAGTCGAGGCCGTTGTCCCGCAGCATCTCCGCGGCGGACCGCCGCTGCCGGCCGTAGGTGGCCAGCCCGCCCGGGCTCTCCAGGATGGCGACCACCGGCTCACCGGCGCCGATCGCCTTGCCCGCGTTGCGCAGCGCCGCGGCGAGGTCGGCGCCCATGTCGAGGTAGCCGAGGCCGTGATCCTCCGCGAACGCGGCGACCGCCGGCACCCGCAGGTACGCCTTGGGCAGCGCCCCGACCATGTCCAGGCCGCCGAGCGCGCTGCCGATGTTGTACTCCAGCAGCTTGAACGCCGAACCGTCGTGGTAGACGTCGGCCCGGCCGTACAGCGGCGGCGGGCCCTCGCCGAGCAGGCGGCCCATGAACCCGGCGTGCCGCTCGTCGATGCCCAGCGCGGCCCGGAACCGGGCGAAGTCGCCGTCGAACACGCGCTGCGGCAGGCCGGTGACGAGGTCGAAGACGGTCACGAGGTCCCGGCCGAACGCCCGGTACTCGGCCTGGGCCCAGCCGGAGTACGAGGACGTGCGGGCGGCCGCGGAAGCGAGCGGGCACCCCCTGTGCCGGGTCCTGGACGAGGTACGCGCTTCGACGGCGTTTGCCGGATCGGGGCCCGGGTAGCCGGGCGCCATGACGGACGTCCACGCTCGACCTCGCCGGAGTACCGCCCGGACCGCCGCCCTGCTGTTCGGGATCGCGTTCCTGCTCGTCGGTGTGCTGGGGTTCATCCCCGGCATCACCACGGACTACGGCGCCCTGCGGTTCGCCGGCCACGAGTCGGCCGCGCAGCTGTTCGGCGTGTTCACCGTGTCGGTGCTGCACAATATGGTCCACCTGCTGTTCGGCGTCCTCGGCGTACTGGCCGCCCGCGCCAACGGAGCTTCGCGGGCGTTCCTGATGCTCGGCGGTGGGGTCTACGTCCTGCTGTGGGTGTTCGGCCTGGCGATGGACCACGACAGCAAGGCCAACTTCATCCCCCTCGACAACGCCGACGACTGGCTCCACCTGGCCCTCGGCGTGGCGATGATCGCCGCGGGCATCGCGACGACGGCGGTGGACCGGGCGCGTGGCCAGTACCCCGAGCCGGAGAAGCAGGGGCACTGACCCGGCGTCACGGCTTCCGGCCGACCCCGGTCGCGACCTCGTGCAACCGGTGCCGGTCCGGAGCCGTCTCCGCGCCTTCCGCAGGCCCGAGCGGAACTCCCGCAGCGTGAACGCGGCCTAGCACCAGCCCACTCTCGGACCCCGCGAGGCGACGATCGGCACCCCCGTCACGGCTTCCGGCCCACCCCGGTCGCGACCTCGTGCAACCGGTGCCGGTCCGGAGCCAGCGGCGCCGTCTCCGCGCCCGCGCCCTCCCTCAACCCCGCCAAGAACTCCCGCAGCGTGAACGCGGCGTCGTGCCGGGGGTGCCAGTCCAATTCGGACTTCGCGCGGCTCGTGTCCATGATCGGCAGGCGCATGACCGCGTCGAACAACCCCGGAGTGGCCGGTACCGCGTGCAGCCGCCAGGCCGCGTCCACCGTCGCGCGGACCACGCTTGCCGGGACCGGGATCGTGCGCGCGTTCAGGAGGTCTGCCGCGAACTTCGGGTCGACCACCGGGCCCGTCGCGACGTTGAACGGTCCGCGGACCGGGCGCGTCACCGCGCGGCGGACCGCGTCGGCCAGGTCGTCCGTGTGCACGATCTGCGCACGCAGCCCCGGGATGTCCGGCACCACCGGGATCAGGCCCGGCCGCACCAGGGAACCCGGGATGAACGGGCCGCCGAACAGGCGGCGTTGTTCCGTGGCCGCCGCGCGCTGGAAGACGAAGCCCGGGCGCATCCGGACGATGTCGAGCTTCGGGTGGCGGGCCTCGAACGCGTCGAGGTACCGCTCCAGATAAGCCTTTTCGCGCGTGTACGCCGCCCCGGGCCAGCCGTGCGTCGGCCAGTCCTCGGTCACCGGCTCGTCGTTCTCGCGCGGTGAATACGCCCCGATCGAGGACGTGTAGACCAGCTTGGGCACACCGGCCGTGGCCGCCGCTTCGAACACCCGCATCGAGCCCAGGACGTTCGCGCGCCAGGTGCGTTCCGGACGGCGGGTCGGCTGGAACAGCCACGCCAGGTGCACGACCGCGTCGGCGCCGCGGAAGTGCGGCACGAGGTCGTCGCGTTCGACGTCGGCCGTGACGATGCCGTCCGCCGGTCGCCGTGCGAGGCCGACGACGCTTTCGACCTGCGGATCGCCGCTCAACGCGCGGACGACGCCGGTCCCGATGTTGCCCGTTGCTCCGGTCACCACGATGCGCATCCGGGGCGGTTACCCGGGAGCCGGGCCGCCAACCCTGCTATGTTCGGGGGGAAGATCCAGTGGAGGAGACCAGTCGTGGCAGGTGACGTCGACATCTCCGGGTAGCCCCGGAGTCCGCAGGCCCCCGGCCGTGCCGGTGCGGGCCGCCGTCGACGTCCCCTTTTCCGATTTCACCCCATCGAGGTCTTCGCCATGTCCGCAATCGTGCTGTCCGGTCTGTCCTTCTCCTGGCCGGACGACACCCCCGTGTTCGCCCACCTGTCCGCCACGTTCCCCGGCGGCCGCACCGGCCTCGTCGCCCCGAACGGCTCCGGCAAGACGACCCTGCTCAAGCTCGTCGCCGGGGTCCTGACGCCGTCCGGCGGCAGCGTCTCCGCCGACGGCGTGCTCGGCTACCTCCCGCAGGACCTGCCGCTGAGCGGGGAGCCGTCCGTCGCCGAAATCCTCGGTGTCGCCCCGGTTCTGCGCGCGCTCGCCGCCGTGGAGTCCGGCGACGTCGGCGAGGAGCACTTCACCACCATCGGCACCGACTGGGACATCGAGGAACGCACCCGCGCCCAGCTCGACCGGCTCGGCCTCGGCGGCCTGGCGCTCGACCGCACGCTGGGCACGCTCAGCGGCGGCCAGATCGTTTCACTGGGCCTCGCTGCGCAACTGCTGAAGCGTCCCGACGTGCTGCTGCTCGACGAGCCCACCAACAACCTGGACCTCGAAGCGCGGCGCCGGCTCTACGCCGTGCTCGACGACTGGTCCGGGTGCCTGCTGGTGGTCAGCCACGACCGTGCGCTGCTCGACCGGATGGACCGGATCGCCGAGCTGTACGGCGGCGAAATCCGGTTCCACGGCGGCAACTTCACCGCCTACGAAGAAGCCGTCCGGGCTGCGCGCGAGGTCGCCGAAAAGCACATCCGCAGCGCCGAACAGGAGGTCAAGCGCGAGAAGCGGGAGATGCAGCAGGCCCGCGAGCGCGCCGCCCGCCGCGCGAGCACCGCGTCGCGCAACCTCGGCAACGCCGGGCTGCCGAAGATCTTCGCCGGCACGATGAAACGCAACGCGCAGGAGTCGGCGGCCAAGGCGGACGGCACGCACGCCGCCCGCGTCGGCGCCGCGAAGGCCAAGCTCGACCAGGCGGAACGCGAACTGCGCACCGAGCAGAAGCTGAACCTGCAGCTGCCGCAGACCGAGGTCCCGGCGGGGCGGACGCTCTTCCTCGGCGAGGGCCTGCGGGTGCGCAACCTCTTCGGTGACGGCGCCGACCTGGCCATCCGCGGTCCCGAGCGGATCGCGCTCACCGGCCCGAACGGCACCGGCAAGTCGACGCTGCTGCGGCTGGTCAGCGGCGATCTGGCCCCCGACGCCGGCACCGTCACCCGCGCCGACGGCCGGATCGCGTTCCTGTCCCAGCGCCTGGACCTGCTGGACGACGAGCGCACGGTCGCCGAAAACCTGGCGGCGGCCGCCCCGGCGCTGACGGCGTCGGAGCGGATGAACCTGCTGGCCCGCTTCCTGTTCCGCGGGTCCCGGGTCCACCTGCCGGTCGCCGCCCTGTCCGGCGGGGAGCGGCTGCGCGCCACGCTCGCCTGCGTGCTGTTCGCCGAGCCGGCGCCGCAGCTGCTGTTGCTGGACGAACCGACGAACAACCTGGACCTGGTCGGCACCGGCCAGCTGGAGAGCGCGCTGACCGCGTTCCGCGGCGCGTTCGTGGTGGTGAGCCACGACGAGCGCTTCCTGGCGGAGATCGGAATCGACCGCCGGCTCCGGCTGGAGGACGGCCGGCTGCGCTGACGCTCACCTGCGGGAGGCGTCCAGGATCGCCTGGGCGAACGGCCGGGGCGCCTCCTGCGGCACGTTGTGGCCGATGCCGTCGAAGACGCGGTGCTCGTACTTGCCGGTGAACTTGGCGCGGTAGGCCTTGCCGTCCTTGGCCGCGCCGTCGAAGTCGCTGCCGATCGTGATCGACGGGACGCCGATCGTCGCGCCCGCGGCCAGTTTCTGCTCGTAGGCCTCGTACTGCGGCTCGCCCGGGGCGAGGCTCAGGCGCCAGCGGTAGTTGTGGATCACGATGGCGACGTGGTCCGGGTTGTCGAACGCCGTCGCGCTGCGGTCGTAGGTCGCGTCGTCGAAGTTCCACGCCGGGGACGCGGTCTTCCAGATCAGCTTGTTGAAGTCGTGGCGGTTCGCCGCGTAGCCGGCGCGGCCGCGCTCGGTCGCGAAGTAGTACTGGTACCACCAGCCGAGTTCCGCGGCCGGGGCCAGCGGCTTCTGGTTCGCCGCCAGGTTCGTGACGATGTATCCGCTCACCGCGACGAGCGCTTGGCAGCGTTCCGGCCACAGGGCGGCGATGATGTCGGCGGTCCGGCCGCCCCAGTCGTAGCCGCCGAAGACGGCCTTGCCGATCTTGAGCGTGTCCAGCAGGGCGACGACGTCCAGCGCCACCGCCGTCTGCTGGCCGTTGCGGACCGCCGTGGCGGACTTGAACGCCGTCGGGCCGTAGCCGCGCAGGTACGGGACGATCACCCGGTAGCCGGCGCCGGCCAGGATCGGCGCCACGTCGACGTAGCTGTACGGGTCGTACGGCCAGCCGTGCAGCAGCACCACCGGCGGCCCGCCGGCCGGGCCGGACTCGTGGTAGGCCATCGTCACGACCCCGGCGTCGGCGTGCTTGAGCTCGCCGAGCGAGGTGTGCTCACCCGACCCGGCCCGCAGGTCGGGTGCCGCGGCCGGCGCGACGGCGGTGCTGCCGGACGAACAGGCCGCCAGGGACGTCGCCGCCAGGCCCGCCGCGAACGCCTGCCCGAACCTTCTCCTGCTGATCATCTGCTGCTCCTGTGCGAAAGACCGTGGGACTTTCACCACGTTAGGAGCGGTTCGGTTACCTTCGCGCCCGTCGGGTGACGCAGCCGGTGTACGTCACCCTTCGAGGCTCTTCAGCGTCCCGGCGAGGTCGGCGCGGGAGCTCACGCCCAGCTTGGGGAAGATCCGGTGCAGGTGGGTGCCGACGGTCCGGTGCGAAAGGTACAGCCGCTGCCCGATCTCCCGGTTCGTCAGCCCTTCCGCGGCCAGCTGCGCGATGCTCAGCTCGTGCGGGGTGAGCTTGTCGCGGGCGTCCGGGCCGCGGTTCGGGCTCGACTCGCCCGCGCTGCGCAGCTCGCGGCGGGCCCGCTCGGCCCAGGCCGTCATGCCCAGCGCGTCGAAGGTCTTGCGGGCGGTGCGCAGGTGCGTCCGCGATTCGACGACCCGCCGCTGCCGCCGCAGCCACTCGCCGAACGCGAGGTGGACGCGGCCGCGTTCGGCGGGCCAGCCGGCGAGGTCCGCGTGCAGGGCTTCGGCGAACAGCTCGTCGCTCGGGTCGAGCACGGCCCGCGCGTACCGCAGGCCGATGCGCAGCGCGGGCGACGGCGTGTCCGGGCGGTCCAGTTCGGCGAGGATGTCCCGCAGTTCCCCGGTCCGCCCGGCCCGGACCGCGGCCTCGGTGAGTTCCGCGACGAAGTACGCGCGCAACGCCAGCTGGTAGGCGGGGTCGGCCGGGTCGAGCAGCCGGCGCAGGTCGGCGAAGGCGTCCTCGAACCGGCCTTCGCCGAGGCCGGTCAGCCCGCGGGTGAGCTGGACGGTGGCCAGCACCGGCCGGGCGCCGGCGGCGAGCCCGGCGCGTTCGGCCTCGTCGGCGAGGGTTTTCGCCTGCTTGTGGTCGCCGCGCAGGGCGGCGATTTCGGCTTGCACCGCGGTGGCGAGCCCGGCCATGAACGGCTGGCCGGTCTCGCGGGCGAACCGGACGGCTTCCGCGGCGGCGGGCACCGCGCCGGCGAGGTCGCCGAGCCGCACGCGGCTCCACGCCAGGACGGCCAGCGCCCGCGGCAGCAGCCCGAGCCGGCCCTGGGCCCGCAGCCCGGGCGCCGCGGCGGCGGAGAACCGGGCGGCGAGGTCGAAGGCGCCGACCTGCAGGGCGGCGCTGCCCAGGTACCGGTCGACCTCGGGGTCGGCGCCGGTCCGGGCGACCAGCTCGCGAAGGTGCCCGAGGACGGCCGCCCCGCGTTCGAAGGGGGCGACGTACGCGGTGACGGCGACGATCCGCGGGTCGCCGTCCGGGACGGGCAGCCGATCGGCGACTTCCAGCAGGTCTTTCCTCGCTTGTGTGCCGGGTTCGGTCCAGAAGCAGCGCATGGCGGCGCTCCAGAGGATCCGCAGGGCGGCGTCGTGCTGCCCGTCGGCGGCGACGGAGGCGGCGGTCCGGGCCAGTTCGGCGACGCGGGCGGGATCTTCGCGGACGCCGTCTTCGAACTCGCTGAGCAGCCGCCCGGCGGTGGCCCGCCGCCGCGGATCGGCGGGATCGGCGGCGCGCACGAGCCGCTCGGCGGTTTCGCGCCGCCCGGACTCGACGGCCAGTTCGGCGGCCAGCAGCAGCCGGTCGGTCCGGGCTCCGGCATCGGGACTCAGCCGGGCGGCCTGTTCGAGCGCGGCGACGGCGGCGGCCGCCCCACCGCGGTAGCGGGCGCGTTCGGCGGCGCGCTCGAGTTCCGCGGCCACGGCCTCGTCGGGCCCGGCGGTGGCGGCGGCCTGGTGCCAGGCGCGCCGATCGGGCTGGTCGCGCAGGGCTTCGACGAGGGCGAGGTGCGCGTTCCGCCGGTCGAGCGGGGTCGCGGAGGCGGGAATGGCGGACCGCATGAGGGGGTGCCGGAAGGTGACAGCCCCGGCGGAGAGCTCGACCAGCCGAGCCTCGACGGCGGGCGCGAGACTTTCCGGCTCGACGACCGTCTCCAGCAGGGCACCCGTCGCCGCCAGGGTCTCCGTCACCGAGGTCGTCTCGTTCAGCGCCGCCACCAGCAGTGCCGTCCGGGTCACCTCGGGCAGCAGCGCCACCCGGCCCGTGAACGTCCGCTCCAGCCGCTCCGTCAGCGGCAGCACCGGGTCCACGCCGTCGAGGTCCGCCACCGCCGCGGGCAGCTCCGTCAACGCCAGCGGGAGCCCCGCCGCCTCCGCCAGCAGCCTCGTCCGGACCGCCGGCGCCAGCCGGGGCGCGACCGCATCCAGCAGCGCGGCCGCCGCGTCCGGCGGGAGGCGGTCCAGCACCATCGACGCGAGACCCGCGTCGGCCAGCGGGGACTCGAACCCCTCACGCAGGGTCGCGACCAGGACGATCGGCTCGGTCTCGATCCGCCGGGCCACGAACGCCAGTACGTCCGCGCTCGCCCGGTCCAGCCAGTGCGCGTCCTCCGCCACCAGCAGCAGGGGCCTGGCCGCCGCCACGTCGGCCAGCAGGGTCAGCGCCGCCAGCCCGACCAGGTACGGGCCCGGCTCGGCCCCCGAGGCCAGGCCCAGCGCCGTCCGCAGGGCGTCGCGCTGCGGTCCGGGGAGCTCCGCCACCCCCGCCCGGACCGGGTACAGCAGCTGGTGCAGCCCGGCGTAGGGCAGGTTCCGCTCCGCCTCGGCGCCGGTCGTGCGCAGCACCCGCAGCCCCGCCACCGAAGCCGCCTCGGCCGCCGAAGCCACCAGCGCGGACTTGCCGATGCCCGCCTCGCCGCGGATGACGACGCCGCTGCGGTCCTCCGGGCCGTCGACGAGCTCGCCCAGCTCCTTCAGCTCGGTGTCCCGCCCGCTCAGCGCCATGGAAACGACCTTACCCAACACTGTTTCCGCAGCTCACGGCCCAGTGACGTACACCGGCAGCGTCATCCGACGGGCGCCGGGCCGCGGGCGCCGCCCCTACGGTTCCCCCGCCATGTCCAGCGACCGGAGAGACCGATGAAACGCCTCCTTCTCGCCGCCGCCGTGCCGCTCCTGCTGACCACCGTCACGCAGCCGGCCGCCTCGGCAGCAACCCCCACCCCGTGCGCCGCCGTCGCGGTGCCCGCCCCGCCCGGCGCGCACCTCGAATCGGTGCAGGCCACGCTCCAGCCGTCGTACTGCCTGATCACCGTCACGCTCACCCACACCGGCAAGGACCACGTCAAGGTCGCCGTGGCCCTGCCCGACACCGGGTGGAACGGCCGGCTCCAAGCGCTCGGCGGCAGCGCCTACGCCGCCGGCAACTTCGACGCGCTCCCCGCGGCGGTCAAGGACGGCTACGCGGCCGTGACGACCGACGCGGGCGTCTCCCGGGACGGCCTCGACACGTCCTGGGCGCTCAAGGACGGCCACGTCGACCAGACCCTGCTGACCAACTTCGCCACCCGGTCGGTGCACGAAGAAGCCGTCCTCGGCAAGGCCGTCACGCAGCGGTACTACCAGCGCCCGATTTCCTACTCCTACTGGACCGGCTGCTCGACCGGCGGCCGCCAGGGCTACTCCGAGGCGCAGAAGTACCCGCAGGACTTCGACGGCGTCCTGGCCAACGCCCCCGCCGTCGACTGGACGCAGTTCGCGGTCGCCACGCTGTGGCCGCAGGTCGTCATGAACCAGAGCCACGACTTCCCCAGCCCCTGCGTCCTCACGGCGTTCCGCCAGGCCGCGGTCCAGGCGTGCGACGCGCGGGACGGCGTCGCCAACGGGATCGTCGACCGGCCCGACGAATGCGGCTACGACCCGCGCAGCCTCGTCGGGACGAAGCTGGTCTGCGACGGCCACGAGGTCACCGTGACGGCCGCGGACGCCGAGGTCGTGCGCAAGATCTGGGCCGGCCCGACCGACGAGCGCGGCCGCAAGCTGTGGTCCGGGCTGCCGAAGGGCGCGGACTTCACCTGGCTGGCCGGCACCCAACCCGGCCCCGACGGCACGCTCATCGCGCCGGGCTTCCCGGTCGCGGTGAAGTGGGTGCAGTCGTTCCTGGAGAAGCAGGCGGACTTCGACACCTCGAAGCTCACCTACGCGCAGTTCACGAGCCTGTTCCGCCAGTCGGTGCGGGAGTACGACGACGTCATCGGCACGTCCGACCCGGACCTCTCGGCGTTCCGCCGCGCCGGCGGCAAGCTGATCACCTTCGTCGGCGCGAACGACCAGCTGATCCCGCCGGGCGGCACGCTTTCCTACCGCACGCAGGTGGAGCGCACGATGGGTGGCCCGCAGCGGGTCAACGACTTCTACCGGCTGTTCCTCGCCCCGGGTGTCGAGCACTGCTTCGGCGGTGGCGGCCCGGAGCCGACGAACGCACTGGGCGCCCTGGTCGACTGGGTCGAGCACGGCAAGGCGCCGGCCACCCTGGCGGCGGCGTCCGCGGACGGCAAAACGCGCGACCTGTGCCCGCTCCCGCGGGTTTCGCGCTACACCGGCGGCGACCCGGCCACGGCGTCGAGCTACCGCTGCCGCTAGGCCCCGGTCCGCGAGCGCCCTCCCGAGGCGCTCGCGGACTGGACTTGCGGGTCCAAAATTCGCTCGGCACGCTGAGGTCATGGCACTCGACCAGTACTACCTCCTCGGCCGCTCCGGGCTGCGCGTCAGCCGGCTCGCCCTCGGCACCATGAACTTCGGCACCGGCGGTTTCCACGCCGCCTACGGGAAAAGCGAAGCCGAAGCCCGCCCGATCTTCCGGAAGTACCTCGACGAGGGCGGCAACTTCGTCGACACCGCGGACTTCTACACCGCAGGCGAGAGCGAGACGATCCTCGGCAAGCTCATCGCCGAGACGGGCTCCCGCGACCGGCTCGTGCTCACCACCAAGTTCACCAACAGCGTCGACCCCGCCGATCCCAACGCGGGCGGCAACGGGCGCAAGCACATGATCCGCGCCCTCGAAGCGTCCCTGCGGCGCCTCGGCACCGACCACGTCGACGTCTTCCTGCTGCACACCTGGGACCGGATCACGCCGGTCGAAGAGGTCGTGCGCACGTTCGACGACCTCGTCCGCGCGGGCAAGATCCGCTACCCCGGCCTGTCCGACGTCCCGAGCTGGTACGCGGCCCGCGCGCAGACCCTCACCGAGGCGCACGCGCTGGCGCCGATGGTCACCCTGCAGCTGCCGTATTCGCTGGTGCAGCGGGAAATCGAGACCGAGCACGTCCCCATGGGCCAGGCCCTCGGCCTCGGCGTCACGGCCTGGAGCCCCCTGGCGGGCGGCTTCCTGACCGGCAAGTACCGCGACGGCGGCGGGGGCCGGCTCAGCGACGCCCCGACCTGGACCGACCGCGAACGGCAGCTGCTCAAGCCCCTGGAGGAGGTCGCCGGCACGCTCGGCGTGACGATGGCCCAGGTGGCGGTCAACTGGGTGGCCACCCAGCCGGGCATCGCGGCGGCGATCGTCGGCGCCAGCAGCGCGGACCAGCTCGGGAAGAGCATGGCCGCGCTGGACTTCGAGCTCCCGGCCGAGCTGCGCACCCTGCTCGACGAGGCGAGCGCGGTCCCGCCGGCTTCGGTGTACCGGATGTTCACCCCGGCCTACCAGAACTGGATCGTCAGCCCGGGCCTGAAGATCGGCGACAAGCCGGCGGGGTACGCGCCCGCGGTGCGGAACTGGTAGTCAGCCGGAGACCACCTCGCCACCCTGGACGACGTGGCGGAACTTCCCCGGCTCGGCCAGGACGCCGATGTCCGCCAGCGGATCGCCGTCCACCACCAGCAGGTCCGCGTGCGCGCCCACGGCCAGGGTGCCGATCTCGCCGGTGAGGTCCAGCAGCTCCGCCGCCGTCGACGTCGCCGAGCGGAGCACCTCCAGCGGGGACTGGACTTCGCCGCGCAGGCGGAACTCGTGGTTCTGGTGCCGGTGCATGCCGCCGAGCAGGTCCGTGCCGTAGACCAGCTTGACGCCGCCGCGGGCCGCGCGGTCCAGGGCCGCCAAGCCCGCCCCCAGGACCTCGTCGACCTTGCGCCAGCTGGATTCCGGCAGGCCGTGCTCGCGGCCTTCCTCCTTCAGGGCCCAGTACGTGACGAGGGTCGGCACCAGGAACGCGTCGTGCTCCCGGAACAGCTCGACGCTGCGGTCATCGAGGAGGTTGCCGTGTTCGATCGACCGGACGCCCACCTCCAGCGCCCGGTTGACGGCGCGGGCGGTGTAGGCGTGCGCGGCGACGTACCGGTTGGCCGCCTCGGCCTCCTCGACGATCGCCCGCAGTTCTCCGGCCGAGTACTGCGTCGAGTCGATGCGGTCGGTCGGGGACGCCACGCCGCCGGAGGCCATCACCTTGATGTGGTGGGCGCCCTTGCGGAGCTCGTCGCGGGCCGCGGCGCGAACGGCGTCCACGCCGTCGGCCACCCGGCCGAGTCCGGCGCAGCACGGGTGGTCGTCCTTCACCTGAGTGCCGCGGGTGCGGCTGTCGCCGTGGCCGCCGGTCTGGCTCAGCGCGCGGCCGCAGAACAGCAGGCGCGGGCCGCGGAAGAGCCCCTCCGCCTGGGCGTCGGCCAGGCCGTAGTCGGCACCGGAGGCGTCCCGGACCGTGGTGAACCCGCGGTCGAGCATCCGGCTCATCGTGCGGGCGGCGTGCGCGGCCACGTAGGACGGGGACGACGACGGCAGCGAGCCCAGGTCCGCGGTCGACGCCGTGACGTGCACGTGCGCGTCGACCAGGCCGGGCAGCACGACCGCGCCCCGCACGTCCAGCGCCGGCCCGTCGCCCGCGCTCAGGCCGGGTCCCACCTCGGCGATCCGGCCGTCCGCGCACCGGAGGTCGCCCTCGGTGTATTCGCCGGAAAGCGGGTCGAGCAGGCGGGCGTTGCGCAGCAGCAGGTTCACTGTTCCTCCTTGAGCGCCGGCACGGCCAGCGGGGCGAGAAGTTCGGCCCTACGCACGGAATCCTCGTCGTAGGCGCCTTCCGCGTCGAGGATGTTGAGCACCCCGAGCGTCCGGCCGTCCGCGACGACGGGCACGTTGATGATCGAGCCGCAGCCGAGGGATCCGATCAGCTCGTGGTCGGCGAAAATCTCCCGCACCGCGGCGCGATCAGGGCCGAAGTACGGCTCCTGCGCGGTGACGCACTTCTCGAGCCAGCCCGCCGCGACCTCGACGGTCTTCTCGCCGCCCACCGGGTATTCGGCCGGGTGACTGCTGTGCACGCGGCGCAGTGCCCGGCGTTCCGGGATCCACGCGAGGACGGTGAACAACCGCACGCCCAGCTCGGCGCGCACCCGTTCTTCCACAAGGGACAAACTCACTTCGTCATCTCCTTCGCGGCCGCCACCGGGGCGCCGTGTTCGGTCAGTTCCTCCAGCGAACGGCCCGCGGTCGACAGGCCGAAGACGAGGACGCAGAGCACCCCGGCCGCCAGCACCGCCGTCGTCAGCCCGAAGACGCCGGCGAACCCGAGGCTCGCCGCGGACAGGCCGATGATCGTCGGCGCGAGGATGCTGCCGACCCGGCCGAACGCGCTGGACAGGCCGGTGCCGCTGGCCCGGATCCAGGTCGGGAACACCTCTGGCGTGTAGGAGTACACCCCGGCGTAGGTGCCGTTGAGGAAGAAGGACAGCACCGCCCCGGCGAGCGTGATCGACCACGGCGCGCTCGTCTGGCTCAGCCAGAACGCGCTCACCGCCGAGCCGGCCAGGTAGAGGGCGATGGTGTGCTTGCGGTCCAGCCGTTCGGACAGCCACGCGGCCGAGAAGTACCCGGGCACCTGGGCCAGGTAGATGATGATCGAGAACTCGAAGCTCTTGGTCACCGTGATGCCGCGTTCGACGAGCAGCGTCGGGATCCACGAGAAGAAGCCGTAGTAAGAGAAGGTGATCACGAACCAGACGGTCCAGATCACCGCCGTCCGGCGCCGCATCGCCGGGCTCCACAGGAACTTCAGCGCGCTGAACAGGTTGACCTTCGGCGTCTCGGTCGCGGGCTGCGCGTCCGCGGGCGGCACCGGCGGCAGGACGGTGCCGGTGGCCTTCTCGACGTCGCGTTCCAGCTTCGCGACGACGTTCTCGGCTTCGGCGACCCGGCCGTGGGCGAGCAGGAACCGCGGCGACTCGGGCAGCGACCGGCGCCACCACAGCAGCATCACGATCGGCAGCGCGGTGACCAGCTGCGCGACCCGCCAGCCCTCGGCGAAGGACGGCACGACGAACCGCCCGATCAGCGCGGCCGCGACGAAGCCGAAGGAGAAGAACCCGGCGAGCGCGCCGACGAACCAGCCGCGCCGCCTGGCCGGGACGAACTCGGACAGGAAGGGCGCGATGATCGCGCTTTCGGCGCCGGCGCCGGTCCCGGCCAGCACGCGGGCGCCAAGGAAGACTTCGTAGTTCGGGGAGAAGGACGCGATGACGGAGAACACGGCGTAGAAGGCCAGCGCGTACATCATGACCTTCTTGCGGCCGATCCGGTCGCCGAGCAGGCCGGCGGCGATCGCGCCGAAGAGGAAGCCGAACGGCGTCGCCGAGCCGATCAGGCCGAGCTGGCCGTTGTCGAGGTGCCAGGCGGCCTTGGCGCTGGGCAGCAGGAACGCGACGACGGCCGAGTCCATGCCGTCGAAGGTGTAGCCGAGGCCGCCGATGAACAGCAGTTTGTGGTGGGGCCGGCTCAGCGGGAGCCGATCCAGTCGGGCCAGCAGCGTCATGGGGAACGCCTTCCTTCGGGGAGTGCCGACAACATAAACTGCAGTTCGACAAAACTGCAACGTTCGTTGCAAAACTCGTTGGGTTACGGTTCAGGCAACTCGAGGGGAGGCCACTGGTGGCGGAGACCGACGACGGTTTCGAGGCCTGGCTGCGCGACCGGCTGCCCGAGCGCGGCCTGCGGCCGAAGTCGGCGGCGGTGCTGGAGGTGCTGGTGTCCCAGCCGCGGCGGGCATCGTTCGGTTCGACGGCCGAGCTGGCGCAGCTGGCCGGCGTCAACGTGGCGACGGTGACGCGCACGGCCCAGGCCCTGGGCTTCGCGGGCTGGCCGGCCCTGCAGCAGGAGCTGCGGGCGCGGTACATGTCGTCGCTGAGCGCCCCGCAGGTCGCGGAGGAGCACCGCGGCGTCGACTCACCGGGCTCGGCGTCCCTGCGCCGCGACCTGGACGGCCTCGCCCTGCTGAACCGCCGGTTCGACGAGGAGGTGCTGCGCGAGGTGGCCCGCGCGATCGCGGCGGCCCGCCGGACGGTGGTGATCGCCGACGGGAGCTACGCGGCGGTGGGCATCGCGATGGCCCACAACGCGCGCCTGGCGGGCTACGACGTCCACGCGGTGACGGCGGGCGACGCGGAGCTGGCGAACCAGACGGCGAAGCTGACCTCGGACGACGTGCTGGTGGCGATCAGTTTCTGGCGCCTGTACGAGAGCACGGTCCTGGCGGCGAACGAGGCCAGGGCCCGCGGAGCGCGGGTGTTCGCGATCACGGACGCGGCCAGCCCGGCGCTGGCCGGCGCGGCGGACCACGTGCTGATGGTGCCGGCGGAGGGCGTGACGTTCTTCCCGTCGTTGACCGCGGGCATGGCGCTGGTCCAGGCGATCGTGGCCCAGCTGGCGGCGGTGGACCCGAGCCGGACGAGCGACTCGATCGAGGCGGCGGAGGCGATGTGGTCGCGCTTCGACCTGCTGCACCGGCGGCCGAGCACGAAGTCCGGGTGACCCGCGGCGGGCGGCCCGGCCGGTCACGGGCGCGGCCGAGCCCCCGTGACCGGACCCGTTCAGGGCCGGCCCGCGCCCCCGTCCGCCGAGCTCATCCGCTTCGTGAACCGGGCCGCGACATCGCGCAGCTTGACGTTCGTGTGCTGGGACTCCACGATCAGGCGCTGCATCGCCGCGTCCTCGGTCACCCGGTGGATCAGCATCAGCATGCCCTTGGCCTGCTCGATCACCGCCCGGGTTTCCATCGCGTTGTGCAGCTCGTCCGCCAGCCTGCGGGCTTCGCGGTAGCGGCGCGTCAGCCGCAGGACCGTCTCCACGCACAACGTGAACAGGCGCAACACCTTCGTGTCGAACTCGTGGTAGCCGTGCGTCTCGAAGCCGAACAGCGTGATCGCGCCGACCAGGGTGTCGTCCACCCGCAGTGGAACCGCCAGGTAGCTGCCCACGCCGAGTTCCTTGGCCGCGGCCACGAACTCGGGCCACTGGTCGCCCGTTTCGGCGACCGCCACCCGGACCACCTCACCCGTCAGGGCCGCGAGCAGGCCGGGACCGTCGGCCGCCGCGTACTGGACGTCGTCGATGCGGCGGGCGCGCTCGTCGGTGAAGGCCGCCGTCTGGGTCACGCCGTCGCGGACCACCATGATGCTGGCCAGGTCCGCGTCCGGGACCACCCGGACCGCCTCGCCGCAGACCGCGTCGAGCAGACCCGGTGTGTCGGACATCGATTCGAGCACCCCGACGAGATCGGCCAGCACGGCGTTCAGCTCGTCGACCCGCTCTGCCATGCCGTCGCCAGTGGTCGGCAAGGCCCACCCCTCCCATGCGTCAAGCGGCGAGCACGGGGAATGAGCTCGCCAGCAGCGTCAACCGAGACCACCGCTGGCGTTTCAACGGGTCCGCGGGAATTCTACCGGCCGGGGGCGGCCCGTTTGCCGTCGGCCGCGCCGGGTAGCCGCAGAAGATGAGCGATCCGGCCGTTGATGACGAACTGTGGGCGGAGTTCCACCGTGTGGTGAACATGACGTCGCGGGAGCTGGAGGAGTGGCTGCGCACGCGCGACGCCGGCCCGGAGACCGAGCCGCTGCCCGACGAGGCCGGTCCGCCGACGGGCAGCCAGGTGCTGGCCATCCTGCGCAAGCGCAGGTCCGACGTGGACCGACACGACGCGGACGTGATGCGCAAGGTCGTCGACCGGGTGCACTCGGAACGCCGCGACGACCTGGAGCCGACGGCCGGCGAGGCCCATTGGCGCCACCGCCTGATGTCGATCGGCCACGACCCGCTGAAACCCGCCTGACCAGAGCGCCCCAATGTGGCGTTCGGTGCGTCCGACGCACCGAACGCCACATTGGGTGCGTCGGACGCAATTAACGCCACATTGGGGCGTCCGGGTCAGCCGGCGATGGCCTGCCAGCGCTGGTTGGGCCCGTTGGTCGGCTTGTACAGGCCGATCCGGGCGCCGTCCTCACGCGACTCGCTGGTGACGTCGAGGAGCTGGCCGCTCGCCACGTTGACGAATGTCCAGGTGCCGTCCCCGGTGGTGGAGAACGTCCATTCCGCCGCCGGGTCGCACGCACCCGCCGCGGCCAGCGTCACCGCGCCGCCCGCCGTGCTGAGCACCTGGCCGGTCCCGCTGTTGGTGATGGTGAACCGGTCGCGGTTGCCGTAGCGGCCCGTGCGGTCGGTCAGCGTCCAGCGCTGCGCCGCCTCCGACGCGTCGGTCGTGCGCTGGACCAGCGAGCCGTTCTCCGCCGACAGCGACTTGCCGCTCTGCACCCCGGTGAAGGTGACCGGCTTGCCCGAGCCGAGGCCCGTGCCGGCCGCCGTCGCGGAGACGCCGTCGACGAGGAAGCTCGTCACCGACCGCGCCGGCACCCGCAGCGTCGCCTGGCCCGCGTTCACCCGCACCGGCTTGCCCCGCTTCAGGGCCCCGGTGACGTCGGTGACCACCGGCGTCACCGAAGCGCCGGGCCGGACGTTCCGGAAGCCGGAAAGGTCCAGCGTGACGTCCTGGTCGTCGGTGCCCGCGTTGGTGTGCACGACCGTCGCCAGGTCCTCGCCGCGCATCGCGGCCGTCGACGCGGTGTCGTTCACCCCGACCAGCCGGTCACCCGGCCGGATGTAGTGGGTGAAGTTGCGCATCGTGTCGAACTTGGTGTTCGTCCTGACCTGGCAGGTGGCCAGGGTGGCGTTCTCCGGGCAGTCGAACGGGACCTGGATCTCGCCCCAGTTCATCCCGGCCGCGGACTCGCCGCCCGGCTTCATGTTGTCGTAGTCCTCGATCGGCTGCCAGCTGACCCACGCGCTCGGTTCCAGGAGCCGCAGGTCGTCGGTGATCTGCTTGGCCATGCCGAGGCCGGGGTCCATGTCGGTGAAGTCCTGGCGGTCCAGCCAGCTGCCGCCGACCTCGCTCATCCACAACGGCTTGCCCGCGCCCTTGGCCAGGTCACGCGGGACCGGCCGGTTGCCGGTGCCGTAGGTGTGCACGTTGAGCCGGCCCGCCGCCGCGCGGGCGTCGGCCGACCAGCCGCTCCAGTCCGCGGCGAAGATGTCCGGGTTGGTCTCGTCGGGCGCGGAGACGATCGCCCGCGAGCCGGCCGCCTTCAGCGCCGAGGCCATCGCCGGGATCAGCTGCGACTGGACCAACGGCCCGATGTGCGCGCCTTCCTGGCGCCCGCCGGTCGGGAGCTCGCCGGCACCGAGCGTGGTCTTCCAGTAGTTCGTGTTGGGCTCGTTCATCGGGTTCACCGACGCGAACTTGATGCCGTGCGCCTTTTCGAGGGTCCGCACGACCTGCGTCAGGTACGCGGTGAAGTCACCGATCTTGTCGGCGCGCAGCTGCTCGTCGGTGGCGGTGAACCCGCCCGAGACGTACCCGGACACGGTCTGGAAGTACGGCGGCGAGTTGCTGAACGCCTCCCACTTCGTCACGCGGTTCTTGATCTTGTCGACCCACCACCGCTGGTTCGGGTCGGCCTTCGGGTCGAACTCGGCCGCGTTGCCCGGCGTCCACCAGTCCTTGTCGGCGCGGGTGGTGCCGGCCGGCGCTTTCCACCAGCCCGGCACCGCGGCGCCCGCGCGCAGGTACGCCGGGACGTCGGGGGCGTTGCCGCCGCCGACGTTGAACCGGGCGATGTTCAGGTTCAGCCCGTCCGGGCCGAAGACCAGGTCCGCCAGTCTGTTCCGGACGGCGTCGGGGTAGCCGCCGGTCGCCTCGGCCATCCACGCCAGGCTCGCGCCCCAGCCGTCGAACGGCTGCTGCCGGTAGGTCGGGTCCGGCTTCACCGTGACCGCGGTGGCCGCCTCAGCCGGCGCGGCCGCCAGGCCGGTCGCCACAATCGGTACACAAAGGACGGTGAGCAAACGCCGCAGGTTCATCGTCGAACTGCCCTTCGGTGCGGTGGGGACTGGTTCAGGCCTCGGTGTGGCCGAGCAGCGGCCGCGGCACGAACCGGGCCGCAGGGTCGAGCATCGCGGCGAGTTCGAGCACGACCAGTTCGTTGGCGCCGGCCCGGACCACCGGGCGCGGCACGAACAGCGTCCGCTGCGGACCGCGCCGCCAGTACCGGCCGAGCGCGAACCCGTTGAGCCACGCGACACCCTTGCCCCACTCCCCCGTGTCGAGGAAGAGGTCGGCGGGCTCGTCGACGTCGATCCGGGCGCGCAGCACCACCGGCCCGGCCACCGCGCCCGCCACCGGCTCCGGCCGCGTCGGCCGCAGCGACGGCAGCGCGGCCAGGTCGAACGGCAGCACATCCCAGCCGGCCAGCGGTTCGCCGTGCAGCGACGCCCCGCCGATGATGCCCTTCGCCTCGCCGATGCGCGGGCCGTAGTCGACGCGGCCCTGGTCCTCGACCAGCACCAGCAGCTCACCGGCCGCGCGCGGCAGCGGGATCGCCCGCTCGTGGTGGTCCCGGCTGAGCGTGCCGACGAGGTCGCCGTCGAAGAACACCGTGGCGCGGTCGCGGACCTCGCCGAAGGTCAGCACGCCCGGCCGCTCGCCCTCGACGGCCGTGCGCAGCAGCGCGAGCTGCGGCATCGGCGTGAGGTCGTCGAACGCGGGCAGTTCCTCGTGGAACTCCCAGGTGCCCCAGCGATCCGGGGCGTCGAGCAGCCGGACGGGGTCGCCCAGCGCACCGGATGGCGTCGGCGCGGGCCGCGCCGGCGGCGGGACCGTGTCGGGCACCTTGTGGTAGCGGGCGATCACGTCGCGGAAGGCGTGGTACTTCGGCGTGGGGTCGCCGGCTTCGTCCAGCGGCGCGTCGTAGTCGTACGAGGTGATCAGCGGCTGGTAGACGCCCTTGTCGTTGGCGCCGCTGGTGAGCCCGAAGTTGGTGCCCCCGTGGAACATGTACAGGTTCACCGAGGCGCCGGCGGCGAGCAGCGCGTCGAGCTCCGCCGCCGAGTCCGCGGCCGGCGTCGTGTGGTGGTGGGCGCCCCAGTGGTCGAACCAGCCGTTCCAGAACTCGCTGCACATCAGCGGCCCGGTCGGCTGGTGCTCCCGCAGGACGGCCAGCCGCGCCTCGGCGCCGGAGCCGAACGACGCCGTCCGGTGCAGCCCGTCGAGGCTGCCCGCCGCCAGCATTTCCGGCGTCGGCTGGTCCACTGTGGTCAGTGGCACGGTGATGCCCGAGTCGCGCGTGTGCTCGGCGAGCGCTTTCAGGTACCGCTTGTCGTCGCCGAACGCGCCGTACTCGTTCTCCACCTGGACCAGCAGCACCGGCCCCCCGCGGTCGATCTGGTGCGGGACGACGACTTCGTACACCTTGGTCAGGTAGTCGCGGACGGCGTCCAGGTACTTCGGCTCGTACCGGCGCACCCCGACCGACGGGTCGCGGAACAGCCACGCCGGCAGCCCGCCGTTGTCCCACTCGGCGCAGATGTACGGGCCGGGCCGCACGATCGCGTACATCCCGGCGTCGGCGACGAGCCGCAGGAAGCGGTCCAGGTCGAGGCCGCCCGACAGGTCGAACACGCCGGGCTCGGGGGCGTGCGCGTTCCACGCCACGTACGTCTCGATGGTGTTGAGGCCCATCCGCCGGGCCTTGTCGATCCGGTCGGCCCACAGGTCCGGGTGCACGCGGAAGTAGTGCAGGGCCCCGGACAGGATGCGGAACGGGCGGCCGTCGAGCAGGAAGTCGTGCTCCCCGATCACGAACTCAGGCATGCGTACCCGCCTGCGGGGTCAGCTGGAGCACGGTCCAGGACAGCGGTGGCAGTGTCACGGTGATGGTGGTCCCCCCGGGATCGGACGTCGCGGTGGCGCCGGGTAGCGGCACCGGCCGGACCGGTTGTGCGTCGGCGGTGTTCACGGTGTGGCGGGTTTCGCCCTCGGGTGTGGTCAGCGTTTCCGCGGCATACACGCCGAACCGGGCGCCACGCAGGCGGATCCGGACCTCGGTCGGTGACGCCGTCGCGCGGTTGGTCAGGAACACCGCGCCCCGCCCGGAGTCCGCCACCGTCGCGGCGACGTCGACGAGGTCGACTTCCCCGTGCTGCGCGGTGCGGAGCCGCTCGCCTTCGACGGACAGGCGCAGGCTCGCGCCGCCGGCCAGCGCGGCGACCTGCCGGAACGGGTGGAACGTCGTCTGCCGCCACGCCGGGCCGCCGGGTTCGGAGCGGATCGGCGCGATGACGTTGACCAGCTGCGCCTGGTTCGCCATGGTGACGCGGTCGACGTTGCGCAGCAGCGCACTCAGCAGCGAGCCGACCACGACCGCGTCGGTGACGGTGTAGGTGTCCTCGATGATCCGCGGGTGCTGCCGCCAGCCGCCCGCGGCGAGCTCCGCCTGGTCGACCTCGTTCCAGCGCCGCAGGTCCCAGACGTTCCACTCGTCGACGCTGATCCCGATCCTCTTGTCCAGGCCCAGCTCGGCGAGGGTTTCGTCGATGACCCCCGCCGTCGTGCGGATGTAGCGGTCCAGCGCGGCGCCGCTCGCGAGGTAGCTGTCGGTGTCGCCGTGCAGCTCCTGGTAGTAGGCGTGCAGCGAGATGTGGTCGACCAGCTCGGCGGTGTGGCGCAGCACCGTGCGTTCCCACGAGCCGAACGTCGGCATGTCCGCGTGCGAACTGCCCGCCACGACCAGCTCGAGGTCCGGGTCGAGCATCCGCATCAGCCGCGCGGTTTCCGCGGCCAGGCGGCCGTACTCGTCGGCCGTCTTGTGGCCGATCTGCCACGGGCCGTCCATCTCGTTGCCCAGGCACCACAGCTTGAAGCCGAACGGGCGGTCGGCGCCGTTGGCGCGCCGCCGCTCGCTCAGTTCCGTGCCGCCGGCGTGGTTGCAGTATTCGAGGACGTCGGCGGCTTCCTGGATGCCGCGGGTGCCGAGGTTGACGGCGTACATCACCTCGGCACCCGCGGCTTCGGCCCACCCGACGAATTCGTGCAGGCCGAAGCGGTTGGATTCGACGCTGTGCCACGCCGGGTCCAGCCGGAGCGGCCGGGTCTCGGCCGGTCCGACGCCGTCTTCCCAGCGGTAGCCGGAGACGAAGTTGCCGCCGGGGTAGCGGATGACGGTCGGCCCGAGTTCCCGGACCAGCTCGAGGACGTCGCCGCGGAAGCCGCGGTTGTCAGCAGTGGGGTGACCGGGCTCGTACAGCCCGGTGTAGACGGACCGGCCCATGTGCTCGACGAACGAGCCGAAGAGGCGACGCGGGACGGGGCCGATGACCTGGCCCGCGTCGCCTTCGATGTCGACGGTCATCCGGCGCTGACCGTGAAGCCCTGCTGGTTGCCGTACTCGACGAGCGCCTGCTGCCAGGCCGCGAGACCGGCGTCGAGCCCGGTGTTGGCGAGGTAGGCCTTGCCGACGGTGTCGCTGTAGATGCTGTTGGCGTAGGTCTGGTACGGCAGGTACGCCCAGCCCGGCGCGACGTCCTTGGACGCCTGGGTCAGCACCTGGTTGACCTTCTGGCCGCCGAAGTACGGCATGGCCTCGTCGACGAACGCGGGCGAGGTCAGGTCGGCCGTGGTGGACGGGAAGCCGCCGCTCTTGATGAACGGCTGGACGCCGCCGCCGTGGTTGAGCCAGCGCACGAAGCCCGCGGCCAGCGCCGGGTTCTTGCTCTGCTTGACCACGGACTGGGCGCTGCCGCCGTTCTCCGCGGTCACCGCCTTCTGCCCGTCGTAGGTCGGCATCGGCGCCACGGCCCACTTGCCGCTGCCCGCGGCCACCGAGGAGATGAAGTTGCCGGGCATCCAGGCGCCGGTGGGCAGGGTCGCGATGGTGCCGTCACCGAGGGCGCGGAACCAGTCGTCGGACCAGCCCGCGATGGGCGAGAGCAGCTTGCCCTCGACCAGCTGGTTCCAGACCGACGTCCACTTCTTGGTGCCCGCGTCGCCCAGGTTGATCTTCACGTTCCGGCCGTCGACGGAGAACGGGTGCCCGCCCGCCTGCCAGATCATGCTCAGCGTGAACCCGGCGTCACCGGTGTCGGCGGTGATGTACTCGGTCGGGTCGGCCGCGTGGATCTTCTTGGCCGCGTCGACGTACTCGGCCCAGGTCTTCGGCACGGCGATGTTGTTCTTGGCGAAGACTTCCTTGTTGTAGAACATCGCCATCGGGCCGGAGTCCTGCGGGAGGCCGTAGAGCCCGTTGCCGTTCTTCACCTGCGCCCACGTCGAGGCGCTGTAGTCCTTCTCGAACGAGCCGAAGCCGTAGGAGTTGAGGTCGGCCAGCGAGTCGGTCAGCGCGAACTGCGGGAGGGCGTAGTACTCGATCTGGGCGACGTCGGGGGCACCCGAGCCGGCCTTGATCGCGTTCTGCAGCTTGGTGTACTCGTCCTTGTTGGTGCCCGCGTTGACGTAGTTGACCTTGACGTTCGGGTATTCCTTCTGGAACGCGGCCACCTGGTCCTTGGCCGACGGCGTCCAGCTCCAGTACGTGATCTCGCCGCCGGCCTTGAGCGCGGCGTCGACGGAGTCCTGGTTGCCGGTGGCGGCGGCGGGCGCGGTGGACGAGCCGCCCCCGGACGAACAGCCGGCCGCGAGCGCGGCGGCCAGCGCGACGGCGGCGAACGCCTTGGCGCGGGTGCGAATTCTTGACATCGGGTGTCCCTTCACGGCGGTGTGACGGCGAGTTCGGTGCTGACGCTGCTACTGCTTGACGCTGCCCGCGCTCAGGCCCGATTGCCAGAACCGTTGCATGAGCAGGAAAGCGACGACGAGGGGAATGATGGTGAGCAACGACCCGGTCAGGACCAGGTTGAAGATCGGCTGGGCACCGGCGCCGTTGGCCTGGGCGCTCCACTGGTTGAGCCCGACGGTCAGCGGGTACCACTTCGGCTCGCTGAGCATGATCAGCGGCAGGAAGTAGTTGTTCCACGTCTGCACCACCGTGAACAGCGTGACGGTGATGATCCCGGGAACGAGCTGGCGCAGCGTCACGGTGAGGAAGATCCGGATTTCGCCCGCGCCGTCGATCCGCGCCGCCTCGAGGAGTTCGTCGGGGATGGCGTCGGCGGCGTAGACCCAGATCAGGTACAGGCCGAACGGGCTGATCAGCGACGGGATGATGACCGCCAGCGGCGTGTTGGTCAGCCCGAGCTTGCTGAACATCAGGAACGTCGGCACGGCCAGCGCGGTCGGCGGCACGGCCACGGCCCCGAGCACGACGGCGAACACCGCGCGGCGGCCGGGGAAGCGGTACTTGGCCAGCCCGTAGCCCGCCGCCGTGGCGAGGATCGTCGCGCCGCCGGCGCCGACCACGACGTACAGCAGGGTGTTCCCGAGCCAGCGGAAGAAGATGCCGTCGTTGTAGCTGAACGTCTTGCCGATGTTGTCGAAGAGCGCGAACGAGTCCCCGAAGGACAGTCCCGACGTCGAGAACAGCGCCGGCTGGGTCTTCGTGGCGTTGATGATCAACCACACCAGGGGAACCAGGGTGTAGAGCAGATACAGCGCCATGAAGCCGGTGAGGACACGCGACTTGCGGGGTTTGGTCACGGAGAACGGCGTCTTCGGAAGAACAGCCACGTCACATCTCCTTCCGGGAGCCGCGCAGCTGCACGACGTAGGCGATGACGGCGGTGATGACGCCCATCACGATCGCGACGGCGGCCGAGTAGTTGTACTGCTGCCCGTTGAAGGAAAGGTTGTAGGCGTACATGTTCGGCGTGTAGTTGGTGACGATCATGTTCGGCACCAGGTTGCGCATGATGTTCGGCTCGTTGAACAGCTGGAAGCTGCCGATGATCGAGAAGATCGTCGCGACCACGATGGCGCCCCGGATGGCGGGGAGCTTGACGGACCGGATCGTGCGGAACGTGCCGGCGCCGTCGATCGCGGCCGCCTCGAACAGTTCCTTCGGGATCACCTTCAGCGCGGAGTAGAAGATGAGCATGTTGTAGCCCACGAACTCCCACGTGACGATGTTGCCGATCGACGTGAGCAGCCAGTTCTGCGACAGCGGTTTGATCGAATCGGTGCCCAGCAGGTGGTTCAGGTCGGCGGCGAGCCCGAAATGGTCACCGTAGATGAAGCCCCACATCAGGGCGGCGACGACGGCGGGGACCGCGTACGGCAGGAAGATCACGATCCGGAAGAACCCGGCGGCGTGCAGCCGGGCGCTGTCGATCGCCAGCGCGGCGATCAGCGCGAGCACCAGCATGATCGGCACCTGCACGGCGAGGAACACCAGCACCCGCCGGAAGGCGTCCCAGAACTTCGGGTCGCCGAAGACCTGGGCGTAGTTGTCGGTGCCGACGAAGACCGTGCCGCCGAAGAAAGCCTGGTCGCGGAAGAGGCTGAGCACGAAGGCGTACCCGACCGGCGCGATGAAGACCAGCGCGAACACCAGCATGAAGGGGGCGACGAAGAGCCAGCCCCGCCATTTCCGCCGCGGCCGGCGGGCCGCGGGCGCCCGGCGCGCCGGCACCGGCGCGGGCGGAGCCGCTGTGGACGTCATCGTCTCTCCGAGTGATCGCGTGCGCCGGGCTCTGGACCCGGCGTGATGTTTACGTCAACATGGACGGCCGCAGAGTAACGTGTTGACGTAAACATGTCCAGGACACCGAGGAGTGACCGTGCCCCGCCAGACAGCGACGTCATCCGCACCCGGCCCCGCCCGGCGCCGGGGCCCGTCGATGGCGGACGTGGCCCGCGAGGCGGGCGTGTCGGGCCAGACGGTTTCCCGGGTGGCCAACGGGAAGACCAATGTGGACGACGCCACGCGCGAGCGGGTCCTCGCCGCGATGCGCCGGGTCGGCTACCGGCCCAACAGCGCCGCCCGCGCCCTGCGCAACGGCCAGTTCCGCAGCATCGGCGTGATCATTTCGGCCCTCCCGACGTTCGGCAACAGCCGCACCCTCGACGCCATCGCGGCGGCGGTCGTGACGGAGGGGTTTTCGATCATCCTGATGCCGGTCACGCGCCCGACCCAGGGCGAGGTGACGGGCGCGTTCAGCACGCTGAACGAGCAGGCCGTGGACGGCGTCATCATCCTGATCGAGCAACACCAGCTTGACCAAAGCGAAATCGAACTGCCGCACGGCCTCCCGGTGGTGGTGATCGACTCCAGCGCCCGCTACGACTACCCGGTGGTGGACAACGACCAGGCCGACGGAGCCGCCCGGGCGACCAGCCACCTGCTGTCACTGGGGCATTCGACGGTGTGGCACATCGCGGGCCCCCCGCAGTCGTATTCGGCCGAGAGGCGCCGGAAGTCCTGGCAGGCCACGTTGGAGCGTGCCGGCCGCCCGGTACCCCCGGCCCCGGTCGGCGACTGGTCACCGGAGTCGGGTTACCAGGCCGGCCTGCGCCTGGCGGCGAACCCGGAGGTGACGGCGGTGTTCGCGGCGAACGACCAGATGGCCCTGGGTCTGTTGCGCGCACTGCACGAAACGGGCCGCCGGGTACCGGCAGAGGTGAGCGTGGTCGGCTTCGACGACATGGAGGAGTCGGCCCACTTCTGGCCCCCGCTCACGACGATCCGCCAGTCGTTCGAAGCGGTGGGCCGCCACGCGGTGGAGGCCCTGCTGACGGAGATCGAGACGGGAACGGAGGCCGGGGAGCCGGTACTGCTCCCGACGGAACTGGTCATCCGCTCCAGCACCGCTCCCCCACCGGCGTGATGCGCGAAACTGTCGGTGCTTGCGGGTAGCGTGGAAGATGGGGGGGGGCGCTCTCGCGGGTGTTCGCGAAGTTGCCGGCAGACCGCGGGCTTGACCGCTCGCGGCCGGGGTGCATGCCGGCGGACTGGCTTCCGGCGACCTCCCGGCGGCGGCGGTGCTGATCGCGGGAACGCCCGCAGAACCGCCGGCGGCCTGGCTTCCGGCGACCTGCCAGCGGATGGTCGAGCGCTGGCCCCGGGGCGCTCGGAACCACCCGCGGCGGATTGCAGCGAGCTCCCGGCGAATGGTGGAGAGCTAGGCGCGCGGGCGCTCGCGGATCTGCCAGCGGCCTGACTTGTAGCTCCAGGACGTGCTCGGGTCGTTGCCCAGTACCGGGACCTTCGAACCCACCACCACGTGGCCCTGGGTTTCGCCTGGCTGCAGCGTCACCTCCGTGAACTGTACCTCGTGGAAGCCGGCGCGGATCTCGGGTGACATGCGGTCGTACAGGACGTGGACCGCGGCCGGGCAGTCCGGGGCGTGGACCTTGGCCGTGAACTCCGTTGCCGTGCGGGCTTCCAAGAGGCCGCAGATCACCGCCGTGTTGCCTGCGCTCCAGGCGTCCAGGTATGCGCGGGCCGCTTCGCGTAGGCCGGCTTCGTTCTGGCTTGTGCCTATCGCGCCCGGTTCGACAGTGGCCGGGGCGCCGGGGGTGGTGCCGCACGCCGCCGCCAACGTCACGACCGCTGCTCCGATGACTACGCGCATCTTCCCCCTCGGTCGGCCGCTTTTCGCCGCGCGACTCTAGCGCGGGCAGCCCGGCCGGGGTCCACCGGAAAAGTACCCACAGCCCGCTGTTTCAGGGGCGGGAGGTGGGGGCATTAGGGGCCACCGGACCGGAATTGCCGGTCCGGCGAACGTTGCAGTGGTGTGGACCAGTTGGCCGCATCCCACGGAAAGAGGACGTCAATGCTCGCCATTCTCGCCGCCGTGCTGTTCGGGCTGGCCCTGCTGATGGAGCTGTTCGGGTTCGGGCTCGGCCCGGTCATCACCGCCGGGACGCTCACCACGGCCGGGCTGCTCTGCGTTGCCCTGCACCTGGCCGGGATCGCCACCGACCGGTCGCGGTTCACCCGGCGGCGGCGCCGTCGGTGACCCGGCGCAGGACCTGCGCGAACACCTCGGGTGACTGGGCGCCGGCGACGCCGAACCGCTCGTCGATTACGAAGAACGGCACGCCGGTCGCCCCCAGGGCCCGGGCCTGCTCGCCGTCCGCCGCGACCTCGGCTTCGTAGCGGTCGGACTCGAGCACCGCCCGGGCCTCTTCGGCGTCGAGGCCGGCTTCGGCCGCCAGCTCCACCAGGGAATCGCGGTCGAACAACGACCGCCGCTCGGTGAAGTGGGCTCGGTAGAACCGGTCGACGACCGCGTCAGCCAGGCCGTGCTCCGCGGCGAGGTGGACCAGGCGGTGGCCGTCGACGGTGTTGCCCATGTGGACGCCGTCGAGGTGGTACTCGAGACCGTCGGCGGCCGCGCGCTCCTCCATCTGCGCTTCCATCGCGTCGGCTTCTTCCAGTGTGCGGCCGTACTTCTCGGCCAGCACCTCGCGCGTCGGCCGCGAAGTTCCGCGCGGGAACGACGGGTCCAGCTGGAACGAGTGGTGCACCACCTCGACGTCGGCGCCGAGCTCGGCCACCGCCTGCTCGAAGCGGCGCTTGCCGAGATAGCACCAGGGACAGACCAGATCGGACCAGATGTCTACGCGCACGAAACCACGCTAACCGAAGGGGCACCGCGCACCTCAAGGTAACCGGCGGCCACCTGCGCACTGCCTCATCCGGGGCGCCGCCTCGCGGCCCTGCGAAGCTAGGGTGGGCCGGTGACCGTCTCGACCGAGGACATCGTCCGGCACGCCGCGCGGCTGCTCATGGCCGGCACCCGACTCGACCTCGGCCGGATGGCCGCCGATCTGGGGATCTCGCGCACCACCTTCTTCCGGCGCGTCGGCAACCGCGACGACTTGATGGGCGCCGGGCTGCGGATGCTCTCCGACCGGACCTGGCAGCGCGCCCTCGACGGCTGGCGCGCCGGACACGGCGACGCCGTCCGCACGCCGGCGGGCCGGCTGCGCTGCCTGTGGGTCATGGAGGAGTACCGCCGCGAGGTCGCCGCCAGCGACGGCATGCGCAAGCTGATCGAGGCGGAGTCCAACGTCGCCCTGCGCGTGCTGACCGATCCGCGCGGCGCCGTGCAGCCCGGGCTGGTCGACGCGCACGTCGAGCTGTTCCGGGCCGACACCGCCGCGGCCGCGCTGACGCCGCTCGTCGGCCTGCCCGACCTCGCGTTCGCGGTGGTCCGGCTCGGCGAGTCGTTCCTGTACTCGGACGTCCTGGCCGCGCGTTCGGTCGACCTCACGGTCGCCACCACCCTGGTCGACACCCTCGTGCGGGGCGCGCTGGAACCGGTCGCCACCCACTGAGCGACCGCCCAGTCCGTCAACCACTCACCCATCTGGAGGATGTGGAACATTTCGGCGAGGTGTTTCATAGGCGGCAGGAAAGCGGTTACCCCGCGTCCCCCCTGCGGCACACGTTTCCGTTGCCGTGCACCAGTTCCGCCGATCCGCCCGTCTGTGTCCGGGCGCGCTTTCGCCTGCCCGGGGAAAGAGAGCGATCCATGTCCGCACTCACCAGCCCGCCGACGTCGCCTGGCCAGGGTGAGAAAATTTCCCGCCGTCGCCCGTGGCGCGCCAAGGCCGCCGGCGTCGTGCTGGCCGCCCTGGCGCTGACCGCCGGGGTCGCCGCGCCGGCGCCCGCCGCCGCGAACCCCTACGAGCGGGGTCCTGACCCGACCACCGCGAGCATCGAAGCCACCCGCGGCTCCTTCGCGACGAGCACCGCCACGGTGTCGCGGCTGGCCGTTTCCGGCTTCGGCGGCGGCACCATCTACTACCCGACGACCACGACCGCCGGCACGTTCGGGGCGATCTCGATCGCCCCCGGCTTCACGGCCACGCAGTCGAGCATCGCCTGGCTGGGCCCGCGGCTGGCCTCGCAGGGTTTCGTGGTGTTCACCATCGACACCCTGACCACCTCCGACCAGCCCGACAGCCGGGGCCGGCAACTGCTGTCCTCGCTCGACTACCTGACCCAGCAGAGCTCGGTGCGCTCGCGCATCGACAGCAGCAGGCTCGGCGTCGTCGGGCACTCGATGGGTGGCGGCGGCACCCTGGAAGCGGCGCGCTCACGGCCGTCCCTGCAGGCCGCGGTGCCGCTAACCGGCTGGAACCTGACCAAGAACTGGTCGACGCTGCGCGTGCCGACGCTGGTCGTCGGGGCGCAGTCGGACACCGTCGCGCCGGTGGCGTCGCACTCCATCCCGTTCTACACGAGTCTTCCCTCCACTCTGGACCGCGCGTACCTCGAGCTGCGCGGGGCGAGCCACTTCGCCCCGAACTCGCCGAACACGACGATCGCGAAGTACACGCTGTCCTGGCTCAAGCGCTTCATCGACAACGACACCCGCTACGAGCAGTTCCTCTGCCCGATCCCGAGCACCAGCCTGTCCATTTCGGACTACCGCGGCAACTGCCCGCACAACGGCTGAGGCAAGAAAGGTCTCCTGGCCGGTGCGGGTGCCGGCATCCGCACCGGCCAGGAGGCACCTCTCAGGAAACCGCGCCCAAGGTGACCACCACCTTCCCCCGGGCGTGCCCGGCTTCCTGGTAACCGAACGCGGCACGCAGGTCGTCGAACGGATAAGTCCGGTCGACGACCGGCGTGACCGCACCGGACTCCACCAACGCGGTCAGCTCCCGCAGCACCGCCGCCTTGTCCCGGCAGGCCACCGCGTCCGCGAGAACGACCCGGCGCCGCGCGAACCACCCCGACACCAACGCCGCGAAAACGTGCCCCGCGGGCTGCACCCAGCGCCCGGCCGGCCCGCCGACGGCGACGAAGGTGCCGTCGCGCGCCAGCACCCGCCGGCACGCGAACACCGACCGGCTGCCCGCGACGTCCAGCACGACGTCGTAGCGGCGGCCGCTGCGCGTGAAGTCCTCCGCGCGGTAGTCGAAGACGTGCTCCGCCCCGAGTGAACGGGCCATCGAAGCGTTCCCCGCGCGGCACACCGCATCGACCCGCGCCCCGAGCGCCGTGGCCAGCTGCACGGCGAACGTGCCGACGCCACCGGAAGCGCCGTTCACCAGCACCCGCTGCCCGGCTTCGACCCCCCGCAGGGCCAGCAGCGCCGTCACGGCCGCCATCGGCATCGCCGCCGCCTGCTCGTGGGTGAGGTTCACCGGCATCGGCGCGAGCAGGTCTTCGGGCACGCAGACGTACTCCGCGTGGGCACCCCTCGGCAGGATCGCGTAGACGTCGTCACCCGGACCGAACCGGGAACCGGCGGTCTCGACCCGGCCGGCCAGATCGCACCCCAGGACGCCCACGGGTGGCCGGCGCAGGCCGAACCCGCCGGTCATCAGGCGCGCCACGTACGGCTCGCCTCTCATGAAGTGCCAGTCGTACGGGTTGACCGAGCTCGCCCGCACCCGGACCAGCACCTCGCCTTCACCGGGCACCGGATCGGGCACGTCTTCGAAGCTCAAGCTGTCCGCAGGACCGTACACGTGCTGGACCAGGGCTTTCACATCGCCTCCCACGATTCTTACGCCGTAAGTCGTACCCCGTAAGGTACGCCGTACAACGTAAGGCCGTCAACGCTCCCTTACCTTGTACGATCTTGTGGGTGACCACCGACGCGCGGATGCCCCTCAGCCGCGAGCGCGTCCTGCGCGCCGCAGTCGACCTCGCGGACGAACACGGCCTGCGGGCCCTGACGATGCGCCGCCTCGCCGAAGAGCTCGGTGCCGAGGCGATGTCGCTCTACTACCACGTGGCCAAGAAGGAAGACGTGCTCGACGGCATCGTCGACGTGGTGGCCGGCGAGGTCAACGCCGCGGTCGGCCGGGTCGAACCGGACCCGGACTGGAAGACGTCGGTGCGGCAGCGGATCCTGGCCGCGCGCCAGGTGTTCCTCCGGCACCGCTGGGCCCCGGAGCTGTTCGAGACGCGGTCGTCGACGAGCGCCGAAGTCCTGCGCTACTACGACGCACTGGTCGGGCTGATGCGCGCCGGCGGCTTCACCTACCACCTCGTCCACCACGCGCTGCACGCCCTCGGCAGCCGCGCGCTCGGCTTCAGCCAGGAGCTGTTCGACCCGAACGCCGGCAACGCGGCGGACCTGCCGGTCGACGTCACCTGGCAGCTGCCGAACCTGGTCGGGATGCTCAGCGAAATCGCCCACGACGACCCGGACTCGACCCTGGGCTGGTGCGACGACCAGGCGGAGTTCGAATTCGGCCTGGACGTCATCCTCGACGGCCTGGACCGGCTGAAGGGGCGGTAGTCCACCAGCTGGAACACCCCGGCACCGGGGGCAGAATCGGCACCGTGCCACGACCTCTGCGGAAGCTCGGCTTCCTGACCATCGGCCTGTTCGACGCGGACGACCCGCGGCGGGGCCACGAGTCCACGCTGGAGATCATCGAGCTGGGCGAACGGCTCGGGTTCGACAGCGCCTGGGTGCGCCACCGGCACCTCCAGTACGGCATCTCCTCGCCGGTCGCCGTGCTGGCCGCCGCGTCGCAGCGGACCAGCCGGATCGAGCTCGGCACCGCGGTGATCCCACTCGGCTGGGAAAACCCGCTGCGGCTGGCCGAGGACCTCGCCACCGTCGACCTGCTCTCCGGCGGCCGGCTCAACCCGGGGCTCAGCGTCGGCCCGCCGATGCGCTGGGACGAGGTCAAGCATGCCCTCTACCCGGACACCGCCGACGTCGAGGACTTCTCCTACGACCGCGTCGAGCGGCTGCTGGGCTTCGTGCGCGGCGAGCCGGCGACCGGGTTCAGCGGGACCGCGGGGTTCGAAGTCTTCTCCGACCGGGTCCAGCCGCAGGCCCCGGGGCTGGGCGACCGCCTCTGGTACGGCGGCGCGAGCCTGCGCTCGGCGGAGTGGGCGGGCAAGCACCGGATGAACTTCCTGACCAGCAGCGTGGTCAAGGCCGAAGGCGAGAGCACGGACTTCGCCGAAATCCAGGTCTCGCACATCCGCGCGTTCCGCGAGCACCACCCCGCCGGCCGCATTTCGCAGGGCCTGGTCGTCATCCCGACCGACAGCGCGACGCCGGAACAGCGGGCGAAGTACGAGGCCTATGCCGAAAAGCGGCTGCCACGCACCGCGGAACCCCAGGGTCCGGCGCGGATGCTGTTCTCCCCCGACTTCGTCGGCACGTCCGCGGAAATCGCCGAGCGGCTGCACGCGCACCAGGCGTTCCGCGAGATCGACGAGGTGGCTTTCGCCCTGCCGTTCACCTTCGGACACGAAGACTACGTGCAGATCCTCACCGACATCGCGGAACGCCTGGGTCCCCTGCTCGGACGCTAGATCACTTGTTGGTGCCCGGCGTCAGCACCTTGTCGATGACGAAGACGGTGGCGTTCTTCGTGGGGATGTTGCCGCACAGGATCTTCGCGCCGTTGATCGTCATGTTCTCGCCGGAACCCTCGATCTTCACCGGGCCGCCGGCGGTGTTGAGCGTGTCGACCGAACCCGCGCTCGCGAGACCCTTGGCGTCGTAACGCTTGCCGACCACGTGGTACTGCAGGATCGGCGCCAGCTCGGCGGGCTTGCCGGCCAGCTCGGCGAACTTGGCGTCACCCAGCGCGGCGAACGCCGGGTCGGCCGGCGCGAACACCGTGATGGCCTCCTGGCTGTTGAGCGTGTCGACCAGGTTGGTGGCCTTGACCGCCGCCACCAGCTTGGTCAGCAGCGGGTTCGTCGACGCGGCCGAGGCGACCGGCTGCGGGCCCATCGAGTCCAGCGAACCGGGCGCGGAGCCCTGCGGCAGCTGCGAACAGGCCGGGCCGAACACGTCGGCGTTGGTGGTCACGCCGTTGCCGGCCCCGGAGGCCATGCTGGACGACGGCGCGGCCATCGACGAGGAGGGGGCGGGAGCGGGGGCGCTGGAGCTGCCCGACGAAGCGGTGTCGCTGCCGCTGCACGCGGTCAGCGACAGGGCGGCGACAGCGGCGACGCCGATTCCGGCGACACGAAGCTTGGTCACGAAAATCACTCCTAAGCGGCTGAGAACTTCTTTGCCCGGTATTCGGAGCGGCCCGAAAATCGGCTTGCCACCGTTCGGGTGATCCGGGTCACCTGGTCGTGAACGCGAGGCTGTCCCACCCGGTGGCACCGCCGGGAACGGTTCCGGCCCGCGTTTCCGGCTGCACGTACCCGCTTTTGCCGGTCGCCCGGCAGACGACCTGGTGACCGCCGGGTGCGACGTCGAACCCGAGCCACCACATGCGCCCGGTGTTCACGTTGACTTCGTGGGACAGCACGGCTTCCCGCCACGGCCCGTTGTCCAGGCGCACTTCGACCTTCGCGATGCCGGTGTGCTGCGCCCAGGCGATCCCGGCGACGCGCACCTTCCCCGCCGGCACGGTTTCGAAACCCTACGGCGTCTCGATCCGCGATTCCGTCTTGATCGGTGCCTCCTGCGCCCAGCCGCGTTTCAGCCAATACACCTGCCGCGCCCGCCAGGTCGTCACTTCGAGGTCGGTCACCCATTTCGTCGCCGACACGTACCCGTACAGCCCGGGAATGACGAGCCGGGCCGGGAAACCGTGCTCGATCGGCAGCGGCTCGCCGTTCATCCCGATGGCGAGCATGGCCCCGCGCGCCCGGTCCAGCGCCGCGGCGACCGGGCTGCCGGACGTCCAGCCGTCCACACGGGACGAGCAGAGCTGCTCGGCACCGGGCGCACCCCGGCCTCCTTCAGCAGGTCGGCCAAGTCGACGCCGACGAAGTTCGCGGTGAACACGTAGGTGCCGCCGACCTCGTTGGAGACGCAGGTCATCGTGCGTTCCACCGGCGGCCGCTTGCGGATGTCGCCGTAGCGCTACCGGACCTCGCGGTCGACCAGCCCGTGCAGCCGCAGGCTCCAGTCTCGGCCCGCACCTGCGGCACGGTCAGCGCGGTGTCCACGCGGTAGAAGCGGTCGTTGCCGGTCAGGAACGACGGCGTGCCGAGCTTCGCGAAGTCGGCGTCCGCCGGGATCATCGGCGCGGTCCGGGCCGGGACGAGCCGCCCGACGCTTCCCGTGACGCCGCCGCGTCCCGGCGGCCGGCGAGCAGCTGCCCGCCGAGGCCCGCGACGCCCGCCCCGGCGACGACGCCGGCGCTCGCCGGCAGCACGGTCCGGCGCGAAGCGTCCGGGGCGACGTCGAGCCGACGCAGGAACGCGAACGTCGCCACCCCGGTGACCAGGCTCGCCGCCGGGGCGAGCAGCGCGAGCGAGCCCAGGTCGGGGCGCGCGTACACGGCGACGAGCCCGACCACGCCGAACCCGGTGATCACCACCGGCCCCGGCACCGGCGTGCGGCGGGACAGCAGGCCCGCCACCAGCACCAGCACCACGGCCATCCCGGACAGCAGGACGAGCTTGTCGTACGTGCCGAACGTGCGGACCGCGAAGTCCCTGAGCCACACCGAGGTCAGGTCGATGGCGCCGTTGCCGACCGCGAGGTACGGCGACGCGTTGACGCCGACGAACCCGGCCACCAGGTGACCCGCCGTGAGGGCCGCGACGAGGGCCAGGACGCCCAGCAGGGCGGCCGGCCCCCGGCGCACATCCCCTAGACAAGGGAAATTCTGGTGACGGCGGGGGTCGTCGGGCCGGCCGAGCCGCCGGCCGGCTCGACGGTGATCCCGATCCGGTCGACGTCCGCCGGCAGGTCGGCCACGAGCATCCGCTGCGACGCCTGGCGCGTCATCAGCCCGGCCGACCGCGCGCCGGCGCTGCCGATGAGCCACACCTGGTAGTCGTGCCCGGCGTCGAGCGCGGGCAGGTCCGAGGCCAGCAGCACGGCCTGGTTCCGGCTGCGCGACACGACGAGCGTGGCGTGCCCCTCGCCGACGCCCTGAATCGCGGCCGCGTCCGGCGCGGACAGCACCGAGTCGACCGGCGCCGGGGTCGTCGTGACGCCGAAGACGACCGCCGCCACGGCCGCGGCGGCCGCGCCGAACAGCGAGACGCGCAGCTGCCACGTCTTGGCCCGGCTCAGCCGGCGGACCACCGGCACCTTCGGCGGCAGCTGGCGGGTGCGGGCCGCGTCGGCGAGCACCAGCAGCTTCAGCGAGGGCGGCGGCTCCACCGCGGCGGCCACGCCGAGCCGCGCGCCGGTCGCCCGCAGCTCCGCCACCTCCTGGCGGCAGGCGGCGCACGCCTCGAGGTGCCGTTCGAACTCGCCGCGTTCGGCGTCGGAAACGGCGTCGAGGGCATAGGCCCCGGTCAGTGTGTGCAGTTCGGCGGTCACCGGTCCACCCCCAGGCAGTCGCGCAACCGGATCAGGCCGTCCCGGATGCGGGTCTTCACGGTCCCCGGCGCGACCTTCAGCACCTCGGCGACCTCGGGGTAGGTGTAGCCGTTGTAGTAGGCCAGCACGATCGACTCGCGCTGCAGGTCGGTCAGCGCGGCCAGGCACTGCCGCACCCGCTGCTGCTCCAGACCGGCCAGCGTGGACTCGGTGACCTCGTCGAACGGCCGCCGCACGTCCATCAGCCCGGCCCGCTCCTCCCGGTCGACGCCGGCCTGGTGCGAGCGCACGCGGTCCACGGCCCGCCGGTGGGCGATGGTCAGCACCCACGACAGCGCGCTGCCCCGCTCCGGCTCGTACCTGGCGGCCTTGCGCCACACCTCCACCAGCACCTCCTGCGCCACTTCTTCGGCTTGCGCGTGGCTGCGCAGCACGCGCGTCGCCAGGCCGAGCACCGGGCCCGCGACGAGGTCGTACAGCGCCGCGAACGCCGGTTCGTCGCCCGCCGCCACCCGCCGAAGCAGTTCTTCGGCGCCCGGCGCGGGCGCCGGCGCCTCGTCCGGTTGCAGCCGCAACCGCCCACGCTCACCCATCCCCGGCACCTTCCACGTCACCCATGTCCACCCGCCTCCGTGCTGGGTTCGCGGCCGGACGGCGGGCCGGACTGGTGGGGAGTGGCCCTTCCCACCCGGACGGCGCAAATCCGGCGGCGGGACCCATCCGACGAGCCCGCGGCTCCGAATCGGGGGTGCCGCCGAGGTTGCGTCACCGGCGATGACTCTGGGTGAGCAAGTTGCCCGTTCGGCCACGCTCGCGGTGACCTCGGACACTTCTTGATCACCCCAGAGTGTGAAAGTTATTCGGAACGCTGGGCGTTGAACTGACTATGGGTTATCCCTGGAACCAGACGAAGTTAACCGACGAGTAGCAAAGGCGGTCCGATGACCGACCCGTACAGCGTGACCAACGCCCGCATCGACTTCGCCCTGCGCACCTTCGGGGCCGGGCCGCGACCGGTGCCGGCCGAGCTGGAGTACGACACCCGCGACCCGTACGCGGTCGCCGTGGTGCTGCACGCCGGCCCGAGCGCGGTCCGGTGGCTGTTCGGCCGCGACCTGCTCGCCGACGGCCTGCTCGCCCGCTGCGGCGACGGCGACGTGCGGATCGGGCCCGCCGGCGACCCCGCGCTGGTCGTGGTGGAGCTGACCTCCCCGGACGGCGCCGCCGTGCTGGAGGCGCCCGCGAAGGAAATCGCGGCCTTCCTCGACCGGACCTACGACGTCATCCCGGCCGGCAGCGAGAGCGACTGGTTCGACTTCGACGAGGAATTCGAGAAGCTTTCCTACCAGGACTGAGTACGGTCCCGGGGGGTGAGCTTCTTCCTGACGAAGGTCCTCGCCGCGCTCGACGAAGGCGGCGACCGCGTCCTGTTCCACTCCGGTGACGGCGCCACCACCTACCACCGGGCCCGCGACCGCTTGCGCCGGCTGCACGGCGGGCTCGGCGACGTCGGGACCCTCGCCGTCGACCTGCGCAACCGGCCCGAGACGGTCCTGGTCCAGCTGGCGGCCCTCCTCCGCGGCGCGACCGTGCTCATGGTCCCCGCCTCGGCGCCGGCCGCGGACCGGCTCGCCGCGGCGAGCGGCACCACCGTCGTCACCGACCGCCCGCAGGACTGGCCCGCCGGCGACGTCCGGACCCTCGCCGACCTCGACGGCGAACCCGAGCCGCTGAACCCGCCGGAGACCGTGCGTCTCCTCTTCCCCACCGGCGGCACCACCGGCACCCCGAAGCTGATCCGCCACAGCGGCATCTACGACGGCATGGCGTACATCTTCACGCCGGCACCGGACGGCCCGGGCCGCACGCTGCTGGTGGCCCCCATGACGCACATGACCGGCAACGCGACCGTGCTCGGCGCGCTGCTGCGGCACGACACCGTGGTGCTCCACGACGGTTTCGACGCAGCGGCCGTCCTCGACGCGATCCAGACGCACCGCATCGACACGCTGTCGCTCACTCCGCCGCGCCTGGCCGCGCTCCTCGACCACCCGCAGCGGCCGGAAACGGACTTGACCAGCGTCCGCTCGCTTTCCCTCGGCGCCGCGCCGCTGCCGCCGCACCGGCTCGTCCAGGCCCTCGACGTCTTCGGGCCGGTCGTGGGCCAGGGCTATGGCCTCACCGAGGCGCCGATGATCGCGAGCATCTCCGCCGCCGAGCTGATCGGCCACCCGGAGCGGCTGGGTTCCGTCGGCCGCATCGTGCCGGGCATGGAGGCACGCATTACCGCCGACGGCGAGGTCGAGGTCCGCGGGCTGGCCATGATGGACGGTTACCTCGGCGGCCCGGAGATCGGCGCGGGCTGGCTGCGCACCGGCGACCTCGGCCGGTTCGACGACGAGGGCTACCTCTACCTGCTCGACCGCGCCGACGACGTCGTCGTGGTGGGCGAGCACGGCACGAAGGTCCCGACCACCGTCGTCGAACACGCGCTGGAGACGCATCCGGCGGTGCGGGCCGCGGCCGTCTTCGGTCGTGGCGGCCTGCTGCGCGCGGTCGTCGTCGCGACGGGCGCGGTCACGGCAGCCGACCTGAAGGCGCACGCCTGGGAAACCTTCGGCCAGGAGCACTACGTCCCGGCGGCCGTGGACTTCGCCGACGCGCTGCCGCTCACCGACGTGGGCAAAGTGGACAAGCGCGCCCTCGCTCAGCTCGTGACGGCCCCGTAGGACGACGACCGCACCAGCTTCACGTACTTGCCCAGCACGCCTTCCCCGAACTTGTTCGGCAGCGGCTCCCAGCCCTCGCGGCGGCGGGCCAGCTCGGCGGCGTCGACCAGCAGGTCGATGCTGCGCGCCTTGATGTCGACGGCGATCCGGTCGCCGGTCCGGACGAAGGCGATCGGGCCGCCGTCGGCCGCTTCGGGGGCGACGTGGCCGATGCACAGGCCGGTGGTGCCGCCGGAGAACCGCCCGTCGGTCAGCAACAGCACTTCGCGACCGAGGCCGGCGCCCTTGATCGCCGCCGTGATGGCCAGCATCTCGCGCATGCCCGGGCCGCCCTTGGGGCCCTCGTAGCGGATGACCACGACGTCGCCCGCTTCGATCCGGCCCTCGTTCAGCGCCGCCATCGCCTCCTGCTCGCGTTCGAACACCCGCGCCGGGCCTTCGAAGTTGGCCGTGTCGAAGCCCGCGGACTTCACGACCGCGCCCTCGGGGGCGAGCGAGCCGTGCAGGATGGTGATGCCGCCGGTCGGGTGCAGCGGGTTGTCCAGACCGCGCAGGACCTCGCCGTCGATCGGGCCGGGGTCGAGCTCGGCGAGGTTCTCGGCGACCGTCCGGCCGGTGACGGTGAGCGCGTCGCCGTGGATCAGGCCTTCGTCCAGCAGGGCCTTCATCAGTACCGGGATGCCGCCGTGGCGGTCGATGTCGTTCATGACGTACTTGCCGAACGGCTTCAGGTCGCCCAGGTGCGGGACGCGGTCGCCGACGGCGTTGAAGTCGTCCAGGGTCAGCGGCACCTTCGCCTCGTGCGCGATGGCCAGCAGGTGCAGCACGGCATTGGTCGAACCACCGAGGGCCATCACGACGGTGATGGCGTTCTCGAACGCCTCCCGGGTGAGGATGTCCCGCGCGGTGATGCCCTTTTCGAGCAGGTTGACGACGGCTTCCCCGGACAGGCGGGCGTAGTGGTCGCGGCGGCGGTCCGCGGACGGCGGCGCGGCCGAGCCCGGCATGCTCATCCCCATCGCCTCGGCGGCCGACGCCATCGTGTTCGCGGTGTACATCCCGCCGCAGGCGCCCTCGCCGGGGCAGATGGCGCGTTCGATGCGGTCGAGGTCGTCGGTCTTGAGCCGCCCCGCCCGGCAGGCGCCGACCGCCTCGAAGGCGTCGATCAGCGTGACGTCCTTCTCGGTGCCGTCGGTGAGCTTCACCCAGCCGGGGGCGATCGTGCCCGCGTAGAGGAACACCGACGCCAGGTCGAGGCGCGCGGCGGCCATCAGCATGCCCGGCAGCGACTTGTCGCAGCCGGCCAGGAGGATCGAGCCGTCGAGCCGCTCGGCCTGCATCACCGTCTCGACCGAGTCGGCGATGACCTCGCGGGAGACCAGCGAGAAGTGCATGCCGTCGTGGCCCATGGAGATGCCGTCGGACACCGAGATGGTGCCGAACTGCAGCGGGTAGCCGCCGCCGGCGTGGACGCCCTCCTTGGCCGCCTGGGCCAGCCTGTCCAGCGAGAGGTTGCACGGCGTGATCTCGTTCCACGAGCTGGCGACGCCGATGATCGGCTTCGTCCAGTCGCCGTCCCCCATCCCGACCGCGCGCAGCATGCCTCTGGCGGGCGCGGCCTCGATGCCGTCGGTCACCGTGCGGCTGCGGGGCTTCGGGTCGATCGTCATCGCGGGCCTCCGTTACGACGTTCGGGCGCGCAAGCATGTTACCAACGGACGCGCGGTCCGCTGGCCGGAACGATTTCCTACCCGCGCGCGGAACCCCCGGCGAAAACTCGGCGCCATGATCTCCACGGTGGTGTGGGGCACGGGCAACGTGGGCCGTGCGGCAATCCGGGCCGTCGACGCCCACCCGGCGCTGAAGCTGACCGCGGTGCTCGTCCACGACCCGGCGAAGGTCGGCAAGGACGCCGGCGAGCTGGCCGGCGTCGAGGCGCTGGGGGTCGCGGCCACCGACGACATCGAGGCCGTCCTGGCGGCGAGTCCGCGCGCGGTCGTGTACGCCGCTTCGGGTGACGTCCGGTTCGACGACGCGCTCGCCGATATCGTGCGGGCCGTCCGGGCGGGCGCGGTCGTCGTGACCCCGGCCCTGTACCCGCTCTACGACCAGCGCAACGCGCCCCCGGAGCTGCGCGACCCGGTCCTGGCGGCGATCGAGGACGGCGGCGGCTCGCTGTTCGTCTCCGGCGTGGACCCCGGCTGGGGCAACGACGTACTGCCGCTGCTGATCAGCGGCCTCGGCACCGACGTCGACGTCGTCCGCTGCCAGGAGATCTTCGATTACTCGACCTACGAGCAGCCCGAGTCCGTCCGGTACCTGGTCGGGATGGGCCAGCCGATGGACTACGACCCGCCGATGCTGATGACCGGCGTGCCGTCGATGGTGTGGGGCGGCCAGGTCCGGCTGATCGCGCGCGGCCTCGGCGTCGAGGTGGACGAGCTGCGCGAGACCCTGGACCGGCGTCCGCTCGACGACACCGTGTCCACCCGGACCATGGGCGAGTTCGAAAAGGGCACGCAGGGCGCGGTGCGGTTCGAGGTGCAGGGCATCGTCGGCGGCGAGCCGCGGATCGTGATCGAGCACGTCACGCGCATCCACCCGTCGTGCGCCCCCGGCTGGCCCGCGCCGCCCAGCGGCGACGGCGCCCACCGCGTGATCATCGAAGGCCGGCCGCGCATCGAGGTCACCGTCGAGGCGACCGACGAAGGCGAGAACCGGTCGGCGGGCGGCAACGCCACCGCCGTCGGCCGCCTGGTCGGCGCGATCGACTGGCTGGCCGCGGCCGGGCCCGGCCTCTACGACGCACTCGACGTCCCGCTGCGCCCGGCAGCCGGCAAGCTCGGAAGGAGCCGTCCGTGAACATCGACATCCCCGCGGGCAAGGACCCGATCGGGTACGTCTGGGGCGAAATGGTCCCCGGCATCGGGATCGCCGCGTCGAAGTTCTCGCTGGCGGTGTACGAGCACACGACGCTGGAGCTGCGGGAGTTCGAGGCCGCGCGGCTGCGGATCGCGCAGCTCAACGGCTGCGTCTTCTGCCTCGACTGGCGCACCGAACGCGACGGCGTCAAGGTCGAGCCGGAGTTCGCCGACGCGGTGTCGGAATGGCGCACCACCGACCGGTTCGACGAGCGGACGCGGCTGGCGGCGGAGTACGCCGAGCGGTACAGCCTGGACCACCACAACCTCGACGACGAGTTCTGGAAGCGGATGTCCGCGTCCTACACGCAGCAGGAGATCGTCGAGCTCAGCATGAGCCTCGGCGCGTGGCTGGCGTTCGGACGGCTGAACCACGTCCTCGGCCTCGACACCGCCTGCGTCCTCCCGTCCCACCGGTCGTGAGGGGCGGGGGCGGCGCCCCTCACGACCGGTGGGCTAGAAGTCCTGCGCGATGATCTTCTCGATGTTGCGTTCCGCCAGTGCGGTGATGGTGACGAACGGGTTGACGCTGGTGTTGCCCGGGATCAGCGAGCCGTCGATCGCGTACAGGCCCGGGTGGCCGACGAGCCTGCCGTAGTTGTCGGTCGCCTTGCCCAGCACCGCGCCGCCGAGCGGGTGGTAGGTGAGATGGTCGCCCCAGATCTTGTACGTGCCGAACAGGTCGGTCCGGTAGATCGTGCCCTCGGTCGAGTTGATCTTGTCGAAGATGGTCTTCGCCATGTCGATCGACGGCTGCTTCCACGCCTTCTGCCAGTTCAGCTCGACCGCGCGGGTCGCCGGATTCCAGGTGAACTGCGCGCGGTTCGGGTTCTTCGTGATCGACAGGTAGAACGACGCCCACGTCTCGATCCCGGTCGGCAGCGGCGCGACCTCCGCGAAGGCGCCGCCCGCGTTCCAGTTGTCGATGCCGCCGCACGGGATGGTCGACTGCGACGCCCCGGTCGGGTCCCAGATCTGGTTGGCCCGCCCGACCATCACGTTCCCGTTGTCGCCCCAGTTCCGGCCGATCTCGCCGTTCAGGTTCGGCAGCGCGCCGGTCGCCTTCAGCTTCACCAGCAGCTTGCTGGTGCCGACGCTGCCCGCGGCGAAGAACACCTTGTCCGCCGTGACGGTCTTGATCGTGGACACCGCGCCCGCGGTGGTGAGCTGTTCGATCGTCACGGTGTAGCCGCCGCCCGCGGCGGGCACCACCTGCGTCACGCGGTGCAGCGGCGAGATGGTGACCCGGCCGGTCGCGGCGATCTTCGGCAGGTAGGTCTTCTGCAGCGACTTCTTGCCGTAGTTGTTGCCGAACAGGATCTCCCCAGCCAGCGCCGACTTCGTGGCCGTGCCCGCCGCCTCCCGCTCCATGTAGTCCCAGTCGTACACGTCCGGCACGAACACGAACGGGAAACCGGACCGCTGGGCCTGTTTCCGGCCGACACGGGCGAACTGGTACCAGTCGGTGGAGTCGAACCAGGCCGGCCGGATACTGGCGACCCCGAGGCCGGCGTTGGCGCGCGGGTAGTAGACGTCGTACATCTCGTTCGCGTCGACCGTGGGCAGGATGGCGCCGAAGTTCTCCCGCTTCGGCGTGACGGCCATGCCGCCGTTGACGAGCGAGCCGCCGCCGACGCCGCGGCCCTGGTACACGGTGATCCCGCTGAACTCCTCGGCGTCGAGGATGCCCGTGTAGCGCGGGATGTCCTTGTCGATCGGGAACCCGAGGAAGTTGGAGAACGGCTGCTTCGTCCTGGTGCGCAACCAGAACGACCGCTGGTCCGGGTTGGGCGTGGCGCAGAAGATCTTGCCGTCCGGGCCCGGGGTGTCCCAGGCCATGCCCATCTCGACCATCTGCACGTCGACACCGGCCTGGGCGAGCCGGAGGGCGGCGACCGAGCCGCCGTAGCCGGTCCCGACGACCAGCGCGGACACGCGGGCGCCGTCGGAGATGGCGGCGGCCGTGGCCGGCCGCGCCGACGCGGCGGCGGCCCGGCCGGCCAGCGCGGCACCGGCCAAGATAGAACCGGTTCCAGCAATGAAGAGACGACGGGAAACAGCGCCAGAACTTGTTCTCCACACGGGTTCGTCGCTCATGCTTTGTTCCTCACCGTTGAGGTATTTAGAACAAGTTATAGCTGCGGGGTGCAGACAAGTCGACATGTACCCACGAGTAACCTGGCGGGGTTGCGGGGCGTGCCGCTGAATGGGCCATGATGGCTGACTGTGGAGTCCACCCGAGTGGACCGCTGGCTCTGGGCGGTCCGGCTGACGAAGACCCGCCCGGACGCCGCGGCGGCGTGCCGGGGCGGCCACGTGCGCGTCAACGACAAGCCCGCCAAGCCGGCGACGACGGTCGTCCCGGGCGACGAGGTGCGCCTGCGCGTCGGCGGGACGACGAAGGTCCTCGACGTGGTCCGCGTGATCCAGAAGCGCGTGGGCGCCCCGGACGCGGCGACCTGCTACGTGGACCGGACGCCGAAGCCACCCCCGGAGACGGCGATCCAGGTCGCCCGCCGCGACCGCGGCGCCGGGCGGCCGACCAAACGGGAGCGCCGGGTGCTCGACGCGTTCCGGACCCGGCAGGAACCCCAGGAGTGAGTTCGGGGAGGCCGGCCCGGACACGGTCAAGCCGGCCCGAACGACGCCACCAGCGGCGTCACCGCAGAGCAACCCGACCGCGACACTCCGGGCAGCATGGCGGTCGCCGGCCTCAGGCGTGAAGTCCGCGGAGGCCGACCGATCCGTCGCGCAGGACTAGGTCATTTCCGCGTTCCGGCACCGGATCGTCGCCGGTTGCGGGGCTCGTCCGGAAATAGCCGGGAATCCGCGCGAACCCGGTCCGCCGGCGGGCAATGCGGGTAGTTGCCCGCCATGACGACGAGCGCAGCCCGGGACACCCTGCTGGTCGCGGCCCGGCCGCTGGTGGTGCGCTACTGCCGGGCCCGGCTCGACCCGGACGCGGCCGACGACGTCGCCCAGGACGCCTGCCTGGAACTGCTCGAAGCCCTGCCGCTGCGGCCGCCGGGGCGGCCGTTCCCCGAGTTCGTCCACGGCATCGCGCGCCACCAGGTGGCGGCGGCGCGGCGGGCCGCCGCCCGGCAGCGGGCCGAGCCGGTGGCCGAACTGCCGGACGGGATCGACGCGTCGCCCGACCCGGAACACCACGTCCTGCGCCGCGAACTGGGCGAGCGGATGGCCAAGCTGCTGCGGGTGCTGTCCCGGAAGCAGCGGGAGATCGTGGTGCTGCGCGTGCTGGTGGGCCTGTCGGCCGAGGAAACCGCGACGGCCGTCGGCTCGACACCGGGGGCGGTGCGGGTGGCGCAGCACCGGGCGCTCGGCCTGCTGCGCAAGGCGGTCACGAGCTGAGCGGCACCCCTGCTTCGGAACGTTCGCCGTGCTCAGAGCCCGCGTTCCCCGATCATGCCGCGCAGCTTCGTCAGCGCGCGGAACTGCGTGATGCGGACGTTGCCGGCGGAGATGCCGAGCGCCTCCGCCGTCTCGTTCGCCGACAGGCCGGCGACGATCCGCAGCGACAGGATTTCCTGGTGCAGCGGCGGCAGCACCGCGAGCAGCCGGCCCAGCCGGGCACCGAGGTCGAGCTCGAGGACGTGGTTCTCCGGCTCGTTGCCGCTCAGCGGCCGGTCCGGCAGCTCGGGCACCGGCTTCGAGCGGTCCCGGGCCACCGAGCGGAAGGCGTCGGCCACCTTGTTCGCCGCAATGGCGCGCACGAGGTACAGGAACGAACCGCCGCGGTCCTGGTAGTTCGGCAGCACCTTCAGCACCGCGAGGCAGACCTCCTGCGCGACGTCGTCGGCCGAGAGGTAGGACAGGTCGCGGCCCCCGATCCGGGCCCGGCAGTACCGCACGACGGTCGGCTTGATCAGCAGCAGCAACGCCTGGACCGCATCGGGGTCACCCCCACGGGCCGCGGCGACCACCGGGTCGATCCGCTCCTTGACCAGGCCGCCCTCCGGCCGCGGCGAATCCGCCGGCCAGGTGTAGCCGTCGAGCGGCGCAACCTCCGAGATCATGGTTTCCACGGGCCCTCCTCACGTCCGGCGACCGGGACCCTTGTCGTCCACAGTGGACATTACGGTGCGTGGACGGTTCCCGGTCCGACATCTGGAGTAATCGAGGCGCTGACCAGCAACGTTGCAGCGCGGAGGCGGTTGTCCAGATATTGTCCGGTAACCGGCACCTCAGCCCCACCGGATCCCGTACGCGAAGCCCGGCGCGAGGTGCCGGAACAGCACGTGCACCTCCCCGGCGTCGTCCGCCGGCAGGACCGCGCCTCCGCGTGGCCGGTCGTCCGGGATGACCTTGTCCAACCGCACGATCCGCTCCGGTACGCGGTGGCCGAAGCGGACGTGGAGGTCGAACAGGTCGCACGGGTGCCTCGGCACGCAGACGTACCGCGGCTCGCGCAGGTTCGCCCGGAAGCGCAGCCCGACCTCGTGACGAGCGCCCCTCGGCAACGGGTCCGGGAGGCGCAGCGCGAAGCCGATCCGGTCGCTCGATTCCATGGCGCGGCCGGCCAGTACGCCGCCGTGGAACACGTCGACGCCGAGATCGGACTCGTGCACCGATTCGCCCGATTCCGCGGACAGCGGCAACGTCAACGCGAGGTCGAGCACGGCGATTTCGTCGGCGTCGGCGATCACCCGCCGGAATTCGAACGCCTCCGGTACCGGTTGATCGAGAGCCAGCGTGACGCGCAGTTCTTCGGTGTGCCAACTGCGGCTCGGATAGCGCGGCCGCGTTTCCGGGCCCGCCGCCGCGACGGCGAGTGCGGCGATCTGCTCGATTCCTTCGTCGATCCGCCGCCGGACCGTCCGGTCGTCGCGGTCGAGGGTGATCGCCGCCCAGTGGACCCGTTCCTGGTAGAACGGTTTCCGGGCCCGCTCGTCCAGCGCGAACGCGGCCAGCAGGGCGATCTTCAGGTCGTCCGGCAGCGACTCGACCAGCGGGCGCAATCGGTCCGACAGCTTACGCCGCATCTCGACCGTTCCGTCATCTTCCAAAATGCCACAAGTGCTGCGCAATGCGGGGCCGATCCGGTCGGCGAGCGGTGTCGTGAAAATTGCCCTGCCTTTGCGCAGGGCCTTGAGCTCGCCGACCACGTCCGCCGCACTGAGGCTCACCGTTCCTCCCGTTCCCACGCACGGAGGTCAATGTTCGCCAGCGTCACCGCCGATGTCCAGTCGATCACGGGGCGCGAAACGGATCGTTATCCCGCGGTTTCCTTTCCTCTTGGCGCGCAAATCGGGAAACTCCCGGCGGATTCCCCGGCGAAACCGATCAGGCGCGCATCCGGGGCGTCGAAGCTGTCGAATCGGTGGTCGCGTCTCCGCCTTTCCGGCGCACGGCGGCGCACCCCACCCCGCCGGGTGACCGTGGCCCGGCCCCGGTTGGCCGCCATCCGCCGCGGGTACTTGTTGATCATGAGCCCGAAGATGTGGCGCCTGCTGATCTCGGGGACGTTGCGGCTGTTCCTCATCAGCGCCGTACCGGCCGCCGTGCACGTTTCCGTGCTCGCCGGCCTGGCGGCGACGGTGATCGCGTTCGTCGTGCCGGCCCCGCGCAGCAGGCACGAACCCGGCGGCCCCGGCTAGACGGTCATCATGGCCACCATGCTGGCGGGCGCGTCCGGCCCGAACATGACGTCGTACAGGTCGTCGTCCGCCGCTTCGGCCGCGGCGCGCGGGAACAGGCGCTGTTCGTACGCCGCCAGCGCCGCCTCGGCGTCGCCCGGGTGCGCGGCGATCGCCTGGCCGAGTTCGGCACCGTCCAGCATGGCCAGGTTGGCGCCTTCGCCGTTCGGCGGCATCAGGTGGGCGGCGTCGCCGAGCAGGGTCACCCCCGGCACGCGGTCCCAGCGGTGCCCGGCGGGCAACGTGCAGAGCCGGCGCAGGACGGGCGGGACATCGCTGGCGGCGATCAGCGTGGTCAGCTCGGGCGCCCAGCCTTCGAACTCCCCGAACACGCCCGCGGTCACCGCGGCGGGCTCGAGACCGGCCAGCCAGTCCTGCGGTTTCACCAGCTGGGCGTAGGTGTGCAGGGTCCCGCCGCCTTCCCGGTGCGCGACGATCCCCTTGCCCGGCGCCAGCGCGTACATCGAGCCGGCGCCGACCGCCTTCGCCACCGCCGGGTGCCGGGTGTCGCCGTCGAACAGGAAGGTTTCGACGACCGAGATGCCGACGTACTCGGGGGTGGCTTCCGAGAGCACCGGGCGGACCCGTGACCAGGCGCCGTCCGCGCCGACGAGCAGGCGCGCGACGACGGTGGCACCGCCGGCGAAGCTCACCTCGTGGCCGCCGTCGCCGAGCGGCCGCACCCCGGTGACCTTGTGTCCCCACCGGACGGTGCCGGCCGGCAGCGAGTCCAGCAGCAGCTGCCGCAGGTCGCCGCGCGGCACCTCGGGCCGGTCGCCGGTGCCGTCGTCGGGCCGGTCGAGCAGCACGGCCCCGGTCCGGTCCAGGACCCGGTAGGACTCGCGGCCCGCGAGGATCAGCTCGCGGAACCCGGCGGTCAGGCCGGCCGCTTCGAGCGCGAGCTGGCCGTTCCAGGGGTGGATGTCGAGCAGCCCGCCCTGGCGGCGCGCGTCCGGCGAAGGCTCTCCTTCGTAGACGGTGACATCGATGCCGTGGACGTGCAGGACGCGCGCCAGCACCAGGCCGCCGAGGCCGGCGCCGATGATCGTGACCGAGTTCGTCATGGTTCCTCCCGAATAGTTTGGATTGTCGATCCAAACCCAAGCTAGCACGACTTTGGATCGGCGATCCAACGGTGTGCGATACTGCTCCCATGGCGAACAGGGCCCGGCGCACGGACGAGCTGTCGAAGGACGTGATCGTCGCGGCGGCGACCGAGCTGCTCGACGAAGGCGGCGAGGCCGCGCTGACCTTCCGCGCCCTGACCACCCGCCTGAGCACCGGATACGGGGCGATCTACCACCGCGTCGCGAACAAGAGCGACCTGCTCGCGGCGGCCACCGACGCCGTCATCGACCGGGTCGTCACCGGTGCCGTCCCCGACGTGCCGCCTCGGGAAGAGCTGCGGACCGTGGCTCTCGGCCTGTTCGACGCGATCGACGCCCACCCCTGGGTCGGCGCCCAGCTCGCCCGGGAGCCCTGGCGCCCGGCGCTGCTGGAGGTCTACGAGCGCATCGGCGGCCTGCTCACCGCGCTCGGCGTCCCCGGGCGGGCACTGTTCGACGCCGCGGGCGCGCTGGTGAACTACGTCCTCGGCGTCGCCGGGCAGAACGCCGCGAACGCCCGCGCCCGCCTCCCCGGCGACGCCGACCGCGAGGCGTTCCTCGGCGCCATCGCCGGCCAGTGGGCGCAGCTGGACCCCCAGCGGTACCCGTTCGTGCACCAGGCGGCGGCACAGCTGCGCGACCACGACGACCGCGAGCAGTTCCTCGCCGGCATCGACATCTTCCTGGCCGGGATCGCCACCCTCCGCTAGCCGTTCCGTCCGGGATGCCTCTCTCCGGGGTCAGTACCGCTACTCCTGCCAGAGAAGGAGCTTCTCGGGGTTCCGCACCGCCCAGATCCGCCGGATCAGCCCGCCCGCCACGTCGAACGCCACGACGGCCGCGACGGTTCCGTCCCGCCGGGCGACCAGGCCCGGGCGGCCGTTGACCGTGCTCTCCGCCAGCTCCAGCGCCGGGATCCGGTCGAGGAGGCGCACCGCGTACTGCGCCACCAGCTCGCCGCCCTCGACCGGGTGGCGGACGGCGCCGGCCAGGCCACCGCCGTCGGCGACCGCCGTCGCCCCGGGGTCGAGGAGGCCGACCAGCCCCCGGATGTCCTTCGCCTCCCAAGCCAGCTTGAACGCCCGGACGACGTCCGCGCGGCCGTCCGCGGGCGCCTGCGGCCGGGACGCGGCGACCCGGCGCCGCGCGGCGCTCGCCAGCTGGCGGCAGGCCGCCGGTGTCCGGCCGAGGACCGCCGCCACCTCGGCGAACGGGTAGCCGAAGACGTCGTGCAGGACGAACGCCACCCGCTCGGCCGGCGTCATCGCGTCCAGCACGACCAGGAACGCCATCGTGACCGACTCGTCCAGGGTGACGTGGTCGGCCGGGTCGGTGAGCCGCCCCACCTGCGCGGGCACCGGCTCGGGCAGCCACTCGCCCACGTACCGCTCCCGCCGGACGCGGGCCGAGCCGAGCAGGTCCAGGCAGATCCGGCCGGCGACCGTGGTCAGCCACGCGCCCGGGGACTCGATCGCGTCCCGCTGCGGCCCGGTCAAGGCGTACCACCGGCCGTACGCCTCCTGGACGACGTCTTCGGCGTCGCTCACCGAACCCAGCAGCCGGTAGGCGAGGGCGATCAGCTGCTGCCGCTCCTGCACGATCACGGTCACCCGGGCTCCTTCGGTCGGCGGTCCCCGCCCGCATGACGAGCCGGCGCGGCGGGTTGTGACAGCCGGTGCGGTGCGCTTGTGCGCGATCACGCCCGGTGTAGTGTTTGCCGGTCCGACCGGCGTGCGTGACCGCGTGAGGTGCCATGACAGTGCGGCGGTACCCAGGGGCGATCCTGCTCGTCTTCGTCGCGGTGACCCTGGTCGTGGTCAACGGGTTCGCGTTCTGGGGCGACACCTTCGCCCTCTGGGTCGACGACGCCATGCAGCTCAGTGCCGGGGTCGGCGCGGTGGTCTGCGGCGTGGTGGTCGCCCGCCGGGTCCGCGGGCACCAGCGCTGGTGGCGCGTGCTGGTCGCGATCGGCATGACCGGCTGGTCGCTCGGCCAGTGCGCCTGGTCGTGGTACCAGCTGATCGACGGGCGCGGGCTGCCGTCGCCGTCGCTGGCCGACGTCGGCTACCTGAGCTTCCCGGTGTTCGCCCTCGCCGCCCTCTTCGTCCTCGCCCGGGCCCGGGTCCGGCCGGACCGCGAACGCTGGCAGCCCGCGCAGTGGACGGCGCACTTCGGCGTCGCGGTGGTCCTGGACGGCCTGGTCGTCACCGGCTCGCTGTTCATCCTGACCTGGACCGCGGCGCTCGGGCAGCTGGTGCGGGCCACCGGGCCGGACGCGCTGACCTGGGCCGTGGCCATCGCCTACCCGCTGTCGGACCTGGTGATCGTGGTCGTCGCCGTGCTGCTGGTCGTGTTCGACCGGGTGGACCGCCCGTACCGCGCGAACCTGCTGCTGGCCGCCGTCGGGATCGTCGCGCTGGCCTGCTCGGACAGCGTGTTCGCCTACCTGGTCAGCATCGGCGCGGAGAGCATGAAGCCGTGGTCGGACGGCGGGTTCGTGCTCGGGCCGCTGTTCATCGCCTACGCCCTGCTGGTCACCCCCGGCCAGCGGCGGCGCGACGACGCGGGCCAGCCGGTCGGCGTCGACTGGTGGCAGCTGGCGCTGCCGTACGTGCCGGTCACCGCCGTCGCGCTGCTGATCACCGTGCAGGTCGTGGCCGGCGCGGGCCCCGACGGCGTCGAGGTGTCCGTCGGCGCGCTGGTGGTGTTCCTGGTGCTCGCCCGGCAGCTGCTTTCGTTGCTGGACAACCGGTTGCTGCTGCGCCGGGTGTACGAGGGCCAGCAGCAGCTGACCCACCAGGCCTACCACGACCCGCTGACCGGGCTGGCCAACCGCGCCCTGTTCGCCGACCGGCTGGACCGGGCCGTCGAGCAGAGCGCCGAGGGCGGGCACGGGCCGCTCGTGCTGATCTTCGTCGACCTGGACGACTTCAAGGAGGTCAACGACCGGTTCGGGCACGCGGGCGGCGACGTCCTGCTGCACGCGGTCGCCCAGCGGCTGCTGAGCTGCGTGCGCGCGGGCGACACGGTCGCGCGCCTCGGCGGCGACGAGTTCGCGATCCTGCTGGAGGGCGAGGTCGACGCCCCGCAGGCCGTCGCCGACCGGATCCAGAGCGCGCTGCGGCGGCCGTTCGCGGTGCACGGGACGCTGGTGCCGGTCCGGGCGAGCATGGGCCTGGTGGTGCCGGACCCGGCCGAGCCGCTGGTGACGTCGGACGTGCTGCTGGGCCGCGCGGACACCTCGATGTACGCGGGCAAGCGGCTGGGCAAGGACACGACGGTCGTCTACCACCCGTCGCCGGACGGGCCGCCCGACTTCCCGTCGGCTCTGCGCCGCGCGGAGGGCGGCCTGCCGGAGGGGTTCGCGCTGGTGTTCCAGCCGATCGTCCGGCTGCCCGACGAGACGCCGGTGGCGGTGGAGGCGCTGGCCCGCTGGACCGCGCGGGACGGCACCTCGGTGTCGCCCGAGACGTTCGTCCGGGCCGCCGAAGGCGCCGGCCTCGGCGCGGAGCTGGACGCGCTGGTGCTGGACCTGGCCTGCCGCGAGATCACGGCGGCCGGCGTGGACCTGACGGTGCACGTGAACGTGTGCGCGAGCCGGCTGGGGGCCGCCTCGCTCGAAGAGAGCGTCGGGGCCGCGCTGGACCGCTACGGCCTGCCGGCGGACCGGCTGATCGTCGAGATCACCGAGACCGTGCCGGTGCCGGACCTGGCCGCGGGCGCCGCGGCGATCCGCCGCCTGCAGGACCTCGGCGTCCGGGTGGCGCTCGACGACTTCGGGGCGGGGTACAGCTCCCTGACGGTCCTGCACGCGCTGCCGGTCGACCTGATCAAACTGGACCGCGCGCTGACGACCGGCGTCCGCCCGGACCGCGACGCGGCGCTGTGCCGCTCCCTGGTCGGGCTGTGCGCCGACCTCGAGGTGGCGGTGGTCGCGGAAGGCATCGAGACGGCCGAGCAGGCCGAACTGGTCACCCGCGCGGGCTGCACCACCGCCCAGGGCTACCGGTTCGGCCACCCGGCCGCCCTCGCCTCACTCCGCCTCTCGACGCTGTCCGCCGGTTAGCCGAGCGCCCCAATGTGGCGTTGGTTGCGTCTGACGCACCGAACGCCACATTGGGGGCATCCAACGCACCGAACGCCACAATGGGGGCATCCGACGCACCGAACGCCACATTGGGGGCGCGCTAGCCTGCCGTCACGCCCGGGGGCAGCACGCCGAAGATCGTCGCCGTCGAACCCGCGCCCCGGCGGTTGATCGGGCCGCCCGCCAGTACCCACGCGCCCGTCGTGGGCAGGGCCTTCAGGTTCGCCAGGATCTCCAGGCTGATCCGGTGGCGCCGGTAGACCAGCTTGGACACCGTGTACGTCTCGTCCGTGCCGACGTCCGGGCTGAACGTGTCGGTGCCCGTGCCGCCGCGGCGGCCCAGCCGGCCGGTGTCGATCAGCCAGCGGACCGCCGGGATCGAGAACCCGGGCTGGTGCAGCACGCCGTCCGCGCCGGTGTTCGGGTACGCCGGCGTGCCCCACTTCGCGTCCCAGCCGGTCCACAGCACCACGACCGATTCGTCCGGGATGCGGCCGTGGCGCTTTTCCCACCCCTTGAGGTCGTCGACGGTGACCGCGTAGTCCGGGTTCGCGGCCGCCTTCGCCCGCACGTCGATCTTCACCGCCGGCCGGAATAGATCCGCCGGGTCCATGTCGTCGGCGAGGGGCTCGCCGGTGGTGAAGTGGCCGGGCGCGCCCCAGTGCGTTCCGGTGTGCTCGCCCTCGCGGACGAACTGCAGGTAGTAGCCGTCGTCCGGGATGGTGGCGATGGTCTCCAGCTCGAAGGCCGGGTCGCCGGGGAAGACGTTGGTCGTGGCGGGATCGTTGACGTGCGACAGGTTGACCAGGTTCAGCTGGTCGAGCCGCACCGGCGGGACGGACGGCGCGGCCTGCGCGGTCCGCCCGGACAGCGCGGCACCGAACACCCCGGCCAGGCCCGCGGCCAGCACCCTGCGTCTCATCGGCATGAGTGATCACCTTTCACCGTGCCGGGCCAAGCCCCCGGCTGGGCACGGTCATATCACCCGGACCCGGAGCGGCCATAGGGTTGCGGGAAGATGGGTTCGTGGACGACGACATCGAAGACAACGCCGACAACGGCATTCTCGACCCCGAGGACACTTTGGACGACCGCGACGAACTGTCGGAGGGTTATTCACCGCCGGAACGCGCCCAGGCGACCGAAGGCTGGGGCACCACCGCCCGCGAAACCGCCGAAGGCGAAAGCTGGGCGGGCCGGCTCGCCCGTGAGGTGCCCGACCTGGCCGACGACGTCGACGACGACGGGCTCGGCGACAGCGAAGACTCCGACGGCGAGCTGATCGACGACGAGGTCGGCGACGTCCGCGCGGGCCGCCTGGTCGCGTCGGACGAAGGGTTCGGCGAGGACACCGACGAAGAGCTGTACGCCTCGGACGCCGGCATCGACGGCGGCGCGGCTTCGGCGGAGGAAGCGGCCGTCCACGTGATCGACCCGTCCCGCCGCTGGTGAAGTGACGAGACGACCCGGCCGTTCGAGGGAGCCGGACCGCCCCGCCACCCGCCGGATCGCCGGGAAGCCGCCTCGGGGCGACGGCCGTGGCAGGGAAGCGATCCAGCCCGCGGTCGTGGCGCCGGGCCACGAACCGCCCCCTCGACGATTCGTGGCGGCACCGCCGACCGGATCCACCTTGCCGGGCGGGCCCTGCAAAAAGCTTTCCGGCGCCTTTCCGGCCATCGGTTACAGTGGGCAGCCGGGCGGACACGATGGAACGGGGGGCGGACGGCGCCGTGCGGTTCAGGCTGCTGGGTGAACTCGATGCCCGCGTCGGCGACCAGCCCGTGGAGATCCGCCGTCCCCGCCTGCGCGGCCTGCTCACCGCGCTGCTGACGGACCTGAACAAGGTCGTGCCCGCGGACGTCCTGGCCGACCGGATCTGGGGCGAGCAGCTGCCCGTCAACCCCCGCAACGCCTTGTACAGCTACGTTTCCCGGCTGCGGACCGCGCTCGGCGAAACCACGCTCGTCCAGCGCTCGGGCGGCTACCTGCTGACGGCCGACCCCGATGCGGTCGACCTCCACGTCTTCCTGCGGCTCCTCGGCGAGGCCGCGGCCACCGGAGACGACCGCGAAAAGGCCGTCCTGCTGGACCGGGCCCTGGCCCAGTGGGGCGGCGAGCCGTTCGCCGGCCTCGACACGCCGTGGTTCGCCGGCCTGCGCGAGACGCTCGAGAGCCGGCGCCTGGGCGCGCAGCTGGACCTCGCCGACATCCGGCTTCGCGGCGATCGGGCCGGCGAGCTGGTCCCCGAACTGACCGCGCTGGCCGAAGCCCACCCTCTGGACGAGCGGCTGCGCGGCCAGCTGATGCGGGCGCTGGCCCGGGCCGGCCGGCAGGGGGACGCGCTGCGCGAGTTCGACCGGATGCGCCGCCTGCTCGCCGAGGAGCTCGGCACCGATCCCGGCACCGAGCTCCGGCAGGTGCACGAACGGATCCTGCACGGCGATCCCGGGCCGGGCCCCCGGACGCCGGTCCCGCAGCAGCTCCCGGCGGCGCCGGCGTCGTTCGTCGGGCGGGCCGAGCTGCTGGCCGCGCTCGACCGGGCCGGCGAAGCCGCGGGCCCGGTGGTGATCTCGGCCATCGGCGGCGCGGGCGGCATCGGCAAGACGTCCCTGGCGCTGCACTGGGCGGCCGGGAAGCTCGCCGCGTTCCCCGACGGGCAGCTCTACGTCAACCTGCGCGGCTTCGACCCGGTCGCCGAGCCGCTGCCGGTTTCCGTGGCCGTGCGCGGGTTCCTGCACGCCCTCGGCGTCGACGGCTCCGCCGTGCCGCCGGATCCCGACGCGCAGCTCGCGCTCTACCGCAGCCTCCTCGCCGGAAAGCGCGTGCTGGTCGTGCTCGACAACGCCGCCGGCACCGGGCAGGTGGTCCCGCTGCTGCCCGGCAGCCCGACCTGCCGGGTGCTCGTGACCAGCCGCCACCGGCTCGGCGGGCTCGTCGCGACGCACGGGGCACGGCCGCTGTCCCTGGACGTGCTGTCCGCGCAGGAGGCACGGGAACTCCTGGAGCGGCACCTGGGCCGGGACCGGCTCGCCGCCGAGACCGCCACCGTCGACGAGCTGGTCCGGCTCTGCGCCGGGCTGCCGCTGGCGCTGGGGATCGTCGCCGCCCGCGCGGTCACCTCGCCGGAACTGCCGCTGGACCTGCTCGCCGAGGAGCTGCGCGACCACGCCGCCCGGCTGGACGGGCTCGACACCGGCGAGGCCGGGCTGAGCCTGCGCACGGTGTTTTCCTGGTCCCGGCGCCACCTCACGCCGGAGGCGTCGGCGTTGTTCGGCCTGCTCGCGCTGGCCCCGGGGCCGGACATCGGCCTGCCGGCCGCGGCCGCGCTGGCCGGCGTCCCGCTCGCCGCGGCGCGGAAGGTGCTGCGGGCGCTGGCGGACGCGCACCTGGTGACGCGGACGGCGAGCGGGAGGTACCGGATGCACGACCTCGTCCGGCTCTACGCGTCCGAAGAGGCCGAACGGACACTACCGGAAGCCGCTCGCGACGACGCTCTGCGGCGCGTCACGGACTTCTACCTCCATACGTCCTGGCACGGCAACCACGTGCTCGGACCGGCGGGAACGTCGTTCCGGATCGCCCCGCCGTTGCCCGGCACCGGGAGCCGGCGGTTCGCCGGCCAGCCCGAGGCCCTGGCGTGGTTCGGCACCGAGCACGCGTGCCTGACCGCCACCACCGAGCTGGCCGTGAAGCACGGCTGGCTGACCGAGGTCTGGCAGCTGGCCGCGCTCATGAACGAGTTCCGTTCCCGGCAGGGCCTGCTGCCCGAACGGGAAACCGCGGCCCGCCTCGCCCTCGCCGCCGCGGAGCAGCTCGGCGAGGTCACCGCCCAGCTGATCGCCCACCGCCTGTTCGCCAGCGCCAGCATCTTCGCGGGCCGGCCCGAAGTCGCGCTCGAAAGCCTGCCCAGGGCCCTGGCGCTGGCCGAGGAGTGCGGAGACCGGGTGCAGCAGGCGCACCTGCACTACGTGCTCGCCGGTGCCTGGGAGTACCACTCCGCGAACTACCACGCCGAACGCGAGCAGTGCGAGCACATCCTGAGGCTGATCGAGCCGGAAGACGACCCGCGGCTCTACGTGAAAGCGCTCGACCTGATCGGGTTCTGCCACATCCAGTGGGGCGAGCCGGCGCAGGCACGGCATTGGCTGGAGCGAGCCGCCGCGGTGGCCCGGGCGCACCACGACCTCGACGGCGAAGCCCACGCCATCGGCAACCTGGGCTACGTCTCCCTCCGCGGCGGGGACTGGAGCACGGCCATCGAGCACTTCGAGTGGGCCGTCGAAGCCATGCGCACCACCGGCAACCTGCGGCACGCGAACTTCTTCCTCGTCGCGCTCGGCGACTGCTACCGCGCGACAGGCCGGCAGGAAGACGCCCGGCGGGTACTCACCGAGGCGCTCGACCGCTACCGGACCCACCCGGAAGGTGTGCGGTTCCAGGAACTCGAAGCGTGCCTGCTCGCGCTCGACGGCTGAGGGCTTCAGCCGGCCGGCTGGGCGCTGTCGTACTCGCGGACCGCGTCCAGGTACTCCGCGATCGCGTCGCGGTTGCGCAGCAGGCATTCCGCGCGGCGGGTCATGCGGTCGCGCTCGTCCTCCAGGGTGGCGATCATCTCCGGGGTGGCGTCGGGGAAGTAGATCGTCCGGGGCTTGTCCAGGCACGGCAAGATCTGTTTGATGATCCGGGTCGGCAGGCCGGCGTCGAGCAGGCCGCGGACCTGGATCACCCGGTCGACCGTCGGCTCGTCGTAGTCGCGGTAGCCGTTCGGGCCGCGACCGGCGATGATCAGGCCCTGCTCTTCGTAGTAGCGCAGCAGCCGGCGGGACGTGCCCGTGCGCTCCGAGAGCTCGCCGATCCGCATGTGCCCCACCTCACGTAGACCTTCACACCGGTGTGAGGGTTCGAGCATAGCGGCATGACGAACTCCAGCACCCGCACGCGACCCCTGACCGCCCTGCTCGCCCTGACCACCGCCGCGTTCGTCACCGTGCTCACCGAGGCGCTGCCGGCCGGCGTGCTGCCCGGGATGAGCGCCGGCCTGGGCGTCGGCGAAGCCGCGGCCGGCCAGGCCGTGACCGTCTACGCGCTCGGCACCGCGCTCACCGCGATCCCGCTCTCCTCGGCCACCGCGCGGTGGTCCCGCAAACGCCTGCTGCTGACCGGGGTGGCCGGGTTCGCCGTGGCCAACACCGTGACGACGCTGTCGGCGGACTACGCGGTGACGATGGTGGCGCGGTTCGTCGCCGGGGTGGCCGCGGGCGTCGTCTGGGCCCTGCTGGCCGGCTACGCGCGCCGGCTCGTCCCGGACGACCGGGGCAAGGCCATCGCGATCGTGATGGCCGGCATCCCGCTGGCGCTGTCGCTCGGCATCCCGGCCGGGACGTTCCTCGGCGGCCTGTTCGGCTGGCGCTCGGCGTTCGGCGTCATGTCGGCGATCGCGGTCGCCCTGCTCGCCTGGATCGCCGTCGCGGTACCCGACCAGCCGGGGCAGACCACCGGCCGGACACCGGTCCTGCGGACGCTCACCGTCCCCGGTGTCGTCCCCGTACTGGCCGTGACGCTCGTGTTCGTGCTGGCGCACACCGTGCTCTACACCTACGTCGCCACCTTCCTCGGCGCCGCCGGGCTAGGCGGCGCGGTGGACGTCGTCCTGCTCGTGTTCGGCGTCGCGTCGATGGCGGGCATCGGGCTCGTCGGCGCCCGGATCGGCCGCGCGCTGCGGACCCTGATGGTGGCGAGCACCCTGCTGGTCGCGGTGGCGGCCGCGCTGCTGGCGGTGTCCGCGGGCAGCCCGGTGCTGGTCTACGTCGCCGTGGCGCTGTGGGGGCTCGGCTGGGGCGGCGTCCCGACGCTGCTGCAGACGGCCGCCGGGAACGCCGGCGGCGCGGAAGCGGACAACGCCCAGGCCATGCTCGTCACGCTGTGGAACGCCGCGATGGCCGCGGGCGGGGTGGCCGGCGGGGTCCTGCTCGACGCCGCCGGGCCGGCGGCCTTCCCGTGGACGCTGCTCGTGCTCCTGCTGCCGGTGCTCGCCGTGGTGCTCGGCGCGCGGCGGCACGGGTTCCCGGGCCGTTCCTGAGTGGACGAAGGGCCCGGGCGCGCTCACGCCCGGGCCCTCCAGCTTTTTTCAGCAGGGGCCCGCGATGGCCCGCAGCAGTTCCGCGTTCGCGGTGTCGCCGGACAGCTCCCAGGCGAACACGCCGCCGAGCCCCTGCGACTTCGCGTAACCGGCCTTCGCCGACGCCGTCTCGGGCGTGTCGTAGCTCCACCACTGCGAACCGCACTTCGCGTACGCCGTACCGGCGACGCGGCCGTTGGCCGGGCACTTGGTCTTGAGCACCTTGTAGTCCTCGACCCCGGCTTCGTACGTGCCGGGTGCCGGGCCGGTGGCCGTGCCGCCGGGCTGCTTCTGCGTCACGCCGTCCCAGCCGCGGCCGTAGAACCCGAGGCCCAGCAGCAGCTTCGACGACGGCACGCCCTGGTGGCGCAGTTTCTGGATCGCCGCGTCGGCGTAGAAGCCGGCGGTCGGGAGACCCGGGTAGGCACGCAGCGGCGAGTGCGGCGCGGTGGGCCCGGTCGGGCCGGCACCGGCGACGAAGTAGTCGTAGGTCATCACGTTGTACCAGTCGAGGTACCGGCTCGCGGCGCCGTACTCGGTGGCGTCGATCTTGCCGCCCTTCGAGCCGTCGGCGGTGATCGCGGCGGTGACCAGCTGGCGCCCGAATTTCGCGCGCAACGCCTTGACCAGCCCGGTGAACGCCTTCGGCCCGCTCGTGTCGCAGGTGTTGCCGCAGGCGTTCGGGTACTCCCAGTCGATGTCGATGCCGTCGAAGACCCCCGCCCAGCGTGGGTCGTTCACCAGGTTGTAGCAGGACTCGGCGAACGCGGCCGGGTTCTTCGCCGCCTCGGTGAACCCGGCCGACCAGGTCCAGCCGCCGAAGGACCACAGCACCTTGAGCTTCGGGTTCAGCTTCTTGAGTTCGAGGATCTGGTTGAAGCTCCCGTGCAGCGCACCGGGTTCGGCGCTGTCGGCCTGGCCGCTGACGCTGGTGGCGGCGTCGTAGGGCATGTCGTGGTCGGCCCACGGATCGCCGACCGCGCACCCGCCGCCGGTCACGTTCCCGAAGGCGTAGTTGATGTGGGTCAGCTTCGCGGCCGACCCGGACGTCTCGATGTCCTTGACGTGGTAGCCGCGGGCGTAGACGTCCCAGTCGGCGAAGTAGGCCATCACCTTGCCCGGCGCCTGCCCGGCTTCCGCGGGCGGCGCCACGACGGCGGCACCGGCCAGCGCGAGCGCGGCGACGGCGATGCTTTTTCTCATGCGGAGCACGGGTTTCCCTTCGCGGGCCGGCCGGGTGGACGTGCCGAGGCTAACAGGTCCAGACCACTGCGGACCAGAGCGAATCGTGTGGTCAGCGGGTTTCTCGATACCTCCGCAGCCCGGTCCGGATTCACGCGTGCGATGATCGGGCGATGACCGAGTTCGGCTGCGCCCGCTGCTCCGGCGAAGACGCCCTGACCGCGCTGGCCTTCTGCACGACCCGGCTGAACCGGACCCATCGCCTGGTCGATCGGTCGCACTTCAGCATCTCCCTGCGCCGGTGCCCGGAATGCGGCCAGTCGTTCGCCGCGATCTTCACCGAGTTCGTCGACCACGCCGGCGGCGAAGACGCGCAGTACTTCGACTTCGTCCCGCTCACCACCGCCGAAGTGTCCGCTTTGGCGGCGCAGGGTCCCCGCGTCGACCTGGCCGGACTGGGCGCGCTGGGCAGTGTCCGGCGGCGGCTGTCGTCGAGCTGGCCGACCGGCGGCGAGAAGGAAATCGCCTGGCGGACGGACTCGCTCTCGGTGCGCGAAGGTCAGTGACCGGTCAGGCGGAGGATCGCCTCGGCGCTGCGGTCGACGTCGGCCTCCGTCGTCGACCAGCCGGACACCGAGATCCGCAGGTACCGGCGGCCGCGCCAGGTCGTGCCGCCCAGCCAGCAGGTGCCGTCGTCCTGGACCTTCCGGATGACCTCGTCGGTGTCGTCGCCGAAGGACACCAGGACCTGGTTGAGGACGACGTCGTTGCCGATTTCCGCGTCACCGTCGGCGAGTTTCCCGGCGAAGCGGCGGGCCAGCCGGCAGCAGCGGCCGACGAGCTCGGCGACGCCGTCGCGGCCGAGCTCCCGCAGGGCCGCCCAGACCGCGAACCCGCGGGCGCGGCGCGACGACTCCAGCGTCAGGTCGCCCATGCCGGACACCTCCCCGGCGCCGGTGAGGTAGGCGGCCCGGTAGGCGATCGCCGCGGCGTGGACGTCCGGGCGCGCGCAGAAGACGAACCCGGAGTCATACGGCACGTTGAGCCACTTGTGCCCGTCGCAGGCCCAGGAATCGGCGAGTTCGACGCCGTCGAGGAGCGCTCTGGTGGCCGGGCCGGCGGCGGCCCAGAGCCCGAAGGCGCCGTCGACGTGGAGCCAGGCGCGGCCGGCGGCTTCCCGGGCGGCGCGCAGATCGTCGCACGCGCCGGTGTTGACGTTTCCCGCCTGCAGGCAGACGATCAGCGGCCCGCTCCCGGCTTCGCACACCCTTCGGAGGTCTTCGACGTCGATCGCCCCCTGCGGGCCGGTTTTGACCGGCTCGACGGCCCGCGTGCCGAAGCCGAGCAGCCGCAGGGCGCGGTCGATGGTGGCGTGCCGTTCTTCGCTCGCGACGACGCGGACGCGCGGAGCACCGGCGAGGCCGTCGCGTTCGACGTCCCAGCCCGCTTCGGCGAGCACGTGGTGGCGGGCCGCGGCGAGCCCGGCGGTGTTCGCGGCCTGGCCGCCGGTGACGAACCCGGTGGAGGCGGTGGCCGGGATGCCGAGCAGGTCCTTCAGCCACGTTCCGGCGACGTCCTCGGCGGCGGCCGCGGCGGGCGAGAGGACGGCGTTGAAGCCGTTCTGGTCCCAGCCGGCGGCGAGCACGTCGGCGGCGGTGGCGGCGGGCAGCGCACCGCCGACGACGAAGCCGAAGAACCGCGGCCCGGCACTGGCGACAAGCCCGGGCTCGGCGGCGCGCGCGAGGTGTTCGAGCACTTCGGACGGTGGCGTCGGGTGCGCGGGAAGCGAACCGCCGAACCCGGCCCGCAGGGCGGCGGGATCGACGGGCCGGGCGACGGGCCGGTCCGCAAGGGAGGCCCGGTACCCGGCGGCCAGCTCGGCGGCGCGGGCGAGGAGAGCGTGCAGTTCGTCCACGCGCCGACTGTAGGCCGGTTCCGCCGAGGGGTACGGCGGAATTTCATCCGGGCTTCCGCCGGCTCTCCTGCGGTGGTCGTGAGTGCTAAGGCCGGTGCTGACTCGCGTTGCCACTCACGACGGGCGGGTGGAACGCCGGTTCTGACCCGCCTTGCCGCTCACGACGGACGGGTGGGCGGCCCGGCGGTTCTCCCGCGCCAGCTCGACCGTCGCCGCGATCCGCCGGTACCACTCCGTCCTGGGCCTCAGCCAGTACATCCCCCGTCCCCGTCCGCCGGGCCAGGTCCACCGCCGCCTGCCCCGCCGGGGTCATCAGCCCGGCCTCGGTCAGCCGGGCCACCCGGTCGCGGTTCACCCGGCTCCACGTGCTCGCCGGCTTCCGCGGCGTGCAGCACAAGTACGTGCTCTCCGCGTCACGCCGCAGCGCCTTGCTGTGGATCCACCCGAAACACAGCGCCGCCAGCCACGCTCGCCACTCACCGGCCGACGTGACCTCCAGCACCGCGATCCTTTCCGGCGGGAACAACCGGCGTCCTCCCGGCGTAACGTCCTGGTATGGAGACCCCGTTGAGCACCGACCGGCTCGTGATCCGGGACTGGACGCCTGCCGACGCCGAAGCCGCGTTCGCCATCTACGGCGCGGAAGACGTCACGCACTGGCTGACCCCGGCCATGAACCGCGTTGGCGACGTCGACGCGATGCGCGCAGTGCTGCACGCCTGGCAGGAGGCCCAGCCGAACCTGCCGCCGCCGCGTGGGCGGTGGGCCGTCGAACGCAAGGAAGACGGCGTGGTGATCGGCGGGCTCGGCATCCGGCTGCTGCCGCCGTTCGAAGAGGACCTCGAACTGAGCTGGCAGCTCACCCCCGGCGTCTGGGGCAAGGGCTACGCGTCCGAGGCGGCGACCGCGCTGATCGAATGGGCGTTCACCCAGGACACCGAGGAGCTGTTCGCGGTCGCACGGCCGAACAACACGCGGGCGATCGCCGTCGCCAAGCGGCTCGGCATGCAGTGGGTCGGCGAGACCGACAAGTACTACAACCTGCGGCTGCAGGTGTACCGGATCCGGCACACCGACCTCATCGGCTGACCGGCTCCAGCAGGAAGACGCGGATCTCGCGGTGCCCGGCCCGCACGGCGTACCGGTCGTAGGCGGGCCAGTACGCCGCCACCGCGTCCCACATCTCCCGACGCTCGTCCCCGGTCAGGAGCCGCCCGGTGACGTCGACGGTCCGCCCGTGCACGGCGACCGTCGCTCCCGGGCGGGCCAGCAGGTTCGCCGACCACGCCGGATGCGCCTCGCCGCCCCAGTTCGAGCCGATCACGACGTACCCGCCGGCGCGCTCGACGTACAGCAGCGGCACCTGGCGGGGCTCGCCGCTGCGCCGGCCGATGGTCGTGAGCAGCAACGTCCGCAGCCCGACCGCCGCGCCGACGCCGACCCGGCCGCCGCTGACCCGCAGCAGTACCCGGTCCGCGGGCACGAGCGCGCGCCCGAGCACCGCGAACGCCCGGCTCTTGCCGAACCCGGCGAAGACACCCCGTAAACCGGCCACGGCGTGATCCTAGGTCTGGCAAGGTGCCGGGCATGATCCGCCCCGAAACCGCCGCCGAGGTCTTCGACGCGCTCGGCCTCTCCTACGAGCACGCGTTCCGCACCGCGACCGCCCACCGGGCCGCGCTCACCGACCTGCTCGACGCGCTGCCACCGGAGGCCCGGGTCCTCGACCTCGGTTCCGGCACCGGACGGCCGACGGCGGAGCTGCTGGTCGCGGCCGGCCACGACGTCACCGGCTACGACGTCGCGCCGAAGATGGTCGAGATCGCCCGGAGCCAGGTGCCGGCCGCCCGCTTCGAGCTCGGCGACATGCGCGAACTGTCCTTCCCGGACGGCACCTGGGACACGATCACGGCGTTCTTCTCGATGCTCCAGCTCCCGCGGGCCGAGCAGGAGACGATGCTCGCCCGCGTGGCGGCCTGGCTGAAACCCGGCGGCGTGCTGGTGTTCGCCACCGTGCCGGCCGACGTCGACGGGGTCGACATCGTGTTCATGGGCCACCCGGTCCGGGCGAGCAGCTTCGCGGCCGGCGCGCTCAAGGAGCTGCTGCGGGCCGCGGGGCTCGAGGTCGTCCGCGTGGAGGAGGCCGAGTTCGTCCCCGACCACCCCGGCGCCGGGCCGGAACCGCACGTCTACCTCACCGCCCGCAAGCCGGGCTGAGCCGTCAAGACCTCCCGGCGTCGATCACCCGACGGACCTGAATTTTGCTCAACTTCGTGCATGTCCCGCGCGGCGGACCCGAGCTAAAGTGAGGGATGGGCATCGACGCTCTGGCCAGGCCGGTACCTCGCGAACACCGCGAGCTCGTGCGCGAGATGCTGGCCCGGCTGCCCGAGTTCGCCGACCGGCTGGCCCGGCTGCTCGGCGAGCAGGACGAGTTCTACCGGCAGGTCGAGGACGTCGCCCCCGGGGAACTCCGGCAGGTCTGCCGGGCCAACCTCGAACGCGCGCTGACCGCGCTGGCCGAAGGGCGCGGCCTCGCGCTCGACGCCGCCCGCAAGACCGGGCTGGCCCAGGCGCGCCAGGGCATCCCGCTGCCCGCCGTGCTGCGCGCGTTCCGGATCGGCGGCACCTTCGTCTACGAAGGGCTCCTCGAGCTCGCCGGCCCCGAATTCCTCAACCCGACCCGGACGATCGAGATCAACTCCTACGTCTGGAAGGCGATCGACCTCTACTCCGACGCCCTGACCACGGCGTACGACCAGGTCGCGGCCGAGCCGTCGCACGCGAACGCGCGGCTGCTGGACGATCTGCTGCGCGGGCGGCTCACCGGCCAGGCGGACATGGAAGCCGCGGCTCGCGAGCTGGGTTTGCCGACCGCCGGCATGTTCGTCGCCGTGGTCACCGAACGCGTCGAGCCCGACGAGCACGACAGCGTCGAGGCGCTGCTGCGGGCGCGGCGCTGGCGGTCGGCGTGGCGGCCCGGCGGCGAGGCGGGCCTGGTCGCGATCGACCGGATCGAGGACGTCCGGCGGCTGCGCGAAGTGCTGGGTTCGCTGCCCGTGGCGGCCGGGATGAGCCGGCCGTTCAGCGGTTTCCCGGACGTCCCGGACGCCCTGCACCGGGCCCGGATCGCCCGCCGCTCACTGCCGTCGGCGATTGCGGGTGTCGTCGTGTTCGGCGACTCGCCGGTCACGACTCTGGTCGCCGCCGCGCCGGGGATGGCCCGCGACGTCGTGCGGGCGGCGCTGGCCGGGGTGCTCGCGCTGCCGGCCGCGGAACGGAAGGTCCTGCTCGACACGCTGCTCGCGTGGTTCGCCGGCCACGGCTCGGCGAAGGAGGCCGCGGACCGGCTGTTCGTGCACCCCAACACGGTCCGCTACCGGCTGCGCCGGGTGCAGGAGCTGACCAAGCGCGACCTCACCGACCCGGTCGACATCGGCGAGCTGTACGTCGCGCTGGAGTCGGTGCGCCTGGAACCGGAATGATCGCTTTTCGATCACCATCGATTGACTTTCGATAGGCAGCGCGCGATAGTCGGCGCATGGTTACCGAGAAGTGGGCCGTCGCCGCGCTCCGGGTGTTCCTCGTGGTGCTGTTCGGCGTCCTCGTCGTGTTCCAGACGCTCTCGCTCCCGGGCGGGATCGCCTACCACGCGCAGCAGAACCCGCACGACGCGCCGCTGCGCTGGCCGTTGACCGCCATCGCGGTCTTCCTCGTGCTGTGCGTCCAGGTGGTGCTCGTCGCGACCTGGAAGCTCCTGACGCTGGTCAAGAAGGACCGGATCTTCACCACCGCGTCCCTGAAGTGGGTCGACGCGATCGTCTGGGCGATCGGCGCGGCGTGGCTGGTACTCGGCGGAATGCTGCTGTTCGTCGGCTTCAACGCGGACGACCCGGGCATGCCGATGCTGCTGTTCCTGGTGACGGTGTCGGTCACCGTGCTGGGCCTGGTGATGCTGGTGATGCGCGCCCTCCTGCGGCAGGCGACGGCGCTGCGGTCCGACCTGGAAGCGGTCATCTGATGCCGATCGTCGTGCGCATCGACGTCGAACTGGCCAAGCGGAAGATGAGCGTCGGGGAGTTCGCGGAGAAGGTCGGCCTGACACCGGCCAACGTGGCGGTCCTGAAGAACGGCCGCGCGAAGGCGGTGCGGTTCAGCACCCTGGAGGCGATGTGCCGGGTCCTCGGCTGCCAGCCCGGCGACCTGCTCGAGTGGGTCGAAGACGACCTCTGACCGAGCCGGCGCCAAGCCGCGCCAGCGGGCCCAAGCGCCCCAATGTGGCGTTCGGTGCATCCAACGCACCCAATGTGGCGTTCGGTGCATCCAACGCACCCAATGTGGCGTTCGGTGCATCCAGCGCACCCAACGCCACATTGGGGGCTTAAGCCGCGTCGATGGTGACCAGGCGGGCCAGGTCCAGGAGCGTGCCCTCGAAGCCCGGGCCGGCCGTCAGGGCCACCGTCAGCGGGCCGCCGCGGCGGTCCCTGCCCATCGGCAGGCGGACCGCCGGTTCCGTCCACTGCGGACGGTCCACACCGGCCGAAACCACCACGTCCGGGCGCGCCGGGCGGTGCTTGCGGCCGCCGGCGTCCAGGTCCAGGACCACGTTGCCGTGCAGGGAAAGCAGGGCGGCGACGTCCGCCACCGCGTCTCGCAGCTCGCGGTCGGCGATCGAGTCCGAGTGCGCGCCGATCGCCGGGCGGGGCGGCTCGGCGTCGCGGGCCAGCCGCGGCACGATCGCGCCGAGGTGGCCCGGGGCGCAGGTGAGAACCCGGATGCCGGGCACGCCCGCCTGCGGGTCGGCGATGCTGATTCCCGCGCTCGCGGCGGCCGCCACGATCCGGGCCCGCCAGCGCGCGGTCGCCGCGATGGCGACCATCGAAGAGTCCTGGGGCAAAAGGGATTTTCTCCTCTGCGGCTCCGGCGCGGCGGCGGGGGGGATCGTCCGATGGTGGGCCTGCGCCCGTTGTGCCCGGGAACAAACATGTTTGGTCGCCTGGGCCGAACGGCGGTGCGCATGCGGCCTTCCGGGCGCACCGGGTGTCTGTGACCCGAGGTCACACTTTGACGCGCGGCGTGGCGCGGGCCACTATCCGGGCACCTTGATTACCGCCGGGTAATTTGCGTGGCGGCGAAACCGACCCAGGAGGACCGTTGCGACGTGCTTTCGGCCTGATCTTGCTGGCACTGGGCGTCTTCGCCGTCGCCGGGGCGGTGCTCCTCCCCACGTACGTGTACCCGAAGCTCGCCAAGGTGCCCCTCGACCAGGACTCGACGTCGGTGCTCGAAGGCACCGCGAGCAAGGTCCTCGCCGTCACCGACCAGGGCACCGGCCCGGTCACCGAGATCCGCGAGAACCGGAAGCTCACCGCGACCGCGCGCGTCCAAGCGAACTTCGCCCGGCCCGAGATGCACCAGGACACCGACTACGCGGTCTGGCTGCTCGCGGTGCAGGTCAAGGACGACGCCGACGACACCGTGCTCAGCGCGAGCAAGCGGCAGGTCTGCTTCGACCGGCGTACCGCCGAGGGCTACGACCCGCGGGGCGCGACCGACCCGAAGTGCACCCGGGAAAGCAGCTACGTCACCGAACTCGGCGACAAGGCCGAGAAGGCGAACCAGAAGCCGCCCGAGGTCAACGACTACAAGCCCCAGCCCGGCCTGAACTTCAAGTTCCCGTTCGGCACCGAGCAGAAGGACTACCCGGTCTACGACGACAACACCGGCAAGGCCGTCACCGCCCGGTACGCCGGAACCGAGACGGTCAGCGGGGTCGAGACCTACAAGTTCGTCCAGAACATCCCGGACACCCGGATCGCCACGAAGAAGCCGGTCCCCGGTTCACTCCTCGGCTCCACCGAGCCGACGGTCGAGGCGGACCTGTACTACCGCGGTGTCACCACGATGTGGGTCGAGCCGGTCACCGGGATCGAGGTGAAGCAGCAGCAACAACAGCACCAGGAGCTGCGGTCGGCCACCACCGCACCGGTCGTCGTGTTCGACGGGACGCTGGCCTTCAACGGCAACACGATCGCGCGGATGGTCGACCAGATCGACGAAAACCGCGGCCGGTTGAAGTTCCTCTCCAGCACCGGCCCGCTCTGGCTGGGCATCGGCGGTGGCGTGCTGATCGTCGCCGCGATCTTCCTGCTGATCCGCCGCCGCCCGGCCGAGCCGCCGGCCCCGCCGCAGCGGCGGCACCGGGTGCCGGTCGGCGCCGACCGCTGAGCATCAGCGCCGCTTCAGCACCAGGACGAGGTTCCAGGACGCTATTTCGCGAAGGCCGGGAATCCGCACGATCCACATCGCCCAGCTCGGGTGGTAACGCGGATACCCGGCCACCAGCTCGGCCAGCGGTGTCGTTTTCGCCCAGCGGAGAGCGGCGCCGACGGAAACCGGGAACAGGCTTTCGCCGAATTTGTTCTTCGGCTGCTTCCCGAGTTTCCGCGCATACCGCTGCCGGGCGTAGTGGCCGCCGAGGAAATGCCAGGGCGCGGTCTCGTGACCGCCCCACGGGGAATACCACGGCGTGAACGACGCGAAGACCGTGCCGCCGGGCTTGGTCACCCGGCACATCTCGTCGAGCATCACCCACGGCTCGGCGACGTGCTCCAGCACGTTGGACGAGTAGCAGACGTCCACGGAACCGCTGCGCACCGGCAGTTCCGTGCCACTGGCGCGGATCATGTTCTCCCCCGGCTCGCCGCGCGCGGACAGTTCGCCGACGTCCGGGTCGAGGCCGAGGTAGACCGCGCCGGCCGCGCGGAACGCGTCGGAGAAATAACCGGGACCCCCGCCGACGTCGAGCACCGTGCACCCGGACAGCGGAGTGTGCGCCGCCAGTTGCCGGACCGAGTCGGCGGCCAGCGCGGAATAGAAGCCGTCCGGATCCGCCTGCTCGGTGAGGAATGTCCGGAACAGCGTCACGGAACGGCCGAGCGTGGCCCGGTGCGGGCGCTCGATGACCGGATTACCTACCATTGAACCGTCGCTTTCCCGAATACGTTCATCTACTGTGTACGCACCGGTAACCTAGCATCGTCGCTACAGTTTGGATAACCCGATGGAACGTCCTCGTGTGCTCCTCGTCAACTGGCGCGACACCGGCCACCCCGAAGGCGGCGGCTCGGAGCGGTACGTCGAGCGCATGGCCGAAGGCCTGGCCAGAGCGGGCTACCGGGTCGAGATCCGGTGCGCCGAGTACCCGGGCGCGGCGCCCGGCGAGTGGCGCGACGGCGTCCGCTACCGGCGGCGGGGCAACAAGTTCGGCGTCTACGCGCACGCGCTGCGCGCGATCCGCCGGGCCCGCGCCGACCTGGTGGTGGACGTGCAGAACGGGATGCCGTTCTTCGCCCGGCTGGTGGCCGGCTGCCCGGTGCTGGTGCTCGTGCACCACGTCCACAAGGAACAGTGGATCAGCGCGCTCGGCGAGACGCTGGGCCGGATCGGCTGGTGGATCGAGTCGCGGCTGGCGCCGTGGCTGTTCCGCCACTGCCGCTACGTCACGGTTTCCGAGGTCACCAAGGCGGAACTGGCGGAGCTGGGCGTCGGCGGCGAGCGCGTCACGGTGGTCCCGAACGGCCTCGACGCGCCGCCGCCGTGCACGTCCGAGCGGGACAGCGAGCCGACGCTGGTCGCGGTGAGCAGGCTGGTGCCCCACAAGCGGATCGAGCACGCGATCGACGTGGTGGCGCGCCTGGCGCGGCGCTGGCCGTCCCTGCGGCTGGAGGTCGTCGGCCAGGGACCGTGGGAGCAGGTGCTGCGCGACCACGCGGCCTCGCGCGGCGTCGCGGACCGCGTCGTCCTGCACGGCTGGGTGGACGAGCAGGCCAAGCACGAGATCCTGGCGCGCTCGTGGCTGCACCTGTGCCCCTCGGTGAAGGAGGGCTGGGGCATCGTGATCATGGAGGCCGCGGCCCACGGCGTGCCTTCGATCGCCTACCGCGCGGCCGGTGGCGTGACGGAGTCCATTGTGGAAGGCCGGACCGGCCTGCTGGCGGACGGTTTCGAGGATTTCACCGACCGGGTCGACGGCTTGCTCGCCGACGGGCTGCGGCGCGCGGAGATGGGCCTGGCGGGCGCGGATCGGGCGGGCCGGTTCAGCTGGGACGCGAGCGTGGGGCAGTTCGAGTCATTGGTGCGGGACGTCTCGGGGCTGCCCGCGCCGAGGCCGCGCCGCCTGGTCCCGTACCGCATCCCGGAACTCGCCCAGCAACCGGGCCGCGGCGGGCGCGTCGAAGTCCTTGCGGCGGGCGCGCACGGTGATCGTGGTGGTGCCGCCGGTGGTGGCCGCGCCGAACGCCACGCCTGACCGGCCGCTCGCCGCCGGGTAGAACGCCAGCGAGCGCACCGTGTCCCCGGTGGACACCAGCCCGAGGTTCGAGACCAGGAACGTCGATCCGAGCCGGCTCGCCAGCAGCCGCGTCGCCAGGCGGGCGAGGCGGCTGCTGCGGGCCGGGAAATCCGGTTCCGGTGGCTGTGCACCGAGCAGCGCGGCGACGTCGGCCGCCGGGCTCAGGCGCAGGCGGAAGAACGCGCTGTCGTGCACCGGTTCCGGCGCCGCGCCCGACCGGCGTGACGCGCCCAGCGCCGCCACCACGCGGGCCGTTCGGGCGCCGTGCGCGCGGTTCCAGCGCCCGGTCGCGTGGGCGGCCGCCGTCACGAACCCCGCGGCGCCCAGCCGCAGCCCGGGTTCGTGCGAAGCCACGAAGACGTCTCCCGACGCTTCGCGCCCGCGATCGGGGGTGATCCGGGCCGGTGGCGCCAAAAGCGCCTCAGCGAGCCGCTGGACGGCCGACCGGGCAAAGGATGTGCCGCCCGGCCGCGCGCCGATCCCGGTCGCCGCCGAGGAAACCGGGACGTCGAGGAGGATGCCGAGCAGGGCCAGCAGGCCGAGGCCGTCGAGGGCGCCGTGGTGCGCGGCGATCAGGAGCGTCGCGTCGCCGGCGGCGACGCGCACGAGCGGCGCGGCGCGTTCGTAGGGCGCCGACGCGAACCGGTCCCGGACGGCGGGCAGGTCGGTGATCCGCTCGATCTCCGGCAGGGCGCCGAGATGGGGGTACTGCTGGACGGCGGCGGCCAGCCGCGCGCGAAGCTTTTCCGGTTCCGGTGCGGCCACGCCGAGGCCCGCTTCGAGGAGGATGCTCCACGAAACGGTGGGGTCGCCGTAGAGCCCGACGACGCGGTGCGCGTGGTCGGAGGCGAGCCGGGTCACGCGCCTCAGCGGTCCCCGTAGAGCTTGAGGGGGTGGTCCGCCGGGTTGTACTTCACCTGCGCGTTGAGTTTTTCCTGCACCGGGGCGGACGTGTCCGGGTCCGCGCCCTTGATGAGGGCGAACCCCGCCCCGGTCGCCACCCCGCCGCCGATGATGACGGCGACGACCGCGCCGATGACCGTGCCCACGTGTCACTCCTTCCGCGGCGGGGAATTCCTGCCGCGGCCCAATGTACGCATCGGTAACATGCGGCACAACAGTGCGACGCACAGCAACGTCAGCGCTACTCCGTTCGCCAGCAAGACCGGCGCCCACGCAACCGCTTTCACCGCCGGCACACCCGGGGTCCGGTACAGCGTCAGCCATTCACCCGACCACACCGGTGTCGCGTCGGCGAGCAACCGCGGGTCGACGTCACCGGGTGTGCCGTGTTCGACGAGGATCCAGCCGATGCCCGCGTCGGTGAGCTCCCGCGCCGATGTCGCGGCGCGGACGTCGCCGATCCGCGGGTCCTCGCCGGCGATGCGTTCGGTGCCGACCTGCAGGGTGTCGTCCACCAGCACCGGTCTCGGCAGGGCCCGCGGCGCCGGGTCGAGCTGGGTGCGGTCGTCGTTCCAGGCGAACCCGCGGAACGCCGAGAGCGGCAACGCCAGCACGTCGCCGGGCCGGTCACCGAGCTTTTCGGACACGGTCCGCCAGTCGGCCGGGTACTGCGCGGTGCCGAGCCGTCCCCAGCCGCCCCACGCCAAATCGGGCATCGTCACGAGCGGGAAGACGGCCACCGCGGCCACCAGCGCGGCGCGTCCCGTCGCGGTTTTCAGCTGCGCGGCGGCGGTTTCGGCGGCCAAGGCGAGCCCCAGCGCAAGCGGCAGGGCCCACCACGCCACCCATTTCTGGGCGTCCCGCAGCAGTCCGGCGCCGGGCAGGTGCCGCGTCGCCGCGGTGAGCAGCGCGTCGCCGCCCGGCAACGTCGCCAGCGACGCCAGCAGCACGCCCAGCAAGCCGAGCAGGGAAAGGGAACGCGCCGGCGCCTTGCCCCACCGCTTCGCGAGCGGCCACAGCCCGGCGACCGCGACGGCCGCGACGACCAGCGTCAGCACCGGCACCAGCGGCATGGCCCGGCTGCCGGGCACGGTTTCGGCGTTCCAGATGCCACCCAGCCCGAGCACGCTGACCAGCGCCGGCGCCCAGCTTTCGGCGCGGGCGCTGAACGCCGTGACGCCGGTGGGATCGGAGAACGTCCCGCCGGCGTTGAGCAACGTCGGCACCAGCCACGGCAGGTTGAGCAGGACGGCGATGGGGACGGTCTGCCCGAGCCGGCGGGACCCGGCGGCGGCGACCATGACGGCGGCGGCGAGCACCCCGCCCGGCGGCGTCAGCACGGCGGGCGCGCCCGCGATCACCAGCCGGGGCAGGGAATTCGGCGCGTGCTCGCGGGCGGCGAGCCCGGCGGCGGCGATCCAGGGCAGGCACGCGTACGTCAGCAGCAGCGGCCAGTGCCCGATGAAGAGCCGTTCGGCCACGTACGGCGTCCAGGCGTAGGCGGTCGCGGCGACGAGCCGGGTCCCGGTGTGCTCGGTCGGCACGAGCCGGCCGGCACCCAGCGCGGCGCCGAAGACGGCCAGGAGCAGGACGATCTTCTGGACGACGTCCCCCGGCAGGACGGTGGTGGCGAGCGCGACGGCGGCGTCGGCGGGCACGGACCGCGGCAGCGTGCTGCCGGCCCCGAAGGCGTCCGGCACGAAGTACTGCCGTGGCGCGAAGACCATGTCGTAGCTCAGGACGAACCCGCGCCCGAGCAGCGGCGCGCAGACGGCGAACGCCAGCGCGGCGGACAGCACGGGCAGGGCCAGCCGCCTGCTCGGTGCGTCCACGGGCCTTCCTTTCCGTTGCCGGCGCGGTTAGGGTCCCAGGTCATTACCCGCCGGTAATGGGAGCCCGCCGTTGAGCGTAGACACCGAAGTCCCGGCCCGGACCGGCAACCGGGTCGCGGCGATCCTCGTCTCGCTCGCGCTCGCGGGCAACAACGCGGCCAGTTACGTGCTGAGCCTGGCGGCGGCGCGGATCCTCGCGCCGGGCGCGTTCGGGGAGCTGAGCTCGCTGCTGGCGGTGCTGGTGGTCGGCGTCGTGCCGGCGATGGGCCTGCAGACCGTGGTGGCCCTGCGGGTGGCGCGGTCGCCGTCGCTGGCGCGGGATTCGTTGTTCGCGCTCGGGCTGGTGACGAGCGCGATCGTCGCGACGGCGGCGTTGACGCTGAGCCCGCTGCTGGTGCTGTTGCTGCACCTGGGTTCGCTGACCCCGGCGCTGCTGGTGACGGCCGCGCTCGGGCCGTTGACGCTGCTGGGCGTGTTCCACGGCCTGCTGCAGGGCAGCCACCGGTTCGCCCTGCTGGCCGGGCTGATCGCGCTGGAGGGGCTGGGCAAGGTCGGCGGTTCGGTGGTGGGGCTGGTGGTCGCGAAGTCCCCCACCGGCGCGCTGGCCGGGGCGGCGATCGGTTCGCTGGCGGCGGTGGTGGCGGGCTGGCAGGTGTGCGGCCGCCCGCGTCCCCGCTGGGCCGACCGCCACGGCGGCGAGGTGCTGCACACGGCCCAGGCGATGCTGGCGCTGGTCCTGCTGGTGAACCTGGACCTGGTCCTGGCGCGCCACACGCTGCCGTCGGCTTCGGCCGGGGAATACGCGCTCGGGGCGATCGTCACGAAGATCGCGTACTGGCTGCCGCAGGCGTGGGCGTGCTGGTCCTGCCGCGGTTCGCCGTGTCCTCCCGTCGTCGCCGTGTGCTGCCGGTGGCGCTGGCTGTGTGCGCCGGCCTGGACGCGGTGGTGCTGCTGGTTTCGCTGGTGCTCGGCCCTTCGCTGCTGACCTTGATCGGCGGGGTGAGGTACGCGGGCGCCACGATGCCGGTGTGGCCGTTCGCCCTGGCGGGCTCGATGCTGGCGCTGGTCCAGATCCTGCTGTACGCCCGTCTCGCGGACGGCGACCGCCGCGTGACGGTGCTGATGTGGTCGGCGGTCGCGGTGGAGGCGGTGCTGATCACGACGTGGCTGCACGGCTCGGCCACCCAGGTGGTGACGGCGGCCGCCGTCACCGCCGGCGCGCTGGCCGCGGCGGGCGCGGTACTGGAGCTCCGGCCCCGCAAACCGGCCTGAGCAGGCCCCCGTTTTCGACGCTACCACCAACCACCGACAGTTCCGCGAGCCCGCAACTCACGTGACCAGACCCGGAACCGACGTGACCAGACCCGGAACTCGCGTGATCCAAGCCGGAACTCGCGTGATTGAAGTCGGAACTCGCGTGTTCCGGCCCCGATCACGCGAGTTACGGGTTCAGACACACGAGTTACGGGTTCAGACACGCGAGTTACGGGTTCAGGCACGCGGGTTGTGGTTCGGGTGTGAGCCGCTATGTTGTGGGTTGGGTGGGGGTTTCCTTGCGGGTGAACCAGTCCACGCAGGTTGCCACCATGGCTGCCGCGGCCAGGAGGAGGGCGGCCTGGGTGACCGGGCCGTAGGCCCACTCCTGGCCGTGGCCCAGTACCCGGCCCACCACCGACACCGCCGCCGCCAGGGCCATGCCGCCGAACGCCACGTACCTCGGGGCCCGCTCCGAGAACTGGCGGGCCAGCAGGCAGGCGATCAGCAGCACCACCGGCAGCATCCCGCCCAGCGCCACCAGCAGCCCGATCAGCACCACCGGCACCACCACCCCGCCGCCCGGTGACACCGTGAAGCGCCGGCGGCGGGCCGGCCAGAACACGCCTGCCAGCAGGGCCAGGACCGCCGCCGCGCCGATCAGGAGGCTCAGGCGGTAGTGCTCGTCCGGGGTGAACGACAGCGACACCACGCCGCCCGGGCCTGCCGGGACGATCCACGCCTGCTGCCAGCCGTCCACGCGGGTGCGGGTCAGCTGCCGGCCGTCCAAAGTGGCCACCCAGCCCGCGTTCGCGTTCTCCGGGACCGCCAGCACGGCTTCCTCGCCCGGCGCCACCGTCACCGACCGCGACGTCGCGTCCCAGGCGCCCACCTGCACCGCGCGGTGCCCCGGCGGCGAAGACGGACCCCCCGGGCGCAGCCACAGGTCCTGGACCACGAACGACTCCGACCGGTCCGTGCGCAGCTCGTGCCCGCCGGCCGGCAACGCGATGCCACCCTCGGAATCGCGGCACATCCGCAGCTCCAGCGGCCGGTGCGCGGTGATGTCGGCCAGCGTCCCCTGCACCGACGTCCGGTAGTCGAGCCCGTCGAGGTGGACGTTCGGGCCCGAACCGCACGGCACCGTGAACGCCGGGTCCGGCCCCGGCAGCAGGTCGGGGCTGCCGGACAGCGCCAGGCTGCCGATGCCCACCACCGACCGGGCCGTGGGATCGTCGTCGTCGCCCGGCAGCACGATCTGCAGCTGGTCGGTGTCCAGTGGCTCGAACGACGCCGACCCGCCCGCGTCGAGCTGCACGTCCCGGGTCACCGACCGGCCGACCAGCTGCACTTCCCGCGGCGCGCGGGCCCCGCCGGCCGCCGAAACCCCGATGTGCAGCCCGGAAATCCGCTTCGGCGACGGCCAGCCGAGGGTCAGCGCCGGGCGCAGGTCCGTGACGTCGGGCCGCCACGTCGTGCCCGCGTCGCCGTCCACCGCCGCGAAGCCGCCGGCCGCGGGGTCGCCGCCCAGCTGCGACGTCGAAGACACCGTGACACCCGGCAGCGTCACCGGGTTCTGGCCGCCGCCCGCCGGCAGCACCGAGCCGCCGACCACGTACGTCTCGTCGGCCGGGGTGCTGAACAACCGCCGGAGGCCGTCGGGTTCCTCGCCGTCGCGGGCGGTCGCGGCGTCGCACCGCACGGCGTCACCCACCGGCAGGCACGCGTACCGCGGCTGCGCGCCGCGGGTGAACGCGAACCCGGGCGCCGGTCCGGCGGGCAGGTCGGCCGGCACCTCCAGCGCACGCTGCGGCTCGGTGCCCGGGATGTTCAGCTCCGCGACGCCGAAGTTGCCGTCCTGACGGCCCACCACCAGCGACAGCAGCGTGATCCGCACCTTGCGGGTCAGGCCGGCGGCCACCGGGTAGTCGTGCGGCCCGGTGCCGCGGATCACCTGCTGGTCGACCGAGCCGTTGTCCGTGGTGATCCGGATCCGGGTGGCCGGCCAGCCCACCCGGATGTCGTCCACGAGCTGCAGGGCCACCGAGTTCACCAGCCGCGGGGTGTCCAGTTCGACCTCGAGCCACTGGCCGATCGGCCCGGTGAACGTCGAGGACTGCCACGCCGTGCGCGGGTCGCCGTCGATCGCGGCGAACGGCTGGTGCGAAGGATCGGACCCGCCGAAGGCGTCGGCGAACGACGCCGCCGTCGACGCCGTCACCGAGCGGATGCCCCGGTAGGCGGCCACGGTCTGGTGCTCCTGCCCCGGGAACGGCAGCAGGTCCCCCGCCGCGCGCTGCTGGCGGTAGGCCTCGCCGGCGGTCAGCGTCTGGCTGAGGTTGTCGCGGACGCCGCCGACGTTCCGCTCGGCGCGGCGCAGGCCGTCGGTCACCAGGCGCGGGCCGCCGGGCGACCCGCCGTCGCCGGTCAGCACCGTCGGCGTTGCCGGGTCGAGCTGGCCCGAGTCGAGCAGCGGCAGCAGGTTCTCCGGGCCGCCGCTCACCGTCGGGACGTCCTTTGTGGACGTCGCGGTGGCGAGCGGCACCGGCTTGCCCACCTCGTAGACCTCGAGCGGCCCGAACTGCGCCGCCTTGGCGATCCCCGGCGACCCGGCCAGGCCGGCGCGCAGGGTCGCGACCGGCGGCGCCGCCGTCCGCTCGCGGTCGATGTCGTTGCGAAGCAGCAGGAACCGGTAGCCGGAGCGGGCGAGCAGCGCGGCGAGCCCGGGATCGCCGCGGCCGTCGGCCAGCGCCGCGTCCACCGAGTCCATCAGCCGCGTGTTTCCTTCGGACCCCAGCGGCACCTGGTTGCGGACCGCCCACGGGCTCCGCGCGATGGCCTGCGCGGGCTCGTCGACCGTGCGGCCCCAGCCGTACTCGCCGAACCCGGTGGCCGGCAGCAGCAGGGTCCGCGCGTCCGGATCGGCCTTGGCGACGTAGCCCATCGCGTCGTACCAGTAGCCGGGCACCGCGTCCCAGCCCGGACCGGACCGCAGGTTCAGCAGCCACGCCGGGGCCGCCATCACCAGCACCAGCAGCAGGCCCAGTGCGGGCCGCAGGAACCGGCGCGCGGACTTCAGCCCGGCCGGGCTCGCGATGCCGTGCACGAACGCCAGCATCAGCGGCAGCCGCAGCACCGGCTCGAACTTGTGCACGTTGCGCAGCGGGGCCAGCGGCCCGTCGAGCAGGTGCCGGACCTGCTCGGCCAGCGGGCTGTCGAGCGTGCCGACGTACCCGACGGTCAGCAGGGTCAGCCCGGTCAGCACGCCCAGCACGAGGAACCGGCGTTCCGGCAGGCCGCGGCGGGTCAGCCCGAGCAGGCCGACACCGGCGACGAGCCCGGTGGCGAGCATCAGCACCGGGTTGTCGATCAGCGACCAGCCGCCGGGCCACCACGGCGTGCCCTGCACGACGTAGGCGACCCACTGGTTCGTCCCGCGCAGCACCTCGAACAGCGACATCGGCGCGGTCGTGTTCGTCGCGGACTCGATGTAGTCCAGGAACGGCAGGCTGTACTCGCCGAGCAGCAGCAGCGGCAGGATCCACCACAGGGTCGCGCCGATGACGAAGACGAACCACCACAGGACGAGCTCGACGTGCGCCCGCGTCCACCGGCGGGTCAGCAGCCACAGTCCCGGCAGGACGAGCGCCATCACCACCATCGCGCCGTTGACGCCGCCCATGCACAGCACGGCCAGCGCGGACAGCCCGGCGGCCCGCCGCGGCGAACCGGTCACGCCGGCCCGCACCAGCGGCACCAGCACCCACGGCAGCAGCACCGCGGGCAGCATTTCCGCGGACAGACCGCCGATTTCGGTCAGCATGCGCGGCGCGAGCGCGTAGCCGAGGGCGCCGGCCAGCCGGGTGCGCTCGGAGCCGATCTTCATCGCCCGCGCCAGCAGCAGCGCGCCGCCGAACGCGGCCGACAACAGGATCGCGCCCCACAGCCGCTGCGCGATCCACGCCGGCACGCCGGCGGCCTGGCACAACGCGAAGAACGGGCCCATCGGGAACAGGTAGCCGTACGCCTGGTTCTGCAGCTCCCCCGCGGTGGCCTGCGGGTTCCACAGGTGCAGCGCGCGGCCGAGGAAGGCGAGCGGGTCGACGGCGAGGTCGAGCTTCGTGTCGAACGTCGTCTTCCCCGGCATCTGCAGGAACGACAACGTGGTCAGGGCCAGCACGATCCAGGTACCCGGCCGGCGGAAGAACGCGCCCACCGGGAACTTCCGGGCGCCGCCGGTGGGCGGGGCGTCGTCCCGGGACCGTTCGCGGGTGGCGGTTACCATCCGGTAGATACTAGGCCGAAACCTGGCTACCATGTGCCGACAGTTTTGCTGACGACAGCAGTCCCGACCTCAGGCAGGTGCGCCATCTCCTTCGAAGATGCCTGGGCTCTGGCCGAGCCGGTCAAGGGCTGGATGACGCGCGCGCAGGGCGAAGTGCTGTGGAACGCCGTGTGCCGCTTGGAAAAGGGCGACGTCGTCCTGGAAATCGGCAGCCACCAGGGCCGCTCGACGATCGTCCTGGGTGCCGCCGCCCGCACGGCCGGGGCCACGGTGATCGCGGTCGACCCGTTCGTCGACGGCCGGTTGTTCGGCGGATCGCCGACGCGGCAGCTGTTCGAGCGCAACATCCGCCGGGCCGGCCTCGACGACGTCGTCGAGCTCGTCGCCGGCTACAGCACGCGACTGCGCCCTGACTGGGACCGGCCCCTACAGCTGCTTTACATCGACGGCAAGCACGACTACTGGACCTGCACCGACGACCTGCGCTGGTCGGAGCATCTGCCGCCCGGCGCGGAAATCCTGGTCCACGACTGCTTTTCCTCGATCGGCGTCACCCTCGGCACGATCGCGAAGGTCCTCTTCGGACGCCGGTACACCTATCTGGACCGGGCGACGTCGCTGGCGCGGTTCCGGCTGACCCCGCCGACCGCCCGCGACCGGCTGCGCGTGCTGGCCCAGCTGCCGTGGTTCCTGCGCAACGTCGTGCTCAAGGTGCTGCTGCGCCTGCGGTTGCGGCCGCTCGCGCGGCTGCTCGGCCACGACAGCCCGTACGACCCCTACTGAGTCACCGGCTTCCCGATCTCGATCTTCGCGACGCACACCGGCGCGCCCGGGCTCGACAGCTGCACACCGATGTGGTCGAACAGACCGTCCACCGGCAGGTACACCGTGTGCAGGCCGGGCTGGAACCACACCGGCGTCCGCTCGACCAGCCCTTCGCCACCGTCCGATGTGTAGTAGTCCAGCTTGAGCAGGTACCGGCCCAGCACCGGGGTGTCGAGCGGGATGCGCACCAGCGTTTCGCCGATCGCGTTGCCGCAGTTCGGGACGGGGCCGGGCAGGGCGCGGGAAACCGGGTCGACGCCGGTGATCCGGTGCGGGGTGCCGGTCGCGTCGAGCACGTGCATCCGGCCGGCCGGCTGGTCGAAGCGGGTGCCGGGCAGCAGGCCGACCACCCGCGACGCCCGGGAGTCCGCACCGAACCATTCGTGCACCACATCGGACGGCACGAACGTGTCGTAGAAGGCCAGCTCGGGATCTTCCGCCACGGCGGCCCGCACATTTGCGACGTACTGCCCGGAATGCTCGAACCGCAGCGCCGGGGAAAGCCGCGAGAATCCCACCGAGGAACTGGCGAGCAGCAGGACACAGAGGAGTGCGGCGATCGGCCGTTCACCCTTTCCGCCGGACGGCCCACCGGGGGAAAGAAAGGCGAACCCGCCACAGAAAGCGGCCACCAACGCCAGGTCGGCGACGTACCGCGGGTCGTCGCCCGCCGACGGGCCGACCTCGCTCAGCCGGGTCAGCGCCAGCAGGGCGACGTCCACCGCGAACACCGCTCCGAACAGCGCCCAGGCCGTCCACGCGCGCCGGCCGCCGGCGCGCCCGCCGGCGATGAGCACCGCGAGGGCGGCCACCAGCAGCACGGCGACCACCGCGAACGGCGACGGTGCCCAGGTCGCGCCCGCACCGGGGCCGGACCACGGCCCGCCGGCCAGGCCCGGCAACAGGGTGTCGCCGAGCATCCGGCCGGTCAGGTCGGCGACCGTGCCCGCCGACATCGGCTGCGTCCCCTGGCCGACCTGGCTCGACGTCACCACGAAGAAGACGGTCACGAACGCGGCCAGCAGCCCGGCGTGGCCCGCCCAGTAGCGGGCGTGCGTCCGGAACGGCCGTCCGAGCAGGACGGTCACCCCGGCCAGCAGCACCGGGATCACCGCGGCCTTCTCGTAGAACGCCAGCCCGAAGAGCGTCCACGCGAAGACACCGAGCCACCAGCGGCCGCCGTCGCCGAGGTACCGGACGTGCGCGTGCAGCGCGCCGGCCGCGGCCAGCACCACCGGCACCAGCTGGATGCCGAAGGACCACCACAGCGTCGGGACCAGCAGCAACGTCGACGCCGTGACCACGGTGAACGGCACCAGAATTGCCCAGCGGCGGCCGAAGCAGCGCACCAGCAGGCACCAGAACAGTACGGTGGCGGCGGCCCGCATGAGCAGCACCGGCAGCATCAGGACGCCGAAGTTCAGCGGCGCCCACCACGTCAGCACGACGGCCAGGAAGAACCCGCCGGGCTGCAGGTGCCCGTGGTAGTCCTGGAACAGGTAGCCGAGGTCGAACGGCCCGGCCGTGGCCGCCTGGTGGGTGACGACGAAGTCGTCCTGGGCGAGGCTCCCGTGCAGGGCGGCCCAGGTGTACAGCGCGAACGGGACCACCCCCGCGACGAACGCGGCGAGGACCAGCGCGGCCGGTCTTCGGATCGCCCGTGGCGACGGCTTTTCGATCTCCACCAACACGGGGATCCTCAATTCTTGCAGGCGGGCGGCTGGCACATGAGCTTGCTCAACGCCTGGTAGAAGACGTCGGAAATCTTGCGCGGGTCCGGCGTGGTGAACGACTCGCCGCCGGTCGCCGCGGACACCTGCCGCAGCTCGCTCGCGTCGATGTCCGGGCCGATGCCGATGCCGATCACCGGCAGCGGCTTGCGCGGGTCCTGCAGCCGGCCCAGCTCGGCGAGCAGGCCGGGCAGCCCGATCGAGTCGCTGTCCTCGTTGCGGCCGTCGGTGAGCACGACGACGACGTTGATCCGGCCGAGCTGCCAGCTCTGCCGGGCGTTCTGGTAGGCGGCGAGGATCGAGTCGTACAGCCCGGTCGCGCCGCCGGGCTTGGGCTTGACCGCCTGCAGCGTCGCCACCCCGCCCGAGGCGAGCTGCTGCGCGATCGACCGCATCGGCAGCAGTTCCTTGTAGTCCTTGCTGCCGTCCAGTTTGGTCGAGAACAGCCAGAGGCCGATCTCGGTCGTCGGCTTGAACAGCCCCAGCCCCTGCGTCGCGGCTTCGAGGGTGAGCGCCATCCGGCTGCGGCCGGTGCCGGGCACGGTGGCGGCCATCGACCCGGACACGTCGAGCAGCACCTGGACGCGGGCGCTGAGGTTCACCCCGGCCCACGCCTGGAGCACGCCGTACATCGCTTCGGGCGCGGGCGGCCCGGCCGGGCGCGGCGCGGCGTTCGTGCGGGTGTCCCGGGGCCGGTCGCCGAGCAGCTGCCCGGACGGCGTCCGGAACCCGCCGTCGGCGAACGCCTTGGTCGAGGTCTGGTCGAGCAGCAGCCGCAGGAACCGCTCGGCTGCCGACCGCGACGCCTCCGACGCCCGCGGCAGCACGACGTACGGGTAGTCGAAGCTGGGCACGCCGACCGCGGGGTAGGCGGCGACGAGCTTCTTGGCCAGCACCGACTGCTCCGACGCCGGCCACGCGGTGAACGGCTCCTTCACCGCCGAGAGCCGGCGGATCTCCTCGGTGAACGCCGCGGCCGGGTCGGGCGCGTCCTTCGTCAGCTGCTGCAGGCCGATCAGGGCGGCGATCGCGGCCGGATCCCGGCCCGGGTCGGGCAACCCGACCGGGCCGCCCGCGAGGACGTCTGACCAGGACGGTGACTTCGCCGGCCAGCCGGCCTGCTTCGCGACGTCGTCGGTCAGCGCCAGCACCACCGGCGAGCTGGCCACCGGCTGGCCGGACTCGGGCAGGTTCCACGCGCCGCCGTCGCGGGCCTGCAGCAGCCAGCCGCTCGACTCCGGCACCCACACGTCGGGGCCGGTCGCGCCGTTGGCCTCGAGGGCGGTCGCGGTGGCCGTCGACGGGCTCGCGGTGACCTCCACGGCGTAGCAGTCGCCCGCCGGGACGGTCCGGGCGAGCGCGGTCAGCACCGGGGCGATGTCCGGCGCGGCCGTGACGCGCACCGGGGTCGTCGTGTCGCAGCCGCCGCCGGCCAGCCGGTCCTTGAGGTAGCCGACGCCGGCCCAAGCGAGCAGGGCGGCCACGAGCAGCACGCTCAGGACGACGACCCGTGCGTCGATCCGCCGGGCCCGCGCCGGGTGTGCCGCCATGCACGTCCCTTCCGTCATGAGGTGCTGGCAGCTTGCCAGCCGGGTGAGCGGGAAGCCAGTACCGGAAGCGGAACGTCACCACCGGCTCGTGAACCGGCGGTGAAGGAATTGCGTCGTGCGGCCATTTTGGTGATGGCACGGAATCGCGTGACGTTTTCCGCTTGACCTCCGTCCAACGTGGGTATCAGCACGATGGCGAAATCACGGGGATGATTTCGCCGTCCCCGAAACGGCGATACGGCACCGAACGGAGACGCACCGTGCGCACGATGTACGACGCGGTCACGGCCGCGAACATCCCCGGCGACGCCCGGATGGTCGCGGGATACATCGACCGGATCAAGCTGGCCCCCTGGTCGGCCGCGGATTGGGCGCGCTTTCCGAACGCGGTCAAGGTCACCATCGTCAAGAAGGCGGGCACGAACGACGGGCACGTCCTCGACGTCGAGCCCGGCGACGCCGACCCGGGTGAGGCGCCCGGCTGGGTCCGGATGCGCCGCGCGGCGGGCGCGGACCCGACGATCTACTGCAGCCTCTCGACCTGGCCGTCGGTGCGGTCCGCGTTCTCCTCCGCCGGGATCGCCGAGCCGCACTACTGGATCGCCCACTACAACGGCGATCCCGCCATCCCGGCCGGCGCGGTCGCCAAGCAGTACCTGGGGAACGTGGCCCCGGGCTACGACGTCTCGTCCGTCGCCGACTACTGGCCCGGCGTGGACGGATCCGAACCGGCCTCGACTGGAGTGGAGATCATGGAACGCATCACCGTCACCCCGCCGAACAACGAAGAGAACACGGTGCGCGTATTCCTGTCCGGCAGCCCCGGCGCGGCGGTCGTCATCCGGCCCCGGCTGGGCGGCGACGGCTTCGCGAAACCCATGTGGGTGGGCAACATCTACGCCTGGGGCAACGACCACCAGGGCGTCGGCCACAACCCGGCGCAGACGGGCGGCTACAACGCACGGCTCACGTCGCACCGGCGTTACGACCTGCCGGGTGCGGTGTGGGCCGACATCAACTACAGCGCGTCCGATCCGTTCGAGGTCGACATCGTCGGCTAGCGCTCACGCAGGATCAGCAGGCCGCGGGGCGCCGGTGGACGGCAACCGCAGCGCCGGCCTGGCTCTCACGCGGGCGGCAGCGCGCGGCACAGCGCATCCAGCGCCGCCGGGTAGGCGTGCTCCGGCGGGGTCGCGTAGCCGACCACCAGCCCGTCCATTGTGGACATCCCGCTGTCCGGGTGCCGGAACGCGGCCAGCCCGTCCAGGGCGAGTCCCTGCCACGCCGCCGCCTTCAGCGCGGCCTTTTCCGTGCCCGGCGGGAGGCGGAGGACGGCGTGCAGGCCGGCGGCGATGCCGGTGGGCGTCACGTGCGGGGCCCGTCCGGCGAGCGCCGCCACGAGCTGGTCGCGGCGGCGGCGGTAGCGCTGGCGCATCCGGCGGATGTGCCGGTCGTAGGCGCCGGAGGCGAGGAATCCGGCCAGCGTGAGCTGGTCGAGCACGCCCGCCCACGCCTCGCGCTCGCCCTTGACCGCCAGCACCGCGTCGACGAGGTGCCCGGGCAGCACCAGCCAGCCCAGCCGCAGCGCCGGGGACAGGCTCTTGCTGACCGAACCGGCGTACACGACGTGCTCGGGGTCAAGGCCCTGGACCGCGCCGACCGGCTTGCGGTCGTAGCGGAATTCGCCGTCGTAGTCGTCCTCGATGAGCAGGCCGCCGCTCGTCCGGACGTGCCCGAGCACCGCCGTGCGGCGGTCGTGGTGCAGCGGGCCGCCGGTCGGGAACTGGTGCGCGGGCGTCAGCAGCACCGTCGGGACGGTCAGCTCGTCGACGCGGGCGCCGTGCTCGTCCAGGGGCAGGGGGACCGTGCCCACGCCGGCCGTGGCGAAGATCGAGCGGTGGAACGCGAGGCCGTAGGACTCGACGGCGACCGGCCCCGCCAGCACGGCCGGGAGCAGCAGCCGCAGGGCGTGCGCGAACCCCGAGCACACGACGATCCGCTCCGGTGACGTCCGCACGCCGCGGGCGCGCGCGAGGTACCGGGCGAGGGCCTCCCGCAGTTCCCGGCGCCCGCGCGGGTCGCCGGGGCCGAAGGCGTCGTGCGGGGCCACGTTCAGCGCGCGGCGCGCGGCGGCGAGCCATTCCGTACGCGGGAACGACGTCGCATCGGGCTGCCCCTGCCGCAGGTTGTGCAGCGGCTTCGGCGCGGCCGGGGCCTCCTTCGGCGTCCGGACCGGCTTGAGCGGCTCGGCGCGTTCGGCGACCCGGGTGCCGGAACCCTGGACGGCGGTGAGCCAGCCCTCGGCGACCAGCTCGGCGTAGGCGTCGGCGACGGTGTTGCGGGCCAGCCCGAGATCGGCGGCCAGCGAGCGGTAGGGCGGCAGCCGGGTGCCCGGCGCGAGCCGGCCGGCGCGGACGGCGTCCCGCAGCGCGGTGATCAGCGCGGCCCGCCTGCCGCCGCCGCCCGGCAGCGCCAGGTGCAGGTCGGCGCCCAGCCGCTCCCCCGAATTGACCCAGTCTTCCGGCACGGAAATGCACCCTACACACGGGTCAAACCGGCCCTAAATTTCTGGTCATGACGAACTCCCGCCTCAACTTCGCCAAGACCGCCCCGAAGGCCTTCAAGGCCCTGATCGGCTTCGACGCCGCCGCCCGCGCCGGGCTCGACCCCGCGCTGGTCGAGCTGGTCCAGATCCGCGCGTCGCAGCTCAACCGCTGCGCCTACTGCCTGCACATGCACACCTCGGACGCCCGCAAGGCCGGCGAGAGCGAGGAGCGGCTGCACATGGTCGCGGTGTGGCACGAAGCCGGCCACTTCTTCAGCGAAAAGGAGCAGGCCGCGCTGGCCCTGACCGAAGCCGTCACGCTCATCGGCGACGGCGTCCCCGACGACGTCTACGCCCGCGCCGCCGGCCAGTTCGGCGAGGAGGAGCTGGCCCAGCTGCTCGCGCTGATCTTTACCATCAACACGTGGAACCGCATCGCCATCGCGGGAGCCAAGGTGCCGGGCACGGACGAGCGGGTGGCCCGGTGAGCCGCCGGCCGGGCGCGGTGCTGGCGCTGCTGGCGTTCGCGCAGCTGATCATTTCGCTGGACTGCAACATCGTTTACGTGGCGCTGCCGGACATCGGCCGGGAACTCGGGTTCGGCGCGCAGAGCCTGCAGTGGGTGGTGAGCGCCTACGCCGTGGCCTTCGGCGGGGCGCTCCTGGGAACGACGTGCTGACCAGGGTCAGGGTCGCCGGGAAGAGCAGCGCCCCGCCCAGGCTCTGACCGGCCCGGGCCGCGAGTGCGAAGACCCGCCGCGGGCCGAACAGGTCGCACGCCCGGCCGCCGAGCACTGGGGTCCCTGCTGGGTGGCGTGCTGACGCAGGCGTTCGGCTGGGCGGCGGTGTTCTTCGTGAACGTCCCGCCGGCCGCGGCCGCCGCCGCGCTCGCGTTCCCCCTGCTGGCGGCGGATCCGGCGCGGCAGCCCGGCCGCCGGTTCGACCTGGGCCGGCGCGCTGACCGCGACGTCCGGCACGACGCTGGTGGTGTTCGCCCTGGTCGAAGGCCCGGAACCGGGCTGGGCTCTCGGCGCGGGGGCCGGCTTCGCCCTGCTGGGCGCGTTCGCCGCGATCGAACGCCGCAGCCGCGACCCGCTGCTGCCGCCCCGGCTGCTGCGCGACCGCAACCTCGGGACGGGCGTGGTGGTGACGTTCCTGTACATGGGCACGTTCGGCACGCTGCTGTACTTCCTGACCCGGGTACTTCCAGGGCGTCCACGGCTACGGCGCGCTGGCGACCGGCCTGGCGTTCGGCGTCCCGATGCCGGCGATCGCGGCGGGCTCGCAGGCCGCGGGCCGCTTGGCGACCCGCTGCGGAACCCGCCCGACGCTGGTGGGTTCGCTGGTGGTGGGCGGGGCCGGGGCGGCCTTGCTGGGGCTGTCGATGACTTCGGAAGCGTCTTATGCGGCGCTGGTTCCCGCGCTGGTGGTGCTGGGCCTGGGCCAGGGCGGGCTACACGCTGATGTTCGGCGCGGCGGCGGCCGGCATCCCGGCGGCGGACCAGGGGGTGGCGTCCGGAGTGGCGTCGACGGCCCAGCAGGTCGGCGGTTCGGTGGGGCTCGCGGTGTTCGTGGCGGTGGCCGACGCGGGCACGCACGGCCTTTCCGGCGAGGCCCTGCGACTGGCCACTGTGGACGGACTGCGGACGGCGGTTCTGCTGGCGGCGGCGGGGATCGCGGTGACAGCGGTGGCGGCTTTGCGCTTCCGCGGCAGGCTCCGGAACGCGGTGGTGGCTGCCTGAGCAGCCCCCGATTTCCACGCTAGCGGAAGGCACCGACAGTTCCGGCGCCGTGCTCACCCGGCCGGCGCCCCAATGTGGCGTTCGGTGCATCCAACGCACCCAATGTGGCGTTCGGTGCGTCCAACGCACCCAAAGCGGCGTTCGGTGCATCCCACGCACTCAACGCCACATTGGGGCGTTTTGGGCGGCGGGTGCGCGGAAGGACCACCATCCCCCAGCGATGGTGGTCCTTCCGCCTTTCCCGATCAGTCCGCGAGCGCGAGCAGGTCCTCTTCCACGACCGGCTTTTCGGCCGGCTGCTTCCGGGCCGCCAGGCCGCTGATCGCGACCAGCAGGCCCAGCACCGCGATCCCGGTGACCACGCTCAACGCCGGCGTCAGGCCGGTCAGCAACGCGGCCGGGGACGCCTCGCGGCCGCCGTTGGCGGTCAGGACCGCCGTCACCACCGCCAGGCCGATCGCGCCGCCCACCTGCAGGGACGTGTTCAGCAGGCCGCCCGCCAGGCCCTGCTCGTCGTCCGAGATGCCCGCCGTGGCTTGGATGTTCAGCGACGAGAACGCCAGCGTGAAGCCGATGCCGAGCAGGACCATGCTCGGCAGCACGCTGCCCGCGTACCCCGAGTGCTCGTCGATGCGCAGGAACAGCGCGTAGCCGATGACGTGCGCGACCACGCCCGCGAAGATCGTGCGGGGCGTGCCCACGCGGTCGATCAGCGGCTCGATGCGCGGCGAACCGAACGCCACGATCAGCGCCGCCGGCAGGAAGCCGAGCGCCGTCTGCAGCGCCGACCAGCCCAGGACCCGCTGCAGGTACAGCATCACGACGAACTGGAAGCCGATGTACGCGCCGAAGAACAGCGCGCCGCCGAGGTTCGCGCGGGCCAGCCGGCCGGAGCGCAGGATGCCCAGGCGCAGCAACGGGTGGCGGCTGCGCTTCTCGATCACCACGAACGTCACCAGCAGCGCCAGCGCGACGGCGAACGTGATCAGCGTGCGCGGGGCGGCCCAGCCGACCTCCGGCGCCTCGACCACGCCGAACACCAGCAGCAGCGAACCGGCCGCGCCGGTGATGGCGCCCGGGAAGTCGTAGCCGCCGCCGGTTTCGGCGCGGTACGACGGGATCAGCTTCCACGCCGCGACCAGCGCCACCAGGGCGATCGGGGCGGGCAGCAGGAACGTCCAGCGCCAGCCGACCTCGGTCAGCAGGCCGGAGAACACCAGGCCGGCGGAGTAGCCGCTGGCGCCGAACACGGCGAAGATGCTGATCGCCTTGTTGCGGGCCGGGCCCTCCTGGAACGTCGTGGTGATGATGGACAGCGCGGCCGGCGCCGTGAACGCGGCGGCCAGGCCCTTGATGAACCGGCTCGCGATGAGCAGGGCGCCGTCGTCGACGAGGCCGCCGAGCAGCGAGGCGAGCGCGAAGATCGCGACGGCGACGAGGAACACGCGCCGGCGGCCGAGCAGGTCGGCGGTGCGGCCGCCGAGCAGCAGCAGCCCGCCGTAGCCGAGCACGTAGCCGCTGACGACCCATTGCAGCGCGTTGGTGGACAGGCCGAGGTCGGCCTGGATGGCCGGGAGCGCGACGCCGACCATCGACACGTCGAGCGCGTCGAGGCCGATGACGATCGAAACGGTGAGCAGGACACCCCAGAGACGTGCATCCCACCGGGTCGAGGTGGTGGACAAGGACACGGAAGAGCTCATGGCGGCGACATTACATGCACGCGCATCTAATGTCCAAGCATTAAATGCGTTTGCATCTGATGCCCCTGCATGCTAAGTTGGTCGCCGTGAGCGACGTCGCTGGTGAGCAGGGTCTGGTCCAGGAGTGGCACGAGCTGCTGGCCCGCTACTCGGCCGTGTTCAGCACGCTGGAGTGCCGCCTGCAGGAGCGCCACGGCATCGGCGCGAACGAGTTCGAGGCCCTCGAGCGCCTCGCGACCTGCGACTTCAAGTGCCGTTCGGCCGACCTCACCGGCGCCATCCACCTCAGCCAGAGCGCCACGTCGAGGCTGGTCGCCCGCCTGGAGAAGGAGGGCTTGGTCGAGCGCGCCCTGTGCGAGCTGGACCGGCGCGGCATCTTCGTGACGATCACCGACGCGGGCCGGGAGAAGTACCTCGCGGCCAAGCAGACGCACCGCGAGGTACTGGCGGAAACCCTGGGCTAGCCCACCGGGCCCTCGACCGTCTTCACCCGGAGCTGCCGCTCACCACCGCCGGCGCCGGTCACCGTGAGGGTCAGCTGGTCGCCCGGGTGGTGGGTGTCCATCACGTTCGTCAACGCGGTCGCCGAGGCGGTCGGCCTGCCGTCGATTGCCGTGATCACGTCGCCGGCCGTCAAGCCGCCCTTCTGGGCCGGGCCGCGCTGGACGACCTCGCGGACCCTCGCCCCGCCCTGGCCGTCCGATACCGAGACGCCGATGAACGCCGTCTTGCCGATGTGGATCTTGTCCGAGGCCGTGCCCGCGACGATCTCGTGGGCGATGTCGACGGCCTGGTTGATCGGGATGGCGAAACCCTGGCCGGCGCCGCCGCTGCGGCGGCCGTTCAGCTGGTAGCCGGTCGACGCGGCCGTGTCCACGCCGATGACCTGGGCGTCCGCGTTGACCAGCGGGCCGCCGGAGTCGCCCGACTCGATGTTCGCCCGGACCTGGATCAGCCCGGTGAGCTGCTCGGACGAGCCGCTGGACTCGTCGGAGGCGGTGATCGACTGGTCCAGCGCCGTCACCGTGCCCGGCGCGGGCACCGGGTCGCCGCCGCGGCCGCCGGCGTTGCCGAGGCCGAGGATCTGGTCGCCGACCTCGACCTTCGACGAGTCGCCGATGGTCGCGGTGGGCAGCCCGGACGCGCCGCGCAGCTGGATGACGGCAACGTCCTCGGTGCGGTCGTAGCCGACCACCTCCGCCTGGTACGTGTCGCCGGTGCCGATGCTGGTGACCTTGATGCTGGTCGCGCCGGCCACGACGTGGTTGTTGGTGAGCACCTCGCCGTCGGCGGTGAGCACGATGCCGGTGCCCGCCGCGGCCGCGCCCTGCAGCCCGAGCTCGGTGGTGATGTTCACGATGGCCGGGTTGACCTTCGCCGACACGGCGTCGACGTCGAGTACCGTCTTCGCCTCGCTGGGCTGCCCGGAGAAGCCGAAGTTCTGGTTGCCGCCCGCGGTGGGGGCGCCCGCCCCGGAGATCAGGTGCCCGATCCCCAGCCCGGCGACGACGGCCAGCGCGATCGCCACGACGGCGACGCTCAGCGCGCGCAGCGGGTGCCGCCGGCGCGGCGGCGGCCGGTAGGCGGGTTGGGGGTAGGCGTAGATCGGCTGCGGGTACGGCGGGTACGGGCGTCCCCACTGGTCACGGGGCTGGTCGTACTGGTGCTGGTGGTGGCCCCGGTGGTCCTGCGGGTAACCGTTCGGGCCGTAGTAGTCCGGCGAGTAGCCGCCCTGGCCGTAGCCGTACGGGTACTCGCCGCCGCCCTGCGGTCCTCGGTCGTACTCGCTCATGCACAGCTCCAGCTCTCGACCAGCCTCCGGCCCACACCAGGAAACGCCCCAATCCTGAGAATTTCCTGGTGCGCTTCCATGGACTTGCTGTGGATTACCCGTTCGGGAGCCGGAGGTGACCGGAGGTGACCGGACGTGACCGGCGTTACCGCCGGATCCGTTCCATGCCGGGGTCGACCAGTGGCTCGGCGGCCACGGTGGCCGCGACCCGGCGGCCGAAGTACTCGATCTCCACGCTGCTGCCGACGTCCGCCGACGCCGGGAGCCACGCGTAGGCGATCGGACGGCCCACCGTGTACCCGTACGCGGCACTCGTGACGTACCCGGCGGCCACGCCGTCGACGAACACCGGTTCCTTGCCCAGCACGACCGTGCGGCCGTCGTCGATCGTCAGGCACCGCAACCGGCGTGCCGGCGTCCGGCCCTCGATCGCGGTCCGCCCCAGGAAGTCACCCTTCGCCAGGCGCACCGCGAAGCCGACGCCGGCCTCGTACGGGTCGTGCTCGGTGGTCATTTCGGTGCCCCACAGCCGGTAACCCTTCTCCAGCCGCAGGCTGTTGAACGCCGCCCGCCCGGCCGCGATCACGCCCAGGGGCTGCCCGGCCGCCCACAACGCGTCCCACAGCCGCAGGCCGTTGTCCGCGCCGGTGTAGATTTCCCAGCCCAGTTCACCCACATAGGACAGTCGCATCGCAACCACCGGCACGCCGGCGATCCGCGCCCTGCGCGCCCGGAAGTACTTCAGGCCGGCGTGCGAGAAGTCCTCATGGGACAGTGGCTGCACGAGGTCCCGTGCCAGCGGGCCCCAGACGCCGATGCAGCACGTCCCGCCGGTGATGTCCCGGACCTGCACGCCGGCCGGTGCGTGCTTGACGAAGTGGTCGACGTCGATGTTCCCGTTGAGGCCGACCTGGAACACCTCCGGCTCCAGGCGGGCCACCGTGACGTCGCTGCGCACGCCACCCGCGGCATCGAGCATCAGCGTGTACGTCACCGACCCGACCGACTTGTCGAGCTGGTTGGTGGTCAGCGACTGCAGCAGCTCCAGCGATCCCGGCCCGCTGATCTCGACCCGCTTCAACGGAGTCATGTCGTACAGCGCGACACCGTTGCGCGTGTGCCACGCCTCGGCGGCCACGATCGGCGAGTGGAACTGCGCCGACCACGCGTCCCGCGCCGGTGGGAGCGCGTCGTGCGGGAGCTTCTTCAGCAACGGCGCGTTGGCCTCGAACCAGTGCGGCCGCTCCCAGCCGCCCGCCTCCAGGAACACCGCGCCCAGCTCGCGCTGCCGCGCGTGGAACGGCGTCACCCGCAGGTCGCGCGGGGACAGCTTGGGCTGCAACGGGTGCAGGATGTCGTAGACCTCGACGAAGTTCTGCTGCGCCGTCTCGCGCACGTACGACGGCGCGAGCTGGACCTCCTCGAAGCGGTGGACGTCGATGTCGTGGGTGTCCACTTCCGCATGCCCGTCGACGAGCAGCTGGGCGACGGCCTTGGCGATGCCCGCGGAGTGCGTCACCCAGATCGCCTCGGCCAGCCAGAATCCGCGGACGTCGGCCGACTCGCCGACCAGCGACTGGCCGTCCGGGGTGAAGGAGAAAATTCCGTTGAAGCCCTCTTCGACCTTGGTCGCGCCCAGCGCGGGCAGCAGCAGCTTGCTCTCCTCCCACGACGGCGCGAAGTCGTCCTCGGTGAAGGGCAGCATCGACGGCATGGCCGTCCCGCAGACCGTCGGATCCAGAGTGGACTCGTCGACCGGCATCGGCCGGTGCGCGTAGGAGCCGATGCCGAGCCGGTCGACGTGCTCGCGGAAGTACAGGTCCTGGTCCTGGTGCCGCAGGATCGGCAGGCTCGCCTCGATTTCCTCGGTGTTGCGGCCGGCGAGTTCCGCGACCTGCCCGGTCGTCACGTACTGGTGGGCCAGCGGCAGCAGCGGGACGTCCATACCCACCATCGCGCCGATTTCGCGGCCCCAGAACCCCGCGCACGAGACGACGACGTCGGCGGGGAAGTCGCCCTGGTCGGTCCGGACGCCGGTGACGCGCCCGCGGTCGGTCAGAACGTCGGTCACCTTCGTGGACCCGATGAACCGGGCCCCGCGCGAACCCGCCCGCGCGGCCAGCACCTCGACGGCTTTCACGGCCCGCGCGAGCCCGTCGGTGGGGACGTGCAGCGCGCCGAAGATCCGTGAACCGTCCAGGAGCGGCCACCGCTCGACGCACTCGGCCGCGTCGATCAGCCGGCCGGGCACGCCCCACGACGTCGCCCAGCCGTGCTTGCGCTTGAGGTCCTCCCAGCGCGCCGGGGTGGTCGCCACCTCCATCCCGCCGACCTGGAGGAAGCAGTCCAGGCTCAGCAGCTTTTCGACGGTGTAGCGAGCGAAGTCCGTCATCGCCTTGGAGGGGTTGGTCTGGAACACCAGGCCGGGCGCGTGCGAAGTGGAGCCGCCGGTGCGCGGCAGCGGGCCCCGGTCGAGCACGGTGACGTCGGTCCAGCCGCGGGCGGTCAGCTCGTCGGCGAGGTTCGCGCCGACGATGCCGGCGCCGATGATCACGACCTTCGGTGCACTCATGGCGGAACTCCTTCTACCGGAACACAACAGTGCTGTTGCCGTTGAGCAGGACACGGCGTGCACAGTGCCAGCGGACCGCACGCGAGAGGGCGAGGGCCTCGGCGTCGCGGCCGACGGTCACCAGCTCGCGCGGCGAGTACGTGTGGTCGACGCGCTGGACCTCCTGCTCGATGATCGGGCCCTCGTCGAGGTCGGGGGTGACGTAGTGCGCGGTCGCGCCGACGTACTTGACGCCGCGGTCGTAGGCCTGGTGGTAGGGCTTGGCGCCCTTGAAGCCGGGCAGGAACGAGTGGTGGATGTTGATCGCGCGGCCTTCGAGCTTCTGGCACAGCTCGTTGGACAGCACCTGCATGTAGCGGGCGAGCACGATCAGGTCCACTTCGTACTCCCCGATCAGGTCGAGCAGCCGTTGCTCGGCCTCCGGTTTGGTGTCCGGCGTGACCGGGACGTGCACGAACGGCACGCCGGCCGCCTCGGCCATCGGCCGCAGGTCTTCGTGATTCGAGACGACGACCGCGATCTCCGCGCCGAGTCCGCCGGCACGCCAGCGGAACAGCAGGTCGTTGAGGCAGTGGCCGAACTTCGACACCATCACGAGGACCCGCGGTGGCGTCCCGTCGGAGACGCCGAACTCCATGCCGAAGTCCCCGGCCACCGGGGCGAACGCGCGGATCAGGTCGTCCACTGTGGTCGGTTCGGTGCAGGTGAACGACGTGCGCAGGAACAGCGAGCCGCGGACGTCGTCGTCGAACTGCTGGTGCTCGACGATGTCGCAGCCCTGCCCGACGAGGAACGTCGTGACGGCGTGCACGATGCCCGCGCGTTCGGGACACTTGAGGGTCAGGGTGAAGGTCACGAGACGTACTCCAGGCTCGCGTCGGCCAGCCAAGCCTTGAAGTAGTCCGAAAAGGACTGCCGCACGAGGATCGTGTAGCCCTCTTCCCGGACCATGAGCACGATCCCGGTCCGCGCCAGCAGGGTCTGCACGCAGGTACCCGGCGGCGCCACCTCCAGGTCGATCGAGCAGCCGTGCGCCAGCACGTCGGCCGCGTGCGACCCGGTGAGCCGCACGACGTTGCGCTGCGCCGACACATCCACGACGGCGGCACTTCCCCGTGAAAGTGCCGCTTCCAGCTCGGCCTGGCGGCCGGGTTCGGCGAGCACCAGGTACTCGTCGGGGCCCATCCACAGGACGTCGGCGCCGCTGCCGCTGGTGAAGGTGCACGGGTCCGGCAAGGGGACGCCGAGCAAGGTCTGCCCGCCGCGGAGGCGGACGGTGAGCTGGGTGCGGAACGGTTCGTCGACCGCGTCAACCGTCACGGCGGGCTCCTTCCTTGTCGAAGAGGACGGATTCGGTCACGGTCACCGGCACCACCTGATCGCCGACCGGCACGTACAGCGTCTCGCCGATCCGTGCGCGGCCGGAGCGCACCAAGGCGAGGGCGAAAGTACGGCCGAGGGCGGCGCTGTCGTAGCTGGACGTGACGTGGCCGAGCATCCGCACCGGCGGGTTCCCGACGGTTCCGGATTCGATGATCTGCGACCCCTCCGGCAGCAGCACCGAGGGATCGACCGGCACCAGGCCCACGAATTGCTTCCGGTCGGGCCGGTTGTTCTCGGCGCGGGCGAACGAGCGCTTGCCGATGAAGTCGGCTTTCTTCTTCGACACCGCCCAGGACAGGCCGAGGTCCTGCGGGGTGACCGTGCCGTCGGTGTCCTGGCCGATGATCGGGTAGCCCTTCTCGGCGCGCAGGACGTGCATGGTCTCGGTGCCGTACGGCGTGACCCCTTGGTCCACTATGGACTGCCAGAGCGCGGGACCGTGCCACGACGGGACGTTGATCTCATACGCCAGTTCGCCGGAGAAGCTGATCCGGCACACGCGCGCCGGGAGGCCGGCCACCTCCGCGTCCTGCCAGGTCATGAACCCGAAGGCTTCGTTCGAGACGTCAAGAACCGGGGCCAGGCGGCCGAGGACTTCCCGGGAACGCGGGCCGACCAGCGGGATCGTGGCCCAGTGCTCGGTGACCGAGCTGGCGAACACCTCCAGGTGCGGCCACTCCGTCTGCAGCCACTCCTCCATCCACTCGAGGATCTTCGCCGCGTTGCCGGTGGTCGTGGTGACCAGGAACCGCTCCTCGCCGACGCGGATCACCGTGCCGTCGTCGATCACCATGCCGTCCACACCGCACATCACGCCGTAGCGGATCCGGCCGACCTTCAGGTTGCTCATCAGGTTCGTGTAGAGCATGTCGAGGAACCAGCCGGCGTCCGGGCCCTGGACGTCGATCTTGCCCAGCGTGGACCCGTCCATGCACGCCACGTCGTTGCGCGCGGCGCGGCATTCGCGCCGGACGGCGTCGGCCATCGGCTCGCCGGGCCGCGGGTAGTACCACGGCCGCTTCCACTGGCCGACGTTCTCGAACTCGGCGCCGTGCCCGACGTGCCACGGGTGGATCGTGGTGACACGCACGGGATCGTGCAGCTCGCCGCGGTTCCGCCCGGCCAGTGCGGCGAACGACACCGGCGTGTACGGCGGCCGGAACGTGGTCGGACGGCGGTCGGCGAGATCGACACCCAGAGCTTCGGCGGTGATGCCGGCGGCGAGCATGCCGGAGGTCCTGCCCTGGTCGTGCGCGGTCCCGATGGTCGTGTAGCGCTTGACGTGCTCCAGCGAACGCAGGCCGGCACCGGTGGCGCGCAGGACGTCGGACACCGTGGCGTCGCGCTGCTGGTCGACGAACCGGGTGTCCACTTCGGACTCGGGCGCCGGGACCTGCCAGAGCACCTCGGTCTCCGGCAGCCCTTCGCCGGCGGCGGCGCCGACGACGGTCACGTTCGCGAGCGAGCCGTCCGGGACGTACGCACCGAGTTCCGGGGCGTACCGGAGGGTGCCGCGGGCCTGGCTGTAGAGGTGCACGGCCGGGTTCCAGCCGCCGGACACGAGCAGCAGGTCGCACTCGACCCGCTCCCCCGCCATCGAGCCCAGTTTCGCCACGTGGGCGGCGGTGATGTGCTCGCCGCCGTCGGTGCCGATGACGCCGTAGCCCTCGCGAGCGTCGACGATTCGCACGATCTCGGCCCCGGCTCCGGCCAGCTCGGAGGCAGCCTCGTAAGCGGAGTCGTTGGTGGTGAACACGACCACGCGCCGCCCGGCCAGGACGCCGTACCGGTTCAGGTACGTGCGCGCGGCCGACGCGAGCATGATGCCGGGACGGTCGTTGTCCGGGAAGACGATCGGCCGTTCGTGCGCACCGGTCGCGATGATGATCCGCTTCGCCCGGATCCGCCAGACCCGCTGCCGCGAGATCCGCTCGGGGGGTTCGCCTCGGCGTTCCAGGGCAAGCACGAAACCGTCGTCGTAGACACCGAACGCCGTGGTGCGCGAAAGGAACCGGACGCCTTCGGGCGCCTCGCCGTCGGGCTGGTCGTCGATGAGCAGCACCCGGCCGGAAGCGGCGGCAGCGGCGGCGCGGCCGGCGGGTCCGGCGCCGACGACCAGGACATCGCAGTGGGCGTGCTTCGCGTCGTACCGGGCCGGGTCCGGCTCGGCGGCCAGCCGGCCCTGACCACGCAGGCCGCGCGCCTCCAGACCGTCGTACAGCTCGACCGTCGTCGCCGACAGCATCGGCTCCGGGAACGGGTTTTCGATCTGCACCAAGGCGTTCGAGTCTTCGACGCCGGCCGCGAAGATCCCGCGCGGTCGCCCGTACTTGATGCTGGTGGCGACCTGGTGAATGCCGTTGGCCAGCAACGCGGACGCCAGGGTGTCGCCGAGGAAACCGGTCAGCTCGCGGCCGTCGAAGGTGAACTTGAGCGGGACGCCGGACAGCCGGGTCATGAGATCACCGGCCTGGGCTCGTCGAGGCGGTAGACCGCCAGGAGGTCGTGGGTGCGCGTGTCGCGGACGGCGTTGAACCACCGACGGCAGCCCGCGGAGTGGCTCCAGCGCTCGGCGAACGGTCCGCTCGGGTTGTCACGGAAGAAGACGAACTTGGCCCAGTCCTCATCGGACAGTGCCGACGGATCCGAGGGGTAGGCGACGTGCGCCTGGCCGCCGTAGTGGAACTCGGCTTCCTCGCGCGGCCCACACCAAGGGCAGGGGATCAGGTGCATCAGAACGCTCCTAGTGCGCCACGGCGGCGGCGCCGTGCTCGTCGACGAGGGCACCGGTGGTGAACCGGTCGAGGGCGAAGGGCTCGGCGTACTCGTGCGGCTTGCCGCGGGCGATGGTCGCCGCGAAGACGTCCCCGACGCCGGGGGTCGCCTTGAAACCGCCGGTGCCCCAGCCGCAGTTGAGGAACAGGTTTTCCACCGGCGTCAGGCCGATGATCGGCGAGGCGTCCGGGCTGGTGTCGACGATCCCGGCCCACGTCCGCAGCAGGTGCGCCCGCGCGAACACCGGGAACAGCTCCAGCGCGGCGGCCATCTGCTGCTCGATGATGTGGAACGAGCCGCGCTGGCCGTACCCGTGGTAACTGTCGATGCCGGCGCCCATGACGAGCTCGCCCTTGTGCGCCTGGGAAACGTAGACGTGCACGGCGTTCGACATGACGACCGTCGGGTGGATCGGTTCCAGCAGCTCCGACACCAGCGCCTGCAACGGGTGCGACGTCAGCGGCAGGTCCAGGCCGACCATGCGAGCCAGCACCGACGTGTGCCCGGCCGCGCACAGCGCCACCTTGCCCGCGGCGATCCGGCCCCGGGACGTCTCGACGCCGGTGACCCGGCCGCCGCCGGTCGTGATGCCGGTGACCTCGCAGTTCTGGATGAGGTCGACGCCCAGTTCGTGCGCGGCACGCGCGAAACCCCAAGCCACGTAGTCGTGCTTCGCGATACCCGCGCGTGGCTGGAAAGTCGCGCCGAGCACCGGGTAGCGGACGTCCGGCGAGGTGTTGACGATCGGGCAGATCTCCTTGACGCCGTCGGCGTCCACCCATTCGGCGTCGATGCCGTTGAGCTTGTTGGCCTCGACGCGGCGGACGCTGTCGCGGACGTCCTGCAGGCTGTGCGCCAGGTTCAGCACCCCGCGCTGGCTGAACAGGATCGGGTAGCCGAGGTCCTCTTCGAGCCCTTCCCACAGCTTGAGGGAGTGCTCGTAGATGCCGGAGCTCTCGTCCCAGAGATAATTGGAGCGGATGATCGTGGTGTTGCGGGCCATGTTCCCGCCGGCGAGCCAGCCCTTCTCGAGCACGGCGACACCTCTGATGCCCTGTTTGGCCAGGTAGTAAGCGGTGGCGAGGCCGTGCCCACCGCCGCCGACGATGACGACGTCGTAACTCCGGCGAGGCTCGGGGTTGTCCCAGAGAAAGTCCGGGTGCTCCGGCAGGTCGGTCATCGCGAACCTTCCGTGGTCGACTTCTGATATATCAATCGTCGATGTAGGCTAAGCGCCATGCATCCGCAGGTCAATCCCCCGTCGCTGGCCGAACAGGCGTACCTGTTCGTCCGTGATCGCCTGGTCATGCTCGACATCCCGCCGGGCTCGCCCCTCAACGAGGAGGAGCTCGGCGCCGCGCTCGGCATGGGCCGGACGCCGATCCGCGAGGCGCTGAAGCGGCTGGAGTCCGAACGCCTGGTCGTCGCCTACCCGCGACGCGGCACGTTCGCCACCGACGTCAACATCTCCGACCTCGCGCACATCTCCGAGGTCCGGCGCACGCTCGAACCGATGGCGACGGCCGCCGCGGCCGAGCGCGCGACCGCGGCCGACCGGGCCACCCTGACCGAACTGCGCGCGCAGCTCGACGCCGACGTCCCGGGCCGGGACAACGCCGACCTGCTGCGCACCGACCTCGCCCTGCACCGGGCGGTCTACCGGTGCGTGCACAACCCGTTCCTCGAAGACACGCTCATCCGGTACGACAACCTGGCCACCCGGATCTGGTGCGTGTTCGTGCCCCGGCTGCCCGGGATGGCCGGCCACGTCCACGAACACGTCCCGCTCCTCACCGCGATCATCGAGGGCGACGGCGAGAAGGCCGCTGCCCTCACGCTCGAGCACGTCGCCGGGTTCGAGGCCGCCATCCGCGCGCTGATCTAGCCGCTCAACCGGGCGCGGACCCAGTCGTGGAAGGCGCCGATGTGGTGCTCGCTGGGCACGAGTACCCCGCCCCGCGCGTACGCCCGCGAGCCCATCGCCAGCTGGCAGCGTTCGCACGCCTCGAAGTCCTGCAGGTTGACGCGGTGGAACAGCTCGACCGACCGGCTCAGGTCGCGCCCGGAATCGACGACTTCGGGCAGGTACAGCCAGTCGCAGCGGACCAGCGTCCGGTCCGGCGCCAGCGGGAACATCCGGTGGATGATCACGTGGTCCGGGACCAGGTTGACGAAAACGCCCGGTTTGATGGTGATCGCGTAGTACTTGCGGTCCTGGGCCTCGGTGACGCCGGGCAGGCGGTCGACGCCTTCGCTGCCGTCGACGGTGAAACCCTTGATCCCGCCGCCGAACTCGGCGCCGTGGCCGACGTAGTACTGCGCCGCGTAACCGTCGGCGAACTCCGGGAGCACCTCGGTGAGCTCCGGGTGGATCGTCGCGCAGTGGTAGCACTCCATGAAGTTCTCGATGATCTGTTTCCAGTTCGCCTTCACGTCGTACTCGATGCGCTTGCCCAGCGCGAGGCCGTCGATGCCGTAGGCGTCGATCTCGGCCGGCCCGCCGAGCCGCTCGGTGACGGCCCCGATCACCGTCTCTTCGAACGACGGCGGCTCGCCGGCCAGGCAGACCCAGGCGTACCCGAGCCATTCGCGCAGGTGCAGCCGGGTCAGCCCGAACTCGGTGCGGTCGACGTCCGGCATCCCGGTGAGGTTCGGCGCCGCGATCAGCTTGCCGTCGAGGCCGTACGTCCAGGCGTGGTACGGGCACTGGAAGGCACGCTTGACCGTGCCGCTCTCCGACGTGCACAGCCGGGCGCCGCGGTGGCGGCAGACGTTGAGGAACGCGTTCAGCTTGCCGTCCCGCCCCCGTGAGACCAGGACGCTCTCCCGGCCGATCTGCACGGTCTCGAACGCTCCCGGCCCGGCGAGGTCGGCGCTGCGCACGGCGCAGAACCAGTCGGCCTCGAAGATTTTCGCCTGCTCGGCCGCGAAGATCGCCGGGTCGGTGTAGGAGCTGCCGGGCAACGTGGCGAGCAGGCTCGGCGGGAGATCGATTGCGGTCACCGGCGTGGTCCTCTCCGCGGATCAGAACGGGAGTTGCGCAGAACGCGTCTTGTTGCTCACTCCGGAACAGAGTGACTGCCGCCACGCACGGCTGTCAACAAGTTCGGCCCGGCGGTCCCTCGATCGCCCGGCGGAACAGGGTTTCGATCTCCTCGCGGGTGGGGCGCGGGTCGGCCAGCGCGGCCTGCATCAGGAGGCCGCAGAACAACCCGGCCAGCAACCGGCCGGTGAGGGAATCGGTGCGGGAGCCGAAGAACGCGATCAGGGCGTCGTCCCAGGCCGCGCTCGCCTTGCGCAGCGCCGGCCGGTGCAGGGCCGCGACGTACAGGTCGTACTCGACGACCGTGTCCCGGTACTGCTCGTTGATGTAGCCCATCACCAGTTCGGCGAGCGCCGCGGCGAAGTCGGCGTCCGGCGGCAGCGCCGACTCCCACTCCTTCAGCGCGTGGACGTTCTTCTCGGCCGCCTCGTGCAGGGCGACCTCCAGCAGGTCGTCCAGGGTCGCGAAGTGGTAGGTCGTCGAGCCGAGCGGGACACCGGCCGCCGCCGCCACCGAGCGGTGCGTGACCCCGTCGATCCCTCGCTGCGCCACCACCTCGATCGCCGCCTTGGCGATCCGCGCGCGGCGCTCGGGATCGTTCGGACCGCGGCGCCGCGTCGCGCCGGGTTCGCTGTTCGCCACCGGGCCTCCTTGTGGACATCTGTACACACTTCGCGTACAAATGTACGCACTCTGGACGTGAAGCAGCCACTACCGCTCCGGGAAGGGCCGCATGTTCGATGTGCTCAACCCCGCCACCGGCCAGGTCATCGCCACCCTCGCCGAGGCGGGCCACGAAGAGGTCGACGCCGCGGTCGAAGCTGCGCGGAAGGCGTTCGACGCGGGTCCGTGGCGGCGGACGACCGCCGGCGAACGCAGCGCACTGCTGCGCCGGACGGCCGACCTGCTGGTCCGCGACCGCGAGGAACTCGCCCGCACGGAGAGCCTCGACACCGGCAAGACGCTCGGCGAAGGCCGCATCGACATCGACGATGTGACGAACGTCTTCCGCTACTACGCCGACCTCGCGGACAAGGACGCCGGCCGCCTGGTCGACGCGGGCAGCGCGACCGTCGTCAGCCGGATCGTGCACGAACCGGTCGGCGTCTGCGCGCTCATCGCGCCGTGGAACTACCCGCTGCTGCAGATGTCCTGGAAGGTCGCGCCGGCGTTGGCCGCGGGCAACACCGTGGTGCTCAAGCCGAGCGAGGTCACCCCGCTGACCACGATCAAGCTGGTCGCCCTCCTCGAGGAGGCAGGCACGCCACCCGGCGTGGTCAACCTGCTCCTCGGCGACGGCCGGGTCGGCGCGGCGATGGTCGAGCACCCGGGCGTCGACCTCGTCTCCTTCACCGGCGGCTACGCGACCGGCGAGAAGATCATGACGGCCGCCGCGAAGGGCGTCCGGCGGGTCGCGCTCGAACTCGGCGGCAAGAACCCGAACGTGGTGTTCGACGACGCCGGCTACGAAACCGCACTGGACTACGCCCTGCTGGCCGCGTTCGTCCATTCCGGACAGGTCTGCTCGGCGGGTGCCCGGCTGATCGTCCAGGACGGGATCCACGACCGGTTCGTGGCGGACCTCGCCGCGCGTGCCGACCGCATCCGCGTCGGCGACGGCCTGGCCCCTTCGACCGAGACCGGCCCGCTCGTCTCGGCGCAGCACCGCGCCAAGGTCGAGGGGTACATCGAAAGCGCTCTCCAGGAGGGCGCGACGCTCCGGGCCGGCGGCAAGCGCCCCGAGGGACCGGAGTACGAAACCGGTTTCTTCCTGCGTCCCACCGTGTTTTCCGGCTGTACGCGGGACATGGCGATCGTCCGGGAAGAGGTCTTCGGCCCGGTCGTCACCGTGGAACGGTTCGCCGGGGAGGCCGACGCGATCGCGCTGGCCAACGACACCGAGTACGGGCTCGCCGGAGCCGTGTGGACGTCGGACGCGTCCCGCGCCCAGCGCGTCGCCGGGGCCCTGCGCCACGGCACCGTGTGGATCAACGACTACCACCCCTACCTGCCCCAGGCGGAGTGGGGTGGGTTCGGCAGATCGGGCATCGGCCGCGAACTCGGGCCGTCCGGGCTGGCCGAATACCAGGAGAGCAAGCACATCTACCAGAACATCGATCCCGTTCCGCAGCACTGGTTCAAGGGCTGATCCCTCCCCCACCCACCACGTGAGGACGCACGCGATGACCACCCAGGAAAAACCGGCGGGCGGGGGGCCTGCTGCCGACGACTCTTCCGAACTCGAGAAGTTCGGCTACCGCCAGGAACTCGAGCGCTCGCTCGGGTCGTTCTCCAGTTTCGCCGCCGGCTTCAGCTACATCTCCATCCTCACCGGCGTGTTCCAGCTCTTCTTCTTCGGCTTCGGGTCGGGGGGCCCGGCGTTCATCTGGACGTGGCCGCTCGTCTTCCTCGGCCAGCTCGCCGTCGCCCTGTGCTTCGCCGAACTGGCCGGGCAGTTCCCGCTCGCCGGCTCGGTGTACCAGTGGGCCAAGCAGATCGCGAAACCGGCGACGTCGTGGCTGGCCGGCTGGATCATGATCATCGGCGCGATCGTGACGGCGGCGGCCGTCGCGGTGGCCTACCAGATCATCCTGCCGCAGGTGTCGACCGCGTTCCAGCTCGTCGGCAGCGACGACGACGCCGGCCTCACCTCGACGCCCGGCGGCGCCCAGAACGCCATCATCCTGGCCCTGGTGCTGGTCGTGTTCGCCACGATCGTCAACATCATCGGCGTCAAGCTGATGGCGAAGATCAACAACTTCGGCGTCGCGGTCGAGCTCGGCGCGAGCATCCTGCTGGTGATCGCGCTGGCCATCCACATCAAGCGCGGCCCCGGCCTGGTCTTCGACACCGCCGGCACCGGTGAGAGCCAGTCGTTCGGGTACCTCGGGGCGTTCCTGGTGGCGTCGCTGATGAGCGCGTACGTCTTCTACGGCTTCGACACCGCGGGCTCGCTGGCCGAGGAGACCACCCAGCCGCGGCGGCACGCGCCCCGCGCGATCCTGCGCGCCATCACCGCCGCGTTCATCGTGGGCGGCCTGATCATGCTGTTCGGCATGATGGCCGTCGGCGACCTGAGCGCCAAGGAGCTCAGCACGTCCGGCATGCCGTACCTGCTGAAGAGCACCCTCGGCGAGGGGCTCGGCGACGCGTTCCTGATCTGCTCGGCGATCGCCATCACCGTGTGCTGCCTCGCGGTGCAGACCGCGGCGATCCGGATGACGTGGGCGATGGCCCGCGACGGGCGCCTGCCGTTCAGCCGCGCGATGGCGAAGGTGTCGCCGCGGTCGAAGACCCCGGTGCTGCCCGCGCTGCTCACCGGCGGCCTGACGATCGTCGTGCTGCTGATCAACCTCGGCAACCAGCGCGCGTTCTTCATCCTGACCTCGACGGCGATCATCCTGTTCTACATCCCCTACCTGATGGTCACCGGCCCGATGCTGGTGCGCCGCCTGCGCGGGCACTGGCCGCGCCCGGAGCACGGCCCGTACTTCAAGCTGGGCCGCTGGGGCACGCTGGTGAACCTGGTCGCGGTGCTCTACGGCGGCGCCATGACGATCAACCTGATCTGGCCGCGCGCCGAGGTCTACGGCTCCGACCACTGGTACTTCCAGTGGGGCGCGGTGATCGTCACCGGGCTGATCGTGATCATCGGTGCGATCATGCTGTACGTCCGGCGCCGCACCTGGGGTTCGTCCCACACGAGCCCCGAGCACATGCCCGACGCGACCCCGGACACCCTGCCCGGCTGAGAACCTCATTCTGGTCAGGACGGCGCATGAAACGTGACATACCTGCCGGTGGTGACTCTCGCGCCGGCCGACGGCTGAATAAGGTTCTTCAGGAGGCGCCATGAGTACCGAAACCTACGACTTCGTCATCGTCGGTGGTGGCTCGGCGGGCTGCGCGCTGGCGAACCGGCTTTCGGCCGACCCCGCGAACAAGGTCCTCGTCCTGGAGGCCGGCCGGTCGGACTACAAGTGGGACGTGTTCATCCACATGCCGGCCGCGCTGACCTTCCCGATCGGGTCGAAGTTCTACGACTGGGGCTACCGCAGCGAGCCCGAGCCGCACATGAACCGGCGGCGCATCTACCACGCCCGCGGCAAGGTGCTCGGCGGCTCGTCGAGCATCAACGGGATGATCTTCCAGCGCGGCAACCCGATGGACTACGAGCGCTGGGCGAGTGATCCCGGAATGTCCACCTGGGACTACGCGCACTGCCTGCCGTACTTCAACCGGATGGAGAACTGCCTGGCCGATCCGCCGGATGGCCCGTGGCGCGGCCACGACGGCCCCCTCGAACTGGAGCGCGGACCGGCGTCGAACCCGTTGTTCCAGGCGTTCTTCGACGCCGCCGAGGAAGCGGGCTACCCGCGCACCGACGACGTCAACGGCTACCGGCAGGAAGGTTTTGCAGCCTTCGACCGGAACGTCCGGAAAGGACGGAGGCTGTCGGCGGCGGGCGCCTACCTGCACCCGGTGATGGACCGGCCCAACCTCACGGTGAAGACGCGCGCGTTCGTCTCGCAGGTCCTCTTCGACGGCACACGTGCGGTCGGCGTCGAGTACGCACAGGGCCGCGGCGTGCCGGGCGAGGTCTACGGCAAGGAGATCGTCCTCTGCGGCGGCGCGATCAACACCCCGCAGCTGCTGCAGCTGTCCGGCGTCGGGAACGCGGCGGAGCTGGAGAAGCTCGGCATCGACGTCGTGAAGGACCTGCCGGGCGTCGGGGAGAACCTGCAGGATCACCTCGAGGTGTACATCCAGTACGCCTGCAAGCAGCCGGTGTCGATGCAGCCGTCGCTGGCGAAGTGGAAGCGGCCCTACATCGGTGCGCAGTGGCTGTTCCTGCGGTCCGGGCCGGCCGCCACCAACCACTTCGAGGGCGGCGGGTTCGTCCGGTCCAACGACGAGGTGGAGTACCCGAACCTGATGTTCCACTTCCTGCCGGTGGCGATCCGCTACGACGGCTCGGCGCCCACGGAAGGCCACGGCTACCAGGTGCACGTCGGCCCGATGTACGCCGACACGCGCGGCTCGGTGAAGATCACTTCCACCGACCCGCGGCAGCACCCGGCGATCAAGTTCAACTACCTGTCGACGGAGACCGACCGGAAGGAATGGGTCGAAGCCGTGCGGGTGGCGCGGAAGATCCTCAACCAGAGCGCTTTGGAGCCGTACAACGGCGGGGAGATCTCGCCGGGGCCGTCCGTCGAGACCGACGAAGAAATCCTCGACTGGGTCGCCAAGGACGCGGAAACGGCCCTGCACCCGTCGTGCACGACCAAGATGGGCGTGGACGACCTGGCGGTCGTAGACCCGCAGAGCATGCGGGTGCACGGCACCGAGGGCCTGCGCGTGGTCGACGCGTCGGTGATGCCCTACATCACCAACGGCAACATCTACGCCCCGGTGATGATGACCGCCGAGAAGGCCGCCGACCTGATCCTCGGCAACACCCCGCTGGCCCCGCTCAAGCTGCCGTTCTACCGGCACGGGGAGAACTAGCCTCCGGCGTCGCAGCGCCCGTACCGCCATCCTCGGTACGGGCCTTCGGCGTGCCCGGAACACCCGTTATCCGGTAACGAAAACTACCCGGGCGTACCCCTTGACGACGTCCTCCGGGGGATTCAGACTTTGTTGCGGATCACAGTTGATGTTCCCCTATGCGCAACAGTCTCGGAGGACCCATGATGCGCGCGTGCACGGTGGACGAACTGCCCCCCGGTGAGTCGGTACGGCTCCCCGGGCCGCCCGCCATCGCGGTGTTCCACACCCAGGACGGCGAGCTGTACGCCATCGGCGACACGTGCACCCACCAGGACGCCTCCCTGGCCGACGGCTGGCTCGAGGGCTGCTTCGTCGAGTGCCCGCTGCACGCGGCGCTGTTCGACCTGCGCACCGGCATGCCGACCTGCCTGCCGGCGAAGGACCCGGTGCGCACGTACGCCGTGGTCGTCGACGAAGGCGTCATCTACGTCCGGGGCGTGGCCGGCGAGGACGCCGCGTGAAACGCGTCGCGATCGTCGGCGCTTCACTCGCCGGGGTCCGCGCGGCGCAGGAGCTGCGCGCGCAGGGGTACGACGGCGGGATCGTGCTGATCGGCGACGAGCCGCACCTGCCTTACGACCGGCCGCCGCTGTCGAAGGCCTTCCTGGCCGGGACGGCGTCGCGGGAGTCGCTGGAGCTGCTCGACGCCGGCGACCTGGCATCGCTGGCCCTGGACTTCCGGCTCGGCGTGCGGGCGACGGCCTTGGAACCTGCTGCGCGTCGGGTGCTGCTGTCGGACGGCACATCGGTGCACGCGGACGGCGTCGTGATCGCCACCGGCGGCCGGGCGCGCCGGCTGCCGGGCTTCGAGCGCGCTTTCGTGTTGCGGACGCTCGACGACGCGCTGGCCTTGCGCGCGGCTCTGGTGCCCGGCGTGCGGGTGGTGATCGTCGGGGCCGGATTCATCGGCGCCGAGGTGGCCTCGACGTGCCGGTCGTTGGGCCTCGACGTGGTCGTCCTGGAGGCATTGCCCGCGCCGCTCGCGCCCGTGCTGGGCCCGGAGCTGGCCGCCGTCTGCGCCCGGCTGCACGCGGAGCACGGCACGGAGCTGCGCTGCGGGGTGCCGGTGACCGGCCTGGAAGCGGCCGGCGTCCGGCTGGCCGACGGTTCGCTCGTCGCGGCCGACGTGGTCGTGACGGGAGTCGGCATGGCCCCGGCGACCGAGTGGCTGGCGGGCTCGGGGTTGACGGTCGGCAACGGCGTCCACACCGACGCGGGACTGGTCACTTCGCTGCCTCAGGTGGTGGCGGTGGGTGACGTGGCCCGGTACGCGGGACAGCGGCACGAGCACTGGACGAACGCGTCCGAGCAGGCACCGGTCGCGGTGGCCAACCTGCTGGCCGGGCACACCGCGCGGACGTACACACCCAGCGGCTATGTCTGGTCCGACCAGTACTCGGGCACTTTGCAGCTGGCCGGCCACCCCCATCCGGAGGACACGCTTTCGTACGTGGACGGCGCCCCTTCGTCGTCCTCGTTCGTGGCGACGTTCTCCCGGGACGGCGTCACGGTGGGGGTTTTCGCGTGGAACAACGCGAAGCTGTTCAACCGCCTGCGCCGCCAGGCCCTGCACCGCCCGGAGTCTCAACCGGTGGTTCAAGGATAAGCTTCAGGGGCATGGAGCTGAGTCTGGACGAGCTGCGGGCGTTGACGGGCTGGGCCGCGGCCTGCGCGGCGCGGGTGGTGCCCCTGATCCCGGACGACCCCCGCCCGGCGGCAGCGATCGCGGCGGCCCAGGAGTTCGCCACCGGCGCCCCGCGCACGAAGGCGTTGCGCACGGCGGCCTGGGCCGCACTGGCGGCAGCGGGCGGAACGTCCGACGCTGCCGCCTCGGCCGCGGCACGCGCGGCAGTGGGCGCAGCCGGCGCGGCTTACCTGCACCCCCTGGAGTCCCCGCACCAGGTGAAGCACATCGTCGGCCCGGCCCAGCAGGCAGCGTTGGCGCGGGAGCTGGCGGGCGGTTCGGCAGCGGCGGAGATCGAGTGGGCGCTGTCGCAGGCACCACCGGAGGTGAGCGCCCTGCTGCGGAAGTTCCCGCCGGGCAAGCCGGGCAGGACCCGCTTGGGCGAGTTGCACCGCCAACTGGAAGCAGCCTTGCGCGAACAGCATCCGTAACACGGCCGGCAACCGGGACGATTGCCTGAGGTACCCGGCCGCAAGGAGGATTTCGTGCACCTGTGGGCCATGGTGTTCGAAGGCGACTGGACGGTCACCGGCTACGCTGCCTACGGCAATCGCATCGCCTGGCAAATGAGTGAACTACCGCAGTACGCCGACCGGGACGAGCCGGAATATCAACGGCGCTGGCACGAATTGGACCACCGGGTTCTCGCCGGATGCGTTTCCGTCGAGACCACCTCCGCAACGTTCATCGGCGACCTGACCGCAACGATGTATCAAGCCGCCAAGTCCCGCGGCCTGGCCGCGTCCGACGAAGCCGGGCGGGACGAGTTGCCGATCCACTGGGACATCAGCCGGGTTTCCGACGTGTGGCTCGCCAGCTCGGTCACCGACATGCGCTTCGACGCCGATTCCACGGTGGCCGAAGCAGAACTTTCCGATGGTGACCTGGTGGTCCTGTGCGTGAACCGGGAGCCTCCCGGCGCATACATGCTCGGGGCGGCCGGCCACCCGGAAAGGCTGATCCGGAACCTGCAGCTCGTCACGAAGGCTCAGCAGAGCACGGCCGGACCCCGACTATGGGGAGCGCTGCTGTACACCGATGAGGACGTCGCACTGGCCACCTACGTTCGAACTCATTTCGACGAACTGAACGCCCTGTCGGGACCGAAACTGGGCGTCTTCGTGGTTGAGCGCCCGCAGAGCTGGGAAACCGCTAGAAGCTACTGGCGGAAGCACCTGGAACCACCGTTGGTCCGCATGTTCTCGTCGATGCGGTGGCTGTCCTGGAAGCCGTACGACCGCCACCTGTGCTATGAGGTCGCCCGCGAACTGGGAATCCAGCCCGCGCACCTGCCGTGTTTGGCGATTTTCCGCAGCGGAGCTCTTGCGGAAACGCTGGTCTTTCCCATCGAAGCGGTCGATCCCCGCTATCTGCGTAGGCTGTTCGGCGAGATCGAGCGGGCGATCGACCAGGAACCGCGGCGATACGATGTCGAGGCCGCGCTGGAGGATTCGCGACACTACGATGAGCCCCGGCAGGGAAACCCGGCAGAAGTCGCCGACCGGCCGCAAGAACTGCTGGCTGCGATCACCTCGGCGGGGACGGGCGACGATCCGGCGTTCGACCGGGTAGCCGCAGCACATCGCCGGATTCTCGACGAACTGCGTCCGCAGCCCTCGGCTGCCGCGGCGCCGTACGAATTCCACGGTTACAACGTGTTCACCTACCACGGAGGAGCCCGCGTGACGGAGAACTTCACCTTCCACGGCCAGACCACCTTCGTCAACCGCCCGGTCAACACGGTCATCCAGGACTTCCAGCAGACCCACGCACCCGGTCCGGAGCGGGAACAGCTGACCGAACTGCTCCGGCTGGCCCTCACCAGCACCACTCTCTCGGACACGCAGAAGGAGCAGGTCGCTCAGGAGGTTCATCAGGTCACCCGCGAGCTGGCCGCAGCGGACTCCGACAAGGAAGTGGTCAAGTCCAAACTGACCACCATCCAGAACATCGTGTCGAAAGCCGCTGACATCGCGAAACCGGCGATGACCATCACAACGAAGCTGATCGAACTCTTCGCAAGCTGACCCAGCTAGGGCGAGAGGGCGTCGAGGTCGGACTCCAGCCGTGCTCGCCAGGTCCACCGCCGCTCCGTCGTATCCGTGTCCTCCCCCGCCGGCGTTCCCAGTGGCAACGCCAGATCCGTCACCCCGAACGTCACCCGGTACGCCAGCACCGACGCCGCCGTCCGGATCCACACGTCGCCCGAGGTCCCCGAGGGGGGTGCCACGCCCAGCGCGGTGCCGAACCACGTCGGCAGGAGCGCGTTCGACCCCAGTGCGTCCGTGATGCGCGTCCGCAGCCGGACCTGCAGGTCGTGCCACGCTCGCTCGGCTCGCTCCAGCTGGGGTACCACCCGCGTCTCGACCGCGTCCGCCTCGCGCAACGCCAGGCGTGCCTGGTCCGCCGCCGCGGCCGCCGCCGGGATCTCCTCGTCCAGCAGCGTCCGGCGGCGGGTCGACAACGCCCGCAACGACGACTCCGCGTCCCCCCGGGCCCGCGCCCCGCGGTCCGTCGACGCCAGGACGCACACCACCTCCAGCAGGTCGGTGTCGCACCGGGACAGCGCCGACCGCACCGAGTCCAGGTGCGCGATCTCCTCCGCGTACCGCGCGCGCTGCTCCTTCGTCACCAGCTCCTTGTGCAGGTCGTCCCAGCGGGCCGCCTCCGCCGCGAGCGCGCGCGTTTCCGGGGCGACGTCGTCGAGGTTCACCTGGGGGACGCCGTCGGACACGCGGACCGCGCGCTCCAGGACGCCGACCTGCTGCTGCAGCCGCTCCAGCTGCCGGGCGAGCCGGTCGATCCGGTCGTCCTCCCCGTCCGGGGCGCTGCTCTCAAGGCGCTCGGTCAGGTCGGCGACGTCCTGGCCCAGGCGGTCGCCGGCCTCGCGCAGCCCGTCCACCGCCGCGAACAGCTCGTCGAGGTCGCGCCGGGTCGGGTCCGGCGGCTCGAGGTACTCCTGGGAGAACTCCGGGTCGTCGCCGTAGGTCGCGTAGCCGTGGCTCACGGGATCCGGCTTTCCCGCCACAGCAGCGCGATCGTGCCCGCGGCGCCCAGCGCCGTCAGGACCGTGCAGACCACCGTCCCGGACCACGGAACCAGCGCGAGGACCAGCACCAGCGCCGTGACGCTGCCCGCCCACGCCGCCCGCGTCCGCTCGCGGATCACCGCTGGGGCCCGGCGGACCGGGGCGAAGCCGATCCACAGGCCGGCGCCGAACAACGGGACGAGCACGGCCAGCCAACCCGGCGACAGCACGCCGAACAGCACCAGCGCCCCGGCGACTAGCGGCACCAGCACGGGCGCCGCCGCGAACCAGACCACCGCGCGCTGCGTCGCCGCGTGCCGGGACTCGAGCTCGGCGTCCGCGAGCCGGCGGCGGGCCTCGTCGAACGCCAGCTCGGCGTCGAGCAGCCGGTGGGCCGTCGCCACGAGCTCGTCCATCGCCGCGACGTCGCCCGGCGGGGGCGTGAGCCCGTCCCGCAGGTCCTGCTTGAGCCGGGCGACGCGCCCCTCCGCCAGGTCACGGTCGTGCTGGGCCGGAGTCGTCACCCGGCCACTTTAAGTGCCGCCGACGTCGCCACCGGCCAACGCGGCCGGTGAGTCGTCACAGGTCGCCGAGGGCCGTCACCGGCGACTCCACGCAGTCGGCGACGAACCGCAGGAACCCGCCGGCCGTGCCCCCGTCGCAGACGCGGTGGTCGAAGGCCAGCGTCAGTTCGCAGATCTTCCGCGCCACCAGCGCCCCGTCGACCACCCACGGCCGGTCGATGATCCGGCCGATGCCGAGGATCGCCGCCTCGGGGTGGTTGATGATCGCGGCCGAGCCGTCGACGCCGAAGACGCCGTAGTTGTTCACCGTGAAGGTGCCGCCGGTGAGGTCCGCCGGCGCGAGCTTGCCCTCCCGGGCCGTGCGGGCGCGGTCGCCGATCGCCGCCGACAGGTCCCGCGTCGACAGCGATCCGGCGTCCCGCACGACCGGCACCACCAGGCCACGGTCGGTCTGCGCGGCGAACCCGAGGTGAATCCGGTCCAGCAGCACGATCTCGTCGCCTTCGACGCGCGAGTTCAGCTCCGGGTACTTGCGCAGGCCCGCGACGGCGAACCGCGCGATCAGCCCGAGCAGGCTCACCGGCCGGTCCGTCTTGGCGTTCAGCGCGGCCCGCGCGGCGACCAGCCCGGTCGCGTCGACGTCGACCCACACGGTGGCCTCGGGGATCTCGCGCCGGGACGCCGTCAGCTTGTCGGCGACGGCCTTGCGCACCCCGGTCAGCGGGATCCGCCGGCCACCCCCGGCCGGCTTCTTCAGCAGCGCCTCGACGTCGGCGCGGCGGATGATCCCGCCCGGGCCGCTGCCGTCGACCTTCGCCAGGTCGATCCCGTTGTCGGACGCCAGTTTCCGGACGAACGGCGAGATCACGGCGGGTGCGTGCGTCGGCCGGGTGGGCGCGGTGGCGCTCACCGGCCGCCGCGCGCGCTTGCGGCGGGTGGCGGGCGCGGTGCCGTAGCCGATCAGGACGTTGCCGCTGCCGGCCGACGTCGTGACGCCCGGCTCGGCGAACCCGCCGACGCTCAGCAGCGGCGCCCCGACCGGCAGCAGCTGCCCCGGCTCGCCGTGCAGCGCGGACACCACGCCGGCGAACGGCACCGGCACCTCGACCGCCGCCTTCGCCGTCTCCACTTCGACGACGACCTGGTCGACGTCGACGGTGTCGCCGACCTTGACCCGCCAGTCCACGATCGCCGCCTCGGTCAGGCCCTCGCCGAGGTCCGGCAGCAGGAAGTCAGGCACCGGCCACCACCGGCGTGTCGGCCCACTGCAGGCGCGCGATCGTGTCGAGGATCCGGTCGACGTCCGGCAGCTGGTGGCGCTCGAGCTTCGGCGCCGGGTACGGGATGTCGAGCCCGGTGACCCGCAGGACGGGCGCGTGCAGCTGGTGAAAGCACTGCTCGGTGACGCGTGCGACGACCTCGGCGCCGTACCCGCCGAAGCCGGCGGCCTCGTGCACGACGACCGCGCGCCCGGTGCGGCGCACGGACGCCGTCACGGTCTCGTCGTCGAACGGCGCCAGCGAGCGCAGGTCGACGACCTCGACGTCCCAGCCCTCGGCCGTCGCGGCCTCGGCGGTTTCCAGTGCGGTGGCGACCATCGGGCCGTACGCGATGAGCGTGACGTCCTTGCCGTGGCGGCGGACGACGGCCTGGTCCATGGCCGGGCCGCTGCGTGTGAAGGTGACCTCTTCGCTCGACCAGTAGCGGCACTTCGGTTCGAGGAAGATGACCGGGTCGGGCGACTCGATGGCGTCGCGCAGCAGGTCGTAGGCGTCCTGCGCGGTGCCCGGCGTGACGACGCGCAAGCCCGGCGTGTGCGTGTAGTACGCCTCGCTGGAGTCGCAGTGGTGCTCGACGCCGCCGATGCCGCCGGCGTAGGGGATCCGGATGACCATGGGCACCTCCAGCGCGCCCCGGGTGCGGTTGCGCAGCTTGGCGACGTGCGAGGTGATCTGCTCGAACGCGGGGTAGGCGAAGGCGTCGAACTGCATCTCGACGACCGGCCGGAACCCGCCCATCGCCATTCCGACGGCGAACCCGACGATGCCGGATTCGGCCAGCGGCGTGTCGAAGCAGCGCTCCTCGCCGAAGTCGGCGGTGATGCCGTCGGTGACGCGGAAGACGCCGCCGAGCGTGCCGACGTCCTCGCCGAACACGAGGACACGGTCGTCTTCCTTGAGGGCGTCGCGCAGGGCCGCGTTGAGGGCCTGCGCCATGGTGGTCGTCATCAGGCCTCCAGTTCGGCTTCGAGGGTGGCGCGCTGGGCTTGCAGCTGGCGGGTCGGTTCGGCGTAGACGTGGTCGAACAGCGACAGCGGGTCGAGCTCGGGCTCGGCGTTGAGGGTGTCGCGGACGGACCGGGCGAACACCTCGGCGTCGGCCGCGAACGCTTCGATTTCGGTGTCCTGCAGGAGGTTCTCCGTCTTGAGGAAGGTTTCGAGCCGCTTGAGCGGGTCGGCTTCGCGCCACTTCGCGACTTCGCCGGCGTCGCGGTAGCGGGTGGCGTCGTCGGCGTTGGTGTGGGCGTCGATGCGGTAGGTGTGGGCCTCGACGAGGACCGGCCCGTTGCCTTCGCGGGCGTGCTTCACAGCGTCGTCGAGGACGGAGAGGACGGCGACGGCGTCGTTGCCGTCGACCTGCTCCGAGCGCATGCCGTAGCCGATGCCCTTGTACGCGAGCGCGGCGGCGGCGCTCTGCTTCTCGAAGGGCACCGAGATGGCGAAGCGGTTGTTCTGCACGAAGAACACGACGGGCGCCTTGAAGACGGCCGCGAAGTTGAGCGCTTCGTGGAAGTCGCCTTCGCTGGTGGCGCCGTCGCCGATCAGCGCGAGCGCGACGGCGTCTTCGCCGCGACGCTGCATCGCGTGCGCGAGCCCGGCGGCGTGCAGCGTCTGCGTCGCGAGCGGAGTGCACTGCGGCGCTACGCGCGTCTCGGCCGGGTTGTAGCCGCAGTGCGCGTCGCCGCGAAGGAGCGTCAGGACTTCGCCGGGCTTCAGGCCCCGGGCGACGAGGGCGACGGAGTCGCGGTAGGTCGGGAAGAGCCAGTCCTTGCTGCCGAGGGCGAGCGCCGCGGCGACCTGGCAGGCTTCCTGCCCGGCGCTGGAGGGGTAGACGGCGAGGCGGCCCTGCTTGGTGAGCGCGGTCGCCTGCACGTCGAACCGGCGGCCCAGGACCATCAGCCGGTAGGCCTCTTTGAGCCGTTCCCCGCCGGGTTCGCCGTACGCGCCGTGCTCGCCGGCCCGGCTCCCGTCTTCGGCGACGAACCGCACCGGGGTTGCGGACGGCAGCAGGGTCTCCACAACCATGACGCGCACCACCTCTCGCAGACATATGATGCTGAAATGGTGGTTCTCGGCGGTGTTCTGTTCAAGGGTTGGCGGAAATGAGCGACAAACGGCCTCCTGAGGCGGCTTCAGGGGACCAAACGTCCACCGAGACCCTGCCCCACGGGGGGTGGGCGGGACGAACGGTCCCGGCCCTGGACGAGACGGACCGGGCGATGCTGGCGGAGCTGTCGGCGGACGGCCGCCTGGCGGTGCGCGCGTTGGCGGAGCGCCTGCACATCTCACGGACGAACGCGTACGCCCGGTTGGAGCGGCTGATGGCGGAGGGGGTGATCACGGGCTTCGGCGCCCGGATCGACCCGCGCCGCGCGGGCCTGGGCACGTCGGCGTACATCATGGTGACGGTGGAGCAGACGTCCTGGCGCACGATGGCGACGGACCTGCACGAGATCCCGTACGTGGACCACGTGGCGCTGGTGGGCGGCGACTTCGACATCCTGCTGCTGGTCCGCACGCCGGACAACTCGACGCTGCGGGACGTGGTGCTGGAGCGGCTGCAGGCGCTGGAGGGGGTGCGGTCGACGCGGACGTGGTTGATCTTCGAGGAGCTGCCGGGCTCGGTGCTCGGCTGAATTCGTCGAATTCACCTGTGGCGCCGCGGTTCGGTGACCGGGACAGTCCCGGTCGAAGAGGCAACACCCCTGCCCGCAAGGACCTTGCCCGCCCCCGCAGCAAGAGCTAGACAGGACAACACGTCACCCGCTCGCCGGACGACTCTTATTTTATGCCGAGAAATAACTACCTCGAAACCTATTGACGCCGTCCCCGTCGCCCGGTGAGGATCGGCCGGTCCGCCGTTCATCGCAGAATGGACCAGACCATGGCCAGAAGATCCCGCGCGTGGACACGTGCGCGCCGAAGTTCGCTCGTCACGCTGATGAGCCTGAGCCTGCTGGGCGCCGCGGCCCAAGCGACGCCGGCCCAGGCCGACGCGCCGGCTCAGCCCGTCATCGGGCAGCCCGCCAAAGACAAGGACGGCTGCGCCAAGATCGAGAAGAGCCTGCCGACCCTCGCGGACTGGCCGAAGGTCGACAGCCGGCTCAAGGGGAAGGCCGGCGACGAGCAGCGGATCGCCGAAATCCTCAAGGGCATGACGCTCGAGGAAAAAGTCGGGCAGATGACGCAGCCCGAGATCGCCGCCATCACCCCCGACGAGGTCCGCCAGTACGCCATCGGCTCGGTCCTCAACGGCGGCGGCTCGTGGCCCGGCGGCAACAAGCACGCCACCCAGCAGGACTGGCTGAACCTCGCCGACTCCTACTGGAACGCCTCCAAGACCAGCCGCACGAAGATCCCCGTCATCTGGGGCATCGACGCCGTGCACGGCAACAACAACGTCTACGGCGCCACCGTCTTCCCGCACAACATCGGCCTCGGCGCCGCGCACGACCCCTGCCTGGTCCGCGACGTCGCCGGCGCCACCGCCCGGCAGATCCGCGCCACCGGCCAGGACTGGGCCTTCTCGCCCACCCTCGCCGTCGTCCAGGACGACCGCTGGGGCCGCACCTACGAAGGCTTCTCCGAGGACCCGCGCATCACCCGCGCGTACGGCTTCGAAGCCATCAACGGCCTGCAGGACGGCGCCACCAAGCGCATCGGCTACAACGGCGTGATCGCCACTGCCAAGCACTTCATCGGCGACGGCGGCACCCTCAAGGGCCAGGACCAGGGCGTCAACCCGTCCTCCGAGGCCGACATGATCAACATCCACGGCCAGGGCTACTACGGCGCGCTCGCCGCCGGCTCGCAGACCGTGATGGTGTCGTTCAACAGCTGGACCAACGCCGACCTCGGCATCAACGAGGGCAAGCTGCACGGCAGCGACAAGGCGCTGAACCAGATCCTCAAGGGCAAGATGGGCTTCGACGGCCTGGTCGTGTCCGACTGGAACGGCATCGGCCAGGTCACCGGGTGCACGAACTCCTCGTGCCCGCAGGCGATCAACGCCGGTATCGACATCGTGATGGTGCCGAACGACTGGAAGGCGTTCATCACCAACACCGTCGCCCAGGTGCAGGGCGGCCAGATCCCGATGTCCCGCATCGACGACGCCGTCACCCGCATCCTGCGCGTCAAGCTGCGTGACGGCCTGTTCGAGTCGCAGAAGCCGTCCGATCGCTCCTACGCCAACTCCGACGAGGCGCTGAAGGACAACTGGCTGGCCCGCGACGCGGTCCGCGAGTCGCAGACGCTGCTGAAGAACAACGGCAACGTGCTGCCGCTCAAGCCGGCGTCGAAGGTCCTGGTCGTCGGCAAGAGCGCCGACAACATCCAGAACCAGACCGGCGGCTGGACGCTCAGCTGGCAGGGCACCGGCAACACCAACGCCGACTTCCCGAACGCCACTTCGATCCTGACCGGCCTCAAGCAGGACCTGGGCGACGCGAACGTCACGTTCGACGCCACCGGCACCGTCGACCCGAAGGGCTTCGACGCGGTCATCGCGGTCATCGGCGAGACGCCGTACGCCGAGGGTGTGGGCGACCTGACCCGCAAGACCCTCGAGGCGTCGCGGCTCTACCCCGAGGACCTGGCCGTGCTGGACAAGGTCAGCGGCAAGGGCACCCCGGTCGTCACCGTGTACGTCAGCGGCCGGCCGCTGTACGTGAACAAGGAGATCAACCGCTCCGACGCGTTCGTGGCGGCTTGGCTGCCCGGCACCGAGGGCGGCGGCGTGGCGGACATGCTGGTCAAGGGCAAGGACGGGAACGGCTACCAGGGCACGCTGTCGTACTCGTGGCCGAAGAGCGCGTGCCAGTCGCCGCTCAACCCGTGGACCGAGGGCTACGACCCGCTGTTCAAGCTCGGTTACGGCCTGAAGACCGGCCAGCGCACCACGATCGGCCAGCTGGACGAGACGCCGGGCCCGGCGGCCTGCGGCTCGACCGGCGGCGGCGGAACCGCGACCGAGGACCTGTCGATCTTCGACCGCACCGACGTCCCGCCGTACACCAGCCAGATCGGCTCGGCGGAGAACTGGGGCGGCACGGTGATCGGCCCCGACGGCACGGCGTCGCACAGCGAGCTCAACGTCGTCCCGACGGACGTCAACGTCCAGGGCGACGGCCTGAAGGCCACCTGGACGGGCACCGGCGCGGCCCAGCTGTACATGCAGAACACGGCGGGCACGAACGACCTGCGCGGCTACCTCAACGCGGACGCGGCGCTGGAGTTCGACACGATCGTCCAGCAGGCACCGGCCAACCGGACGGTGATCAGCATGCACTGCGTCTACCCGTGCTTCTCCGAGGTGAACGCGACGAAGCTGTTCACGGACCTCGCGGGCGGCGCGAAGACGACGGTGAAGATCCCGGTGTCCTGCTTCAACAACGGGCTGGACTTCGAGCACATCAACACCCCGTTCCTGGTGTACACCGACGGCGCGTTCCAGGCATCGTTCGCGAACGTGCGATGGGTGCCGAAGGGGGCTCAGGATCCTGATGCAAGACCCTGTTCGAGTTTGACCTGACGGCGACCGGGCCGGGAGCGAACTGCTCCCGGCCCGGTTCCTTTCGTCCTCGGGCGCCTGCCCGGCGAAGCCGTGCCGGCCTCCAAGGTATGAAGATCCGGTCAGGATCGGGTGATCACCTCGTCAGGACGCCTACCCTCGACGCCGTGTGCGCACGTGTACTGGTCGCCGAGGACGACGAGAAGCAGGCTGAAGTCCTCCGGCTCTACCTCGAAAGCGAGGGCCACACCGTCGTGCTGGCCCCCGATGGGCGGGCGGCGCTCGACGCGGCCCGCCGGGAGCGGCCCGATCTGCTGGTCCTCGATGTGATGATGCCGAAGGTCGACGGGCTTGACGTCTGCCGCATCCTGCGGGGCGAGTCCGATGTCGCGGTGCTGATGCTCACCGCCCGGGCCACCGAGGACGACCTGCTGCTCGGGCTCGACCTCGGCGCCGACGACTACCTGACCAAGCCCTACAGCCCGCGCGAGCTCATGGCGCGGGTCCGGACGCTGCTCCGGCGGACCGCCGGCCGGCGCGAACCGCCCGACACCGCCCTGCGCGCGGGCGGGCTGCGGCTGGACCCGGTGCGGCACGAGGTGTCCGTCGACGGCCGGCCGGTGGAGACGACGCCGGGTGAGTTCCAGCTGCTGGAGACCCTCATCCGGCAGCCCGGCCGGGTGTTCACCCGACGGCAGCTGCTGGAGCTGACCCGCGGCGACGACCGGTTCGTCAGCACCCGGATCATCGACGTCCACGTGCTCAACCTGCGCAAGAAGCTCGAACCGGACCCGCAGAAGCCCGTCTACCTGCGGACCGTCTTCGGCGTCGGCTACAAGCTGACGGCGGAAGATGACGCCTAGCTTCCCGCGGCGGCGCAGCCTCGTCGTCCGGCTCACCGCCGTCTCCCTGCTCATCGCGCTCGCCTCCATCGCGGCGACCGCGTGGCTCGCCGTGCAGACCACCACCCGCGCGATCCAGCAGGAGCAGGGCCAGGCGCTCTCCGGCGACGCCACCATCTACACCGAGCTGCTCGGCTTCGCCGCGGTGAACCACACGTGGGGCCAGGTCGGCCCCCGGCTGCGGACGCTGTCGGAGCAGACCGGCCGCCGGATCGTGCTGACCACGCTCGACCGCCGCGTCCTCGGCGACTCCGGCGGCGCGCCGGTCACCCTGCCGGTCAAGGCGACCGCGTCGGTCGACCCGCTGCACGTCGACCCGGTGCTGCTGCCCGAGGCCGGGACGAGCGGCATCGACCCGCGCGCGGCCGGCCCGTTCAAGCTGCCGCCGGCCGAACGCGGACAACTCACCGCCCTGGCCACGAGGACGGCCGCGTGCCTCGCCTCGGTCGGCCTGCCCAGCCAGGTGCGCGACTCGCCGAGCGGGCGGCCGCAGCTGGCCGGGCTGGACCCGCTGTCCGCCCGCTACTTCGCGAGCAAGTGCAGGCTCTACGAGCTGGCCGAAGCGACCCCGACCGAGGCGGCCGCGCTCATCAGCCTGAACGACGCCGTCAACCGCTGCCTGCAGAGCCAGGGCGCCGAGACCGTGAAAATCGGCCTCGACCTGGCGGTTTTCGGCGTTGCCGACCAGCGGCCCACCCAGGGCTGCCTGGACGCGGGCCGCCGCGAGCAGCTCACGCCGTACGTCGCGCCGCCCGCGTTGCTCTTCACGCTCGGCCCGGGCGGCTCGCAGCTGCCGACGTTCACGCTGTCCCGGGAGAACCTGACCCGGATCCTCGCGGTGACCGGCGGGGTGCTGGTTCTCGCCGTCGCGCTGACCTCGCTGGTCGCGACCCGGCTCTCCCGGCCGCTGCGCGCGCTGACCGAGGCGGCGAAGCAGGACCGGCCGGCGCCGGTGAAGTCCCGCGACGAGGTCGGCTACCTCGCCGCCGCGTTCAACGACCTCACCGCGCGCCGCGAACGCATCGAGGAGCAGCGCAAGGCGATGGTCAGCGACATCGCCCACGAGCTGCGCAACCCGCTCAACGTCATCCGCGGCCGGCTGGAGGCCGCCGAAGACGGGCACCTGCCGTTCGACCGGGCCCTGACCGCGTCCCTGCTCGAGGAAACCGTGCTGCTGCAGCACATCGTCGACGACCTGCAGGACCTCGCCGCCGCCGACGCCGGGCAGCTGCGGCTGCACCCCGAACCGCTCGACGCGGCCGAGCTGGCCCACCACGTCGCCGCGGCGCACGCCGACCGGGCCGCCGCGGCCGGCGTCACGCTCACCGTCGCGGCCGACGGCGAGACCGCGCTGACGGCCGACCCCGTCCGGCTCCGGCAGGTCGTGGGCAACCTGGTCACGAACGCGATCCGGCACACACCGGTGGGCGGGCGGGTGACCATCCACACCTCGTCCACTGTGGACGCGGTGACGCTCGCCGTGGCGGACACCGGAACCGGCATCGCCGCCGAGGACCTGCCGCACGTGTTCGACCGGTTCTGGCGGGCCGAGAAGTCCCGCAACCGCCAGACCGGCGGCAGCGGGCTCGGCCTCGCCATCGTGCGCCACCTGGTCGCGGCGCACGGCGGCACGGTCACCGTCGAGTCCGAAGTGGACGCCGGCTCGACGTTCACCGTCCGGCTGCCGAAGCCGGATCGCGGTGAGGGTGCCGGGGTGCGGGACGCGCAGCCGCCGGATGCCGTCGCGGAGGACGCCCCAGCCGATGGGTCACCCGGCGGCTGATGCCCGCCGGATCACGCGTGATGCCCCTTCCGTCACACGGTCACAGGGGAAGGCCGGCGTAGTTCTCGGCCAGCTCGGTCTTCGCCGGGAGGGACGTGACCGTGCGGCGGAGCTGGGCGAGCTGGAGCTGGGCGTCGAAGTCGTCGCCGTGGCGGTGCAGCATCGACGTCATCCACCACGAGAAGTGCGTGCAGCGCCAGACCCGCCGCAACGCCGTCTCCGAGTACGCGTCGGCGAGTTCGTCGTTGCCGCGGAAGGACTCCGTCAACGCCGTCGCCAGCAGGGCGACGTCCGCGACCGCCAGGTTCAGCCCCTTCGCCCCGGTCGGCGGCACGATGTGCGCGGCGTCCCCGGCCAGGTACAGGTTCCCGTGCCGCATCGGCGTCGACACGAAACTCCGCATCGGCAGCACGCTCTTCTCGGTGATCGGCCCCGTTTCCAGCGTCCACCCGGGAACGCCGAGCCGCTCGGACAACGCCGTCCAGATCCGGTCGTCGCTCCAGCGTGCGATGTCCTCGTCCGGCGCCACCTGCAGGTAGAACCGGCTGACCCGCGGCGAGCGCATGCTGTGCATCGCGAACCCGTCCGGGTGCCAGGCGTAGATCAGCTCGTCGGTCGACGGCGCGACGTCGGCCAGCACCCCCAGCCACGCGAACGGGTACGTCCGCTCCCACACCTGCGGCGCCGGGATCGACGCCCGGCTCGGCCCGTGGAACCCGTCGCAGCCGACGACGACGTCCGCGTCGACCTTCCGGGCGACCCCGTCGGCGTCCACAAAGGTCACCGACGGCTTCCCGGTGACGTCGTGCAGGGTGACGTCGGCGGCCGAGTAGTACGCCGGGCGGCCCGCCTTTTCCCGCGCCGCCATCAGGTCCTTGGTGACCTCGGTCTGGCCGTAGACGGTCACCGACCGGCCGATCAGGCCGGCGAAGTCGACGTGGTGCCGGTGCCCCGGCCACTGCAGGTGGATCCCGCGGTGCTCCATGCCCTCGGCGTCGAGCCGGGCGCCGACGCCGACGTCCCGCAGCAGCCCGACCGTGCCCGCCTCGAGGATGCCGGCGCGGATGCGCGCCTGGACGTACTCCGCGGTCTGCCGCTCGAGCAGCACCGAGTCGATGCCCTCGAGCCCGAGCAGGTGGGACAGCAGCAGCCCGGCCGGGCCGGCGCCGACGATGACGACCTGGGTGCGCACTGGAGAACGTCCTTTCCGCGACAGAGCCCGAGCATGGACGGCCACCCCCGCCCGTCACCACAATGTTCTCATTCAGTGAGAGGAATTCCCCATTGCCCGCGAAATCCCGCGCGCCGCGGCCCGCAACGCGGGGATCTGCATCCGCGCGTTCCGGTCGTTCGGCACGATCACCGACAGCGCCGCGACGACGTCGCCGCCCGGCCCCCGCAGCGGCACGGCGATGCCCGTGGTCTCCTCGTCGATGAACCCCGCGCAGAGCGCGTACCCGGTGCGCCGGACGTCGGCGAGGAACCGCCGCAGCCGCGCCGGCTCGGTCAGCGTCGTGCGGCGGAACGGCTCGAGCGGGCCCGCCAGCACCCGTTCCTGCAGGTCGGCGGCGGCGTGCGCGAGCAGCACGAGCCCGGACGACGACGCGTGCAGCGGCAGCCGCCCGGCCACCCGCGTCACGTTGACGACCGCTCCGGGCGCCGACAGCCGCTCGACGAACAGCACCTCGCGGTCCTCCAGCACCGCGAGCTGGGTGTGGTGCCCGACGACGGCGTGCAGGTCTTCCATGAACGGCAGCGCGGCCTCGCGCAGCCCGAGCGTCGGCGACGCGCGCGACGCGAGTTCCCAGAGCCGGACCCCCACCCGGATCCGCCGGTCGGGGTCGCGCCGCAGCCAGCCGTGCCCGACCAGCTCCTCGACCAGCCGCGATGCCGTCGCGACGTGCAGGTCCGCCCGCCGCGCGATGTCGGTGACGCGCAGCGCCGGCGTGTCCGGCCCGAACGTCTCGAAGATGCGGACGACCCGCGAGAGCACGGACTCGCCCAGCGCCGGTTTCACCACGTCAGCAGTGTGCCCCACCCCGGCGGCGGGGCACACCGCCGACGTCACGGCAGCGCGTTCAGGAACGGTTCGTGGCTGTTCTGGAACTCCCAGTTATAGTACTTGTCCCAGTTGATCGACCAGGTCATCAGCCCGCGCAGGCTCGGCGAGGTGCCCCCGCGCAGCGTGTACGAGCCACAGCCCGTGCCCTTGACCAGGCAGTTCACCGCCGTCTGCACCTCGGACGGCGAGGTGTAGCCGTTGCCGGCGCTGACCGCGGCGGGCAGGCCGACGGCGATCTGGTCCGGGCGCAGGCCGGGGAAGAACTGGCCGGTGTTGGCCACGCTGAAGCCGGCCTTGAGCATGTCGGTCATCGCGATGTGGAACTCGGCGCCGCCCATGTTGTGGTACTGGTTGTCGAGCCCCATGACGGGCCCGGAGTTGTAGTCCTGGACGTGCAGCACGGTGAGCGAGTCCCGCAGGGCGTGGATGACGGGCAGGTAGGCCCCGGTCCGCGCGTCCCCGGCGCTGGTCCCGCCGTAGAACTGGTAGCCGACCTGCACGAAGAACGTCTCCGGCGCCATGGTGAGCACGAACCCGGAGCCGTACTTGGCCTTGAGCGACTTGAGCGCGGAGATCAGGTTGACGATGACGGGCGTGGTCGGGTTCCGGAAGTCGGTGTCACCGGCGTTGAGCGACAGCGAGTGCCCCTCGAAGTCGACGTCGAGCCCGTTGAGGCCGTACTTGTCGATGATGGCGGAGACGGAGCTGACGAACTTGTCCCGCGCGGCGGTGGTGGTCAGCTGGACCTGGCCGTTCTGCCCGCCGATGGAGATGAGCACCTTCTTGCCCTGCGCCTGCTTCGCCTTGATGGCGGCGATGAAGTCGGCGTCACTCTCGACGTTCGGGCATTCGGTGACGGGGCACCGGGTGAAGCGGATGTCCCCGGAGGTGACGGAGGTGGGTTCCCCGAAGGCGAGATCGATGATGTCCCAGGCGGCGGGCACGTCGGCCATCCGGACGTAGCCGGAGCCGTTGGCGAAACTGGCGTGCAGGTACCCGATGAGGGCGTGCTTGGGCAGGCCGGTATCGACGCAGCCACTGGTGCTCCCGGTGACGGTCCCGCTCTTCGGCGACTCACCGGCGGAGTTGTAGGCGGCGACGGCGTAGCTGTGGGTGGTGCAGGCGGTGAGGCCGCCGATGGTGGCCGTGGTCCCGGTGGTCGTGGCGACGACGGTGCTGCCTTCGTAGACGCGGTACCCGGTGACGGTCCCGGCGCCGGCGCCGGGGCCCCAGCTCAGGGCGATGGAGCTGGTCGTGGCCGCGGTGATCTGCGGGGTGCCGGGAGCGGTGGGCGTCCCGGGGGTGCCGCCACCGGCCCCGTCGAAGACGACGTCGTCGGCGTAGTAGGTACCGGCCCCGTACCAGCCGTGGAGGTAGAGCTGGGCGGAGGTCTGGGTAGCGCCGGCGGTGAAGGTGAGGTGCAACTGGTTGTAGGCGCCGGAATCGCCGGACCAGGTCAAGGGCCCGCCGGTGACCCCGAGGTAGACGGGATTGCCCCGCACCCAGGCGGAGACGGAGTAGGTGGAGCCGGGCTGAACGGAAACGCTCTGCGAACACTGAGCGTAGTCAGCACCGACGGGCGTACCGGCGAGGGCATAGCCACCACCGTGCACAGGGGTGGCGGCAACGGCGGCATTGGCACAGGTCCAGCCGGACAGCGACCCGGCTTCGAAGCCGGGGTTGGCCAGAAGGTTGGCGGCACCGGCGGGAGCAACGGCAAGGCCGGAGAGCGCCAGCACGAACGCGGCGAGGATGGCAGACAGTCGGAAACGCCTCATCGGGTCCTCCAGTCAGGGGAGGTTCCTATTGTCTAGACCAATATGTAAATTGTCCAGACCAAAAGGAGGGTTGCGCGGCGGTGCAGCCGGCGGCGACTCGAGGTGCAAGGCCGCCGCAGCGTGAGCGCCGGAGGCGGCGAACCCGCCGCGCGAACCTGCCGCAGCCCGAGCGCCGAATGTGGCGAACCCGCAGCGCAAGCCCGCCGCGCGCGAACCTGCCGCAGCCCGAGTGCCGAAGGCGCCGAAGCCCGCACCCCAGCCCCGAACCCAGCCGCACCCCGCAGCCCAACCCGCCACCAGCCCCACCCTCCGGCCACACTCCCCCGCCGGCCCGATACGCAGCCGCATCAGCGGCCGTCACGCCGGGTCAAGGCACGCTTTCCCGCCTTGACGCGGCGTGACGGCCGTTGAACAATCCGGCGTCCGGGCCGGCGGTGAAAACCATCCGCCCGGCAACCCCCCGATCAACCACCCGAACACTGCACCACCCCCACGGCACCCGCCCGGC
>NZ_PPHG01000053.1 GCF_002904295.1 Amycolatopsis sp. CA-128772
ATCAAGAAACAACAACCGAACAGACCGCCCACTGACCACCCCGACAAAAGCGAGCAGCACCCGGGTAGAACCCCGGGTAGCCGGCTCATGAACCACAACCGGCCCGGCAACCCCCATCGCCCACGCAACAACCCGCACCCGATGCCAGGCGTGCACAACCGGCCGGTACAACCGATAAGGCACTGAAGGAAGTACCGCCCTCAGCCGCTCCCGCACCTGATCGGAGTCCAGCACCGGCAACCCGGCGGCGGCGTGCCGGAGCATGGTGGTCTTTCCCGCCCCCGGCAGTCCGGCCACCACGAGCAGGTCACGCGGGCCGAGCACAAGCACGTCGGACTCACTCATACCGAGCCAACGCCCCACCGAAGGTAATGGTTCCTTTACCTAACTCAGCGTGACGGCCAGCCGCCCGTGCACCGAACACCACCCGCCCGGAGCACCAGCCGTCACAGCGCGTGCCCCGCGTCACCCCATCGTCGGAAAACCCATGCGCAGCAAGGCATCCGACACACAAACCACTTCGGGTGAAGATCGCCCCGTCACTCTTCCCCGTGCCCGGGAAATCCTTATCTTCAGAGGTGACGCTCGGCTAGAACAGGGGAAACTCGTCATGACCCAGTCACTGGAACTGCCGGTCCAGGAATTCTGTCTGGAGTGGACGCTCGCGGGCGGCGAAGGCGCGCGGGTCGGCATCACCCTCTCCGGGCAGGTGTCCCTGCTCGACAACAACCGGTTCTACAAGATCGACGGCGTCGTCTACGTCGCCGAGGGTGACGCGGACATCCGCGCGGTCGGCAACCCGCGCATTTCCGTGCGCCGCAACGGTGTCGAGAAGTCCGGGCGGCAGTGGGGCTGGGAGATGTGCTCGGCCCGCAAGACCCTCGGCGGGCTGAACACGATGGAGGGCTACTTCGTCCGCACCGGCTACTGGGCGCCGGCCGACCGCGCGATCCAGCTGAGCCTGTGCGCCGAACACGGGTGGAACCGGCGCAAGAGCTACAGCCCGCACGTCACCGTCCGGATGGTCGACTGACCACTGTGGACGCCCGTCGCCGCGCCGCGGCAACGACCAGCCCGGCCGCGACGGCACCCGCCACCGCGCACCCGGCCCCGAACCCGGGCGACGGCTCGTGCACCCGCAGCACGGACACGCACAGCCACACCGCGGCGCCGAACAGGACGCCCAGCACGGGGCCGCCGACCGCCGCGCCCCGCCAGCGGTGGCCGTTGCGGATCGTGCGCAGCCCCGACTCGAAGTAGGCAAGGGCGAACAACGCCAGGATGAGGCTGCCGGCGCCCATGGCGCTGGCGAGCGGGTGCTGGCTGGTGAGCAGCGTGAAGGTCCGGGTGGCCGAGCCGGTCCGGACATCGGCGGTGACGGCACCCCCGACGATCCACCGCGCGATGCCCGGCAGGGTGAGTTCGGCGGTGAAGCCGTTGCCGTCGGGCTTGGCCTGCGTGGCCGCGGACCCGAGCGGAATCCCGGCGGCGGACAAGTCGAGGGCAACGGGCCCGGGATTCCCCGGCCCGGTCAGGACGAGCGGCTTGCTGAGATCGACCTCGACCGGCGTGGCCACGGAAGCCCCACCGAGCGCCAGCACCCCCGACGCCTCGTGCGGCAGCCGGGCGGGGTTGAGCAGGGCGAGCACAACGAGGACGATCGCGGCAGCCGCGGCGGCCAGCCGCAACCAGAGCACGACGGCTTGGGAGTTGTTCGCCGCGGAATCGGCCGCATCGGCACCCGGCGCGCCGGTCCGCCGGGCGCCAGCCCCATCGGGCCCAGCGCCGGACTCGCCGCCAGGCCATCCTGAGCCGGCTCCGGGCCGCCCGGAACCAGCCGCACCCGGCGCGGCGGCGGCATCGCCGCCAGGCCATCCCGCCCCGGCCGCACCCGCCCCAGCACCAGGCCATCCCGGGTCAGCCCCGTCCGGCCCGGCTCCGGCCCACCCCGGGTCACCGGGCGCTCCCACCAGCGTCGCGCCCGGGCGGGCCACCGGTCGTGTCCGGGCCTCGCCCGGCGGTACCGGCGCCGCGTTCAATCCCGCGATCACCCTCGGCGGCAGGTGCAGCACCGGCACCCCGGCCCGCTCCAGCCACCCCGGCCCGTACGCCGCCGTCGCGGCCGCCGCCAGGTCCGCCGCGAACGACTCCGCCTCTCGGTAGCGGGCGTCCAGCTCGCGGGCCAAGCTGCGCATCACCACCGCGGCGATCGGCGTCGGTACCCCCGCGATCGGGCGCGGGTCGGTGAACATGTGCTGGCGCATCATGCTGATCGCGCCGCGGGTGTTGTCGAACGGGAGGCGGCCCGACAGGAGCTCGTACAGCACCGTTCCCGCCGCGTACACGTCCGCCGCCGGGCTCAGGGCGTTGCCCATCGCCTGCTCCGGGGCGATGTACGCCGGGGTGCCCAGGATCTCGCCACCGTGCGTCACCAGGGTCGCGCCCTCGCTGATCACGCGGGCGATGCCGAAGTCGGCCACCTTCACCACGCCCTGCGTGCTGAACAGCAGGTTCCGCGGCTTGACGTCGAGGTGCAGCACCCCCGCCCGGTGCGCCGCGTGCAGCCCGGCGAGCATCGCCAGCCCGATCGCGCACGCCTGTTCGCCGCTGACGCCGCCGCCGTGGAAGCGGCTGTGCACCGTGCCGCCGTCGAGGCGTTCCATCACCAGCAGGTGCTCGCGGCCGGTGCGGACGTAGTCGTACACCGGGACGATGTGCGGGTGGTCCAGGCTCGCCAGCACCCGGGCCTCGCGGTCGAAGAGCTCGCTGCTCGCCGCGTGGTTGAGCACGTCCCACGGCAGCTGCTTGATCGCGACGCTGCGGCCCAGCGTCCGGTGCACGCCGGCGAACACCACGCCCATGCCGCCTTCGCCGATCGACGCCCCGATCTCGTACTGCGGCAGGGCGGCGACCAGCTCGGCCGGTGCGCTCATCGGGTGAATTCCTGCGTGGACGGCAGAGGCAGCCGGACCGTCGTGTCGCTCTCCGCAACCGCCGGCGGCGCCGGGTGCGGGGTCAGATAACCGAGCAGGAACGCGATCGCCGCCGCGCCGAGCACCACCGGGATCTCGATCGCCGGCTCGGGCGGGACCAGGCGCAGCACCGACAGGCTGATCACCGCGACCAGGCCAGTGCCGAACCCGGCGGGCAGGAACCGCAGGCCACGCCGCCAGCGGTTGGGCGCCAGCCGGTGCCGGGCCAGCGCGAGCAGCGCGGTCAGCCACGCCAGGATCGTCAGCACCAGCATCGCCAGGCCGAAGACGCCGTAGACCGACCAGAAGGAGCCGCGGACGTCGGCGACCGTCGCCGCCTCGCCGAGCGTGCCGCGCTGGGCGTCGAGCAGCTCGACCGACGACGGCAGCAGGCCGGTCGCCTGGCCGCTCAGGTCACCGAGGTCGAGCACGAACGTGCGGGACACCGACCCGCGGGCCGGCACCTCGAACGGCGCGGTCGTGTCGTAGGCGAAGAAGGTCAGGGCGAGCGCGACCCCGGAGAGCCGCACGCTGCGGACCTTCACCGGCGCGGTGCCGGAGTTGGTCGCCACGACCTGCAACTCGACCTGGTTCGCCGGATCGATGGGGACCGTGGCGTCCTCGATCGGCCGCCGGTCGATCGACACCTGGAGCTGGAGCGAGCCGGAGTCCGCCGAGGCGGGCGGTGCACCCACGAGCAAGCACAAACCCAACGCAACCCCCGCCGCGATGACACGTCCCATTGGGCATCCCCTACTTGCGTTATCCGACTCGTCCGGAATGCTACAGCGAGCACACACCGGGGAGGGACGTCCCAATGCGATTCGTGGTTCGGCTGGTTTTCGGCGCCGTGGCCGGAACGTTGCTTCTGCTCGCGACCGCGGGTCCGGCCGGCGCACAGGTTCCGCCGTCGGTTGGTTTGAAACCGTCGAGCGGCCCGGCCGGCAGTTCGTTCACCATTTCCTGGAACGGATTCCCGGCCTGCCGGATCATCAATTTCACGTGGGCGGGCTCGGCGCTCGGTTCGAAAGTGGCGCCGGCCACCAGCGGGCAGTTCACCACCGCCGTCCCCGCCGCCGCGAAGCCGGGCTCCTACACGGTCACCGCGACCTGCACGAGCCAGCCGCAGACGGCCAGCGGCACCTTCGTCGTCACCGGGACCACCACGACCACGCCCCCGCCGCCGGCGACCACCACCACCC
>NZ_PPHG01000054.1 GCF_002904295.1 Amycolatopsis sp. CA-128772
GGGCACCACCACGACCCCGCCCACGCCCACGACCACCACCCCGCCGGCCACCACGAGCACGCCGCCGACCCCGGCCACCCCGGCCACGCCCGGCACCCCGGCGACGTCGAGCACCGCGCCGAAGCCCGGTGAACTGGTGCTCGACCGCCCGAGCATCCAGCCCGGCGAGACGCTGTCGGCGTCCGGCCGGGGCTGCCGGCCGGGGCGGATGGTGACGCTGACGTCGGACGGCACCGAGGTCGGGTCCGCCCTCGTCGACGGCTCGGGTGCGTTCACCGCGCCGATCGAGTTCACCCGGATCGAGGCCGGGCGGCACACCGTCGTCGCCGAGTGCGGGGTGCGGCTGACCGGCGCCGTCGACCAGGTCGTCACCCGGTCGTCCGGCGGGCAGACCGGCACGCTGGTCGTCCTCGTCTTCTTCGTCCTCGCGAGCATCACGGTGATCCGCTTCCGGTGATCCCCGGTTGACATGCAACCGGGCGGCTGCCTAGCGTAAAAAGGCAGCCAACTGGCTGCCTTTAGCCGGGAAGGCGCGATGGACGAGGTGTTCAAGGCGCTGGCCGACCCCAGCCGCCGTCAGCTGCTGGACGTGCTCAACGAGCGCAACGGCCAGACCCTGCGCGAGCTGTGCGCGGGCCTGGACATGGCACGCCAGTCGGTCAGCAAGCACCTGGGCGTCCTCGAGGCGGCCGGCCTGGTCACCACGACTTGGCGCGGCCGGGAAAAGCTGCACCACCTCGACGCCGCGCCGATCAACGCGATCGCCGAACGCTGGATGACCCGCTACGACCGGCGGCGGGCCGGCGCGCTGGCCGACCTGAAACGAGCACTGGAGTCCGCACCGATGAACGAATTCGCGTACACGACCCACATCAGCACGACCCCGGAAAAGCTCTGGCAAGCGCTTACCGATCCGGCGTTCACCCGCCAGTACTGGGGCGTTTCCTTCGAAACCGACTGGAAAACGGGTTCGCCGATGACGTGGGCCGAGCGCGGTGCGAAAACGGCGGACCCGGAACAGGTCGTCCTGGAATCGGACCCGTACCGCCGGCTGTCCTACACCTGGCACACTTTCACGACGGACTGGGCGAACGCCAACGGAATCGACGCGGAAACCCTCGCGCAACTGCAGGCCGAAAGCCGCACGAAAGTGACCTTCACCCTCGAACCGCAGGGTGGAACGGTGAAGCTGACGGTCGTCCACGACGGCTTCGACGACGGCAGCAGGACCCGGGAGATGTGCAGCCAGGGCTGGCCCGCACTGCTGTCGAGCCTGAAGACGCTGCTCGAAACGGGTGTCCCCCTTCCGTGAACCCGCCAAACCGGGCGAACATCCTGAACCAGACAGAACTGGCACAGGGAAACGTCTGAATCCTCCCCCTTTCGTGGGCGCCCGGCTGAAGTCCGGGTGAATTTCCCTCCTTCGATCGGATCCGATGCGGTTTTCCGGGCGTTAGGCTCGCATAATCCGTGACCGGTGATGGTCCGATCGAGTGACGGGAGAGTGCGCGTGCCGGGGTCAGTACGTGCTCGCTGGATCGTGGGAGCCGTCGTGCTCGCCGCCGGGGCGGGGGCCGTCGTGGCGTTCCTGCCGGACAGCGCAGCCGCCGGCGACCCCGAGATCGCGGTCTCGCGCTCGGCGTGCGGCACCGGCTGGGCGGACCCGAAGCCCGGCCCGCAGACGTTCCGCCTGCACAACACCGGCTCGGTGACCGCCGAGGTCGACCTGATCGACCCGGCGACCGGCGTGATCTACGGCGAGGTCGAGGGCCTCGGCCCGGCGACAACCCGGCCGTTGCAGGTCAACCTGGGCAACGGCAGCTACGCGTTCCGCTGCCTGCCCGAGGACGCGGGCGCGATCGTCGGGCCCGCCCTGCAGGTCACCGGGGGCGCCGAGCGGACCGGGCCCGGCGTCGCGCCGGTGACGCACGACGACCTGCTCGGCCCGCTCAAGGCGTACCAGCAGCACGTCACGTCTGGCCTCGCCGAGCTGGTCGCGAACACCGGCGCGTTGAAGGACACGGTCCACGGCGGCGACCGCGCGGGGAGCCGGGCGGCCTGGCTGACCGCGCACCTGACGTACGAGCGGCTGGGCGCGGCCTACGACGCGTTCGGCGACTCCGACGGCGCGCTCAACGGAACGGCCGACGGGCTCCCCGACGGGCCGGCCGACCCGGGTTTCACCGGCTTCCACCGCCTGGAGCAGGGCCTCTGGCACGGCGAGGACCTGGGCGCGCTCGCCGCGGTCGCCGACCGGCTCGACACGGACGCCCGCGCGCTGCAGACGTCCTTCGGCACGAGCCAGGTCGACGGCAACGACCTCGGCCTGCGCGCGCACGAGATCATGGAGAACACGCTGCAGCTCGAACTGACCGGCCGCACCGACTACGGCAGCGGCACGAACCTGGCCACGGCCCGCGCGAACCTGGACGGCACCCGCGCGGTGCTGGACGTGCTGCGGCCGCTGCTGGCCCCGCGGTACCCGGATCTGTCCAAGGTGGACAGCTGGCTGAACCGCACGCAGTCCGCTTTGGACGGCGCGCACCGGCCGGACGGCACGTGGCCCCGGCCGGCGGAGCTGAGCCTGCAGCAGCGGCAGCAGGTCAATGCGGACGTGAGCGAGCTGACGGAGCTGCTGGCCCCGATCGCGGCGATCGCCGAGCCGAGGAGGGTCTCGTGACGAACTCGCCGCACGGACCAGCTTCGGGGTCCGGCCTCCCCCGCCGGTCCTTCCTCCGCCGGGCCGCCATGGGCGCCGGCCTGACCGTGGCCGCCGGGGCCGGGCTCGGGGCGTCCTCCGCCGTCACCGACAGCACCTCGGCCGTTCCCTTCCACGGCCCGCACCAGGCCGCCATCCTGCGCAAGCCGCCCACCCAGACCGTCGTCGCCTCGTTCGACGCCGTCGCCGGGTCCAAGGCCGAACTCGCCGAACTCTTCCGCGCCATCACCGACCGGGCCCGGTTCCTCACCGCCGGCGGCGCTCCCGCCGCGCTCGGCATCACCGCGCCGCCCGCCGACTCCGGGGTGCTCGGGCCCGTCGTCCCCCGCAGCGACCTCGGCGTCATCCTCGGTGTCGGCGCGAGCCTCTTCGACGACCGGTACGGGCTCGCGAAACTCAAGCCCGCCAAGCTGAAGCCGATGACGACGTTCCCGGACGACGCCCTCGACCCCGCCCAGTGCCACGGCGACCTCAGCCTGATCCTGTCCGCGAACGACACCGACACCGTCCTGCACGCGCTGCGGGACATCGCCCGCGCCACCCGCGGCGGCATGCAGCTGCGCTGGAAGCTCAACGGCTTCACCTCGCCACCGCGCCCGGACGGCACGCCGCGCAACCTGCTGGGTTTCAAGGACGGCACCTCAAACCCCACCGATTCCGAAGTGGACAGTCTGGTGTGGACGTCGGGCGAGCCCGCCTGGACCGCGGGCGGCAGCTACCAGGTCGTCCGGCTGATCCGGATGCTGGTGGAGTTCTGGGACCGGGTTTCGCTGGCCGAACAGGAGAACATGTTCGGCCGCCGCCGCGACACCGGCGCCCCGCTCGACGGCACCGCGGAGACCGACGTCCCGGGCTACGCCGACGACCCCATCGGCACCGTCATCCCGCTGACCAGCCACATCCGCAAGGCGAACCCGCGCACGCCCGAGACCGACGGCAGCCGGATCCTGCGCCGCGCGGTCAACTACGACCGCGGCATCGACAGCAACGGCAACCTGGACATGGGCCTGCTGTTCGTCTGCTACCAGCAGGACCTCGAGCGCCAGTTCGAGGCGGTCCAGACGCGGCTGGCCGGCGAACCCCTGACCGACTACATCTCCCCGTTCGGCGGCGGCTACTTCTTCGCGCTGCCGGGCGTCACCGGCCCGGACGACCACTTCGGGCGCTCCCTGCTCGCGTGAGCGAAGCCCCCACGAAAGGAATCCACTGTGGACAGAAAGACGCGCCGGCGACGGCGTGGCCTGCTCAGCGCCGGGGCCCTCGCCTCGGTCGCCGTCCTGGCCGTCGCCACCGGCTCCGCGGCGAGCACCGCGGACGCCCGGCCGCTGCACCCGTTCCCGGCGCAGTGGATCCCCACGGCGACCCCGATCAAGCACGTCGTGGTGATCTTCGGCGAGAACATCTCGTTCGACCACTACTTCGGCACCTACCCGGACGCGGCCAACACCGACGGCACGCCGTTCACCGCCGCGCACGGCACCCCGAAGGTCAACGGCCTGGACCACAAGCTGCTGACCGCCAACCCGAACGCCTACAACCCCAAGCGGCTGACCCACGAGCAGGCGCTGACCTGCGACCAGAACCACAACTACGGCGCCGAGCAGGCCGCTTTCAACGGCGGCAAGATGGACAAGTTCGTCGAGAAGACCGAGACGGACAAGTGCACCGGCCAGCCGATCCTGTTCGGCGAGCCCGGCCTGGTGATGGACTACTACGACGGCAACACCGTCACCGGCATGTGGAACTACGCCCAGCACTACGCGCTGAACGACAACTCGTTCAACACCGTGTTCGGGCCGTCCAGCCCGGGCGCGATCGACCTGATCTCGGGCAACACCCACGGCGTCCAGGCGGTCGACCCGGTGACGCACGAGCCGGTCAGCGACGCCTACGCCGTGCAGTCGCCGGACCCGAGCGGCGTCGGCACGATGATCAACGACCCGGACCCCGCGTGGGACGACTGCTCGGGCAAGAACCACACGAGCAAGGACAACCTGGCCACGATGCACGGCCGCAACATCGGTGACCTGCTCAACCAGCGCCACGTGACGTGGGGCTGGTTCCAGGGCGGCTTCCGCCCGACCGGCGAGGCCGGCGGCTACGCGGTGTGCGGCCAGAAGCACACGAACATCGGCGGCAACTCCGTCGTCGACTACAGCCCGCACCACGAGCCGTTCCAGTACTACCCGTCGACGGCGAACCCGAAGCACCTGCCGCCGTCGTCGGTGCACGCGATCGGCCAGACCGACCGCGCGAACCACCAGTACGACATTTCGGACTTCAACGACGCCCTGCAGGCCGGCTCGATGCCCGCGGTCAGCTTCCTCAAGGCGCCGGAGTACCAGGACGGCCACGCCGGCTACTCGGACCCGCTGGACGAGCAGCAGTTCGTGGTCGGCGAGATCAACAGGATCCAGCAGTCCCTCGACTGGCGCTCGACGGCGATCGTCCTGGCCTACGACGACTCGGACGGCTGGTACGACCACCAGAAGTCCCCGATCGTCAACGGCTCGCACGACGCCTCGCAGGACCAGGCGATCTGCACGGCCAAGCCGACGACGATGGGCACGTACGCGGACCGCTGCGGCTACGGCCCGCGGCTGCCGCTGCTGGTGGTTTCGCCGTTCAGCAAGGTGAACCACGTCGACCACACGCTGACGGACCAGACCTCGGTCCTGAAGTTCATCGAGGACAACTGGTTCGCCGGCCGGATCGGCGACTCGTCGTTCGACTCGCGGGCGGGGTCGCTCAACGGGATGTTCGACTTCTGGTGGCCGAAGGCGCGGAAGGTCGCGCTGGACCCGAAGACCGGTGCGGTGGCCAAGTAGCACCCCAATGTGGCGTTCGGTGCGTCAGACGCACCGAACGCCACATTGGGTGCGCTGGATGCACAGAACGCGATGAACGTATCGGTTATCTACACGCGCCCTGGCTTTCGGTGGCTGACTCTGTCCACAAGGGCCAGCCGACGCTTGAGCCTGCCGGAGACGGATCGGATCCAACATCGGTTGCGCAACGGAAGCTTTTGTTCGTCCCGAGTGAGGCGGCTGCCTGAAAACGGTCCCACGCCGTCCAAGATGCGACGCGCCAAATCAGTCAGTTACCCTCGGCTTTAGTGTGCCTTCACAACCGACTGCACAACTCACCGGCACGGGCGACGACGACTCGCAGCGCTTCAAGGTGGTTCAACAGGCGTTCCCGCTGCTCACAGCAAGTAGAACCAACGTTCGACGCGTGGCAGAGTGCATGCCGAAATAGCCGGGGCGGCACCAAGGAGCTATGATTGAAGGACTTGGAATACATTAATCACTTCGCATTACCTTCTGAAGCAATGATTCCAACTTCCGAGAATACCTCAGTTAATTGATCGACTAACCATTTCGAATCATGTGTTGCATTAACCCATTCATTCAAGAATACCTGCTTGACGTACGATTCTGGAATAAATCCTAAGTCGCCGCCAATCTGAGCGTAGACCACGTGACGATCTTGGTTCGTAAGCGCTCGTTGCCCAACAACACTGACAACGCGACCCTGCTCTTCTATTGGCAGACCCAACGCGACGGTTAGCCGTGCGGCATTCAAGTTTAGATTCGACCGCACGACCTCGAATACATACGCGTCTGGCGACGTCTCGCCGGGCAGCAGAAATACTCGCTCAGTCACTGAAAAATGCCCAGCCTGATCGCCGTCAAGAATGCAGATAGAAGGAAAGGTTTTTGCTGGATCAAGGTTTCGTTGCTTATTTACTATACGAGCATTTGCCTCTCCACCCATGCCATGTATGCGTAGGCCGTCGAGATTAACTCCCTCGCTTCGGAGCGCAGTGGCCACCATCGCCTCAGCAAAAGAGTCCTCAACGTAGATAGCGAGAACTGCATCCGTTTCGCCCGTGAGAGTTCGCAATGCGCGTATGTCCAATTTGCCCTGAAGTACTTCACCCCCATAAACAGACCATATAGCCTGATCAGGAAGAGGGTCGAGCGCGTCGTTGCTGTGAGTTGTGAAAATGACCTGCGCGCCTTTGCGTTTTGCGACGTCAAGTAGATACTCGACCATACGCCGAGTCGCCACAGGATGCAGGCCATTCTCGATCTCTTCTATCAGAATAAGGCTATTATCACTTACCCTCTCGATTCCTGAGATCATCTTGATAATCGATGCCTCACCTGCTCCGAAATGAAATTCCGAATAATTACCTGCCGGCGTCTTTGCCGTAAGCAGGGTTACCCGGCCTTTTTGGTCAAGAAAAAGGCGACTGAATCCCTCGATCTTCTTCCCTAGGATCCATTCTGCAGCCTTGACTACGTCCTGAGTAAGTTCTTCTTCGCTTTTCGCAGTAAAGCGAGGGCCCGCGGCTATTCGAAGTTCTAGTCGTTCGCTTGCAGGAACCGTCCTCGTAACTCCAAATACCAAAACGTCTCGCGCCAAAGCGTCGCGGTTCCACTTAGCTTGCCGGAAGCTTGCAGTACGCTGGGTGGTGGATTGCTGCAATCCCTTGTCAATCAGATCGTACTCAATGCGCCAGTTAAGCATGCTGGCGTCATATTTTGCACTTTTAGCGAAGAATCGCCTTGGTTGAACGTCCTTGTATATGAGTCCAGCTGCACCGAGAACGGTCGTCTTCCCGGCCCCATTTGGCCCCACCAGAGCTGTTACGGGAAAGTCGAAAGACACTTCGCGGTCCTCGAAGGCTCGCACCTTCTTGAGTCGAATCCGTCGGACGTACTTATTGTACGCGCTCTTCGTAACACGCTCAGCCAAAGCTTGAATGTCACCGTCACGAATGTCGCCACGATAGCCGTCCGCTGCAGTCATGCTGGCACGCTAACACCGGCGTCGTATAGGTGCATCTTCTCGCCCAAGTCGATACATTCACTTGCTTGATCAGCATCTGAACCGATACTTACTTCGCGTAACACGGCCATGGTCACTCACGATAGGTCTGTACGCGAAGATAAGCGTTGTAGGAGACGTTCAGTGAGCGATAGGGTCTGCGGCAACCGGTGCGGCAGGGTGGGTTGATGGGCCTGAAGGCGCCGAACGACGAGCGGTGGGACAACCCGCCTGTATGCCGCACCCGCACCCGCCCGATTCTCGGACCCGACCGCGTGAACGGCCGCTCCCGGCCCTCACAAAGGGACGCAGCACTCCCATGGCGCCTGCCCGTCCAACAGGTCCAGCCCGAGCACGTCGCGACCCGCTCGATCAACTTGGATGTATCGGCGTGCTGGTCCTTCATCTTCTCCAGCTCATCCGTCTCCGGAACTTTCGACAGACGGCCGTGGGGAGTCTAGAACCAACGGCCACCTACCTGACCACCAGCAACCCTGTCGTCGTCCGCCTTGACGTCGACAGAAGGTGGGACGGAATGGGCGGTGAACGCCTCCTTACCACTCACGACTGGCCGTCAGCGTGCGTCCGGGACCGGGTCCAAGTCCCAGGCCAGGGTCACGACCGTGCCCGAGTCGCCCGGTGAGATGTCCGCCCGGTCGGCGCTCGCCCGTAGCAGCAGCAAACCGCGGCCCCGCAACGAGACCGGCTGGGTGTCCGGTACCGGGGCGCGCCACTGGCCGTGGTCGGTGATCACCACCTCGACCCGGTCCGGGAACACCGACGCGTCGACGTCGACTTGCCCGTCCCCCGAACCGTCGTAGGCGTGGTCGGCCACGTTCGCCAGGGCCTCGTAGCTGGCCAGCACGATGTCGCCGGCCCGGGCTTCGTCGACGCCGGCCGCCAGTACCCACGCCATGAGCTCGTGACGCAGGCGGCGGAGGGCGTCCGGGACCGCGGGCACGCCGTGGCAACGGAACGGTTCCTGCATCCGCGTTCGCCTCATTCGAGTGCTTCGTCGACCGTTGCGTGGAGGCCGATCCACGTGTCGAGGCCGGTCGTCTTCAGCGGTCCGGACGTCACCGCGGAGTCGCTCACCACCCGCAGCGCGCGCTCGGCCAGCCGGCGGTGGGCGGCCGCGAGCACCTGCAGGCCCGCCGAGCAGAAGAACGTGACCTCGCGCAGGTCGACCACCAGCTTCTCCGGTCCGCCGGCCAGCACCACGTCGACGACCTCCCCGAACTCCGGCGCGCTGACCAGGTCGATTTCCCCCGCCACGGCCAGCACCGCGGTCCGGCCGCGCCAGTCCAGGGTGACCGCCAGTTCGGTGGCGGGGAGGTCGGGCGTCGAAGGGGGCACGGCCACCCATCGTGCCCCACTCACCGCCAAACGGCTACCGGTGGGGCAGCTGGACCACGGTGACCCAGAAATCGTCGATCTTCCGGACCACTTCGACGAACTTCTCGAAGTCGACCGGCTTGGTGACGTAGGCGTTGGCGTGCAGCTCGTAGCTGCGCAGGATGTCCTCCTCCGCCTCCGACGTCGTCAGCACGACCACCGGGATCGTGCGCAGCGCGGGATCCTCCTTGATCTCGCCGAGCAGCTCCCGGCCGTCCTTGCGGGGCAGGTTGAGGTCGAGCAGGATCAGCCCCGGCCGCGGGGAGTCCCGGAACGGCCCTTCGCGGTGCAGGAACCGGAGCGCCTCGACGCCGTCCTCCGCGACGTGCAGCGGGTTGCGGATCTTGTGGTGCGCGAACGCTTCCCGGGTCATCAGCACGTCCCCGGGGTCGTCCTCGACGAGCAGGATGTCGATCGGTACGGGCGCCTGCGTCATGCGGTCCCCTTGTCCTCGCGGGCGGGCAGGGTGAAGCGGAAGGTCGTGTCCGCGGCTTCCGTGTCGAGCCAGATCCGGCCGCCGTGGTGCTCGACGATCCGGCGGCACAGGGCCAGGCCGATGCCGGTGCCCGGGTACGCCGACCGCGTGTGCAGCCGCTGGAACAGCGCGAACACCCGTTCGGCGTACTCCGCGTCGATGCCGATCCCGTTGTCCGCCACCGAGAACACCCAGTCGCCGCCGTCGCGTTCCGCGGTGACCCGCACCTCCGGCGGCGTCTCGCCCTTGAACTTCAGCGCGTTGCCGATCAGGTTCTGGAACACCGCCGTCATCAGCGCCGGCTCGACGCGCACCTCGGGCAGCTCGCCGCGGGTGACCTTGCCCCCGCTCAGCGACAGCGCCACCTCCAGGTTCGCGAGCGCGTCGTCGACCAGCGCACCCGCGTCGGCCACCACCTGCTCGCCCGGTTTCCGGCCGACCCGGGAGAACGCGAGCAGGTCGTTGATCAGCACCTGCATCCGCTTCGCGCCGTCGACGGCGTACTCGATGTACTGCTCGCCGCGCTCGTCGAGCAGGCCCTGGTAGCGCCGCTGGAGCAGCTGGCAGAAGCTCGCCACCTTCCGCAGCGGCTCCTGCAGGTCGTGCGAAGCGACGTACGCGAACTGCTCCAGGTCGGCGTTGGACCGCTCGAGCTCTCGCGTCCGGCGGTCCAGCATCGCGTTGGACTCCTCCGCCTCACGCGTCCGCCGGTCCAGCATCGCGTTGGACTCCTCCGCCTCACGCGTCCGCCGGTCGAGCAGCGCGTGCGCCCGTTCGAGCTCGGCGACCTCGTCGAGGATGCGCTGCCGCATCGCCTCGACGTCGGCGCCGAGCTGGGCGATCTCACGCGGGCCGCTGCCGTGCACCGGGTGGTGGATGTCGGCGTCGGCGACCTGGCGGACCTCGCCGGCCAGCCGCAGGATCGGCCGGGTGATCACCCGCCGCAGCCCGACGAACAGCATGGCGAACAACAGCAGGACCAAGCCGCCGATGACCACGAACATCGCGTTGAGGAACTTCGCCGCCGCGTCCAGGTCGGCGCGGCCGGCGTCGCGGATCGCGGCGAGGTGGTCGAGCTGCGTGTCGAGGGCCTTGCGGACGTCGACGAACAGCGCCCGGCCGCGCTCGACCTCGGCCGCGGTGACCGGCGGCGCGCCGGGGGCGACGGTCGGCGCGGCCGCGGCCTGCCAGGCGCCGGCCGCGCGGAGGACGGCCGCGAGGTCGTCGCCGATCCGGGTGCCCGGGGCCGCGCCGAGCTGCCGCAGCTGGGTGACGGCGTCGGCCTGCGCGCGGACGCCGTCGGTGTAGGGGACGAGGAACTCCGGCTGCCGGCCGAGCTGGTAGCCGCGGACGCCGCTCTCCTGGTTCAGCAGCGCGGTCGACAGCTGGGTCGCGGCCAGCCGCTGCGGCGCGATCACGTCGAGCAGGCGGGTGCGGGCCTCGGTCAGGTCGTGCAGGGCGATCCCGCCGGCGATCAGGGCGCCGACCAGCAGCACCGCTTCGACGGCGGCGAGGATGGCCAGGCGGCGGCGGATCGGCCAGCCGCGTGCGTCACCGCTCATCGGCCGTGTCTCCCGGGTCGTGGCTGAGCAGGGCGAGGGCGACGTCGTCGTCGAGCGGGCCGGAGTTGAGCCGTTCGGCGCGGGCGATCAGCTCGTCGAGCAGGGCCCGGTTGTGGATGCCGGTCTGCTGCTTGATGTCGAGCACGATCGCGGCCATCCGCTCGTGGCCCAGCCGCTCGGACCCGGCCCCGACGCGGCCCTCGAACACGCCGTCGGTGTACAGCAGCAGCGACCACCCCGGCTCCAGCGGCACGTCCAGTGCGTCCCACTTGGCGCCCTCGACGACGCCGAGCGGGACGCCGAGGCGTTCCCCGGAGAGCAGGTGCCCGTCCCCCGGTGTGAGCAGCAGCGGCGGCAGGTGCCCGGCCAGCGACAGCCGCAGGGATCTTCGGTCCGGCGCGACGACGACCATGCAGACGGTGGCGAACAGCGGCTCGATCCGCTCGTGCACCAGTACCCGCTCGACCATGCTCAGCACGTCGGCCATCGGCAGGCCGGCCATCACCAGCGAGCGCCACGCGATCCGCAGCGCGACGCCGAGCGCGGCCTCGTCCGGGCCGTGCCCGCAGACGTCGCCGATCATCATGTGCACCGTGCCGTCGGCGAGCTCGATCGCGTCGTAGAAGTCGCCGCCCAGCAGCGAACCGTTGCGGCCGGGCCGGTAGCGGGCGGCGAGGTCGAGGTGCGGGTCGCGCAGCAGCGGGCTGGGCAGCAGGCCGCGTTCGAGCCGCGCGTTCTCCCGCGCGAGCAGCTGCTGCTGGAGGAACTGCTGCTCGACCTGCTCGGCGCGCTTGCGTTCGCGGGCGAACCGCAGCGCCTTCACCAGCAGCGGGCCGTCGACCTGGTCCTTGACGAGGTAGTCCTGCGCACCGGCGGCGACCGCGGCGACGCCGGTGGCCTGGTCGTGCTGCCCGGTCAGGACGACCACCGCGACGCCGGGCGCGTGCTGGCCGAGCTTGGTCAGGCCGGACAGCCCCATGGCGTCGGGCAGCTGCAGGTCGAGCACGACGCAGTCGGCGGTGAGCGGGCCGCTCAGCGCGGCGGCGAGCGTCTCGACGCGTTCGAGCGAATGCGGCGTGGCCGTGTCCGCCAGCATCTCCTCGACCAGCAGCGCGTCGCCGTCGTCGTCCTCGATCAGGAGCACCCGCAGGCGTGTGCGGGGATCCCACGATGAGTCGAGCGCGGCGGTCACCGGCGTCTCCCGTTCGGCTGCTCTTGCGCCAGCACTTCCAGACGATCAACCCTAGCGGCACCGGCGGCGGCCGCCTACGGCCGTGGAACCGGTCCCACCGGGGTAGCGTTTTATAGCACCCCGGTGGGACACCGGGTCGATAACGGTTCGGGTCACGGCCGTGCCGGAAGCCGGCGTCCCGTGCCTACGCTGCCCGGATGGCCCCGTCCGCCGCCCTCGCCTGGTGGGGTGCGACGGCGTGCTGGTTCCTCGGGACGCTGGCCGGGCGGCTGACCGGCAGCCACACCGCGATCACCGGAGCCGTTCCGCTCCCGGTCGCCGTGCTCCTGTTCGCCGGCTGCGCCGCGCTCTGGGCGTTGCTCGTGTACGCCGCGTACCGGCGTGTCAAGGGCGCCCACCCGGTGCTCGCGGTGGCCGGCGGGCTCGGCGTCGTGGATCTCGTGGTGCAGCTCGTCGGGGACGTCGTGACGCGCAACTTCGTGCACGGCGGGTTCTTCCTGGCCGCACTGGTCCTGGCCGGCGCCGGGTTCACGCGGATGTTCCGGCCCCGGTGAGCGTCAGAAGAGGGGCCGTCCGCTGTTCTTCGCGGCAACGTACGCCTGCCAGTCGCCGGTGACCTGGTCGGCGTAGCCCGTCGCGAAGGCCCGCGTCTCGGCCTGCAGCCCGGAGACCGACGTGATGGCGCCGTCGATCGCCGCGTCCGCCGAGTACGCGAGCCCGGTGCCGGGGATGTCCTGGTCGGCGCGGGCGTGCGCGGCGGCGAGCAGCCGGCCGACGTCCCGGACGGTGTCGTCCCGGATCGCCGACGTCGTCAGGTCACCGATCTTCAGGTCCTCGGCGAACGGCGACTTCTCCTTCACCAGTACCGGCGTGCTGCCGACGCTCGCCCAGCCGGCGAGGGGGTCCGACTGGGCGGCCAGCCACCGCAGGGCCAGCGCCGGGCGCTGCCCGCCGGTCAGCGTCGTGGCGTTCGGCGCGAGCGGTTCCGGCGCCGGGCCGACCTCCTGCTTGAGCTCCAGGATCCGGTCGTCGGAGCTCGCCGTCGTGGCCCCCTCGACCAGCACGTACCAGCGGAACCGGCCCAGGCTGCCGGTGCCCGCGCCGGTGCGGCGGCGGACGTCCTTCACGACGGCTTCGGCCGCCTTCAGCGGCTTGCCCGCGGTCGTCCGGTAGGCCGCGACCGCGTCGGTGAGCTGGGTGCGCGTCGCCGCGGACACGGTCTGCAGCTGCGGATCGCTCGTGAAGTGGCCGCCGGTGGTCCACTTCGCGAGCAGGTCGGCCCGCTTGTCGCCGGCGGACTCGTCGATCAGGTCCCCGACCAGGTCGGAGGTGTTGGCCGCGGTCAGCCGCCAGCTCGCTTCGTCGTCCGTCCCGTGGAACTTCGCGATCCACTGGGCGTACTCGGCGACGAACGTGTCGACGTCGCCGGCGATCCGGCTCGCGCTGCGGCCACCGGCCCGGCCGGCGAGCACGATCGACACGGCTTCGCGGCGCAGTTCCCACGTCCACGACCCGCGCCAGGCGTCGTCGGTGTCGGTGATGGCGAACTGCTCCTCGTTGTCCGCGCCGCGGTCCGCGCCGGTGTTCTCCAGGTGCGCGTCGCCGGTCAGCCACACGTCACCGCCCGCCGTGGCGTAGGCGGACGGCGGCAGTTCGCCGAGATCGCGGTAGTACAGCGGCGAAGTGCCCCGGAAGAACGCCCACGCGTTCGACGCCAGCGTCTGCGTCCGCAGCGTCAGCTCGTCGTCGGTCGCGCCGCCGTTGAGGAGGTGCAACGCGTGGTCCCGGTCGTGGATCACCACCACCGGGTCCCGGCTCAGGCCGGCCGCCTCCCCGGGCGCGGCGGTGGCGAGCAGCGTGACAACGACCAGAGTCCCCACAGTGGTTCGGCGCATTCCCCCACGTATACCCGGATCGGGTGAGCGGCAGTCAGCGCGCAGTCAACGTCAGGGCGAACGTGTTCCCCTCGCCCTGCACCAAAGAACTCAGGTACGCGGTGAACGCGCCACAGCCGGTCAGCGGCGGGATCGTGTACGTCCCGCTCACCGGACCGCCCGACGCGAGCGCGAACCCGGTGCCCGTCGTCAGGTCGACCGGGACCGGCGCGCTCGCCCGGCAACCGGCGTCGCCGACCGGGAGCCCGAAGAGCGTCACCTGCGGCACGGCCAGCGCCAGCTTCGCGTGCGCGACGAACCCGCCGTCACGCAGTTCGCCGGTCTGCGGGCCGTCCGGGGTGAACTGCAGGTCGGCCGTCCCGGGCACGAACCCGAGCACCTTGAACTCCGCCCGCGTCCGGTCGAACGCCGGGCCGAACGCCGGCACGGCGAACGACCCGGTCACCGGCGCGGTCGCCGCCAGTGTCTTCAACGTCGTCGAGCCGGTCACGCCGTAGTCGTGGGAAGCCGTGCCGCCCAGGTCGAACGAAAGCAGCACCGGGTCCTGCCCCGGGTCGAGCGTGCAGTCCGAGGTGAACGAGCCGAGCCCGGTGTACGAGCCGTCCGCCTTCTTCGGCGTGAGGCGGGTGCTGAAGTTCCCGATCGTCAGCGTCGTCCGGCCGGCGTTCGGCAGCCGGACCGGCGGGACCGAGCCGGCCGCGTTCGTGGTGAACGGCCCCGACGCGGGCACCGCCGTCTTCGCCACCGTCAGCGGCAGGCTCAGCGGGAGCGTCAGCGAGCCGTTGGCCAGCGTCACCCCTGCGGACGCCGTCCCCTCGATGCTCGCCGCGCCGACCAGGGCCAGGCCGCGGGCGGACTTGTCGGGCACGGTCACCGCCACCGCGAGGTCCCCGGTCGTGAACGTGCCGCCGGGCGCGGACGGCACCGTGAACGACGCCTTGATCTCCACGTCCAGCTTCTGCAGCCCGATCAACGGGAACGGGCAGGTGAAACCCAGCTTCTTGGCGATCGGCGTCGACGCCGCCGCGGGCGTGGCGACGGCGAGAGCGAGCACGCAGGCGGCGAGCAACGACCGGGCGATCCGCACGGGCGCTCCCCTTTCTCGAGACGTGGCACCGGCCCCCGCCGCGGCACAGTCGGCGCGCAGCGGGGGCCGGCAGTTCGGGTCACTTCTTGGTGAGGTTCAGGTCCAGCGAGTTGCCGTCGCTCTTGGCGAAGGCGCTGATGATGTCGTTGAGCGAACCGCAGTTCTGCAGCGCGGACAGCGAGTAGGTACCCGACAGCTTGCCGCCCTTGAGCAGGTCGAAGTCGGGGCCGGTGGTCATCTCGCTGGTCGAGGAGCTGACCGTGCCGCACTTCGGGTCGGTGCTGATCGGGATGCCGAACAGGTTGACCGTGGTGAGGAACGTGTCGAACTTGATGTGCGCCTTGAAGCCGGTGCCGACGAGCTCACCGGTCTGCGGGCCGTTCTGCACGACCTTGACGTCCGAGCTGCCCTGCAGGAAGCCGAACAGCTTGAAGTCGGTGTGCGTCGGGTTCAGCTGCAGGCTGCCGGTGAACTTCTTGTTGGCCAGGTCCACGTCGGCGTCGAACGAGCCGGTGATCGGCGCGGTGCTGCCGAGCGACTTGAGCGCGGTCTGCCCGGTGATGCCGAAGGAGTACTTGATGCCCCCGCCCGGCGGCGTGGTCGTGGGCGGGGTCGTCACCGGCGGCGTGGTCGTCGGCGGCGTGGTGACCGGCGGGGTCGTGGTGGGCGGGGTGGTCGTCCCGCCACCACCGTTGATGGTGATCGTGGCGAGGGTGTTGTTCTGCCCGCTGTCCTGCGTGCAGGGCGCGTCGATCGTGCCGTCCGGCGTGATGCCGGTGACCGAGCCGTCGGCCTTGCGCGGGGTGACCTTGAGGTTGAGGTCGCCGACGGTGATCTTCGCCTGGCCGGCCTGGGTGAACGTCAGCGACGGCGTCTTGCCGGCGGCGTTGATGTTCATCTCTCCCGAAGCCGGGATGTTCGTCTTGTCCAGCGTGATCGGGACGCTGACCGGCAGGTTGAGGCTCGGCGCGGCCACGGTCGCGCTCGCGGTGGCGGTGCCTTCCAGGGTCGTGGCGCCGATCAGGCTGAGGCCGCTGACGGTGTCCGCGTTGATGGTGGACACGGCCTTGATGTCGAACGCGCCGGTGGGCTGCCCGGTGTTCACCGTGGCCGGCAGGTCGGTGTTGATCACCACCTTCAGCGACTGCGAACCCACCAGCGGGAACGTGCAGTGGTAGTTCAGCGTCAGCGAAATCGGGTCGGCGGCGCTGGCCTGCGCCCCGGCGACGAGCGCGGTGGCGATGAGCCCGACCGCCGCCGCGGCCGCGGCGGCCGCAACCGTCTTCTTCTTGCCTGTTGGGTGACTCACGATGGTCCTTCCGTGTATCAACAGTGATACGGAACGGCGGCGCTATTCTTCGAAATCGCTACCGAACGGTAAGCTAACGAGCGGAACCGGCGGCAATCAAGGGCTATACGTGAAAACGTCACGCGGGCAGGGCAATTTGTCACACCGGCACGCCGGACCGGCCGCATTCCTAGCAGGCCCGGGAAGGTTTCCCCAGCACAGCGCCCCCCGCGAACCGCTGACCCGCGTGACAAATCCGGGTTCCGAAATGTTGACGCGAGTGCCAACCGCCTATTCTCTGCTTGCTCGCGCGCGAGCGCGGCGCGTAGCTTCGAAACCCATGAAAAGAATGCACAGCGCGGTGCTCGCGATGTCGGCGGCCGCGCTTCTGTCGGGTGCCGCCTGCGGTTCGGACGCCCCGCCCGACCCGGGCCGCCACGCCGATCCGGCCGCGCTCGCCTGGGTCGACAAGGTGTGCACCGGTGTCGCCGCGGGCTCGGCGAAGCTCTCCCAGCCGCCGGCGGTCGACGACGCCGACCCGGTGAAGACCCGGGACGCGATGGTCGGCTTCCTGGGCCGGCTCGGGTCCGCCCTCGACGACATGGCGGGCGGCATCCGCACGGCCGGCGTCCCGCCCGTCCCGGATGGACAGTCCGTTGTGGACAAAGCCACCGGCAACCTCACCGAGACGCGCAGCAAGCTCGCCGAAACGAAGACCAGGATGGAGCAGGCGACGGTGACCGATCAGGCCGGCCTGCGCCGGGCCATTTCCGACGCCGACGCGACGATGGGCAAGCTCGCCGACCCGGAGGGCCCGATCAAGGACCTCAAGGCCAACCCGGAGCTGAACCTGGCCTTCAGCGAGTCCGCGACCTGCAAGCGCGTCTACGGGACGGGCTCGTGACCGCCCGCCGCGTGCTGGCCGCGCTGGTGGCGGTGGTCCTGACCGCGGCGCTCGCCCCTCCGGCGGCCGCCGACGACCCGGCTGCTCCGGGCGACTCCTTCTACGTCCCGCCGTCCCCGCTGCCCGCGGGCAAGCCGGGTGACGTGCTCCGCTGGCGGCCGTCTTCCGCGGGTCCGCGCCAGGCGTCGGTCGACGCGTGGCAGGTGATGTACCTGTCGACCAACGCGCTCGGGCAGCCCGACGCGGTCACCGGCACGGTGCTGGTGCCGAAGAGCGCCGACCGCGCGACGGCCCCGATCGTCGCGTTCGCCCCGGGCACGCACGGCCCGGCGTTCGCCTGCACGCCGTCGGCGATGATCGGCATCGGCGCGTTCTACGAGCAGCCGGGCCTGGACGACCTGCTCGACGCGGGGTACGCGGTGGCGGTCCCGGACTACGAGGGCTACCAGCCGGCGCCGAAGACGACGTACGTGGTGGGCCGGTCCGAAGGCCCCGCGGTGATCGACGCGGTCCGCGCGGCGCAGCGCCTCCCCGCGGCCGGGCTGTCCCCGTCGGCGAAGGTGGTCTTCCGCGGGTATTCCCAAGGCGGCGGCGCGGCGGCGTGGGCCGGCGAGCTGCAGCCGTCGTACGCCCCGGAGCTGAACCTGGTCGGCGTCGCGGCCGGCGGGGTGCCGGCGGACCTGGTCCAGGTGACGCTGCAGCTCGACGGCAAGTTCGGCTTCGGCGTGTTCGCGTACGCGCTGCTGGGTCTCGACCGGGCGTACCCGGAGCTGCAGCTGGACTCGTTCCTGAGCGGCAACGGCCGCGCGAAGCTGGCCGAGATGCAGCAGAGCGCGTGCACGTTCGAGCTGCTCACGACGTACGCGAACCAGAAGATCGCGGACTACACGACCGGCCCGGGCTACATCAAGCCGGCGTGGGTGGCCCGGTTGAACGAGAACAAGCTGGGCGGGACACCACCCCGGGTCCCGGTGTTCCAGTACCACGCGACGGGTGACCAGCTGGTGCAGTTCGCGCAGGCGGACGCGCTGCACCGGACGTACTGCGCGGCCGGGGTCCAGGAGACGTGGAAGACCTACGACACGGACCACATCACGCTGGTGTACACGGGCAACGCGGACGTCCTGGCGTTCGTGAAGGACCGGATAGCGGGCAAGCCGGCGACGCCGAACTGCTGATCGGCGACTCGGGCGGGGAGTGCGGGCGGCGGTTCGGTGGGGCGGATGGCGGTCGCCGGTTCCGCCGCGGTCCGGCCACGGTTCCACCCCCGCGCGGGGCCGCGGCCACAAGCCGCACAGCTGCCCGCCGCCACCAGCCGCACACCCGCGCCGATTCCCCGCTGCCACCAGCCGCACACCCGCGCCGATTCCCCGCCGCCACCAGCCACGCAGCCGCGCCGATTCCCCGCCGCCACCAGCCGCGCCGCCGCGACGATTCCCCCGCGGCGGCGAACCACCTACCGTTCCACCCCCGCGCGGGTGCCGCGGCCACCAGCCGCATCCCCGCACCGCTATCCGCGGCCACCAGCCGCGTCAGCGGTTGCGGCCGCCCCGCGGGTGCTGCTGCCAGGAGCTGATCACCGAGCTCACGTACTCGCGCCACTGGTCCTGCGGCGAGGTCGTCGACGGGGCCGGCGGCTCGGCGCGGGCCGGTTTGCGGCCCGCCGCCGAGGGCATGCTCGTCGTCTCGGCCGGAGAGTCGCGCACCTTGGCCGTGAGGGGCGGTGCGGCGGCGGAGGCGCTCATCGTCTCCAGCCCTTCGCTCGACGTCGCCGGCGCGGCCGGCGGGACGACCGCCCCGGGTGGTGGGACAGCTGTCCCGCCCACCTGGTGCGGCTGGAACAGCACGACCGCCGCCAGCCCCAGCCCGACGGCCGCGCCCGCGGCCAGGACGTAGGGCTTCGCGCGGCGGGACCGGTCGGCGGGCGGGGTCTCCCGCGGGCGCTCGTCGTCGCCGGGAGAGTCCGCCGGCTCGGCGTCGAGCACGGCCAGCGGGTCCGGCGCGGGCTCGGGTCCGGAGGCCGCCTCCTCGGCGAGCTTCGCGTCGAGTTCGCCGCGGATCATCAGCGGCTTCGTCTGCGAAAGGTTCACCAGTTCGGCGACCGAAGGAAGTTCGCCCTCCCCGCCCGTCCGTGCCATCGAAAGACCTCCGCCCTGTCGGCGTCACCTGGAGGAACCATGCCCGAGCCGCGAGAGCTGCTCCGCTTCGCCGTCGTCGGTTCGGCCGCGTACGGAGTCACCCTACTGGGCGACTACAGCCTGAAGTTCACCGTGTTCCGGGAGAAGCCGGTGACGGCCCTCGCGGTCGCCACCGTCCTCGCCACCGCGTTCGCGTACCTGCTGTCCCGGCGCTGGTCGTTCGCCACCCGCGGCGGCCACGGCCGGGTGCGGGAAGCGACCCTGTTCTTCGCCGTCAACGCGGGCGCGGTGGCGGTGAATCTCGTGCCGCCGCTGGTGTCGCGGTACGTGCTGCACCTGTCCGTGCCCTACGTCGGTTACGCGGCGCAGGAGGTCGCGGACTTCGTCGCCGGGATGCTCCTGGGCACCCTGCTCGGGACGGCGTTCCGCTGGTGGGGGTACCGGCGGTGGGTGTTCCCGCGCGCGGCGGCGGCCGAACCACGGCGGGCCTCAGCCCTGGTCCGGTAGGGCCTGCTCGGCCAGCAGCGCCAGCTCCAGCCGCAGCCGCTCGCCGGGGTCGTCCAGGCGGTCGCCGAACAGCTCCGCCAGCTTCTTGAGCCGGGCCCGGATCGTCTGCGGGTGCAGGTCGAGCTGCCGGCCCAGCTCCGGGGCGCTCCCCCTGGTCCGGACCAGCGCCAGCAGCGTTTCGGCCAGCTGCTCGCGGCGGCGGCCGGACAAGCCGGACAACGGCTCCAGCGTCGTCGTGGCCAGCTGGGCGACCAGGAACTCGTCGGCGAGCAGCAGCAGCGTCGTCACGTGGTCGCGGCACCAGATCACCGGGCCCGGCGCGTCGAGCAGGCCGCGGGCGGCCAGGTCGACGGCGCGGCGGGCGATCCGGAACGACTCGGGTGCGTCGGACGGCGGAACCAGCGGCCCGACCGCGGCCGTCCAGCCCGGCGGCAGCCCGGCGAGGCCGGCCAGGTCGACGTCCGGGGCGGGGGTGAGCGCCGCCGGCGGGTCGCCGGCCGGGTCGGCGGGAACGTGCTCCGGCAGCAGCCCGGGCGGGAATTCCGGCGCACCGGGCAGCGCGCGGAACGCCACCGCGGCGACCCGCTCGGGCACCGGCAGGCCGGAGGCGGCGATCAGACCGTCCAGTTCTGGAAATGTCTCAGCGGCCGGCATGCGGCCGCCGAGCACCGCGCGCAGCAGGCGGCGGTGCCGTTCGCCGGTGCCGGCCACCGCCGCTTCCGCCGCGCTGTACCCCTCGGCGACGGCCGCCATCGACGTCTCGACGTCGGCGAACATCCCTTCCGCGGCGCCGTAGAGGACGTCACCGGACAGCCCGGCTTCCCGCGCGATGTCGGCGATCCAGCGCCAGGTGACCCGGCTCGACACGCGCACGGCCGCCTGCACGGCCTCGCGGCTCAGACCATTGTGGAACGCTTCACGCCCGTGGCCGCGGAACCCGGCCAGCCGGTCGGCCTGCCACATCCAGGGCGTGCCGACGCGGTCGACGTCCCGCTCGATGCCGCGCCGCGCCCGCTCCACCGCGACGGCCCGCTCGGGCCCGCGCGCGAAACTCCGGGAATATTCCGGAATCTCGGCGGCGATCGCGTCGATGCAGGCCCGGGCGATCTCGGGGATCCGCGGGCGCACCGCGTCGCCGAGTTCGTGCGGCAGCCGCGACCACACGGAGCCGTCCGAGGCAGCGGAACCGCGCATGGGGAATTCCGTCCTCCACTGGGAATTGGTACCGCAGAAATGGCTCCGCCATCTGACACGGAGCGTAGAACGCGCACCCGTCCGTGTCAAAAGGACGTGTGAGCGTCACCCTTTCCGGGAACCGATCGTTGATTTTTCAGTGACACCGGGGTCGGATACGCTCGGCGCCCACACCGCACCCGAAGGGGGATTCGTGGTCGAGTACCGCAGCTTCCGCCTGCTGGCCTCGCTGCCGCGCGCGCTGGGCGCGGGCCTGCGCCCGCACGTCGGGCACGCGGCGGCCTCGATGATCCAGGAGGTGCAGCGCACGGTCCCGGCCTACGGCCAGCCGCTCAAGGGCGTGTTCGGCAAGGTGCTGGTGAAGAGCGTCGAGTACGCGGTGCAGCACTGCGTCGACACGATGGGCGAGCCGGCGCTGCCGCACGAGCCGTGGGTCGAGTTCTACCGGGGCCGCGGCCGGGTCGAGTTCACCGAGGGCCGCAACCTCGACGCGTTGCAGGACAGCGCCACGATCGGGGCCCGGGTGGCCTGGCGGGCGATGCACCCGGCGGTGATCGCCGCGGGCGTCGACCCGGCGGTCATCTCGGTCGCCGCGGAGGCCATCTTCGCCTACGTCGACGAGCTGTGCGCCACCGCGATCGAGGGCTACCAGCAAGCGCAGGCCGAGGCGGAAGGCGCGGTCCCGGTCCGGCGGCGGCGCCTGCTGGAGCTGATCGCGGGAGCCCCGGAGGGCGCGGCGACCAGCATCGCCGAGCTGGCGGGCGGCGCGGGCTGGCCCCTCCCGGAGACGGCGGCGATGGTGGCCCTCGAGCGCGCCCCGGACGCGGCGGACTTCCCGCACGACCTGCTCGGCGACGGCGTCCTGGCCGACCTCGACGGCCCGGAGCCGTACCTGCTGACCAGCGACCCGGACGCGGACCTGGCCCCCCTGACGGCCAAGCTCGACGGCTGGCGCGCGGCGGTGTCCCCGACGGTGCCGCTGGCGGACGCCCCGGCGGCCCTGCGCACGGCCCGGCGGGCCCTGCGGCTGTCGGGCCCGGACGTCCCGGGCCCCCTGATCTGGTGCCGCGACCACCTGGCCACGCTCTGGCTGCTTGCGGAGGACTTCCTGGCGGCCGAGCTGGCCCGGCAGAGCCTGGACCCGTTCGCCTCGCTGAGCGAGAAGCAGCGTGAGCGCCTCAGCGAGACGTTGCTGGCGTGGCTGGAGACGCGAGGAGGAGCCCCGGAGATAGCGCAGCGGCTGGGGGTGCACCCGCAAACGGTCCGCAATCGCTTGCGCCAGCTGGAGGAGCTGTTCGGCGACCGCCTGCGCGACGCCGACGACCGGCTGGGCATGCAGCTGGCGTTGCGAGCACAGCGCCTGATGCGCGCCCACCGGCCGCCGGAGGGCTGACGAGGTTTTCGGGCACCCCAATGGGGCGTTCGGTGCATCCAGCGCACCCAATGTGGCGTTCGGTGCGCTGGACGCAACCAACGCCACATTGGGGCGCTTGGGGGGGTCGGGCACCGGGCGCGATCCGGGCCGATGCCGCTCTCTCGCGCCGAGGGCACCGGCTCGGCCGCTGGAGGCGATCGCGGGCGGTGCCGCCGCTCGCCGCAGGTGTGTGCGGGGCACCGCCGCTCGCCGCAGGTGTGTGCGGGGCACCGCCGCTCGCCGCAGGTGTGTGCGGGGTGCCCCCGCTCGCCGCAGGTGTGTTCGGGGCACCGCCGCTCGCCGCAGGTGTGTGCGGGGCACCGCCCGGCCGCCTCACCTGCGCCGAGGGCACCCGCCGGCGATACCGGGCAGCGCCTGTTCAGCTCACCGCCGCCGCGGCCCGAGCTCATCCACCGCGCCGCCGGCCCGGCCGCCGCAGGCGCGCTGCTCAGCTCACTGCCGCCCGCTCGCCGGCCACCGCAAGCGAGCCCCCTCAGCTCACCGCGGCTGCCATCTCGCCGGCCAACGGTCTCCCCCAGCCGTGTCCCTGTGCCTTCGCCACCCGGTCCAGCGCGCCGACCGGCATCGGGAGGACCCGGCGCCACGGCCGGCGGCCCGGGCCGCGGCGGGGCAGCTGTTGGCCCGGGCCGGCGAAATGGAAACTCGCGCGGCAGGACATCAGCGGGTCCGGTGCGTCATTGCGACCATGCCTTCGAGGATTACCGGCCGCCGGCGGAATGTCGATACGCATTCCCGGTGACGTCCCGAAAACTCGCACGCGCGGGCGCCTTTCCGCAATCCTTCTTGTCACGCCCGTCCGGTCATTCGGCGAAGTGGCCTTCACCACATCCACGGTAACAGCCGGATGTCCTAATTTCGGGTCCCGCGAGAAAGGGGCCCGCCGATGACCGTCAAGACCCTCACCCTGCACGGCCGCCGGATCCGGCTGCACGAGCACCTGCCCGCCGCGGGTGCGCGCGACGAAGCGATCGTGCTGCTGCACGGGATCGCCGGCAGCGCCGGCACCTGGGCTCCCGTGCTGGACCGGTGCGCCGCCCTCGGCCGTCGCGTGCTCGCGCCCGACCTGCCCGGGCACGGCGGGTCCGACGCTCCCCGCGCGGACTACGGCCTCGGCGCCATGGCCAGCACCGTGCGCGACATCCTCGCCCTGTCCGGCGTGCGGCACGCGACCGTCGTCGGCCACTCCCTCGGCGGCGGGATCGCCCTGCAGTTCGCCTACCAGTTCCCGGAAATGTGCGACCGGCTCGTGCTGGTCGGCAGCGCCGGGCTCGGGTCCGAGGTGAGCCCGGTGCTGCGGGCCACGGCGTTGCCGGGCGCCCCCGCCGTCCTGGCCCTGGCCGTGAACCGGGTGACCGTGGCGATCGCGCGGGCCGTCGGCCGGATCATCGGGCCGCGCAACCCGGAAACCCGGGAACTGGCCCGGCACTTCGGCTCGCTGGCCGACCCTGCGCGGCGGCGGGCGTTCCTGTTCATCGCACGCAGCCTGATCGACCTGCGCGGCCAGCGCGCGAGCGCCGCCGACAAGCTCTACCTGGCCGAAGCCGTGCCGATGCTGCTGCTCTGGGGCGCGCGCGACCCGCTCATCCCGGTGCGCCACGCGCACCGGACGGCCGCACTGCTGCCGGACAGCCGCTTGACGGTGCTGGAAAACGTGAAACACTTTCCGCACGTGGCCGACCCGGACCGGTTCTGCGTGCTGCTGAACGAGTTCGTCTCCGGGACCGCCCCCGCGCGGCTCACCCTGGACGACGTCGTCACGCGCCTGACCGCCGCGAACGGGGCCTTCTGAAAAGTTGTCATCCGCGCACCATTCGCCCGCGCCGGAAGTGTCACCTCACCTCGCGCGGTTCCACCCGTTCGGGTGTAGTCCGGACGGGTTACCGCAAAGACAGCGGAGAACCCGTTGACAGTGCCGTTCGCGCGAAATTATGTTGCCTGAGCCACAAAATCCGGATCGGCTGTCCCGGCGAAGAGGCCGCTTTTGTTGCCAGCAAGGATAAAAACATGACCGACGTGGACACCGGATTCGCCGCCCCCGCCCTGCGGGCCGGCCGGCCGAACCCCGGCGAGCGCAGTTCCGGACCGGCCTACCGGCAGCAGTCCGTGTCGGCCCGGCCCGCCTACCCACCCGCGCCGCGCACCCCGGCCGACCGCCGGCCGGGACGCACTTCCGGCGCCATCGGGCTCTGGGCGTCGCTGCCACGGGAGCTGGCGGTCCGCTTCAAGCCGCGGGTCGACCCGCTCGCCCGCGCCATCCTGCAGGAGGTGCAGCGGGCGGTGCCCGAGTACCGCCAGCCGCTGGAAGGCGCGTTCGGGCACATCATCACGCAGGGTGTCCGGCAGTCGATCATCCAGTGCCTCGACAGTGTCGGCACCCCCGGCGCCGTGCCGCTCGAGACGTGGACGACCGTCTTCCGCAACCTCGGCAAGATCGAGTTCAACGAGGGCCGCAGCCTCGACTGCCTGCAGACCGCCTACCGCGTCGGCGGCCGGGTCGCCTGGCGGCACATCAGCGAGTTCGGGCAGGCCGCCGGCGTCTCGGCGGACACGCTGTGCACCAGCGCCGAGGCCATTTTCGCCTACGTCGACGAGATCTCCGCGCTCTCGATCGAGGGCTACACGGCGGCGCAGACACGCGCGGCCGGCACCCGCGCCCGCCGCCGGAGACGGCTGCTGGAACTGCTGCTCGCCGACCCGCCGTCCGCGCCGCAGACCATCACCGCGCAGGCCGCCACGGCGCAGTGGCCGCTGCCCGCCGAGGTCACCGTCGTCGCCCTCGAACCCCGCGCCGACCAGCACAGCCTCGCCCCGCCCGACCTGCATTCCGACGTCCTCGTCGACCTCGAGGGCGGCGAGCCGTGCCTGGTCACCGGCGACCCGGACCGGCACCTGAAGAACCTCGCCGAGCGGCTGCCGGGCTGGCGCGCGGTGATCGGCCCGGCCGTGCGGCTCACCGACGCGCCGCGGTCGCTGCTCTGGGCGCGCCGGACGCTGAAGCTCGTCCAGCGCGGCGTGCTGCCGGACGCGCCGGTGACCCGCTGCACCGACCACCTGTCCACGCTGTGGCTGCTCGCCGACGAATTCCTCGTCCGCGAGCTGTGCGCGCGCAGCCTGGAGCCGTTCAACGACCTCACGCCGAAGCAGCGGACGCGGCTCGGCGAGACGTTGCTGATCTGGCTGCAGTCCCGCGGGAGCGCACCCGAGATCGCGAAGAAGCTGAAGGTGCACCCGCAGACCGTCCGGTACCGCATGCACCAGCTCGTCGACCTGTTCGGCGACCGGCTCCACAACGCCGACGACCGGCTCGACATGGAGATCGCGCTGCGCGCCGAGGCACTCCTCGGTTCCTGACTCCTCTTCCACAACGAGGTGGGCGATGACGGGACCACCCGTCGAGACGGCCTTCGGGCCGATGCTGGGCGGCGACGGCCGGCCGGGCCAGCTGTGGGCCATGCTCCCCCGCGAGCTGGCCGCGGTGTTCCGGCCGCGGCTGCTCGACGTCGCCGACGAGGTGCTGCGCGAGATCCAGCGGACCATCCCGGACTACGCGCGGCCCCTCGACGGCGCGTTCGGCAAGGCGCTGCGGGCCGGCGTCCAGGCGGCGATCCTGCAGTTCATCGACCGGATCGCGACGTCCGGCCCGGTGCCCGACGAGCGGCGGCAGGTGTTCGTCGGGCTCGGCGTGCACGAGCTCGCGCAGGGCCGCAACCTCGACGTCCTGCAGGCCGCCTACCGCGTCGGCGCGCGGGTGACGTGGCGGCGGATGGCCGAGGTGGGGACGCGGGCCGGCGTGCCGTCGGCGACGCTGTGCCTGCTGGCCGAGGCGATCTTCGCCTACATCGACGAGCTGTCGGCATTGTCGATCGAAGGGCACGCGGCGGCGCAGGCGCGGGCGGCCGGGGCGCTGGAACGGCGGCGGCGCCGGCTGCTGGACCTGCTGCTGGCGGACCCGCCGTCGCCGTCACGGATGGTCCAGGACGCCGCGACGGCGGCGGAGTGGCCGTTGCCGCACCGGCTCGTCGCGGTGGCGCTCGACGGGCCCGCCGACGTCACCGGGCTGGACGCGCTGGAGGACCTCGAAGACGGGACCCCGCGGCTGCTGCTGCCCGCCCCCGAGGACCGTCGTGCGCTGGCCGCGGCGCTGGCCGGCCAGCGGGCGGCGGTGGGGCCGCCGGTGCCGCCCCGCCAGGCGGCCCGCTCGCTGGCGACGGCGCAGGAGGCGTTGCGGCTGGTGGGCGACGTCCTGCCGGACGAGCCGCTGACGTGGTGCGAAGACCACCTCGCGACGCTGTGGCTGCGCAAGGAGCCGTTCCTGGTGACGGAGGTGTCCCGGCGCCGGCTGGCCCCGCTCACGGCGTTGACGCCGAAGCAGTACAACCGCCTGGCCCACACGTTGCTGGCCTGGCTGGAGACGTGCGGCAACGTCCGCGAGGTCGCCGACCGCCTCGCGATCCACCCCCAGACGGTCCGCGCCCGCGCCCAGGAGCTGGAGACCCTGTTCGCCGACCACCTCCGCCGCCCGGACGCCCGGTTCGAGATGATCCTCGCCCTCCGCGCCACCCTCACCTGAGCGCCGCTGCCCACCGATCCCGCGAGCCGACCTCCCGATCACGCGAGTCGACCTTCCAGTCACGCGAGTCGCCCTTCCCATCACGAGTGAAGGGGCATCTCGCGGGTGCGGAGAGGCATCGCCCGTGATCAGCGGATCAACTCGCGTGATCGAGGAGTCGACTCGCGTGATCGGTGGGGCATCACGGGAAGGTGGGGAGGTCCGGGGGCCAGTGGACCGTCGTGGCGGGGAGGCCGCGGACGCGGCGCCAGGCGGCGAACGCGTCCAGCCAGGCGCCGGCCGTGGCGGAGGCCAGGTCGGCCGGGGACGCCGTCGCGCAGAGGAGCCACCACTCCGGGGCGCAGCCGGCCGTGGCCTCGTGCAGGCGGCGGGCGCCCAGGACCCGGTGACGCCAGACAGCCTCGATGTCCTCGGCGGGCGCCCCGGCCGCGTGGACGATTCCCCGCAGGGGCACGCCGTCCGCCGTGGCCGCCGCGACCAGCCGTTCCGCGACGCCGGGCGCGGCGAGGTCGCCGGGCACCACCACCGTGTCCACTCCGGACAGCACGAGGGGACTCCGTCCGGAAAGGACGATCCGGGTCGCGCCGGTCCCCGCCAGGCGGCGGGCGATGGCCGGGCCGCGCGCGCCCGTCAGCACGTACGCGCCCGGGCCGCCCGGCACCTCGGCCGCGAACGGGACACGCGCCGGGCGCGCCGCGTACCGGACGTCATCGCGCCAGCGGACGTCGTCGTCCGATGCGTCCGACCGGAGCTCGCGCGCCAGGAACTCCAGGTCGGCGCGGGCGTCGAAGTCGACGAGGCAGGCCCGCAGCTCCGGCCGCTCGACCGCGAGCACCCGCACCAGCCCGCGCAGGAACAGCAGCCCCGGCTCGCCACGCGACTGCGTCAGCAGGTGGAACCGGACGCCGGGGCCGAGGCGCGCGACCACGTCGAGCACCGAAAGCAGCAGCTCCTGCGCGGCCTCCGGGTCGTGGTAGGCGTACGGCGCCCCGGTCAGGAAGACGACGCCGCGCACCGGGCGTTCGGCCAGGAAACCGGGCAGCTCGCCGAGGTCGTCGCGGGGCAGGGAGAGCGCGTCGTCGCCCGCCGCGGCCAGCGCCAGAGCCAGCGCGACCGCCCGGCCGAGCGCGGCCGGGTGCTCGTCGGTGAGCAGCAGCCACGCGCCGGGCCCGGACGGCGACGCCGGCGGCAGCGGCGCCTGGAGCCAGGTCACCTCGAACGGCGACGGGGCGAACGGGACGCCCGGCGACAGCACCGGTTCCGCCGGCCCGGTCACCACAGGCCGTCCCCGTCCCGGAAGTACTCCGGGCCGCGCGGGGCCTCGCCCGCGGGCAGCACGACGACCCGGCGCAGGGCCAGCCCGTGCCGCGCCGACACCGCGTGCCGCACCGCTCGCTCGACCTCGCCGCGCGGCGGGACGACGCCGTCGACCAGCTCCAGGACGACCACGGCCTGCTGCCCGGCAATGGCGAACGCCGCCGCGGCGTTCGGCCGGATCGCCGGGTGCGCCTCCTCGGCCGTCGTTTCGAGGTCCTGCGGGTGGTGGCCGGCGACGAGGCCGCGGCCGGTGACGACCAGCTCGCCGGCCTCGTCCAGGACACCCAGGTCGCCGGTCCGCAGCCACCACCGCGGCTCGTCGTCGCCGGCGACGAACGCGCAGAACACCCGCGCCGACTCCACGGGCCGGTGCCAGTAGCCGCGGGCCACGTTCGGCCCGCTCACCCAGATTTCGCCGGCGACGCCCGGGGGCCGCCGCCGCCCGCCGGGGCCGACGATCGCGACCGACTGGCCGATCGGACGTCCGCACGACACGAGCGCGGTCGCTTCGGCCCGGACGTAGCACGCCCGCAGCGCCCCGGGCGCGAACGCGGCCCGCAGCCGGTCCAGGTCCGGGTCGTCGTTGCCGGCCAGCGTGCCGGCCGGACCGAGCGCTGCCAGCGCGCGAACGGGGCCGGCCAGGAACTCGCGCCGTCCGAAGAGCACCGCGGGCCGGCCGGTGACGACCGGTACCGCCACCCCGAGCAGCAGGCCCAGGGGATCGCTCGGCGGCAGCCAAGTCACCACCACGGGCTGCTCCAGCACCTGCGCCGCCTGCCGCGCGTTCGCCACGATGTTCGCGTGCGTCACCATCACCCCGCCCGTGTACTGCAGGTAAGCCACGTCGTCGGGAGCCGGCGCGTCCTCGGTGAACGGCGCGTCGGGAACGGCGTCCACGGCGAGCACGCGATGCCCACACGTGTCCAAAGTGGACAGAAACTGCCGGGTCGCGGTCACCGTGGCCGCCGTCGCGAGCACGACCGACGGCTCGGCGTCGGCCAGGACGCGGGCCCGGCGGTCCGGACCCGCGGGGATCGCGACCAGCCCGGCACGCAGCACGCCGAGGAACGCGACGACGTAGCCGGGCGACGGCGCGACGAGGATCGCCGCCCGCTGTCCCGGCTCGGCGACCCGGCGCAGGGCCGCGGCGACCGCGGACACCCGGCGATCCAGCTCCGCCCAGGTCAGGGTGCCCGCGCCGGGCCAGGTCATCGCCGGCTCGCCGGCCGCCGCCGCGGCCCGGGCCGCCAGCAGCTTCGAGAGGGTCATGGGTTCCTCGCGCATCCTCAGGCCGCGGACATCCCGGTGACGCGCCACTTCCCGGCGACGCGCTCGGCCGTGACGCTCAGCTGGGCGGCGCCGGTGCTGCGCTGCCCGTCACCCCTCGTGCCGGTCTGGTCGAGGAACACCAGCAGCGCCGCGCGGTCGCCGTCCAGGAGCTTCACCCCGGACGCGACGGCCGTGGACGTGACCACGAGCTTCTGCTCGGCGGCCAGCTTGCGGACCTGGCCGAAGAGCTGTTCGTACTGCGCGAGCGCGGGCCCGGTCAGAACGTCCTTGGCCGCCTGTTCGCTCTTGGCCGGGTCGTCGTAGCGGTAGGAGAACACCGTGCCGAGCGCGGCACTGATCTGCTTCCCGGCGTCCGCGGTCCCGGCGACGTCGGCCAGCGCGCTGTTGTGCGCGACGACGGCGTTCGTGGCTCGCGCTTCGAGCGTGAACCACACCGCGAGCCCGGCCATGAGCACCGCCACCACCGCGAGCACCAGCCGCGCCCGCCGCCGTGGCCCGGTCTTCGTGAGCGGCAGAGCAAGTTCTGACCCGCCGGAATCCTCACGAGCGTCTTCGTGGTGGCGGCCGGCGACCTTCACCGCGCGCTTCTTCGTCGGAACCGTCACGGTGCCTCCCCCACGGGAACCTGGCCGAGCCCGGTGACCCGCCAGCCGTCCGGCCCACGCGTCAGGTCGGCCTGGAACCGGTTGCGTTTGGTCACGGCGTCACCGCCGTCCGGCGTGACGACCAGCTCGACCGACGCGATCAGCTTCGCCGTCCCCGCCCCGGTGTCCACTTCGGTCACCGCGGCGTCGGTCACCTGGCCCGTGGTGATCGTCTTGGCCTGGGCGATCCGGTCGAGGCTCCCCTGCCGGTCGGTCGCGAGCTCGTCGTGGAGCGCGCCGCCGGAGAGGTCCAGCCAGTGCTGGTACCCGGGCGCGGCCTGCCGGTAGTCCAAAGTGGTCAGTGCGGCGACCGCCGTCCGGCCCGCCCGCAGGGCGTCTTCCCGGACGACCGCGCGCGCGACGCCGTCGTCGTGTGCCGCCTGCCACCAGGTGAACCCCGACCACCCGGCCGCGGCGGTCGCGCACACCGCGACCGCCGGCGCCAGCCACGCGAAGATCCTCACGGTCGTCCTCCCGGTGCGTTCTGCGAGCCCCGCACGTTCGTCGGGTCGCCCTTCGGCAGCGCACACCGCGCGGCCGTGTTCAGCGGGCGGACCGACGTGTCGAGGCCGTCGTGGTACGGCGTCGTGTACCCGGTGGTGCACGGCGGTGGGTCGAAGAAGGTCAGCGACAGTCCGATGTGGACGCCGTCCCGCCGCACGACCGCGCCGGCCGCGGCGACCGCTTCCGGTGCGGTGATCAGCAGCTGCCGGACCCCGTCCCGGCGAGCTTCCAAAACGTCCGCGGTGGTCAGCAGGTTCGCCAGCAGCACGCCCAGGTTCGGCCCGGCGTCGCGGATCAGCGCGCTCACCTCGTTCGCGGCCGCGGGCACCGCCGGGATGAGCGTGCGCAGGTCGCCGTCGGACTGCTTCAGCGTCGACGCCAGCAGTTTCGCGTTGGCGCCGAAGTCGCGGATCGCGCCCGCCTGCTGGACCTGGGTGTCGAGCACCGTGTGCGCGTCGGTGACGAACCGGGTCAGCGGGGCGACGTGCGCGCTCGCCGCCTGGACGAACTCGATGCCGCGGCCGATCAGCTGGTCCAGCGCCGGGCCGGCGTCCGAGGTCGCGTTGTACAGCTCATCGACGACCGTGCGCAGCGCCGGTTTGGGCACCGACGCGGCGAAGGTGTCCACTGTCGACAGGACGACGTCGACCGGCAGCGGGATCTTCGTGTCCGCCTGGGTGATCACCGAGCCGTCGTGCAGCTTCGGCCCGCCGTCGGTGCGCGGCCGCAGGTCGACGTACTGCTCGCCGACGGCCGAGCGGTCCGCGACGACGGCCTCGGTGTCGGCCGGGACCGGCGCGGTACCGGAGTCGATCTCCAGGTCGGCTTCCATCCCGGCCGGGGTCAGCCGCAGCTGTCCGACGCGGCCGATCGGGACCCCGCGGTAGGTGACCTCGGCGCCTGCGAAGATGCCGCCACCGGTCGGGAACTGCGCCTTCACCGTGTAGCCGCGGTCGAAGAACACCTTGTCGAGCCCGGCGTAGGTGGCTCCGACGTAGGCGACGCCGACGACGGCGATGACGACGAAGATCGTCACCTGGACGCGCACGAACCGGGTCAGCATCAGTGGCCCGCCTCGAGGAACCCGTTGAGGTAGTCGCCGCGGATCGCGTCCAGGGCGGCGTCCGGGAACGGGAAGGTGAAGATCATCTCCATCGCCTTCGGGAGCTTGTCGCCGGAGTCGGCCAGCCGCCGCAGCAGCGGCTCCAGCGCGCGCAGGTCGGCGACCAGGTCGTCCTTGCTGCGGTTGACCGTGTCGACGGCGACCGTGGTCAGGCCGTCCAGGGCCTTGAGCATCCCGACCAGCGCCTCGCGCTGCTGGTTCAGGACGCTGATGCCCGGGGTCAGGCCGTTGAGCGTGGTGGTGATCTGGCCGGTGTGCGCGTTGAGCGTCGCCGCGAGCTTGTTGACGCTCTCGACGGCCCGGGTGATTTCGTTCCGGTGCTCGTCGAGTCCCCGGACGAAGGTGTCCAGATCGGACAGCAGGCTGCGGGCCGCGGTCTCTTTTCCGCCGAGGGCGTCGTTGAGCTGGTGGCTGATGTTCTGGACCTGCGCCACTCCGCCGCCGTTGAGCAGCAGGGACAACGCGCCGAAGACCTCCTCGATTTCGGGGCTCAGCGTGGACCGGTCGAGGGGGATGGCCGCGCCGTCGAGGAGCCGGCCGGACGGTGTCGCGTCGTCCGGCGGGGCCAGTTCGACGAACTTCTCGCCGAGGATGCTGGCCTGCCGCAGCCGGGCGACGGCGTTGCCGGGCAGGTCGACGTCGCCGTTGAGCAGCAGGTCCACGACAGCACTGTGGCCGTCCGGGGCCAGCTCGACCTTGACGACCTGGCCGACCGGGACGTCGTTGACCTTGACGCCGGACTGCGGCACGAGGTCGAGGACGTTGGTGAAGCTCGCGGTGACGTGGATCGGGTGGTCGCCGAGCGCGGCGCCGCCGGGCAGCGGGATGTCGTAGACGCTCACGCCGCTGCCGCAGCCGGTGGTGACCAGCGCGAGGGTCACCACCGCGGCGAGTTTGGCCGGGGACTTCATTTCTGCTCCGGGAACTCGAGGAGGTTGCCGCGGCCGTCGATGGTCCCGTTGGCGCGGTCGTAGGCGCCCAGGAGGTTCGTCAGCGCGTTCGGGGCCGCGGTGAGCGCCTCGGCGAGGGAGTCCTTCTGGTCCACCAGCACCTTCGTGACGCCGGCCAGCTTGTCCACATCGGACTGCACCTTGCCGCGGTTGTCCTTGATGAAGGTCTGCACGACGCTCAGCGCCTGGGTCAGCTCGGTCAGCGCGCCGGAGAACTGGTCGCGCTGCTGCGCCAGGACCTCGCTCAGCGACGCGATCTGCGCAATGGCCTGCTTGACCTGCCCGTCGTTGGCGGCGAGCATCGCGGTGAACCTGCTGATGTTGTCGACCGAGCCGAACAGGTCGTCCTTGGAGTCGCTCGCGGCGCGGGCGAACTCGCCGAGGTTCTCGATCGCCTGGCCGATGGTCTGCCCGGTGCCGTTCAGGTAGTCGGCCGACCGGGTCAGGACGTCGCTGACCGCGCCGTCCTTGTTGGCGCCGTTCGGCCCGAGCGCCGACATCAGCTGGTTGAGGCTGTGCAGGAGGTCGTCCACCTCGACCGGGGTCGCGGTGCGCTCACGCGGGATCGACGAGCCGTCGGCCAGCGTCGGACCACCGTGGTAGACGGGCGTGAGCTGCACGTACCGGTCGGCGACCAGGCTCGGCGTGATGACGACCGCCCCGGCGTCCGCGGGCAGCTGCACACCAGGCTTGAGCGTCAAGGTCACCTTGACGTCCGTGCCGTTCGGTTCCACTTCGGACACCGACCCGATGGCGACGCCGAGCACGCGCACGTCCGAGTTCGGGTAGATGCCGACGGCGGCGGTGAAGTACGCGTACAGGGTGCGCTGGGCGGGCGCGGTGACCACCGGCCACGCTGCCGACACCACGAGCGCGAGGACGACGCCGAGCGTGAGCGCCCGCAGTCTCGTCCGCCGCCGCGCCCGGGTGCCCAGGTCGATCAGCTGGTGCGCCATCAGCGTCCCCCGTTCTTGGGCGGCTGACAGCTGCCCGGTGTGGTGCCGGTCGGGATCAGCCCGCAGATGTAGGTGTCGATCCACCGGCCGTTGCCGACGGCGTTGCCGAGCAGCCGGTAGAACGGGCCGGCCAGGCGCAGGCTGTCCGCCAGCTTCCCCTGGTTCCGCTGCAGCACGGTCGCCACGCGGTCGAGCTGGTCGAGCGCCGGGCCGAGGGTCTGCTGGTTGTCGGCGACCAGCCCGCGCAGCTGGATCGAGAGGTTCTTGATGCCGGTGAACAGCTCAGCGATGGCGTCCTTACGCGCGTTGAGCTCGGTGAGCAGGGTGTTGCCGTCGCGGATCAGCGCCTGGATCTGGTCGGACCGCTGACCGAGCGTCTTCGAGACCTGGTGGGTGTTCTGGAACAGCTTGACCAGCTCGTCGTCGCGGGACGCCAGGGTCTGCGACAGCGCGGCGATCCCGTTGAACGCCGTCTTGACGTCGCTGGGTGCCGACGCGCCGAGGGTGTCGGACAGGACGCGGAACGCCTGCGCGAGCTGGTCGGTGTCGATGGCGCCGACCGTGCTCGCCAGGTCGTTGAAGACCGCGGTGACGTCGTAGGGCGAACTGGTGCGCTCGGCCGGGATCGGCTGATCCGGGTTCAGCTCGCCGTTGCCGACCGGGTCGAGCACGAGGTTCTTCTGGCCCAGCAACGTCTTGATCTTGATGGCCGCGGTGGTCCGGTTGCCCACCCACGTGTCGCGGACGCGGAACAGGACCTCGACGTGGTCGCCGGCCAGCCGCACGTCGGTGACCTCGCCGACCTTCACCCCCGCGACGCGGACCTCGTCGTCCGGCTTGAGGCCGGCGGCTTCGCGGAATTCGGCCCGGTAGGTGGTGCCGCCGCCGATGAACGGCAGGTCGTCCGAGAAGAACGTGGCGCTGCCGATCAGCGCCATGACCAGCGCGGTCACCGCGCCGACGGCGATCGGGTTGCGGCTGCGGAAGGGTTTCACCGGCACCTCGCGGCCGTGACGGGGATGCCCGGCGGCGGGCCGCCGGGCGCGGGTTTCGCGTCGGTCCGCACCGAGCACAGGTAGAAGTTCGCCCACGAGCCGTAGGAGAACAGCGTGCCGATCCGGTCGAGCTTCTTCGGCAGGTTGTCGAGGAACTGCTGGAACACCGGGGTGTTGTCGGCCAGGTTCTTCGACAGGTCGCCGAGCGCGGTGATGCTGTCCTTGAGCGGCCGCCGGCCCTGTTCGAGCAGCCCGGCGGTCGCGGTGGTCAGTTCGCCGAGGCCGCCGATGGCCTGCCCGATCGGCTTCGCGTCCGCGGCCAGGCCGGTCACCAGCTGGGCGGTGGTGTCGACGAGCGTGTCGAACTGGTCGCCCTGGGAATTCAGCGTGTCGAGCACGGTGTTGAGGTTGCCGATCACCTGGCCGATGACGGCGTCCTTGCCGGCCAGGGTCGAGGTGAGCGACGCGGTGTGCCTCAGCAGGCTGTCGATCGTGCTGCCCTCCCCCTGGAGCACCTGGATGATCTCGAACGACAGCTGGTTGACGTCGTTCGGCGACAGCGCCTGGAACAGCGGCTTGAAGCCGTTGAACAACGCGGTGAGGTCGAGCGCGGGGGTGGTCCGTTCGAGCGGGATTTCCGCGCCTTCGGCCAGTGTCGGCGAGGTGTCCGTCGCTCCGGGGTCGATCGAGAGGTACCGCTGGCCGACCAGGTTGCGGTAGCGGATGGTGACCGAGGCCGACGCGGTGAGCCGGTGCGTGCGGCCGACCGAGAACCCGACGTCGGCGAGGCGGTGCTCGACGACCCGCACGGAGTCGACCTGGCCGATCCGGACGCCGGCCATCCGGACCTCGTCACCGGGGTTGACCGAGGTCGCGTCGGTGAACCGGGCGGTGTAGCCGATGGTCGCGCCGACGTTCGAGTTGGCGATCGTGACGGCGAGCACGACGGTGGCGGCCGCGGTGACCAGGAAGAAAATCAGGCCCTTGACCGCGGGCCCCACGACACTCCTCATCGGACGGTCACCTCCGTGCCACGCAGCGCCGGTCCGATGAGGACACTGCTCCAGTCCGGTACCTCACCCAGCGCCGGCCGCAGGAGCTCGGCGACGAGCCGGCGCTCACCCGGCGAGTTCGCGGGCCCCAGGTCACCATCGGCCGCGGCCGCGGCCCCGCCGCCGTAGCACTTCGGGCCGCCGGTGGCGTCGAACCGCGGGGTGTCGCGGCCGGGCACGTACTTGTCCCGCGGATCCTGCACGGTGAGCGTCACGTGCAGGCCCGGTTCGTTCGTGCCCTTCCCGAGGGCCTTCTCCATCAGCGGCTTCAGCCGGTTGACCGCATCGAACAGGCAGGGGAACTCCGGCGAGTACCGCGACAGCAGCTCCAGCGTGGGGCGGCTCGCGGCGGAGACGCCGATCAGGTTGTCCTTGTTCTTCCGCAGGAACTCGTTCAGGTGGCCGGTGGCACCGGTGACGCTCGAATAGAGGCTGTCGAGGTCGGCGCGGGTGTCCACGATGGTCTTCGCGGTGGTCGACAGGTCGGACAGCGCCTGCAGGATGTCCGGCGCGGCACCGGTGTAGACGTCGGCCGCGTTCGCCAGCCCGGTGACGTCCGCCTTGAACTGCGGCATCAGCGGGTTCACCCGGGCCAGCAGGTCCTGCAGCTGGACGACGCTGTCGCCGAGCGGCTTCCCGCGGTTGTCGAGGGCTTGGGAGATCGCGCCGAGCGAGCTGTTCAGCTTCTGCGGCTGGACCGCGCGCAGCAGCGGCAGCAGGTCGCCGAGGACGCGTTCCAGCTCGATCGCGTTGGTCGAGTGGTCCTGGCCGATGACGTCCCCGCCCCGGAGGATCCCCCGGGGCGCGTCCGGCAGCACGAGGTTGACGTACCGCTCGCCGAACACCGTTTTCGGCAGCAGCCGCGCGGACACGTTCCCGGGCAGCAGGCCGATCTTCGCCGGGTCGAGGGCGAGGTCGATTTCGGCGCCGGTGCGCGTGCTGCGCACCGCCCGGACCTCGCCGAACGGGACGCCCTTGACCTTGACCTCGGCGGTCGGCGCGAGCTGGTTGCCGACGCGGTCCGCCCGCAGCGTCACCAGCTCCGAGTCGTCGAAGTCCTTGTCGTAGATGGCCACCGCGAGCCAGCCGAGCAGGACGAGCACGCCGAGGAAGGCGACCCCGGCGAGCTGCGTGCGGAACCGGCTCATCCGGACACCTTCACCGTGGTCGTCGCGCCCCAGATGGCCAGGGACAGGAACAGGTCGAGCACGCTGATCAGCACGATCGACGTCCGCACGGCCCGGCCCACCGCAACGCCGACACCCGCCGGGCCGCCACTGGCGCGGTAGCCGTAGAAGCAGTGCGTCAGGATCACGCCGACACTGAAGACGAGCACCTTGCCGAACGACCACAGCACGTCGCCGGGCGGCAGGAACAGCGTGAAGTAGTGGTCGTAGGTGCCGCCGGACTGTCCGAAGAAGACGACGGTGGTCAGGCGCGAACCGAGGTAGGAGATCAGCAGCCCGACGACGTACAGCGGGATGATGGCGACGAACCCGGCGACGATCCGGGTGGTGACCAGGTACGGCATGCTCCGCACGGCCATCACCTCGAGGGCGTCGATCTCCTCGGAGATCCGCATCGCGCCCAGCTGCGCGGTGAACCCGCTGCCCACAGTGGACGACAGCGCGAGCCCGGCGACGAGCGGGGCGATCTCGCGCGTGTTGAAGTACGCCGTCAGGAAGCCGGTCATCGCCGAGATGTTGATCTGGTTGAGCGCGCTGAACCCCTGCAGGCCCACCGTGACGCCGGTGAACACGCACAGGCCGACCATCACGCCGATCGTGCCGCCGATCACCGCGAGGGCGCCGCTGCCGAACGTCACTTCGGCCAGCAGCCGCACCACTTCGCGGAAGTAGCGGGTGACGGCGAGGGGGACGGCGGCGAGCGCGCGCACGTAGAACAGCAGCTGGTCGCCGAGGTCGAACAGCCGCTCGCCGGGTTTGCCGAGGAGGGTCACTCAGGTTCCCTTCGCGGGGACGAGCTGCAGGTACAGCGCGGTGAGCACGGTGTTGACGAAGAACAGCAGCAGGAACGTGATGACGACGGACTGGTTGACGACGTCACCGACGCCCTTGGGGCCGCCCTTGGGGTTCAGGCCGCGGTAGGCCGCGACGACCCCGGCCAGGTAGCCGAAGATGACGGCCTTGAGCGAGCTGACGACGAGGTCGGGCAGCTGCGCGAGGGCGTTGAAGCTGGCCAGGTAAGCGCCGGGGGTGCCGCCCTGGACGATCACGTTGAAGAAGTAGCCGCCGAGCACGCCGACCACGCTGACCAGGCCGTTCAGCAGCACGGACACGCCGACGGCGGCCTGCACGCGCGGCACGACCAGCCGGTGGATCGGCGAGACGCCGAGCACCTCCATCGCGGCGATCTCCTCGCGGATGCTGCGCGCGCCGAGGTCCGCGCAGATCGCGCTGCCGCCCGCGCCGGCGATGATCAGCGTCGTCACGATCGGGCTGGCCTGCTGCACGACGGCCAGCACGCTGGCGGCGCCGTTGAACTGCTGGGCGCCGATCTGGCTGGTCAGCGAGCCGAGCTGCAGCGAAATGACCGCGCCGAACGGGATGGAGACCAGGATCGCCGGCGCGATCGACACGCTGGCGATGAACCAGAACTGCTGGACGAACTCGCGGACCTGGTACGGCCGGCGCAGCATGGCGACGACGACGTCGAGGCCCATCGCGCACATCCGGCCGAACTCGCGCAGGCCGTTCGCGGCCTTCTGCGGCGCCTCGCCGAGGAAGGTCGTCATGACTTGCACCCGGAGCTGAAGCAGCGCAGCTGGAGGTTCGAGACGAACGTGTTGCCGGGTCCGGAAACCAGGCCGGTGAGCAGGCGGCTCAGGTCTTCGTGCCCGACGCACCCGGCGAACGGGGGGGTGGTGAAGGTCGACGTCACCTTCACCGGCGGGGCGGGCAGCGAAATCGGCACGAGCGCCTTGATGGTGACCGCCGCCGGCTGGGCCGTCCGGCAGTCCGCGCCGACGTCGAGAGCGCGTCCGTCCACTTTGACGTCGGACAGCTTGATGAACACCTTGGCGGTCACGTCCGTGTCGGCGCAGATGTTCGTCTGCGTGGCCTTGCAGTCCTTGTCCTTGCCCGTGTGGACGGTCGCCGTGCCCGCGGCGTCGCCGTCCGGGACGATCTCGACCCGGCCGGTGGTGGCCATGAACCGGAACGCGACGAAGTAGCCGTTCGCGGGCGGGATGGCCAGCTTCCCGGTGAGGGGCACGGTATTCGTGAGGCCGCCCAGGAAGCCGTCGAAGGTGCCCGGCGGGAAGGCGATGTCCGAGCCCAGCTTGGCCACGTGGCTCGTGGTCGGCTGCCGGGCGTCGCCGAGGGTGAACCCGAACGGGATCTGGGTGGCCTGCGCCTGCACCACCGGGGCGTTCCCGCCCGGCGCGGCTTCCGCGGCGCCGAGCGAGAACGCGGCCGCTGCCAGCACGAGCGGCAGCGAAAAACGGGTCAGCGTCATCGAGTTCACTTCTTGGTGAGGGTCACGTCCAGCTTGTTGCCGGGGCCGGAGGTGAGACCGGTGATCAGGCCGGTCAGGAAGCCGCAGCCGGTGAACTGCGGGATGCCGTAGGTCGCGGTGAGCTTGCCGCCCTTGAGCGGGTCGAAGCCGGGCGCCGAGGCGAGCGGCACGTCCGCGGGCTCGACCGTGTGGCAGGACTTCGACGTCAGGATCGGGAAGCCGAACACCCGCACCTTGGTGAGCTGGACGTCCACCAGGGCGTTCGCCTTGACCGTGCCGGCGGTGAGCGTGCCGTTGATCGCACCGACCTGGGCGAGCTTCACCGTGGCCGACGCCGGGATGAAGCCGAGGACGCGGAAGTGCACATCGGACTTCGGCAGGGCGAGCTGGGCGCCGAACTTGCCGGAGGCGGCGTCGAGCTTCGCGTCCAGGGTGCCCGGGCCGAGGGGCAGCGTGGCGTGCAGCTGCTTGAGGACCGACTTGCCCTGCACCGAGTACTTGACCGCGATCCCGCCCGGCGGGGTGGTGGTCGTCGGCGTGGTCGGCTGGGTGGTCGGGGTCGTGGGCTCGGTCGTCGGGGTCGTCGGTTCC
>NZ_PPHG01000055.1 GCF_002904295.1 Amycolatopsis sp. CA-128772
GTCGGCTCGGTCGTCGGCGTCGTGGGCTCAGTCGTCGGTGTGGTGGGGGTGGTCGGCGTGGTCGGGGTCGTGGTGCCGCCCGCCGGCTTGATCTCGAACGTGCCCAGCTGCTGGTTCTGGCCCGGGACCGCGACGCAGTCCGAGGTGAACGTGCCGAGGTCGGTCGGCTGGCCGTCCGCGGTCCGCGGGGTCATCGTCGTGCTGAAGTTCCCGACCGTCACCGACGCCGTGCCGGGGCTCGGGAACGTCACCGCCGGCGCCTTGCCGCTGCTCTTGACGTGGAACGCGCCCGACGGCGGCACCGGCGTCGACGCGATCGTCAGCGGCAGGCCCAGGTTCAGGGTCTTTTCGACCGGGTACTTGAGCACGGCCGCGGCCTTCGCCGAACCGTCCAGCGAGGTGGCGCCGACCAGGGCGAGGCCCTCGGTGGCGGTCTCCGGCACGGTGACGTCGACGTCGAAGGTGATCGGCGTCGAGGAGGCGCCCGCGACGGCGTTGTCCGGCAGGTTTGTGTCGATCTTCACCGCCAGCACCTGGTCGCCGATCAGCGGGAACGGGCAGTTGTAGTTCAGCGTCAGGCTCACCGGAGCGGCCTGGGTCGGGCCGGCGCCGACGAGCGCGACGGTCGCCGCCACGCCCACGGCGGTCACGACGGCCAGACCGTAGGCAGGCTTTCTCGACTTCCACGAAAACTTCACGGCTCGTCACCTCGGGAAATGGGGGAATTTCGGCAAAGCTACCTCCGGGTTTCCGGCGGAACAAGCGGCCGGCGATTCTTTGTCACGCGCATGGCATCCGCCCGCGCCCGAACGATCACGCAGGTCAGGGCTTATCACGCGGGTACGATTCCATTCCGCGAAGATTGTCACGCGTCCGGCGAATGGTGACGATCTTCTTGCCCGGGAACACCGGCTCCCGATACCTTTCGACAGGCAAGGAAAGGAGCGGCCATGCCCCAGCCGGTCATCGCCGTGACGGACCTCGAGAAGACCTACGGCCCGGTCACCGCGCTCGCCGGGATCAGCCTCACCGTCGCCCGCGGCGCGGTGCTGGCAATCCTCGGCCACAACGGCGCCGGAAAGACCACGCTGATCGACATCCTCAGCACGCGCGTCCGGCCGAGCGCGGGCGCCGCCCGGGTCTGCGGCTACGACGTCGTGCAGCGGGGGCGCGCGGTCCGCCGGCGGATCGGCGTGACCGGGCAGTTCGCCGCGGTCGACGACACGCTGTCCGGCCGCGGGAACCTCGTGCTGATCGCCCGGCTGCTGGGCGCGAAACCGCGGCAGGCGCTCGCGCGGGCCACCGAACTGATCGCCGCCTTCGGCCTGGAGGACGCCGCCGACCGGCCGGCAGGCACCTATTCCGGCGGCATGCGGCGGCGGCTGGACCTGGCCGCGGGGCTCGTCGGCGCGCCGCAGGTGCTGTTCCTCGACGAGCCGACGACCGGGCTCGACCCGGTGAGCCGGGCGGGACTGTGGACGATCGTCGAAGGGCTGGCCGCGCGCGGCACCACCGTCGTGCTCACCACCCAGTACCTCGAAGAGGCGGACCGGCTGGCCGACCACGTCGTCGTCCTCGGGCTCGGCCACATCACCGTGTCGGGGACGCCGGCGCAGCTCAAGGCCCGGCTCGGCACCCGCACGGCGACGTGCACGTTCGGCACCGAACTGGCGTTGCGGCGCGGGGTCGACGCCCTGGCGCGGCTGGGTCTCGCGACCGGCCGCGCCGGGCTCGTGCTCACCGTGCCGCTGTCCGGCCCGGGTGACATCCCGGTGCTCGTCCGCGCGCTGGACGCGGCGGGCGCACCGCTGCGGGACCTGACGGTGACCGAGCCGACGCTCGACGACGTCTACCTGTCGCTGCACCGGACAGCGTCGTGACGCAGGCCCGGCACCGCGCGGCCGTCGCCGCGCTCGGCGACCCCACGGCGTGGCCGGAATCCGGGTTCTGGACCCAGGTCCGGGTCCTGACGGCCCGGTCCCTGCGCACGGCGTTCGGCGACCGCCGGCTGGTCTTCTTCGGGCTGCTGCAGCCGGTGGTGCTGCTGGTGCTGTTCAGCCAGGTGTTCAGCGGCGTCGGCGAGCTGCCGGGGGTGGCGGCGTACCAGGGTTACGTGAACTTCCTGGTGCCGGCAACGCTGGTCAACATCGCGATGACGACGGCGATGAGCTCGGGCGCGGGCCTGCTGGCGGAGATCTACGGCGGCTTCACCGGACGGCTGCGCTGCCTGCCGATCTCCCTGTTTTCGGTCCTGGTCGCCCGCACCCTGGCCGACGCGGCCCGGCTGGCGGTCCAGCTGCTGGTGACGGCGGCGGCGAGCGTGCTGTTCCTCGGCTTCCGCCCGGCGGGCGGGGTGCTGGGCCTGATCGCGGCGCTGGCCTTGACGCTGGTTGTCGGCTGGTGCCTGAGCTGGGTGTTCGTGGCGATCACGACGTGGCTGCGCAAGGCGGAAACCCTTCAGGCGGCGTCGTTCGTGGTGATGTTCCCGCTGATGTTCTCCTCGAGCGCGTACATGCCCCTGGACACGATGCCGGCGTGGGTCCGCGCGGTCTCGGCGGTCAACCCGCTTACGTACGCGATCGACGCCACCCGGGCGCTGGCCCTGGGCCGCCCCATCGGCTGGTCACTGCCGGCGGCCCTGGTGATCGCCGCGGTGGCGGCCGCGGCGGGCTCGGCTCTCGCCTCCCGCACGTTCCGCAACCGCGGTTAGCCCAGCGCTTCCAGGTGCGTGGCCGCCTCTTCCGCACCACCGGCCGCCTCGAACGAGTCGCGGATCCTCGCCGCGCCTTCCGCGTACGCCGGCGCCGATGCAATCGCCTTCCGGATGTCCGCCGCCTTGGCGCGGTCGAACCGCAGCCGCAGCCCCGCGCCCGCCGCGACGACCTGCTGGGCCAGCATGGACTGGTCGTCGCGGATCGGGGCCACCGCCAGCGGGACGCCCGCCGACAGCGCCTCGCACACGGTGTTGTGGCCGCCGTGGCAGACCACCACCGCGGCCCGCCCGAACACCGCGACCTGCGGGATCCGCCGGGCCAGCAGCACGCTTTCGCTGATCAGCTCCCCCGTGGGGTCGACGACGAGCCCCTGCACGTCCGGCAGTCCCGCCAGCGCGTCGACGCTCTCGGCCAGGAACCGCGTACCCGCCGCCGCGTTCGACGTTCCCAGCGTCACCACGACCAGCGGCCGATCGTCCACAAGGGACCATTCGCCGGAAGCCGCGGGCAGCGCCGGGCCGACGTACGACACCGGGACCGCCAACCGCGGCTCCCCGGCCAGCGCGCGGGTGGTGAACGCCAGCACCAGGTGCGGCGAAAACCGCAGGTCGCCGAGCAGGACGCCGTGCCGGGCCCGCAGCCCGGCCTGGAGGTCGTCCACCCAGGACGCGATCTTCGGCAACGACCCCAGCGGGTCGGCCAGCTCGGTGGACGTCGACGCCGACGTCGCCCACGGCAGTCCGCAGCGCGCCGCCACCAGCGCCCCCGCCATCGCCTGCTGGTCCACGACGACCACGTCCGGCGAGAACGCCGCGACCGCGGCGGACACCCCCGGCACCATCGCGTCCGCCAGCGGCACGAGGTAGGACTCCCACAGGTACTTCAGCGCGGCGAACCCGCGCAGCTCCGGCGGCCGCAGCGCCAGGTCGAAGGGCGTTGAATCCCCGGCCGGGAACACCCGGCCGGCGACCAAAGCGGACAGAGCGGGCTCGGGTCCGCACCAAGCCACCTCGTGGCCGCGCGAGGAAAGCACCGAAGCCACCGCGCGCACCGGCGTCACGTGCCCGGCCAGCGGCGGCACGACCAGCAGGAACCTCACGCCGCGTGCCGTCCGACCCACTTCAGCACCAGCTCGCGCACCTCCCGGTGCTGCTCGACCAGCACCGAGTGCCCCTGCCCCTCGAACACGTGCAGCTCGCCGTGGGGCAGCAGAGACGTCAGCGCTTCGAGGTCGTCGGCCTGGTAGCCGTGACTGCCCAAAATGGACAGCACCGGGCAGCCGATCGCCGCCACCTGCTCCCACGTCAGCAACGGCCCGAGCGGCACCTCTTCGGCCATCTTCGTCGACGTGATCCGCTCGGCCGCCAGCCGCGCGAGCCGCCGGTGGTGGGTGCCGAAGTTCGCCTCGATCCAGTCGAAGCTCTCCTCTACCTGCAGGAACCGCACGGTGTGGGCGAGGATCGCGCTCATCTTTTCCGCCCACACCTCGGTCGCGGGCTCCGACTCGATGCACACGATGCTGCGGACGCGTTCCGGGCGGGCGACGGCGTAGCTGTAGGCGAGCGTGCCGCCGAAGCTGTTGCCCACCAGGTGCACCGGCCGGTCGACGCCGAGCTGGCGCAGCAGGTCGTCCAGGTCCGCGACGAAGTCACCGAGGGTGTACCCGCGCTCCGGCCGCTCGGTCTTGCCGTGCCCGCGCAGGTCGTAGCTGATCACGTCGATGCCCGCGGCTGCCACCGGCGGGGCCAGCGTCAGGTAGAAGCTCGCCAGGCTGTCGGTGCCCATGCCGTGCAGGAACACCACGGTCTCGGTGCCGCCGGCGGGCACGAGCTGCACGTTCGTGCGCAGCCCGTTGACGGTCATCGTGGGCACGTGCGCTCCCCCACGAACCGGGCGATGTCGCCGACGGTCAGGCCGATGACGTCGTCGAGGTCCTTCTCCGCCAGGTGTTCGGCGAGGTTGACGTCCGCGCCGAAGTGCTCGGCGAGGATGCTCGCGAAGGTCACCAGGTCGATGCTCTCCAGCTGCAGGTCCTCGTGGAACGTCGTGTCCGGGGTGATGACGATGCCGAGCACCTCGGCGTCGCCGACGAGCTCGGCGAGCAGCTCGGCGACGACGTCGAAGGTGGCGGACGCGTGGTCGATGGTCATGGCGTGCTCCTGACGTGGGCGATGGCGGTGTCCCCGGTCAACGCGGCGGTGACGGTGAAGCGAGGCAGGTCCCGGTGCCGGCCGGACACCGTGCCGTCGTCGTGGACGCGGATTTCCGCCGGGTAGAGGGGTTCGCCGAGCCGGGCCCGGACGGCGTCCTTGACGGCGATCCGGGTCAGCAGCCAGCCTCGCTGCTGCCGCGGCGGGACGGCGGCGAACTCCGCGCGTTCGGCCGCGCTGAGGTAGATCCCGGCGTAGATGTCCCGCGCGGCGACCGCCGGCCAGCGGTCGGTGACCGCGATCGAGCCGTCGTCGCGCCGCTCGCCCAGGAGGTTCTCCGCCGGGAAGGCGTAAACGCGGTGGGCCGCGCGGTCGCAGGGGAACCGGACGTCCCGCCAGCCCTCGATCGTGGCCAGCACCCGGCCCTCACGCACCAGCTCGGCGGCCATTTCGAGGACGTCGGGCCGCGGCAGCCGGACCCGCACCAGGCACTCGAGCCGCGTCCCGGGCGCCGGCTCCGGGCCGTGCCAGGTGAGCCGGCCGATCGAGCGCGGGAAGGCGAGCAGGTCGGCGGACCGGGTGGCCATCAGCCAGCAGCCGAGCAGCTGGCCGACGTTGTCGAGCAGCCCGCCGGGTGCTTCCGGGACGACCAGCTCGCCGCGGATGTGCTGCTCGCCGAGCCCGGTCAGCCGGTCCAGGCCCTGGTAGGACGGGCCGTGGAACATCTCGCGCCGCGCGTAGATCTCGGCCGCGCTCAGCGGCGGCGCGGTTTCCGGCCCGGGCACCGCGGTCCGCGACGGCGGTGGCGCGAACGTCCCCAGCTCGACCGTCATCAGCGCGTACGGCCCGATCTCGACGGTCACGTGGTCGCCGTCGCGGGTCATCGACAGCGGCACCCGCCGGGCCGGCGCCGCGATGAGCCACCGCGAGAACACCGCGTCCCGCACCGCGACCGCCGTCGTGCCCGGCCAGGTGGTTTCGGCGGCGCGGCAGGCGAGGTCGACCAGGGTCGTCGCCGGGACCACCGGCCGGAAGTCGGACTCGTCGGGCCAGCCGTCGCGCTGCCGGAAGAACCGGTGGTCACGCAGGTACGGCATGGCCGCCGTGGACACCTCCACGGTGGACTCGACGCGGCGGCGTGCGGCCGCGACGACGTCCGCCGCGGCCCGGCGGGTTTCGGTGAGCAGCGCGGTGAACTCGGCGACGATCGGGTCCGTGACCCCGGCGGGCGGGCTCGGCTCGTCCAGCAGGCCGCGCGCGGATTCGCCCAGCGACAGCAGGGAGTTCCCGGTGGTGAGCCGGATCCGCCGCGGTTCGAGCGCCGCGAAGTCCGGGTCGCCGCCCTCGGTCCACAGCGCGGTGGCGAGCCGCCGCAGCTGCGCGAGGCCCGGCCGGGTGCCGGACGCGGCCGCGACGACCAGGTGCCGCCGCTCGCCCAGCGTGTCGGCGACGAACGAGCCCAGCTGACCGGCCCCGACCTGCACGAACACCCGGAACCCGGCGTCGTGCAGCGCCTCGGTCAGCGCCCGGAACCGGACCGGGCGCAGCAGGTGGTCCAGGTAGAGCCGGCGGACGTCGGCCGGGTCCGCCGGGTACGGCCGCGCGGTCGTCGCCGACCACACCGGCAGCTTCGGTGCGCGCAGGTCCAGGTCCGCGACGAGCCGGGCGAAGGGCGCGAGGTGCGGCTCCATCAGCGGCGTGTGGAAGCCGGACCGGAACGGCAGGGTGGTGGCCACGATCCCGGTGGCGCGGCAGGTCGCCGCGAACTCCGCGACGGCGTCCGGTGGTCCGCACACGATGGTTTGCTTGGCCGCGTTTTCGTGCGAAACGACCAGGTCACCGGGGAGCAGCCCGGCCACGCACGTCGCCGGGGCGCCCAGCACGAGGTAGTCCGCCTCGGGCAGCTCGAAACCGTCCGGCCAGTACCGCGCCAGGGCATCCGGCGCCGCGGTGTACATCCCGGCGGCCTGCATCGCGGTCCACTCCCCGACGCTGTGCCCGGCCACCGCGTCCGGCCGGACCGCCAGCCGCCGCAGGACCTCGTCGAGCAGCAGCCCGGCCGCCGACACGCTCGCCGCGCGGTCGAGCACGCTCGCCGTCGACCACTGTGGACGGTCGAGGCCGAAGCGCCGGGCCACGTCGTCGAGGCGCGGTTCGCCGCCGGCCTCCAGTCCCGGGTGGACGAACGCGGTCTTCCCGCCCGGCAGCAGCGGGTCGACGCTGCACCAGACGTCGCCGGCGCCGTGCCACGACCGGCCCCCGGCCGCCACCTTGGCGAGCACCCGGCGGGCCGTGGCGAGCTTGCGTTCGTCCGGGCCGGCGATCCCGAGCCGGCACGGGCCGGCACCCTCGCCGGGCCGGTCGAGCTGCTCCAGGAGCTCTTCGGGGGTGCGCGCGGCCAGGCGCAGCACGCGCTCCGGCTCGTCGACCCGCACCCGCCGGTTCGGCGCCGGATCGCCGGCCTCGAGCACGACGTGGGCGTTGACCCCGCCGAAGCCGAACGCGTTGACCGCGGCCACGCGCGGCAGCGCACCCCACGGCTGCGCCTCGGCCAGCACCCGGAACCGGGTCCTGTCGAGCAGCGGGTGCGGGTCGGCGCAGTGCAGCGTCGGCGGCAGGACGCCGTGGTGCAGCGCGAGGGCCACCTTGACCAGCCCGGCGACCCCGGCGGTCGGCAGCGTGTGCCCGATCATCGACTTGACCGAGCCGATCACCGCGCGCGGCCCGCCGGCCGGGCCGAAGACGTCGGCGACGGTGGTCAGCTCGGCGGCGTCCCCGGCGGGCGTGGCCGTGCCGTGGGCCTCCAGCAGGCCGATGTCCGCGGGATCGCGGCCCGCCCAGGCGCGGCGCAGGGCGAGCGTCTGCCCGGCGACGGACGGGCTGAGCAGGCTCGCGCCGCGCCCGTCGCTCGACGTGCCGCAGCCGCGGATCACGGCGTACACGCGGTCGCCGTCGCGCCGGGCGTCGGCCAGCCGTTTGAGCACGACGATCGCCGTGCCCTCGCCGATGAGCATGCCGTCGGCGGCGCGCGACAGCGGGCTGATCCGCTGGCTCGGCGACAGCGCGCCGAGCTGGGTGAACAGCGACCACAGCGTGTCGTCCTGCGTCTGGTGCACGCCGCCGGCCAGCACGGCGTCGCAGCGGCCGCGGGTCAGCTCGCCGATCGCCTGGTCGACGGCGATCAGCGAGGACGCGCACGCGGCGTCCACCGTGTACGCGGGGCCGCCGAGGTCGAGCCGGTTGGCCACGCGGGCCGCGGCGAGGTTCGGCACCAGCCCGGCCGCGGTCTCCGGCCGGAACTCGCCGAGCGGTTCGAGCAGCGCCGTCCGCAGCCGTTCGAGGACGGCCGGCCCGGCCGACGGCAGCAGCTCGCCGACCGTGTGGGTGATCTGCCGGACGGTGCGGACCCGCTGGTCGAAGCCCCGCAGGCCGGGCGAGAGGTACCCACCGCGGCCGAGCACGACGCCGATCCGTTCGGGGTCGCCGAGCCGGCCGAGGCCGCCGGCGTCACCGACCGCGCCGAGGGCGACGGCCAGCGCCGTCAGCTGGTCCGGCTCGGTGCCCTCGACGGACGTCGGCGGGACGCCGTGGGCGACGGGATCGAAGTCCAGGGCGTCCGGGGTGAACCCGCCACGGCGGCCGGGGAACTGCGGGTGCGGCGGGGCTTCGGTGACGGCGTCGGTGCCGTCGACCAGGTTCTGCCAGTACCGGTCCACTGTGGACGCACCGGGCAGGAACACGTCCATGCCGACGATGGCGACGGGGGTCACCACAGCGACGCCGTGTACAGCACCGACCGGTCCGTTCCGTAGGCGAGTTCGCGCAGCAGGGCCGCGGTGGCCTCGGCCGGGTCGAGCAGGCCGATGTCCCGGCGCCGGTACTCGCGCGCCAGCTCCGGCGACACCATGCCGCCGTGGTCGGCGTCCGGCGCCCACGGTCCCCAGTGGACGGTCACGGCCCGGCCGGGCCAGTTCGCGCCCAGGGTTTCGAGCGCGTCGTTCGCGGCGGCGTAGTCGGTCTGGCCGCGGTTGCCGAGCACCGCGGCGATGCTGCCGAAGAACGCGACGAAGCCGGGTTCGGCGTCGAGCGCGTCGAGCAGGATCCGCGCACCGTCCGCTTTGGTCCCGAAGACGGTCCGGAACGACTCTTCGTCCTTGTCCGCCATGAGCTTGTCGTCGATCACCCCGGCCGCGAAGACGACCCCGTCGATCCGGCCGAGGTCCTTGACCAGCCGGCGCACGGCGTCCGGATCCCGCACGTCGAGCGCGGTGTAGGCCGCGTTCCCGCCGGCGGCGCGGATTTCGCCGAGGGTGCGGCCGATCTCGCGCTGGGCCAGCACGGTCCGCACCCGGCGTTCGATGCCGGCGACCGGGCCGCCGCGACCGGCCAGCACCGCGCGCATCGCGGCGGGGTCTTCGGGCAGGTCGTCCGGCTCGCCCGGCCACGGGGTCCGCCCGGCGAGTTCGAGCCGGCAGCCGGAGGCGGCGAACGCGACCGCCGCGCGGGCGGTGATCCCGCGGGCCCCGCCGACCAGCAGCACGACGGAGTCCGGGCCGAGGCCCAGCGCGGCGAGTTCGCCACCACCCGGACCGGCACCGGCGTAGGCGATCGACGGGAGGTCCGCCGGCCGCGGCTCGATCGTGAAGCGGCCGGTCGCGTCGTGGCCGACCACCGGAGGTCCGTCGCTGAGGGCCTCGTCGACCAGCGTTTTCGCCACGTCCTGCGTGAGCTCGACGAGCCGCGTCACGCCGTCGCGTTCCCGCGCGGCCGCCCGGACCAGGCCGCGCAGCCCCGGCACGGCGCCCGGCTCCGCCGCCACGAGCACGGTTCCCCGCAGCTCCTTGAGCCGGGTGAACACCTCCGTCAGGTCTTCGGCGAGGAGCACGGTGATGTCCGCGTCCCCGGCGACGACCTCCGCCCCGGCCGCGGCGAAGGCGGCTCTCACGGCGTCGTCCGGTGCGGCCACGGATCTCCCGCGCAGCCGCGCGGGATCGGGGTCGAGCGGCACCGGGACGCGGTCGAGGCGGTACCGGCGCGGCGCGGCGGCCGCAGGCGCCGGGGACAGCCAGCTCTCGAGGTGCGCGGTCAGGGCGCCGGCCGTGCGGTCGCGGCTGAGCTGGTCGGTGCGGTCGTCGGCGGGCAGGCCGAGCCGGCTCAGCAGCGTCCCGGCGATTTCGGTGCGCTTGATGGAGTCGATCGAGAGGTCGGCTTCGAGGTCGAGGTCGCCGTCGATCATCTCGGCCGGGTAGCCGGTGCGTTCGCTGATCACGCCGATCACGGTGCTCAGGACGTCGGCCGGTTCCGCTTCCACGACGGCTTCCGGCTCGGGTTCGGGTTTCTCGAGCACGACCGGCGCCGGCGCGGGAGCGGCACCGCCGAGGTAGCCGAGCAGCACTTCCCGCTGGGTCGCGACGAGTTCCCGGGTGGTGCGCAGGAAGTCGACGACCACCTGGTCACGGCCGGTGGCGGGCTGGGTCATGGCGGTACTCCGGATTCGTCGGGCCGGGGGCAGGGCGGGGGCGCCGGAGCCGGGCGCGCGGGCGGACCGCCCATCGACGGCCCAGGCGGTCGCGGCCGGCTCGGGCCGCGGCGGCCGCGTGAACCGTTCGGTGCGGACGTCGACACCGGCTCGCGCAAGGGTGTTCAGTGCGGCCAGGAAGCCGTCGAGGTCCGGCCCGCAGGCGACGGCGGTGTGCGGACGGTCGCCGAGGATCTCCTTCACCAGCCGGGAAAGCACGCGCCCCGGTCCGGCTTCGACGAAGGTCCGGGCGCCGGCGTCGTACATCGCCTCGATCTGGTCCTTGAAACGGACCGGCGCGCCGATCTGCGCGGCGAGCTCGCCGCGGACGTCGTCTTCGTAGGGCCGCGCGGTCCGGTTCGCCCACACGGGTCGTTGCGGAGGTTTGATCGGCTCCTTGGCGAGTTCGGCCGCGAAGACGTCGCCGGCGGGGGCGACGAGCGGGCTGTGGAAGGCGCAGGCGACCGGAATCCGCTGGGCGTCGATGCCGGACTCCTTGAGCCGCCGCACAGCGCGTTCGACGGCGGCCATCGGTCCGGAAAGGACGACCTGTTCGGGCGCGTTGTGGTTGGCGACGACGACGTCCGGGCCGATCAGGGTCGGGGTGAGGACGTCCCGCGACGCCTTGACGGCGGCCATCGCCCCGGGCGCGGCGACGTCGGAGATGGCCTTCGCGCGGGCGCGGCTGAGCCGGAGGAGGGTGCCGGTGCCGAAGGAGCCGGCGACGGAGAGGGCGACGAGTTCGCCGTAGGAGTGCCCGGCGAGGAAGTCGGGCCGCACGCCGGCCTCGGTCAGCAGCCGCGCAACGGCGGTTTCGACGAGCCCGAGCGCGGGCTGGGCCACGCGGGTGTCGGTGAGGGCGGTTTCCTGGGCTTGCGCGGCACCGGCGTCGAAGGCCCGCGGCGGGAAGGCTTTGGCGGCGACGTCGGGGGCGGAGCGGAGGAGGTCGGCGAGGTCGGGGAAGTGCACGAAGAGGTCGGCGAGCATGCCGGTGCGCTGGCTGCCCTGGCCGGGGAAGAGGAAGGCGACCTTGCCGGGATCGGGCCGGCTCATGGCGGCTTTGCCGGAGTCCACACCACCGGTGCCCCTGGCCACCGGCGCTGCCACCTCGCGCCGGCTCACGGCAGCCTCGCCGAAGCCCGCACCACCCGTGCCCCCGCCCACCGGCGCTGCCACCTCCCGCCGGATCTCCGCCAGCAGCTTCTCCGCTTCCGGCGCCCAATCCCGCACCCCGTGCCGCCGGTCCGGGGCCACCGGGCCTGCGCCCAGTACCGCGTGGAAGTTCGTGCCGCCGAAGCCGAAGGCGCTCACTCCCGCCAGGCGGGCCGGGGCAGCCCAGGGCCGGGCCGTCGTCGTGAACGTGAACGGGCTCGCCGCCGCGTTCCACTCCTCGTTCGGCCTGCTCAGGTGCAGCGTCGGCGGGACCACCTCGTGCCACAGCGCCATCGCCGCCTTGATCAGCCCCGCCAGGCCCGCCGCGCACTTCGTGTGGCCGACCTGGCTCTTCACCGAGCCCAGCGCGCACGCACCCGGGCGCGCGCCCCCCTCCGTGAAGAAGCCCGTCAGGGTCCGCAGCTCCGTGGCGTCGCCCACCACCGTCCCCGTTCCGTGGGCCTCCACCAGCCCCACGTCCGCCGGGGACACCCCGGCGTCGCGGTAGGCGCGCTCCAGGGCCCGGTGCTGGCCTTCCGGGCGGGGCGCCGTCAGGCCGAGGGCCTTGCCGTCGCTGGCCGCGCCGATTCCCTTGACCACCGCGTAGATGCGGTCGCCGTCGCGCTCTGCTTCGGACAGTCGCTTGAGGACCAGGCACGCCACCCCCTCGCCCAGGGCGATGCCGTCCGCCGCCGCGTCGAACGGGCGGCAGCGGCCCGTCGGGGACAGCGCCCCGGCCGAGGTGAACATCAGGTAGTCGTGGATGCCGTTGTGCAGGTCGACCGCGCCGCAGAGGACCAGGGAACTCGTGCCCGCCCGCAGTTCCTTGGCCGCCAGGTCGAGCGCGGCCAGCGACGAACCGCACGCGGCGTCCACCGTGTAGTTCGCGCCGCCGAGGTCGAGGCGGTTGGCGATCCGGCCGGAGATGACGTTGGCCAGCGTGCCCGGGAACGTGTCCTCGGTCGGCTCGGGCAGCTGGGCGAGCAGGTCGGCCGGCACCTCGTCGAAGTAGCCGTCGAGCAGGGACCGCAGGGTGCCCGCGTTCGCCAGGTCGCCGCCCGCCTCGGCGCCGAACACGACGCTGGTGTGCTCGCGGTCGAACTCGCGGTCCGCGTACCCGGCGTCGGCCAGCGCGCGGCGCGCGGTCTCCAGCGACACCAGCTGCGCCGGGTCGATGCTGCCCATCGCCGACGGCGGGATGCCGTACGCCAGCGGGTCGACGTCCACCGCGGGCAGGAACCCGCCCCACTTCGACGTCGACTGTCCGAAGTAGACGTCCGGATCCCAGCGGTCCCGGGGGACCTCGGTGACGGCGTCGGTGCCGCGCAGGATGTTCGACCAGAACGCGTCGAGGTCGCGCGCGCCGGGGAACGTGCAGGCCATGCCGATGATCGCGATGTCGCGGGAGTCCGCCTCCGCGGCCGGTTCTTCCGCACGGGCGAAGCTCGTCCCCGCGGTGACCTCGCGGTGCAGCTCGGCGATCGTCGTCCGGCGGTCCCGCAGGACGGCGACCTGACCGGCCATGAACATCCCGTCGGCCAGCTGAGTCGCGGCGTCCAGCGGCTCGCCGTCGCGGCGGACGCCCTTGCTCGCGACGCGCAGCCGTCCGGTGTTCAGCTCCTCCAGCCGTTGCCACGCTTCGGGTGTCGCACCGAGACCCGCCTTGACCTGCTCGAACTCCGCCGTGTACGGGCTGGGCAGGCACCGCGTGCGGTGGCCCGGTGCGGTTTCGAGCGTCACGGTCGCGTCGGCGGCGAGGGCGCGTTCCTGGAACAGGCCGGTGATCGCCCCGTGTGCCACGGCCTCGTCGGTGAAGAGGTACGCGGTGCCCATCAGGACACCGGCGGCGTCGAGCGGCTGCGCCATCGCGGCGACCATGGCCGCCGAACGGGCGTCGTGGATTCCGCCCGCGAAGAGCACCTCGACGTCCTTGGCCGCGCCGAGGATGGCCAATTGTTCCTCCCACAGCTCGAAACTCGCCCGCGGACCGACGTGCCCACCGCACTCGGCGCCCTCGAAGACGAACCGGCGGACTCCGGCGTCGAGGTACTGGCCGAGCAGGACCGGCGACGGCACGTGCAGGAACGTCGCGATGCCGGCTGCCTCCAACGCCTTGGCCTGTCCCGGTTTCCCGCCCGCGACCAGCACGCAGCGCGGTCGCGCGGCCCGGATCGCGGCGAGCTGGGCCGCGCGCAGGTCGTCGGGCACGAAGCCGAGGATGCCCGCGCCCCACGGCCGGTCGCCGAGGCGCTTCGCGGTCCGGGCCAGCAGGTCGGCGGTGCGCGCGCCGTTCGCCGTGGCGACGGCGACGAACGGGAACCCGCCCGCGTCGGCGACCGCGGCGGCGAAACCCGGCTGGTCGCTCACCCGCGTCATCGGGCCCTGGACGACCGGCAGCGGCGTCCCCAGCGTCCGGCACAACCCCGCGCCGAACACCGGCGACGGCACTTCCGCGCCGACGATCCGGCGTACGTCCTCCGTGGACCGGACGACCACCCCGGCCGCGCCCCCGGCGAGCGCGCCCACCGCCGTCCGCAGGCCGGCCACGCTGCCCCACACCGGGACGGCGAAGGCGCCGAGAAGCTGTTGCAGCAGAACGAAGTCGCTCAGTTCGCCGCCGCGGGCGACGAGCCCCAGTGCACCGCCGCGAACCGCCTCGGTGGCCTTGGCCAAGTCCCCGACCTCGGCGAGCGCTCCCGCCCACGGCGCTTTCGTGCGGACGGCGAAGGCCGCCCCGGCGGGCAACGCGCCGTCCGTGCGCACCGCGTAGGGCACCCGCACCCGGGCTTCGACCAGCCGCAGGTCCTCCGGGTCGGCGCCGTCGAGCACGCCGAGACCACCGCCGCGGGCGACCGCGGCGACCTCGCCGGGACCACCGACCCCCAGGCACCGCAGCCGTCGAGCGTGCGACGGCGGGACGAGCTCGGCCATCGGCGGGACCTCCTGTACGCGGGGCGTTGCGATCTTCAGGAATAACGCACCGGATACCTGAAACGCAATAGTCGTGCTAACGTGCAAAACCGTGGAACACGGCATGACCAGGCCCTCGACCAGCACTTTTATCACCCGCATCGCAACCGGGAAATACATTTCCCGCACCTGCATGACAATTCGAAGCTGAAATATCTGGAGTCCCCGTGGAACTGACCGGACGCGTGGTCGTGCTGACCGGCGCGGCACACGGAATCGGGGCCGCCATGGCCCGCCGCTTCGCCGCGGAAGGGGCGGCCGGCGTGGTCGTGTCCGACGTCGACGCCGCGGGCGCCGGCCGGGTGGCGGACGAGATCGCGGCCGCGGGCGGGCGCGCCGTCGCGGTGACCGCCGACGCCACGTCCAAAACGGACCTGAAGGTGCTGGTCGCGACGGCCCGCGCCGAGTTCGGCCGCCTCGACGTGTTCTGCGCCAACGCGGGCGCGGCGTTCGGCACCGGCGTGCACGCGGCCGACGAGCAGTGGCAGCGGTCCTGGGAGATCAACGTCATGCAGCACGTCCACGCCGCCCAGGTCGTGCTGCCCGCGATGCTGGCGCGGGGCGAGGGCTACCTGCTGATCACGGCGTCGGGCGCCGGCCTGCTCGGCATCCCCGGCGACGCGCCGTACTCGGTGACCAAGCACGCGGCCGTCGGTCTCGCCGAGTGGCTGGCGATCACTTACCGGCCGCGCGGGGTGCGGGTCAGTGCGCTGTGCCCCCTGGGCGTCCGGACGGCCCTGCTCGAACCCGGCATCGCGGCCGGCCACCCGGCCGCGCTGGCCATCGCCGCGGCGGCCCCGCTGATCGAGCCCGACGACGTGGCCGAAGCCGTCGTCCGCGGGCTCGGCACCGAGGAATTCCTGATCCTGCCGCACGAATCGGTGCGGGAGGCCTTCGCCCGCAAGGCCGGCGCGGTCGACGCGTGGATCGACGAAATGGCTGTCCAGGGAGGCTGAAGTGGAGTACCGCAGGGTCGGCGCGAGCGGGCTGGCCGTCAGCGAGATCGCCTACGGCAACTGGCTGACGGACGGCGAGCCCGGCTGCGTCGCCGCGGCGCTGGACGCCGGCGTCACGACGTTCCACACCGCGGCCGCCTGGGACGGCGGCGCCGCGGAAGCCGCGTTCGGGGCGGCGTTCGCCGGCCTGCGCCGGGACGATCTGGTGCTGTGCACCGGCGTGTTCTGGCCGGAGGGCCCGGGCCCGAACGACGCGGGACTGAGCCGCAAGCACGTGATCGCGTCCCTCGAAGGATCGCTGCGCCGGCTGCGCACCGACTACGTCGACGTCTACCAGCTGCTGCGCTTCGACTACCGGACGCCGGTCGCGGAGACGTTCCTCGCGCTCTCGGACCTGGTGCGGCAGGGGAAGATCCGGTACGTCGGGACGTCGGAGTGGACGGCCGAGCAGCTGCTCCAGGCCCACGAAGCCGCTTCGCGCTACGACGTGCCGCTGATCGCCAACCAGCCGCACTACTCGATGCTGTGGCGGGTGCCCGAAGCCCAGGTGATGCCAGTGGGCGCGCGGATCGGCGTCGGGCAGTTCGCGTCGGTGCCGCTCGCCCAGGGCGTGCTGACCGGTAAGTACCGCGACGGGCGGATCCCGGCGGGGTCGCGGGCGGCCACGCAGCCGCACGCCCGGCCGGTGCTCCTGCCGGACCTGCTGGAACGGGTGGAGCTGCTGCACGGCGTCGCGGACGACGCCGGGTTGACGATGGCGCAGCTCGCGCTGGCCTGGACGTTGCAGCACGAGACAGTCGCCTCGGCGGTGACCGGCGCGAGCACGCCGGAGCAGGTCACGGAGAACGCCAAGGCCGCCGGCGTCCGGCTCGACCTCGACGTGCTGACCCGGGTCGACCAGCTGCTCGGCAGCTTCGTCCAGACCGACCCGCGGCTGGTGTGGTCGCCGCCGGCCCAGTTGCCCTAACCGGCGCCCAGGCAGACGAACGGGCGGCGGAACGGGTCGACGGCGATGGCGTCGGCCAGCGCCAGCGCCGGGCTGTCCCGGACGGCCAGCGCGCGGTAGTAGTCGTCCATCGCGGCCGCCGAGGCGAGGTCGCCGACGCGCGAGAGCGGCGCGATCACCGTCCGGGAGCCGCTGGCCAGCAGCGCGCTGGCGAAGCCGAGGGCTTCGTCGCCCGGCCGGATCCGGTTCATCGCCAGCTCGCACGCGGCGAACACCACCTGCCGCGGCGGCTGCCGGAGCCCGGCCATCTCGTGGCCGAACAAGGCGCCGTCGGCGAGTTCGAGCCGGGAGAACAACGCGTTCTCCGGCTCGTGCGCGCCGTGCGCGGCGAAGTGCGCGAGCTTCGCGCCGTCCATCGCGCGCAGCACGGACTTCACGGTGGCCTTGGCGCCGGTCATCGTCGTCGCGGTGCGGTAGTGCGTGGTCAGCTTCTCGAGTTCACCACGCGCGCCGGCCAGCCCCGGCCCGCGCACCAGCACGATCTTGCGGGCCCGCGACGACGACCTGGTCAGTTCGGCGGCGAGCCAGGCGGTCGCCGACGGCGCGACGACGGTCGGCCGCCCCCGCAGGCCCGGCAGCACGCCCCACGGCACGGCGTAGAGCGGGCCGGTCGGGACGATGACCAGCTCGCGGTCGCCGATGACGCCGGCCAGCGGCTGGATGAGCTGGGCGTCGAGCTTGTCGGCCTGCTTGTGCGCCGAGGTCATGACGACCTCGGCGAGCCGCTCGGGCAGGTTGTCGGGAGCCAGGGCGTCGAGGTCGACGTTGAGCACGCGCGCGGATTCGGCGGCCGCCCCGGCGGACCCGAGCCGCACGAGCCGGCACTCACCGCCGGCCACGACGACGGCGACGAGCTCGTCCCCGGAAGCGGCGAAGCTGACCATCGCCCGCTCCCCGAGCCGCCCGACGACCTCGGCCAGGCCGGCGACGGGCCGCGGCCGGCCCCACCGCCCGGTGTGCCAGCCGAGCCGCTGGGCCTCCCGCAGCCGTTCGTTGTACTTCGCCCGCAGCGCGCCGATGGGATGCCCGTCGTGCTGGGCCTCCTGGATGGCCTGCCCCAGCCCGCGCACCTCGGCCACGCGCGCGGCGAGCTCGGGATCGGTCCCGGCGGAGAGCGGTTCGTAGCGGTAGGTCTGCGCCCGGGTCCGTTCGAGCCAGACGAAGAGGCGTCGCGCGTCGTTGCGTTCGAGCACCAGCTTGACGGCGAGGTCGGCGAGCTCCTGGCCGTGCAGCGCGGTCCCGGAGACGAGGTCCAGCCCACCCATCCGGTCCCGGACGGCGTCCAGCTCGGTGAGCCCGGACCGGATTTCGGTGAGCGCCTTGGCCCGGTCCCCCTGCGCGACGGCGAGTTCGGCCCGGCAGAGGCGGCGCAGCATCCGGTAGTCGATGGGGGTGAGCTGCCCGGGCCGCGGCACGAGGTGCAGCGTCTCGACGGCCCGCTTGAGGTTCCCCCGCCGGATGTCCAGCCGGACGGCGAGCATGCGGGCGGTGGCGGCCTGGTCGGTGAGCTGCGGGGTGGGCATCTTCGCGGCCTGGCGCAGGGCCCGCGTCGGCAGGCTCGCGGGCACGTCCCCGGTTTCCAGGGCGTCGCGCGCGTCGGCCTTCAGCCCCATCAGGGTCGCGTTGGCCGTGCAGGTCAGGCACCCGACCTTGAGCATCCGGCGACGCGCCGAGTAAGCCATTTCCCTGGCGAGCTCGACGTCGTCGCCCATCAGCGCGGCCGAGGCGCGGTAGAGCTCCGCCAGCGCCAGTTCGCGGCTGACGCTCTGCTCTTCGACCATGACCGGCAGGATCTCGTCGAGGTGGGCCCCGGCTTCGTCCGCGAGGCCGGCCGCGAGCAGGGCCTCGGCCTGCGCGAGCCGCAGGCTCGGCGGGATCTCCATCTCGAGCGCGCGGTAGCTGCGCTCGCACTCGTCGTAGAGCCGCAGGGCTTCGGGAACATCGCCCATGCGCAGGGCGAGCGTGCCCAGCGTCCGCCGGGTGCTGGCCGCGTTGCCGCGCAGTTCGTACTTCTCGGCGAGTTCGAGCGACCTGGTGAGATTGGCCTGCGCTTCGCGCACGTTGCCGAGCCGGATGTGCACCCAGCCGCGGGACGCCAGCGTCATCGTGAAGGCGCTCATCCGCGACTCGGGATCGGTGCCGTGGGCCAGCCGGTATTCCTGGTGTTCGATCGCCTGGTCGAACGAGGCGAGGCTTTCCTCGTTGCGCCCGACCCCCATCAGGCGCATGGCGTAGTTGTGGTTGAGCGAGCCGTTGAGCTCGGCCCGCAGGACGGGGTCCTCCACCGCGTTGATCAGCAGCCGGACGTCGTCCAGGCCGGCCAGCCCGGCGGCGAGGTCGTTGGAGATCTCGGAGGAAACCGCCGTCATGGTGCTGGCCAGGCGGATGCGCGTGACCAGCCAGTCGGTGCGGTGCTCCGCCGGAACGGGGTGCACGGAATCCAGCAGGCTCATCCCACGGCGCAGGAGCCGGAGGCTCAGGTGGTACCGCGCGACGCACGAAGCATCGGCGGCGTCCTTCTGCAGGGAACGAACCCTCTCGATCACCTCGGAGGGGTCCAGGTCAATCACGGGCACTCACCTATGACAGCACAGGCTTCGGCAAAAAGAAGCCCGCCTACCGGTAGATCAGCAGGCGGGCTTGCCTCCACGAGGCCGGACTCAGGGCGTGACGACCTGGTAGCAGCCGTTCGCGCACTCGGTGTGGACCGGGTGGTCGACGTGGACCTTGCCGTCCGCGTCGGTCCACTGAGCGACCGGCTGGACCGCTTCGGCCGGTTCTTCGACCGGCTCCGGAGCTTCGCCGGGCTTGACATCCGTAGGCGTCGACATGATCGATCTCCTCTCCCCTGGGGATCTGCATGGGGACGCTGCCGTGACGGTGAGTCCCCCATCGCGAGGCCCTCTCCCCGCGAACGGCCCAATAGTTTCACATCGGAGCAGTGATCGGGAGAGTTTTAGCTACGGAAAGTCAGTCCAGGCCGCGTGAGCAGGCGGGATGTCCGGACCGGAACGTCCTAACGGGTGAAGTCTGTAACGACGTCCACAGCGGACGTGCATACCCACCCGCGGGGGAACGGGCGCGGGACCGGCCGCAGGTACGTGTTACTCCGGCCACGGACCGTCACCGTACTCCCAGTGTCCTCAATGGACGGCCGGGACGCGCCGGGGCACCCGGCCGACGGCTCGCGTGGGGCGGGTGCTCCGGCCGAAGGGCTGCCGGTCAGTGGTCAGGCCGTCACCGCCGCGTGGACCGCGCGAACCAGGCGGACGTTCTCCGGGGCCGCGCCACCGGGGAAGGCGAACCGGCGACGGTTGTAGCCGTACGCAAGGCCGCTGCGCGGGTCGGCGAAGGCCTGCGAGCCGGCCGCGCCGCTGTGGCCGAACGCGCCCTGGCCCAGCACGGGGTAGTCGTCCGAGACGATGGCGAAGCCGAGGCCGAACGCGTTGTGGTTACGGGTGGACAGATCGTCGCCGATCGAGTGGATCTGCGCGAACTCCGCCGCGGTCTCCGGCCGCAGGAGAGGTCCGGAGCCGCTGATGGCCGCCGCGTACATGCCGGCCAGCCCCCGCGCCGACGCGACGCCGCCCACCGAGGCCGGGCTCAGCTGCCGGACCAGCTTGATGTTCGGCAGGTCCCAGAGTTCCGGCCCCTTCGGGTGGTTCCGGTTGAAGGCGATGCCGGTGATGCTGTTCGGCCCGGTCGCGTTCGCCTCCAGCTCGGCCAGTTGTTCGGGAGTCGGCAGCATCGGCTGCGTGGTGAGGAACCGCGGCTCGAGCTCCTCGGGCAGCCCGAGGTAGAAGTCGAGGCCGAACGGCTCCCGGATGCGCTCTTCGTAGTGCTCCTGGATGCTGCGCCCGGTAACGCGCCGGACGACCTCACCGGTCAGCGCGCCGATCACCAGGGCGTGGTACCCGAACGCGGTCCCGGGCCGCCAGTAAGGCCGCTGCGGCGCAAGCCGCTCGGCGATGACCCGGTCGTCGGCGATCTCCTCGGCGGTGAACCCACCATCGGCACCGACCAGCCCGGCACGGTGCGCAAGCAGCTCCCGCAGGGTGATCCGGTCCTTGCCGGCGGCGCCGAACTCGGGCCAGTAGTGCGCAACCCGCTGGTCGAGATCGAGCACCCCGTCCTGAACGAGCAGCGCGACGACGAGGTGGGCGGCGCCCTTGGTGGAGGAGAAAACGCCGGTCAGCGAGTCGCCGTCGATTTCGGGACCGGTCCAGAGATCGACAACCCGCTCACCATCGACATGGGCGACGAGCTGGGCGGCGTAGTCACCGCCTTGGTCGGCGGCAACGGCGGCGAATTCGGCACGGACGCTTTCGAACCCGCCGGCGACGGTTCCCTGGATGTGCTCGGACGACATGGCAGCTCCCTCAGTGATCTCAACGCCTGCGCCAGGATCCAACCGCGGGGGTGCGGAGGTATTCCGCACTGGGGCGGGTTCGCGGGAACCGGGCGCGGGCAGGTGGGCCATGCCGGGTGTGGCCACGGTTGGTGTGGCCGGCGGCTGGGGTGTCCGGTCGTGTGCCGATGGTTGGGACTCGGGCGCGCCTTTGGCTCCTCGGGGGTGGGTGGCGCTCATGCCGGCGCTGCACGGGCGCACGCGCCCGGCCGGGCCTTGCGAGTTCGGCGCCAGAGGGGCGCTTGTCGGTGCCCCGGCCGGCCACCGTCGGGCGCTCGCCTCGCCTGCGGCCGGTGCATGCCGGCGGTCGGGACCCCGGGCTCGCCCGGCTTCTCGACCGACCACGGCCGGGCTGGGCGATGCCGGTCGTCGACGGCGGCCGTATGCGAGCGGTCGCGACTTCAGCGCTCGTGGCTCCTCGGCAGCTGCGGTTGAGCAATCACCTCGTCTGCGGCCGGCGCATGCCGGTGGTCGGGACTCGGGCGTTCCGGCTTCTTGGCCAGGGGCTGGGCCGTGCCGGTCGTCGGCGGGTGGCCGTGAGGGCGGCGCACGGGGCTTCTCGGCCGGTCGGGGCTGGGGCTCGCGTGGGTGGGCGCTGCAGCTCGCGGCGGCGGGACTCCGGGGCGCGGTAGAGAGGGCGCTGGGGCGGGTATCAGTCCGATCATGAAGCTGACCTCCACCGTTCTCGGCAGCCCGCACCCCCGGGCGCTCGCCGAGTTCTACTCGAAGCTGCTTGGCTGGCCTATTCGTACCGATGAACCGGAGTGGGTGACCCTGCGGCCCGATGATGGGAGCGCCGGGCTGTCTTTTCAGCTGGAGAGCGGGCATGTTCCTCCCGTGTGGCCGCCTGCTGAGGGGGCTCAGCAGATGCAGCTGCACCTCGATATCGAGGTCGATGACCTCCAGGCTGCGACGGCGGTGGCGACCGCTGCGGGGGCGGTCGTTGCGGAGTTTCAGCCGCAGGGTGATGTGCGGGTCTGTTTCGATCCGGATGGGCATCCGTTCTGCCTTTGGACGCAGACAGGGTGACGCCCCGCGTTCGAACGGTCACAGGATCCGCTATGTTCGGCTGAGGTCCTGTTCCCGGCGAACGGAGTTGAGTCCTGTGGGGGTGCACCGGATCTGGCACCACGGACTGGTCCCCACCGAGGGGAAACGCCCCCTGGACGCGTTGCGCAGCAGGCTGATCAGCCGTCAGCGGCAGCACGATGACTACGCGGTGACCGATCTCGGCTCGTCCGACGACGGTGGTTCGCGCCGGTGTGATCTGAAGTTCGCGTACGACGGCAGCGAGGGGCGCTACTCCGTTCAGGTATTGCTTTCGCTCTGCTACCGCGCCGGCGAGGACCGGGTGACGTGGCTGCTGACCGCGGCGTGCACGCGGCCGTGGCGCAGCTGCCACGTCGCCCCCGCCCAGCGGATCGGGCTGGAGGAGCTGGGCGCCAGCGGGAGCGACGAAATCCCGATCGAAACGCCGGTGCTGGCGATGCGCGGGTGGTCGCGCAAGGAATGCGACCACCTCGCCGACCTGCTCGGCGAGGCCCTGGTGGCGCCCTGGCGGTCTTCGGCGGTGCTGGTGCTCACCGAGCCGCCGACCGTGCCGGTGGAGGGCTGGCCGGGACTGGTCAACGTCTTCGACGTCGACGACCGGTTCCGCCACACCCTCAACCGGCACCTTCCGCTGGGCTGTGCGCTGCCGCAGGGCGCGCGGCTGTACGCGCCGCCGTGCGATCAGCTCCCGGACTTCGTCGAGGCCGCCAGCCCGGTGTCCGGCGAGGCGCTCGAGGACGCGATCACGCGGCTCATCCAGGCGCGCAGCCGGACGCCGCTGCCCGAGGAGTGGACCGGGGTGCCGAGCGTGCAAGCCTGGTACGAAACCGATCCCTTCGCGTCGACGGAACGCGAGCCCGACGCCGAGCTCGTCGGCAAACTCGGCCGCGCCGAACGGGAACTGGCCGAGGCGCGCGGGGTGATCACCATCCTGCGGAAGAAGGCCAAGGCCCACGCCGAAGAGCGGGATCGGCACGCCGGCGAGGTCAAGACGCTCCGCCGCCGCCTCGAGGACGTGTGCGCGACCGACGTCGCCTACCTGCGGGAGCAGCTCGCGCAGCTGCAGGCGGAGGTCGACGACTACGCCCGCGCCTTCGAGGAGACCGAGGCCGAGCGCGACGAACTCAGGCGCGTCAACGGGCTGCTGGCCGGCAGGCTCGCCCGCCACCACGACGCGGACGACGAGGTCGCCGCCGCCGAGCGGCCGCCGGAGGAGTTCCCCAGTTTCGGCGAGCTGATCGGCGCCGCGACGACCTCGCTGAGGCATCTCGCCATCACCGCCGAGCCGGCTCCGGCCGCGATCCTCGACCACCACCCGAAAGCCGCCGCCTGGCGCCGCAAGGCGTGGGACGCGCTGCGCACCCTCGACGCCTACGCGGGCGCCCGGATCTCGCTGCTCGAGGCCGGCCAGGACCCCGGCCCCGAGCTTTCGGACGTGCTCGCGTTCGCCCGCACCGGCCAGCCGGGTTCGCTGATCAGCGCCAACATCATCGCCCTGGCGGAGTCGGACACGGTGACCACGAACGAACGGCTCCGCCAGGCCCGGACGTTCCGCGTCGATCCCCGCACGAACCCGGCGGGCCGCGACTACTTCGGCGCCCACATCGCCCTGGAGCGGTTCAAGTCGCCCGCGCCGCGCCTGCACTTCCTCGACGACACCGACCGGACGGGCACGGTGTACGTCGGGTACCTCGGCGCCCACCTGCCGACGTCGAAGACCAACTGAGCGAGAATCGCGCGCATGACGGAGATCGCGCACAAGCACCTGGCCTACTGCTGGATCGCCCGCAGCGACCGGGTGCTGTTCCTCCGCCGCGCGCCCGGGGTGTTCCTCGCGGGCCGCTGGGAGCTGCCCGGCGGGACGACCGAACCGGGCGAGCCTTCCGAGGCCACAGCGGTGCGCGAAGCGGCGGAAGAAACCGGGCTGACGGTCCGTGTCACGGGCGAGCTGGCGCGCGACGCGTGGCCGGACGTCGCGGGACGTGCCCTGCGGATCCACGCTTTCGTTTACACGGTGGAAGAAGACGGCGCCGGCGACATCGTGCTCAACCCTGAGGAGCACGACGACTTCGCCTGGCTGACGCGGGCGGAGGCTTGGGACCTGCCGCTGCCGGACCATTTCCGGCGGCTGCTCGATCGGTAGGCGCGGCACCGGTTTCCGGTGCCGCCGGGGTCTTCGGATGGTGATCATGTCTTCGACGGTACCCGAACAGACATTCGAACGGCATCGCTGAAGCGGGTGAACCGGGAGCGCGTTTCCGTTATGGCGCAACGGCAATCGCCCAAGGGAGCCCCCGATATTCAACCCTACCGCAAGGGTCCGACAAAACTAGCGCGGCGCCAGGTAGCGCAGCAGAACGCTGGCCCCGTCCGTCAGCACCGAAGCCAGTTCCAGCGAAGCCGGCTCGACCACCGGCCCGGCGGCCGCCCGGCCGGCCGTTCCCGCGACCAGGAACGGCGCCACCGTCAACCGGAACTCGTCGACGACGCCGGCTTCGATCAGCGAACCGAACAACCGCGGCCCGCCCTCGCAATCGATGCGGCCCAGGCCCTCCGCCACCAGCGTCGACACCACGCCCTCGGCCGGCACCTCCGCCGCGCCCACGACGAACACCCGGGCGCCGTTCGACGCCCACGCTTCACGCAGCGCCAAGGGTGCCGCCGCGGAGGTGAACACCAAGGTCGGGACGGCCGCCTTCGTGATCACCGGGGCGTCCGCCGGCAGGGACCGGCCCGTCGTCACCACCGCCACCGGGGCGATCGGGGCCAGGCCGAAGCGGCGCCTGCGGTCGGCCGTCGCGGCGTCGGGGCGCATGCCCTCGAAGCCCTCCGCCATCGCCGTTCCCGCGCCCACCAGGACCACGTCGGCCAGGTCGTTGCCCAGGCGGTAGACGATCCGGTCCGCCGGGGTCGACAACGCCCCCGACCGGCCCTCCACCGCGATCGCGCCGTCCGTGCTCGACACGAAGTTGACCGCCAGCCAACGGGGGCCCGCCGGGTAGCGGTACAGCTCCTCCAGGTCGTGGCCGGAGAGGTCCCGCGGCTCCGGCCAGACCTGCCGGATCACTCCCACCGGAGCGCCTTCGCCGGCGGGCGGGTGCCCGCGATGCTCGCCGCCATCTCGGCCACGTGCCGCACCTCGCGCACGTGCGTCGTGCGGAGGATCGCCACCCCCGCCGACGCCGCCAGCGCCGCCAGCGCCAGGCCAGCCGGTGTCCCGTCGCGCGGGACGCCGGCCAGCACGGGCCAGTCCGGCAGCGGCGTGCGGAACTGCCCGATGTCCACGACGACGCTCGAAGCAGGCAAACCGGACGGCACCGAGGCGGCGGCGTAACCCACACCGAACCGCGCCGCGACCCCGGCCAGGTCCGCGCGGGCCACGAGCAGGTCCGCGCCCGCCTCGCAGCACGCCGCAGCGACCGAAGGGTCCGCGGTTTCGGCTCCCACGGCGAGGCCGGGGAAAGTCTCGCGCGCCCACTCGACCAGGGATGCGACACCGGTCCCGGCGAAACTCACGAGATCGGCGCCGCCGGCGACGGCGGCCCGGGCGGCGTCCCGGGCCGCCGGGAGCGCCTCGACCGCGGCCAGCACCAGCGCGCGGTCACTGCTCAACCGGCGGCCCCGGAAGACGAGGTCGGGGGTTCTCATCGCACTCTCCCTGCTGGACGTCTCGCGATCATAAGCGAGACGCAGCGGGCGGGCGTTCTTCGCCGTCAGGTGGCGGGGCATCGTCGCCGGGCCACCCGGCACGGCTGTGACATCCGGGGCTTCGCCCCGGGCCGGGGGCTCCGCCACCCGGCCCCCGTTACCTTTTTCGTGGTTCCTGATCAAGGAGCTGTGGTCACCAGACCCGGCATGACTAACGCCCCCAGTCGCTTCCATGATCCGGGGGGTGGTGTCACCGGGCCTGGTGGCATCGAGGGACCGCTAAATAGGGACACGGCCACCAACCGGTAGGTCTCGTCGCAGGCGTGGGTGCCGGCCATCGATGCCCAACCCGGTGACCACTCGCGGCGAACGAACGGCATGGTGGATGAGCAGCACTTTCGGCGTGTTTCTCGGCCTGGACGTCGGCAAGGACGCCCATCACGCGGTCGGTCTCGACCCGGACGGCAACCGGCTGCACGACGCGCCGCTGCCCAACACCGAACCCAAACTGAAGGCCCTGTTCGACAAGCTCGCCGCGCACGGAACGCTGCTGGTCGTGGTCGACCAGCCCGCCACCATCGGCGCGTTGCCGGTCGCGGTCGCCTGCGCCGCCGGGCACCAGGTCGCCTACCTGCCCGGCCTGGCGATGCGCCGCATCGCCGACCTCTACCCCGGCCGGGCGAAGACCGACGCCCGCGACGCGTTCGTCATCGCCGACGCGGCCCGCTCCCTGCCGCACACGCTGCGGCCCGTTGATGTCGGCGATGAGGCGCTGGCGGAGCTGGAGGTGCTGGTCGGGTTCGACGATGACCTGGCCGGCGAAGCCACCCGGATCAGCAACCGCATCCGCGGGCTGCTCACCGGCATCCACCCCGCCCTCGAACACGCCATCGGCCCGCGGATCAGCCACCCGGCCGTGCTGGAAATCCTGTCTCGCTGCGGAGGCCCGGCCGGCATCGCCAAGGCCGGCCGCCGCAAGCTCACCGCGATCGCCAAGGCCCACGCTCCGCGCATCGGCGAGCGGCTGGTCGAGGCGATCATGACCGCGCTGGGCGAGCAGACCGTCACCGTTCCGGGCACCGCCGCCGCGGACACGGTCTTGCCTCGGCTGGCCGACAGCCTCAAAACAGTTCTCCTGCAACGGAAACAGGTTGCTGAGCAGGTCGAGGGGATACTCGATGCGCACCCTCTTGCCGGGGTCCTGACCTCGATGCCCGGCATCGGCGTCAGGACCGCAGCCCGCATCCTGCTCGA
>NZ_PPHG01000056.1:2500-53672 GCF_002904295.1 Amycolatopsis sp. CA-128772
CGCTCGGCGATGTGGTGCGGGTGCCACGCCGTCCCCCGGCTGCTCTCGGCCCACACCGGCACCGCGAGCTCGGCCAGCACGAGCACCACGAACCCGACGGCGCCCCCGGTCCCGGGCACCCACAGCCGCGCGATCCACAGCAGCTGGACAACCACGATCCCCAAGGCGTAGCGCAGCGCGGCCGGACGGCACTCCGGATCCGACCGGGCGGCGCGCAGCCACTGGACCACCATCGCCAGCCGCATCAGGACGTACCCGGCCACGATCACCCGGAAATCACCCTCGAACGCGCTGGACACCCCGGCCGCGATGGTCAGCCCGCCGGCGATCTGCACGAGCGTGGCCAGCCGGTACGGGACGTCGTCGGTGTCGAACGCCGAGGCGAACCAGCTGAAGTTCAGCCAGCCCCACCAGATCGCGAAGAACACCATCGCGAACGACGTCACGCCGTGCGCGGCGTGCCCCTCGGCCAGCGCGTGGTGCAGCGAAGCCGCGGCCTGGCCGACGGCGACCACGAAACACAGGTCGAAGAGCAGCTCCAGCGGCGTAGCAACGCGGTGGTCTTCACCGCGGTCGCGGGAACGCATCGGCCGGTACCAGACCCGCGACGGCTGCTCGGTCATCGGGACTCCCCGCGTCGGCCTCGGACGGACGCGATCATCCCAGCACGAGCCGGGCCCGGGAAGTCAGCACGACACGGGTGAAGAAGGCGGGCGGGCCTGGTTCCCCCTCACCCGGGCCCACCCGCCGCCGTCACGCGCCGGTGGCACCGATGGGCAGCCCTTCCGCGAGTGCCGGGCGGTCCCCCGCGGACGCCGACACCCACTGGACGGAAGGTGACCGAGTGTGTCCATTCCCTCGAACTCCGGACGCCTCGATCGCTCAAGCCGGTCACCCCATCCCCGGGTGGCCGACTGATTGCCACTGTCGGTAGCCGTAGCCGCGCAGTGAAGGCTCCATAAGATCTACCCGGTTGCTCTCCGTAGCACCAGTGTCTTTCCGTGCTCGTCACTCGGATGGAGCATCGCGAATCTGCGGAAAGTAGTGTCTCAGCCCGGGTGGACGTCGGCCGCGGACGCCTCGCGCGCCTCGCGTTCGTCCTCGGACGCGCGGCGCCGCCGGGCCCGGAGTTCGGCGATCGCCAGCGCGAGCGCGCTACACGTGAGGAGCGCCGCGCAGCCGAGCGCGACGGTGAGCGCCGGCGGGTAGCCCCGGCCGACGACGAGGCCGAAGACCGACGCGAGCACGGCGGTGCCGATCGCCGTGCCGATCCGCTGCCCGGTCTGCAGCGCGCCGCCCGCGACGCCGGCCATCCGGACCGGCACGCACTCCAGCGTCAACGTCGTGTTCGGCGAGATCACCATCCCGCCGCCCACGCCGGCGAACACCAGCGGCAGCGCGAAGGCCCAGCCGGACATCGACGGCGGGACCAGCTCGGCGATCAGCGCGACGGCCAGCAGCCCGACGGCGACCATGGCCAGCCCGGTGACGGTCAGCCGGCGGCCGAAGCGCGGCACCAGCCGCCCGGCCACCGCCGCGGACACCGCCGAGCCGATCGCGAACGGCGTCACCGACAGGCCGGACTGCAGCGGCGAGTAGCCCAGGCCCTGCTGGAAGTACATCGCGAAGACCAGCCAGATGCCGGCGAACCCGCAGAAGTAGAGGGCGCCGACCGCCGCGCCGGCGGCGTAGCCGGGCGTGTCGGTGAACAGCCGGGTGTCCAGCAGCGGCGACCGGCCACGCCGGACCACCGAGCGTTCCCAGCGCACGAACGCGAAGCCGAACGCCGCCGCGACGGGGAAGAGCCACCACAGCTTCGCGAAGCCGCCGCTGTCCGAGTCGATGACGGGCAGCAGCACGCCGAGGACGGCGACCGCGAGCAGCGCGATCCCGACGAAGTCGATCTCCGAACGCAGCCTGAACTGCTTCTTCTCGCTGCGCGGCAGCATCCGCAACGCGAGGACGAACGCGAGGACGCCGATCGGGACGTTGACGTAGAACACCCAGCGCCAGCCGTCCTGCGTCCCGAAGACGGCGAGGATGAAGCCGCCGAGGATCGGGCCGACCGCCGTCGAGATCCCGACGACCGCGCCGAACATGCCGAACGCGCGGCCGCGCTCGGCGCCGCGGAAGAGGTCCTGGATCAGGCCGGTGTTCTGCGGGGTGAGCATGCCCGCGGCCAGGCCCTGGGCGAGGCGCGCGAGCACGAGCGTCGTCTCGTTCGGGGCCGCGCCGGCCAGCGCGCTGGTGAGGACGAAGGCGGCGAGGGCGCCGAGGAACATGTTCCGCCGGCCGAACGCGTCCCCGAGGCGGCCGCCGGTGACCAGGACCAGGCCGAACGCCAGGGCGTAGCCGGAGACGACCCAGCGGATCCCGCCGCTGCTGGCGTGCAGGCCGGCCTGCATCGAGGGGAGGGCGACGTTGACGATGCTGACGTCGAGCAGGCCCATGAACCCGGCCGTGAGCGAGACGGCCAGCGCTTTCCAGCGCCGGGGATCGGGTTCGTAGGACATCGAAGAGCTGACCCTCGCAGTGTTCACGGGTGGGGATACCCCACTCAGCAAACACGAAAGGCGGGATCCGCGCGCGCTGTGCGCCCGGAGCCCGCCTCACGGGAGTCGGCTCGAGACCGGACCGCGGCGGGGGTCCGGCGGCTTGCCCGGGGCGGGGTCCGGGGGCAAGCCCCCGGAAGAGACCGTAGGCGGGGTTGGGGCGAGCGCGTTCCGCGAGCACATCTCACCCTCCCCCACGACTACGTCGACGCGGTGATGCCGCGGATGCCCTTCAGCTCGCCGATCAGCATCGAGCTGACCTTGACCGGGTAGTCGTACAGGGCGAAGACCGTCTGGTTCTTGCCCACCAGCTTGAGGTGCACCGGGGTCTCCCCCTTGTGTGCCAGCAGCGTGGACCGCAGCTCGCTGACCACCGACTGGTCGATCTTCTCGGCCGCCGCCAGCAGGACCAGCGGTGGCTCGTCGTCGCCGTTGCCCGTGCCGACCTCGGACAGGTCGAGGGTGGCCAGGCCGCCGCCGAAGATCGACATCTTGTCTTCGCGCCAGTTGACCCGGCCCTTGACCAGGACCGCGTTGTCCTCGATCAGCTCGCCCGCGAAGAGCGCGTACGACTTGGGGAAGAACAGCACCTCGAGCGAGGCGTCCATGTCCTCGACCGTGCAGATCGCCCAGGGCTCGCCCTTCTTGTTGACCCGCCGTTCGAGCGAGGTGATCAGCCCGGAGATCACCAGCTCGCCTTCCTTCGGCGGATCGTTGAGGATGCTCGCGATCGGCTTCGGGGCGTGTTTGCGCAGGATCCGCTCGGCGCCGTCCAGCGGGTGCGCCGAGACGTACAGGCCCAGCATCTCGCGCTCGTAGGCGAGCAGCTGCTTGCGCGGGTACTCCTCCTCGCCGAACTTCAGGTGCGCGAGCGGGGACGACGACGGCGCTGCCTCCCCCTCCTCGCCGCCGAAGCCGAACAGGTCGAACTGGCCCATCGCCTCCTGGCGCTTGAGCGGGACGACCGCTTCGACCGCGTCCTCGTGGACCTGGATCATCGACAGCCGCGTGTGGCCGAGGGAGTCGAACCCGCCCGCCTTGATCAGCGACTCGATCACCCGCTTGTTGCAGGCGACCAGCTCGGACTTGTCGAGGAAGTCGGTGAAGGACGCGTACTTGCCCTTCTCCTCGCGGGTCTTGATGATCGACTCGACGACGTTCGCGCCGACGTTGCGGACCGCACCCAGCCCGAAGCGGATGTCGTCCCCGACGGCCGCGAAGCGCAGGGCCGATTCGTTGACGTCCGGCGGCAGCACCTTGATGCCGAGCCGGCGGCACTCGGACAGGTAGACCGCCGACTTGTCCTTGTTGTCACCCACCGAGGTGAGCAGGGCGGCCATGTACTCGGCCCGGAAGTTCGCCTTGAGGTAGGCGGTCCAGTACGAGATCAGGCCGTACGCGGCCGCGTGGCTCTTGTTGAACGCGTACCCGGCGAACGGGAGGATCGTGTCCCAGAGGGCCTTGATCGCCTCTTTGGAGAACCCGCCCGGAACCAGCTCGCTGTTCCGCATGCCCTCTTCGAAGCCCTCGTACTCCTTGTCGAGGACTTCCTTCTTCTTCTTGCCCATCGCGCGGCGGAGCACGTCCGCCCGGCCCATCGTGTACCCGGCCACCTTCTGGCCGATGTGCATGATCTGCTCTTGGTACACGATCAGGCCGTAGGTGTCGGCCAGGATCTCCCGCAGCGGCTCGTCGAGCTCCGGGTGGATCGGCTTGACCTTCTGCCGGTTGTTCTTCCGGTCGGCGTAGTCGTTGTGCGCGTTCATGCCCATCGGGCCGGGGCGGTAGAGCGCGCCGACCGCGACGATGTCGTCGAACACCGTGGGCTCCATGCGGCGCAGCAGGTCGCGCATGGGGCCGCCGTCCAGCTGGAACACGCCGAGCGTGTCGCCGCGGGCCAGCAGCTTGTACGTCTCGGGGTCCTCGACACCCAGGGTGTCGAGGTCGACGTCGACCCCGCGGTTGGTCTTGATGTTGTCGATCGCGTCACCGATGACGGTGAGGTTGCGCAGGCCGAGGAAGTCCATCTTGAGCAGGCCGATGGCCTCGCACGACGGGTAGTCCCAGCCGGTGATGATCGAGCCGTCGTCCCGCTGCCAGAGCGGGATGGCGTCGGTCAGCGGGTCGCTCGACATGATGACCGCGCAGGCGTGCACGCCGGCGTTGCGGATCAGCCCTTCGAGGCCGCGGGCGGTCTCGAAGATCGTCTTGCACTCGTCGTCGGTCTCGACGAGCGCGCGGACCTCGGCGGCCTCGCCGTAGCGCTCGTGCTTCGAGTCGACGATGCCCGAGAGCGGGATGTCCTTCGCCATGATCGGCGGTGGCAGCGCCTTGGAGATCTTGTCCGCGATCGCGTAGCCGGGCTGGCCGAAGTGGACCCGCGCGGAGTCCTTGATCGCGGCCTTCGTCTTGATCGTGCCGAAGGTGATGACCTGGGCGACCTTGTCCGCGCCGTACTTTTCGGTCGCGTACCGGATCATCTCGCCGCGCCGGCGGTCGTCGAAGTCGATGTCGATGTCGGGCATCGAGACGCGCTCGGGGTTCAGGAACCGCTCGAACAGCAGCTTCTGCGGGATCGGGTCCAGGTTGGTGATACCGAGGACGTACGCGACCAGCGACCCGGCGGCCGAACCACGGCCGGGGCCGACCCGGATGCCGACGCGCCGGGCGTAGCTGATGAGGTCGGCGACGATCAGGAAGTAGGCCGGGAAACCCTTGCCGATGATGACGTCGAGCTCGATCTCGATGCGCTGGTTGTAGTACTCGTCCGGGACGCCGTCCGGGAAGCGCCACTTGAGACCGCGCTGGACCTCTTCGCGCAGCCAGCTGCCCTGGTCGTAGCCCTCCGGGACCTCGAAGAACGGCAGCCGGTCCTTGTGCGAGTAGACGTCGTCGTAGGACTCGACGCGCTCGGCGATCAGCAGCGTCGTGTCGGCCGCGCCGGGGACCTCCTTGTCCCAGTACTCGCGCATCTCGGCGGCGGACTTGAGGTAGTAGCCGTCGCCGTCGAACTTGAACCGGGTCGGGTCGTTGAGGGTCTTGCCCGCCTGGACGCACAGCAGCGCCGAGTGCGTGTCCGCCTGGTCCTTGGTGACGTAGTGCGAGTCGTTGGTGGCGATCGGCTTGAGGTCGAGCAGCCGGCCGATCTCGAGCAGGCCCTCGCGGACCGACCGCTCGATCGGCAGGCCGTGGTCCATCAGCTCGAGGAAGAAGTTGTCCGCGCCGAAGATGTCCTTGTAGTCGGACGCGGCCTGGATCGCCGCTTCCTTCTGGCCCAGCCGCAGCCGGGTCTGCACCTCGCCGGACGGGCAGCCGGTGGTCGCGATGATCCCCGAGTGGTTCTCGGCGATCAGCTCGCGGTCCATCCGGGGCTTGCGGTAGTAGCCCTGCATGCTGGCCAGCGAGGACAGCTTGAACAGGTTCCGCAGCCCGGTGGCGTTCGACGCGAGCATGGTCATGTGCGTGTACGCACCGCCACCGGAGACGTCGCCGCCCTCACCGAACTCGTCCGAGCCGCGCTGGTTGGCCTGGCCCCAGAAGACCGGCTTCTTGTGGAAGCGGCTCTCCGGCGCGATGTAGGCCTCGATGCCGATGATCGGCTTGATGCCGGCCTTCTTGGACTGCTGGTAGAACTCGTCGCCGCCGTACATGTTGCCGTGGTCGGTCATGCCGACCGCGGGCATGCCGAGGCGTGCCGCCTCCGCGAAGAGGGGAGCGATCTTCGCCGCACCGTCGAGCATCGAGTACTCGGTGTGGACGTGCAGGTGGACGAAAGAATCGTTCGACACCAGCGAAAACCTCCCCTAGGTGGATCGGACCGGCGCGCCCGGGTCTCCCACCTTATCCCGCACTCGCCAGGCTCGATTGTGCGCCTCCGGAGCCCGCGCCGGGCGGTGCGACGCGCCCCTCTTCGGGGCGGAAACGATCACGACACGCGCCGCTTCCACGCGGTCACGCCGGGGCGCCGGGAGGGGGCGTCGTGAGGAATAAGCCGGTTCCGGCCCGCCTTGCCCTTACGAGCGCGGCGGTGAGCTGAGCCACAGCCGCCCCGGCTCGCGTTGACAGCGGGAGCACCGGCACCGAGCATTCCCGCCATGAACCTGTCTGACAGCCAGACAGCCGGACAAGGTGGTCCTCGCCGGGTGAGCGCCATGGAAGCCGTGCTGGCCCACCTGCGTGCTTCGATCGAGCGCGGCGAGCACGCCATCGGCGCCAAGCTTCCCTCCGAAGCCGCCCTGAGCAGGGAGTTCGAGGTCAGCCGGTCGGTCGTCCGGGAAGCCCTCCGCGGCCTCCAGGCGCTCGGCATGACCGAGTCGAAGACCGGCAAGGGCACCTTCGTCACCGCGACCGGCCCCGCCGACAACCCCACCTTCGGGCCCTACTCGGCCCGCGACCTCATCGAGGTGCGCCGGCACGTCGAGATCCCCGTCGCCGGGTACGCGGCCGTGCGCCGCAGCCAGGACGACCTCGACCTCCTCGCCCACCTGCTCGACCGGATGGACGCCGAGACCGACAACACGGCCTGGGTCGCGCTCGACTCGCTGTTCCACATCACCATCGCCCAGGCATCGGGCAACCCCGTGTTCGGGAAGGTGATCGAGGAGATCCGGGACGCGCTGGCCCGCCAGTCCGCCTTCCTCAACCAGCTCGGCGACCGGCGCGGGCAGTCGAACGTCGAGCACCGCGCCATCGTCACCGCGATCGCCGACGGCTCCGAGACGGCCGCCGTCGAAGCCATGACCGCGCACCTGACGCACGTCGAAGCCACCCTGACCAGCATCGTGAACGGGGACCAGTGACCGAACAGACCATCCCGGCCACGACCGCCGGCACCGCGGACGCGGGCGACGCCGGGTACCACAAGGCCCTCAAGCCCCGGCACGTGAACATGATCGCCATCGGCGGGGCGATCGGCACCGGCCTGTTCCTCGGCGCGGGCGGGCGGCTCGCCCAGGCCGGGCCGGCGCTGGCGATCGTCTACGGCGTCTGCGGGCTCTTCGCCTTCTTCGTCGTCCGCGCGCTCGGCGAGCTGATCCTGTACCGGCCTTCCAGCGGCGCCTTCGTCTCCTACGCCCGCGAGTTCATGGGCGAGAAGGGCGCGTACGTCGCCGGCTGGATGCACTTCCTCAACTGGTCGACCACCGGCATCGCCGACATCACGGCGATCGCCCTCTACGCGCACTTCTGGTCGTTCTTCTCGCCGATCCCGCAGTGGGTGCTCGCGCTGATCGCGCTGGCCGTCGTGCTGACGCTGAACATGGTGTCGGTGAAGCTGTTCGGCGAGATGGAGTTCTGGTTCGCCATCATCAAGGTCGCCGCGCTCGTGCTGTTCATGGTGATCGGGATCTTCCTGCTGGTGACGCAGACACCGATCGACGGCGTGGCGGGCGGGCCGCAGCTGATCGCCGACCACGGCGGGCTCTTCCCGGCCGGGCTGCTGCCGATGGTGCTGATCGTGCAGGGCGTGGTGTTCGCCTACGCCTCGGTCGAGCTGGTCGGCGTCGCCGCGGGCGAGACGCAGAACCCGGAGAAGATCATGCCGAAGGCGATCAACTCCATCATGTGGCGCATCCTCGTCTTCTACGTCGGCTCGGTCGTGCTGCTGGCGATGCTGCTGCCGTGGAGCTCCTACACGAAGGACCAGAGCCCGTTCGTCACCGTGCTCTCGCACCTGGGCGTGCCCGCGGCGGACAGCGTGATGAACCTGGTCGTGCTCACCGCGGCGCTGTCCAGCCTGAACTCCGGCCTGTACTCGACCGGCCGGATCCTGCGGTCGATGGCGACGGCGGGCTCGGCGCCGAAGTTCACCGGTGTGATGAACCGCAACCACGTGCCCTACGGCGGCATCCTGCTCACCGCGGCCGTCTGCGTGCTCGGCGTCGGGCTCAACTACCTGGTGCCGAAGGAGGCCTTCGACATCGTGCTGAACTTCGCCGCGATCGGCATCCTCGCCACCTGGGCCATCATCGTGCTCTGCCACCTGCTGTTCGTGCGCCGCGCGAAGCGTGACGGCCTCGAGCGGCCGTCGTTCCGGCTGCCGTTCTCGCCCTGGACCGAGATCGCCACGCTGGTGTTCCTGGCCGCCGTCGTGGTGCTGATGGGCTTCGACGAGACCGGCCGGATCACCCTGCTCGCGCTGCCGGCCATCGCGGTCGCGCTGGTGGCCGGCTGGTTCGCGGTGCGCAAGCGGATCGACATGCGCGCGTTCGACGAGGAGGGCATGTGAGCCCCGAACCCCTGGTCGAGCTGGTCCGCGACGGCATGGTCGAGGGCGGCCACCACGGCTCGGCCGTGGTGCTCGCCCCGGACGGCTCGGTGCGGTTCGCCGCCGGGGACGTCGACGCGCCGATGTACCCGCGGTCGACGGCGAAGCCGCTGCAGGCCACGGCGATGGCGCGGCTCGGGCTGCGCCTGTCCCCCGCCGGGTTCGCGATCGCCGCGGCCAGCCACTCCGGCGAGCCGATGCACCTCGAGGCCGCGCTCGACGTCCTCGGCGGACGCTCCCCCGGCCTGCTCGGCAACCCCGCGGACTTCCCGTTCGACCCGGTCGAACGCGACCGCTGGATCGCGGCCGGCCGGGCGCCCGCCCGGCCGGCGCACAACTGTTCCGGCAAGCACGCGGCGATGCTCGCCACCTGCGCGCTGAACGGCTGGAGCTTCGACGGGTACCTCGACCCGGCCCACCCGCTGCAGCGCGCGATCGCCGCCACCGTCGAAGACCTGACCGGGCGGGACATCGCCCGGGTCGCGGTCGACGGCTGCGGCGCGCCCCTGTTCGCGACGACGTTGCGCGGGCTGGCGACGGCCGTGGCGAAGATCGCCACGGCCGCCCCCGGCACGCCGGAGGGCCTGGTCGCCGACGGCATCCGGCGGCACCCCGAGCTGGTCGGCGGCAGCCGCCGGGACGTCACCGCCGTGATGCGCGCGGTGCCCGGGCTGATCGCGAAGGACGGCTTCGAAGCCGTCCAGGTCGCCGCCCTGCCGGACGGCACGGCGATCGCGTTCAAGATCGCCGACGGCGGCGACCGGGCGCGCTACCCGGTGCTGGCCGCGCTGCTCGGGCTGTGCGGGGCCGACGTCCCGCCGGGGCCGGAAAACCTGCGTTTCACCGGAGACCTTTCTGTGGGGAGCCTGCGATGACCACCCGCCGTGAGCACGACCTGCTGGGCGACAAGGACGTGCCCGCGGACGCGTACTGGGGCGTGCACACCGCCCGCGCCCGGGAGAACTTCCCGATCACGGGCACGACGATCGCCGCGTACCCGCACCTGGTCGAGGCGCTGGCCTCGGTGAAGGAGGCCGCGGCGCGCGCCAACGCCGAGCTGGGCCTGCTCTCCCCCGACATCGCCGACGCGATCGGCGCGGCCTGCCGGGAGATCCGCGAAGGCGCGCTGCACGGCGAGTTCGTCGTCGACGTCATCCAGGGCGGTGCCGGGACGTCGACCAACATGAACGCCAACGAGGTGATCGCGAACCGCGCCCTCGAGCTGCTCGGGCACGCCAAGGGCGACTACCACGTGGTGCACCCCAACGAGCACGTCAACCTCTCGCAGTCGACGAACGACGCCTACCCGACCGCGGTCAACGTGGCGACGATCATCGCCGTGCGCGGGCTGGCGCAGGCGATGGTCGTGCTGGAGAAGGCGTTCGCGGCCAAGGCCGTCGAGTTCCACGACGTGCTGAAGATGGGCCGCACGCAGCTGCAGGACGCCGTGCCGATGACGCTGGGCCAGGAGTTCGGCACCTACGCGGTGATGCTCGGCGAGGACCGGCTGCGGCTGACCGAAGCCGTCGCGCTGCTGCACGAGATCAACCTCGGCGCGACCGCGATCGGCACCGGCCTCAACGCCGCGCCGGGGTACGCCGAAGCCGCGTGCCGCCACCTGCGCGAGATCACCGGGCTGCCGGTCGTCACCGCCGCGGACCTGGTGGAGGCGACGCAGGACTGCGGCGCGTTCGTGCACCTGTCCGGCGTCCTCAAGCGGATCGCGGTCAAGCTCTCGAAGAGCTGCAACGACCTGCGGCTGCTGTCCTCGGGCCCGCGGGCCGGGCTGAACGAGATCAACCTGCCGCCGGTGCAGGCCGGGTCGTCGATCATGCCCGGCAAGATCAACCCGGTGGTCCCCGAGGTGGTCAACCAGGTCGCGTTCGAGGTGATCGGCAACGACGTCACCGTGACGATGGCCGCCGAAGCCGGCCAGCTGCAGCTCAACGCGTTCGAGCCGATCATCCTGCACTCGCTGTCGGAGAGCATCACGCACCTGGGCGCGGCCTGCCGGACGCTGGCGGACAAGTGCGTTTCCGGGATCACCGCGAACGTCGACGTCCTGCGCGCCTACGTCGAGAACTCGATCGGGCTGGTCACGGCGCTGAACCCGAGCATCGGCTACGCGGCCGCGACGGAGATCGCGAAGGAGGCCCTGGCGACCGGGCGCGGCGTCGCCGAGCTCGTCGTCGAGAAGGGCCTGATCCCGGCCGAAGAGCTGGCGAGGCTGCTGCGGCCGGAGACCCTCGCCCGCGCGAACTGAGGTACGGTCGGATCCGGAAGGACCTACTCCACTTCGGAAGGCGGCGCCCGTGCTGGACCGACTTGTCGACAAGCTGCTCGGGCTCCCCCGCGCCGAAGGCCCGAAGCCGGTCGTCACGCGCGACCTCGCCGTCCCGATGCCCGACGGCGTCACGCTGCTCGCCGACCGGTACGCGCCGGCCGGGACGACGTCGGCGCCGGTGGTGCTGATCCGCACGCCGTACGGGCGCAAGGGGATGCTGTCGAAGCTGTTCGGCGACACCTTCGCCCGGCACGGGCTGCAGACGGTCATCCAGAGCACCCGCGGCTCGTTCGGCTCCGGCGGCGAGTTCCGGCCGTTCCACCTCGAACGCGAGGACGGCGTCGCGACCGCCGGGTGGCTGCGCGCCCAGCCGTGGTGCGACGGGCACCTCGGCATGGCGGGCGCCAGCTACCTCGGGCACACGCAGTGGGCGGTCGGGCCGTACCTCGACCCGCCGCTCGCCGCGATGGGCCTCGGCGTGACGGCGTCGGAGTTCGTCTCGACGTTCTACCCGGGCGGCGTGCTCGCGGCGGACAACATGGTGTCGTGGTCGGCGATGATCGGGCGCCAGGAAGAGCGGTTCGCCGCGCTGCCGAACCCGCTGCAGACGCGGCGCACCCGGCGGGCGCTGGCCCACCTGCCGATCAGCGGCGCCGACGTGGCCGCGGTCGGGAAGCCGGTGACGTTCCTCCAGGACGTCACCGCGCACTTCGCGCCCGGAGACGACTACTGGTCGATGTCCGACCACAGCGCCGAAGTGGCGAAGCTCGACGTCCCGGTGTCGATGGTCACCGGGTGGTACGACTTGTTCATCCGCGGGCAGCTGCGGGACTTCCGGATCCTCGCCGAGGCCGGCAAGGCGCCGCGGATCACGATCGGGCCGTGGGCGCACGGCGAGCCCGCGAGCATGGGCCCGATGATCCGCGACCAGCTCGGGTTCCTGCGCGCGCACCTGCTCGGCGACCGCACCCAGCTGCAGCGGGCCCCGGTCCGGCTGTTCCTGCAGGGCGCGGGCACCTGGCTGGACTTCGAGTCCTGGCCCCCGCCCTCGACGGCGACCGCGGCACACCTGCGCCCGATCGGCGGGCTCGGCGAAGCGGTCACGGCGGAGGCGTTGCCGACGCCGTTCACCTACGACCCGGCCGACCCGACCCCGGCGGTCGGCGGCCCACTGCTGACGGGCGAGTGGAAGCAGCGCGACAACCAGGAGGTCGAGGCCCGCCCGGACGTCCTGGTGTTCACCGGGGAGCCGCTGCCGTCGGACGTCGACGTCATCGGCGAGGTGTCGGCGACCGTGCACGTGCGCACCGAGCTGGGCCACGCGGACGTGTACGTCCGGCTGTGCGACGTCGATTCGGGCGGGGTGTCCAGGAACGTGACGGACGGGATCCTGCGGCTGCGCCCGGGCTTCCCGTCAGCCGATTCGGACGGGGTGGTGACGGCGGAGGTGACGCTCGACCCGACGGCCTACCGCTTCCGCCGCGGCCACCGCCTGCGGATCCAGGTGGCGGGCGGGGCGTTCCCGCGGTTCGCCCGCAACCACGGCACGGACGAGCCGGTGACGTCGGCGGTGGCCGGGAAGGCGAACCGCTTCGAGGTGTTCCACGACGCTTCGCGACCGTCGCGGATCACGCTGCCGGTGTTCAGCGGCTGACCGTCCGGTGGTGGCTGGTGACCCGGCCGTCGTCGTGGAGGACGTGCAGCAGCAACGCCGGCGGGCGGTCGTACTCCAGCGGGCCGCCCTCGGCCCAGCCGTGGTCGCCGCCCGGCTCGGCCGGCAGCAGCGAGCCCGACACCACGCCGGGGGCGATGCGCAGCGGGACACCCGCGAACGTCGTCGAGGCGCCCGTGTGCACGTGACCCGCCAGCAGGGCCTTCACCCGCGGGTGGCGGGCCAGCACCGACGCCAGCCGCTCGGCGCCGGCCTGGCGGATCGCGTCCACCAGCGGGACGCCGACCTCGACCGGCGGGTGGTGGAACGCGACGAACGCCGGGCCGTCGCCGCCGGAGAGGACGCCGTCGAGCCAGGCCAGGGTCTCGTCGGCGAGGAATCCCGCGCCGCGGCCCGGGATCGTCGAGTCGCACAGCGCGAACAGGACGCCGTCGATCTCCTGCGCGAGGTCGATCGGGCCGTCCGACGCCGGCAGGTCGAGCAGGCCCGTCCGGAACGCCGCCCGGACGTCGTGGTTGCCCGGGCAGACCAGCACCGGCGCCGGGTACTTCAGCAAGGCGGCGGCGCGCGCGTACTCCTCGGGCTCGCCGTGGTCGGCGATGTCGCCGGTGACGACGACGGCGTCGACCGGTTTCGCCAGCCCGTTCAGGTAGCCCATGGCCGCGGCGACGCGGTCGTCCGCACGGGATCCGCCGTCGAGGTGCAGGTCGCTCAGGTGCGCGATGATCATCTTCCGTCCTTCCCCAGGTACGCCAAGGCCTTGACCCAGTTCGCCACGAGCACCGCGGAGGCGGCGGCCAGGTCGCCGTCGCGCAGGGCCGCGGCGATCCGGCGGTGCTCGCCGATGCTCTCGCCCGCGTGGCCGTCGCCGGCGAAGTAGGCCGACTCGTACCGCTTCAGCAGCGGCTTCGTCTGCTCGATCAGCCGCAGCAGGTGCGGGTTCGGGCAGCGGGACAGCAGCAGCGCGTGCCAGCGATCGTCCAAACCGGACAGATCGCCGCCGTCGGCGAGGGCGCGGGTCATCTCGGCGGAGACGGCGTCGAGCGCGTCCGGCAGGCCGGCCAGCTCCACCGGGGACGTCCAGCGCAACGCGAGGGCTTCGAGCTCGGCCACCAGCGGGTAGAGCCGGCGTGCCTCGCCCGGGTCGAACGGCGGCACCAGGAACCCCCGGCCCGGCGCGGAAACCAGCAGGCCGCGGTCGGCGAGCCCGATCAGCGCTTCCCGCAGCGGCGTCCGGCTGACGCCGAGCTCCTTCGCCAGGTGCACCTCGTTGACGCGCGCGCCGGCCGGGAGGCGTCCGTCGAGCACGCGGCCGGTGATCTGCTCCAGGAGGTCGCTGCGCAACGGGGTCCGGGCCATGGCCGGCAGTATTGCATACAATACCCATCTACTGTATTCAGTTGCTATGAGCATCGACGTCGAACGCGCGCGCCGCGAGACCCCGGGCTGCGCCGAGGTGGTCCACTTCAACAACGCGGGCGCGGCGCTGCCCCCGGCCGTCGTCACCGACACCGTCGTCGACTACCTACGCCGCGAAGCGCTCGTCGGCGGGTACGAAATGGTCGCCGAGTCGGCGGACCGCCTGGACGCGGTGTACGCGTCCGTGGCCCGCCTGCTCGGCGCCGGGACCGACGACATCGCGCTCACCGACAACGCGACGCGCTCGTGGCAGGCGGTGTTCTACGCGCTGCCGTTCGACCGCGGGGACCGGATCCTGACCTCCCGCGCGGAGTACGCCAGCAACGCCATCGCCTTCCTGCAGGTCGCGCGGCGCACCGGCGCGGTCGTCGAGGTGATCGGCGACGACGAGTCCGGGCAGCTGGACGTCGAGCAGCTGCGGCGGCGCGTCGACGGCGACGTCAAGCTGATCGCCGTCAGCCACGTCCCCACCCAGGGCGGGCTGGTGAACCCGGCCGAGGAGATCGGCGCGGTCGCCGAGGCCGCCGGCATCCCGTTCCTGCTGGACGCCTGCCAGTCCGCGGGCCAGCTCGACCTCGACGTCACGCGCCTCAAGTGCGACGCGCTGTCCGGGACCGGCCGCAAGTACCTGCGCGGCCCGCGCGGCACCGGGTTCCTCTACGTGCACCCGCGGCTGCGTGAACGGCTGGAGCCGGCCATGCTCGACCTGCATTCGGCGAGCTGGGAGTCGCCGACGGAGTACGTCGTCGACCCGACGGCCAAGCGCTTCGAGGTGTGGGAACGCGACTCCGCCGCGGTGCTCGGCCTCGGCGCGGCCATCGACTACGCGCTCGGCTGGGGTCTCCCGGCGATCGAATCCCGCGTCGCTTCGCTGGCCGCGACGCTGCGAAGCCGGCTGAGCGAGGCCGGCGCCCGCGTCCACGACGCCGGGACGCGCAAGTGCGGCCTGGTCACCTTCACCGTCGACGGGACGCCGGCCGCGGAGATCAAGGCGCGCCTCGCCGAGGCGCACATCAACACGTCACTGTCGACGCGCACCTCGGCGCAGTACGACTTCACCGCCCGCGGCCTGCCGGACCTGGTCCGGGCGTCGGTGCACTACTACAACACCGAGGACGAGATCGACCTGCTGGTGCGGCAGGTCGAGAAGCTCCGGACGCGGGCGGCCGGCGGGGCGTAGGGCAAGCCTTCGCCCGCGCCGAAACCCGAAGCTGCCCACCGCGGCGATCACCCGGCTCCGCATCGCTTCCTCGCGAGCGGCGCCCACCTGCGGGCCGCCGGAGTCGCCCATGCACGCCATCGCGTCCGGCTTGCGGCTCACGGTGCACAGCCGGGTCGCGGCCGCGTAGCCGGGCGAGCACTCGGACACCGCTGCGCGGCGGGTGTCGGGTCCTGGAGCCGTTCGGGGAACGCCGCCCGGGCGATGTCGGCGGTTTGGACCGTGGTGCCGAAGCCGAGCACGCGGGTCGGCGTGCCGGGCCGGGCCGCCACGCGGATCGCCTGCTCGGACACGGGGCGGTCCAGGCGCGCCAGCGCGAACTCGTGCTCGTTCGGCGCGCCCGGCCGGTAGCCCGGGTGCCGCACCCACCGGTCGATCGCGCGCACGGTGCCGCCGGAGTTCCGCCGCTCGCTGCCGATGCGCACGGTTCCCTCCGGCACGGCCGGGTTGCGCCCGGGGTCGACGCAGTGCGCCGCGGTCACCACCCACTGCGGGTGGACCAGCACCGCCGCAGACGCCCTTGGCGTGGCCGAGCTCGGGCACGATCTCCCCGTCGTCCGCCCCGCCGTGGGCCATCGGGCCGGCACCCCGGTTCGCGGAGGTGGCGGCGGGACGCCCGGGGGCGGGGCGCGCCCCACCCTCGCTCAGGCGAAGGCGTTCACCCCGGTCAGGTCCGCCGAGAGCGTCCACAGCCGCGCGGCCTGCGCCGGGTCGATCGCGTAGTCCTTCACCCCGGTGCGGGTTCCGTCGGCCGGCGCGGGCTCGGCGATGTCGCAGTCCTCGAGGTACACGCCGCCGAGGCCGGCGAGCTGCGGGGACGTCGCCGCCCAGACCTGGGTGGCGGCGCCCTGCTCCGGGGTCTTCGCGCCGCCGGTCACCCGGCCGGACTCGTCGACCATGCCCGCGTCGACGAGCTCCTGCCGGTCCAGGTGGCGCACGAGGTCGGTGAGGATCCGCCCGGGGTGCAGGGCGAACGCGCGGACGCCCCGGTCACGCGCGAGCTCGTCGAGGTGCACGGCGAACAGCACGTTCGCGGTTTTGGCCTGGCCGTAGGCGAGCCACTTGTCGTAGCCGCGCTCGAAGTTCAGGTCGTCGAAGCGCACCGGGCCGTAGTGGTGGCCGCGCGAGGACACCGAAACCACGCGGGCTCCGGTGATGAAAGCCGGAAAGAGCCGGTTCACCAGGGCGAAGTGCCCGAGGTGGTTGGTCGCGAACTGCGCCTCCCACCCCGGTCCGACGCGGGTTTCCGGCGACGCCATGATGCCCGCGCTGCCGATGAGGACATCGATGCCGCGACCCGAGGCGAGGAACCGCCCGGCGAAGACGCGGACGCTGTCGAGGTCGGCCAGGTCGAGCTCGTCGACCTCGACGTTTTCCAGACCGGACAACGCTTTCTCCGCTGTCGCGCGGCGGCGGGCCGGGACGACGACGTGCGCGCCGGCGTTCGTCAGCGCCCGCGTGGTCTCCAGGCCGAGGCCCGAGTAGCCGCCGGTGACGATCGCGAGCTTGCCGGTCAGGTCGAGGCCGGCCAGGACCTCCGCCGCGGTGGTGGTGGCGCCGAATCCCGAACCGAGCTGGTGTTGTGCGGTGGTGGTGGTCATGGCCCCGACGCTAGAACCTGGAGCGGGCTCCAGCGCAAGTTCAGTCCTTGAGCAGCTGCCGCGCGATCACGAGCTTCTGGATTTCGCTGGTGCCTTCGTAGATCCGGAACAGCCGCGCGTCGCGGTAGATCCGCTCGACCGTCACCCCGCGGACGTACCCCGCCCCGCCGTGGACCTGCACCGCGCGGTCCGCGACCCGCCCGAGCATCTCGGTGCAGAACAGCTTCGCCGACGACGGCCCCAGCTTGCGGTCCTCGCCCGAGTCGTACTTCGCCGCGGCTTCGTGCACCATCGCCCGGCCGGCCGCGAGCTCGGCGTGCGACTCCGCCAGCAGGGCCTGCACCAGCTGGTACTCGCCGATCACCCGGCCGCCCTGGCGGGCCGTCCGCGCGTACTCGACCGCTTCGGCGAGCGCCCGCTCGGCCATGCCGACGCACAGCGCCGCGATGTGCAGGCGGCCGCGGGCGAGCGACGCCATCGCGATGCCGAAGCCCTTGCCCTCCTCGCCGACGAGCGTGCCGGCCGGCAGCTCGACGTCGTCGAAGACCACCTCCGACGTCCACGCGCCGGCCTGGCCCATCTTGGCGTCGTGCGGGCCGACCGTGACGCCGGGCGCGGCCGCCGGGACGAGGAACGCCGAAACGCCGCGGCTGCCGGTGCTTTCCGGGCCGGTGCGGGCGAACGCGACGAACACCTCCGCCAGCGGCGCGTTGGTGATGAACCGCTTGGTGCCCGACAGCCGGTAGCCGTCGCCGTCGCGGACCGCGCGGCTGGTCAGGCCGCCCGGGTCCGAGCCCGCCTCGGCTTCGGTGAGCGCGAAGGAGGCGATCGACCGGCCCGCGGCCAGCCGGGGCAGCCAGCGGGTGCGCTGCTCCGGCGTCCCGTAGTGCACGATCGCCTGGCCGGCGATGCCGTTGTTGGTGCCGAACAGCGACCGGAAGGCGGGCGTCGTCCAGCCGAGCTCGATGGCCAGCCGGACGTCTTCGGCCATCGCCAGGCCCAGCCCGCCGTACTCCTCCGGCAGCGCCCAGCCGAACAGGCCGAGCTCGGCGGCCTTGTCCCGGATCTCCGCGGGGATCTCGTCGCGCTCGTCGATCTCCGCCTCACGCGGCACGACCTCCTTGCGCACGAAATCCCGCACCGCACCGAGGACCTGCCCGAAAACGTCCGCGTCCATGCGTCGCACGCTACCCGGTAGCGTGCGGCGGGTGAGCACCTTCTTCGACGTCGCCGAGCAGGACCCGGACCGCCTGGCGGTGCGGGCGCCGGACGGCACCGCGGCGACGTTCGGCGAGCTGGCCCGGCGGGCGAACCGGCTGACGCACGCGCTGCACCGGCTCGGGCTCGGCCCGGGCGACGGCGTCGTCGCCGTCGTCCACAATGGACTCCCCTACTTCGAGCTGCTGTTCGCCACGCTGCAGGCCGGGATGTACTTCACCCCGGTCAACTACCGGTCTTCGCCGGCCGAGATCGCCTACGTGGTCGCGAACAGCGGCGCCCGGGTCGTCGTCGCGGACGCGGACATCGCCCGCACCTGCGATGTCGGCGTGCCCCGGTTTTCGGTCGGCCCCGCCGAGGGGTGGGGCGACTACGCGAGCTGGGGCGAGGACGAGCCGTCGACGCCACCCGAGCCGCGGACCGCGGGCCAGACGATGCTCTACACGTCGGGCACCACCGGGCGACCCAAGGGCGTCCGGCGCGCGCTGAGCAGGCAACCGCCGTCGCTGCACCCGATCCACCGCGATCTCCTGGCGATGTTCGGCGTCCGGCCCGGCCCGGGCGTGCACCTGGTGGCCTGCCCGCTCTACCACGCCGCGCCCGGCTCGTTCGCCGTCAACGCGATGCACCTCGGGCACAGCGCGGTGCTGATGGACCGCTTCGACGCCGAGGAAACGCTGCGGCTCGTCGAGCGGCACCGCGTCACGAGCACCCACCTCGTGCCGACCATGTTCCACCGGATGCTGCGGCTGCCCGAAGAGGTCCGCGCGCGGTACGACACGTCGAGCCTCTCCAGCGTCATCCACGGCGCGGCGCCCTGCCCGCCTGAGGTGAAGGCGCGGATGATCGGCTGGCTCGGCCCGGTGGTGCACGAGTACTACGGCGCCTCGGAAGGGCTGATCTGCGGCGTCACCGCGGCCGGGTGGTCGGCGGCGCCGGGGACCGTGGGCCGGCCCCTGACCGGCGTGCGGCTGAAGATCCTCGACGACGACGGCGCCGAGGTGCCCGAGGGCGAGCCGGGCACGATCTACTTCAGCTCCGCGCACACCGCGCTCGACTACCTCGGCGACCCGGAGAAGACCGCGGCCGCCCGCTCCGGGGAGTACCTCACCGTCGGCGACTTCGGCTACCGCGACGCCGAAGGGCGGGTCTTCCTGCTCGACCGCCGGACCGACCTGATCCTTTCCGGCGGCGTCAACGTCTACCCGGCCGAAATCGAGGCGCGGCTGCTCACGCACCCGGACGTCGCGGACGCGGCGGTGATCGGCGAGCCGGACGAGGAGTGGGGGCAGCGGGTCGTCGCCGTCGTCGAGCCGGTCGACGGCGTGCCCCCGGACGACGCCCTGGCCGCGCGCTTGGCCGAGCACTGCCGGGCCGCGCTGGCCGGGTTCAAGACGCCGAAGCGGTTCGACTTCACCGATCGCCTGCCGCGCACGGAATCGGGCAAGATGGTGCGGCGCACCCTGCGCCAGCCCTGACGGTCTTCGAGGGGGAACACCGATGCGCAAACCGCTCACCGTGCTCGCCGCCACCGCGCTCGCCGCGGTCCTGCTGCCGGCCACCGCGTCCGCGACGTCCGGCAGCGGCGTCACCGGCACGATCCTGGCCCAGCGGACGATCGGCCACACCGACTACACGCTGCGGGAGATCACCATCCAGCCCGGCGGCTACACCGGCTGGCACTTCCACGACGGCACGCTCTACGCGTACGTGAAGGCGGGGACGTTGACGCACAACCTGGCCGACTGCAGCCTGGACGGCGTCTTCGGCACCGGGCGTGCGTTCACGGAGAAGCCCGACCAGGTGCACATCGGCCGCAACCTGGGGTCGACGCCGCTGGTGCTGGAGGTCGTGTACGTGCTCCCGGCGGGCAGCCCTCTGTCGGAGGACGCGCCCGACCCGGGCTGCGGCTTCTAGCTCGGCAGTCATCGCTCGTCGCGCTTCGGGCCGTTGCGGCGCCACTCGTCGCGGAGGGCACGCAGGGCCCGGACGACGGGGATCCACGCCCGCACGAACAGCGCCACGGCGGCCGGCAGCCGCGCGGCCGCCTGCAGCAGCAGGACGATCGCACCCAGCACCGCCAAGATTCCGGTAACCATCTTCGTCTCCCGCTCGATTCCTTGGTGATGACCGGGGTGTCCCGGCCATCCCGCAGATCGAATCGACCAGCCGGAAACCGGTCAGCTCGAATGGGCGGACGAAGGCGGCTTTACCCTGGTCGACGCCCACGAACCGACGTACCGATCCGGTACCGACCGACGTGCGGCCCGACCGGAGGCGATTCATGGCGAAGCACAGCAAGCTGGTGGAGCAGCTCCTCGCGCTCAAGGAGCTTTCCGGCCTCACCAACGTGAAGATCGCCGAACGGTCGAAGAAGTTCGTCACTCCCGGAACCCGGCCGCTCAACGACCGGAGCATCGGCGACTGGCTGCGCGGCGACCACGTGCCTTCCGAGCAGGGCCTGAAAGTCCTGGTGGGGATCATGCAGGAGGCGGCGGCCGCCCGCCGTCCGCTGATCGAGCCGGGTGATCCGGAGCTGATGAAGGGCGTCAGCGAAGGAAGCTGGCCGACGTGGCTGGCGGAGGCGCGGGAGCGCGACGGGCGGCGTCCGTCCCCCGCCGAAAACGGCTCGCGGTGGGAAGAGGTCCTCCGCACGGCGAAGATCTGGCCCGACGACGACTCGGCGGAGTTGCGGAGCCACGCCCTGGCCGCCCTGCGGCAGCTGGAGGGTGAGCGGCGCAAAGCCGTGGAAGCGACGCTTGCCGACGACCCGTGGCTCGACGAAGAGCTGCCGGAGCGGACGGTTCAGCGAGTGGGTGAGCTCGTCGGGTACCTCGCCGGTGACCTGCCCGAGTTCTCCGCGGTGGAGGCGTTCCTGCTCACGGTCGCGCCGCTGCTCTACCACACCCGGTGGGCGCAGATCGCCGCCGAAGCGCACTCGGCGGTCGATCCGATGCGGCTCGAACGCAACCCCGACCGCGAAGCTGAGCCAGACTTCGAACTCTTCCGCAGCGGCGATCAGCAACAGCGCTTGGTCGAGCGGGCGCACCACATCCCGGCCGCGGACGACCCCGATCGCCGGGCGATCTGCTGGTGGTTGTTCCACCGGTGGCTCGACCAGAGCGCGTCCGGCCAGCCCCCGGCCGTCGCGCTGGGGCTGGAGTCGCCGCAGGCCGCGGCGCTGGAACAGCAGCTCAAGCACCTCCTGCCGGTGTTCCGCCTGTCCCCCGGGGAACTCAAGGACTGGCGCCTGCGCGACCCGGCGGAGGAGTGGCCCGGCGGCCGGCGGCTGCGTGTCCGGCTCGTGGCCCTCGTCCTGGGCCTCGCTCACACGATGGCCATCGAGCCGGGTTCGCTGTCGAGCACGCTCGTCGAGCACTTGGGCATCGACCACCAGGTGGAGCTGGCGGACCTCCGCCGCACGCTGCGCGCGAGCAGCTGGGTACGCACCCCGACGGCCCTGCGGCTGGACGCCGAGTGCCGCCACGAAGCGGTGTACGAAGTGCTCACCGAGCACGTGACGCGTATGTCGGAGGTGCTTCGCACGGCGCGCGAGGCTGCCGCGCGCGAGACGGCGGTGGCACCACTGCTGGCGTTGCCGGAACGAGCGTCGGACGAAGACGTCACCCCGGCGACAAGGGCGGATGGCCAACCCGAGTTCGTGGTCCCGACCACGAAGTTCCGGCTCGACGAGACCCGGGTGCGCGAGCTGCTGATGGGCGAGCAGCTCTACCGCGACCGGTCGCTGGCCATCCGCGAGTTGTACCAGAACGCGCTCGACGCCTGCCGGTACAGCCAGGCGTGGCGCCGCTACCTCGTCGTGAAGAGCGGCGGGCCCCGCGACTGGCCGTGGCCCGGCAAGATCGAGTTCCGCCAGTGGGAAGAGGCCGGCCAGCACTTCCTCAGCTGCCGGGACAACGGCGTCGGAATGGGCGAGGCCGAGCTGCGCGAGGTGTTTTCCCAGGCGGGTATCCGGTTCGCGGACCGGCGCGACTTCGCGGTGGAGCGTGCCCGCTGGGAGGCGGAGGGCATCCACGTCTACCCGAACAGCCGATTCGGAATCGGGGTGATGAGCTACTTCATGCTCGCCGACCGCATCGAGGTGACGACCCGCCGGATGAACCCGGGCGGCGAGCGGTTGCCGCTGGTGAAGGTGGTGATCGCCGGGCCGGGACACTTGTTCCGCGTCGAGACGCTCACCGGCCCCGATGACGACGGCCGCGGGGAGGGCACGGAGGTCAAGCTGCACCTGCGGGACGGCGCGAACGCGCCATCTTGTGTGGCGACTTTGCGGGCGCTCCTTGGAATCGCCGAGTTCGAAACGACGGCTCAGTACGGGGAAGAGGAACCGGAGCTGTGGCGTCCGTTCCAGTTCGAACCGCGCCGCCGACACCCAGCACGAGGGGACAGCATCGAGGCGTACGGGCGGCTGCAGCACGGGGCGCCGTCCGAGAACGGGCAGGTCGTCTGGTGCGAGCACGGTGGCGCCTTGCTCGTCGACGGCATCTATGTGCGGTGCGAGAACCAACGCGGAGTGCTTACGCCGCAGGGGGATCATAGCGACCCGCGCGGCGCGGTGATCAACCTGACCGGTCGATACTCGCCCCGGCTCAGCGTCGACCGGATGTCGATGCTCCAGGATGTATCCGCAAAGGCGGAAGTACTGCTGGACGAGGCCACCGCGGAACTCCGGCGGCCGGGTTCCCTCCTCGGCCGCCAGTGGACACTGGATATCGCGAAGAACAACATGGGAATCGCCGATGTCGTCGCCCGCGCGGCGATCGCCGAAGGCATGCCGGAGAAGATCGGTCAGTACGACGTTACCGCAGACGTGGCGGGAATCATCGCATCTGACTCCAAGCTGGAGTACACGAGGAGCCTGCAAAATGAAAGCGACTGGCCGTTCACAGACAAGGTAGCACCGCACCTCCTGTTGTGGCGGTTGCTGGCACTGAATCCGGAAGGCACCGAAGACCCCACCAGCCAACCCTTGCTTCCGGCACTCCCTTCGGACGACTTGCTGATCGAGCTAGTGCGGTCCGAACAACCCGATGGCACACGTCGAGCAGAGGTTTCCCCACCGTGGGTGTGGCTCGCGGCTTCCCGCCTGGGGATCAGCCCACTCAACGCCATGCGACGATTGGCCGAGCTGGGCTTTTCGACGGCGGCATGCGAACGCTTGCCACCACCGGCCAACATCGACTCCGCCGACGTGATGTTGATCGAATCAGCACTCGATTCCGCCCGGAAATCGCAGAAAGGCGATCGAACTGACTTGCTTACCCAGCTGGTGATAGCGAGTGCTCGACTGGACATGTCCATGGCACGGGTCGCCCAGCGCGTTGCCGACCTCGGCCTTGAGCAACCGCATTTTGCCCCGCCGGGCCGCGCCGACGGCACAGACGTAAGACTGATCAGCAATTTTCACACGTACCCCTCCCGGAGAGAAAGGTACCACCTGCGCGATGGACAACCAGTCCCCGCGCTCTATGTGCTTTTGGCCGCCCGGGCAACCGGACTGAAGCCACAGGATGCCGCGAACCGGTTGCGCCGACTGGGCCTGGACGTTCCCGACTTCGACGTGACCTTGGCCGACTTCGACGCACTTCCAGCCCCCCTACAGAAAGCAATGAAGGAAGTGAACGATTATGGATACAGACCACGATCAATTCAAATTGTTCGCGAGTCATTGAGGGCGGGTTGCCAACCAGGAGATCTCATTCAAGCATTGGCGCGCTTTGGCGTCCACACCGACAAAGAACCTCCTGAGCGACTGACTCCGACAGACATATCCCTGATACCCGAGTCATACCCGCAGTCTGATCAAGTAGGGGCAGCCGCGTTTATTCGCACTTTACTGACCGTGGACCTGACACCGCAGGAGTGTACCGACCGGCTCGAATCCATGGGCTTCGAAGTTCACGAGAATGCACGCCTCATACCAGTTCCCGATACGAGAGATCGAGAGATCCTGCAAGCGGTTCGACTGCACGGTAGCGCAGAATCGATGGATCTACGCGAGTTCGCCGAGACAGTGGAGATATCCGGCTACGCTGCCACAGAGGTTGCTCAATGTCTGGCAAAGTTCGAGCTCATCGCGGATGATTTCCCGGAAATCTCAGATATCGACAGTTCCTTGATTCCACCGAGCCTACCCCCGCCCGCAGCGCATGAACAACGTGAAGTTCCACTCCCGCTCATCTTGAAGCATGCAACAGATGAACACACCGAGGCAGCACGAGTGGCAGCCTGCCTCCAGACCCTGGGTTACGTCGTACCAGAGATCCGAAAGCTCTCCGCCCAGGAACTTGATTTACTCAATATCAATAAGTATACATTCACTGATATGCTCGATTTACGGAAACCGCTTAGCATGTCCGACTTGCTCAGAAGCGCCATTCGCGCCGCCACGCCGGTTCGCGAGGCTGCCACACGACTGACAACCCTCGGCTATCACTTCGAGTTTTCCGACCTCGAGGACGAACTGCAGCGATTACTGCCACTGGTCCCCCGCACGAGCGAATGATCCCGTAACGAACATCAGCTCGAGAACCAGCCCGCCGCGTCCAGCCGGTACGCCGCCGGGCCCACGACCGCGCGCAAGTCGTTCTCCAGCGCGGCAATCCGCTCCGCCCCCACCGTGCGCGCCCACTCCGCGCGCAGCTCGTCGAAGATCTCCGCCGACTTCGCGAGCGCGTCGACGCCGTGCTGGGTGAGGCGGACGATCTTGCGGCGGGCGTCGGCCGGGTCGTCGGCGCGCTCGACGTACCCGAGCGCCTCCAGCCGTTCGACGGACTTGCCCGCCGCCTGCTTCGAAACCCCCAGGCGGCGGCCGATCTCCGACGCCGTCGCGCCCTGGACGCCGACGGCCTGCATCGCGAAGCCGTACGACGGGCGGACGTCGGGGTGACCGCGGCGGGCGAGCTCGGCGTGCAGGCGGTCGATGAGCGTGCGGAAGCCGCCGAAGAGCAGGAAGGGCAGCTCGTAGCCGGGTGTGTCGCTCATGTGCCCTTGCCAAAATCGACAACCAGGTTTACGGTTTCGACAACCACATTGTCGATCCTACGTCTGGAGACGTCTTGTTCCCCGATCACACCCCGGAGTCTGCACCCCCGGCCGCGCGCCCCGCGATGGCGGCCACCGCGAAGAAGTTCGGCCGCGTCCCGGCCGCCGTCGCCCGGCTGGCGACGTCCCCGGAGCTGCTGAACGGTTTCCTCAAGCTCAGCGCCGTCTTCGAGGCCACGACGCTGCCGGCGCTCGACCGCGAGGTGCTCGTGATGACGGTGGCCGCGCGCAACCGCTGCCACCTCTGCGTGGCGATGCACACGGCGACGCTGCACGGCCTGTCCGCCTCGCCGGAACTGGTCGCCGCGCTGCGGGCTGAGTCGCCCCTGCCGGACCCGCGGCTGGAGGCGTTGCGCGCCTTCGTCCACGCGGTCATGGACACCACGGGCGACGTCCCGGCCGGCGCGCTGGCGGCGTTCACCGACGCCGGCTACACGGCCCGGAACGCGCTGGAGGTGGTGCTGGGCATCGGGACGTACACGCTGTCGACGTACGCGAACCGGCTCACCGGGGCGCCGGTCGACGACGCCTTCGCCGGCCACGCCTGGCACGCGGCCTGAAAGCCGTGGGGCCGCCCGTCGCGGCGGCCCCACGGCGGGGGGATCAGCCCTTCACCAGCGTGACGACGGTGGTGTCGTCGACCGAGACGTTGGTGTTGTAGGTCGGGTCGAGCGCGGTCGCCTGGGTGACGACCTCCGCCTTGCCCTTCTGGAACGGCGTGGTGCCCGCGGGCACCGCGGTCGCCTGCCACGGCACCGGCGCGCCCGGCGTGCAGGCCACCCGCGTCGAATAGTTGCCGCGGATGATGACGTTGTGCTTGACCTGCGTCGTGGTCCCGCTCAGGGTGACCGGAGCGGCGGCGGTGCACTCGACGGTGCCGTGCAGGTAGGCGTTGCCGTTGAGCGTGCTCGCGGTGCCGTCGGTGGCCACCTTGAGCCCGATCGCCAGCTCCGCCGGCGCCGGCGGGTTCGCGATGTGCACCTCACCGCGCGCGGCCGTCGCGCCGCCTTCGCAGTGCTGCTCGAAGGTGGCGTCGAGCGTCTGGACGTAGCCGTGCGGCCCGAAGACGACGTTCTGGACGGTGAACGTGCCGGTCAGGGTGTTGCACCCCCGGCCGTTCCCGCCCAGGCTCAGCCCCGGTGCGCCCGCCCCCTGGAACGGCCACCGGGTCGCGCCGTCGTAGGTGCCGGCGGTCAGGCCCGTGCCGCTGGGTGCGGCCAGGTCGAGGTCCCACCAGTCGCTGTTGAACCCGCTGACGCTGACGGAGAGGTGGTTGTGGTCCTCCGACGCGTTGACGGTGAGCCGGTCCTTCGCCGCCACCGAGTAGGCGTAGGAACCTCCCCCGCTGATGTAGTCCCCCTCGTCCCCGCTGAACGACAGCGATCCGGCGGCCACCGGCTGCGCCTGCGCCGGCACGGCCCCCACGAGCACGGCCAGCACCGGCACCGCGACGACGGCCGCGGCTCGCTTCAAAAACCCTGAACCCTTCACAGGTTCCCCCTCAGGTGAGTTGGTCACTTGCCGCTCTGCGTGTCGGCCGGAATCGATCACCTGTTACGTCCGGGTGAGGTTTTTTGGTTATCGCACAAGAACTCCCCCCTTCCCCTGCGGGAATTTGACAAAAGTTCCCGGTCAGCGGGACACGCCCCGGCCACCTGAAGAATGTTTCCTGGCCCGTGTCCGGTCCCCCGCTCCGGCTCCGACCCCCTGGCAAACCGACCACGGAGAAGGAGCGGACATGGAGAAGCCGGCCGGACGGCGGGAGTGGCTGGGCCTGGCGGTGCTGGTGCTGCCCACCCTGCTCGTCGCGATGGACATGACGTCGTTGTTCCTCGCGTTGCCGCAGCTCAGCGCGGATCTCGGGGCGAGCGGCACCGAACAGCTGTGGATCACCGACAGCTACGGCTTCGTCGTCGCCGGGTTCGTCATCACCATGGGTACGCTCGGCGACCGGATCGGCCGGCGGCGGTTGCTGCTCGTGGGCGGCGGGGCCTTCGGCGCGCTCTCGATCGTCGCCGCGTTCTCGACGAGCCCGGAGATGCTCATCGTCGTGCGCGGGGCCCTCGGGGTCGCCGGGGCGACGCTGATGCCCTCGACGCTCGCCCTGATCACGAACATGTTCCCGGACGGCAGGCAGCGCGGGAGGGCCATCTCGATCTGGGCGACCTGCCAGTTCGCGGGCGGCGCGGCCGGGCCAGTGTTCGCCGGGTTCCTCCTGCAGCACTTCCCGTGGGGCTCGGTGTTCCTGGTCGCGGTCCCGGCGGTGGTGGTGCTGCTCGCGGCGGGCCCGTTCCTGCTGCCCGAGTTCCGCGCCCCGGCGTCCGGGCGGCTGGACCTCCCCGGCGTCGCGCTCTCGCTGGCCGCGGTGCTCCTGGTCGTGTCCGGCCTCAAGCAGCTGGCGGCCGGCTCCCTGCTCCTGCCGGTCGCGGCGATCGCGGCCGGGACGCTGCTGGGCGTGGTCTTCGCCCGCCGCCAGCTGACGACGGCGTCACCGCTGCTGGACCTGCGCCTGTTCCGCAACCGGCCGTTCACGGCGGTGCTGGTCGCGCTGGTGTTCGCCGGCGTCGCGATGGCGGGGGTCGGGCTGCTGGTGACGCAGTACCTGCAGAGCGTCCTGGGCTACTCGCCCCTGCTCTCGGCGCTGCTGTTCGCCCCGATGGGCCTCGGCGTGGCGGCGGGCACGATGACGGCACCGGCGTTGACCCGCTTCGTGACCCCGCCGACGGCCATCGCGGGCGGCCTGGTGCTGTCGGCGGCGGGCGGCCTCCTGCTGGCCTTGGCCGACGGCCTGGTCCCGGTCGTGGCGGGCATCACGGTGCTGACCCTGGGCACGGGCCCGCTGTTCGCGCTGGGCATCGGCCTGGTGGTCGATTCGGTCCCGCCGGAACGCGCGGGCTCGGCGGCCTCGATGGCGGACACGGGCAACTACCTGGGCGGCTCGCTGGGCATGGCCTTGATCGGCCTGACGGCGGCGGCGGTGTACCGCGGGGGGTTCCCGGCGGGCACGACGCTCGCGGTCGACGTCACCCGGGCGGGGGTGGCGGAGCAGGCGAAGGCGGCGTTCACGGAGGCGTTGCACGTGACGGGGGTGATCGCGGCGGTGCTGTTCGCTGGGCTGGCGCTGCTGGTGACCTCGATGCGACGCAGCGGGGTCGCCGTGGCCGAGCCGGCCATGGCGGAGTGAGGCGGTGTCACCCGCCCGCCTGGAAGTGCCAGACGACCAGCGCCGGGGTCCGCGCGCCGACGGCCCGTGCCGCTTCGGGGACCAGGCCGGCCAGGCTCCACGGCCACAGGTCCGACGGCCCTGCCGGCCCGATCGGGCCCGCGGGCGCCGCGGGGGCGCTCCCGTCACCGGCCGGCGGGAAGGGTTCTTCGCACCGGCGCACCTGCAGTCCCACCGCCAGTGCGGCACGCAGGTAGTCCCCGAGCGGGTGACGGTGGCTCCTCAGCCGGCCAGGCCGGCCGTCGGCGGTGCGCACGGGCGGAACCGCACCCTGCGCCACCCGTTCGGGGTGCACGTCGGCGATGACCAGGTGCCCGCCGGGCCGCAGCACCCGGGCGAACTCCGCCAGTACCGGCTCGAGCGCGGGGACGTGGGTCAGCGCCAGACCGCAGGCGACCAGCTCGACCCGGGAGTCGGCGACCGGCAGCCGGTGCAGGTCACCGAGCAGGAAGCGGCCACCGGGCACTCGCGTGCGCGCCCGGGCGAGCATGTCGGGCGAGCCGTCGACCCCGATGACGCGATGGCCGCGCCGGGCCAGGAGCCCGGCGTAGCGACCGGTCCCGCACGCGGCATCGAGCGCGACCCCCACGGGCAGCGCGCCGACGATCTCCTCGACCACGGGCTCGTCGAGGTCGAAGGCCGGATTGGGCCGGTCGTAGGTCGCCGACCACAGCCGGTACCCGGTGACCGGATCGACCCGCTCGACGTCCACGGCCGCAACCGCCAGCGCCTCGTCGGCGAGCACCCGGCCGATCTCGGTGATCCGCGCCGCCACGAAGTCACGCCCGAACTCCCCGGCGAACGCCCGCAGCAACGCGAGCCCCTCCAGCCCGAGCAGGTAGGCACGCGGATCTTCGTGACTCACCCGGCGGAGGTCAGTGACGCGACCGGCGCCCAGCCACCGCATTACGAAAGCCGCCCCCGAAGCGTCCGGGGGCGGCTGGGCGGTGGGCGCAGCAGGGTTCGAACCTGCGACCGCTCGGGTGTAAGCCGAGTGCTCTTCCGCTGAGCTATGCGCCCTCGCGGCGGCGGTCCTCGGACCAGGACCGCCGCCCGGGGGAACTCAGGCCAGTTCGGCCACGGCCTTCTTCCAGCCCTGCTGGTCGCGGGCCTCGCCCGGGGCGTTGACCTCGGCGAACCGGACCACGCCGTCCCGGTCGATCAGGAACGTGCCGCGGACCGCCAGGCCGGCGTCGGCGTTGAAGACACCGTACGCCTGGGCCACCTCGCCGTGCGGCCAGAAGTCGGACAGCAGCGGGAACTGGTAGCCCTCCTTGTCGGCCCACGCCTTCAGGGAAAACGGCGTGTCGACCGAGACGCCCAGGACCTGGACGCCCTTGTTGTCGTAGTCCGCGAACTCGTCGCGGAGCTGGCACAGCTCGCCCGTGCAGATGCCGCTGAACGCGAAGGGGTAGAAGACCAGCAGAACCGGCTTGTCACCCCGGAACGACGACAGCTGGACCGGCTGCTTGTTGTAGTCGTTGAGCGTGAAGTCAGGGGCCTCAGAACCGACCTCGACGGTCATACCAGCGTTTCCTCTCCCGAACGGACACGTGCCTGCGACGACAACCCTATCGTGTCCGTCCGGCGGGACGGCTCAGCGCTGCTTCGACTTCGACTTCGGCGACACCAGGCGGGTGCCGATCCAGTTCGGGCCGACACTGATGTTGGCGGTCTGGGCGAGACCCACGGCAGGCACCGCTTCGGCGATTTCGCTCGGCTCGACGTGCCCTGGCTGTCCCGTCTTCGGGGTCAGCACCCAGATCACGCCGGTCTCCTCCAGGGGACCCCGGGCGTCGATGAGCGCGTCGCCCAGGTCGCCGTCGTCCTCGCGCCACCACAGCAGCACCACGTCGATGACCTCGTCGGCGTCCTCGTCGAGGATGTCCCCGCCGATCTGCTCCTCGATCGCCGCGCGGACGTCGTCGTCGACGTCCTCGTCCCAGCCGATCTCCTGGACCACCATCTCGGGCTTGATGCCGAGCCTCTCGGCGACGCTGCTCTGATCAGCGTCTCCCGCGGCGACCACTGCTTTCACTCCTCCAACTACGACGGAGTGTGGCATCCCCCACCCTCATGGAGGGTATGGCGGCGCCACACTCGGCGACCCGGTTGCCGATAGCGAACACTGGTGAAGCTCCGCGCGCAACCGTCCACACCGGATCTGTGACAACTCGTGTCGCAGGATACGGCCCGCGACCAGCCTTCCGCGACGGCGTTTCGGGTACCTCCCGCCCCCGCTCTGCCACCCCTTCGGGTGCCGTCCCCTAGGGTGGGGGAGAAAAACCGCGCGCGCGATACACCGCGCGCAGGGAGTGGCTCGCCCGGGCCGGTCGATGTTACCGCCAAGTAGCGGTGCGGAAGCCGGGACGGAAGACGACGATGGAGAGTCGTACACCCCCGCGTACGAGCACCACCGGCTACAACTTTTCGCAAGGAGACCCCTTGGCCCCGCAGAACGACGGCGCCTCCGGCAAGGAGACCCCGGCACGCGTACGCGTCATCCGTGACGGACTGGCGGCGCACCTGCCCGACATCGACCCGGAGGAGACCGCCGAGTGGCTGGACTCCTTCGACGAGGCCCTCGCGAGGGGCGGGCAGCAGCGGGCCCGGTACCTGATGCTGCGCATCCTCGAGCGCGCCCGGGAGCGGAACGTCGGTGTCCCGGCGCTGACCTCGACGGACTACGTCAACACCATCCCCACCGAGAACGAGCCGTGGTTCCCCGGCGACGAGGAGATCGAGCGCCGCTACCGGGCCTACATCCGGTGGAACGCGGCGATCATGGTGCACCGTGCGCAGCGCCCCGGCGTCGGCGTCGGCGGGCACATCTCGACCTACGCCTCCTCGGCCGCGCTCTACGAAGTCGGCTTCAACCACTTCTTCCGCGGCAAGGACCACTCCGGCGGGGGCGACCAGATCTACATCCAGGGCCACGCCTCCCCCGGCATCTACGCCCGCGCGTTCCTCGAAGGCCGGCTGAGCGAATCGCAGCTCGACGGCTTCCGCCAGGAGTTCAGCCACGCGGGTGAGGGCGGCGGCCTGCCGTCGTACCCGCACCCGCGGCTGATGCCGGACTTCTGGGAGAACCCGACGGTGTCCATGGGCCTCGGCCCGATGAACGCCATCTACCAGGCCCGGTTCAACCGCTACCTGCGCGACCGCGGCATCAAGAACACCGACGACCAGCACGTCTGGGCGTTCCTCGGCGACGGCGAGATGGACGAGGCCGAGTCCCGCGGCCTGGTGCACGTCGCGGCCGGCGAGGGCCTCGACAACCTGACCTTCGTGATCAACTGCAACCTGCAGCGGCTCGACGGCCCGGTGCGCGGCAACGGCAAGATCATCCAGGAGCTGGAGTCGTACTTCCGCGGCGCCGGCTGGAACGTCATCAAGGTGATCTGGGGCCGCGAGTGGGACTCGCTGCTGCACGCCGACCGCGACGGCGCACTGGTCAACCTGATGAACGTCACCCCGGACGGTGACTACCAGACGTACAAGGCCAACGACGGCGCCTTCGTCCGCGAGCACTTCTTCGGCCGCGACCCGCGGACGAAGGACCTGGTCAAGGACCTCTCCGACGCCGACATCTGGAACCTCAAGCGCGGCGGCCACGACTACCGGAAGGTGTACGCGGCGTACAAGTCGGCGCTGGAGCACAACGGCCAGCCGACGGTGATCCTGGCCCACACGATCAAGGGCTACGGCCTGGGCCCGGCGTTCGAAGGCCGCAACGCCACGCACCAGATGAAGAAGCTCACCCTCGACGACCTGAAGCTGTTCCGCGACTCGCAGCGGATCCCGATCAGCGACGAGGAGCTCGAGCGCAACCCGAAGCTGCCGCCGTACTACCACCCGGGCGCGAACTCGCCCGAGATCGAGTACATGATCGGCCGCCGCAAGGCGCTCGGCGGCTTCCTGCCGGAGCGCCGCCCGAAGGCCGCGAAGGCCCTGGTGCTGCCCGGCGACAAGGTCTACGAGGGCATCCGGAAGGGCTCGGGCAAGCAGGAGGTCGCCACCACGATGGCGTTCGTCCGGCTGGTCCGCGAGCTGGCGAAGGACTCCGAGATCGGCAAGCGCGTCGTCCCGATCATCCCGGACGAGGCCCGCACCTTCGGCCTCGACTCGATGTTCCCGACGGCGAAGATCTACAACCCGCACGGCCAGACCTACACGTCGGTCGACGCGAGCCTGATGCTGGCCTACAAGGAGTCCGAGAAGGGCCAGCTGCTGCACGAGGGCATCAACGAGGCGGGCTCGACCGCGTCGTTCACCGCCGTCGGCACCTCGTACGCCACGCACGGCGAGCCGATGATCCCGATCTACATCTTCTACTCGATGTTCGGGTTCCAGCGAACGGGTGACGGCCTGTACGCGGCAGCCGACCAGATGGCCCGCGGGTTCGTCCTCGGCGCCACCGCCGGCCGGACCACCCTGACGGGTGAGGGTCTGCAGCACGCGGACGGGCACTCGCTGCTGCTGGCGGCGACCAACCCGGCCGCGGTGGCCTACGACCCGGCGTGGTCGTTCGAGATCGCGCACATCGTCAAGGACGGCCTCCGCCGGATGTACGGCGAGACCGGCCCGGACGGCAACGGCGAGAACGTCTTCTACTACATGACGATCTACAACGAGCCGTACCAGCAGCCCGCCGAGCCGGAGAACCTCGACGTCGACGGCCTGCTGAAGGGTCTGTACAAGTACGCCGACGCTCCCGAGGGCGACGGTCCCGAGGTGCAGATCCTGGTCTCGGGCGTCACGATGCCGGACGCGCTCAAGGCGCAGCGGATGCTGGCCGAGGAGTGGGGCGTGCGGGCCGCGGTGTGGTCGGCGACGTCGTGGACCGAGCTGCGGCGCGAAGCCGTCGAGATCGACCACGACAACCTGCTCTACCCGGGCAGCGAGCCGCGCGTGCCGTACGTCACCGAGGCGCTGTCGGAGGCGAACGGGCCGGTCGTGGCGGTGTCGGACTGGATGCGCGCGGTGCCGGACCTGATCCGCCCGTACGTCCCGACCGACATGCTGACGCTGGGCACCGACGGATTCGGCTTCTCCGACACCCGGCCGGCGGCGCGGCGGAAGTTCCTGGTCGACGCGGAGTCGATCACCGTCGGGGCGCTGTCGATCCTGGCCAAGCGCGGGGAGGTCGACCAGGCGAAGGTCCTCGACGCGGCCGCGAAGTACCGGCTCGACGACATCACGGCCGCCGGGCCGCAGACGTCGGATTCCGGGAACGCGTGACCCCGCGGTAGTTGATGATGCTAGGTTCGGGACCCGGCAGACATCTGATGTCTGCCGGGTCCCGCTGCACGTAGGGAGTTGATGAAGGTGACGAAGCGCCGGCTGCCGAAGCCGAGTGAGCTGCAGCAGATCCTCCGGCCGAAGCCGATCGTGCTGAACCCGACGGACCGGCGGCTGGCGAACGCGCACACCATCGCCGACCTGCGGACGATCGCGCGCAAGCGCACCCCGCGGGCGGCCTTCGACTACACCGACGGCGCGGCCGAGCTCGAAGACAGCCTGCGTCGCGCCCGGCAGGCGTACCGGCGCGTCGAATTCCACCCGAACGTGTTGCGCGGGGTGTCCGATGTGGACACCAGCCGGGAAATCCTCGGCCGGACGTCGGCGCTGCCGTTCGCCTTCGCGCCCACCGGTTTCACCCGCATGATGCAGCACGAAGGCGAGCGCGCGGTGGCCCGCGTCGCCGAGCGCAACGGCATCCCGGTCGGGCTGTCGACGATGGCGACGACGTCGATCGAGGATCTCGCCGAGGCCGCGCCGAACGCACGCAAGTGGTTCCAGCTGTACGTCTGGCGCGACCACGGCGCCGGCGAAGATCTGATGAATCGGGCGTGGGCCGCGGGCTACGACACGCTCATGCTGACCGTGGACACCCCCGTCGGCGGCTCGCGCCTGCGCGACGTCCGCAACGGCCTGACCATCCCGCCGGCGCTCACGCTCAAGACGTTCCTCGACGGCGCGACGCACCCGGCGTGGTGGTTCAACCTGCTCACCACCGAGCCACTGCAGTTCGCCTCGCTCAGCCACTTCGACGGGACGGTCGCGGAGCTGCTGAACAAGCTCTTCGACCCGACGCTGAACTTCGACGACCTCGACTGGGTGCGCCAGACCTGGCCGGGGAAGCTGGTGGTCAAGGGCGTGCAGAACGTCGACGACGCCCGCGACGTCGTGGAACACGGCGCGGACGCGGTCCTGATCTCGAACCACGGGGGCCGCCAGCTCGACCGCGCCCCGACGCCCCTGGAGCTCCTCCCGGCGGTGCTGGACGAGCTCCAGGGCGGCGCCGAGGTCTGGATCGACACCGGCATCCTGTCCGGCGGCGACATCGTGGCGGCGATCGCCCGCGGCGCCGACGCGGTCCTGGTCGGCCGCGCGTTCCTGTACGGCCTGATGGCCGGCGGCGAGCGCGGGGTCCAGCGCTGCGTCGACATCCTGCGGACCGAGATGGTCCGCACGATGCAGCTGCTCGGCGTCCGGACGCTGAAGGACCTGACACCGAGCCACGCCACCCTCCGCTAGCCCGAGCGGTCAGACCTGCGCAAGACCACCGTCGACGAAGAACTCGACGCCGTTGACGAAGCTCGACTCCGCCGACGCCAGGAACAGTGCCGCGGCCGCGATTTCGGCCGGTTCCCCCACCCGGCCGAGCGGGACCTGTGCCGCGAGGTTGTCGACCAGGCCCTGCCGCTCGTCCTCGGCGACGAGGCCGAGCAGGCCGGGGGTGCGCGTGGGCCCGGGGGCCAGGACGTTGACCCGCGTCCCGGTCCCCTTCAGGTCGACCGCCCAGCCGCGGGCGAGGTTGCGGACCGCGGCCTTGGTCGCCCCGTAGACGCTGAAGGCCGGGTCGACCCGGGTCGACGCCGTCGAGCCGGTGAGGATGATCGAGGCGTTCGCGTTCAGCAGCGGCAGCGCCTTCTGGACGGCGAAGACGACACCCTTGACGTTCGTGGCGAAGGTGCTGTCGAACTGCTCTTCGGTGATCTCGCCGAGCGGGGCGAAGCTGCCGCCGCCGGAGTTGGCCACCAGGACGTCCAGGCCGCGGCCGCCCTCGGCCACCGCGCGGTAGAGCTCGTCCAGGTCGGCGAGGTTCGCCGAATCCGCCCGCACCGCCGTCACGTCGCCCCTGATCTCGGCGACCGCGTCGTCGAGGGCCTCCTTGCGGCGGCCGGTGATGAACACGTGCGCGCCTTCGGCCGCGAACCGCTTCGCGATGGCCAGCCCGATGCCGGTGCTACCGCCGGTCACGACCGCGGTCTTGTTCTCCAGGTTCACGATGCTCCTCCAAGTTCTTGACTATCTAGTCCAGAACGTACGCCGTTCTGGACTAGATAGTCAAGAATGGGTAGCCTGGAGCCATGGCGAGACCCCGGAGCTTCGACGAGGCAGCGGTCCTGCGCGCGGCCAGGGACCAGTTCTGGGAACACGGTTACGCCGGCACGAAGGTCGACGACCTCGCCGCCGCGACCGGCCTCGGCAAGGGCAGCCTGTATGGCGCCTTCGGCGACAAGCACGCGCTCTACCTGCGCGTCTACGACTACTACTGCACCGAATCGACCGACGGCGTGCGGCACCAGCTCGAAGGTCCCGACGACACGGCCCACGCGCGGCTGCGTGATCACGTGCGGGCGATCGCCGAGTCGGTCGTCGCCGACCGGGAGCGCCGCGGCTGCCTGATGGCGAAGGGCGCTGCCGAATGTGCGGAGCACGACGAGGTCGTCGCCACGCGGACCGCGCGGGTGTTCCGCGACCTGCACGGCTATCTGACGGCGTGCATCGCGGGCGCGCAACGCGCGGGCGACATCGACCCCGGCCCGGATCCGGCCCACCTCGGCGGGCTCGTGCTGGCCGTGCTGCGGGGCCTCGAAGCACTGGGCAAGGGCGGCGTCGAGCCGGAGGAGATCCGGACGATCGCCGAGACCGCGCTCGCCGTGCTGCCCCGGCCGGTCAAGTCCTGACCCATTGGGCCAACCGGTCTCAAGTTCTTGACGGACCGCCGGGTTTGTGACGAAGATCTCGGGCACCCGCCGAAAGGCCGTTTTCGCATCGTGGAAACGGAGGTCGCCCGTGTTCACGCAGGATCTGACTCCCCTCGGCTCGCTGGGCCTGTCCGCGCTCGTCGCCGTGCTGCCGCTCGCCACCGTCCTCGTCCTGCTCGGCGCCGTCCGGATGCGGGCGCACCACGCCGCGCTCATCGGGCTGCTCGTCGCCCTCGTCGTCGGGATCGCCGCCTACGGGATGCCGGTCGTGCAGGCCGTCTCCGGGGCGCTGCAGGGCGCCGCGTTCGGGTTGTGGCCGATCATGTGGATCGTCGTCAACGCGCTGTGGATCTACCGGCTGACCGTGCGGACCGGGCACTTCGACGTCCTGCGCCGCTCGTTCGGGCGAATCTCCGACGACCCGCGCATCCAGGCGCTGATCATCGCCTTCTGCTTCGGCGCGCTCATGGAGGCGCTCGCCGGGTTCGGGGCGCCGGTCGCGATCAGCGCCGTGATGCTGGTGGCCGTCGGGTTCCACCCGGTCAAGGCGGCCGTCGTCGCGCTGGTCGCCAACACCGCGCCGGTCGCGTTCGGCGCCATGGGCACCCCGGTCGTCACCCTCGCCCAGGTCACCGGCCTGCCGCTGCAGGAGGTGTCGTCGATCGTCGGGCGGCAGACGCCGCTGCTCGCGCTGGTCGTCCCGCTGCTGCTGGTGATCATCGTCGACGGCAAGCGCGGCCTGAAGGACACCTGGCTGCCCGCCCTCGTCTGCGGAGTGGCGTTCGGGGTCGTGCAGTTCCTCGCCTCGAACTACGTGTCGCCGCAGCTGGCCGACATCGGCGCGGCGCTCGCCGGCGCCGCCGCGCTGGTCGCCCTCCCCCAGACCCGGCGCCCGGTGCCCGAGGCCGTCCGGATCGGCACCGGCGGGACGGCGACCGCCGAGACGCCGCCGGAGGACTCACGGGACGACGTCGTCAAGGCGTATCTGCCGTACCTGCTGATCATCGTGATCTTCTCGATCGCCGTGCTGCCCCCGGTCAAGAAGCTGCTGGACAAGGCGACCTGGAAGTTCCACTGGCCCGGGCTGAACGTCGCCGGGCCGAACGGGAAACCGGTGTCCGGCAACACCTTTTCGCTGCCGCTGGTCAACACCGGCGGGACGCTGGTGCTGCTGGCGGGCGTGATCACGGCGGTGCTGCTGGCCGTTTCGGCGGGGGACACCGCGCGGGAATGGCTGGCCACGGTCAAGGAACTGCGGTTCGCCATCCTCACCGTGACCGGCGTGCTCGCGCTGGCCTACGTGATGAACCTGTCCGGCCAGACCAGCACCATCGGCACGTTCATCGCCGCCGCGGGCGCGGGCCTGGCGTTCCTGTCGCCGGTGCTGGGCTGGTTCGGCGTCGCCGTGTCCGGGTCCGACACTTCGGCGAACGCGTTGTTCGGCGCGCTGCAGGTGACCGCGGCGCACCAGACGGGCCTGCCGGCCGACCTGCTGGCCGCGGCCAACAGCTCCGGCGGCGTCCTCGGCAAGATGGTGTCGCCGCAGAACCTCACCATCGCCTGCGTGGCGGCGAACCTGCCCGGCGAGGAAGGCAAACTGCTGCGGAAGGTGCTGCCGTGGAGCGTCGGGCTGCTGCTCGCGATGTGCCTGATCGTGTGGGGCCAGAGCACCGCGGCGCTCAGCTGGATGCTGCCGTGACCCCCGGGCGGGCGGCGACGCGCTGGGCGGAGCGGTTCCAGCTCCACCAGCCGTGCACGACGAGCCCGGCGAAGACGATGTAGATAGCGGCGGAGAAGTACAGCCCGGACGAGATCTGCAGCGGCACGCCGATCGCGTCGACGGCCAGCCAGACCAGCCAGAACTCGACCAGCCCCAGGCCCTGCGCCCCGAAGGCGACCAGGGTGCCGACGAAGATGGCGGCGTCCGGCCAGGGCGCCCAGGACGCGTGAAGGGCGTCGAGGACCAGCGCCATCACCGTGGTGCCGATGACGAAGGCGCCGAGCATGGCCAGCCGTTCGGCGACCCGGCCCTTGCGCACGACGACGCCGAACACCGGGTCCTGGCGGCGCGTCCAGGCCCACCAGCCGTAGACGGAGATGGCGAGGATGGCGACCTGCCGCGCGGCGAGCCCGCCGAGGTGCGCGGAGACGTAGACGGCGAACAGCAGCACGGTGGCCCCGACCTGCACGGGCCACGTCCACAGGGTGCGACGCTGGGCGAGGAACACGACCGCCAGCGCGAACACCTGCCCGGCGAGCTCCGCGATCGAGATCCACTGGCCGAGCACGGTGATCCCGTGGTGCAGCAGGAAGTCCACGTCACGCCCCTTTCGTCGTACCGCTCCCAACATGCTCCGGACGAGGGGAATTCCCTAGGGACTGTGAGGGGCGGAACATCCCACGGACTGGACGTCGCCCAGGTGCAGCGTGCCCCCGCGGACGACCCGGGCCTGCACCCCGAAGGTCATGCCGGCGGTGTCGCCGATCGTCTTCAGCAGCCCGGGCGCGGCCGGGAGCTCCTCGCACGGCAGGCCGACCATCACGCACCGGAAGGCCTTGCGCAGGACCTCCAGCTCGACGTCACCGACCCGGACGCGCTCCCCGACCCACGCCTCTTCGGCGAGCTCGGGCGCGGGACCGGTGTCGAGCAGGACGTTGGCCCGGAACCGCCGTTCGTCGAGCGCGACACCGGGAGCGCGCTCGGCCAGCCAGGCCAGCGACGACGTCGTGACCAGGTGGACGGGCGCTTCGTCGTGGTGCGGGAGTTCGCCTTCCTTGGCCAGCTCGACGCCGGGGAAGGCCAGCGCGGCGGCGAGTTCGGCGTGCACCTGGGGGTCGTCGCCGCGGATGACGCTCCCGTCCGGGAAGGTGACCACCGGGACGTCGCGGTCGTACCGGGCGGCGAAGGTGTGCAGGCCGGGCATCAGGCGGAACCGGTCGGAGTTCTTGCCGCTGCCGAACCGGCCGTCGGAGTCCCGGACGGCGTAGAGGCGATCGCCGTCGAGGCCGCGCTCGCCGAGCACCGCCTCGGCCAGCCGTTCGCCCGCCATCGACTTCACGGGATAGCGCCACAGCGCCGCCACGACCCCCATCGGCTCAGGGTAGTGCGCGGGGCAGGCTCGGTGGCCCGCTGATCGGCGGCAGGTGGTGCTGCGGAAGAGCCGACCCGCCTGGTGGCCGCGGCGCTCCAGGAGCCGCCGAGGCGCCCGCGCGGTCCGAGGCCGGCCGCGATCACCCGCGGACCTCGAGCCGCGCCGCCCTCGCGCCGCCGAGGCTGCGGCTCCCGCCGCGGTCCAAGGCCGGCCGCGATCACCCGCAGACCTCGAGCCGCGCCGCCCTCGCGCCGCCGAGGCTGCGGCTCCCGCCGCGACCCGAGGCCAGCCGCGATCTCCCGCAGACCTCGAGCCCCACCGCCCTCGCACCGCCAAGGCTGCGGCTCCCGCCGCGGCCCAAGGCCGGCCGCGATCACCCGCGGACCTCGACCCGCCGACCCCTGCCGCACCGGAGCGGCGCGGGCCCGGCGGCTTCCCCGACCGCCGGGCCCGCGCCACTCCCTCCGCTCAGACCTGCGGGCGCGGGGTGCCGGCCGGCGGGGTCGGGGTGTTGTCCGCCCCCACCGTCGTGCGCGGGCGGGCCGCCGTGGGCATTTCGCCCGTGCGCTGGGCCGGGGTCTCCAGCTGCTGCTCCATGTTCGCCATCCAGCCGCGCCAGCGGTCCTGGGCCGGCTTGATCAGGCCGCCGCCGAAGCCGACCACGATCACGCCGCCGATCGTGGCCAGGACCGCGATCAGGATCGGGCCGGTGATCGCCGTTGCGATGTTCACCTGGCCGAGGGCCGCGATGATGCCGAACGCCATGATCAGCCAGTAGGCGCCCAGCGACAGCGGGCGCGCCGCCCCGCGGCCGGACAGCGCCGACGCGACCACGTCACGCACCACCTTCGCGATGGCCGCGGCCACCACCACGAGCACCAGCGCCACCACGATCCGCGGCAGGAACGCGATGATGTCGTTGAGCAGCTGGCTCACCGGGTTGGTCGGCCCGAACACGCCGAACGCCAGCTGCAGCGCGATCAGCAGAATGAAGTAGTAGACCAATTTGACGAGGATCCCGGTCGCGTCGATCTTCTGCTGGCCGATCTTTCCGCTCAGCCCGGTGCGCTCGACCAGTTTCCCGAATCCGGCTTTCCCGAGCACGAGAGCCAGCCCTTTCGAGACGGCTTTCGCGATCAACCAGCCGATCAGCAGGATGATCAGGAATCCCACGAGTTTCGGGACGAACGTGGCCACCATCGCCCACGCCTGCCCGAGCCCGTCCTTCAGTTGCTCGCCCATACCGACTCCCTCCACGTCATTTGCACCGGATCGTCGATCAAGTACCCATGGGCGGCAACTCGTGCGCCCCACGATCGAGTGAGACGACTGGCGCGCGAAGATCACTCGTGGCCATACTGGTTCTACCGGTGGGGACCGGGGAGACGAGGCCGTCCGGCGCAGCGTAAACCGCAAGCGCCGGGCGGCCTCGAGCATTACCGGGGCCGCAACGTTCCGGCCCCCGGACACCGAAGCGTCCGAGGGCCGGTGAACAGCGGAAGAACGTCAGGCGGCGCGCAGGGCGTCGCGGAGTTTCACTTTCGCCCCGGTGCGCATGACCGCATTCCGGTAGATCCGCGCGGCCAGCCAGATCAACGCCGGAATCAGCAGCACCACCAGTCCCACCGACACCACCGCTTCCCAAACGGGCACTCCGCCCATCGCCAGCCGCATCGGCATCAACGTCGGCGAGAACACCGGAATCACCGAAAGCACTTCGACGAACGTGTTGCCCGGATCCGACGGCAGCACCGAAATACCGATCACGTACCCGGCGATCACGAACATCAGGGCCGGCATCGTCGCGCCGCCGACGTCCTCCTGGCGCGAAACCAGCGCCCCGAGCGCGGCGAACACGATCGAGTACATGAAGAACCCGAGCAGGTACCACACGATGAGCCAGACGACCGTGCCCACGGCCGCCGAAACGGAAATGGTGAGCACGTTCGTGGCCAGCCCGGCGACCACCCCGCCGATCCCGATGACGAGCATCTGGATCAGCCCGACCACGCCGATGCCGAGCACCTTCCCGGCCATCAGCTGCCACGGCTTGATCGTCGACAGCAGCAGCTCCACCACCCGCGACGTCTTCTCCTCGACGACGCCCTGCGCGACGGTCTGGCCGTTGATCATCAGCGACAGGTAGATCAGGATGCCGGCGACGATGCCCAGCACGAGCTGCTGGCCGTTGTAGTCGTACGGCTCCTCCAGCGGCGGGTCCTCGACGAACTTGGCGGACGCGATCGCGGCCTGGAACTGCGCCGGGTTCCCGCCCAGCGCGGTGACCTGCTGGTTGATCGCCACCTGCTGGGACAGCAGCTGCAGGACGTTCGCCAGCTTGCCGTCGAGGTCCTTCTTCACCTGGACGTGCACGCTCTTGCCGTCGCCGGTGAGCAGCGCGTCGAGGGAGCCGTCGGCCAGCTGGGCGCGCCCGGCGGCCTCGTCGGCGACCTGCGTGGCCTCGATGTTCTGGTCGACCGCCTGCCCGGCGGCCTTCAACGGCGCGGAGAAGGCGGCGGTCGCCGCGGTGAAACCGACCTTGGCGTCGGGTCCGCCGCCGCCGGCGATCAGCTTGATCAGCACGATGCCGACCACGATCAGCAGCAGCATGATCACCGTGCTGACGCGGAACGCCTTCGACTTGACCCGCGTGCCGATCTCGCGGGAGGCGACCAGGCCCACCGCCGCCGTCGGGCTCATCCGGACGTCCGGGACCGGCGTGCTCATGCGGGGACCTCCTCGGTGGTGACGACGGACCGGAACAGTTCGGTCAGCGACGGCTGTTCGCGGGCGAACTCGCGGACCGGCCCGGTGGCCAGCGCCGCCTTGAGCACGGCCTGGTCGTCGGCGTCCTCGCCCAGCTCGAGCTCGGTCACCGACCCCGTGCGGCCGAGCACCTTCACCCCGGGCAGGCCGCCGGCCCACCCTTCGGCGGCCTCGGGGACGTCGACCCGCAGCCGCACCGCGCCGCCGGCGCGCAGCTCGTCCACCGTGCCGACGGCGACCATCTGTCCATTCCGGACGATTCCGACGCGGTCGCACAGCCGTTCCACCAGATCGAGCTGGTGGCTGGAGAACACGACCGGCACCCCCTCCGCCGCCTTCTCCTTCAGCACCTGGCTCATCACGTCGACCGCGACCGGGTCGAGGCCGGAGAACGGCTCGTCGAGCACCAGGATCCGCGGCTCGTGCACCAGCGCGGCGGCCAGCTGGACGCGCTGCTGGTTGCCCAGCGAAAGCTTCTGCACCTCGTCGTCGCGGCGGCCGGCGACGCCGAGCCGTTCGGTCCACTTCTCCGCCGACGCGCGCGCGTCGGCCGCGGGCATGCCGTGCAGCCGCGCGAGGTAGGTGAGCTGCTCGGCCACCTTCATCTTCGGGTAGAGCCCGCGTTCTTCGGGCATGTAGCCGATGTGCCGGCGCGTCTCGTGCGTCACCGGCACGCCGTCGTAGCGGACTTCGCCGGCGTCGGCGGAGAGCACGCCGAGCGCGATCCGCATGGTCGTGGTCTTGCCGGCGCCGTTGCTGCCGACGAAGCCGAACAGCTCGCCCGGCCGGACGTCGAACGTCATTTCCCGCAGGGCGACGACGTCGCCGTAACGTTTGGACACCCCGTCGATTTCCAAACCGGTCATTCCGGTTCCCCCGTTCTGTGTGGCCCCGATCCTAGGCAGTGCGTACACGCGCCGCCTACCCTCGCGCGTTGCCGCCGGGGGCTACGAAAGTTGCGGGCACGTAGGATCGCGTCGCCATGGAAGGAACATCCGCCCCGCGCCCGGTGCCGAAGCACCACGGACTGTCCGCGAAGACGCTCCGGCAGCTGGAACGCGCGTCCGGCAGCCTGGCGAGCGCGAGCATCGCGGTGATGGAGCGGCGGCTGCCCTGGTTCGCCCGGCTGCCCGCCGACCAGCGGGCGAGCGTCCTGCTGATCACCCAGGCCGGCGCGGCCGGGTTCGTCGGCTGGCTGCGGGACTCCAAAGAGGCGCTGAAGCTCACCACGGAGGCGTTCCGGGACGCGCCGGCCGAGCTGTCGCGGTGGATCAGCCTGCGCCAGGCGGTCGGCATGGTGCGGCTGGCCATCGAGGTGTTCGAGGAGCAGCTGCCGGATTTCGCGGCGAACGAAGCCGAACGCGCCGCCTTGATCGAGGGAATCCTGCGCTACGGCCGGGAAATCGCTTTCGCGGCGGCGAATTCCTACGCCGCCGCCGCGGAAGCCCGCGGCGCCTGGGACGCCCGGCTGGAGGCGCTGGTCGTCGACGGCATCGTCCGCGGCGACGCCGAGGAGTCGGTCCTGTCGCGCGCCACGGCGCTGGGCTGGGACCCGACCGCGGCGGCGACCGTGCTGGTCGGCAACCCGCCGTCGGAGGACCCGCCGACGGTGGTGTTCGAGGTCCGCAGCCGCGCGGCCCGCGTCGGCCGCCCGGTCCTGCTGTCGGTGCAGGGCTCCCGGCTGGTGGTCGTGGTGGGCGGCCCGACCGAGGGCGGCCCCAAGGAGCGGGAAATCCTGACCCGGATGTCGGTGGCGTTCGCCGAAGGCCCGGTGGTCGCCGGCCCGACCGTGCCGACGCTGGCGGAGGCCCACCACAGCGCGACGGAGGCGTTGTCGGGCCTGCGCGCGGTGGTCGGCTGGCCGGGCGCGCCCCGGCCGGTCCGGTCGGGGGACCTGCTGCCCGAGCGCGCGCTGTCGGGCGACGCGGAGGCGGAACGCCTGCTGGTGGACGCGATCGCGCGGCCACTGGAGGAGGCCGGCCCGACACTGCAGCGCACGGTGGAGGCGTACCTGGAGAGCGGCGGCGTGCTGGAGACGTGCGCGAAGACGCTGTTCGTCCACCCGAACACGGTCCGCTACCGCCTCCGGAAGGCGGCGGACCTGACGGGCTGCCAGCCGACGGACCCGAGGGACGCCCTGGTGCTGCGGATCGCACTGACGGTCGGCCGGCTGGCGAGGGCCCGCGGCCTCTGGTGACCCAGACCCCGAGCACCCCAATGTGGCGTTCGGTGCGTCCAGCGCACCCAATGTGGCGTTCGGTGCGTCAGACGCCACCAACGCCACATTGGGGCGCTTGCCGAGAGCCCCGTCACGTGATGGACTTAACAGCGAAAGGTGATTGAACCCGACAAGGCTTCCGGGTTACGCGCGAGCTTCTCCCGCGCATCTTTGGAGGTTTCCGACAAAGACGCCGCGCAGACACTGTGAACGTCGGCATCCCGGGAAACCGCCCTCGCCGTGTTGTCTTGAAGGGTGACAGCAGCAGTCCTCGCTCCCGGTCAGGGGTCCCAGGCCCCCGGTATGTTCACGCCCTGGCTCGACCTCGACGGTGCGCGCGAGCGCGTCGCGCAGTGGTCCGAGCGTGCGGGGCTCGACCTGCTTCGCCTCGGGACCGAGGCGGAGGCCGAGGAGATCCAGGACACCGCGATCGCGCAGCCGCTGATCGTCGCCCTGTCGCTGCTCACCTTCGAACACCTGCAGGCCACCGCGCCGGTGCCCGCGGACGCGCCGGTCGCCGGCCACTCCGTCGGGGAGCTCGCGGCCGCCGCGATCGCCGGGGTGCTGAAGGCCGAGGACGCCGTCGCGCTCGCCGCCGTCCGCGGGGCCGAGATGGCGAAGGCGTGCGCGCTGGAACCGACGTCGATGGCCGCGGTCATGCTCGGGGATCCCGAGCAGGTCGTCGCGTGGCTCGAAGAGCAGGGCCTGACCGCGGCGAACCGCAACGGTGCCGGGCAGATCGTCGCCTCCGGTGCCGCCGACACGATCGCGAAGATCGTCGCCGAGCCCCTCGAAGGCACGAAGATCCGCGCCCTCAAGGTCGCCGGCGCGTTCCACACGCGGTACATGGCGCCCGCCGAAGAGGCGATGCGCGCCCACGCCGCCGAGCTGACCCCGGCCGACCCCACCCGGCCGCTGCTGTCCAATGCGGACGGCGCGGTCGTCACCAGCGGGGCCGACTACCTGGCGCGGCTGGTCGCCCAGGTCACCCGCCCGGTCCGCTGGGACCTGACGATGGACGGCCTCGTCTCGCTCGGCGTCACCCGCACGATCGAACTCGCGCCCGCGGGCACGCTGACCGGCCTGGTCAAGCGGCAGCTCAAGGGCGTGGTCACCACTATCACCGCGCTGAAGACGCCGGCCGAGCTGGCCGCGCTGCGCCAGGAGGACGCCTCGTGACCGACCGACCCGCCCTGAGCCTGACCACCGGCTCCCGCGGCAGCCGCGTGCTGGGTGTCGGCAGCTACCAGCCCGCGAAGGTCGTCACCAACGACGACCTGTCGCAGACGATGGAAACCAGCGACGAGTGGATCCAGACGCGCGTCGGGATCGTCGAGCGCCGGTTCGCCGAGAAGGACGAGCTGCTCACCGACATGGCCGTCGCCGCCGGCACCGCCGCGTTGGCCGACGCCGGCGTCGACCCGTCCGAAGTGGACACGGTGATCCTGCCGAACTGCACCATGCCGACGCTGATCCCGAACGCCGCCGCCCAGGTCGCCGCCCGGATCGGCATCCCCAGCCCGGGCGCGTTCGACCTCAACGCCGCGTGCGCCGGGTTCTGCTACGGCCTCGGCGTCGCCTCCGACCTCGTGCGGGCCGGCTCGGCGAAGAAGGTCCTGGTCATCGGCGCGGAGAAGCTCACCGACTCGGTCGACCCGGTCGACCGGGCCAACGCGATCATCTTCGCCGACGGCGCGGGCGCCGCGGTCGTCGGCCCGTCCGACGAGCCGGGCATCGGCCCGGTGTCGTGGGGCAGCGCGGGCGACCTGGTCGACCTCATCTACATGCGCGACGAGAAGTACATCTACCAGGAGGGCCAGTCGGTCTTCCGGTGGGCGACCACGAAGATCGCGCCGATCGCCGTGCAGGCGCTGGAGGCCGCCGGGCTCAAGCCGTCCGATGTGGACGTGCTGATCCCGCACCAGGCGAACCTGCGCATCGTCGAGGCGATCGCGAAGAAGCTGCGGGCCAACGGCGCCCGCGACGACATGGTCGTCGCCGACGACATCAGGTTTTCCGGCAACACCTCGTCGGCGTCCATCCCCCTCGCGCTGGACCACATGCGCAAGGCCGGGACGGCGAAGCCCGGCGACGTGGTGCTGGCGGTCGGGTTCGGCGCGGGCCTGTCCTACGCCGGGCAGGCGTTCATCTGCCCCTGATCACCGTTACGCTCCCCGCGGGCACTCGCCCGAGGGAAACAGACCCCCAGATGGACCGAGAAGGGAACTACCCCATGGCTGACAACGCTGAGATCCTCGCCGGCCTCGCCGAGATCGTCGAAGAGGTGGCCGGTGTGGCTCAGGACGACGTCACCGCCGAGAAGTCGTTCGTGGACGACCTGGACATCGACTCGCTGTCGATGGTCGAGATCGCCGTGCAGGCCGAGGACAAGTTCGGCGTCAAGATCCCGGACGACGAGCTCGCCAACCTGAAGACCGTGGGCGACGCCGTGAACTACGTGTCGGCCAACTCCAAGTAAGTCCTCTTCCCTCCTTGAGGAGACTCGAATGAGCAACTTCGACGTCGTGATCACCGGTCTCGGCGCCACCACACCGCTCGGTGGGGACGTCACGTCCACCTGGGACGGTCTGCTGGCCGGGCGGAGCGGGGTCCGGGCGATCGAGGCCGACTGGGTCGAGGAGCTGCAGCTGCCGGTGAAGATCGGCGGTCAGCTGGCCGTCGATCCTTCGGAAGTCCTCCCGCGGGTGCAGGCCCGCCGGCTGGACCGCTGCGAACAGGTCGCGCTGATCGCCGCCCGCCAGGCGTGGGCCGACGCCGGGTACACCGAGCCGACCGACGAGCACACCGACGTCGACCCCGACCGCCTCGGCGTGTCGATCGGCACCGGCGTCGGCGGCCCCGTCACCCTGCTCACCCAGAACGACCTGTTGCACCAGCAGGGTCTCCGCAAGGTGTCGCCGCTGACCGTGCCGATGCTGATGCCGAACGGACCGGCCGCGCACGTGGGCATCGACCTCAAGGCGCGGGCCGGGGTGCACTCCCCGGCCTCGGCCTGCGCCTCGGGCGCCGAGGGCATCGTCAGCGGGGTGGAGATGATCCGCTCCGGGCGCGCCGACGTCGTGATCGCGGGGGGCGCCGAAGCGTGCATCCACCCGATCACGCTGGCCGGGTTCGCCCAGGCCCGCACGGTCTCCACGCGCAACGACGACCCGGCGAGCGCGTCGCGGCCGTTCGACTCCAGCCGCGACGGCTTCGTCCTCGGCGAGGGCTCCGGCGTCGTCATCCTGGAGCGCGCGGACCTGGCGAAGGCCCGCGGGGCGCGCATCTACGCGACGGTCGCCGGGCACGGCATCACCTCGGACGCCTACCACATCACGGGCAACCACCCCGAGGGCATCGGCCAGATCGCCGCGATGCGCGCGGCGATGAAGATGGCCGGGGTGACCGCCGCGGACATCGGGCACGTGAACGCGCACGCGACGTCCACAGTGGTCGGTGACATCGGCGAGGCGGCGGCGATCCGCAACGCGGTCGGGGACCACCCGGTCGTGACGGCGCCGAAGGGCTCGCTCGGCCACCTGGTCGGCGGCGCGGGCGCGGTCGAGGGGATCATCACGGTCCTGTCGCTCTACCACGGTATCGTGCCGGCCACCCGGAACCTGACCGACCTGGACCCGCGGGTGCAGCTGGACGTCGTCGCGGGCGAGCCGCGCAAGGTCGAGCTGACCGCGGCGATCAGCAACTCGTTCGGCTTCGGCGGCCACAACACCGCGCTGCTGTTCACGGTCTGAGCGCACGAGCAGACGCGAGGAGGGGCCCGGCTTCGGCCGGGCCCCTCCTCGCGTTCAGCACTTCTCGTGTTCGGGCGGCGGCCCGCCGTCGACGGCGGCGACCTTCAGCGCGGAGTCCTCGACCACCATCGGCATGACGAGCCGCCACTTGATGCAGGGCTCGCGGAAGAACAGCGGGGCGTCCTCGATGGCCTGCCGGCTGGTGAACCCGACCAGGACCCGCAGCGAGTTCCCGGACGCGCGCTCGATCCGGTAGACGAGGGCCTCGCTGTCCTTTGTGGTGCGAACGCCCTTCTTCCAGTCGCTCTGCGACTGGGCGGCGGCCCGCTCGTCGGTGACCACGTCGGTCCACACCTGGTACTGCTTGGTGTTGATGGCCTCGAAGTACTTCTGCAGCACCCGGCGGACGGCTTCGGCCTGCGGGTGCGCCCGGGCGTCGTCGGTCATCCCGACTTGGCCGGCCGCGGCGGGCGCGCCGCTGCTGGCCGAGGGCGGCGTCGAGACCGCGACGGAGGTGTCGTCGGCGGGCTGGTCGGGCCGGCGGTAGAGCTCGCGCGCGAGCAGGCCACCACCGACGGTCACCGACAGCACGACGACCACGACGGGCACCAGCCAGCGCTGGCGGGAGCCGGAGGCGGGGGTGGTCACCCCGGAGAGCGTACCGGCCCCCGTCCCTGGCTCAGCCGACCTGGTGCAGCCAGGTCACCGGCGCGCCGTCACCGGCGTGGCGGAAGGGCTCGAGCGCCTCGTCCCAGCTCGCGGCGAGGAGTTCGTCCAGCTTGTGCGCGAGGGATTCGCCGCCGCGGGTCATGGTGACGAGCGCGCGGAGCTGGTCCTCGCCCACCACGATGTCGCCGTTGGCGCTGGTCCGGCCGTGCCACAGGCCGAGGCCGGGCGCGAAGCAGAACCGTTCGCCGTCGACGCCCGCACTGGGCTCTTCGGTCACCTCGAACCGGAGCATCGGCCACGCCTTGAGGGCGGACGCCAGTTTGGCGCCGGTGCCCGCGGGCGCGCGCCATCCGCACTCGGCGCGAAGCTGACCCGGACTGGCCGGCTGCGCCGTCCACTTCAGGTCAACGCGGGCACCCAGGGTGCCCGAAATAGCCCACTCGACGTGCGGACACACCGCAGACGGCGACGAGTGGACGTACACCACACCTCGGGTGCTGCCACGGGTGCTCACTGCTACCTCCGCTTGTTGCTCGACGAGGGACGTCTTCCCCTACGCCCTGTCTCGAGCTGCGGAACGGCTTCAGCGCGGCTCCCGAATGCCGCCTCCGATGCGTTGTAGCACATTCTGCACCCCAACCGTGCCGTTTGGCCACATGAACACCACAAGTCACCCGCCGCCCCACTTTCGGAGGGCACCTCGCCGTGCCGTCCCCGTGTCGCACGGTTCGTTGCGCTGGGCGCGCTAGCGTGATGACCCGGAACGACGAGCGGAAAGGGGCTTTCGGTGCGACTGGTGCGCCTGGAGCGGCAGCGGTCCCGGGTCGCCGACGACGTCCGGGCGGCCCTGGCGTCCCTGGGCCGCGGCAGCACCATGATCGGCGGCATCGCGCTGATCGGCGTCGGCTCGGTGACGGACCGCCCGATCGAAGCGGTGGTCCTGCTGCCGCACGGGGTGATCATCGTCATCGGCGTGGACCTCCCGGACCCGGCCCTGAGGCTGGAGGCCCCCCTGGGCGGCCCGTGGCAGGCGGACGGCTGGCCCCTGGTCACCGACGAGGACGCGGTGAACCCGGCCACGGAGGCCCTGGACCTGTCCCAGGCGTGCGAGCGCCGGATCGCGGACCTGGTCCCGGGAACGGCCCCGGTGGGAACGATCATCGCGGTGGGCCCGTACGTGGAGACGGTGGACCAGCCGGCGGCGGACCTGGCGGGCCCGGTCCGCGTCCTGCACCCGACCCCGACGACGATGCTGGCGGCGACGGTGTCATTGGCAACGGCCCACCGGCCGCGATCGGTGGACCAGGTCCGGGCGTTGATCCGCGGATTGGCGCCATCGGCACCGGAGTTTTCGGACGAGGTCCTGCTGGGCGAGGGCTTCAGCCGCTTGACGGACGACGCGCCACCGGAGTCCCTTTGGGACGATGGTTCGGAGGCCCTGCCCCCGGCGGCGGCTGGTTCGGCTCCGGCTGGCGTGGGTTCGGCCGGGGTGAGCGACTGGCGGACCGAGACCCCGGTTGCCGCCGTTGTTGCGGAGAGCCCTGCTGCCGAGGGGGAGGGCGCGGAGGTTCTGCCACCGGCCTCGGATTCCCCGGCGCTGCCGGTCTTCCCGGGGCCCGGATACCCCGTGGCCCCGCCCGCCGTGGCGGAGGCCCCACCCGCCGTAACGGAGGTCTCGCCCGCTATGGCGGAGGTCTCGCCCGCTATGGCGGAGGCCCCACCCGCCGTAACGGAGGTCTCGCCCGCTGTGGCGGAGGTCTCGCCCGCTGTGGCGGAGGCCCCGGCACCGCAAGCTGCCGCAGCCGGGCCGGCCACCGTTGAGCCCGCCGCACCCGAAGGACCGGCAGCTTCGCCCGCCGAGGCCGAGCCGGCCGAGCCGGCGCGCGAGCGCCCGGCACCATCCGCCGAAGCCGCACCGACCGAGGCTGCCGCAGCCGAGGCGCCTGTAGCGCAGGCAGATCCCGAGCCATCCGCCGAAGCCGAGCCACCCCAAGCGGCTGCACCCCAGGCACCCGCCGCGCAGCCAGATCCCGAGCCGCCGGCTGCGCCCCAGGCATCCGCTGCACAGGTGGATCCCGAACCGCCCGCCGAAGCCGCGCAGCCCTTCCCGCAGCCGGCTCCCGAACCACCCGCACCGGCCGAACCGCCCACACCCCAGCC
>NZ_PPHG01000057.1:0-14688 GCF_002904295.1 Amycolatopsis sp. CA-128772
AGGGAGTTTCTCGTGCGGGTCGCGCGGCTGACGGCGCTCGCGGCGGCCGGCTTGGAAGCCCGCGCCGTGCATCCATCCGCGCTGCGCACCTCGCGCCGTGCCGTGCATCCATCCGCGCTGCGCACCTCGCGCCGTGCCGTGTCCTGGCCGAGCCGCACCGCAGCCGTGTCGGCCCGGCGGGCGCGCCCGCCGCTGGCGCTACCCGTCGGCGCGCCCGCCTCGTCCACCCGAGCCCGCGCCCACCACGCGCCGGCGCCGGCGTGGCTCGACCCAGGCCCTGAACCGCGCCCTCCAGCCGGCCCCATGCCCCAATGAAGCGCAATCCGGCAAACTGGCCACCCACGGCCAGCAACTGGCCAGCAGCCGCCCGCCGCCACTGTGATCGGTTTCACTACGATCCGTCACCATTGGCGGTCGACCGGACCACCGCCGGACTGGACACTGCAGTGGGTTCGGGTGCGTGCTTGCGCTGCGTGACCGACCCTCCACAGCAGACCGAGCCATTGGGCGGATGCGTTATCCGCCAGCGTCGCTACCCTGGAAAGGCGAGGACATTCAGTAGTGAGGTGGTCACCATGAGCGCGAACGGTGAGGCTCCCTTCTTCAATGCCCCCGAGCTCACTCAGCGCGACGGCACTCTGTCCGAAGCCCCTGGCGAGATGTTCGCGGATCCGGTCTCCGGGCTGGTCACCGCGTCACCCGAGCCACGGACCGCGGTTCCGAATGGCCACGAGCCCGGCGCCATCCCGGTGGCCGGGCCCGTGCAGCCCGACGAGGAAGCCGTGCGGCGGATGGTCGAGGAAACGCTTCGCGACGACGACCGGGCCGGCCTGCGGACCCCGGCGGCGATCCCGCCCGCCGGCACCCTGGGCGAAGCCGGCGCACCGCCGATGGGGTTGCTGCCCCGGCAGCGGAACCGGCAGCGCAGCACCTGGCCGAGCCGGCCGCCGCAGATCATGCGGCCCGTGCGGCAGGATCCGCTGGCCGAGGACGAGGTCGACGACGTCGACGTCGTGCCCGTCAAGCGGCGGCGGCTGCCGCGGATGCCTTCGGTGACGATGCCGGCCTTCAACCGGCCGTCGTCGAGTGCGGCCGGGGTCATGCTCGCCGTCGTGTTGCTGATCGTGTTCGGCTTCGTCGCCATCGAGATGGTGTCCAGCCTGGTCAGCAGCGTCACCGGACTGTTCGACTAGCGGTCACCCCGGGCCCCGCACCACGGGGCCGTCCCGCGTGCCAGACGCCGATCGGGCTACCCTGACTTCACGGTCGGGCTCTCGCGCGAGGCGTCCGGCACCGCGGTGACTAATGGGGTGGGCGTATCAGCGAGGGCGTGCGATCAGTACCCGGGGCCGGCCCGGGTGCGTCGTCGGGCGCCGAGGCGTCCACGATGAACCGGGTCCGGCGGGTACTGGCGATCAAACCTTTCCGGCGGCTCTGGGGCGTCACGTACCTGTGCAGCGTGGCCGACTGGCTGAACATCCTGGCCCTCACCGGCCTGGCCACGAAGCTGACCGACAACTACTTCGCGCAGAACTTCGCCTTCGTCGGCGTCGTGCTGACCGGACTGGCGCCGGGGCTGCTGTTCGCCCCGATCGGCGGGCTGCTCGCGGACCGGTTCGACCGCCGCAAGGTGATGGTGGTCGCCGACCTGCTGCGGTGCGTCTTCCTGCTGTCCATCGCGATCGTCAGCGCGCCCTGGTGGCTGCTGGCCGGCAACTTCCTCGTCGGCTGCGCGTCGAGCATGTGGATCCCCTCGAAAGAGGCCGCGGTCCCGAACCTGCTCCGCCGTCCCGACCAGGTCGAAACGGCCAACCAGCTCGGCATGGTGATGACCTACGGCCTCGCCGTCATCACCGCGGCCGGCGCGAACGCGGTCATCACCGGCGTCAACACGACGTTCCACCTGTTCCCCGGCGACCCTAGCCTCAACATCGCGAAGCTGGTCGTCATCATCACCGGCCTGCTCTACCTGGCCAGCGCGATCCTGATCGCCACCCGGATCCCCGAGCTCTCGCTGCGCAACGTCCACATGCTGCCGGAGCAGCGGGTCAAGCAGGCCGACGAGGAGAAGCTCGGCATCGGCGCGATGATCGCCGACGGCTTCCGGTTCATCCGCAGCACGCCGCTCGTGCGCGGGCTGCTGGTGGGCGCGTTCGGCGCGTTCGTCGCCGGCGGTGCCGTGATCGGCTCGGCCAAGCCGTACTCCTCGAGCCTGCTGGCCGGTGACTCCGCCTTCAGCCTGCTCGTCCTCGCCGTCTTCCTCGGCCTCGCCACCGGCATGGTCTTCGCGCCCAAGCTCGCCCGCCGGCTGCCGCATGACCGGCTGTTCGGCCTCTCGATCGTCGCGGCCGCGGTCTCGCTCGCCCTGGTGGCGCTGTCCCCGCACCTGACCATCTCGCTGATCACCGTGGTGCTGGTCGGCATCTGCGCCGGCACCGCGTTCCTGACCGGCGTGACGATCATCGGCTCGCGCGTCGAGGACGGCATCCGGGGCCGGATCAACGCGATCTACCAGCTGATGATGAAGCTGGTCCTGTTCGGCACCACGGTCACCGTCCCGCTGCTCGTCGGCGCGGTGCACCGGCACACGATCACCGTCTGGGGCAACCCGCTCACCATCGACGGCACGCGCCCGGTGATGCTCGGCGGCGCCGCGATCGCGCTGGTCGCCGGGCTCTTCGCCTACCGGCAGATGGACGACAAGCGCACCGAGCCGATCCTCGCCGACCTGCGCAACGCGCTGCGCCGCTCGCCGCGGCGGGTCAACGGCTTCCTCATCGCCGTCGAGGGCACCACCGCGATCAACACCGCGATCCAGGCCGTGAACCTCGCCGACTGGATGCGCGGCGGCACCCGGCCGGTCGTCGTCGCCGCCGACCCCGCGCTCGACGACCAGCGGCTCACCGCGCTCGTCTCCGGCGCCTCCCTCACCGGGGCGCGGGCCCAGGCGCTGGCCGCCGCCGCGGTGCGGGCCGACATCGTCGAGCGGCACGTCCAGCCGGCGCTCGACGCCGGTTCGGTGGTCGTGATGGAGCGGTTCGTCGACTCGCCGCTGGCGCACTTGTCCGCCGTCGCCGGGCTCGACAGCGACGAGCTCGAAGGCCTCGCCGACTGGGCGACCGGCCGGCTGCGCCCGGACCTGACCGTCCTGCTCGACGCCGCCCCGAACGGCGCCCCCCGCGACAAGTCGGCCGCGCTGAACGACCAGTGGCGCGTTCGGCACCTGCTCACCGAGATGGCCGCGGCGGACCCGGACCGGTACGTCGTGATCGACGCCGACGGCACCGACGTCGAGGTCGCCGAGCGTATCCGCACCGCGCTGCGCGCCGTGTTCGTCGGCCGGCTGGCCGCGCTGGCGCCGACGACGGAGAAGCCGGTCACCCTGCCGCTGGAAACCCTGCCCGTCGAGACTCCGGAAGAGCCTCGCGTGGAGGCGAAGTGACGACGATCGAGCGCATCGGCGTCTGGAACCAGCTGGTCGGCCAGGAGCCCGCGGTCGAGACGCTGAGCTCGGCCGCGTCGGCCGCCGCCAAGATCATCGCGGGCGAGCCCGCGCCGCCGGGGGCGATGACGCACGCCTGGCTGCTCACCGGCCCGCCCGGCTCCGGCCGTTCGGTGGCCGCCCGGACGTTCGCCGCGGCCCTGCAGTGCAGCACCGGCACCGGCTGCGACGCCTGCCCCGGCTGCCACACGACGATGGCGGGCACGCACGCCGACGTCCGGCTGGTCGTCCCGGAAGGTCTGTCCATTTCGGTCGCCGAGATGCGCGCGCTGGTGCAGGCCGCGGCGCGCCGCCCGACGACCGGCAACTGGCAGGTCGTGATCATCGAGGACGCCGACAGGCTCACCGAAGGCGCGTCGAACGCCCTGCTGAAGGCCGTCGAGGAGCCGCCGGACCGCACGGTGTTCCTGCTCTGCGCGCCCTCGGACCACCCCGAGGACGTCTCGGTGACGATCCGCTCGCGCTGCCGCCTGGTGACGCTCCGGACGCCGCCGCCGGAAGCGATCGCCGACGTGCTGATGCGCCGCGACCACGTCGACGCCGAACGCGCGCAGTGGGCTGCTTCGGTGTGCGGCGGCCACGTCGGCCGCGCGCGCCGGCTCGCCACCGACGAGGCCGCGCGGCAGCGCCGGGCCACCGTGCTGCGGATCCCGCTCGGCCTCCGCCGCATGAGCGACGTCTTCACCTGCGCCGACCAGCTGATCAGCGCGGCCGAGGCGGACGCGGGCGAGGCCAGCAAGGCCCGCGACGAAGACGAGCGCAACGAGCTCCGGACGGCGATGGGCGGCGACGGCATCGGCAAGGGCGTCGCCGGCGCCAAGCGAGCCGCGGAAGCCGCGGTGAAGCAGCTGGAGAAGAAGCAGAAGTCCCGCGCGACCCGCACCCAGCGCGACACGCTCGACCTGGCGCTGGTCGACTTGGTGGGCTTCTACCGCGACGTCCTGGTGACGGCGACCCGCTCCGGCGCGACGCTCAACCACCCGGACCACGCCGACCAGATCCGCGAGGCGGCGGCGTCGTGGACACCCGAGTCGACGCTTCGCCGCCTCGAAGCGGTGCTGGAATGCCGTGAGGCGATCGATCTGAACGTGAAGCCGCGCATCGCCGTCGAGGCGATGGTCATGACGCTTCGCCAGGGCTGAGTGGCTGCACTGCGGCAAACTGTGAACCTCGAAGCAGTCGACCTCGCGATGGCCGCCACTGACTTCGCCGCAGTCGTTCCTCAGCCGACAGGCGACTGAGCAGCTATTTCCTCTATATCGTGATGTGCAACGGTGCGAACCGGTCCCACCGGGGGTAGTTCACGGATTTTTGTGTACTCGAAGTACTTGCAAGAGCGGATGCGTCGCGTTAGCCTTCAGAGGCGACCAACGGACAAGCAAGGCGGTCAAGGCCGCGGCGCTGCTGCGACTCGGCGGCGGACAAAGCGATGCCCCGGGTGGCATACCGAAGCAGAGGCGAACCCGGGGCGTACCCCAGAACAGTAGCACATCTTCGTGCTGCCATGAAGCCGATGGAGGCGCAGGATGAGCACCGAGCCGAGTTGGGTCCGTGAGGCGCTTTCGTCGCCGCGCTTTGCGCCGTACCTCGCCAAGGCCGGTGGCGATCTGGCGGCGGCGATCGAACTGTACTGGTGGAACGTCGACGTCTCGGCCGCGTTCTACTTCCCCCTGCACTGCCTGGAAGTGGCGCTGCGCAACGCGCTCCACCGGCAGCTCAGCGAGAGCTTCGGCCGGGACGATTGGTGGTCGGTCGCGCCCCTTCGGAAGAAGGGACCGCAGCTCGTGGCCGTCGCCCGGCGAAAGCTGACCGAGCGCGGCCGTCCGGGCACGGCCGACAACGTCGTGGCCGAGCTGTCCCTCGGTTTCTGGGTGTCGCTGGTCAGCCGCAACTACACCCGGGACCTCTGGGTGCCGTACTTGCACAAAGTGTTCCCTCGTTACCCAGGAGGCCGTGGTGCGCTGCACCACGATCTGACCACCGTGTTGCTCTTCCGAAACCGGATCATGCACCACGAGCCCATTCACCACCGTCACCTGGAAGCCGATCACCGCACGATCCGGCGCGTGCTGGATTACCTTTCGCCTGCCATGATCACGCAGCTGGAGCCGTACGACCGCGTCGAGCGGACGCTGAAGCAGCGCCCGGCGCCTCCGGAAAGTGGGCGGTAATGAGCGATCTGTCGTTGACGGACATCGCGAACGGTGCCGAAGTCCGGCTGAGCGCGGTCAGCAACTGGCGAGCCCGGTACCCCGACTTTCCGCAGCCGCGTGTGGTGTCCGGGCAGGAGTGCTTCGACCCTGATGAAGTCGTGAGCTGGCTGCGGAAGCGGAAAATCCCGAAGAACCGGCTGAAGCCCGGCGAGTCGCCGGGGGCCACCTACGGGGATCGCCTCCGAGCCCATGCCGGCCTGCCCGAAGCGCCGGCTTCCGCGCCGACGCCGACGCGGCCGGCTCCGCCTTCTTGGCCGGCGCAGCTGTGGTCCGCCTTGAACCACCTGCGGAGCGGGAACGATACTGCGTCCGCTCTCGAGTACCTGCTCGGGCTCGTGTACGTCAAGACATGCCGGGCCGACGTCTGGCCGCGGATCGCCGCGGCCAAAAGCTGGCCCGCGGCGCAGGCGGCGCTGGCCACGATTTCGTTCCGCACGGCGGGCGGCCAGGCGATACCGGTCTTCCGCATGCTCGAGCAGGCCGCCGACCCGTCCCTGTTGAGCGCGGCCCAGCAGATCGACGGGATCGGTTTCGGCGACGTCGTCGGTCCGGAGTCGACCGGTGCGCGGATCGCTGACGCGCTTCTGGCGGAGCTCGAACGACGCATGGGGCGCGGTAGCGGTCAATTCACCCCGCCGGATGTGGCGAGGGTACTGGTCGAGGTGCTCGAACCCGGGCCGTCCGATCAGGTGTACGACCCCTTCTGCGGCTCCGGTGAGCTGTTGACCGCGGTGGCTGCACGCATCGGCCGCGACGCGGCTGCGCTCGGCAGCCGACGCGTGCACGGGCAGGCATCGCAGACGTGGTCGTTGCTCATCAGCAAGATGAACCTCGCGCTGCACGGTGTGGCGGCCGACATCGCCGGGCCGATGAGCGCGGTGGAGCAGGATCTCTTCCCGAACCGCCGCTTCGACCGCATCTTGGCGAACCCGCCGTTCAACGCGCACATGGATTCGCCCAGGTCCCGGAGGTGGCGGTTCGGCGAGCCACCTGCGCACAACGCCAACTTCGGCTGGCTGCAACACGTGGTGGACAAGCTGAAGCCGACGGGCCGGGCCGCGGTGATCATGCCGACGGGTGCGTCCTCCCAGCAGGGCCGGGAGAAGGAAATACGCAGCAAGATGGTCAAGAGCGGGGTGGTCGAGTGTGTCATAGCAATGCCACCTCAGCTGTTCAAGTTCACCGCAGTTCCCACCATGGTGTGGGTGCTCCGAGGCGTTGCTGACCGGCCCGGCCCGCAGCAGGTGCTGTTCATCGACGCACGGTCGCTCGGCGAGCTCGTCGAGCGCGCTGAGCGACGGCTGAGCGAGGACGACACCACGAAGATCCGCGATGAATACCGGCGCTGGCGTGACCGCGACACGTTCGGCGAGTTCACGGGAGTGCCCGGTTTTTCGCAAGCCGCCGATCTCGAGGAGATCGGCGGCAACGATTTCAACCTCGTCCCCGGTCGCTACGTCGGGGAAGCACCCGGGCACGTCGACGCCGACCTCGTCAACCGGGAACTCGACGCTTCCTGGGGAGCCCTCCGCGAACTCGAGCTGCGCGCCGAGGACGTCCGGGCCAGGCTCGGGTCAGCGCTGGACGCACTCCTCGCGGGCTGGCGTCCTCAGCGCGCCGAACGGATCGTCAGCCTCGAAACAGTGTGCGACGTGCTCGCGGGGCCGGGCGCGGCGCCGAGAGAGGGCCCACCGTCGTCGTCGTGGACGCCGTTAGTGCTGCCTCGCCACATCAGGGACAACCGGATAACGATCCGAGAGCTGGAGTTCGTCCCTCCTTCGACGGCCGGCCGCATGGTCAGGTACCGGTTGAAGGCGGGTGACGTGGTCAGCGCCCGTACCGGCACACTCGGCCGGTTCGGGCTGGTGACCGAAGAGCAGACGGATTGGCTGCTCGGACCCGGGTGCGTCCGGTTCCGCCCGAACGAGCAGGTGGACCCGGAGTTCCTGACTTTCTACCTGAGCAGTCCCACGGTCGCTCGATGGCTCACGGAGCACGCCACTGGCACCGCCATCCAGCACGTCAACGCCGGGACTTTGCGAACCATGCCGGTCTGGCTGCCGCCCTTGCCGGTGCAGCGCACGATCGTCGAGACCTTGGAACCGTTCCGGGCCGCGGCCGCACTGCACGGGGAGCTCAGCTCGACGGCGGAGCGGCTCCAGGCTCTTCTGCTGCCCGTGCTGATGGTCCCTGAGAAGGATTGAACGTGAAGGAGCCCGCCAGGCGCGCCTGGCGGGCTCCTTCACACCCCTCGGGTCACTCGCGCGGGCGGGGTGACGGCTTGAACGGCTTCGCCTCGGCGGCCACGGCCAGCGGTCGCCGCCGGGCGCCCGGCATCGCGGCCACCATGACCACGCCGAGCAGCAGCATCGCCGTGCCCGTCCAGAACAGCGGCACGGTGTCGTACGCGCCTCCGGTGTAGGCGAGGTTCTTCACCGGCCCCTTCGGCGCTTCACCGCCCGCGGGCGGCGACGTCGACGTCGTGCCGCAGACCACGCCGCCGGTCGGCGCGTACGCCCGGGCGATCTGCTCGCCGAGCGACAGCTGGGCCAGCGACGACGGCAGGTTCTTCGCCTGGTCGTCCGGCAGCAGGCTCTTGAGCTTGGTCGTCGGCAGCAGCTGCAGGTCGAACATCCGCGCCGACGCGCCCAGCTGGAAGCCCTTGAACGGCGTGGTCATGTTCGCCGACTTCTGGTCCAGCCCGGCGATGCTCAGCCGCAGCACGCCGAGGTCGAGCACGGTCCCCGCGGTGGTGCCCACCTGCTGCACCTGACCGGCCGCGGTGGCCAGCAGGCCGCCGACCACCGGGATGTCCTTGACCGCGCCGAACTGGTCGCTCAGGGGCTTCAGCGGCAGCCCGATCGGGATGTCCTTCGTCGGGTGCGCCGCGTCGAGGGTGTACAGCACCTTGCCGCCGGCCTCGATGGTCAGCACCGGCGCGGTGTACTCGACCTTGGACGTCTTCGCGTCGCCGGTGGAGGTCACCTTCAGCGTCGGCTGGCTGGCCACCTTGATGCTCAGCGCGAGCGGCGTGCCCTTGAGGATCTCGATGTCCGCGGCCTGCAGCGTCGACGTCGACTGCACGGCCTTGTTCTTCGAACCCGGGATGTCGACCAGCTTCACCTGCGACCGCGACGACAGCGTGTTCGGCAGGCTCAGCAGCGACCCGTTGCCGTCCGCGGTGGTCTGCCCGCCGCCCTGCAGCAGGCCGCCGAGGCTCTGCAGCCCCTTCGTCAGGTCGAACCCGCTCGCCAGCGAGCTCGGGTCGAGCTTCGGCTTCAGCGCGTCCAGCCCGAGGTTCGGCATCGACGGCACGACGTTCAGCAGCGACAGGCTCGCCACCGACGTGCTGGCGTCGGCGATGGTGTCGACGCACGGACCGAGCGTCTGGCTCCACCGCGCGTGCGCGCTCCCGTTCAGCAGCCCCACGTTGAGCAGCGGGTTCGACGGCGCGTTCAGCCCCCCGCTGACCGGCTGCGGGTTGTCGGGCAGCGCGGTCTGCACGACGCTGCCCGGCGTCTGCGGCGCGTTCCCGCCCACGGACACCCCGAACGGCGACGCCTGCGCAATCGACTTCTCGTAGCTCAGGTAGGCGTCCGAGTTCGCCGAGGCGCTCGACAAACCCATCCCGGCCTCGAGCGCCGACTGCTTCGGCAGCGTCTGCCCGAACCCCGGCAGGATCGTGCTCGTCGGCACGGCATTGGGCAGCAACCGCACGATCCCGAGCGCGGTCCCGGCATCCCCGACGGCCTGCCCGAGCGGCTGCGGCCCGATCGGCGCCGAGATCGGCGCCTGCCCCGGATTCGCCGGCTGCGGAATCGGCGTCGTCGGGTAGGTCGTATCGGCGTTCGCGGGCGCCGCGCTGAGCAGGAGCAACGCCGCAGCCGCCGGCAACGCAGCCGAGCGGGGCAGTCTTCGCCGCATGTGCCAGAGCCTCCAGATAGATCGACGGGGGAGTGAGACCGACGTCATAGGGCCCTAACGACGGTCCCCCCGAGAAGTGACGCGCGCAGCCTCCGCTACACTTGCTACCGTCACCAGCGCGAGCCGGAGACACGCCGCCTTAGCTCAGTCGGCCAGAGCGATTCACTCGTAATGAATAGGTCGGGGGTTCGATTCCCCCAGGCGGCTCCGCAGGTCAGGCCCCATCCGAGACACCTCGGGTGGGGCCTGACTCGTCTGGTGAGGGTCTAAGTGAGCGTCTAAGGTGCCTGGTCGGCGGACGACGAAAGCCCGTAGGTTCACCCGTCATGGGGGAAGACAAGTCCGTCATGATCGCGTCCGACTCAGCTACCGAGTGGATCTGCTTCCGGTGGACCGGCTTCGTCGCGACGGTCCTGCTGTGCTCGACCAACCGCGAGATTCCTGGGCCGGCGTAGCCAAGCGGAGTCCGTCGGCGTCGGTCTGCAAGCCCAGGCGGCTCTGGACTCGCAAGGTTCTTTACTTATTGAGGCGGCCCACCGGGGCCACTGAGCACTGAGTTCAACCCGCGGGCATGCCCGCCGAAGCGTGTGGGCTGGCGCCCCATCCCCGGCGGTCGGCCGCGAAAAGTAGTCAACGACCACTCGCCGGTGGGGTCGCGAACGTCGCGCCGAACAACGGGTGTCCTCCCCTGCCGCTTGCCACGGCTGTGGACCACCACGTTGCCAGTCGCGGGGCTACCGACGGCAGTGCAGAAGTGGAACAGGATCTCGTGCTGTCGGTTGGTGAGCGTTGCGTTTTCCGAACGACCGATAAGCGGCATATGAGCGGACGTTCATGAGCGATCGAACCCGTCAGTCTCGGTCACGCTATTGGTGATCCGATCGACGAGTACGGCAAGCTGTGCTCGTGTCGGCGGCAGTGATCACAGCGAGCGCGAGCGTGCTGGTCGCGGTTCTCGTGTTTGTCCTCAACCAGCGTGCTCAGATCAGGCAAGAGCGGCGTCAGGCTCGGTTAGCCAGGGTGAACAGCCAGCTTCGGGAGTTGTACGGGCCTCTCAACGCGCTTGTGGAGGTCAACGAGCGCGTCTGGGAGGCGCTGCGCGATTCGGGGCTGCCAGGCAAGGCGGATCGGAGTCCTCTGAGGGCCGACAGCGACTGGCGCCGGTGGAGGAATCAGGCGTTGCGGCCGGTCAACCTTCAGATGCGTGATCTGATCGTCGAGCATGCCGACCTCCTGATCGAGCCTGATCTTCCCCAGGCGCTGCGCGACTTCTGCGCCCACGTGGCCTCTCTGGAGATCGTGTTAGCGGCGGAGGCCGACGGCGTACACGAGCGAGCCCTCATCGGCCACCCTGGTGCTCCGTTCGCAACGTACGTGCGCGAGTCCTTCCTCCGCCTCAAGCAGGAGCAGCAACACCTGTTGGCTGCGGTAGACCGCCCTCGTGAAGTCCGGGCCGAGTAGCGCTCGATCCCTGGACCCCCCGCCGCCTCCGCTGTAGAGTACTCGCCTAATCAGACGTTTCTACGACACATTCCGACAGGCGGGCGTCAGGAGGCCAGCGTGAGCACGGACAAAGCTGAGATGCGCCTGGAGGTGGGAAACTCGGGCAAGCCGCTGGTGCGGGTCTTCCTCAGCTTCGCCGGGCGGGACGAGGCGCTGGTTCTGCGCTTGTGGGACCTGCTGGCCGAGGCGATGGCCATTGACCGGGTGTATGAGTTCCAGCTCTGGCGATCGGCTGATGCAATCCTTGTCGGCGAGGACTGGGGCATCCGGATTCACGACGCCTTGTCGGCGGCTGAGGTCGGGATTGTCGCGTTGAGCAACGCCTTCCTCGGCAGCGAGTACATAACCGGCGTCGAACTGCCAGCGCTCGTCGACGTCCCCGGCAAGCGTGTGGTTCCGTTGCTGCTCCGGCAGGTCAGCAAGCAGGCGGACTGGCGTGGGCTGAAGAGCAAGCAGATTTACGGCTATGAACGACCGTTCAGCGAGACGCGCGGGATGTCGGCGCGGGACGCGTGGGTGAACGGCCTTGTGACCGAGGTGCATCGAGTGCTCGACCACTACGCGATGCGCGACGACAGGAAGCAGTGATTTTCCCATGCAACGGTTACCTCACGCCACGGCTCGCACCCGGTTGCTCCGGGTGTCTTTGAGCGCGGTCGACCGCGAGGCGATGGGCTTGTTGCTGGACGCGATGGGGACGGCGGACGAGTTGTCTGTGGAGCAGGTGCAGCATCTGCTGTTCGCCCAGCGGACCCGGGCGGCCGCGACGAAGGCGTTGGAGCGCTTGGTCAAGGCGGTGAACGCCGCCGCGGCAGAGGCGAGTGTGGATCTCCAAGTGCAGGTCCACGGTGCGAAGAAATCGGGCGTGCGGGGCCGCACGCTGAGCTTCTGGGCCGAGCGCGTCGACGTGGCCGGCGCACCACTGCGTGAGCACGAGGCAGTTCGTGACGTGCTCATCGAGGATCGGAAGGCGACTGTGCTCGGGCCGAGACGGATTGTGCTGTGCAACGCCACGGCGGACGACGTTACAGCAGGACCCCTGTGGGACCTGCTGGTCGAAGCGTTGGGCGGCGAGCAGTCCCGAATCGCCGTGTGGCGATCCGATAAGGACGTGCTGATCGGTGACGACTGGGAAAAGCGATTCCGCATGGAGGTGGCGGGCAGCGAACTGGTGGTGGTTGCGGTGAGCAACGCTTGGTATTCACAACCTGGGCTCGGCGAGACGCTGCGTGCCTACAGCGGTTCATTCGGCCCCACAGTGATGCCGGTGCCACTGCGGCCTACGAGTTCCCGATCGGGTGAATTTGAGACCAAGGCCGTCTACCCCCGCCTGTTCCAGGGCGTCCCATTCAATGGGCTGAGGAGCCCCTCAGCCCGGGACAAGTGGGTGAATAACCTCGTCGAGCACATCTATCGCCAGCTCGACCGTGGGAGCGCGAAGCCGCTCGACATGGGCACGAAAGACCGGCGCATGCTTAAGGAGGCGTGCGAGGATCAGTTCTTTGACCTGCATGGCCGTCCCGGCGGCATGGATCCCGACACGGCCGTCGGCGCGCCCGACCAAGAGCGGCGGGTGAAGGATGTCGTGACGTACCTCATGGAGTGGGCACGTGATTCGGACAGCCCCCCGCTTGCCGCGCTGCTGGGCGAGTACGGCACCGGCAAGACGATCACCTGCCAGGAGCTGACCGACCGACTACAAGCCCAGCCGACCCCATTGCGGCCCGAGCCGCTGTATTTCGACCTCCGGCGTCTCGGGAACCTGAGCAACGGAGTCCCTTCCCTGCCCACCATCCTGACCGAATGCATCAACCACGGGTGGGCGGCCGGCGACATGCGCCTACCGTCAGGGGAGGAGGTCATCGCCCGAGCCAAGACGGTACCCACCCTGTTCATCATCGACGGGTTAGATGAGGTCCTGGTCCGGCTCGACGCCGCGCAAGGTGTTGCCTTCACCCACGAGTTGCTCAAGCTCCGGCCGATCCGGATGAAAGGCAAGGGCACGGTATACGCCCCGTTCGCCGGCCAGGACACCAAGGTTCTGGTGTCCTGCCGGACCCACTATTTCCGGTCTCTCGGGGAGCAGTCCAGGCACTTCCTCGAGCACGACCGTGATCTCGCAGCCGCCGAGGACTACGTCGCTCTGATGTTGCTGCCGCTGACCGACGAGCAGATCCGTGAGTACCTGCACAAGGCACTGCCGGAACAGGATGTCACGCAGGTAATGGACATGCTGGGAGCAGTGCACGACCTGTCCGACCTGGCCACACGCCCGTATACGCTGACCAAGGTCGCCGCGCAGATCCCGTTCATTGAAGACCGCCTCTCGCAGCAACGCCCGGTGCACGCCGCCACGATCTACCGGCAGGTCTTGCGCGACTGGCTCGCACGAGACCTCGGCAAGCACCGCCTGCGTCCCGACCACAAGCTCACCTTGATGGCTCGACTGGCCGCGTGGTCATGGAGGCGTGGTGACCGGCGGGTCGACAGCGCCGACCTGGACGATTGGCTTGACGAACAGCTCGCCACGGATCCCCTGCTTGGCAGGCGCTACGGGAACATCTCTCGCGATCAACTCGAGGAGGACCTGCGCACCGCCACGTTCGTAGTTCGCAACGACCACAGCGGGCCAGACCGCCCCGACTTTCAGTTCGCGCACAGCTCCATCCACGAGTACTTCTTCGCCCAATACCTATGCGACGCGATACGCGATGACCGCCGTGAGGACTGGTGCCTTCCCATCCCGTCGGTGGAGACTTTGGACTTCCTGGGCCAGTTGATCGCCGACGACGACGATCACGAGGCACTCCGGGCCACCCTGAACCGGTGGCGTACGCCGTACTTGGAAGGAGCCAGCGAACTGTGGCTCCGGTACGCGCTACACGCAAGGGCACACGCCCGACCAGACCCCACGCTGGTCGGCAGCGATCTCAGCGGTGCCCGGCTACGGGGATGGCAGTTCATCGGTACGAGGGCCAAGCCGCTCGTGTTCACCGCTGCCACGCTAGCTGGAGCAGATCTGCGCGAAACCCGCTGGGACCACGTCAACATCACTCACGCGAATCTTCAGGCTGCGCGCCTCGAACGAGCCGTGCTGCACGAGACCACAATCGTCAACGGGAGCTTGCGCGACGCCGACCTCGCCGGTGCGTTCCTTCACCACTGCCGCCTGGACAACACAGACCTGATCGGCGTGAACACCAACCAACTCCGTCACGTCCACAGCGGCGACTACTTACCGACCCCGCCGCCGCCCGTCCGAACCCGACTCCAGCCGCTCACTGGACACACCGGTTCGGTCTGGGGTGTCGCGTTCAGCCCGGACGGGACCCGACTCGCCACCGCCGGAGCTAGCGATGGCACCGCGAGGGTCTGGGACGTGATGACCGGCGAGGTCCTGAACACGTTCACCGGACACACCGGTTCGGTACGGGGTGTCGCGTTCAGTCCGGACGGGGCTCGACTGGCCACTGCCGACAGCGGTGGCACCGCGAGGGTCTGGGACGTGATGACCGGCGAGGTCCTGAACACGTTCACCGGACACAC
>NZ_PPHG01000057.1:14738-14827 GCF_002904295.1 Amycolatopsis sp. CA-128772
CGACTCGCCACCGCCGGAGCTAGCGATGGCACCGCGAGGGTCTGGGACGTGATGACCGGCGAGGTCCTGAACACGTTCACCGGACACAC
>NZ_PPHG01000057.1:14890-16258 GCF_002904295.1 Amycolatopsis sp. CA-128772
TGGCACCGCGAGGGTCTGGGACGTGATGACCGGCGAGGTCCTGAACACGTTCACCGGACACACCGGTTCGGTACGGGGTGTCGCGTTCAGTCCGGACGGGGCTCGACTGGCCACTGCCGGCGACGGTGGCACCGCGCGGGTCTGGGACGTGATGACCGGCGAGGTCCTGAACACGTTCACCGGACACACCGGTTCGGTCTTGGGTGTCGTGTTCAGTCCGGACGGGGCTCGACTCGCCACCGTCTGCGATGGCGACGGCGACGGCGATGGCGACGCGCGGATCTGGGAGATGACGACCGGCGAGACCCTGCACACCCTCGCCGGACACACCGGTTCGGTACGGGGTGTCGCGTTCAGTCCGGATGGGACCCGACTGGCCACTGCCGGCGACGGTGGCACCGCGCGGGTCTGGGACGTGATGACCGGCGAGGTCCTGAACACGTTCACCGCACCCACCGATTCGGTCTTGGGTGTCGCGTTCAGTCCGGACGGGACCCGACTCGCCACCGTCGGCGACGGTGGTGGCACCGTGCGGATCTTGGACGCGACGACCGGTGAGACCCTGAACACGTTCACCGCACCCACCGGTTCGGCCTTGGGTGTCGCGTTCAGTCCGGACGGGACTCGACTCGCCACCGCCGACGACGATGGTGGTGGCGGCGGCGTGCGGGTCTGGGACGTGATGACCGGCGAGGTCCTGAACACGTTCACCGCACACACCGACTGGTTGCGGGATGTCGTGTTCAGTCCGGACGGGACCCGACTCGCCACCGTCGGCGACGGTGGCGGCGGCGGTGGTGGTGGCGGCGGCGTGCGGATCTGGGAGATGACGACCGGCGAGGTCCTGAACACGTTCACCGCACACACCGACTGGGTACGGGGTATCGCGTTCAGTCCGGACGGGACCCGACTGGCCACTGCCGACAGCGATGGCGCCGCGCGGGTCTGGGAGATGATGACCGGCGAGGTCCTGAACACGTTCACCGGACACACCGGTTCGGTCTGGGGTGTCGTGTTCAGTCCAGACGGGACCCGACTGGCCACTGCCGACAGCGATGGCACCGCGCGGATCTGGGACGTGATGACCGGCGAGGTCATGCACATCCTCGCCGGTCACACCGACTGGGTACGGGCTGTCGCGTTTAGCCCGGACGGGAGCCGCATCGCCATCGCCGGCGCTGGCGACGACAACGGCGACGGCGACGGCGGCGACGACAACGGCGACGGCGACGGCGACGACAACGACAACGACAACGACGACAACGACGACAGCGACAACGGCGACGGCGGCGACGACGACGGCGTGCGGGTCTGGGACGTGATGACCGGCGAGGTCCTGAACACGTTCACCGGACACACCGGTTCGGT
>NZ_PPHG01000057.1:16308-107273 GCF_002904295.1 Amycolatopsis sp. CA-128772
CGACTCGCCACCGCCGGAGCTAGCGATGGCACCGCGAGGGTCTGGGACGTGATGACCGGCGAGACCCTGCACACCTTCACCGCACACACCGGTTCGGTCTTGGGTGTCGCGTTCAGTCCGGACGGGACCCGACTCGCCACCGCCGGCAGCGATGGCACCGCGCGGATCTGGGACGTGATGACCGGCGAGGTCCTGCACATCCTCGCCGGTCACACCGACTGGGTACGGGCTGTCGCGTTTAGCCCGGATGGGACCCAACTTGCCACCGCCGGCGACGACGGCACTGCGCGGATCTGGGATGCGGACGCGGGACAATCCGACTTGCTGATGGCATCCTTCACCAGGACCTCTACGGCGTCATGGTCACAGGTCAGGGATACGTTGCTGTCTACGACCGGCGATGCGTGGCTGTTTCTGCGGGCGGCATGCCTCGACAGCCAGAACCGCTTGTTGCACCTTCAGCCGTATGAGTTGCACTACAGAAAGTCAGCTCCAACCACGGCCTCCTAAGGACCATATTCGCGGAAGAGATAGGGCAGACAGGGGTAGACGAACCACTTGGTCCGATCTTGAGTTGTGCAACGTGCCAAGCCCCACCGACTGCTCGGGCGGGGCCTGGCACGTCGGGTGCGTGGCTAAGTCGCCTGATTGGTGGTCGGAGGAAGTCCCGTAGGTTCGTCCGTTGCGGGGAAAAGCCGGTCCATTGCGATTGCTCCAGACTCCACCACCGGGCGGATCTGCTTCCGGTAGACCAGCTCCGTGACGGCCGTGCTGCTGTGCCCGACCAGCCGCGAGATCTCCTCGATCGGCATTCCGCCGTCCGAGAGGATCGAGACGAAGCTGTGGCGCAGCTCCCGGGGCGTCCACTGCATCGGGTTGAGTCCGGCCGCCTTGATCACTCGGCGGAAGTCCCGCCGGACGTTGTTGACGTCCCGCTCGGTGCCGACCTTCGTCGCGAACACGAGCCCCTGTTCGCGCCAGTCTTCGCCCGCGACCGCCTTCACGGCCTTCTGGGCCACCCGGTGGTCCTCCAGCGCCCTCACGGCGCGCTCAGGCAGTGCCAGCGTGCGCCGGGACTTCCGGGTCTTCGTCTCTCCCTTGGCGCGGACCGAACGCCACACCTTGATGTTCGGCGGGACGGCTGGCGTCGCGTCCGGCTTGCCCAGGAGGTCCACGTGATCCCAGGTGAGCGGGCGCATCTCCTCGGTCCGCGCGCCAGTAAGCAGGGACACCACGATGTAGGCGCGCATCGGCGACGACTCCGCCGCCGCGAGCACCGCTTCGGCCTGCGCGAGCGTGAGCGCCTTCGACGGACGCCCGGTCCCCTTCCCTGCTGGCAGCTCGTCGCACAACAGCACCACGTTGTACGGAACCCGCTTGCGCACCTGAGCGCGGTTGATCGCCCGGCGCAGGATCGAGCGGAGGTTGCGCAAGGTCGAGGTCACCAGCACTTCGGCTTTCTCCGCTAGCCAGTCTTCGACGTCGTCGACTTCGAGCTTCACCAGCGGTCGGGCGCCGATCGTGGGCACGATGTGGTTGTTCACCAGCGACCGGACGGCCTTGACGGTGTTGGGGTCTCGTTCGCCGCGTTCGTAGCCCACGAGCCAGTCGTTGACCGCTTGCTCGACCGTGTACCTGGTCGAAGCGTTAGTGGCGCCCTCTTCGACGGCGCGAATCAGCTCCTTGAGCTTGTTCTTGGCTTCGGTCTTGGTCTTGCCGCTGGCCTTGCGGTATATGCGCTTTCCGTTCGGCCGGTAGCCAATCGTCAGCTCGGCGATCCAGCGCTGCCGGTCCTCGGACCAGTAGACCGTGCCATCTCCGCGACTACGCCGACTCGCCATAGCCGACCTCCGCTTCCTTCATGAGCAACTCGACGTACTGCTGGATGGCGACGGCCGGCACGAGGCGCGCGCGTCCCTGTTTGACCGAGCGCAGGCGTCCCGAGCGGAGCTGTTCGTAGATGACCGAGCGGCTCATCGAGAGCAGGCGCATGGCTTCGGTGATCCGGTAGAGATGCCGTTCGGGCACGGCGACCGGCATGGGCACGGCGTTCATCGATCCCCCTCGGCGTCGTGGTCCGGCTTGGCGGGCGCGACGTCCGCGACCTCCGCGACCGGGCTGGTCAGCGCGGGTGCGAGCGGTTGCTGGGTGCCGCGACCGTCCGCAACCCGGGTTGCGGAGGTCGCGGCCGAACGAGGCGACTCCGCGACGCCGGATGTGGCGGTGACCTGCGGGGTTGCGCTGGTCGCGGAGGTCGCCCCGGTTTCGGGCGGTGGGAGGTAGCGGCTCCAGGCGTCGGCCAGGCCGCCGTCGCCGTCGATGCGGTAGCCCTTGAGGGTTTTGCCGCTGACCTTGAGGTCCTTCGGCCGGACCAGGTACCGGTCGAGTTCCTTCGCGAGACGGCGGCTGTCGAGCGGCTTGCTCTGGACGTCGGTCCACGGGCCGTCCTCGATGGCGTGCAATTCGCGGATCAACTCGGCGGTGACCATGCGGTCGGTGTGTTCCGCGGCGAAGATCTGCCGGATGTCCGCCAGTAGCCGGACGCCGATCGAGGCCGGTTGCGCCGTGGCTTCGAGCACGAAGTGACGGCACGCCTTCCGCGCGGTCTCCGGCCAGTGCCCGCCGGCCGCGTCCGCGATCGCCAGCAGCGGCCGCCAGATCTCGGCCGCCCGGTCGCGCACGCCGTCCGGGCGTTCCGGCCGTGCGCGGCTCACCTCGTCACCGACGCGACCGACCCACTCCGCCAGCTCGGCGCGCACCGGCGCCGACTCCCGTTCGACGTCCTCTTCGATGAACTCCTCGACGACCTCGTCGAACCGGCGCTTGCGCATGTGCACGGTGATCGCCCGGGTGGTGATCGTGTCCGGCATTCCCCCGGCGATCCCGGCGAGCGCGACCGGCGCGTAGACCGGGAACCGCGTGACGTTCATGCTCTTGGCGTCGCCGACGCACCGTGTCACGGTCGCCGACCGCTTGTAGCCCGCGTTCAGCAGTGCGCGGAGGTCCTCGTTGTTCCCGCCGGTCTTCGGGTTGAACACTGCGTCGATCTCGTCGAACAGCAGCGTCATTGGTCCGTCGGCGAGCATCCGAAAGATCGCGGCTGGCGTGATACTGATCGTCATCTCCGGCTTGGCCACGAGGTACTGCGCGACCTCCAGAACGCGCGTCTTGCCGCTCCCCGGCTCCGCCGAGTCGAGGATCAGGCGTGGGGTGACGTAGAGCCGCTCTGCCACATGGGTGTGGGCGTACCAGAGCGCCAGCGTCGGCGCGGCGTGCTCGTTGGCGAAGGCGGAGAAGCGCGACACGAACGTCACGACCGCGTCCAAGACCTCGTGACCCGGCTTCACGAAGGCGCCGGCCGGGGCAGGCCCGAGCCACGTCAGCGGCGTGACCGGCGCAGCCTCCGGAAGGGCCTCCCTCGGCTGGGCGCCGCCGTCCTCGGCCGGTTGGGCCGCGATGTGGCGGCCGCGCCAGACGCGCTGGCAGTTCTCCGAGCAGAAGTCGCCGGACGGTGAGTCACCGCGCGGTCGGCCGCACTGCTGGCAGGTCGGTGCTGGCTCGTCGGAGATGACGAAGTCGATCACGGACAGGGTGTCGTCGAATCCGGACATCAGGCGGCCACCTCCAGGCGTGCGGTTGGTTCGTCGTCGCCTCCGGCTTCGCGGTAGCGCCGCCACAGGTCGTCCAGGCGCTCGGTGTCGTCGAGCTGGTGGCGGAGGACGTCGGTCGGCGAGTCGTCTTCGACGGCCTGGACCAGGCGGGCCGCGTGTTCCCGGACTGCTCGGCGGTAGGCGTTCTTGAGGACGACGGCTTTCAGCCAGGCGCCGTAGTACGGCAGCGGCAGGATCGGGCCGTCGGTGTAGGTCTCGACGATCCAGAGTCCGAGGCTGTGCAGGCGGTGCGCGCCGCCGGACCTCGGTTCGGTCGCCGTCCGCTCGCGGGCGTGGTCCATCACGGCCATCGGGGTCGGTGCGTGGCCCGCGCCGGTCAGCTCGATGATCAGCTGGAGAACGCGGGCGGCGATCGGCGAGCCGAAGTCGTCGGCGCGCATGCCGGTGAGCAGTCGCCGGGCCGCTGTCAGCCGGACCTGCATCACGCAGCCCAGGAACTGACGCTCGGGGTCGAGCAGGGTGGTCTTCATGGGGTGGCCTTTCGATTGAACTGCGCGTCAGCGGCTGTTGTCGCGGCGGTCGCGGTCGCGGAGATCGCGGTACGACCGGCGGGCGCGGAGGCAGGAGTTGTAGGCGCGGCGGCCGGCGCGGAGCGTGCGCCCGGTGCCGCTGCACCGTCGGCAGAGCCGGATCGCGCGGAGCAGCGTCGAGCGGAAATTGCCGAAGCCTCGGCAGGAGCGGCACGGCTTGTACGGGTAGACCGCGCACGACCAGGAGTAGCCGAGAGTGACGATCGCGAGAACGAGCAGGAGTAGGACGGACGGGTTGCTGAGGGGGTTCAACGGAGCCTCCGGGGCTGTTTTTGGCCGCACTCGGCCCGCGCCTCTAGGTGCTAGGGCGCTGATCAGCGGTGTTGTGGTGGTCTAGGGAGGGCTCTAGGTCTAGAGGGACGAGGCTCTAGACCTAGAGCCCTGCGGGAGCTAGCCGCTCTTGCGGTTCCGGTCACGCTTGGTCAGTGCGTCGGCGATCCATTCGCGCTTGACGCCCATCCGGTTGGCGCCCTTGCCGGTGTCGGCGTCGTTGCCCCAAACCTGCTTCGTGGCGATCCCGAGCGGCTTCAGCGCGGTGGACAGCTGGGTTGCCTTCGCCGCCCCGGTCGGCAGTTCGGCCCACGGGCCGTAGACCGCCGGCCGGAGCTCGGCGAGCCGGTCCACGATTCGCTCCGACCACGCCTTCTCGGCGTCACCGATCGCGGTCAGCACGTCGGCGAGCAAAGTGCTCGTGTCCTCGTCGTCCTCGGGGGTGAGGTCGAGGCCTGCGGCGTAGCCGGTCAGCCGCCCGGCCGCCAGCCGTGCTGTTCGTGCGCGGGCCGCGATCTTCTCGGCGTCCGGGCCGTCGATGTAGACGCCGCGGGTGATGCGCGGCTCGTCGCCTTCGCCGGCCAGGTACCCGATGCCCTTGTCGCGAAAGGACAGCGTCGTGGCCCGGATGCCGTTCCGGTACGACGACGTCCCGAGAACCATGTCGTTGGCCTGCTGGCCGGTGACCTTGAGGCAGAACCGCATCACCGCGTTGTCGCTGATCGCGGTCGGGATGCTCTTCGCGTCCGGTCGCTGCGTCGCGAGGATGATCACGATGCCCAGTGCCGGGCCGCGCTTCACGAGGTCGGTGCAGACCTCCTCGATCTCCGCGCCGTACTCCGAGTGCTCGAACCACTTCTGGCACTCGTCGACACCGATCACGATGGGGTGCAGGCCGAGGGACTTCTTGTCCGCCAGCTCCGGCGTGACCTTGTTCTCCGGGCACAGGTCCTTCGGCAGCTCGCGGATCACCTTCGCTCGGCGCCGCAGCTCGTCGGCGAGCGCCCGCAGGTCGGCGACGGCGTACGCGATGTCCTCAGGCTCGTCGCCGGCGCGGTACCGGTGCGATACCGGCGCCAGCGGCGAGAGGTCGCCGGTTCCCTTGAGGTCGAACGAGTGCAGCTCGGCCCGCGGGTCCAGCGCGGCGATCAGCAGCAGCTCTCGCAGCGTGAACGTCTTGCCCATCCGCGGAATCGCGCCGATGACCATCGAGATGAACATCAGGGTGACGTCCACCCACCGGCCGCGCTGATCGGTGCCGAACGGTTGCGGCTTGAACAGGTCCACGGTGCCGGGCTTCCGCAGCGGCCAAGCTGCCTGCCGCGACTTGGACAGGTCCTGATCACCGACCCACAGGACCATCCGCCCGGGATGAACCTCGGCGTTGCCCTCCGGCCACACGCACCCGAGGGGACGGCCGAGGCCGGACGCGAGCTTCGCGCGCCGCTCCACCACTTCGGACACCGTGACGCCCGGCGGAAGGTCGACGTCGGCGCGCCAACCCGGCCCGTCGCGAGTGATCGGCGCCGTGAACCCAATCGCGTTCGGGATCTTGGCAAGGGCCTGGTTGATGCCCGCGATGCCGAGCACCGACAGCGCCTGAACGACGTTGTCACTCGTGAGCTTCTGGACCTGCGTGGACAGGACAGCGCGAGACGACACCACCGGGTTGTCCCGGGTGGACCCGAGCTTTCCGAGCAGGCCAACCGCGATGGCGCCGCAGGCCCAGATCACCCACTCCGGCAGGACGTTCGGCAGCGTGAACACCAGGACCAAGCCGACCGTCGACACGAGACCGAGCTGGATCAGCCGGAGTACGACTCGCCGGTCACGCTGCTGCGACAGCTTCAGGTAGAGATCGGCCTTGTCGGCCGTGGCCGTCTCCGAGCGGGCCGGGCGCCCCTCAGCGTCGGTCACGTATCGGCCGGTCGCCGCGAGCAGGAGGAAAAGGCCGCGAGGGGAGCGCGCCGCGAGCCGAAGCGCGTAGAGCGGTGACCGGGCCGCGTGGTAGCCGGCCTTATGCGCGTAGTGCTTCCCCACCCACTTCGCGGCGTCCTTCGCGTCGGCCGTCGACTTGAGGTAGCCGGGGATGATCGCCTGGCGGTTCTGCGAGCGGAGGCGGTCCAGCCAGGACGAGCCGTCCGTGACCGGGCGGTCGACCGGGATGGCCGGCGACTGCTCCGCGGCCTCGTCGCCGGACTCGGCGTCGATGACGAACGGGTCGGCGTCGGCGGGCGCCGTGCTGGGGAACGCGATCACGCGTCCGCCGTGCGGTTCGTTGGTGGTGCTCATCAGTCGTTCACCTCCTGGTCGGTGATGTCGCGTACGAGGTGTGCGAGGGCAGCGCCGCAGCCGAGGACGGCCACCGGCAGGCAGGAGACGAGCGTGGTCACCGGCCAGGGAGCACGCTCGACGTCCGCGGCGGACATCAGGTGATAGGCGACCTGGCCGACCATGCCGAGGACGAGCGAACCCAGGGCCGACCACTTCGCGAAGCTGCGAACCCGGTGGGTCCGGGTCGCCGGGGACAGCCAGACTCGCAGGGCGAACGCCGCGTAGGTCTCGACCCCGATCGGGAGCGTGATCGCCGAGTTGATCGTCAGGTGGTCCCAGATGCCCGGTAGGAGCTGGATCGGGCCGAACCCGGTCAGCCTGCCGAGGCCGACCCAGCCGCTCCAGACGGCGACGAACGCCGGCAGGGCCAGGAGGAGCACCGGCCACAGCTTGATCCGCCGCACCTTCTCCGGCGACGCGCCCGGGTCTGCGGTGACGTTGACCTGCGGCTCTGCGTCATCTGAGGCCGGTTCGTCCGGAATCTGAGACTCCTGATCCGGTTCCTCGACCTCGGCGGGTTCCGTCACCGCGTGCTGCTTCCGCACGGGCTTGGTGTCGGCCTTCTCGTTCAGCGCGGCGAGGATGGCGCGGGCCTTCGGCGCACCCACCTTGAACTCGGTCATGATCCGGTTCCGGGAGGGGCACTCGCCCAGGTCCGCGGCGAACTCACGGACGCGGGGCAGCAGGTCGGTGACCGAAGGCGGGTACGCGCTTCGGGTGTTCGTGGGCGTGTCGAGCCCTACCATGGGTGTTCTCCTGACTGGCTTGGAAGTGGTTGGGAGAAGCCCGGTCCGGCGGGTGGTTCTTGGCGGTTCCGTGCGCCGGGCCGGGGCGGCTTCAAGCAGCCGCGCCGGGGCTGTCCGACCGGCCCCGGAGAGCCGAGCTGACGTTCTGGCGGCTGATGCGCCGGACGTGTCGATGCGTGGCGGCGCGGTCCGTGGTCGGTGCCGGGTCGGTGTTCGCCGGTTCCTGGTCGTGAGCCGTCACGAAGTGCTCGGCGATCATCGCGTCGATGTCCGACTCGGTCAGGCCGTCCGGGGCGTAGCTGGGCAAAGGGATGAGGTCATCCATTGGTGTGAACTCCAACGACTTGTAGGTCTCCCGCTCGGGAGCGGCCGGTGTCGGCCGGAACTCAACGTAAGTCCTGTCTATTAACTCTGTCAACTGACATGGGAGAACTGACTTAGCCAACTGACTTGGCCTACGCTGGTGGTATGGCATCCCTGAATCCGGACGACCCGCGTGCGCCGTTCTTGCAAGTAGCCGGCGGTCTCCGGGCCGCGATCCTGTCGGGGGAGTACGCCCCCGGGGCGCAGCTGCCGACCTACCAGGAACTGGCCGATTCCTGGGGGGTGGCGGTGAACACGGCCAAGAGCGCCGTTGCCCACCTCAGGGAAGAGGGCCTGGTGGTGATCCGGCACGGCAAGGGCTCGTTCGTCCGCACCCAGCCGGCCGAGGGTGACTCCGCGGTTCGCTCCGAGGCATCGGGAGACGAGCGGGTCTGGCAGGCCATTGCCGAGATCAGGAAGCGTCTCGGCGAGATCGAGCGGAAGCTGGGGGAGCGCTAGCCGAACAGGGCGCGGAGGGACTGCACGACGCCGTCGATCACGACGCCGACACCGTGCGCGGCTCCGCTCGCCCAGCTCGCCGAGTCGGCCGGGTACTTGACGATCAGCACGACGATCGCGAGCCCGACGACCAGGCCGCCCCCGCTCTTCATAACCGGGAAGTTGTTCTTCGCCATCACGGTCTCCTTTCGTTCCGCGACGGGCCTGGAGGCCGATCCGAATCGAGGTTTTCGATTCGACGTTGTCGCTGATGAACCCAGGAAACCGCGCGGAGGCGGGGGTGCAGCAGTGTGCACGCGGGGGTGCCTTTTTGCACGTGGGGGGTGCACGGGGGGTGCTTTAATGACCTTCGGAGGTACCGGTGGTCGACAAGGGGAAGCAGCCGAACGCACTTCTAGCTGCGGTTATGCGACAGGCGGGGGCGACGAACAAGGGGTTCGCCCGCCGTGTGCGCGAACGCAGCCAGAGAGACGGCGGCGAGCTGGTCAGCGCTGACCACGTGTCGGTAAAGCGCTGGCTCGACGGCACGAAGCCGCACCCGCGCACCTGTCAGCTGATCGCCGGCGTCCTCGGCGAACTGCTCGGCCGGCCCGTCGGCCTGGAGGAGATCGGCTTCGCCGCAGCGGCCGAGACCACCTCGGATGACGTCGGCTTGGAGTACCCGGAGGAGATCGCTCACAGCCTGGTCGCGTTGGGCGCGATCACCGAACTCGAGCTACGGACGCCGAAGCGGGTCGGACCGCTGTCCGTCGTCCCGGAGGCATGGAGCGGCCTGGTCATCCGGTGGCTGACCGACTCGGACACCGAAGGATCGCGGCCGCCGACCGAGCCGCGCTCGATCACCGTCGTGGACGTCGAGGCGGTTCGCGAGGCAACCGCGATGTTCAGCAGCTTCGACTACAAGTACGGCGGCGGCCGGCCGAAGTCGCTCGTCGCCTCGTTCCTCGACCAGGAGATCTTGCCGAACATCAGGCACGTGTCCCCGCAGGACCCGATCGGCCGCGAGTACTTCCGGGAGGTCGCTGCCCTAACGCGGCTCGCCGGCTGGACGACCTACGACACGGGCGCGCACGGCCTCGCGCAGCGGTACCTGACACAGGCGTTCCGCCTGGCGAAGGCGGCCAGCGACAAGGCGCTATGCGGCCGAATCCTCGCGGGCATGTCCCACCAGGCGAACTTCCTCGGGCACTTCCAGCGGGCGGTCGACCTGGCACGAGCCGCGTACAAGGGCGCGAACGGCTACGCCACTCCGACCACGATGGCGCTGTTTCACGCGATGGAAGCGAGGGCGCTTGCGTCGCTCGGTCGGGCGGAGGACGTCACGGCTGCGCTGCTCACGGCTGAACGGTGGCATTGCCAGGGCATCCGGGAGAACGATCCCGAGTGGATTCACTACTTCGACGAAGCCGAGTTGCACGCCGAGTTCGCGCACTGCTTCCGCGATATCGGGAACGCCGAGTTGGCGAACCACCACGCGGCTGCGTCGATTGCTGCCTCGGAGTCGACCTACGTTCGCAGCCTCTCGTTCTGCCGGACCGTGCTGGCCACGTCCCATCTGCAAGGCGGGAACCTCGAAGAGGCGTTGGACGTGGCCAGGTCGGTCGTCGAGACCGCGGCGAAGCTGAAGTCGTTCCGGGTGATCTCGTATCTCGACGACTTCCGCGGACGCCTGGGCGGGCATGCCGGCGACCCGTTGGTGAAGGAATTCCTTGACTTCGCCAACATCCACCTGCCGTCAGAAAACCTTCCAGTGTCGGGGCGCCTGGTCGTCGCGTAGGTCGCTGATCCGCTTCTCGACCTCGGCTTTCACCTCGGCGGACTCGTCGACGGTCTGCGAGAGCCACATGGTCATGTTCAGCTCTCGTGTTGCCCTGAGCACGGGGAAGCCCGGCCAGTCGATCGGATCGAAGCCGTAGGCCGCGGTGTACGAGTCGTACTCGATTTCGGACGCCCAGCCGAACGCCTGGTGACGGACGGAGAGCACGGCGGCGTCCCACTCGCGCGGTCCGTAGGCGAAGTCCTCGAAGTCGATCAGGTTGAGCGTTCCGTCCGGGGCGCGCATGACGTTCCCGGGGTGCGCGTCGCCGTGCACGGGGCCGGCGGGCAGGGGGAACTCAAGGTTTTGGAACTTCTCGGAGAGTTCCTCGTGCCGGTCGCGCAGGAAGTCGAGGTCGGCTTCGGGCAGCTTGCCCTTCAGGGCTTGAAGGCGGGGCTCGACCTTCGGCATTGGGGAGAAGGCCGGCAGTCGGAAGTCCGTCGGGTGGGGGAGCGCGTGCAGGTCGTGCAGCAGCTTCCCGAACTCCGCCGGGGTGATCGGTGTGTCGTCCTCTTCGAGGCAGTTCCAGAAGGTGACGGGTAGCCCGTCTTCGACGAAGGGCTGTTCGTTGCCGTCGAGCACCGTCGCTGCGGGGAATCGATGCTCGGCGAGCCATCCGGCGACGAGCACTTCCTTCGTGGCGGCGGGGATGGAGCGGCCGATGCGGACCACGGCGGAGCCGTCGGCTAGGCGGTAGATGGCGTTCTCCCCGAACCGGACTCGCTTTGCGTCGGTCGCGTCCAGCCCGGCGAAGGCGCACGCTGCCTCGAAGACAGCTTGTGTCCGCTCCGTCGTGAAAGCCTTCGTCGATGTCATCAGACTCCTCTATCGGGGTGCCTTGGCCAGGCTAGAGCTTCGGCAGGAACGTGTGCTCAGCGAATCGGGGCGTGAGGCCCAGCCGGCGCGCCGCTCGGGGGGGATAGCAGGACGTGCCGGCCGGGGGCTTAGGGCCACGCGTTCTCTGTGGCGTGGCGTTGGAGTGCTCGGGCGGCGTTCTCGTAGGTGGTCAAGGCGGCTTGGTGGGTGGAGTAGACCGCGCCGTGGTGGTGGCGCAGCGCGATGGCGAGTGCGCCGGCGCGGCGTTCGTAGAGGGTGAACGGTTCGACCAGACCAGGCGGGCAGTTGGCGGCGGGGACGATCCGCACGCCGATCCGCGGCTTTCTCGCCCAGGTGCGTAGTTGGTCGAGCTGGTCGCGGAGGACATCGCCGGTGCAAGCGTCGGGCCGCGTGGCCACCTCGCCGATCAGGAAGGTGTGCGGCGGCCCCGGCTCGTCGGACAGGGCGAGCTGACGTGCGGTCCGGAGAAGACAGCCCACGTCGGCGGCGTCGGGGTCGAGCAGGCCGGTGTCGCGTAAGGCGCGGGCGTACTCGGCGGTCTGCAGGACCTCGGGGATGAGCGTGGGCGACCACTCGGTCACGCGGGTGGATCGCTGTTCGAAGGCGGTGTGCAGGTAGTTCTCGGCGCGTCCGGTGCGGTCGATCAGGTCAGGGTCGTGGGACCGGCGGGCCAGGTCGATGAGGTGTTCGCGCACGTCTTGCGGTGCTCGCAGGACACCGAGGATGTGGGCCACGATCGTGTCCTGTGGCGCGCGGTGGCCGAGTTCGAAGCTCGACAGCACGGCGGGGTAGATGCCGATCATGTCGGCGAGCCGGCGCAGGCCGATGCCGCGCTCGTTGCGGGCTTCGCGCAGGCCGCCCGCCAGGGCGATGACGGCTGGTCGGAGGGCAGTTTCGGTCACGGTTTAGACCGCTCCGTTCGGTCGTGGGGGTTCTATGTCGGGTGCGGTGAGCAAGGCAAATAGATCGAGGTCGGTGCCATCAAGTTCACCGATGCGATGGATTAACGCGACGCCGATGTGGACGAGTTGGCGGCCGAGGGTGCGCAAGCCTGCGGCGTAGGCTGCGTCGTCCGGCTGGAGGGCCAGCAGCTCGACCGTCACGCTCCCGATCTTGGAGTTGACCTTCGAGAGTGCGGCGAGCAGTTCGCGGTCATGAGCGTGCACGCGGCACCTCGATTCGCCGGTGCTCGTTCTGGGTCGCGCAAACGGGGCACACCCGGCCCGGTCTCGGGATGATCCGGCGGGGGCTGATGCTGGGCCGGTCGTGTTCCAGCGGGAAGCGGACGTCGGTCAGGCACCAGGGCAGCAGCATGAACAGCCGCGGGTTGGCCATCTCCGAGTGCAAGTACAGGTGAGCCCACCCGTCGCCCCCGGTGAACTCGTGCCACTCCCAGAAGTCCTGATGCGAGCCGGCGTCGGTCATCGGCCCGTCGTCCACCGCAGTCATCGAAGCCCCCGCTCGACCTCGAACGCCCGGAGAGCGGCGGCGGCCTGCTCCCAGTCAGCATCGGTCATGTCCGCGTGCTTCTGCGGATGCCGGTAGGTGTCGAGATCGATCTCGTTGAGCCGCTGACCACCCGAGTTGAACAGCGACGCACCACACCAGAACGTCGGCCGGTCATCGCGCCCGGTCGATCCCCCGTCTTGTGCCGTCACCTGATCAACTGTCGTCCAACGCGGACACTCAAAACACAGCCAGTAACCATGCTTTCGGCTGCTCAAAGCCCATGAACTAGGGGCGAAAGGCATAGATCAGCGGGGCTTCGCCCGCCGCCGGTAGCCTCGCCTCGTGGACTTGCTCCCGTTCGACGACTACGTGCGCTCGCTCAACCGCAAGCGCATGTCCGCCGGCGTCCTGTTCCGTGATGAGGCCGACCGCGTGCTGTTCGTCGAGCCGTCGTACAAGTCGCACTGGGACATCCCGGGCGGCGCCTGTGAAGAGGGAGAACCGCCCTGGCGCACCGCGGCCCGCGAGACGTCCGAGGAAGTCGGTATTGACCGACCGCTCCGCAACCTGCTGGTGATCGACTACATCCCGGACGACTCGCGGATGCCGGAGGGGATGGCGTTCGTCTTCGACGGTGGTCTCGTGACCGAGGCCGAGATCAAGGCGCTGCCGATCACGGACCCCGAGATCGTGTCGGTGGCGCTCCTGCCGCTCGACACCGCCGCGCCGCGACTCAAACCGATCCTCGCCCGGCGAATGGCGGCTGCGCTCGACGCCGCGCACACCGGAGAGCTGCTGATCTGCGAAGACGGCAGGCGCATAGCGCGATAGTCTGGTTACCGCGCGCACACAGTCGGAGGACGGATGACCGCTCACAACCCGCTCGCCGAGAACCTGACGCGCATCCGCAAAGCCCGCGACTTCTCGCAGGAAGGGCTCGCCGAAGCTGCCTCGGTTGGCGTAGACACCGTGGCCCGCATCGAACAGGGCACTCGGACGACCAGCCGCCCCGCCACCCTCCGGAGACTCGCCGCCGCGCTCGGCGTGCCGGTTGATGCCCTGCTCGGCACGATGCCGGCACCCCACTCCCGTGACGTCGACGTGGCCCCGCTTCGCCGGGCAATCACCGCGGACTCATCCATCCCCGGCCTTGAGGACCTAGCCGACACCCGGGACCTGCTGCCCCTCCCGGAGCTCACAGCCAGCGCACACGCGGCATGGCGGGCGTACGTCGACGGCCGGCACACCGAGTTGCTGCATGCGCTGCCGGTCGTCCTGGCCGATGCTCGCCGGGGCGTCCGCGACACTCACAACGAGGAGCGGGCCGGCGCGCATCGCGTCTTATCGACTGCGTACCGGCTCGGCGCCGGCATCGCGGGTCGGCTCGGTTTCGACGACCTGGCGTACACCTCCGCTGCTCGGGCGATTGAGGCTGCTGCTGAGTCGGACGCTCCGGAGGTCGAGGCCGCAATCTCGCTGCGTTACCTCGCGTGGACGCTGGTCCGCCAGGGGCGGGCAGAGGACGCTGAGCGCGTCGCCACGCAGGCGGCCGCCACGATCGAACCGCGGATGCTTGACCGCGACCCGGTGCGCGCTGGTGTGTTCGGCAACCTGCTGTTCAACGCGGCTACCGCGGCTCTACGCGCTGGGAGCGCCGGCCGCGCCGAGGACCTCCTTGTAGCTGCTCATGCGGCTGCGATCCGGTCACGAGGCGACACGGCGACCGAGGCCGCGATTTTTGGCCCCCGCGTCGCTGCACTCCAGAACGTCGAGCTTGCGGCGCGCGCTGGCGACCCCGAACAGGCCCTCCGTCTGGCGGCCGCCGTACCTGACACCACGGGCGATGTTCCGGCGTTCTGGGAAGCTGGCCATCGTCTGCTCCTCGCGGCGGCGGCTGCTGACCTTCGCCACGACCGAGACGCGCTGGCCTGGCTCGCCGAGGCGCGCGATTTGGCCCCTGATTGGGTGCGCTATCAGCCACTCGGCAAGACCACGATGCGTCGTCTGGTCGACCGAGCTACACGGCGTCGTGGGTCGGAGTTCGCTGCGCTCGCCACCCACTACGGCGTGGTCGAATAGGAATTCCTGGTGCCGGAACTACGGGAACGGCCTCAATCGACGCGGGAATTGTACGATCGAGCCCCCCGTTGCTACATACGCAGCTGCGCTCCACTCGTGACGCGACGCAGCTACGCTCAGAGTTCACAGGCAAGGCCTTGACGCTAGCGGCAACGTAAGGCTTCGAGATTGGTCGCAGTATGGCCGCTATCGGGAGGCGTTACTGAGTAGCCAAGTTTGGCCAACACTTCTGCTGCGTCTTCAGGGGAGTCGCGCACAATTGCACGTGTCTGTAGGCGTCGCCAGTTTTCGCGGCCATCCTCGATTTGGTCTTGCCATGCTGGGTTTCGGTCAAATTTGAACTCCGTCAGCAGCAAGTCCAAGAAGTCTTCTAGGCATGGGCGATATCTGACGCCGCCGACGGGCAGGTGTACCTGCGAAAGCAAGCCGACGTGATCGGGGTTGCACCGGGAAAGCAGCACTGAGGTAGCCCCGCGTTCACCGTTTACGTTCCAGTGTGCGGCAGGCACAGTATGGGCTTTGCTTTCGAAATCCAGTCGCAAGAGGGGTGTCCCCTCTTTCGGGCGAACGGAAGTCAGTTGAAACTTTGACTTCCGAACGGCTAGGAATCCTCGGCTGCGGTCGAGTGCGCACAAGTACGAGAGGTGAAGGTCTGCGACATGATCCCCACCTTTCGTAAGCCACACTGTGCCGACCTTTTGTAGGGTGCCTGGTCGGATGGCGTAGCTGTCCTCGTGTTCGATAACTTTGAGTTTTCGAACTTCCTGGTCTTCTTCTTTCGCTACCGGCAGGACCGCGTCGAGCAAATCTTGTATCTGCTGCGCGAACTTGACGCTTTCCTCGTGGAGGTCAGCTGTCACTCGTCCTCGCCAAGCAAGAAGGCAATCTCCTTGAGACGTTCCAGTGCTGCGCGCTCGTCGCTGGTGGCAAGCTCGCCGGTCACTCGGCTGCGCAAGTCATCTTCGGTGATCCGAAGGTCGCGAAGCAACTGCTCGCGATCCCTGCGCAGCTGATCGGTCGACACCTTGATCACTTCAACGGTCATCGCTGCCCCCTCCCGGCTCGTCGAACTCCCGCTGACATCATGTGCGGAACCACTGACAGAAACGTACCGCTGTCGTGTCGAACTACCCCTTCGTGGCGAGATGTTACCTATTCGTTACCAGTCAGCGTCTGTCGATGGTGGCGGGCGCCATTCGGGAATCTGCTCCTCTGGATGACCCAGTAAGAGTACGAGGCCGTTGCCGGGGCAGACCCGTTCTTGCAGGTCAAGGCTTGCTGATGCCTGACGAACCAGCTGACAACCCCCGTGGGGTCAGCTGTCTCAGTGGACATCCGACGGGCTGGCCGTCCTACGGCGAGTCGGGTTCGTCCTCCTCCGCAGGCGCCCAGCCTCCGGCGGTGTCGAAATTGGCTACGACCGCAGCGTGTAGGGCTTCCAGCCAGGGGGTGCGCTGGCGCCAACGCAGGCGTTCGTCGCGCAGTGCCGCGTAGGTGTCGATGTAGTGGCGGCCGAAGGTCATCCAGCGGGTCGCGAACCTCGGGGCTTCGCGATGAACCGTGCCGGAGAGCCAGTCAACGAGGCGAGGGTTGGGCTGGTCGGTGACGGTGAGGTCGGTGAAGCCGAGTTCGTTGCGAACTTCCTCGAAGTGGTCGAGTCGGAGACGCTCGCTAGGCAAGACGTACTGGTCGTGGGTCTCGAAGATCAGGAAGCCGAGGTCTTTCGCGAGCTGACGAGCGCGGTAGTGCGCTTTGCGGCAGATGAGGATGGGCAGCACGGGAAATTCGGGATGTGCGTTGGCGAGGCCGGCGGCTTTGTGTAACAGCTGGTAACACTCCCAGTGGTTGGGATAGAGGGTGTGTCGGACGTTCTTGACCTCGATAGGAACCAGGTAGGGGAGCCCCGGCATTTGGGTGCGCTGGTCCATCGTCAGCAGCCAGGCGGCGTTGTCGAGCGGCCCACCGGGGACGGGCTGTTCGTAGATGGTTCCGACCTCGCCGCGCGTTGGCTGCAGGACTCGGTAGCCGTAGGCGGCCGAGGTGAGTAGAGACTGGTGGACGACGTGCTCGCCGCCGGCGCCGATGAGGTTGGGCATGTGCTTGCTGCCGCGAGACCAGCTCTTCCAGCGGGCGATCAGCAGGCGTTTGCGGGCGGCAGCGTCGGTGATGGTTCGGCTCATGCCACGTCGGATTGGGCTGAGGTGGAAGACTGCAACGTCGCCGCCGCCCCGAGTGGTTGCGACAAGTTCGTCGATCAGCTCCTCGGCGAGGAGTTCCTTGCGCGCCCGGGTCAGCATGTGCGGGTCGATCGGGTTGTGCCGGTCCTTCCACGGGCGATCGCAGATGCGGGCTTCGAGTTCGACCAGCGGCGCTGCGTGCTGGTCGGCAAGAAGGTCAAGGATCGCGGCGCGACCGAGCGCAACCCAGTCACCGCCGGTGCGGCTCACCATCGGCGGTTTGCGGTTTCACTACACGAGGCGCCCATATATAGGTATCGGGTCCCCTCCACCGTGCGATTTGCTCTCCTGGTCAGGAGTCGATGATAGGCAGCGCGAGTTGCTCTGTCCGGCACATTGCTCTGACCTGGCATTTCGAGCTTGGCTGGCTCGCCGCCGACCGTGGCCACGAGGCAGTGCAGCAGCTCGGTGAACCCGGTCGGATCGCCCTCGCTGAGTTCGCGCGCACGTAGGCTCTGTCCGGTCTCGGTGGGAATAAGCCGAGTCTTCGGGCTCGCCGAGCTTTGCCCTGACCTACGTGCCGGCCGATGCCTACGACGTGCGCGGCGCGCTCACCCTCACCGCCTGCTACACCGAATCCGTCCTGGGCGGCGACGTCACCGCGGCTCGACGAGGCCGTCGGCCTGGCCAAGCACGTCGATTAGGGCAACCGGAACTCCTGCTGTTCAGCCGGTCAACGTCGTGCTCTAGCGCGTCTCGTCAACCCCGAATGCGGCGACCACGCCGAAGCCGCCCGCCTGGCCGCAACCGTTGACCCAGCCGAGCTAACCATCGACTCGCGCCGCACCACGTTCCTGATCGAACATGTTCGCGCCCTCTATGACATCCGTCATCCCGATGACGAGGTGCTGGCGCTCCTGGTCCAGGCTGAGAAGCTGGGACACGTCCGTACCTGGACGAACTCCTTCGTATGCGAAGTGCTCGCCCGTGCTCGGCGCGAGAGAGTAGCCCGACAGGTCCGAGGGATGGCTGATCAAGACTGCCTAGTCTTGGCTCCACGGCCTGAGTGGCCGCAGGGAGGAACTCAGGCGATCAACACCTGCTGGGTCTCCTTGCCCTCGCGGAAGAGGACATCCTTTCCGTCGACCTTCACGGCGCGGTAGAGGAGTTCGCCGTAGCTCACGAGACGTCGGAGCGCCTCCGTGACAGTGACGCCTTCGTTGTCAGCGACCATCCGCAGAGCTTCGGCGGTGGAGGGCCCGATGTTCACAGTGAGTCGGGTGACGGACGCTGCGGCGAGCTGTCGCTTCGGGTCCACGCTTGATTCGCCCTGTTCGACACTTTCAGTGCGGACCTCGGTGTCACCGCTGGATTCGTAGTCCTTGCGTCCTCTTGCAGCGGACATCGTCAATCCTCCTGAGCTCAAGGGGCGCCTTATCATCTCGTCTTATCATTGTCAAACCGCCCCTGGGACCGGCGCAAGTATGTCATGCGTGCGGTTCTGATGCGACATGTTGGCGTGCTCGATGTGATGAACTTGCATATCGAGATGTGGCTGTTACCATGTCCGACCCCCTATATCCAGTACGACCGTACGGTCTGACCTGCGGAGATGCCTCCCGTAGGAGTGTCGGGAAGCGGGAGTAGTCTGTGCGCCACCTTGCCGTGGGGTGTGAGCGTGGAGCAGGAGGTCCTGGGTGGCCAGCCGAGGTGAAGCATTCGCCGAGTCGCATGAGGAGCCGGAGTCCGAGACGCCTATTGACGTCATTCCGGGCTTTCACCGCGGTGACATCCAACTCACGCCCGCCCTGTCCGACGCGCCGCACCATCCGGACTGCACTCGGTGTCCCACTGTTGATGCGCGGTGCGACGCCCTCGAAGCGGAGCTTGCGATCGAGCGCGAGCGCAACGACGTACTCCTGGGCGCCCTCTCCACCTTCTTGCGGCAGAAGGTCGGAGATCAGGCAATCGACCTTGCGTCAGAGGTGCAAGCGGCGAGTTGGGACGGGAGCCAGCTCCGCTACCACCGCTCCTTCCGCCTGCCGGCCACGGCGGAGGCCAGCGTCAGGATTATTTTGGCGGGGCCTTCGTCGCCCCATCTACGCTCGACATACGAGGAGCTCTACAAGCGACTCACGGCTAATGATGAGTGATCCCGACGGCGAGAACTCGCTGGAGCGTGAAACTGAAGAGGCGAATCGCCGCGCAGTGGGGCTGCCGTCGAAGGAGATCATCGCCGACGACCCTGTCGGCGTCGGTAGGACGGTCATCACGAACGATCCGGTCGAGTCGGGCAAGACGGTCGAAGTCGGGACGCCTCAGAAGACGCATCAGCTGCGACTCTGGACTCTCTGGATCTTAGTCGGCATCGTAGGGGCCGGCCTGCTGCTCGTCGCCCTCGGTCTCGCCGCGCACTGGTTCGACAGTGACTTCGCGAAGACCATCCTTCAAACCGTCGTAAGTCCCATCCTCGGAGCCCTGTCCGCCGTCGTTGGATACCTCTTCGCAGACCGGAGAGCGAGCTAGCTCGACAGTGCTGCCTGGGTTCTTATCTCATGCCGACTGAGGGGCGATGTGAGGGTCAATCAGGGTGGCAACCGACGGACGTCCACGGACGCCTGAAGACTCCGAACATGCAGGTCAGAACCCCGCGACCCAGGTCAACAAGTGACGAATTCCGCTCGTAATGAATAGGTCGGGGTTCGATTCCCCCAGGCGGCTCCGCAGGTCAGGCCCCATCCGAGACACCTCGGGTGGGGCCTGACTCGTCTGGTGGGTGACTGGCTGAGTGACTCGGCTCCGTTGAACAGATCCCGGAGACCACCCGCTGGGGTAGACCGCGCGCCGTAACAGCTGCGCCGCGGTGAGCGACCAAGGTGCGCGGACGTCGAGCGAGGGGTGGTCTGCGTGCTCAATTGGTTCGATCCCATGACGGCGGCTCTCTCCGCCGTCGTACTGCCGATCGGCTACTTCCTGATCCGCCGGCTTGTCAAGTTCCTCAAGGAGCACGCCTCAGAGCTCCTCGACGCGGTCTTCTTCGCGGTTGGGCGGGTCTTCCGGACCGCGTTGATGCGCCGCGTCAGTCTTCGGCGGTATTGCCGCACCCTGCTCGGGAAGTCCGGCAGCCGGTACCTCGCCGTTCCCGGAAGGACGTCCGTTTTCCTGGAGACGGACTCGGTCTTCGTGCCGCTGCGGTTCAGCAAAAAACTGGGCTCTCAGAACCTTCTGCGAGAGGTGTCGAGCAAGGGTCTCCGGGTGCGGATCATCGGCGATCCCGGCTCCGGTAAGAGTTCTCTCGTCAAGAAGATGTTTCGGCAGATGCTGAGCCAGGGCTTGCACGGTCACCCCCAGCACAAGCTGCCGATCATGCTGGAGCTGAAGACCTTCTCGCCGCCCGACTTGGCCGAAGACTTACTCGGCGAATGGGCCTATGGGGAGTTGCGTCGCAGTGTCGCCGCCGTTGAGGGCTTTGAGATGGAGAAGCTGTTCGACGTATACGCGTTCGGCCGTGGCGTGGTGGTCCTGCTGGACGGGCTGGATGAGGTCGCCAGCGACGTTTATCCCCGGGTCGCCACGGCGATCCTGGAGCTGAGCAAGCTGCTGGAGAACAAGAGCGACGGCAACTCGGTCGTGCTGACCATGCGCAGCCAGTTCCACCAGCAGATCGGCGAGCACTTCGACGACGGCTTCCCGATGGTGGTCCAGATCCAGCCGTTCACGCCGAGCGGTGTCTATCGGTTCCTCAGCAACTGGCCGTTCGACGACGACCACGAAGCGCACGTCACCCGGCTCTACAGTGAGCTGGCCGACCGGCCGACGCTCCGGGAAATGTGCTCGAACCCGCTCGTGCTGGCCATGTACGTCGCCAGCGACGTCGAGGGCAGGCACGACGGCGGCGCCCCGGACACCCGTACTGCGTTCTACTCGAACGTCGTGGAGGAGCTGCTGGTCCGGCGACGCAGCCGGCAGCTCGGCGGCCAAGCTCGGTCGATGCTGCGCGAGCAGCGCGAAACCATTCTCGGGCGGCTGGCCCGCGACAACATCGCCGACCCGGCGCAGCCGGCCAATTCACTGAGCTGGTCGAAGGCGATCGAGGTGGTGCGGGATGTCCTCCAAGCGTCCGCAGAGGTCGCCGAGGTCGAATTCCTGCGGATTTTGAACGAAACCGGCGTCATCTCGGAAGAACGGCCACGCGAGTCGTTCCGGTTCATCCACCTGACTTTCTGCGAGTTCCTCGCCGCACGCGAATTCGCGCAGGGAATCACCGGCGGGTGGCAAGCTTTGCGTGACCTGCAGAAGGCTTTCGCCAAGTCGTCTCAGGCGCAGTTGCGGAGCCGACTTGTGGAGGTCATTCCCTTCTGTGTGGCGTCCATGCACCGGTCTGAGCGGACGGACGCCCTTGTCGGACTCGCCCCCTTCGTCGAAAGTGAGACACTCGGGCGCTGCTTCTTGGAGACGCAGACCTACGACCTCGCCCTTTGGGCGGATTACCGCGCCAGCGAGGAGGAAGCGCTGGAGTCGACCCCCTCCGACCGATGGGACGAGGACTGGCTCCGACGGTTGCACCTGTTCAGCGTGGTGCTGTCCGACGAAGCGGAGTGGCGGGTCCTGTTCAACCGCGAGGACGATGGGCACAAGGACGAGTTCTTCGCCGCCCTCATCCAGTCGGACAAGAGTCGCCTGAGCCGAGTCTTCGTGACGTTCGCCAGGACGGACGCTCCCGCCGCGTTTCGACTCGCCGACGCGGTTGGTATGGACCTGGTGGCGGAACGGCCGGGGCTGATCATCGCGAGCTTCGACGATCCGGCGTTTCGCTCGCTGGCGATCCAGAAGTTCGAAGCACTTCGTCCGGTCACCCAGAACACGAAAAAGCTGGAGCAGTGGAGCATCGTCCTCGCCCACGCGGGGATGACCAGCGAATTCATCGCGGACGAACTGGCAGACCGAGATCCCACACCGCTGCAGACGCGCGTCAACGGTTCACTGGCCGACTCGAGCCGGTGGTACTTCGACGGCAAACCCCCGTCGGCCGAGACACGATCACTGTGGAATGCGCGGCGGATTCTGGGGCCTTCGATGTACAGCTACGCCTTGACGTTGGTGATCACCCGGAGGCTGCCGTCACCGTTCGGGACCAAACCGGACGCAACCGGGATCGACCTCCTGGCCACGCTGGTCCCTCCTGGGCGTCTTCGACCGCGGTGGGTTTCGGTTTCGTTCGCCTTCCTCTCTTTGGCGGCGTACCCGGCAGTTTTCGCAGCGGTCGTCCTACCCCTCGGGAGGGTGCCCACCCTGCTGGGCGCGACGATTGGCACGGTATTCGCTCTTCTGTTCTACGTGATGCTGGCGCTGATCGGCGCCGCGCTGATGTACCCGCGGGCCCGGCGGTTTTCCTATGCGATCTTGGCCAACGTCCAGCCGCCTTGGGGCAGCAGTCCCTGGCGTCGCGTCTTTCGATGGCTCTTCCTGCTTCGCCTCCCTCGGTTGGTGCTCCGCAGGGTGAAGGCAGCCGGTGTCCAGTTGCGGCGGGAAACCTTCGTGTCTTCGGTGGCGGCAACAGCCGCTGAAGACGAGCGGCGCAACACCGTGCGCGCCCTGCTGGCCGACAACGAGGGGTGACCGACAGTGAGAACCACCCGGAAGGGGCATCTCGAACACGAGAGAAGGCCCCCGCTCGCCGAGCGGGGGCCTTCGGGATCGTCACCGCTACTTCGGCGGCGTCACCTTCACCACCGTGGCCTTCGCGTCGCCTCGTGGCGTCCGGTAGGTGATCTCGTCGCCTGACTTGGCTCCTACCAGGGCCAGGCCCAGGGGGCTGTCCGAGGTGATCGCGTCCGCGTCTTCTCCCGGGACCGTTACCACCTGGAACGTCTCTTCGTCTCCGTCCGGGAAGCGGAGGGCGACCATCGTGCCGTCCGGGAGCTGGCTGTTGCCGTAGCCTCCGTGCTCCATCTTGGCCGCCAGGTCGGCGATCTGGCGGTCGAGGCGGGCTGCGGCCTCCGCCCGGTCGATCACGTCCGCCTGGTCCGCCGCGTCGCCCGTGCGCTCCTGCTCGCCCGGTTGCGGCGCGAGGGCCTCCCGCTGTGCGCGCAAGTTCGCGATTTCCTTCTCCAGCTGGCTGCGCGCAGCCGGGCTGAGCCCCTTGTCCCCTGAGATCACCATGCCGGGCATTGTCCGCTGCGCGGAGCGGGGTGGCCAATCCGGTTTTTCACCCGAACGCCACCGACAGGACGTCTGCCCTAGGATTTCCAGGCCGGCGTCCAGGAAGAAGGTAACGAGAATCACCGTGAGCGCAGTCCCCGGTCGCAGCGAACGGCTCTCGCCGAACCAGCTGGCCAAGCAGGAGCAGATCGTCGAAGCCGCCCGTGTCGTGCTCGCCCGTGACGGCCTCGCGGGGTGCACCGTCCGCGCCATCGCCGACGCCGGGCCGCTCACCAAGAGCGCCATCCACTACTACTTCGCCGACATCGACGTCCTCATCGACCGGGCGATGGCCGCGCACATCACCGCCTTCGCCGCCGGCCTGCGCGAGGTCGCCGCGAAGCACGACGAACCCCGGGAACGGCTCTTCGCCGTCCTCGAGGAGTACCTGCGCGTCTTCGCCGCCAACCCGAACGCCGCCTTCCTCTGGTTCGAGTACTGGATCGCCGCCGGGCGGGCGCAGCACCCGCAGGCCATCGACGTCATGCTCACCTCGCTCACCGAACTGCTCGCCGAGCTCCTCGCCCCGCTCGACGTCGACGACCCGCGGGCCCGCGCCCGGGCGCTGCTGTCCTACCTGCTGGGCACGGTCGTCCAGCAGCGGGTGCGCCCGCGGCCGTTCGCCACGCTGCGTGCCGACATCGAGGCGCTCTGTTTCGCGAACTACGGGTAGAAACCACCCATTAGATCCGTACTGCTCCGGATTGCGCCCTCTGTCCGGCTCCGGCCAAGGTCGAGGCACCCCCGAGAGCAGGAGACGTGATGCGCACACGAACGTGCATGGCCGCGGCCGCGGCCGCCCTCTTGGTGCTCACCACCGGCGGCCCGGCCGGTGCCGCCCAGCCCGGCGGACCGCAGGTGTACGAGGTGACCGGTGCCGCCACCGCCCAGCAGCGCACCGAGGTCGCGCGGACCGGCGCGGACATCCTCGACGCCGAAGGCGCGACGACCACCGTCATCGCCAACCCCGGCGAGGCCGCCCAGCTGCGCGCGCTCGGCTTCGGCGTCAAGGCGCTCGGCCAGGTCGACCGGTCGCCGGGCGCGGCGGCCGCCGCGGACTTCCCGGCCGGCTACACCGGCTACCACACCTACGCCGAGACGCAGACCGAGCTGCAGAAGGCCGTCGCGAACTACCCGTCCCTGACCAAGCTCGGCAGCGCCGGCACCTCGTACGAAGGCCGGGCGCTTTCGCTGATCAAGATCAGTGACAACGCCGCCACCGACGAGAACGAGCCCGAGGTCCTCTTCACCTGCAACCAGCACGCGCGCGAGCACCTCACCACCGAGATGTGCCTGCACATCGTGCAGCGCCTGACCAGCGGATACGCGACCGACCCCGCCATCAAGCGGCTCGTCGACAGCACCGAGATCTGGGTCATCCCGAGCGTCAACCCGGACGGCTCCGAGTACGACATCTCCGGCGGCACGTTCCACAGCTGGCGCAAGAACCGCCAGGGTCCCGGTACCGACACCAACCGCAACTGGGGCTACAAGTGGGGCTGCTGCGGCGGCTCGTCGGGCTCGACGTCGAGCGAGACCTACCGCGGCACCGCGGCCTTCTCCGCGCCCGAGACCCGGGCCGTCTCGAACTGGGTGAACTCGCGGGTCGTCGGCGGCATCCAGCAGATCAAGACCCACATCGACTTCCACACCTACTCCGAGCTGGTGCTCTGGCCGTTCGGCTACACCTACGCCGACACCGCGCCCGGCCTCACCGCGGCCGAGGCGCAGAAGTTCCAGACGCTCGGCAAGCAGATGGCCGCCACCAACGGCTACACGCCGGAGCAGTCCAGCGACCTCTACATCACCGACGGCAGCGTCAACGACTGGATGTGGGCGACGCACAAGATCTGGAGCTTCACCTTCGAGATGTACCCGAAGGGCAGCAGCCCGGGCTTCTACCCGCGCGACACCCAGATCGTCCCGCAGACCACCCGCAACGACCAAGCCGTCGACATCCTGATCAACGCCGCGATCTCCGGCTGACCCCCGATGGTGCTTTCGGGGGTTCCGGGTGGCGGAGCCCCCGGCCCGAGGCGAAGCCTCGGATGGCCCAGTCCGGCGCGGCTTGCGAACGGCCCCCTTCCCCGTTGGACCGGGGAAGGGGGCCTGCGCGGTTTAGGGTGCGGGCATGCCTCTGTTCTCGTTCGAAGGGCTCAGCCCGCAGGTCCACCCGGACGCCTGGATCGCCCCCACCGCCACCCTCATCGGCGACGTCGTCGTCGAGAAGGACGCCTCGGTCTGGTTCGGCGCGGTGATCCGGGCCGACTTCGGCCGGATCGTCATCCGCGAGGGCGCCAACATCCAGGACAACTCGGTGATCCACGTCAACGACGGCGTCTGCGAGGTCGGCAAGAACGTCACCGTGGGCCACCAGTGCCTGGTGCACGACTGCACGATCGGGGAGCAGGCGCTGATCGGCAACGGCTCTACGGTGCTCGACAAGGCGAAGATCGGCGCGCGGGCGCTCGTCGCGGCCGGAGCCACCGTCACGCCGGCGACGGAGGTGCCGGAAGAGGTGATCGCGATGGGCAGCCCGGCGAAGAAGTTCGTCCCGCTGACCGACTCGGCGCGGATGTGGGTCGAGCACAACGCGGCGATCTACCAGGAGCTGGCGCGCCGGCACCGAGCGGGCACCAAACCGGTTTGACCCTCCAGTAGCTGGAGACTCTAGCTTCGGGACATGGCTCCGAAGAGGAAACTCACCCACCAGGTCACGCTCGAGCTCAGCGCGGGCAACGCCCCGGTCGTCGACCTCGGCAAGATGCTGGGCCAGACCGGGATCAACCTCGTCGAGGTCAAGAAGGCCTACGACGCGGCGACGGCGGCGCAGCGCGGCGACATCGTGCCGGTGGTCGTTTCGGTGTTCGAGGACCGCTCCTTCGTGCTCCGGCTCAAGACGCCCCCGACGTCGTTCCTCATCAAGAAGGCGTTGGGGGACAAGGGTTCTTCGCGGCCGGGGCACGAGGTCGCGGGCAAGCTGACCGAAGAGCAGCTGCGCGCGATCGCCGAACGCAAGCTGCCGGACCTCAACACCACCGACGTCGAGGCGGCGATGCGCACGATCGCCGGCACCGCCCGGTCGATGGGCGTCGTGGTCGTGCCCTGAACATCGCGTAAACCGAGGCTCAAGCGTCGTGGACTACGCTCTTCCCCTGCAGCAGCGACTGGCGCCATCGAGGTGGAGCACCACCGGGAAGCGACGACGAGGCCGGCACCGCGCGCCTGGGTGAAGGCCACTCCAGAGCCGGAGTACGCCATGACACACCAGCCGAAACTGAACGCGCTCGCCACCGCCGACCCAGCCATCGCCGGGCTCGTCGAGGACGAAGCCAAGCGCCAGCACGACAAGATCCGCCTGATCGCCTCGGAGAACTACGTCTCACAGGCCGTGCTCGAGGCGACCGGGAGTGTGCTCACCAACAAGTACTCCGAGGGCTACGCGGGCAAGCGGTACTACGAGGGCCAGCAGTTCATCGACCAGGTCGAGCAGCTGGCCATCGAGCGGGCGAAGGCCGTGTTCGGCGCCGACCACGCGAACGTCCAGCCGTACTCCGGGTCGCCGGCGAACCTGGCCGTGTACCTGGCCTTCGCCCAGCCCGGTGACACCGTGCTCGGCATGGCGCTGCCCGACGGCGGCCACCTCACGCACGGCTGGAGCGTCTCCGCGACCGGCAAGTGGTTCACGCCGGTGCGCTACGGCGTCGCCAAGGAGACCGGCCGCGTCGACCTCGACCAGGTGCGCGACCTGGCTCGGCAGCACCGGCCGAAGCTGATCTTCGCCGGCGGCACGGCGATCCCGCGCACGATCGACTTCCCGGCGTTCGCCGAGATCGCCGCCGAGGTGGACGCGGTGCTCGTCGCCGACATCGCGCACATCGCCGGCCTGGTCGCGGGCGGCGCGCACCCGTCGCCGGTCGGGCACGCGCAGGTGATCACGACGACCACGCACAAGACCCTGCGCGGCCCGCGCGGCGCGATGATCCTCTCCGACGCCGACCACGCGAAGGCCGTCGACAAGGCGGTGTTCCCGGGGCTGCAGGGCGGCCCGCACAACCACACGACCGCGGCGATCGCGGTCGCCCTCGGGGAGGCGCAGCAGCCGTCGTTCAGCGACTACGCGCACACGATCGTCGCCAACGCCCGCGCGCTGGCCGACGCGCTGCTGGCCTGCGGTTACGACCTCGTGTCCGGCGGCACCGACAACCACCTGCTGCTGATCGACCTGACGAACAAGGGGGTCGCGGGCAAGCCGGCCGCGCAGGCCCTCGACCGCGCGGGCATCGAGCTGAACTACAACACGGTGCCGTTCGACCCGCGCAAGCCGTTCGACCCGTCCGGCATCCGCCTCGGCACGTCCGCGATCACGACCCGCGGCCTGCGGCCGGAGCACCAGGTCGAGGTGGCGGCGTGGATCGACCGCACGATCACCGCGGCGGCCGCGTCCGACGAGGCCTCGCTGGACACGATCGCCGCGGAGATCCGCGAGTTCCTGGCGCCGTTCCCCATCCCGGGCTACTCCGCCTGACCCCGAACCCCGAGGGCGGCACTTTCACGTGAAAGTGCCGCCCTTCGGCGTGTCCGAGACCGGGGTCACAGAATATTTGGTTGCACGATACAAGCGTCTCGCGGAATACTTGGGTCAAGCAAGTAGTTGAACGGTACAAGCAACTACGCGGAGACTTCCGAGGGAGACCACCATGAGCGACACCACCACGGCGGAAGGAGCAGCCGCTACGAACGGCAAACTGACTCACCGCCAGATCCTGACCGTGCTGTCCGGGCTGATGCTCGGCATGTTCCTCGCCGCGCTCGACCAGACCATCGTGTCGAGCTCGATGCGCACCATCGCCGACGAGCTCCACGGCCTGTCCCTGCAGGCCTGGGCCACCACCGCCTACCTCATCACCGCGACGCTCTCGACGCCGCTGTACGGCAAGCTGTCCGACCTCTACGGCCGCAAGCCCATGTACCTCACGGCGATCTCGCTGTTCCTGGTCGGCTCGCTGGCCAGCGGCATGGCGACGTCGATGTACGAGCTCGCCGCCTTCCGCGCCTTCCAGGGGCTCGGTGCCGGTGGCCTGATGTCCCTCGCGCTGGCGATCATCACCGACATCACCGCGCCGCGTGAGCGCAGCAAGTACCAGGGCTACTTCATGGCCGTCTTCGGCATCTCGAGCGTCGCCGGCCCGGTCGTCGGCGGGTTCTTCGCCGGCATCGACACCTTCGCCGGCATCACCGGCTGGCGCTGGGTCTTCCTGGTCAACGTCCCGATCGCGCTCGCCGCGCTGGTCGTCGTCAGCAAGGTGCTGAACCTCCCGCACAGCCGCGTGGACCAGAAGGTCGACTACTGGGGTGCGGTCGCGCTGGCCACCGGCCTGGTGCCGCTGCTGATCGTCGCCGAGCAGGGCCGCGAGTGGGGCTGGGGCTCCGCCGCTTCGATCGCCATGTACGTCGTCGGCGGGCTGGGCGCGGCCGCGTTCGTCTGGATCGAACGCCGGATGGGCGACGCCGCCCTGCTGCCGCTGCGCCTGTTCGACCGGCCGGTGTTCCGGATGTCGACCATCGTCACCGTCGTCCAGGGCGCCGGGATGTTCGGCGCGATGATGTCGCTGCCGCTGTACCTGCAGATCGTCAAGGGCGCGACGCCGACCCAGGCCGGCCTGCAGATGCTCCCGCTGACCCTCGGGATCATGGTCGCCAGCCTGACCAGTGGCCGGATCATCGCGGCCACCGGCCGGTACAAGATGTTCGCGGTGGCCGGGATCGGCCTGATGGCGGCGGCGCTGTTCGCGCTGTCGACGATCACCGTCGACAGCTCGCTGGCGCTGGTCATGGTGATCGCCTTCGTGATCGGCCTCGGCCTCGGCGCCTCGATGCAGACGCTGGTGCTGGCCGCGACCAACGACGTCCGCCCGCAGGACATCGGCGTCGCCACCTCGGCGGCGACGTTCTTCCGGCAGATCGGCGGCACGGCGGGCACCGCGGTGTTCCTGTCGATCCTGTTCGGCACGGTCGGCGACCGGATCGCGAACGCCATCCGCTCGGCGCTGACCAACCCGGCCTACGTGTCGGCGCTGGCCCAGAACCCCGCGTTCGCGCAGCAACTGAAGAGCGGCAGCCTCGACGTCAACGACACGTCGTTCCTCTCGACGCTCGACCCGGCGCTGGCGCGGCCGATCCTGCAGGGCTTCGCCGACTCGATGAGCACGGTGTTCCTGGTCGGCGGGATCGTGCTGACCGTCGGCTTCGCGCTGGTGTGGTTCCTCAAGGAGAAGCCGCTGTCGGACAAGTCGGCGATGGAGCAGCGCGCGGAGGCCGAGGCGGACGCCCCGGCGCTCGCCCTGGCGCACTGACCGCACGAAAAAAGGCCCCCTCGGGATCTCCCGAGGGGGCCTTTTCTCAGTTCAGTGACCGGTCCCGTTGGCGTCTTCCTTGGCCAGGCGGTCGGTCTCGCGCTCGTACGAGCGGGCGATCTCGCTCTCGGCCTCGGTGCGGCCGACCCAGGACGAGCCTTCGACGCTCTTGCCGGGCTCGAGGTCCTTGTAGACCTCGAAGAAGTGCTGGATCTCCAGCTTGTGGAACTCGTTCAGGTGGTGGATGTCGCGCAGGTGCTCCAGGCGCGGGTCGTTCGTCGGGACCGCGAGGACCTTGTCGTCCGGGCCCTTCTCGTCGGTCATCCGGAACATGCCGATGGCGCGGCAGCGGATCAGGCAGCCGGGGAACGTCGGCTCCTGCACGAGGACGAGCACGTCGAGCGGGTCGCCGTCCTGGCCGAGGGTGTCGTCGATGAAGCCGTAGTCGGCCGGGTACTGCGTGGCCGTGAACAGGGTCCGGTCCAGCTTGATGCGGCCGGTCTTGTGGTCGACCTCGTACTTGTTGCGCTCCCCTTTGGGGATTTCGATCGTGACGTCGAACTCCACGGCGTCCTCGCTGCTTCTTTATAGATCCGGGCGTGCCCGCCCGTCGCGGGCGGCAACCTTCAAGACTGTCTTGACGTCTCCTAGTGTGGACTACGCCCCTGCGCGGAGTCGCATCGATGTCGGCCTCGCGGCATGTGAGCTTGGCCCCTTCCGGGGCAGGTGAGAAGGAGTGGTGGGTGCCGGAAAACGACCAGCCGATGTGGCCTTCGTCGGACGAAGACCGCTCGTCGTCCGGCGTGCGGGAAACCACTCCGATGGCCCTGCCCGACCCGCCGGCGGGTCACGGCGGCAATCCCGGCGTGCCCAAGGTCACAGCCAGCGACGCGCCGAAGGGATCGTGGTTCGCGCCGAACGTGGCGCCTGAGCCGGTCCCCGGCCTGAACGCGCCCGCGGAGGAGCCGGCGCCCCCACCGGCCCCGGCCCCGGCCAAGCAGGACCTGGCCGACCGGCTCGGCAGCCGCGAACCTCAGCAGCCGCCGAAGCCGGCCGAAGAGGGCACCGAGTACATCCGGGTCGAGCAGCCCGAGCCGAAGCCGGCCGCGGAGAGCACCCAGTTCATCGAGGTGAAGCAGCCGACGCCGGTGGTGCCGGTCGAGCGCGATGTCTGGTCCCGTGAGCAGCCGGAACGTCGTGAGCAGCCCGAGGAGCCGCAGCAGCCGTGGCGTGAAGAGCTGCAGCTGTGGCGTGAGGAGCAGCAACGCCGCGAAGAGCAGCTGGGCCGCCGCGAAGAGCCGCCGCAGCAGCCACCACGTGCCGAGCCGCAGCGCGTCGAACCCCAGCAGCAGCGGCCCGACGCACCCTGGTCCCAGCGCATCGAGCTGCGGGAGGACCGGGCGGGCGACCGGCCGGCCGAGCCGGGTGACCGCCGGCCCGCGCTGCCGCCGGAGCCGCCGCGCGGGGTGGTGCCCTCGGCGTCCGCCGGGACGCTGGCCCGCCCGCAGCGGATCGAGCCCGACGGGCAGCGGTTCGACGCCGAGGCGACCGTCGGGATCGAGCGGCCGACCCAGTTCCCCGGCGCCTTCCAGCAGCAGCCCCAGCCGCGGCCCGACCAGCCCCGCCCGGACCAGCCGCGGACCGAGCCGCCCGCCGAGCCGCCGGTGCCGCCCGCGGCCGAGGCGCCGGCCGGCGAAGAGCCGCCGAAGAAGCGGCGCAAGGGCAAGCTGATCGCGCTGGTCGTGGTCGTCCTCCTGGTGCTGGCGGGCGGCGGGGTCGCCGCCGCGATGCCGAAGGTGGCGAACCGGCTCGCCCTGCCGTGGGCGCCCAACGCGCCCAAGGGCGACGCGCCGTCGCCGGCCTCGGCGACGCGCCAGCTGCAGGGCCCGGCCGTGGCCGGCCCGGCGCCGACCGCCAACGGCGTCAAGTCCGCGCTGGCCGGGGCGGCCGGCAGCGGCGCGCTCGGGCAGCTCACCGGCAGCGTGGTCGACCCGGTGACCGGGACCGCGCTGTGGGACCACAGCTCGGGGACCCCGGTGACGCCCGCGTCGACGACGAAGGTGCTCACGTCCGCGGCCGCGCTGCTCTCGCTGGATCACAACCTGCGCCTGTCGACCAAGATCGTGCAGGGCGCCGACCCGGGCACGGTGATCCTGGTCGGCGGCGGCGACACGACGCTCACCAACCTGCCGCTGGGCACCGACTCCCCGCTGTACCCGGGCGGCGCGCACGTCGACGACCTCGTCGCGCAGGTCAAGAAGGCGGTGCCGGGGGTCAAGAAGGTGCAGGTCGACCTGACCCTGTTCAAGGGGGCGACGACCGCGCCCGGCTGGGAAGCCGGTGACGCGCCTTCGACGTACGCGACGCAGATGGCGCCGGTGATGGCCGACGGCGGCCGCATCAACCCCAAGGACAACAACTCGCAACGCACGGCGAACGCGGGCAGCGCGCTGGCCTCTTCGGTCGCCTCGAAGCTGGGCGCTTCGGCGGGCGGCCTGGCGACCGCGCCCAAGGACGCGAAGGTGGTGGCCGAGGTCAAGTCGGCTCCGCTGACCGAGCTGGTGTCGGACCTGATGGAGCTGTCCGACGACGTCCTCGCCGAGGCGGTCGCCCGGCAGGTCGCGCTCGCGAACGGTGAGGAAGCCAGCTACGCCGGCGGCGCCAAGGCGACCATCAAGGTCCTGAAGGACCACGGGTTCGACGTCAGCGGGGTCGTGCTGTCCGACGGCAGCGGCATCTCGTCGCAGAACCGCATCCCGGCGCGGCTGCTGACCCAGCTGCTGGCCGCCGCGGCGGCGCCGGAGGGCAAGAACCCGAGCACCGCGAAGCTGCGTCCGGTGCTGGCGGGCCTGCCGGTGGCGGGCGGCTCGGGCACCCTCGCCGACAAGCGGTTCGACACGCCGGCGTCGCAGGCCGGCCGCGGCTGGGTGCGGGCCAAGACGGGCACGCTCACCGGCGTGAACACGCTGGCCGGGCTGGTCCTCGACCAGGACGGCCGGGTGCTGGTGTTCGCGTTCATGTCCAACGGCTCCGACACCGAACCCGGCCGCGACGCGATCGACGCCCTCGCGACGAGCCTCCGCAAGTGCGGCTGCTCGTAGCGGAGCCGAACCGTACGAAGATCGTGGCCGGAAACCCGCCCGGGGCAGGTAGCGTCGGAAGGGTGAGTCAGGAAACGCAGACCCGGCCCATGGTCGACTGGGCGATCGCCGCGCAGACCGGCGCGCTGCTCGTGCGCGGTGGCCCGCAGGTTCCGCGCGAACAGGCCGAAGAGGCCGTCACCGACCTGCGCGAGCTGACCGTCGAGGCCGAAGGGCACGTGCGGGGGCTGACGAACCTGGGGCTGGACCTGCCGCTGCTGCCCGGCGAGGTCGTCGACCGCCCGGGCTGGGTCCGGTCGGCCGCGGCCGGGCTGGACGCGCTGACCGGGCGCGCGCTGCCGCAGCAGGGCGGGCCGCTCGGGCCGATCCTGGCCGGCGGCGCCGGCGTGCAGACCGGGCTGGTGCTCGCCTTCCTCGCCAGCCGCGTGCTCGGCCAGTACGACCCCTTCGGCGGCCCGGACCGCGAAGGCCGGCTGCTGCTGGTGGCGCCGAACGTCGTCGCCGCCGAGCGCGCGATGGACGTGTCCGGGCACGACTTCCGGCTCTGGGTCTGCCTGCACGAATGCACCCACCGGCTCCAGTTCACCGCGGTCCGGTGGCTGCGCGACTACTTCGCCGACGAGGTCGAGCGACTCGTCTCCGGCCTCGCCGGCGGCGGTACCGACAGCCTGGCCGACCTGTTCGGCCGGCTGCCCGAGGCGATCAAGCAGGGCCCGAAGCTGAACCTGGCCGAGCTGCTCCAGTCGCCGAAGGAACGCGCGGTGTTCGACCGGCTGCTGGCCCTCTCGACGCTGCTGGAGGGCCACGCCGACTACGTGATGGACGCCGTCGGGCCGCAGGTCGTGCCGAGCGTCGACACGATCCGCGCGCGGTTCACCGCCCGGCGCAAGGGCGGCGGCGTCTTCGACCGGCTGCTGCGCGCGCTGCTCGGCGTCGACGCGAAGATCCGTCAGTACGAAGAAGGCGCGAAGTTCACGAAGCACGTCGTGGACGCCGTCGGCATGGACGGCTTCAACGCCGTCTGGCGGTCGCCGAACACCCTGCCGTCGCGCGCCGAGATCGCCGATCCGGCGGCGTGGGTCCGGCGCCTGCACGGATGACCGGGCCCGCGGTCGCGGCCGTCCGGCGGGCCGTGCGCGGCTTCCTGGAGACCGTCGATGCCCCGGCCGAACTCTGTGTCGCGGTCTCCGGTGGCGCCGACTCCCTCGCGCTGGCCGAGGCCACCGCGTACGTCGGGCACCACCGCGGGCACGTCGTCCGCGCGCTGGTCGTCGACCACGGCCTGCAGGAGGGCTCGGCGAAGATCGCGTTCGACGCGGCCGCCGCCGCGAAGTCCCTCGGCGTCGACGAGGCCGAGGTGCGCCGGGCCGACGTGACCGGCCCCGGCGGCCCGGAAGCCGCCGCGCGCAAGGCCCGCTACCGGACGCTCGCCGGGCACGCCCTCGTCCTGCTCGGCCACACCCTCGACGACCAGGCCGAAACGGTGCTGCTCGGGCTCGGCCGCGGCTCCGGCCCGCGCAGCCTGGCGGGAATGCGCCCGCACGACCCGCCGTGGGGCCGGCCGCTGCTCGCCGTCCCGCGCGCCACCACCCGGGCCGCGTGCGCCGAACTCGGCGTCGAGCCGTGGGACGACCCGCACAACGCCGAACCGCGCTTCACGCGCGTCCGGTTGCGCACCGAAGTCCTGCCGTTGCTGGAGGACGTCCTCAACGGCGGGGTGGCCGCTGCGCTCGCCCGAACGGCGGCCCAGCTGCGCGAGGACAATGAGGCGCTGGACACAATGGCGGACACGATCTTCACCCGCGCGGGCGGCCCCGATGGGCTGGATGTGGGTGTCCTCGAGCCGGTGCCCGCGGCGGTCCGCCGCCGGGTTCTCCGCAGGTGGCTGCTGGCCTCGGGCGTGCGAGAACTCACCGACGCCCACCTGCGGGCGGTCGACGCGCTGGTCGCCCACTGGCGTGGACAGGGCGGCGTCTGGCTACCCGGCAACTTGGAGGCGAGCCGGTGCCGTGGCAGGCTCTGCCTCACCTCCCAACCCACCACCCGAGGAGAATGACCCGTGTACGAGGGCGAAATCGCCTCCGTGCTCGTCACCGAGCAGCAGATCAAGGACAAGATCGCGGAGCTGGCGGAGCAGATCGCCGCCGACTACCCGGCCAACGGGCAGGGCGAACTCCTGCTGGTGGGCGTCCTGAAGGGCGCGGTCATGTTCATGACCGACTTCGCCCGCGCGCTGCCGCTGCCGACGCAGCTGGAATTCATGGCCGTGTCCTCCTACGGGTCGGCGACCTCGTCGTCCGGCGTCGTGCGGATCCTCAAGGACCTCGACCGCGACATCGCGGGCCGGGACGTCCTGATCGTCGAGGACATCGTCGACTCCGGCCTGACGCTGTCGTGGCTGCTGAAGAACCTCGCCAGCCGGAACCCGGCGTCGCTCGAGGTCGTCTCGCTGCTGCGCAAGCCGGAAGCGGTGAAGGTGGACGTGCCGGTGAAGTACATCGGCTTCGACATCCCGAACGAGTTCGTCGTCGGTTACGGCCTCGACTACGCCGAGCGGTACCGGGACCTGCCCTACATCGGCACCCTGGACCCGAAGGTCTACACCTCGTAGTCCGCCGGTGGAGTTCACCGACCGTTCACCGCAACCACCGGATTTTCGGAACCCGGGGGACGCTGTTTGCGTCATAGGCTCTGATCACGTGCGTTAACCTATGCGAAGACCAATCGTGCCCGCGGTGAACCGGGTCGGGGGAACGGGAGAGAGTGCAGATGGGGAACAGCAGCACTGCCGACGCGAACGCCTTCAAGGCCGCGGCCGCGGCGGGTCAGGTCGGGATCGATCCCGACGCCGCACAGGCCGTGCTGAACAAGATCCGCACCGGCAAGGACGCCGTCGAGGCCCTGCTCGCCGGCGCGGGGACGCTCGCCCAGCCGCCGAAGCTCGGCGACAACCCGGTCGGCAACGCGATGGCCGCGAAGTTCGTGCAGCGCGCGGACGGCGGGGGCGACTCCTACGCCGCCGCGCTGCAGAACCTGCTCGACCAGTACTCCGCCGCCGAGGAGGGCATCGTCACGGCGATGTCCCGGTACCACGAGATCGACCAGGCCGCCGCCGATCCGTTCCGCAACGCCTGAGCCCAGAGGGGGAACTCGTAGTCATGGCTCCGAACCACACCGACCAGCCGGCGACCACTCCCGGCTCTGCCGACCAGGGCTCGCTGGTCCCGCTCGGCGACAACGCGTCGTCGCAGAACATCGTCGCCAACGCCCGCGGCAGCGCCGGCGGCTTCGACATGGGCAGCGACCGCGCGATCGCCAACCCGCCGAACTGGAACGCGCAGGAAAGCCAGCAGCTCTACGCCGGCGCGGTCAACAACAACGACCCCGGCACCGCCGAGGCGACCGGGCACGTCTGGACGCACCACGGCAGCGAGCTGAAGCAGGCGTCCGACCACCTGTACAACGCGATCGCCGAGCTGGGCAACGCCTGGGTCGGCCGCGGTGCCGCGGGCGCGCAGGGCGCGCTGGTGGCCATCGCGAACTCCGGTTCGCAGGCCTCCGACGCCGCGCACACGATGTCCGACCGGCTCGCCCGGCAGGCCGCGGCGGCCGCCGAGGTCAAGAAGATGCCCGCGCCGAAGGACTACGACCCCAAGCAGGCCATGACGGCCGCGCTGGCCGGCGGTCCGGCGGCGCTGATCGCCGACCAGAAGGCGCAGGCGGACGCGGCCAACGACGTCAAGGCGCAGCAGGTCGCCTTCTTCAACGCCTACACGCAGGCGATGAAGGAGGTCGACAACTCGACCCCGAGCTTCGGCCCGGAGTCGCTCGGCATGAAGCCGACGGCGTCGCACAACTCCTTCTCGTTCAACTCGGTCAACACCGTCGGCAGCACCGGCCCGGTCGAGGGCCTCTCCGGTGCCGGTGGCGCGGTCTTCGCCGCGAACGGCACCGGCTTCGGCGGCCACGGCGGCGCGTTCGGCGCGCAGCACGCCGGGGTCGGCCCGAACGGCGGCCACGGCGGCGTCCCGGGCGCGGCGGCGGCGTCGGGCTTCGGCCACGACGCGGCGGCGCTGGGCAGCGACGCGGCCGGCGGCTCGGTCACCGGGGCCGGCTCGGTCACCGGCGCGGGCACCGCCGGGTCGGGCAGCGCCCACCCCGGCGGCAGCAACCCGCTCGGCAAGATCGGCATGGGCCTCGGCGTCGGCGGCCTGGCCGGCGGCCTCGGCGCGCTGGCGTCGCGGGCGCTGGGTTCCGGCAGCAAGTCCGGCGCGAAGGCCGAGAACGACACCTCCCTGGCCTCGGCCGAGGGCCAGAGCGCCGCTTCGGCCCAGGCGCCGCAGCAGGGCGTCGTCTCGTCCGCGGGCACCATCGGCGGGCAGACCCCGCCGCCGATGAGCCCGGGCATGGGCGGCATGGCTCCGCACGGTGCCCAGGGCGAGCAGGACGAGGAGCACACGCACGCGTCCTTCCTCATCGAGGCGGACCCGGACGAGGCCTTCGGCGCGAACCAGGCGACCCCGCCGCCGGTCATCGGCGCGTGGTCCGGGGACGACGAAGACCGCTGATCCGTCCGGGCCGGGCACACCGCCGGTGTGCCCGGCCCGTTCTCGTTGGGAGTGGCTCGATGCCGAACGCTGAGCTGCTCACCCCGGTCGAGGTGGACTTCCTGTGGGAGTCCGCCGGGCTGGGCGAGCTGCCGTACCCGTTCCGGATCCGTTCGCACGGTGCGACCGTCGACGAGCGGGCGCTGCTGCGCCGCCGCACGTTGGAGGGGCTCACCGCGCGCGGGCTCGCCGACGGCCGCGGCCGGCCCGAGCCGCACCTCGAGGACTACTTCGGTGTCCTGGCGACCGCGGAACTGAGCCTGGACGCCGTCCAGCTGATCGCCCCGGACGCCGAGCCGCTGCTGTCGTTCGCCGGCGTGCTGGGCGGCCAGGGGCTGCTCGCCGTCCAGGACACCCGCGGCCTGCACCTGCAGCCGTGCCCGCCCGACGGGCTCGCGAGCGCGATCGTCTCGCTGCTGCCGGGTGCCCCGCGCGGGAGCGAGAAGTCGCTCACCGTGCCGCTGGAGCAGCTGGTCGGCGCGCACGGCGTCGACTTCATGCAGCGCCGGGGCAACGGCGACGAGCGCGCTTCGGCCGACGAGGACCGCAAGGCGCTGGCCCGGCTGCACGCCCAGCCCCGGCTGCGCGGCGGCCAGATCGGCGCCAACGCCCGCACCCGGATGGGCGGGCGCAGCCGCTCGCCGGTGCTGAGCTGGTTCGACACCGAGACCGGCCGCTACTTCACCCAGGCCACCCGCGGCCGTGACGGCCGGGACTGGATCACCATCGCCCCCGCCGACGCCGCGACGCTGCGGCACCGCCTCGGCGAGATGCTCGCGGGCGCCGCGACGACCAGCACGGTCTGAACTCCGGGAAGATCGGTCTTCGGACGTGCCCAGCCGCCCCGTGACGGTCCGGTTTTGTCGGTGGTGCGGGCTACGCTGAGCAAGAGTCCGAGCCGGGAGAGTGATGATGCAAGAGTTCTTCTCGCCGCTGGCGTTCGATTTCCTCTGGGAGTCGGCGCAGGTCGGCGAGCTGCCCTACCCGCTGATCGTCCGGTCGCACGGCGCGACCGAGGACGAGCGCGTCTCGCTGCGCCACCGCGCCGACGTGGAGCTCAAGGCGCGGGACATCCGCGACCCGCGCGGCCGGCTCGCGCCGCCGATCGAGGACGCGCTGCACCTGCTGGCCTTCGCCCCGCTGACCATCGATGCGCTGCACATCCCGCAGTTCGAGGCGCCGACCGTCGGCGTCCTCGCGGCGGGTGACGACACCAAGGCCGTGCTCGCGGTCCAGGACGCCGACGGCATCTGGCTGCGGGACGTCCCGCCGGACGGTCTCGTCTCGGCCGTCGTCGGGATCCTGCCGGCCGGGCCGCGCGGCAGCGAGGCGTCGGTCACACTTCCGCTGGACGAGGCCCTGCACACCGCGCCGATCCGGGTGCCGGTGCCGGTGCCGCTGCCGTCCGGGCCGGCGGAGGACGACGGCAAGCGGCGCGGGCGGCCCCGGCGGGTGCCGCTGAGCGAACGCCTGGCCGTCGATCCGCGCGAGGCGTACGGCCGGATCGCCGGGCAGCCCCGGCAGCGGGGCGGTCAGCTGGCAGCGAACAGCCGTTCGCAGGTCGGGGCCCGGCAGCGGTCACGGGTGCTGGGCTGGTTCGACACCGCGACCGGGCGCTACCTGAGCCTCTCCCGCGCAGGTACGGACGGGCGCGAGTGGGTCACCGTGGCGCCGGCGGACCCGGCGACACTGAGGACCAGGCTGGGCGAGATGGTGAGCAGTGTGTCCGATGGCACGCGATAGCGTGAACGTTGCGGGCGCCCGCCGGGAACCTGGGCGCGGTATCGCCCGTTGACCTGCGAGAGGCTCACAGGGGATGAACGCGGCAGCGGGCGGTACCCTGATGGGCAGGTGTCCAGGCACCACGGGTTGTCAAGATCGTGATGGCGGGTATCACAGGAGCCGCCCAACCAGGGAGGGTCGAGGCCACCAGGGCCGAGTCGTATGAACCGGAAGAGCGTGCTCAGGAACCCACTGCTGTGGATCGTCGCGGGGTTGCTGGCGTTGTTCGCGTACAACACGATCTTCGACAGTGATCGTGGGTACACCCAGGCACCCATCTCGGTGGCGAACTCCCAGATCACCTCGAACAACGTCAAGGAAGCCAGCCTCGAGGACAAGGAACAGCAGGTCAAGCTGCTCCTCTCGCGGCCGATCGACGTCGACGGGCAGCAAGTCACCCAGATCATTTCGCAGTACCCGGCCAACGCGTCGCTTGAGATCTACGACAAGCTGCTGGCCGCGAAGAACGGCGACGCCGGCCCCAAGTTCACCACCAAGGTGACCCAGCAGGGCGTGCTGACCCAGATCCTCATCTTCGCCATCCCGCTCGCCCTCGTGCTGGGCCTGCTGATGTGGATGATGAACAACGCCCAGGGCGGCGGCAACCGCGTCCTCAACTTCGGCAAGTCCAAGGCCAAGCAGCTGAACAAGGACATGCCCAAGACGACCTTCGGGGACGTCGCGGGCGCCGACGAGGCCGTCGAAGAGCTGTACGAGATCAAGGACTTCCTGCAGAACCCGGCGCGGTACCAGGCGCTCGGCGCGAAGATCCCGAAGGGCGTGCTGCTCTACGGGCCGCCGGGTACCGGCAAGACGCTGCTCGCGCGGGCCGTCGCCGGCGAGGCGGGCGTGCCGTTCTACACGATCTCCGGCTCGGACTTCGTCGAGATGTTCGTCGGTGTCGGTGCATCCCGCGTCCGTGACCTGTTCGAACAGGCCAAACAGAACGCGCCGTGCATCATCTTCGTCGACGAGATCGACGCGGTCGGCCGCCAGCGCGGCGCCGGCCTCGGCGGCGGGCACGACGAGCGCGAGCAGACGCTGAACCAGCTGCTCGTCGAGATGGACGGTTTCGACGCGCGCGGCGGCATCATCCTGATCGCGGCCACCAACCGGCCCGACATCCTCGACCCGGCGCTGCTGCGCCCCGGCCGGTTCGACCGGCAGATCCCGGTGTCCGCGCCCGACCTGCGCGGCCGCAAGGCGATCCTCGAGGTGCACGCCAAGGGCAAGCCGATCGCCCAGGGCACGGACCTGACCAGCCTGGCCAAGCGGACGGTCGGCATGTCCGGCGCCGACCTGGCGAACGTGCTGAACGAGGCCGCGCTCCTCACCGCCCGCCAGAACGGGCACGTGATCACCGACGTGGCGCTGGAGGAGTCGGTCGACCGCGTCGTCGGCGGCCCGGCCCGCAAGAGCCGGATCATCTCCGAGAAGGAGAAGAAGATCACGGCCTACCACGAGGGCGGGCACGCGCTCGCCGCGTGGGCGATGCCGGACATCGAACCGGTCTACAAGCTGACGATCCTGCCGCGCGGCCGCACGGGCGGGCACGCGCTGCTCGTCCCCGAGGACGACAAGGACCTGATGACCCGCTCCGAGATGATCGGGCGGCTGGTCTTCGCGATGGGCGGCCGCACGGCCGAGGAGCTCGTCTTCCACGAGCCCACCACCGGCGCGTCGTCGGACATCGAGCAGGCGACGAAGATCGCCCGCGCGATGGTCACCGAGTACGGCATGAGCGCCCGGCTCGGCGCGGTCAAGTACGGCCAGGAGCAGGGCGACCCGTTCCTCGGCCGCTCGGCCGGCCGGCAGGCGGACTACTCGCTGGAAGTGGCGCACGAGATCGACGAGGAGGTGCGCAAGCTCATCGAGACGGCGCACACCGAGGCGTGGCACGTGCTCAACACCTACCGCGACGTGCTCGACGAGCTGGTCATCGAGCTCCTGGAGAAGGAGACGCTGACCCGCAAGGACCTGGAGCGGATCTTCGCGACGGTCGAGAAGCGCCCGCACATCACCGTGTTCAACGAGTTCGGTGAGCGGACGCCGTCGGACAAGCCGCCGATCAAGACCCCGGGCGAGCTGGCGATGGAGCGCGGCGAGCCGTGGCCGCCGCCGGAGAAGGAGAAGCCGGTCCTGAAGCCGGAGCCGACCCCGGTCGGCACCGCCCAGGGCGCGGGCGACCTGCCCGGTGGCCCGCCGTACCCGTCCCCGGTCGACCCGAACGCGAACCCGTACGCCCCGCCGGGCGCCTACCCGAACGGCGGCCGTCCCTACGGCGGCCCGAACGGCGGCCCCAACGGAACGGCGCACTGGCCGCAGACGTACGGCGGCGCCCAGCAACCGGGCAGCTACCCGCCCGGCCAGAGCGGTCCGCCGAACTACGGTGCCCCTCCGGGCTGGACGCCGGCGACGTCGCCGGGCGGTCAGCCGGGCCAGTCGTGGCGCCCCGGTGGTGAAGAACGCCCTCGTGAGCACGGCTGGTTCGCCGACCAGGCCGGCAACCAGCAGAGCGAGGGGGAGCGTCGTGACGTGGATGGACCCGAAAAGTCCCAGTGACGCCGACCGCCCGGTCTTCGACCACGACCGGGCGGAAAAGGCGATCCGCGAGCTCCTGCTGGCGTGCGGCGAAGACCCGGAGCGGGACGGTCTCAAGGAGACCCCCGCCCGGGTGGCCCGCGCGTACCGCGAGATGTTCGCGGGCCTGTACACCGAGCCGGATGCGGTCCTGGACCGGACGTTCGACGAGTCCCACGAGGAACTCGTGCTGGTCACGGACATCCCGATGTACAGCAGCTGCGAGCACCACCTGGTGCCGTTCCACGGCGTCGCGCACGTCGGGTACATCCCGAACGCCGCCGGGAAGGTCACCGGGCTTTCGAAGCTCGCCCGGGTCGTCGACCTCTACGCCAAGCGTCCGCAGGTCCAGGAGCGGCTGACTTCGCAGGTCGCCGACGCGATCGTCCGGAAGCTCGAGCCGCGCGGGGTCATCGTCGTGATCGAGGCCGAGCACCTCTGCATGGCCATGCGCGGCATCCGCAAGCCCGGCGCGCGCACGACCACCTCCGCCGTGCGGGGGCAGTTCAAGAACTCCGCCACTTCGCGGGCGGAGGCGCTCGACCTCATCAAGGCGCGCCGGTGAGCGTGGGGCTTCCCGCTCCCGGCCGGTGCGTCGTGATGGGCGTGCTGAACGTGACGCCGGATTCCTTTTCGGACGGTGGCCGGTACCTCGGGCTCGACCAGGCACTGGCGCACGCCCGCGAAATGTGGGCGCGCGGCGCCGACCTGATCGACGTCGGCGGCGAGTCGACGCGGCCGGGGGCGTCGCGGGTGGACGCCGAAACGGAACTGCAGCGCGTGCTGCCGGTGATCAAGGCGCTCGCCGCCGAAGGCGTGGCGCTGTCGGTCGACACCACCCGTGCCGCCGTCGCCGCCGCGGCGCTCGAAGCCGGGGCGAAGGTGATCAACGACGTCTCGGGCGGGCTGGCCGACCGGGACATGGCGCGCGTCGCGGCCGAGACCGGCGTGCCGTGGGTGCTGATGCACTGGCGCGGGCACAGCGAGGACATGCAGTCGCTCGCGAAGTACGAAGACGTGGTGGCGGACGTCCGCGCCGAGCTGCTGTCCAGAGTGGACGAGGCGCTGGCGGCGGGGGTCGCCGAGAGCGCGATCGTGCTGGACCCCGGGCTGGGCTTCGCGAAGAACGCCGAGCACGACTGGGCGTTGCTGCGCGGGCTCGATTCGCTGCTGTCACTGGGTTTCCCGGTGCTCGTCGGGGCCTCCCGCAAACGGTTTCTCGGCCGTCTCCTGTCCGAAAAGGACGGCACCCCCCGCCCGCCGGACGGTCGCGAGGACGCCACGGCCGCGATCTCCGCGCTAGCCGCGGCGGCCGGCGCCTGGGGCGTCCGCGTGCACGAGGTCGGGGCTTCGCTCGACGCGGTCGCGGTGGCCGCCGCTTGGTGGAAGGGTTCGCCGGATGTCTGACCGGATCACGCTGACCGGACTGCGCGTGTTCGGGCGCCACGGCGTCTTCGAGCACGAGAAGCGCGACGGCCAGGAGTTCGTCATCGACATCACGGTCTGGCTCGACCTCGGGCCCGCGGCGGCGTCGGACGACCTGACGAAGACGCTGCACTACGGCGAGCTGGCCGAGCTGGCGGCGGGGATCGTCGCGGGCGAGCCGTACGACCTGATCGAGAGCGTCGCGGGCAAGATCGCCGACGAGGTCATGCGCGACGAGCGCCTGGCCGGCGTCGAGGTGACGGTGCACAAGCCATCGGCCCCGATCCCCCTGACGTTCGACGACGTGGCGGTCACGATCCGGCGCACCCGGTGACCCGCGCGGTCCTCTCCCTCGGTTCCAACCTGGGCGACCGGCTGGGGTTCCTTCGGTCAGCCCTCGACGCGGTCCGCCCGGCGCTGGTCGCGGTGTCGAGCGTGTACGAGACGAAGGCGTGGGGCGTCGAGGACCAGCCGGACTTCCTGAACGCGGTCTGCATCGTGGACGACCCGGCCCGCGACCACTGGGCATGGCTGCGCACAGGCCAGGCGGCCGAGCAGTCGGCGGGCCGCGTCCGCGAGCTGCACTGGGGCCCCCGCACCCTGGACGTCGACGTGGTCACGGTGGACGGCGTGACATCCGACGACCCGGAGCTGCTCCTGCCGCACCCGGGCACACCGGACCGGGCGAGCGTGCTGGTGCCGTGGGTGGAGATCGCCCCGGACGCAATCCTGCCGGGCCACGGCCCGATCGCGGCGCTGCTGAAGGCCCGCCCGTCGGCCGAGGTGGCCACGGTCCGCCGGACGAACCTCGAACTGCGCTGAGGCGGAAAGGTGACTCATCGGTGAACCGGCGGTGACCGTTACCGATCACCCCCGGCCCGTCGCCGAGCTGCCCTCTCCCTGCGCTCAGCCGCGCAAAGCCGCGATCATGAAGCCCACCGCCGGCTGGGTCGTCGGCACCGGTGGCCAGTCGTTGATCGTGGCCAGCAGCTGCCAGTAGCGCTCCGCGCGGGCGTCGCCGCTCGCTGCGAAGCGGTCCGCCAGCTCCCTGCGGAACTCGGCCGCAGCCGCGTCCTGGTCCGGGCGCGCCGAGGCGGTCGCGATCTCGGCCGCAAGCGTTTGCCCCGTCTCCGATGTCGGGCTTTCTCCCGCGTCGACCGCTTCCTGGGCACGGACCATCCACTCGTTCCAGTGGGTGCGCCAAGCCTCCGCGGGGTGCTCGAACTCGCCGTCCTTGATCTGCTGGGCCTGGGTTTCGCTCATGCGGCGGATCAGGGCCCGGAAGTCCGGATCCTGGACCAGCTCGGCGAACTCGATCCAGGCCTCGAGCTGCTCGGGCGACGGGTCGTCGGGCAGTTCCGGCTTGCCCGAGCGCATCCGGCGGTAGAACTCCTGGTCGATGTCGAGCCCGGCGACCATCTCGTCCCAGAACTCGTCGACCAGCCGCTTGCGCTCCTCGTCGGACATCGACGCGAGGCGGTTCATCAGGTTCACCTCCTCCAGCTCCGAGTTGCGTTTGGCCACCGCGCGCAGCACCGCCCGGCGCAGCCGCAGGCGCCGGATCTGCTCGTCGAGTGCTTCGACGTGGCGGGTCGCCAGCTCGCCGACCGTCGCCGACTGGGTCAGGGCGGCCGAGACGTCGGCGAGGCCCAGGCCCAGCTCGCGCAGGGTGCGGACCAGTTCCAGGCGGGCCATCGCCGCCGCGTCGTAGAGGCGGTAGCCGGCGTCCGTCCGGTCGGTCGGGGGCAGGAGGCCCTCGTCCGAATAGAACCGGATGGTCTTGACCGGCAGGCCGGTCCGGCGGGCCAGCTCGCCGATGGTGAAGGTTGCGGTGGTGCCCACAAGACGCATGGTGAAGTCTCCAGTCGGGGGAGAGTCAACCCTGCCACGGTACGGTTGAGGCATGCACTTCACCCGGCCCCGTGACCTGGTGGTGGCCGGGCTGCTCGGCCTGGGCCTCGGCTACCTGCTCTTCCAGGTCGCGTACGGCTCGCTGCCGCAACTGCCGCTGCTCGCCGGCATCACCTTCGCCGTGCTGGCCGTGCTCGAGCTCGTGCTGGCCTTCTCGATCCGGTCGCGGATCAAGAACGGCCGTGTCGTTGCCGCGATCGGGGTCGCCCGATCGGTGGCGCTCGCCAAGGCGTCGTCACTCGCTGGCGCCTTCATGACGGGCGCCTGGCTGGCCGCGCTCGCCTATCTTTTTCCGCGACGTGACGAACTCGTCGCGGCGGTGCTCGACACCCGCGCCGCGGTGGTCGGCGCCGGCTCCGCCGCGGCCCTGGTAGCAGCGGCTTTGTGGCTCGAACACTGCTGCCGCACCCCGCAGGACCACGATCGTGAGCGCACCCGCGGGACGACCGGTTAGCGCTGGAATCCCACCGCTCGCTGGACCGAGTAGGTCTCGTTCGGATTACGAGCAGGTACGGTGTCAGTCATGACCGGCGTGGGTGACGACTCGCGCGGCCGCCTCTTGGGCAGGCCGTGGCTCGTTGTCGGCTTTGTCCTCGCCATCGGAGCCACCCTCGCACTGGTGCTCAGCGACGACCTCCGCTATCTCCGGCTGGGGATCGTCGCGGCCCTCTGGGCCGCCCTGATCGGCGCTTTCCTCGCCGTGAAGTATCGCAAGCACGCGGCACAGAGCGAGGACGCGGTCGCCGAGGCGCAGGCTGTGTACGAACTGGAGCTGGAACGCGAGATCGCGGCCCGGCGCGAATTCGAGCTGGAGGTGGAGGCCGAGAACCGCACCGCGGCCGACTCCAAGGGCCGAGAGGAGCTGGAGGCGCTGCGCAACGAGGTGTCCGCGCTGCGCGACAGCCTCCAGTCGCTGTTCGGCGGCGAGGTTCTGCTCGAGCGCGTGGCGCTGACCGCGCAGGCGACCCGGATGCGCAAGGTGTCCGACGACAACCGGATGATCCCCGACGGCGCGCCGAAGAAGAAGCCGGCGCAGCTGATGGCCGGGAAGAAGCCGGTGGTCGAGGGCGGCGAGCGGCCGACCGAGCTGATCGACCGCGTCCTGGACGAGCGCCGCCGCAAGGCCTCGGGCGCGAAGCCCGCGAACGGCAAGGGCCTCGGCAAGGGCAAGGGCTTCGGCGGCAAGCCGGTCCCGAAGACGCCGGCGAACGTCTCCGTCCAGAGCACCCAGCAGATGGCCCGGCCGAAGCCGCTGAGCGAACGCCGTCCGCCGGTCCCGCCGGTCGACCCGGCGCTGAACGCCGCCCAGCGCGAGCTGAAGGCGGCGGAGCTGCGCGCCGAGGCGGCCCGCCGCCAGGCCGAGTCGCAGCCGATGCGGCTGCCGAAGCCGGACGAGATCGCGAAGCAGCCCGAGCGCCGTCCGGAGGCCGCGGCCGAGCCGGCGCGCCGTGACGTGCCGCGGCCCGCCGAGCCCAAGACCGAGATCCGCCGCCCGCCGGAGCCGAAGACGGAGATCCGGCGGCCGCCGGAGCCGAAGACCGAGATCCGCCGCCCCGAGCCGCCGCCCGCGCGCCGGGCGGAGATGTCGCGGTCGGACATCCGGCCCGTGGAGGCGTCGCGGTCGGACATCCCGCGGGTGGAGATGTCGCGGCCGGATATTCCGCGGGTGGAGATGTCGCGGCCGGATATTCCGCGGGTGGAGGCGCCGCGGTCGAACGGTTCGCGTGGTGAAGCGTCGCGTGCGGACATTCCCCGGGTGGAGATGTCGCGGCCGGACATCCCGCGGGTAGAAGCGCCGCGGCCGAACGGTTCGCGTGGTGAAGCGTCGCGTGCGGACATTCCGCGCGTGGAGATGTCGCGGCCGGACATTCCGCGCGTCGAGATGTCGCGGCCCGATATTCCGCGGGTGGAGATGTCGCGTTCGGACCTGCCGCGCGTCGGTGGCCAGCCGAACGGCGTGCGGCCCGAGCCGCGCAAGGCGCCCGAGCCGCCGCGTGCGCCGGGCCGTCCTGGGGCGAACGTGCCGCCGCCGAAGCCTTCGGAGATGTCGCGGTCGGACATCCGTCCGGTCAAGGACCTGAGCGCGGCCTTCCAGAACCGCGACGACTTCGCCGAGCGCCAGCGGCCGAACCGGCCGAAGCCGCCCGAGCCGAAGGCGCCGATGCCGCGGGACGCTGCGGCCTCCCGCACGGACCTGCCGCCGGTCGTCCCGCCGACGACGCCGGTGCCGAGCAACGGCCCGTCGCCGCGGCAGCCGTCGCGCACGAACCTGCCGCCGGTGGTTCCGCCGACGACGCCGGTGCCGGCCGCCGACGGCCGCCGCCCGTCGCGGCTGGAGCAGTTCTCGCGGGCGGACATGTCGCCGATCCTGGACGAGCCGCCGTCGCGGCACGGTGGTTCGCACCGGGCGCCGGGCGAGGCCGCGGCCCAGGCCGAGGCGCCGATGGCGAACCCGACGTTGCCGGAGTCGGTCCGCAACTTCCAGGGCCGTTCCGGCGGCCGTCGCCGCAAGCCGGACGAATCCCAGCAAATGCCGGCGGTCCCCGCGGCGCCGGAGCCCCCGGCCAGCGGTCGCCGGCGGCGCCCGGACGGCGAGCCACCGGCCTGGGAAGGCATGGTCGCCGAGCGGGCCTCGATGTCCCGCCGCGGAATGACCCCGGTCGACCCGGCCGACGTGGAGCAGAACGGCCACAACGGCGCCCGCAACGGCCACCGGACGCCCGAGCCGCCTCCGGGCAGCGGATCCCACGCGGCGGGCCGTTCGGTGAGCGAACTCCTGGCGGCCAACGGCGGCACGGGCTCGACCCCCCGCCGCCGCCGGCGCGCGGAGGACTGAGCCGCAGGCTCGCCAGACCCGAAGCGCCCCAATGTGGCGTTGGGTGCGCTGGACGCACCCAACGCCACATTGGGTGCGCTGGATGCACCCAACGCCACATTGGGTGCGTTGGATGCACCGAACGCCACATTGGGTGCGCCCAACGCCACATTGGGGCGGTCGGGCCCGGCTCAGACTTCGGCGTGGGCCGGGGCGGAAGGCCGGGGCGTGCGGGCCGGGGGGCGGTCGGGCCCGGCTCAGACTTCGGCGTGGGCCGAGGCGGAAGGCCGGGGCGTGCGGGCCGGGGGGCGGTCGGGCCCGGCTCAGACTTCGGCGTGGGCCGAGGCGGCATTCCGGTCCCCGCGCCCTCGCGTAGGGTGACCGGCTGTGAGCGGAACCCTCTCGCCCGCGACGGGACTTGATCGCGGACGGCGGCCTCGCCGGATCACCGTGCTGCTGCCGGTGCTCGGGCTGATCGTGGTGGCCCTGTGCGGCCTGTTCCTGTTCGGGCTCGCCACCGCGCGGGTCGGGCCCCTCGCCGTCACCATCGGTGTCCTCGCCGCGCTCGTGCCCGTGGCCGGCGTTGTCGCCGGGTTCCTCTGGGTCGACCGGTGGGAGCCCGAACCCGCCAAGTTCCTGCTGCTCGCCTTCGCCTGGGGTGCCTGCATCGCGACCATCACCGCGCTGCTCATCAACACCACCGCCGAGGCCGTCGGGGACGAGCTGCTCGGCCAGGGCAGCGGCAACACCGTCGCCGCGCTCGTCTCCGCCCCCGTCGTCGAGGAGGCCGCGAAGGCGCTCTTCGTCGTCCTCATCCTCTGGCGGCGGTCCAGTGAGTTCGACGGCGTCGTCGACGGGGTCGTCTACGCCGGGTTCAGCGCCGCCGGGTTCGCCTTCACCGAGAACATCTACTACTTCGGGCGGGCCTTCTACGACTACGGCTTCGGCGACGGGCACAGCCAGGGCGTCATCACCGCGTTCTTCCTGCGGGGCGTGCTCGCGCCCTTCACCCACCCGCTGTTCGCCGTGCTCACCGGCATCGGGATCGGCATCGCCGCGCGGACGACCACCAAGGCGCTGAAGATCGTCGCGCCGATCGCCGGGTACCTCGCCGCCGTCTGCCTGCACGCCCTGTGGAACAGCGCCGCGCTGCTCGGCGGCTCGAAGTTCCTCACCGTCTACTTCCTGATCATGCTGCCGCTGTTCCTCGGCGTCGTCTACCTGGTCGTCCTGCAGCGACGGCGGGAGCAGCGGATCATCGCCGCCGCGCTGCCGCACATGGCGGCGGCCCGGTGGATCGCGCCGTCGGAGGTCGAGCTGCTGGCCAGCCTGCCCGGCCGGCGGGCGTGGCGGCGGCAGGCGAAACGGCAGTCCGGCAAGCAGGCCGCGAGGGCCGTGGCGGTGTACCAGGCCAGCGTCACGGAGCTCGCGTTCCTCGATCGGCACCAGCTCACCAGCGACGTCGACCGGCAGCGCCAGCAGGAGCTCCTGCGCACCCTGAAGGCCGCCCGCGCGGAGGCGACGCGCCTCGCCGACGAGGCCGCCCGCGGGTGAACCGGTCCGGGTGAAGCTGGTCACCCGGGCTCAACGGCGTGCGCTGGCGCGAGTTAGTCTCGCGCCGTCGTCCGGTACCCGGAAAAGGGACTGGAACGAGAGCAGAGGGAGTCTGCCAGCCATGAGCGTCCACAGGCGCACGCCATGATGCGGCCCGCCCGCCTCGCGGTCGGCGTCGTTTCCGCCGGCCGGGTGGGCAGCGTGCTCGGCGCCGCGCTGGCCCGGGCGGGGCACACCGTGGTCGCCGCGTCGGGCCTGTCCGCCTCTTCGCTGGCGCGGGCCGAACGCCTCCTCCCCGACGTGCCCCTGCTGCCGCCCGACGAGACCGTCCGCCAGGCGGACCTGGTGCTGCTCGCCCTCCCCGACGACGCGCTGGCCGGGATGGTCCGCGGGCTCGTCGCCACCGGGTCGCTGCGGCCCGGGCAGATCGTCGTGCACACCTCCGGCGCGCACGGCATCGACGTCCTGGCCCCCGCGGCCGAGGCCGGCGCGCTGCCGCTCGCCCTGCACCCGGTGATGACGTTCACCGGCCGCGAGGAGGACCTCGAGCGGCTGGCGGCGTGCAGCATCGGCGTCACGGCGGCCGAAGGCGACGAAGCGGCGTGGAACGTCGGCGAAGCGCTGGCCGTCGAGATGGGCGCCGAGCCGGTGCGCATCCCCGACTCCGCGCGAGCGCTCTACCACGCAGCGTTGGCCCACGGCGCAAACCACCTGATGACGCTGGTCGCGGACTGCGCCGACCTGTTGCGGGAGGCCGGAATCGGGCAATCCGAACGCCTGGTCGCGCCACTGCTCTCGGCGGCGTTGGATAATGTGCTGCGACACGGCGACCGCGCCCTCACCGGCCCGGTCGCCCGTGGCGACGCCGGCACGGTCCGCAAGCACCTCGCGGTGCTGGCGGACCGGGCGCCGGACGTGGCGCCGGCCTACCGCGCGCTGGCCAAGCGCACGGTGGCGCGTTCGACGGCTGCCGGGCTGCTGGACACCGCGGCCGCCAAAGACCTCACCGAACTCCTCGACGATCCCGCCGAAGGGCCCCCAGACCAGTGACCACACCGAAATTCAGCCGCGGCACCCTGAACACGTTCGCGTCGCCCCAGCACGTGAGCCAGGTCAGCCGGGCGCTGCACGGCGTCGGCCGCAAGCTGGCGCTCGTGCCGACCATGGGCGCGCTGCACGCCGGGCACCGCGAACTGATCCGCCGCGCGAAGCGGCTGCCGAACAACGTCGTCGCCACCTCGATCTTCGTCAACCCCCTGCAGTTCGGGGCGGGCGAAGACTTCGAGGCGTACCCGCGGCCGCTGGAGGCCGACCTCGCTGTCCTGAGCGAGGACGGCGTCGAAATCGCGTTCACCCCGAGCGCCGACGCGCTTTACGCCGACGGCGCCGTGGTGACCGTGCACCCCGGCCCGCTCGGCGAGGAGCTGGAGGGCGCGGTCCGGCCCGGGCACTTCGCCGGCGTGCTCACCGTCGTGGCGAAGCTGTTCAACCTGCTCCGCCCGGACTACGCCCTGTTCGGCGAAAAGGACTACCAGCAACTGGTCCTGATCAAGCGGATGGTGCGGGATCTGAACATCGACACGCACGTCATCGGCGTGCCGACCGTGCGTGAGCGGGACGGGCTCGCGTTGTCGTCGCGCAACGTCTACCTGACGCCGGAACAGCGCGAAGACGCCATCGTCTTGTCGGCCGCCCTCACCGCGGGGGCGTTCGTCGGCCGGGACGGGGCGGACGCGGTCCTGGAGACCGCGTGGAAGACCCTCGCCGCGCGGCCCGCGGTCGAGGTGGATTACCTGGAATTGCGGGGAACCGACCTCGGGCCGGCGCCCGTCGATGGTGAAGCACGGCTGTTGATCGCGGCCCGGGTGGGGAGTACCCGGCTGATCGACAACGTTCCGGTGTTGCTCGGCAAGGCCGTCGAGCACCCGGAACGGCTGGACGCAGGGGAATAGGAGTCCACGATGTACCGCACGATGCTCAAGTCGAAGCTCCACCGGGTCACCGTGACCCAGGCCGACCTGCACTACGTCGGTTCGGTGACAGTCGACGAAGACCTGATGGAGGCCGCGGACCTGCTGCCGGGGGAACAGGTGTCCATTGTGGACGTCACCAACGGGGCGCGGCTGGAGACCTACGTCATCAAGGGGGAACGCGGCAGCGGGGTGCTCGGCATCAACGGCGCCGCGGCGCACCTGGTGCACCCGGGTGACCTGGTCATCCTCATCTCGTACGGCCAGATGGACGACGCCGAGGCGGCGACGTACCAGCCGCGCGTGGTGTTCGTCGACGCCGACAACCGGATCGTCAACCGGCACACCGATCCCGGCCACGCGCCGGAGGGCTCCGGGCTGCTGTCCGGCACGGTGACCCTGCCGCCGGACGAGGAGACGGCGATCTTCCCGGTCGCCGAGACGGCGGACGCCCGCCGCCTCGACGCGTTGCTGCACGCGGAAAGCTGACCCGCTTGCTGCTCACCGTCGACGTCGGCAACACGAACATCGTGCTGGGCCTGTGGTCCGGGCACGAGCTCGTGGGCGACTGGCGCATGCGCACGGACGCGCGCATCACCGCCGACGAGCTGGCGTTGACGGTCCGCGGACTGCTCGGCCCGCACGCGGACGCGGTGAGCGGGATCAGCGCGTTGTCGACGGTGCCGGCGGTGCTGCGCGAGCTGCGCGTGATGCTCGCCCGGTACTACGCCGCGATCCCGAAGATCGTGGTGGAGCCGGGCGTCCGCACCGGCGTGGCGCTGCTGGTGGACAACCCGAAGGAGGTGGGCGCGGACCGGCTGGTGAACACGCTGGCCGCGCACCACCTCCACAGCAGCGCGTGCGTGGTGGTCGACTTCGGCACGTCGACCAACGTGGACGCGATCTCCGCCCGCGGCGAGTTCCTGGGCGGCGCCTTCGCCCCGGGCATCGAGATTTCGGTGGACGCGCTGGCGTTGCGCGCGGCGGCGCTGCGGAAGGTCGAGCTGGTCCCGCCGCGGTCGGTGATCGGCAAGAACACCGTGGAGTGCCTGCAGTCCGGGATCCTCTACGGTTTCGCCGGCCAGGTGGACGGCCTGGTCCGCCGGATCGTCCGCGAGCTGGCCCCGGGCGGCACGGAACCGGTGGCGGTGCTGGCCACCGGCGGCCTGGCCCCGCTGGTGATCGGCGAGTCGGAGACGATCACCGACCACGTCCCGGAGCTGACGCTGCTCGGCCTGCGGCTGGTGTACGAGCGCAACGTCCGCGCCTGACCCTCCTCAGCCGCGAGCCAGCCGGCGGCGTTCCAGCACGTACCCCAGCGCGGTCACCGCCAGCGCCGGGAAGGCGATCTTCGCCTGCGGGAACCGCCCGGCCCCCGGCGGATCCACCGCGCGGGACCCGGGGTAGGCCAGCGCCGAAACCTGCGTCGCCCAGTACAGCGACGCCAGCACGGCCCCGGCGTCGAGCCCCGCCCGGGTCGGCCGTCGCCAGAGCTGCCACAGGCTGGTCGCCCCCAGCGCGAGTCCCAGGCTCATCGTCTGGCCGTTGTGGAACTTCGCGTGCGGCGGCCAGTCCGGGTTGAACACGTGCGTTTCGTTCCAGTCGGCCTTGTACGGGCCCACCGCGGTTACCAACGAGGTCAGCGAGATCAAGGCCCGCCCCGGTGAAATGCGCATTCCCGCAGTATCGGACCTCCACCTTGATCGAGGTCAAGGACGCGGGTTCAGCGACGTCGGGCGCGCAGGGCCGTGGTCACCAGCGGGAGGTCGAACTCGCCGGTCGCCGTCGCCGGGTTGGCCGAGAGGTACTGCCGGAGGCGGTCCAGCAGGGCCGCCGACTCCTCCGGGGCGGAGACGATCACCACCGAATACGTCGCGATCGTTTCCAGCAGGCTCTCCGCCGTGCGCCGTTGGGCGTGGCGGAACCGCTCCATTTCGAATGGTTCGAACGCCGGGTGGGTCACCTCGCGCATGTTTTCGATGCTCGCCGGGCGGCGGGCGCCGTCGCGGCCCAGTTCGGTGAACTCGGCGACCCACGGCACCGATTCGTCTTCGTAGTTCCACACCGGTACGCACACCCCGCCCGGCCGCAGCACGCGGGCGATCTCCGTCATCGCCTCCGGCACGTCGAACCAGTGGAACGCCTGGCCGATGAACACCGCGTCGAGGCCGCCGTCGGGCAACGGGATCCGTTCCGCCCGGCCGGCCAGCGACGTCGCCGACGGCGCGGCCCGCTCGAGTTCCGCGCGCATTTCCGGATCGGGTTCCACCGCGGTGACGTCGAGCCCGAGCGCGGTCAGGCCGAGGGTGAGTTTGCCGGTTCCGGCGCCCAGATCGAGCACCCGGCGCGGGGTTCCGGTCGCACCGGAAAGGCCCCACACGATCGCTTCCCGGGGGTAACCGGGCCGGTGCTCGGCGTACTCGGCCGCGCGGGTGCCGAACGAAGAGGCCCGCTCGGCGCGGTGCTCGGGTGTGGGTTCACTCACGAACCCCAGGATAATCGAGGGAAAGGAAAGGTAATCCGGTTGGCGTAGCGCGTGGCCGGGTTCGTACCCTATGGGCCATGACCGAAAACCCCGCTTCCACCAGCGAGCCCGCCGAAGACGAACTGCCCGAGCAGATGCGGGTGCGCCGGGAGAAGCGCGACCGGATCCTCGCCGAGGGGATCGATCCCTACCCGGTCGAGGTGCCCCGCACGCACACGCTCGCCGAGGTGCGCGCGACGCATTCCGGCCTGCCCGCCGACACCGCCACCGGTGAGGTGGTCGGCGTCACCGGCCGGGTGATGTTCCTGCGCAACACGGGCAAGCTGTGCTTCGCGAGCCTTCGCGAGGGCGACGGCACCGAGCTGCAGGCGATGATCAGCCTGGCGAAGGTCGGCGAAGACGCGCTGGCGGCGTGGAAGTCCGATGTCGACCTCGGCGACCACGTGTTCGTGCAGGGTGAGGTCATCACGTCCAAGCGCGGCGAGCTTTCGGTGATGGCCGACGCCTGGCGCATCACGTCGAAGGCGCTGCGCCCGCTGCCGGTGGCGCACAAGGAGCTCGCCGAGGAGACGCGGATCCGCCAGCGCTACGTCGACCTCATCCTGCGCCCGCGCGCGCGGGACGTCGTGCGCACGCGCGCCGGCGTGGTCCGGTCGCTGCGGGAGTCGTTCCACCGGCGCGGGTTCACCGAGGTCGAGACGCCGATGCTGCAGACGCTGCACGGCGGCGCCGCGGCCCGCCCGTTCGTCACGCATTCCAACGCGTTCGACCTGGAGCTCTTCCTGCGGATCGCGCCGGAGCTCTACCTCAAGCGCTGCGTCGTCGGCGGCATCGAGAAGGTCTTCGAGATCAACCGCAACTTCCGGAACGAGGGCAGTGACTCGTCCCATTCGCCGGAATTCGCGATGCTCGAGTACTACGAGGCCTACGCCACGTACGACACGAACGCGGTGATGACGCGCGAGCTGATCCAGGAGGCCGCGCAGGCCGTGCTGGACAGCCAGGTCGTCACCCTGCCCGACGGTTCGGAGTACGACCTCTCCGGCGAATGGACCACACTCGGAATGTACGAGTCGTTGTCCGATTCCCTCGGCGAAGAGGTCACGCCCGAGACCCCCGCCGCCAAACTGCACGGATTCGCGCAGGCCAGGGGCCTGGAAGTGGATCCGAAGCTGGGTCACGGCAAGCTGGTCGAGGAACTGTGGGAACACCTCGTCGGAGATCATCTCCACGCCCCGACGTTTGTCCGTGATTTTCCGCTGGAGACGTCGCCATTGACGCGGCAGCACCGCTCCCGGCCGGGGGTGGCGGAGAAGTGGGACCTCTACGTGCGCGGTTTCGAACTCGCCACCGGATACTCCGAGCTGGTCGATCCGGTCGTCGAACGGGAACGCCTCACCGAACAGTCCCGGCTGGCCGCCGAGGGCGATAGCGAAGCCATGCGGCTGGACGAGGATTTCCTCCGTGCCCTCGAGTACGGAATGCCGCCGAGCGGTGGTGTCGGAATGGGTATCGACCGGCTGCTCATGGCGCTGACCGGTCTCGGTATCCGGGAGACCATCCTCTTCCCGCTGGTGCGTCCCGAATAACCCGCCCGTGGGATAGCGGCCGGGTTATGGCAATGAGATTTGCGCTGTCCTCCGGAAGCGGGTACTAATGTTCTGGACAAAGTCTTCTGTCCCGGGGCTCGCCCCGAACCCAGATCATTGAGTAAGCCCCGCAGGAGGAATCGGATGGCACAGAAGGTGCTCGTCTCGCTGGTCGACGACCTCGACGGCAGTGAGGCGGAAGAGACCGTCGAGTTCGGTTTGGACGGCGTCAGCTACCAGATCGATCTCTCCTCGGAAAACGCCGAGGAGCTGCGGGACGCTCTCGCCCAGTATGTCGAGCACGCGCGTCGCGCGGGTGGTCGCAAGCGTACTTCGGTGCGCCCGGTCGCGGGTAAGGGTTCGGCCCGCCCCGCGGCGGTCGACCGTGAGCAGAACCAGGCCATCCGGTCCTGGGCGCGCAAGAACGGTTACGCGGTTTCCGACCGCGGCCGCATCCCCTCCGAGGTCGTCGAGGCTTACCACAAGAAGAACTGAGTATTGGGCACGTCACCCCCGCCCGGGGGTGGACGGCAGGTCACTGACCAGCCGTTATCCCGAGTCCGGCGCGGGTGGCGAATTCTGGTGACGCGGGGGTTTCCAGAGGTGGCCGCCGGGCGAATTCGCGCCCGGCGGCTTTGTCATGTCCGATCCTTGTCCGGTTCCCCGGCGTGGCCCGCGCGGGCCGTTCGGACGTACTCGCCGGGCGACTGGCCGGTCACGGTCCGGAAATCGCGGATGAAGTGCGATTGGTCGCTATAGCCCAGTCGAACCGCCAGACCGGCGTAATCGGGTTGTCCTTCCGTGACGATCCGCTGCGCTGCGTCGTTGAGGCGGTATATCCGGATCGCCTGCTTGGGTGGGCAGCCGACGTGTTCGGCGAACACCCGCTGTACGGACCGGGTGGTTAGTCCAGTATCCGCGCAGAGTTGCGCCACCCGGGTAATTCCCGGATCCCGCGCGATTGATTCCACCGCCTCCGCCGCCTGCCGCGCGGCCGGTGAGAGCCGCACGGGTTTTGCGATCAGCAAGTTGTCGACCGCATCGGCCATTTCCGCGTCGTCGCGGGCCGACTGCACCGATTCCGCGGCCCGCGACGCCGCCAGTCCGAAAACGTCGGTGAGCGGGACACTGCGGTCGGCGATGTCACGCACCGGCCGGCCGAGGAACGCGCGGAAGCAGCCCGGCCGAAATCGCACGCCCAAGCCCTGGACCCGGCCGGCCAGCCGGTGCGAAAAGACGTCGCGGGCCGGGCCGTAGACGCCCGAGGCGCCGGGAAAGAACGTCACGTGGACCGCGAGGTTCGGCAGCACGCGCTGTTCGTACGGCGGTTTGCCGCGCAGGTCCCAGCGCAGGATCCAGTGGTAATCGACGAAATCGGCCAGTTCCGGCGCGGGTGCGTGGCGGGTCAACGTGAACATCGTGCGCGCGGTGGCCTCGGCCACGATGCCGCGCGGGATCCGGTGCTCGCCCACGCGTCCACGGTAGCTGTCGCGTTCCTTCAAGACGCCCGGGCACGCGGGGGTTTGGATCGCGGACATGAACGCCCACCTGGTGCGGCCCGCCGCGGCCGAATTCCTCCGCATCGCCGGCGCGGTCCCCGGCCTGACCCCGCCGACGCCGTGCGCCGGCTACGACGTCCGCGGGCTGCTCAACCACCTCCTGTACTGGGGCCCGTGGCTCGTGGCCGCGGGACGGCGCGAGGCCCCGCCGTCCCCGGCCGGCGGCGAGGCGGAGGCGGCCTTGGTGGCCGGCGACTGGCGCGCGGCCCTGGAGAAGCAGACGGAGACGCTGGTGGACGTCTTCGGGACGCCGTCGGCGTGGACGGGGACGACGGCGCTGGGCACGGCGCAGCTGCCGGCGGCGGTGGTCGGCGACATGGTCCTGGGCGAGTTCGTCCTGCACGGCTGGGACCTGGCCCGGGCGACCGGCCGGTCGTGCGCCTTCGCGCCGGAGGCGGCGACGGCGGTGTACGAGTCGGCGGTGGCCATGGGCGAGCAGGCGCGGTCGATGGGGGTCTACGGGCCGGCGGTCGAGGTGGGCGCGGATGCGTCGCCGCTGGAGCGGGCGCTGGGCGCGGCCGGGCGGGACCCGGGCTGGACGCCCTGAGTCAGCGCGGGCAGGTGCGCGGGCAGCCGTCGCACTCTTCGGCCGACGGCAGCAGGTACGAGAAGCAGCAGCTTTCGCGGCGCCGGGTCCACTCGCGGTCCTCCGTCAGGCGCAGCGTCGACGCCGACGTCAGCGGGGGGTACCGCTCGTCGAGCACCAGGGCCGCGTCCGCCACGCCCGCGCCCTCCGCCTCGGCCGTCCCGCCTTGGCGGCCCGCCCACCACAGCGAGTTCTCCAGGGCGTCCGTCGCCGTTGCCCAGAGCGTGCGGCGGCCGAGTCTGCTCAGGGGCGCGTAGGCCCGGATGAACTGCGTCGCGTGCGCCAGGTAGCGGGCCCGCAGGACCGCCGCCAGTGCGCGCTCGTCGCGGACCACCGTGGCCTCCGGGCGGGCCGAGCCCGGGTCCGTCGGCAGGCAGTGGAACGCGTCACCCAGTACCGCCATGCCGTCCGGGTGTGGGCGGTCGTCGGCCAGGCGGAACGCCAGCTCTGCGGGCTTCAACGAGGGCACCCGGCGCTCGTGGTGCAGCAGCAGCGCGCCGACGTACGCCGGGACGTGCAGGTACCACGTCAGCACCCAGCTGGCCGTCGTGCGGGCCGGTGCCGAGGAGTGCTCGCGCAGGAGCCAGTCGCCCAGCAGGCCGCGCCACTCGTCGAAGTAGGCCGGCGTCTCCAGCAGCTCCGAGCAGCGGATCCAGCCCGCCGGGACGTCCCGGCGCAGCTCGCTGCGGCCCTGCAGGCCCGAAACCCGCCGCAACGACGACGCGAGGCCGTCGCCGACCTCGCGTGCGTCACGGAAGGACCGCTGCTGGTTCAACCGCGGCCCTCCTCGTAAGCGCCGTAGTGGATTAGGCGTGCCTAACCTTACAGACTTCCGGCGTCTGCGCCAATCGGGTGGGGTACTCCGAGCTTGCGGACTGTTCGCGGTGAGCGGACAGGGCGCGGATGGCGGAATCCACGTGGCCGCTCGCACGTTGGGCTTGACGTAAAGGTGCAGGGCAACCTGATGATGGGAGCACCCGGAAGATGCCACGTCCGGGTGCGGAAACGACCGCCGAGAGCCGTAGTGGTACGCCAGCGCGACGACTTGGCTACTAGAGTGGTCTCACGGTGCTGAATCCATCGCGGGTGAAAGCACGATGATGGAAACGGGCCGCCGGCGCAGCAGTCGAGGGAGTGCACATGTTTGAGAGGTTCACCGACCGCGCGAGGCGGGTGGTCGTCCTGGCTCAAGAAGAGGCCAGGATGCTCAACCACAACTACATCGGCACCGAGCACATCCTCCTGGGTCTGATCCACGAGGGTGAGGGTGTCGCCGCCAAGGCGCTGGAGTCGCTGGGCATCGCCCTGGAGGGCGTGCGCCAGCAGGTCGAAGAGATCATCGGCCAGGGCCAGCAGGCGCCGAGCGGGCACATCCCGTTTACGCCGCGCGCCAAGAAGGTGCTGGAGCTGTCGCTGCGCGAAGCGCTGCAGCTCGGCCACAACTACATCGGCACCGAGCACATCCTGCTCGGCCTGATCCGCGAGGGCGAGGGCGTCGCCGCGCAGGTCCTGGTCAAGCTGGGAGCGGACCTCAACCGGGTCCGCCAGCAGGTGCTGCAGCTGCTCTCGGGCTACCAGGGCGGCAAGGAGTCCACCGAAACCGGTTCCGGCCGCGGTGAGGGCACCCCGTCGTCGTCGCTGGTCCTCGACCAGTTCGGCCGCAACATGACCGTGCTCGCCCGCGAGGGCAAGCTCGACCCGGTCATCGGGCGCGGCAAGGAGATCGAGCGGGTCATGCAGGTGCTGTCCCGCCGGACCAAGAACAACCCGGTGCTCATCGGCGAGCCCGGCGTCGGCAAGACCGCCGTCGTCGAGGGCCTCGCGCAGAGCATCGTCAAGGGCGAGGTGCCCGAGACGCTCAAGGACAAGCAGCTCTACACGCTGGACCTGGGCTCGCTGGTCGCCGGCTCCCGCTACCGCGGTGACTTCGAAGAGCGCCTGAAGAAGGTGCTCAAGGAGATCAAGACCCGCGGCGACATCATCCTGTTCATCGACGAGCTGCACACGCTGGTCGGGGCGGGTGCCGCCGAGGGCGCGATCGACGCGGCTTCGATTCTGAAGCCGATGCTCGCCCGCGGTGAGCTGCAGACGATCGGCGCGACCACGCTCGAGGAGTACCGCAAGTACATCGAGAAGGACGCCGCCCTCGAGCGCCGGTTCCAGCCGATCCAGGTCGGCGAGCCGTCGCTGGAGCACACGATCGAGATCCTCAAGGGCCTGCGCGACCGGTACGAGGCGCACCACCGCGTCTCGATCACCGACTCGGCGCTGGTCGCCGCCGCGACCCTGGCGGACCGGTACATCAACGACCGGTTCCTCCCGGACAAGGCGATCGACCTGATCGACGAGGCCGGTGCCCGGATGCGCATCCGCCGGATGACCGCGCCGCCGGACCTGCGCGAGTTCGACGAGAAGATCGCGAACGTCCGCCGCGACAAGGAGTCCGCGATCGACGCGCAGGACTTCGAGCGGGCCGCCCGCCTGCGTGACGAGGAGAAGACCCTCCTCGGCCAGAAGGGCGAGCGGGAGAAGCAGTGGAAGGACGGCGACCTCGACGTCGTCGCCGAGGTCGACGACGAGCAGATCGCGGAGGTGCTGGCCAACTGGACCGGCATCCCGGTGTTCAAGCTGACCGAGGAGGAGACCACCCGGCTGCTGCGCATGGAGGACGAGCTCCACAAGCGCATCATCGGCCAGGAGGACGCGGTCAAGGCCGTCTCGCAGGCGATCCGCCGTACGCGTGCCGGCCTGAAGGACCCGAAGCGCCCGTCGGGCTCGTTCATCTTCGCCGGCCCGTCCGGTGTCGGTAAGACCGAGCTGTCCAAGGCGCTGGCGGCGTTCCTGTTCGGCGAGGACGACGCGCTCATCCAGATCGACATGGGCGAGTTCCACGACCGCTACACCGCTTCGCGGCTCTTCGGTGCCCCTCCGGGCTACGTCGGCTACGAAGAGGGCGGCCAGCTGACGGAGAAGGTGCGTCGCAAGCCGTTCTCGGTGGTGCTGTTCGACGAGATCGAAAAGGCGCACCAGGAGATCTACAACACGCTCCTGCAGGTGCTGGAGGACGGCCGCCTGACCGACGGTCAGGGCCGCACGGTCGACTTCAAGAACACGGTCCTCATCTTCACGTCCAACCTGGGCACGTCGGACATCTCGAAGTCCGTCTCGCTCGGGTTCGCCGGGTCCAACGACACCGGCACCCGGTACGAGAAGATGAAGCAGAAGGTCAACGAGGAAATGAAGAAGCATTTCCGCCCGGAGTTCCTGAACCGGATCGATGACATCATCGTGTTCCACCAGCTGACGCAGGAACAGATCATCATGATGGTCGACCTGATGATCGGTCGCGTGGAGACGCAGCTGCGCGCGAAGGACATGGAGCTGGAGCTCACGGCGAAGGCCAAGTCGCTCCTGGCCAAGCGCGGCTTCGACCCGGTGCTGGGCGCGCGGCCGCTGCGCCGCACGATCCAGCGCGAGATCGAGGACCAGCTGTCGGAGAAGATCCTGTTCGGCGAGGTCGAGCCGGGCCAGATCATCCTGGTCGACGTCGAAGGCTGGAGCGGCAACCCGGAGGACAAGGACGACCAGGCGAAGTTCACCTTCCGCGGTGAGCGCCGTCCGTCGTCGATCCCGGACGCCCCGCCGGTCAGCATCGGCGCGGGCCACGAGGAGCAGGGCGGCGAAGCCGAAGGCGAGTGATCGTCGCTTAGTACGCCAGGAGGGCGGTTCCCCGGTTCGGGGGGCCGCCCTTCGGCGTTTCGGGGGGGATGAGTCGGAGCCGCGGCTCGGACGGCCGGCGGTGGATCCGGTCGAGGGTTCGGGTCGAGGTTTGCCGAGGGGTACGTGCCCGGTTCCGCTTGGCGCCAGCTCCGCGAGAATGCTGGCATCAGCCAGGCCGGACCGGCGCGGCGCATGGGCGTCAGCCAGCCGCAGCCGCCCCTGGCGCACATGAGACGATGCCCCGCGGACCTTGGGGAGGGGAATCCGCGTGGACGTGCTCTCGATCGACTTCGGGACTTCCAGCACCGTCGGTGTCCTCTCCGCCTACGGCCGCGGGCTGCGGGCCATCGAGGTCGATGGCTCGGTCACCATGTCCTCCGCCGTCTTCCTCGACGATGACGGCTTGCTCGTCGTCGGGCAGGATGCCGGTCGGCGGGCGCGGCTTGATCCGCGCCGGTTCGAAGCGCATCCCAAGCGGCGGATCGACGAAGGCCACCTCGAACTCGGGGACACCGAGGTCGCCATCGAAGACGCCTTCGCCGCCGTTCTGCGCAGGATGGGTGAGGAAGCCCAGCGGCAGCTCGGCCACCCGCCCGCGCAGACACGGATCTCGCACCCCGCCGGCTGGGGCGCCGGCCGGCAGGACGTCCTCCGGGCCGCCGCCGTCAAGGCCGGGCTCGCCGATGTCCGGCTGATCCCCGAGCCGGTCGCCGCCGCCGCGCACTACGCCAGTCTCGGGAGCCGGGCCGGGGGGCCCATCGGTGTCTACGACCTGGGGGCCGGCACCTTCGACTGCGCCGTCGTCGGGGTCAGCCGGCGGGGCTTCACCGTGCTCGCCGAGGACGGCCTGCCCGACCTCGGCAGCCTCGACATCGACCAGGCCCTGCTCGTCCACATCGGCCGCTCGGTGTCGCACGCCGATCCCGCGCAGTGGCAACGTCTCCTGCGGCCGCAGACCACCGCCGACCGCCGCACCCGGCGAGCGCTGCTGCAGGACGTCCGCGACGCCAAGGAAAGCCTCTCCCGGCACGCGCAGACCCACGTGCCGATGCCCGAGCCGTTCGGGGACGTCCTCGTCCGCCGCGACGAGCTCGAGGCGCTCGTGCGGCCCAGCCTGCTGCGCAGCGCCGAACTGCTCGCCGCCACCATCCGCCGCGCCGGGCTGAGCCCCGCGCAGCTCGGCGGTGTCTACCTCGTCGGCGGGCCGAGCCGGATGCCGTTGCTGGCCACCCTGCTGGCACGGCAGCTCGGCGTCGCCCCGACCACGCAGGACCAGCCCGAGACGGCCGTCGCGTTCGGACTCCACCACGTCCCGCTGGACGCCGCCGACGACCGCACCCTGCCCGCGTTCGCCCCCGTCCGTCCGCCCGTCGCGCCGCCGCGGCCGCAGCCGTGGCAGCAGGTCCGGCAGTACGCGCCGCCTCCGCCGGAACCGCGCCGGAAACGCAAGCCCTGGTTCCTCGCCCTCGCCGTGCTCCTGGTCGCGACGATCGTGGCCACCGTCGTCGTGTTCGTCATCCAGGACCGGGCCGCGCAGGCCGCAGCGGACTGCACGCAGACCGCGCAGCGCGACCGGGCCGGGTTCACCCCGTGCCTGCGCTCGCTGGCCGGGTCCGTCCCGGATCGCGGCACCTGCAAGGAAATCGACCACCTCGGGCAGCTGCTCGGCGCCCAGGTCGCGGTCATCTGCGACTTCACGGGCGGCAGCGTCAGCTACTACCAGGGCTTGACCGTCAAGGACTTCGAGGTGAACGCGAAGCTGCCGCCCGCGGGCAGCGCCGTCGGCCGCGGCACCTGGGACGGCGGTGGGCTGCACGGCGAGTACGTCGCCGGTGCCGGCCGGAAATCCTCGAGCGTGCTCTTCGGCGTGGCCGAACGCCGGGTGGTAGCCATCTACATCACGGACGACCCCAGCCGCCTCGGGGAGCTGATCGCCGGCTTCACCCGCGAGATCAAGCCGGCCTGACTCACCAGGCCCGGTCGAACCGCATCCCGCCGGCGTACCAGTCGTCGTCGGCGACCGGTCCGGTCGGCGCCTCGGCGGCCGCTGCGTCCGACGACCGGTCCTTGAGCACCTTGCCGTCCGGCTCGGCCGGCGGGGCGGCCGCGACCGGCACGGCGACCGGCACCGGCTCCGGCTCGAACTGCACCCGCCAGCGCAGCCGGTCCATCAGGTAGCCGCCGGTGCCCAGCGGCGCCAGCAGCTGCCCGGTCCGCTTCGCCGACTCGCGCTGGGCCTCGACGTACGTGCGCAGGACGGCGTCCGCGATTTCCGCCGCCGACATCCCCGATACGGCGTCGGTGAGCCGCAGCCGGGTCAGCACGCCGTCGGTGTTGACCGACAGCGAAACCGTGCCGTCGGCGGACGTCGCCGTCGCCGACAGCGCGTCGAGCTCGGCCAGCAGGGTTTCGCGGTCCGGTTTGGCCGGACGGTCAGCCATCCATCCGCTCCAGGTGACCGGCGTCCTGCGAAACCCGGCCGTCCGGCGCGATGTCGACGTGCCGGTCGCGGACGTTCTGCTCGGTCTGCCGCGAGGTGTGGTCGGTCTCGAAGTTCGACGGGTCGAAGCTCGAGCCGGGGCTGACGTCCGGCGAGCCGGGGATCTTCGGCAGGTCGACGGCTTCGTCGCCGATGCGGTTCGCCAGCGTGCCGGCCGCCTCGCCGGCGCCGTCGCGGATCTTGGCCGCGCTGTCGAGGAAGCTCTGGTGCAGATCGAACGCGTTGTCGCCGGTGATCTCCGCCTGGTTCGCCACCATCGCACTGATCGCGCCGCCGGCGGCGTTCCCGGCCACCAGCGCGCCGTTGGCCGCGGTGAAGATCGCCGCACCCGCGGGCGCCGCGACGCCCGCGCTGGCCACGGTCAGCAGCCCGGCGACCGCACCCGCGAACGTCGCCGCGAGCACCTTCGACATCGCGGCTTCGCGCTTGCGGGACTGGTCTTCCTGGTACTTCTTCGCCGTCTCGAGGAACGTCGTGCCGAGGTTGCTCAGGTCTTGGCGGGCCGACGCGATGGCCTCCCGCGCCGCCACGACGTCGCTCTCCAGCACGGTGATCTTGGTTTCCACCTCGGTGAAGGCGTCGGCCAGCTGGTTCAGGTACGCCTTGACGGCGTTCGCCGCGGCGCCGCGCCACACGTCGAGGAACTGCCGGGCGTCGTCGAGCTTCGGCTTCGAGTCGCGCTGCAGCTGCTTCCAGACGGCGTCGTGCTTCATGATCAGGCTCTGCAGGCCGTCGGCCGACTCGTGGTCGATGTCGGCGTCGGAGAACTCGCGGTAGATGGCGGCCGTGTCGTCCTGCATCTTCCGGAAGTTCTCGTTCGAGTCGTCGAAACCGAACAGCCAGATCTCGGTCATCCGCAGGATGTCGAGCGCGTCCAGCGCGTCGTTGGCGCCGTCCTTCAGGTCCTCGGAGACGCCGTCCAGGAGTTCCGCGCGGCGGCCGTCGCCGCTGGACATCGGTTCGGCGTCGAGGCCGGTGTCGAAGTAGCCGTCCACGTCGTCAGTTCCCGTCCAGGCCGGCGGCGGCGCGGTTGACGTGCTGCTTCGAGTCTTCGTCGGCCTGCTCGTACAGTTCCGCGACCCGCATCAGCGCGTGGCTCGTGTCGGCGGTGGTCTGGTGCAGCTGCGCGACCAGCTTCTGGATCTTCGCGAGGTGGTCGTTGTAGGCCGCGGCGACGGCCGGCATGCCCAGCGTGCGGCCGAACGCGTTGTCGACGGGCAGCAGCCCGGCGATGCCGCCGAAGAGGCCGCTGCCGCCGCCGGCGGAGACGGGGACGTCGGTGCCGCGCAGGCCGTTCGACGCGGTTCCCGCGGCGTCGGCCGCGTCCTGCAGGGCTCCGGCCGAATCCCGCAGGTCCTGCAGGTCGGTCTCGAATCCGATCATCACTCACCTTTTCTTCGGGCTGCGCGTTCCGGCCATGTAAACACCGTTCGATCACCGGCCAAGGTGGTTTGCCGGTGGTGTGCCCCAGATCACGATCGGCCCGCTGTACCGCCGAACGGGCGAATGTCGTCCGTGGCGGTGAGGTTCGGCGCTCCTACCTGCATGAGCACAGTCACCGAGCCTCGTGCGCCGACCGTCCGGCGCCAGTTGCGCGAGGCGAAACGGTTCTCCTGGACGGGATTCGCGGTCACGGCCGGGGCGTCGCTGCTCGGAACGCTCGTCCCGGCCGCGATCGGGGCCGGTCCGGACGCGACGCTGATCTCCACGCTGGTCGTCACCGTGCTGGCGGCCGGCGGGTTCACGGCCCGGGACGGCAGCGCCCGCGGCATCAAGGCGCTCGCGATCGTGCTGCTGGCCACCGGCGCGCTCGTGCTGACAGTGACCGGTGTGACGGTGCTCGACCTCGTCCGCGGCCGCCCGGCGACGTTCCCCGGCGTGCCGGCGGCGCCCCCGGAGGCCCGGGTCATCGTGCCGGAGTCGGTCACCTGCGGCACGACCCCGGTGCACACGACGACGACCTGCGTGGTGGCGGTCCGCAGCGTCGGGGCGAGCGCGCTGCGGGTCAGCGGCACCGAGGTGGACAGCCCGGACTTCGCGGTGGACGCGAGCGCCTGCGTCGGCCACGACGTCGACCCGGGCCGCCGGTGCACCCTGCTGGTCAGCTTCACCCCGGCCTGGAGCGGCGACCGGGTCGCGGACCTGACGGTCCACCACAACGTCCCGGGCCCGGCGGCGTTCGTCGAGCTCACCGGCCGCGGCGGTTAGTGCTCCGCGCCCGCGGTGACCGCCAGGTCCTCCGTCACCCGCAACGCCGTGTCCGCCAAGGCTTCCAGGGCGGCGGCGATCCGGTCCACGCCCAGTGACGGCGCCGGCTTGCCCGCGGCCGCGACCTGCTCCGGGCTGAACGGGACGTGCACGAATCCGCCGCGCACCGCCGGGAACTCCGTGGCCAGCAGGTGCATCAGGCCGTAGAACACCTGGTTGCACACGTACGTCCCGGCCGTGTGGGACACCGACGCCGGGACGCCCGCCGCGCGGATCGCCGCCACGCACGCCTTCACCGGCAGCGTCGTGAAGTAGGCCGCCGGGCCGTCCGGGACCACCGGGGCGTCCAGCGGCTGCGCGCCCGCGTTGTCCGGGATGCGGGCGTCGATCAGGTTGATCGCGACCCGCTCCGGGGTGACGTCGGAGCGCCCACCGGCCTGGCCGGCGCACACCACGAGGGCCGGCCGGTGCGCTTCGACCGCCCGCCGCAACGCGGGCAGCGATGCCGCGAACTCGCACGGCAGCTCGACCGCCGCGACGTCGTCCCGGCGCGCGGCCACCAGCGAAACCGCCTCCCACGACGGGTTCACCGGCTCGCCGCCGAACGGCGCGAACCCCGTCATCAGCACCCTCGTCATGCACCCTCCCGATGCGAACAGCGTCGAGGCCACCCTACGTCCGCAGGGTGGCCTCGACGACGACGGCGATCAGGCGGCGGGCTTGAGCCCACCCGGGAACAGGTACTGGTCCGCGGGCTTGCCGGTGCCGTACACCCACGCGTCGAAGAAGCCCTTGAGGCTCCGGTGCGCGACGAGTTCGGTGTACCGCTGGAACTCCTGCATGCTCGCGTTCCCGCCGCGGTGCAGCGACGGCCACGTCTTCAGCACGAAGGCGAACGCCGGCTGCCCGATGTAGTTGCGCAGCGCGTGCAGCATCAGCGGGCCCTTCGAGTACACGTAGGTGAACTCGTTGCCGGCACCCATGTCGTAGAGCTTGCCGTCCCAGAACCTCGCGGACGCCTTCTTGACGTCGGCCGCGTACTGCTTGTTCAGGTCGACGCCCTCCTTCGCCTCGTCCCACAGCCACTCGGCGTAGGAGGCGAAGCACTCGTTGAGGCAGACGTCGCGCCAGTGCGCGACCGCGACCGAGTCGCCGTACCACTGGTGGGCGTTCTCGTGGACGATCGTCGGGACCGTGCCGGCCCAGCCCGCGGAGTAGATCGGCCGGCTCATCGTCTCCAGCGAGAAGCCGATCTCCTCGTTGAGGAAGATGCCGCCCGCCGCGTCGATCGGGTACGGGCCGAACTTCGACTCGAGGAAGTCGAGGATTTCCGGCAGCCGCGCTTCGGCCTGCTTCGTCGCATCGGGGACGCCGGGGGCGTACGCGCTCACGACCGGGGTGCCGTCCTTGCGCTGCCGGCGGTCGAAGGTCCACTTGTCGATCGCGACCGTCGTCATGTACGGCACGATCGGCGTTTCCTCGGCCCACACGTGCGTGGTGCCGCCGGGCGCCTTGACCGAGCCGCGCTCGCGGCCGTTGGCGATCACACCCCACTCGTCGGGCACGGTGATCGCCAGGTGGAAGGTGGCCTTGTCGAGCGGGGTGTCGTTGACCGGGTACCAGGTGGTGGCCGACTTCGGCTCGCCGGCGACGAACGCGCCGCCCGCCTTGGCGTACTGCCAGCCGTTGGCACCGAGCGACGGGTCGCTGATCGGCGCGGGCACGCCGTGGTAGGCGATCGCGACCTTGAAGTTCTGGCCCCGCCACAGCGCCCGCGCCGGCGTGATGACCAGCTCGTGGTCGCCGGTCCGGGCGAACTTCGCGTCCCGGCCGTCGACCTTCACCGAGTCGACGGTCAGGCCGCGCAGGTCCAGGTCGAACGAGCTGAGCGACTGCGTCGCCCGCGCGGTGATGTCCTGGCGGCCGGTGAGCTGGTGCGACGCCGGGTCGTAGCCGACCTTGAGGTTGTAGTCGGCGACGTCGTAGCCGCCGTTGCCGTCCTGCGGGTAGTAGCTGTCGCCCGCGCCGTCGCTGCCGGGCTTGGCCGGGCCCCAGCCGTCGCCCGCCGCGGCGACACCGGCGCCGAGGCAGAGACTGGCGACCACGGCGGCCGCCACCACGACCGGTTTCTGTCCCCTCATGAACGCTCCTGTCCGTGTCGGTGGACCTCGCCCGCAACGTATCGCCACGATCGGGTGAACCGGACGATCGCGTCGCATTTGTCCGGATAATCAGCACTTACGTCGGCCCGCCCCGGCGGCGGGCGTGCGTCTGGAAAGCTGGACGCATGCGCGTTGCGCTGCTGGGCCCGCTGCGGGCGGCGGAAGACGACGGCACGCCGATCGACATCGGCGGCGCCCGCCTCCGCATGCTCCTGGCCAGGCTGGCGCTGGACGCCGGGCGCGCGGTGCCCGCCGACGCGCTGGTCGACGGGCTCTGGGGTGCCGAACCGCCGGCCGACGCGGCCAACGCCCTCCAGTCGCTGGTGTCCCGCCTGCGGAAGGCCCTGCCGGTGGCCGTCGAATCCGGGCCGGGCGGCTACCGGCTCGCGGTGGCGGCCGGGGACGTCGACGCCGAGCGGTTCGAACGCCTCGCCGCCGACGGCCGCCGCGAGCTGGCCGCGGGCCGCGACGCGCGCGCCGCCGACCTGCTCACCGAGGCCCTCGCGCTGTGGCAGGGCGCCGCCCTCGCCGACGTCCTGGACGCGCCGTTCGCGCCCGCGCCGGCCCGGCGGCTCACCGCCCTGCGGGCCGAGGCGGCCGAGGACCGGTTCGAAGCACTGGTCCGGCTGGGCGAGCACGCCGCCGTCCTGGCCGACCTGGCCGCGGCGGCCGACGCCGACCCGCTGCGCGAACGGCTCGCCGGCCTGCGGATCCGCGCGTTGTGCGCGGCCGGGCGGCAGTCGGAGGCGCTGGCCGTCTACGCCGGGATCCGCCGCACCCTGGCCGACCAGCTCGGCGTCGACCCCTCGGCCGAGCTGCAGGAGGTCCACGTCGCCGCGCTGCGCGGCGAGTTCGCGCCGCCGTCGCCGGTGGCCGACCGGCTGCCCACCCGGCTGACCACGTTCATCGGCCGTGACGACGAGCTCAAGCTGCTGGCCGAGCTGCTCGGCTCCGCCCGGCTCGTCACCCTGGCCGGGCCCGGCGGGGCGGGCAAGACCCGCCTGGCCACCGAAGCGGCGTCGCGGCACCCGGCGCACCAGCAGGGCCGCGTCTGGTTCGCCGCGCTGGCCGGCGTCCGCGACCCCGACGACGTCGCCGGCGCGCTGCTCGGCGCGCTGGAGGTGCGTGAGATCCGCACGGAGACCGAGATCAACCGCCGTCCGCCGGACCCGGTGGAACAGGCCGTCGAGGTGCTCGGCGGCGCGGAAGCGCTGCTGGTGCTGGACAACTGCGAGCACGTCGTCGACGCCGCCGCCCGGCTGGCCGACGCCCTGCTGCAGCGGGCGCCGAAGCTGCGGATCCTGGCGACCAGCCGCGAGCCGCTGGCCATCACCGGGGAGGCGTTGTGCCCGCTGGGCCCGCTGCCGGTGCCCGCGGAACGCGCCGCGCCCGCGGAGGCCGCCGAACTCGACTCGACCCGGCTGTTCCTCGACCGGGCGGCCGCGGTCCGGCCCGACTTCGTGCTGGACGAGTCCACTGTGGACAAGGTCGGCGAGATCTGCCGCCGGCTCGACGGGATGCCGCTGGCGCTCGAGCTGGCCGCGGCGCGGCTGCGGTCGATGACCGTGGCCCAGATCGCCGGCCGGCTCGGCGACCGCTTCCGGCTGCTCACCTCGGGCAGCCGCACCGCCCTGCCGCGGCAGCGGACGCTGCGCGCGGTCGTCGAATGGAGCTGGGACCTGCTGACCGAGGCCGAGCTGGTGCTGGCCCGGCGGCTCGCGGTCTTCAGCGGCGGTGCCGAGCTGGCGGCGATCGAGGCCGTCTGCGCGGACGAGCGGCTGCCCGCCGCCGACGTGCCGTACGTGCTCGGCAGCCTGGTCGAGAAGTCCATAGTGGACACTCTGGACGCCGCGAGCGGCGAGCCGCGGTACCGGATGCTCGAGACGCTGCGCGCGTACGCCACCGAGCGGCTGGTGGAGTCGGGCGAGCACGACCGGACGCGCCGGGTGATGGCGGCCTACTACGCCGAGTTCGCCCAGTGGCTGGAGCCGACGCTGCGCACCGCTGAGCAGCTGTCGGCCATCGACGCGTTCGAAGCCGAGAGCGCGAACATGATCGCGGCCCTGCGCGGGGCGATCGAGATGTCCGATGTGGACAACGCGGTCGCGCTGCTGGACGGGATGTTCTGGTACCTCACCATCCTCGGCCAGGGCGGCCGGGTGGGCAGCCTGATCCGCGACACCCTCGCGTTCGGCGACCGGCTGCCGCCCGAGGTCCACGCCGCCTACCGGGCGCTCGTCTACCTGATGGACGCGGTCCCGGTGCGGTCGGACCGCGACGAGATCATGCAGCTGGTCGACGACTGCGTGCGCACCGGCGCGGTCGACCACTACCCGGGACTCGCGGTCGCGCTGCCGATGCTGGCGTTCCTCGGCGGCGATCGCGAGGTCGCCGTCCGCGAGGTGCGCCGCGCCGAGCAGCACGCGGACGCGTGGACCCGGGCCGGCGGGTACTGGGTGGACAGCTTCCTGCTGGACGACATCGGTGACGTCGAAGGCGCCGACCGGGCGCGCGACCTGGCCCACGCCGGGTTCGAGGCCGTCGGCGACCGCTGGGGGATCGCGATGACGCTGAGCTTCAAGGCGTACGCGGTGTCCCAGGACGGCGACAGCGCGCAGGCCATCGAGATCTACCAGCGCGGCCTGGCGCTTTCGATGGAGCTGCGGTCGCACGAGGACGCCGTGCAGCACTGGTGGCGGCTGGCCGTCGAGCACGCGCGCGCCGGGGACTTCGCCGCGGCCTGGCGCGACCAGGAGGCGGCGGAGCGCTACGGCCGGGACATCACCAACCCGCAGCAGCGCGCCATCCTGATGTTCGGCCGGCTCGAGCTGCTGCTGCGCACCGGCGAGCTGGCGGAGGCCCGGGAGCTGCTCGACCGCGTCGCGAAACTCGGCGGCGACGACTGGTTCCCCGGCGGCATCGGCGACGAGTGGGTCCACGCGTTCGAGGCGCGGCTCCTGCTGGCCCACGGCCACGTCGACGAGGCGGAACCGCACGCCGCCGTGGCGATCCGCGCCACCAACCAGCGCGGCGACATGCCGGACATGGCGGGGTCGGTGGAACTGCTGGCGATGATCCGCGCGCGCCAGGGCCGCACCGAGACGGCGGCGCGGGTGCTGGCGGCGTCGGCCGTGGTCCGCGGGCGCATGGACCTCGGCAGCCCGGAGGTGCGGGCCCTGATCGACGACCTGCGCGCGGCGTTGCCGGACTACGAACGCATCCACGCCGAGGTCCGGCAGCAGTCCAAAGCGGACGTGATCGCCTGGCTGCTGGCCGAGCTCGGCTGACGTGGCCGTGAGTGGCAAGGCGGGCCGGAACCCGCCTTGCCACTCACGACCGGTGGCGCTACTCACCCCCGTGTGTGCGCCTGTTCAGACCCGCCGGCGGTAAGCCCACGTCGCCAACGGGAAGAAGACGATCACCGCGCCGGCCATCCAGGCCAGCGCGCCGGCCAGCGGACCGCCCACCGGCCCGCCGTTCATCAGCCCGCGCAGCGCGTTCGCCATCAGGCTGACCGGGCTGATGTCCGCCCACGCCCGCAGCCAGCCCGGCATGGTCGACGTCTGCACGAACACGTTGCTGCCAAACGTCAGCGGCATGATGAAGACGAACATCAGCGCCTGCGCCGAACCCGGCGTCTTCATCAGCATGCCGACGAACACCCAGCCCCAGCAGAAGCTCAGCCCGAAGGCCAGGGCGAGCAGGATCGCCATCGCGAACTCGCCCGGGCTGGTCGCGATCCGGTAGCCCATGATCGTCGCCACGACCATCAGCACGGTCAGGCACACCACGTACCGCACGACGTCGGCGAGCACCGCCCCGATCAGCGGGGCCGAACGGGCGATCGGCATGCTGCGGAACCGGTCGAAGACGCCCTTGGTGACGTCGGTGTTGAGCTGCACGCCGACGGTCAGGCAGGCTTGCAGGATGTTCATCACGATGATGCCGGGGACGACCATCTGCAGGTAGGCGTCGGTCGAACCGGACAGCGCGCCGCCGAACAGGTAGACGAAGATCACCAGGAAGGTGATCGGCATCAGGGTGACGTCGGCGAGCTGTTCGGGGTTCTTGCGGATCTTCAGGATGCCGCGCCAGGCCAGCGAAAGCGCGTGCTGGAAGCCCTTTCCGGGGCTGATGTGCCGCGGCGGTGCCGGGCGGTCGAGGGCCAGCGTCGTCATGCCAGGCTCCCTTCGAGGGTCTTGTCCTCCACGGACGGTTCGGCGGTGTGGCCGGTGAGGGCGAGGAACACCTCGTCGAGGCTGGGCAGCCGCAGCGCCAGCTCGTCCGCGGTGATCCCGGCTTCGTCGAGCTTGCGGACCAGGGTGGACAGCAGCACCGGGTCGTTGACCGGCGCGGTGAGCAGGCCGGTCGCGTTGTCGCGGGTCGGCCGGACACCGGACAGGTCCCCGAGGATCCGGTTGACGGCGTCCATGTCGGACAGCTGGGTCGGCCGGACCTGCAGCGTCTGCCCGCCGACGCGGCGCTTGAGCTCGTCGGCCCGGCCGTCGGCGACGACCCGCCCGTGGTCGAACACGGTGATCTTGTCGGCCAGCTGGTCGGCTTCCTCGAGGTACTGCGTGGTCAGCAGCACCGTGGCGCCCTCGGCGACCAGGCCGCGGACGACGTCCCAGACCTCGTTGCGGGCGTGCGGGTCGAGCCCGGTGGTCGGCTCGTCGAGGTAGAGCACCTCGGGCCGGCCGACGAGGCTGGCGGCCAGGTCGAGCCGGCGCCGCATGCCGCCGGAGTAGGTCCGGATCGGCCGCTTGGCCGCCTTGGTCAGCTCGAACCGCTCGATCAGCTCGGTGGCGCGGCCCTTCGAGTCGGCGCGGGAGTAGCCGTACAACCGTCCGATCAGGACGAGGTTCTCGATCCCGTTGAGGTCCTCGTCGACCGAGGCGTACTGCCCGGTGAGCCCGATCAGGCTGCGGACCCGGACCGGGTCGGTGACCACGTCGTAGCCACCGACCGTGGCTCGGCCGGCGTCCGGTTTCATCAGGGTCGCCAGGATCCGGACGGCGGTCGTCTTGCCGGCGCCGTTCGGCCCGAGCACCCCCACGACCTGCCCGAACGGGACCTCGAGGTCCACCCCGTCCAGCGCCTTCGTCTCCCCGAACCGTTTGACCAGGCCTTCAGCCTGGATCGCGTGCGACATGGGCGTCCTCCTTCGCTGTCGCGTTCAGGAGTCACTGTGGACGGCCGCGCTGGTAGCTCACGCACAGCGCGCTGGCAGGTCCTGGCAGCGGCTGGTGGAGATCTTGTGGAGGTGTCGCCGGGGGCCGGGCCGCGGGGCGCCGGTCTCGGCATACTCGGCAGCATGGTGGTTGCGGAAGAAACGCGGTCGCGGCGGAAGAACCCGCTGGTCACGGGCCTGCTGGTGGTGCCGGTGGTGCCGTTGGCGGTGCTGGCGGCGCTGCGCCTGGTCGGCTTCGACGGCGACTGGTACACGCTGATCGCGCTGTCGTTGACGCCGTACGCGGCGGCCGCGGGCCTGCTCCTCGGTGGCGTCGCGCTGGCGCTGCGCCGGTGGTGGCTCGGCGGGGTCGCGCTGGTGCTGGCGATCGCGCTGGCCGTCCTCGTCCTCCCGCGGCTGTCGGCGAGCGAGCAACGCGAGGTGCACGGCAAGACTTTGCGCGTCCTCTCCTCGAACCTGCTCTACGGCCAGGCGGACCCGAAGGCCGTCGTCGACCTGGTGCGCGAGCAGCGGATCGACGTGCTGAACCTGGTCGAGATGACCCCGCGCGCGGTCGACGGGCTCACCGCGGCCGGGCTGTTCGAGACGCTGCCGTACCGGGTGCTGCACCCGGCGCCGGGCGCGTTCGGCTCGGGGATCGTGTCGCGCTTCCCGCTGAAGGAGGTCAACCTGTCCGGCGACTCGGCGGCCAAGCAGCCGGGCGCCGAAGCCGACCTCGGCGACGGCGTGGTGCTGGAGGTCGTCGCGGTCCACCCGATCTCCCCGGACGTCGACACGCCGCAGTGGGAGCGCGAGATCAAGGACCTGTCCCGCCCGGCGGGCGAGCACGGCCTGCGGATACTGGCGGGCGACTTCAACGCGACGCTGGACCACGTGGCGTACCGGACGGTCCTGTCCCGCGGCTACCGGGACGCGGCTGAGGAGCGCGGCGCCGGGCTGGCGCCGACGTGGCCGTCGTCGTTCCCGGTGGTGACGATCGACCACGTGGCGGTGGACAACCGCGCGGCGGTGCTGGACTACGGCGTGTTCGACGTGCCGGGCAGCGACCACCGCGCGGTGTTCGCCGAGGTCCGCCTGCCGTGATCAGCGCGGCAGCAGCTGCCCGAGCGTCTCCAGGGCGCCGGCCGCGATCGACACCCCGCGGCCGTGGCGGATCTGCGGTTCGCGCGGGTTGACGCGGATCAGCGCGCCGTTCGCCGCGCTCGCCAGTTCCGCGTACCGGCGGACCGTCGGGACCGCCTGGCCCGCGCCGAGTTCGACCACCACGAGGTCCCGCGCGGTCCGCCGCCACGCCGTGAGCTCGTCGAGCTGGGCCTGGCTGCGGTCCGGGACCCACGAGTGGTCGCCGAACATCAGGATGTTGGGCCGGGCCAGGCCGCCGCAGCGGGGGCACGACGGCAGCGGCGGCACCGCGCGCATGGTGTCTTCGTCCAGCAGGACGTCGACGCCGGCCGCGGGCCAGACCTCGTCCGTGCACCGGGCGAGGCACTGCAGGTGGTGGATCGAGCCGTGCGCCTCGGCGACGTCCGCGAAGCCCGCCGCCTGGAACTGTCCGTCCACATTGGACGTGAACACCCGGACGCCGTGGGGCAGCCGTGACCCGAACCCGAGCAGCAGGCGGAAACCGTCGTGCGGCACGGTTTCGCGGTACAGGGCGAGCCGGTGCCCGTAGAAACCCCAGGCCAGCTCGGGGTCGTCGGCGAAGTGCCGCGGGTCGGCGAGTTCTTCGAACTGCAGCCCGAGCCGGGCGTACGGCGGGTACGCGCGCCAAAACCCTTCGCCGCCGCGGAAGTCCGGGAGGCCGGAGTCGACGCCCATGCCGGCGCCGGCGCAGATCAGCAGCGCGCCGGCGCCGTCCAGGAGCTGTGCGGCGAGCTCACGCACCCGGCTGCGAACCGAGGACGACCTCGAACTCCAGGAGGTTCGCCCCGGTGGACACCGGCTTGGCGCGCTCGCCCGAGTGCGCCGCCGCGGCCGGGCCCCCCTTCGCCCACGCCTGGTAGTGCTCTTCGGTCTCCCACTTCGTGTAGACGAAGTAGCGCGTCTCGCCGGAAACCGGCCGCAGCAGCTCGAAGCCGAGGAAGCCCGGCTGCTCGTCGACCGAGTGCATGCGGGCGGCGAACCGCTTTTCGAGCTCGGGGCCGGCGCCTTCGGGCACCTCGATCGCGTTGATCTTCACGACACTCATGGCCCCAGCCTAGTTGGCTCGCGGGTGTGACCCGTGCCACTGTGGAAGGCATGGGGAGTACCGAGCGCGACCTCGCCGCCGACCTCGCCCGGATCGTCCGCGCCACCGCGGACGAGGTCGTGAGCGGCCACAGCAGCGAACTGATCGAGCGGGTGACCGGCCACCTCGGGGCGCAGCTGCCGGAGGTGGTGGTGGTGACCCGCAACTGGCCGATGTGGGAGCACGCGACCATCCAGCGCAGCGTGGACGCCTACCTCGAAGCACACGGCACGGCGGTGGCCTGGTTCGGCGTCGCGGGCGGCCAGCGCACGCACGAGGACCTGATCGGGATGCTCGCCACCGCGCGCCGGCAGGGCATGTACGAGCTGGGCTCGGTGGACTACACGACCACGGCGACCGGCCCGGACACCGCGACCGAGGCGGTCCAGCTCGGGCTCGTCGGCACGCACGCCCCGGGCGGCGAGCCGGTGCTGCTGGCGATCCGCGGCGGCAACCCGCAGTGGGGCCTGGAGCAGTGCCGGCTGGAGGTGCTGGCGACCTCCCGGGTCATCGCCACCGGCGTCCGGGACCGCGTCGAGCGCCTGATGACCGAGCACGACGTCCTGCGTGGCCAGGTGCTGGCCTTCGGCACCAGCGAGCACCGCGGCAACGAGCTCATCACGTTCCTCCCGCGCCCCGCGCTCGGCGGCGACGAGGTCGTGCTCCCGGACGGCGTCCTCGAGGCGATCGAGCGGCACACGATCGGCATCGCCGAGCACGGCCCGCGGTTGCTGGCCGCGGGCCAGCACCTCAAGCGCGGCCTGCTGCTGCACGGCGCACCCGGCACCGGCAAGACGCACACGGTCCGCTACCTGATGGGCCGCCTCCCGGAGACGACGGTGATCATCCTGACGGGCACGGCGATGAAGCTCGTCGGCAAGGCCGCGGAGCTGGCGCGCCGCCTGCAGCCGAGCGTGGTCGTGCTCGAGGACGTCGACCTGATCGCCCAGGACCGCAGCTACGGGCCGGTGGTCCAGCCCCTGCTGTTCACCCTCCTCGACGCGATGGACGGCGTGGGCGGCGACGCCGACGTGACGTTCCTGCTCACCACCAACCGCGCGAGCGAGCTGGAGAAGGCCCTCGCGGACCGTCCGGGCCGCGTCGACCTGGCGGTGGAGATCCCCCTCCCGGACGCGGCGGGCCGCGAAGCGCTGCTGCGGCTGTACGCGCGCGGGTTGGAGCTGACGGCGGACCTCGCCCCGGTGGTGGAGGCGACCGGAGGCATGACGGCATCGTTCGCGAAGGAACTGCTGCGGCGGGCATCGCTGCGCGCCCTGGCGGCTCGCCCGGACGAGGACGTGCTGGTGGGCGACGAGGAGCTGACGGCGGCGCTGCGGGAGATGCAGGACGCGCGCAGTGCGTTGACGCGGTCGTTGCTGGGGTCAGCTGCGCAGTGAGCCGGGGTAGAGGTCGGCGTTCGCGGGGAGCTTCGTGCCGCGGAACCAGGCGTCGAAGAACTCGCGCAGGTTCTTGCCGCTGACCTGCGTCGCCATCGCCTCGAAGTCGGTCCAGGTGGCGTTGCCGTGGCGGAAGCGGGCCGGCCACGCGTGCAGCAGGCGGTCGAACGCCGGGTCGCCGATCTGGCGGCGCAACGCGTGCAGGGCCAGGATGCCCTTGTTGTACACGCCTTCGAACTCGTGACCCTGGCCCATGCCGACCAGCTTCTGGGCCCAGAAGTCCGTGCTGCCCTGGGTGATCTCGATGGCCGCGCGGTAGCGGGCGTCCAGGTTCTGGCCCTCGCGCTCGGCCCACAGCCACTGCGAGTACGACGCGAAGCACTCGTTCAGGCAGACGTCGGACCAGTTGCGCAGGGATACCGAGTCGCCGAACCACTGGTGGGCGTTCTCGTGCACCAGGGTCGGCAGGTCCGCCCACTTCGCGTACGTCGGGCGGGTCTGCGTCTCGAGCGAGAAGGGCACGTTCTCGTTCAGGTAGATCCCGCCCGCCGCCGACTGCGGGTACGGGCCGAACTTGCTGCTCAGGAAGCCGAGCACCTCCGGCAGCCGGCCGCCGATCGCGCGGCGGGCCTCGGCGCCGGGCGCGTACGCCGAGACCACCGGGGTGCCGTCCGGCAAAGTCGACCTGTCGACGCTGAACTTCCCGATCGCGATCGTCGTCAGGTAGCTCGCCACCGGGTTCGGCTCGGTCCACGTGCCCGGCGGTCCTTCGCGGCCGTTCGAAAGCACCGTCCAGCCCGGCGGGACGTGCGCGGTGAGCGTGAAGGCCGCCTTGTCGCGCGGGGTTTCGTTCACCGGGTACCAGAACGCCGCCGAGTGCGGCTCGCCGACCATGAACGCGCCGCCGTCGGCCGAGTGCTGCCAGCCGTTCTCGCTGCCGCCGTCGTGCGGGGTCTTCGCCGGGTCGCCGCCGTAGCGCACCCGCGTGCGGAACGTCGTCCCCGCGCGGATCGGCGACGGCGGGGTGACGACCAGTTCGAACGCCCTCTCGCGGCCGAACGTCGCCGGTTTGCCGTCGACCTCGACGCTGCGCACGGTCAGGCCGCGCAGGTCCAGGTCGAACCGGCTCAGGTCCTCGGTCGCCGTGGCGGTCACCGTGGTGTCGCCGTCGAGGTGCCCGCTCGGCGGGTCGTAGGTCACGCCGACCTGGTAGCCGAGGGCGTCGTAGCCGCCGTTGCCGTCGTCGGGGTAGTACGGATCGCCGGCGCCGGACGCGCCCGCCACCGGGTGCATCGGCGCCGGCGGGGGCGGCAGCGTGACGGCGTCGCCGCCGCACGCCGCGGCGAGGACCACGGCGGCGCAGACAGCCAGGGCGGTGAGTCGGCGGCGCATACGACCACCATAGGTTATCGATTGCGATCACTTGGTCACGTTCCGCACCAGGGGTTTTGTGGTTAGGTGGCCGCGTGCTCTGTTTCGGCGGCAGCGGCGTGCCGATCGTTCTGCTCCACGGCCTGATGGGCCGCGCGCGGACGTGGTGGCGGGTCGCGGAGTGGCTCCGGCCCTACGGTTCGGTGTACGGACTGGACGCGCGGGGCCACGGCAGCGCACCGCGCGTCGGGCCGTGGACGACCGAGCGCTTCGCCGACGACGTCGCCCAAGCCCTGCGGACCCTCGACGCGGGCCCGGCGGTGCTCATCGGGCACTCGATGGGCGGCCTGCACGCCTGGGCGACCGCCGCGCGGTACCCGGAGCTGGTGCGCGCGGTCGTCTCCGAGGACTTCGCGCCGGACCAGCGCGGCCGGACCGTCGAGACCTGGCGCGGGTACTTCGAGAGCTGGCCGGTGCCGTTCTCTTCGCTCGACCACGTCCGGGCGTTCTTCGGCGACGCGGGCGAGTACTTCACGGACTGCGTCGAGGAGCGCGAAGACGGCTTCCACCTGGTCGCGGACCTCGAGGACCTGTACGTCATCGCCGCCGAATGGGGCCGCCGGGACTACTGGGACGTCGTCGCGGCGATCCGCTGCCCGCTGCTGCTGGTCGAGGGCGAGCACACGGCGATGCCGCCGGGGCAGCAGGCGCTCGTCGCCGATCGCGTCCCGGGCGCGAAACACCTGGTGGTGCCGGGCTCGGCCCACCTGCCGCACGACGAGGCCCCGGAGACCTACCGCGGTGCCGTCGAAGCGTTCCTCAGCCAGGTCCTGAGCCGGTGACGGCGGGAAGGACGGTGCACCGCGCGCGCCGTTGAGCTCGGCGCACCGACCTCCTCGCCGGCACTTTCACGTGAAAGTGCCGCCGCTCAGGTCCGGGCGAGGTCCGCTCGCCAGGCCGCGGCCGACCGGCCGGACGGCACAATCAGGGGCCAGACGTCCGCGCCGAGGAAGCCCGTCTCGTCGGACGCCTTCGCCGCGGTGCACGTGTCCCGGGGCAACCCCGCCTGACCGGACAAAGCGGCCACGGCGTCCTTTGTGGACTGACCGAAGACGCCGTCCGACGGCACCCCGAACCCGGCGGCCCGCAGGAACTGCTGCGCCAGCTGCACCTGCCGGCCCGTGTCGCCCGGCTTGAGCAGCGGCCACTCGGCTTCGGAGCGCGTCACCGCGACGCCCAGGACGCGTCCGACGGCGGTCCGCAGCTCGGGCAGCCGGTTGTAGAGCACCTGGCCGGGGCACTCGGTCGAGTTGAAGTCGCGGTGCCCCTTGATGAACTCCGGGGCGATGCCGTACTGGTGCGCGATGTAGGCGACCAGCGAGACCAGCGAGTTCCACAGCGCCGCCGGCACGTCCACCGTGCTGTACAGGCCCTCGTTCTCGATGCCGATGACCTCGCTGTTGTGGTTGCCGACGTTCGCGCCCTGCACGTGCTGCGTGCCGCCGCGCAGGATCTCCAGGCTGCGGTGCCTGCCCTCGGTGACGAACCCGCCGCGGCTGTTCGTGAACTGCTGGCCGCTGTCGATCCAGCCGTTCTTGTCCATGTGCAGGTTCTGGATGAACCGCGAGACGTAGAACGCGCGCGCCAGCGAGAAGTCGTTGTTCATCGGCGGGTCGACCGCGTGGTGCACGACGATGTAGGTCGGCTTGTGGTTCTCCACCACGATCGGCCCGCTCGCGGCCCGCGCGCCCCACTCGGACGTCGGGTGGATCGTCGGCACGGCCGCGCCGGCCGTCCCCGTGGTCGTCATCCCCAGTGCGCCGGCCGCGGTCGCGGTCACCCCCGCTTTGAAGAGGGTCCGGCGGTCAACAGTGACCATGCGTGAAACGGTAACTCCGCTTCGCGTCGTTGACAACTATTGACCAACTTTGGTCGTAGCGCGTCAGTGTTCACCCGGGAGGGCGAAGAGGCCGTCGCGGGTCTGCTCCAGCAGCCCGTCGACCAGCAGGGAGTCCAGGCAGCGGTCGCGCTGGCCGCCGTCGTGCCACACCAGGTCCAGGCGAGCCTTCTCGACCGGGCCTTCGCTGCCGCGCAGCACGTCCAGCAGCCGCCCGCGGACCTGGCGGTCGGTGCCGGCGAACTTCTGGACCGGCTTGGCCGGGCCGGTGTACTCCGGCCGCCCGGCGAGCTGCCACGCGCATTCGTCGTAGATCGGGCAATCGGCGCACTTCGGGGCGCGCGCGGTGCAGATCAGCGCGCCGAGTTCCATGATCGCCGCCGAAAACCGGGCCGCGGGCGCGTCCTCGGCCGGCAGGAGCGCCTCGACGTCGTTCATGTCCCGCGTGTTCGACGCCGGCCCGGCGTCCCCGGCGCCGTGCACCGCCCGCGCGACGACCCGCCGGACGTTCGTGTCGACCACCGGCGCCCGCCGTCCGTAGGCGAACGCGGCGACGGCCCGCGCGGTGTAGGCGCCGATCCCGGGCAGCGCGAGCAGAGTGTCCACATCGGACGGAACGACGTCCCCGTGCTCCTTCGCGATCACCCCGGCGGCCTCGTGCAGCCGCAGGGCCCGCCGCGGGTAGCCGAGCTTGCCCCAGGCCCGCACGACCTCGCCCTGCGACGACGCGGCCAGCGCCGACGGCAACGGCCAGCGCACCATCCACTCGTGCCAGATCGGCTGCACGCGGACGACCGGCGTCTGCTGGAGCATGATTTCGCTGACCAGGACGCCCCAGGCCGAGCAGGTGGGCGCACGCCACGGGAGATCCCGGCCGTTCGCGGAAAACCAGTCGAGCAGTACGTCAGCGTCCACAGCCACGCCGGGAGGCTACTTCGCGTGCTTCGGCAGCTCGCGAGCGACCTCGTCCGGCGACGGCATGGCGGCGATCTCCGCGGCGATCGCGCGGGCCGCGTCCCGGCACGAGGACGCCTTCCGGGCCTGTTCGGCGACGGCGTCCGCACTCAGCTCGCCGGGCAGCAGGCGCACGGCGGCACCCGCGGCGAGCAGGGCCTCGGCGTTGGCGAACTGGTCGGCGCCCTGCGGCAGGACGAGCTGCGGGACGCCCGCGGCGAGCGCGCCCAGCGTCGTGCCGCTGCCGCCGTGGTGCACGACCAGGTCCGCCTGTGAGATCGCCGCGGCCTGCGGTACCCAGGGCCGGGCGGTGACGTGGACCGGCTGCGGCCCGACGGCTACCCCGCCGGTGGCCACCACGACGTGCGTGCCGAGCGTGGCCAGCCCTTCGATCGCCGCCTCGAGCACCTCCGGGGTGCCGAAGGCGGTGCCGAGCGTCAGGTAGATCAGCGGCCGCCGGAAGCCGCCGGGCTCGGGGAACGGCACGGGTCGCAACGGGATGCGCTCCGCGATCGCGAGGAAGCCCGTGTCCTGCAGCGACGGTGGGCAGATGTCGAGGTGCACGCCGCCGGAGGGCCGGTCGAACCCGATGCCGTCGGGGATCATCCGGCCGAACCCGTGCCAGAGCGCCGGGATCCCGGCGCGCCGGGCGGCCACGGCCACCTCGGGAACGCCCCACCCGTGCACGACCAGGTCCGGCCGCAGCCGCTCCAGGTCCGGTTCGAGGTCCTCGGCGTAGATCTCGTAGAACGAGTCCGCCGGCCGGAACGGGTTCAACCCCCGCAGCGAATCGTGGACGTGCTCACCGGCGGCGAAGTGGACTTCGTGCCCGATGTCCCGCGCCGCGACCGCGAGCGGGACCATCGGGTACGTGTGGCCGGCCGACGCCAGCCCGGCGAAGAGGACTCGCACGGCCTACTTGACCTCGGTGAGCTTCCCGGTCTTCACGTCGTAGACGAACCCACGCACGTTCTCGGTGTGCGGCAGGTACGCGCTGCGCCGCACCCGCTCCATCGAGGTCCGGACGCTGCTTTCGACGTTGCGGAACGCTTCGACCGACCACGTCGGCCGGAGCCCGCTGGCCTCTTCCAGCTCGTCCTTGAAGTCGTCCTCGGTCACCATCGACAGGCCGCACTCGGTGTGCTGGACGATCAGCACCTCGCGGGTACCCAGCTTGCGCTGGGACAGGGCCAGCGAGCGGATCATGTCGTCGGTGACGACCCCGCCCGCGTTGCGGAGGACGTGCGACTCACCCTGCAGGAGGCCGAACAGCTCGAACACGCGGATCCGAGCGTCCATGCAGGTCAGGACGGCGATCTGCAGCGACGGCTTCGGGGACGAGCGGTCGCCGGGCGTCACCTCGCCCAGCTCTTGGTTGCGCTTGAGGAGGACGTCGATCGAGGTCATCGGTCACCTTTCGGCCGGTGGCGTGTCCCGCCCATTCCACCGGCCGGCGGCCGGTCGGGCAATGCGCTAAGAGCAATGTCACCAGCTCAGCCCCCGAACCAGGGCTCCTCGACCGTCCGCGGCGGCGCCGACGTCCGTCCGATGCGGAGTTCGGTCGGCAGGGTGATCACCTTCGGTGCGCTCCGCTCGCCCGAGCTGAGCAGCAGCCGCCCGGCCGTCTTGCCCTTCTCCAGCACCGGCTGGTGGACCGTGGTGAGCCCGATCCGCTCGGCTTCGGCGATGCCGTCGAACCCGGTCACGGTGAGGTCCTGCGGCACCCGCAGCCCGCGCCGCTCGGCCTCCGCCATCGCGCCCAGCGCAAGGATGTCCGAGGTGCAGATCACCGCCGTGATCTGCGGGTACGCGTCCAGCAGCTGCCGGGCCGCGGACGCGCCGTCGTCCACCGTGTGGTCGAAGCGCTCGACCACCGGGACGCCCGCCCAGTCGACGCCCGCCGCGGAGAAGGCCACCGCGAGCGCTTCCAGCCGGGTGCGCTGGACGTGGAAGTGCGCGCCGCTCTGCCGCGTCGCGGAGACGAAGTCGTCGTTGCGCTCGCGGGCCAGCCGCATGCAGATCACGCCGACCTGCCGGTGGCCGAGGGAGACCAGGTGCTCGGCGATCTTGCCGACCGCGGCGGCGTCGTCCGGGCCGACGCGGTCCATGCCTTCGATGCTCGGCTGGTCGATGATCACCGTCGGCACCGGCCGCTCCAGTACGGCGGCCAGGTGCGGGTCGTCGTCCGGCACCGAATAGACGACGAAGCCGTCGACCCCCGCCCGGTGCACCGCGGCGACGTCCTCGCGGCCCGGGCTGGCCGGCACCAGGTGCAGGCCGACGCCGGCGTCTTCGCAAGCCAGCGCCAGTCCTTCGAGGACACCGACGGCGGCGGGGTCGCGGAAGGCGTAGGAGAGGTTCTCGGTGAGCAGCAGCCCGACCGCGCCCGCCTTGCGCGTGCGCAGGGAGCGGGCGACCGGGTCGGGGCCCGGGTAGCCGAGGCGCCGCGCGGTCTCGAGGACGCGGCGGCGCAGTTCGGGGGACAGCTGGTCCGGCCGGTTGTAGGCGTTGGACACCGTGGTCCTGGACACACCGAGCTCCGCCGCGAGCGACGCCAGTGTCGCCTGCCTCCGGGTGCGAATAGGACGTCCCATCAGCAAACCGTAACGGTTCAGATCGAATTCATGAAGAGACACCCCGCGTGGTCGATGTCTCGATCCGCATGCACGGAGACGCATACACCAAGGTGGGATCTTCTGGCCAGAAAGTCATCCGGATGGGGTAAGGTGAATCTGACAACGGTTTCCATTAGCGTCTCGAGTGTCCCCAGGAGAGTTCCCCGATGAGTTCCCGCCGCACCACGAGCGTGCTCGCCGCCGCTTCGGCCCTGTCCGTCTTCGCCCTGGCCGCGTGCTCCGGTGGAGCCACCGACGGCGGCGGCGCGCAGGCGGGCAGCGACGGCAAGATCAAGGTCGTGGCGTCGACCGACGTCTGGGGCAGCGTGGCCGCCGCCGTCGGCGGCGACCAGGTCGAGGTCAGGTCGGTCATCCACGACCCGTCGGCCGACCCGCACTCGTACGAGACGACGGCGGACGACGCACTCGCCGCGAAGGGCGCGCAGCTGCTGCTGTCCAACGGCGGCGGGTACGACGAGTTCTTCGGCCAGCTCAGCGACCAGGCCGGGGACGCGAAGAAGCTGGTGGCCTACGACATCGCCGCGACCGGCGACGAGAACGAGCACGTCTGGTACGACCTGCCCGGCGTCGACAAGGTCGCCGACCGGCTCGCGGCGCAGCTCGGCGAGCTGCAGCCGGCGTCGAAGCAGCTCTTCGCCGACAACGCGAAGGCGTTCAAGACCAAGGTGGACGCGCTCGAGAAGCGGCTCGGCGAGCTCGGCGCCACCCACCCGGGGACGAAGGTCGTCGTCACCGAGCCGGTCGCACACTACCTGCTCCGGAGCGCGAAGCTGACGGACGCGACGCCCAAGGCATTCTCGGACGCGGTCGAGAACGACACCGACGTCCCGGCCGGCGCGGTGAACGAGTACCGGCAGCTCATCGCCACGAAACAGGTCAAGGCGCTGATCAACAACGCCCAGACGGTGACCCCGCTGACCAAGGACGTCGTCGCCCAGGCGAAGGCCGCCGGGATCGGCGTGGTGGACGTGACCGAAACGCTGCCCGCGGGTGTGACGGACTACATTGGCTGGATGACCGGGGAAGTCGACGAGCTGGCTGGGGCGTTGAAGTAGCCATGGCCCTCGTATCCGACGACGTACGTCCCGCGGTCCGGGTCCGTGGGGCGGGCCTCGCCTTCGGCCCCCGTACCCTCTGGTCCGGGCTCGACCTCGTCGTCGAGCCGGGGGAGTTCCTCGCCGTGCTCGGCCCGAACGGCTCCGGCAAGAGCAGCTTCCTCAAGGCGCTGCTCGGCATGCAGGAGCTCTCGGCGGGCACGGTCGAAATCGCGGGCGGGCGCCCGGGCGGCGCCAACCGCAAGATCGGCTACATCCCGCAGCAGCGTGCGATCGACGAGTCGCTGACGCTGCGCGGGGTCGACCTGGTCGGCCTGGGGCTCGACGGCCACCGCTGGGGACCGGGCCTGTTCGGCATGGCGGCCCGCCGTCGCCGCGTAGCTTCGGCGGTCTCCGAAGTGGGGGCGACGAGGTACGCGAAGCAGCCCGTCGGCCGGCTGTCGGGCGGCGAGCAGCAGCGGCTGCGGGTGGCCCAGGCCCTGGTCGGCGACCCCGAGGTGCTGCTCTGCGACGAGCCGCTGCTGTCACTGGACCTCGCCCACCAGCGCGCGATCAGCGAGCTGATCGACTCCCGCCGGCGCTCGGCGGGCACGGCCGTGCTGTTCGTGACGCACGAGATCAACCCGGTGCTGCCGTTCGTCGACCGGGTGTTGTACCTGGTCAACGGCCAGTTCCGGATCGGCAAGCCGGACGAGGTCATGACGACCGAGACGCTTTCCCAGCTGTACGGCACCCGGGTCGAGGTGCTCAAGGTCGGCGGCCAGATCCACATCGCCGGCGCGCAGAGCGCGTTGTGCGAGGAGGAGCCGCACCACCACGAACACGACGTCGAAGAACAAGTGGGCTGAGTCTTGGATCTGTTCGACTTCGGCAAGACCTGGGAGCTGATCACCCAGCTCGAGGGCGTCCAGACGGCGCTGCTGGCGGCGGCGATCCTCGGCCTGGTGGCCGGCGTGATGGGCCCGCTGATCGTGATGCGGCGGATGTCGTTCGCGGTGCACGGCACGTCGGAGCTGGCGTTCACCGGCGGCGCGGCGGCCCTGCTGCTCGGCATCGGCGTCGAGTACGGCGCCCTGATCGGCGCGGTGGTGGCGGCCCTGCTGCTGGGCATCCTGGGCGCGCGGGACGCCGACCGCGACTCGGTGATCGGCGTGATCCTGTCCTTCGGCCTCGGCATGGGCGTGCTGTTCCTGTCCTTCTACAAAGGCCGCTCCGGCAACAAGTTCGGCATCCTGACCGGCCAGATCATCACCATCGACTCGACGAACCTGACGTTGTTCGTGGTGTCGTCGGCGGTGGTGCTGGCGGTGCTGGCGCTGGTCTACCGGCCGCTGCTGTTCGCCTCGGTGGACCGCAATGTGGCGGTGGCGCGCGGGGTCCCGGTGAAGACGCTGACGGTGGTGTTCGCGCTGCTGGTGGGCGTCTCGACGGCGCTGAGCGTCAAGGTGGTCGGCTCCCTGCTGGTGGTGGCCCTGATGGTGACCCCGGCGGCCGCGGCGGCCCGCGTGACGGCGTCACCCTGGAAGGCGACGGTGCTGTCGATCGTGTTCGCCGAGGTGTCGGCCATCGGTGGGATCCTGCTGTCCCTGGCCCCGGGCTTGCCGGTGAGCGCGTTCGTGACGGCGATTTCGTTCCTGATCTACGTGGTGTGCCGCGTCCTGGCCTGGCAGCGGGACCGGCGGACGCGGGTGCGCCCGGTGGAACCGGCTCTCATCGCGGCGGCCTAACCCAGCATCAGCAGGACCTGCAGCTCGCCGACCACGAACCCGATCACCCCGCCGACGGCGATCAGCTTCCACTCGTCCTGCCGGAACGCCGGCCGCAGCAGGCCCTCGAACTCCAGCGGCGTCAAGGCCAGCATTCGCTGCTCGATCACCTTCGCCACGTCCATCGCCTCGGTCAGGTAGCCCTCGGCGTAGCGGGCGGTGTCCGGCAGCTGCGCCAGCGCCTTGCGGGCCGCTGCGTGCTTCATCTCCTTCAGGCGGGTGCCGCCGACCGTCCAGGCCAGCGGCATCTGCGCGTCCACCGCTTCCGACACGACGTTCTCCACCAGGGCCGCCAGCCGGTCGGCGCGGGGGCCGCGCAGGACGGCGTCCAGGAGGTTCTGGACCGTCAGGACCTCGGTCGCGATCAGCTCGCCGTACTGCCGGGCGACCTCGGCCCGGCGCCGCTGGAACTTGCCCTGGAAGATCACCCGGCCCACGCGGACCGGTTCGCGCGGGACGAAGATCAGCTTGATCGCCAGCCAGTCGGTGAACAGCCCGATCACGCCGCCGAAGACCGGGAGCACCCACGGCTCGCGCGTGACCGCCCAGACGATCGTCTGCACGAGTCCCAGGCCGAACCCGAAGTAGATGCCCATCCGGGCGATGAACGCCATCTCCGGGCGGGACGTCTCGCGGATCAGCCGGACGAGCAGCGCCTTGTCCCGCGTCAGCCGCTGGACCGTCATGTGCTGGACGTCGAGGACCTCGTCGAGGTTCTCGCGGACGTCGTCGACGAACTCCCGGACCAGCCGCGGCGCCGACGCCTGGACCTGCTTGATCAGCATCTCCTGCGCCAGCGTCGGCAGCACCTCCCACAGCCGCGGGTGGTGCTCGGCGATGACCTCGCGCGCGATGTGGTCGACCGCGCGCAGCAGCGGCTGCTCCAGCTCGCTGGTGATGATAACCGGGTCGACCCGCTCGAGGACTTCGCGGAGGTCGAGGAGGTTCGCCGTCAGCAGCTCGGTCGCGACCGCGGCCATCCGGCCGCCGTGCTTCGGGACGACGCCCTGCCAGCCGAGCAGCGGCGGGATCCCGACGAAGTCCAGCGGCCGGAACATCATCTCGATGGCGACGCGCTTGGTCACGTACCCGATCAGCGCCGCGATGAACGGCATCGCCGCGTACAGCGGCCAGTGCAGGGCGAGGTCGTGCAGGACAGCGTCCAACTCCGACCTCCTCACGCCGAGATCGAAACCGTACCGGCTACCCGAGCAGGGCGAGCACCTGCAGTTCCCCGACGAGACCGCCGATCACCGCGCCGACGGCGATCAGCTTCCACTCATCCTGCTGGAAGGCCGGCCGCAGGAGCTGCTCGAACTCCAGCGCGCTCAGCTTCCGCATTCGCTCCACGATCGTGTTGCGCACGTCGAGCGCGTTGACCGCGTAGTCCTCGGCGTACCGGATGGTCTCCGGCACCCGTTCCGCGGCCTTCGCGGCGGCCGTCTGCTTCATCTCCTGGAACCGTTTCGTCCCGACGGCCATGGCGACGAACGGTTTGACGACGCTCGCCTGGGCGTCGATCGTCTTCTGCACCTCGCGGGTGATCAGCGCGAACAGCCGGTCGGACTTCGGGCCGCGCAGCACGGCCTCGAGGAGGTTCGGGATGGTGATGATCTCGCGCGCGATCATGTCGCCGTAGTCGGCGGCGACCTGGTCACGGCGCTTCTGGAAGACGCCCTGCCAGGTGTAGAGGCCGACGAACCGGCGCGGCTCGCGCGGCAGGAAGATCATCTTGAGGGCCAGCCAGTCGGTGAGCCAGCCGATGCCGAGGCCGAACAGCGGCAACACGATCGGCGACTTCGTCAGCGCCCACACGACGAGCTGCACGCAGCCGAGGACGAACCCGAAAACGACGCCGGAGCGGGCGATGAACCGCATTTCGGGCCGGGAGATGTCCCGGATCAGCCGGTTCAGCAGGGCTTTGTCCCGGACCAGGTTCGTCACGACCATGTGCTTGAGGTCGAGGACGTCCTCGATGTTGCCGGCGATCTCCCGCATGATCTTGGTGATCGCCTTCGGCGCCTCGGCCTGGACGCGCTTGAGCAGCAGCTGCTGCGCGCTGTTCGGCAGGACCTCCCACAGCCGCGGCTGGTAGGTCTCCATCACCTCGCGGGTGACGTCCTCGACGACCCGGAGCAGCGGCTCTTCGATTTCCTTCGCGACCTGGGCGGGGTCGAGCCGGGCGAAGATCTCCTTCGGGTCGACGAGGTTCGTGGTCAGCATTTCGGTGGCGGTGGCGGCCATCCGCTCGGCGTTCGCCGGCAGCACGCCCTGCCAGCCGAACGGCCTGACGCCGACGAACTCCAGGGGCCGGAACATCATCTCGATGGCTACGCGCTTGGTGACGTAGCCGATCAGGGCCGCGACGAACGGCATGGTGACGTACACCTGCCAGTGCGTGCCGAAGTCCACGGGGGGACGTTAGCGGCTCGGTTCCGACCAGCGCGGAATGCCATGCGTCACGGGGGGTTGCCGAAATCGTGATGCATCCTTTTGGCGGTACGTCCGGACGGGCTCTTGCTCATTAAGGTGGCCCGATGGTCGCGCCTGAGAAGCCCCACTCCGCCCCGAAGACCGCCCAGTTCGCCGTGGGTGTCCGCGGCTACAACCAGCGTCAGGTCGACGAACGCCTCGCCGAGCTGAACAAGGACCTGCGCGAGACGTCCCGCAGCCGCGACGAAGCCGTCGCGACGTCCGCGGACCTCACGAAGGCCCTCGCGTACGCGCAGAAGGAGCTGGCCGAGACGAAGGCCGCCCTGGCCAGGATGAGCTCGAGCCCGTCGGGCGCGGGCGCGATGGCCGAGCGCGTCCGGATGATGATGCAGCTGGCCGAGGAGGAGATCGCGGACCTCCGATCGGCCGCCGAGGCGGACGCGGCCTCGACCCGCGACCAGGCGGACAAGTACGCGCACGAGACCCGCCGCACGGCGGACAAGCTGGCGAAGGACGCGGAGGAGGACCGCGCCCGCCTGCGCTCGGAGGCCAAGGCGGAGATCGAGAAGCTGAACGCGGCGGCGGGCGCCAAGCGCGTCGAGCAGGCGGCGGCGGCCGAGCGAGCCCGCAAGGAAGCGGACGCGGCGGCGGAGGAAGCGGCGGCCTCGGTGCGCGAGGAAGCGGACCGGAAGGCCGCGGAGGAGCTGGCCCGGCGGAAGAAGGACTTCGAGGCGGAGTTCGCCCGCAAGAAGGAGGAGACGGAGGCGGCCCTGGCGTCGGCGAGGTCCCAGCAGGCGGAGGCGGACCAGAACCGCAAGCTGGCCCTGGACCTGCGCTCGAAGGTGGCCGAGCGCATCGCGGCGACGGATGTGGCGGTGAAGGAAGCGATGAGGCTGCTGGCACCGGCGGAGGATGCGCAGGGCGGGGAGCGGAAGCCGGCTCCGGCTCCGGCGCCGACGTCGGCGGCTCCGGCGGGGAAGGCTCCGGTGGCACCGCCGGCCAAAGCCTAGTTATCCACATCGGCTTGAGTTGTCCACAGATTTCGCGATCCGACGTTTTGGCAGGTGGGAGCCGATAAACTGGACCAGGGACGCCCCCCGTTACCTTTTTCGTAGTTTCTGATCAAGGAGCTGTGGTCACCAGACCCGGCATGACTAACGCCCCCAGTCGAACCCATGATCCGGGGGGTGGTGTCACCGGGTCTGGTGGCACCGAGGGACCGCTGATAGGGACATGGCCACCGCTGGGTAGGTCTCGTCGCAGGCGTGGGTGCCGGCCATCGATGCCCAACCCGGTGACCACTCGCGGCGAACGAACGGCATGGTGGATGAGCAGCACTTTCGGCGTGTTTCTCGGCCTGGACGTCGGCAAGGACGCCCATCACGCGGTCGGTCTCGACCCGGACGGCAACCGGCTGCACGACGCGCCGCTGCCCAACACCGAACCCAAACTGAAGGCCCTGTTCGACAAGCTCGCCGCGCACGGAACGCTGCTGGTCGTGGTCGACCAGCCCGCCACCATCGGCGCGTTGCCGGTCGCGGTCGCCTGCGCCGCCGGGCACCAGGTCGCCTACCTGCCCGGCCTGGCGATGCGCCGCATCGCCGACCTCTACCCCGGCCGGGCGAAGACCGACGCCCGCGACGCGTTCGTCATCGCCGACGCGGCCCGCTCCCTGCCGCACACGCTGCGGCCCGTTGATGTCGGCGATGAGGCGCTGGCGGAGCTGGAGGTGCTGGTCGGGTTCGACGATGACCTGGCCGGCGAAGCCACCCGGATCAGCAACCGCATCCGCGGGCTGCTCACCGGCATCCACCCCGCCCTCGAACACGCCATCGGCCCGCGGATCAGCCACCCGGCCGTGCTGGAAATCCTGTCTCGCTGCGGAGGCCCGGCCGGCATCGCCAAGGCCGGCCGCCGCAAGCTCACCGCGATCGCCAAGGCCCACGCTCCGCGCATCGGCGAGCGGCTGGTCGAGGCGATCATGACCGCGCTGGGCGAGCAGACCGTCACCGTTCCGGGCACCGCCGCCGCGGACACGGTCTTGCCTCGGCTGGCCGACAGCCTCAAAACAGTTCTCCTGCAACGGAAACAGGTTGCTGAGCAGGTCGAGGGGATACTCGATGCGCACCCTCTTGCCGGGGTCCTGACCTCGATGCCCGGCATCGGCGTCAGGACCGCAGCCCGCATCCTGCTCGA
>NZ_PPHG01000058.1 GCF_002904295.1 Amycolatopsis sp. CA-128772
CCAACTTCGCCAGCTCGGGGCACCTGGCCGCCTACGCCGGCATCGCCCCGGTCACCCGCAGCTCCGGAACATCGATCAAGGGCGAACACGCGGCTCGAACCGGAAACCGCCAGCTCAAACGCGCGTTCTTCCTCGCCGCGTTCGCTGCCCTGTCGGACCCGACCAGCAGGTCCTACTACGACAGGAAACGCGCCGAGGGCAAGAAGCACAACGCCGCGCTGATCTGCCTGGCCCGCCGCCGCTGCGACGTGCTCTACGCGATGCTGCGCAACGGCACCCTCTACCGCCACCCCGAACCCGCTCCCACCGCCTCTGCGGCTTGACAACCACATAGGGACACCCCCCGGGGACGGGTGGGGGCCGTGTCTGGGCCAGAGTGGTGGGCATGATCCTCGAGACCGAGCGGGCCGCCGTGTGTGCTTATGCGCGCCGGATGGTCGGGGATGGCCTGGTTGTCGGTACCTCCGGGAACGTCTCCGTGCGGGCCGGGGATCTCGTCGCCGTCACGCCGAGCGGGGTTGCCTACTCCACTCTCACCCCCGCCGACATCGCCGTCGTCGATCTCGGGGGTGCCGTTGTCGAGGGGGCGCTGGCGCCGACCAGTGAGCTGCCCGTTCACCTGTCCGTGTACTGGGACGTTCGGGACCCGGACGGTGAACCCGTGACCGCCGTCGTCCACACGCACTCGCCGCACGCCACCGCCGTGTCGACGCTCGTGCGTGAGGTGCCGCCGATCCACTACATCATCGCCACCATCGGGCCGTCCGTGCGCGTCGCGCGCTACGCCACCTACGGCACGCCGGAGCTCGCGGCCGCCGTGCTCGAAGCCCTCGAAGGGCGCCGTGGCTGCCTGATGGCCAACCACGGCACCCTCACCTACGGCGACGGCCTCGAAGCCGCCTACCACCGCGCGCAGCAGCTCGAATGGGCCTGCCGCGTGTGGCTGCTCGCGCAGAGCGTCGGCCGGCCCAGCCTGCTGCCGCCGCCCGAGGTCGCCAACGTCGTCGACCGGCTGCGGGGGTTCGGCCGGGGCTGACCGGCGCCGGCCGCGAACGGGGACGCGAAAGGGTCAGGACGCGACCGCGTCCAGCAGCTCGACCACGGTCGGGTCGTCGACCGCCTCCTTGATGCACTGCCACAGCTGCAGGTTCGCCGTCGCCCAGCGCGAGTACGTCGCGGCCGCCTCCGGGTTGTAGAAGTAGTACCCCTCGTCGTGGACGTCGCACTGCTCGCCGACGATCTTGTCCGCCAGCTCGCGCAGGCTCAGCCCGTTCTCGCGCAGGTACCGGTGGGCCAGCACCACCGGCGTCACCGGCAGCGCCTTGAACAACGTGTCCGCGTCGCTCAACGCCTGCGCTTCCAGCGAAATGTCCCGGCCGCGGGTGGCCATTTCGGCTTCGTCGACGATTTCGTCGACCCACCGCGCAATCCGCGGGGGGACGCCGCATTCGGCGAGGATTTCCAGCCGGAGGCTCCGGCCCGCGGCGGCGGGCGAGTTCCGGAGCACCAGGTAGTTGACGTCGTGCACCAGCGCGGCGATCTCCACCACCGCGACGTCCGCGCCGTTGTGCCGGGCGAAACCGGCCGCCTTCGCGCGGACGAAACTGACGTGGTGCCAGCCGTGGAACTGCAGCCGCTCGGCGTACTGCCGGCAGAGCCGGTGGACCCTTTCTTCAACGGCACCGACAACGGCGTCGACGATCACGTGGTCGATCGTGCTTTTCTGCGTGCGCATACACCTCTCCCATCCCGGCCGTGGTGTTCAGACGGGTGGAGTAATGGTAAGCGCCGCTGACGCCGGTGTGTAGCTAGATGCGGTCGGCCAATTCCCCCAATCGGACCTCAACCGGAACGTGACGATGTCCTGTCCTGCTGGCCGGGTCGAAGGAGAGGCTGAAACCGCTCACCGGCCGTGATTTCACCAGGAAAGTCATCGTTCCGGTACCCGCTTCGGGAATCCGGTGGAATTCGTGGGCCAGCATGGTGGCGCAGGCCCCGGCTTCGCACATCGTCCGGCGCCGCAACCGTGCGGAGCAGATCAATCCGCTGCCGGCGTCGATCGTCGTCTCGTACCTTTCGTGCAGGTAGTTGCCACGGAGGAGCGTGGTGCAGAAGTGGTATCTGTGGTTGTGCACGGAATCCGCGTACCCTTCCCGCCAGTCCTCCTGCGCCTTGTATTCGTGCAGCCAGAAGGAAAACGGGTCGGCCGGCGAATCGAGCAGGCACCAGGCGAAGTGGGTGGTCGTTTCGCGGGACGAGCGCAGCACCTTGGCGGCCTGCGCGCCGGACAACGCGCGGAGCTGCGTGCGCAGCTCCTCCCGCAGGCCGGGCTGGGCGGCCCACGGCCGGAACCAGCCGTCGACCGCGCGCCAGTCCGCGGCGAGCGGGAAACCGGCCGTGCGCAGGCGCGTGGCCAGTTCGGAAAGGGGGGACAGGCGGGTGAGCAAGGTCAGCTCCCTAGCTCGGCGACTGCGGAGAACTCCGCGCGGAAGGCGTGGAACTTGCCCTCCAGCTCGCGGAACTGCTCCTCGGACAACGGGGATCCGGTGATCTTCTCGAACAGCGCCAGGAAATCCGTCCGCGTCGTCGCGGACGTGATGCGGAAGTGGCGGCCGGTCCGGGACTGCGAGACGCGCACGAATTCGGCGCGTTCCATGTTGTAGAGGAAGGAACCTTCGGTGAACCGCAGCGACCGCGGGTACAGCTTCGTGGCGCCGCGGACGTCGCTGTAGAGCGACACCCACACGCTGTCGTCGAACATCTCGAGCCGGTCCAGCGGCGGATCGGCGACCACGGTGATGTCGACCTGGGCGCAGCGGCTGCGCGCCAGGAAGAGGCCGACGAGCCCGATCCGGATCTCTTCGTCGAGCCGGGTCTGGATCCGTTCGTAGTCGACGTCGGCCGCCTCGCGGCGCAACAGGTACCGGGCGCGCCCGCTGATCGAATTCGCGTCGCGCGGATCGGCGATGACGGCCCGCAGTTCGCGTTCGGTGCGGGAAAGCAGCAGCCGGGCGGCCGCGTGCCGCCCGGAGAAGCCGCGGAAGAAGTACTGCCGCGTCGCGTCGAGGTCCGCCATCAGCGCGCGGTTGAACGCGGGATCGGGGTCGGTGGTCGCCTCGAACACGTCGGTCGGGAAGAACTCCTTGTTCAGCGCCCGGTATTCGGCGCTGAGGTCTTCGAGCGCGCGCCTGCTCTCCTCGATCACCGGCGTCACGAGCGCCTTCTGCGAGGCGCTGGCGGTGATCAGCGTCTGGCCGAAGCCGACGATCGCGGAGATCAGGGTGCCGGTGCCCAGCGACGTCACCAGGTTCTTCCCCGTGCCGGGGTCCATCAGGCCGGCGATCCACAGGCTCAGCCCGGCGACCACGACGAGCACCGTGAGGAGCAGGCTCGTCCTGGTCCAGAAGATCTCCTGCAGTGGGGTACGGCGGAGGCGTCCGCCAGGCGCGGCCACGTGCTTCACCTCCCTCGAACCACCCGAACGGACGTATGCGTAAAGTGTCTGTTCGAGCGCGGGGAGTTACTTTACGCGCCTGACGGTGTCCGCGAAATAAGAAGTTCGGGGGACAAGGATGACGGACAGACGTCACTCTCGGCAATAATTCACCGAGTTGCCGAGTTTTCCGAAAATCACGGAAAACCATGATCAAAGAGTGGCGGGCAGGCCCTTTTCGTACCAGCCGGGGCCGGGCTGGGCGGTCATCAGGAAATCCACCACGACCGGCGCCGGCGCCGCGTGGATCTCCAGGAGATCGCGCTCGCCGCGGGCGGTGTCGACCGGCCAGGCCAGTTTTTCCCGGTCGAGCGAAAACTCCCCGCGGGCCCCCGTGCGGTTGCCGCGGGCGTCGAGCCGCGACCACCTGCCGTGCAGGTACACGGCATTCAGCCCGTGCAGCGCGGACAGCTCCTGGTAGCAGAACCCGGCCGGAATCCCTTGTGCCCGCAGCAAAGCGGCGAGCAGGTGCGCCTTCGCGTGGCAGATCCCGACGCGCTCGCGCAGCACGTCCGACGCCCGCCAGGTGACCCGCGGGTCCCCGGCGTCGATGACGTGTTCGACCTCGTCGCGCACGAAGAGGAACGCGGCCTCCGCGCGGGCGGCGGGATCGTCGCCCGCGGGCCGCAGGGTGCCGGCGAGGGCGCGGATCGCCGGGTGTCCGTGATCGACGACGGCGTCCGCGGCGAGGTAGTCGCTGAGCCGATCGGAGGCGGGAGACGGAACGGGACTCATCCGCGCATCCTGACAGGTTCGGCCATCCGGGCGAGAGAGGTTTTCGGGGCGGCAACGCTCCGCGGTTGCCGGCTACGGAACGTAGAAGTCCGGTGGGAAGCCGGTCCAGCGCAGTTCGGCGGGCAGGTGGCTCAGGTCGTTGTAGGTCAGCAGTACGGCGGGCCGCCCCGGCGAGTACTGGAGGACGGTGAGCCCGGCGTGGGCGTGGCTGAAGGTGAGCCACCGCCACTTCGGCGCGTCCTGCGCGGCGCGGACGAGCCACCCGACGAGGAAGTTGTGCGTGACGAGCACCTGGTACCGCGGTTCCGACCCCGGCACGGGCCCGCTGAACCGCCGTTCGGCCTCGGCGGCTCGCTCGTCGTCGGCGGGCGGGAACTGCCGGGTGAAGGCGAGCAGGAGGTCACCGGAGGTCTCGGGGAGCTCCTCCCGCATCGGCGTGTAGGGGACGAAGTCGTCAGCGGCGTCTTCGACGTGCCGCGGCACCCCGGGAAGCTGCGCGGCAACGAGGTCGGCGGTCTCGGCGGCGCGGGGCAGGGGGCCGTGGTGGATCGAGGTGACGGGGACGTCCCGGAGGCGCCGCCCGAGCAGAACGGCCTGCCGCCGGCCGGCTTCGGTGAGCCGTCCGCGCCGGTCCGCTTCACCGTGTCGGGTGAGGAAGAGGTACCGGGTGGTCAGCACGGGGTCAGGGTGCCATGTGTCCGCCGTGTGGGTGAATGTGGTGGGCCGTGTTGAACTGGTGAGCGAACGGTCAGCCGACCGGGACGAGCACGCCTTCGGGGCGCTGGCTCGGCGCGAACTGGGCGCTCAGCCGGACCGGCGCCGGATGGGGCGGGAGAACGAGCGAGGCGAACGGGGTGATCGTGTGGTCGTGGCCGCTGTTGGTCTGGAGGTGGACGCTCACGTGGACGTTGCGGTCGGCGGGGATTTCGAAGGAGACCGCGCCCCAGGAGACGATGTACTGACGGCCGTCGATGCTCGCGATCGGGGCGTAGGCGCGGACGGTGTGGCCGAGGTGGGGGATTTCGACGGTGAGGAGGCGTCGGGGGCCGTTGTGGTGGTCCACGTAGGGGATTACGCCTGGGGTGGTTGACAGGTCGGTCATCTTCTCGTGTTGCATTCGTTCCTGCCGGGCTTTCTAGAACTGGTAATACAAGAACGGGCTGAAGGTCCCCGTGGCGATCAAGATCGCCGCGTACAACAGCCCCACCGTCATCACGCCGATTCGCAGTGCCGTGGCCGGGCGGCTTCTCGACGACTCCAGCAGCGGGCCCGTCACCGGATGCGCCGGCAGTACGAACACCGCCAGCGCCGCCAGCAGCAGGACCAGTCTCTGGTTCGTCAGGGCCTGCTCCACCCCCGCTCCCAGGCCGTCGAAGTCCGGGAGCAGCAGGTGGCCGATCATCGTCAACGCGTGGCCCAGGTCCTGGGACCTGAAGAACACCCAGCCGAACACCACCAGCAGCATCGTCAGTGCGCGGCGGAGGTTGCGCTTCCAGCGGATGGCCGGGTCCATGTCCAGGGCGAACCGGCGCTCGATCACCAGCAGTGCTCCGTGGTAACAGCCCCACACCAGGAACGTCCACTGGGCTCCGTGCCAGAAGCCCGTCAGCACGAACACTATGCACAGGTTCCGGTACGTCTTCGCCGCTCCCTGGCGGTTTCCACCCAAGGGGATGTACACGTAGTCGCGGAACCAGCGGGACAGCGACATGTGCCAGCGGCGCCAGAACTCCGTGATCGTCACCGAGGAATACGGCCTGGCGAAGTTCTCCGGCAACCGGAAGCCCAGCATGCGGCCCAGGCCGATCGCCATGTCCGAGTAGCCCGAGAAGTCGAAGAACAGCTGGAGCGTGTAGCCGATCGCGCCGAGCCAGGCCGTGGCGAACGTCATCTGGTCCGGGGGGACCTTGAAACACGCCTCGACCAGGGGGCTCAGGGAGTCCGCGATGATCGTCTTCTTGCACAGGCCCAGTGCGAACCTCGGGAAGCCCGCCGCGATGTCGTCGAGGCGGTGGGAACGCAGCTGGGGGAGCTGGTCCGCGATCTCGCGGTAGCGCACGATCGGGCCCGCCACCAGCTGCGGGAACATCGCGATGTACGCCGCGAACGACACCGGGTTGCGCAGGGCCTGGCGCTCTCCGCGGTAGATGTCGACCACGTAGGAAATGTGGTGGAACGTGTAGAACGAGATGCCGATCGGGACCACCAGGCTCGCCACCGGCACGCTGCCGCCGAACCAGTGGGCCACCGCCGCTACCTGCTGGGTGGCGAACCCCGCGTACTTCCAGATCAGCAGCACCGCCACGTCCAGCGACACCACCGCGATGAGGATGCGGCGCCGGCGGGTGCCGTTGACGTCCCAGGGGCTCGGGGCCAGCAGCGGGCCGACCAGGAAGTTGACCACCATGCAGCCCAGCAGCAGGAACACGAACCCGCCGGCGCCGATCGTGTAGAACAGCAGGCTGCCCACCGCGATGATGCCGTTGCGCCACGTCCGGGGGCACAGCAGCACGGCGATGAGCACCGCCGGCATGAAGTACCACAGGAAGAGCGGCGAAACGAACGACATCGGGTCCCCTCGGTTTATCCGCGGCGACTCTAACCCGACTGGGTGGGGGTGTTCAGACCCGCCCGGCGGCACGACGGCGCCGCGCCACCTCCGCGAGCAGCACGCCCGCCGCCACCGAAGCGTTCAGCGACTCCACGCCCGCCGCCATCGGGATCGATACCGTCGCGTCGCACGTCTCGCGGACCAGGCGGGACAGGCCGCGGCCCTCCGAGCCCAGCACGATGACCAGCGGGTCGGCCGCCAGCTCCAGCTCGTCGATGTCCACCGACCCGTCGGCGTCCAGGCCGACCAGCATCAGGCCGTCGTTCGCCCACGTCTTGAGCTGGCGGGTCAGGTTGGTCGCCACCGCGATCGGCAGCTTCGCCGCCGTGCCCGCGCTCGTGCGCCACGCCACCGCCGTCATGCCCGCGCTGCGCCGCTCCGGCAGCAGCACGCCGTGCGCGCCGAACGCGGCCGCCGACCGGATCACCGCACCCAGGTTGCGGGGGTCGGTGACGCCGTCGAGCGCGACGAACAGCGGGACCTCGCCCGAGTTGCGCGCCGCCGCCATCAGGTCGTCCGGGTGCGCGTACTCGAACGGCGGGACCTGCAGGCCCAGGCCCTGGTGCACGGCCCGGTTGGTCTTGCGGTCCAGCTCCTCGCGCGGGATCTCCAGGATCGAGATGCCCTTGTCGCCGGCCAGCCGGACGGCGTCGTTGACCCGGTCGTCGATCTCGATGTTCAGCGCGACGTACAGCGCCGTCGCCGGGACGCCGGCGCGCAGCGCCTCGACCACCGGGTTGCGCCCGGCGATCAGCTCCGGCTTGTCGGCCTTCTTCTGCCGGGCCGCGTCGCGCTTGGTCTGGGCGTTCGCCTGGCGGTACGCCTTGTGCCCGGGGCGGTCCTCCGCCTTCGGGGTCGGCCCCTTGCCTTCGAGGGCCTTGCGGCGCTGGCCGCCCGAACCGACGACGGCGCCCTTCTTGGTGCCCGTCTTGCGGATCGCGCCCTGGCGCCGCGAGTTGCCTGCCATGGTGAAAGTTTCCTTGCTGTGTAACGGGATCAGTCGGACTTGACTGTCCACTGAGGACCGTTGGGGGTGTCCTCCACCACGATGCCCGCCTGCGAGAGGCGGTCACGGGCGGCGTCCGCGCGGGCGAAGTCCTTCTCGGCGCGGGCCTGCTGGCGCTCGGCCAGCAACCCTTCGACGATCCGGGACAGCGCGTCCTTGGTGGGCGTGTCGGAACCGCCCGCCTCGGACCAGCGCGCGGACAGCGGGTCGAGGCCGAGCACGTCGGTCATCGCGCGGACGGCCGCGGCGAGTTCGAGTGCCTTGGGGTTGTCGCCCGCGTCCAGGGCGGCGTTACCGTCCCGGACCGTGGTGTGGACCACGGCGAACGCCTGCGGGGTGGCGAGGTCGTCGTCGAGCGCGTTCGCGAACTCCACCGGGATCGTGCCCAGCGTCACCTCGCCCGCCTGCGCGGCGCGGCGCAGGAACGTCTCGATCCGCCGGTAGCCCTGCGCGGCCTCGGAGACCGCGGCGTCGGAGTACTCGATGTTGGAACGGTAGTGCGGCTGCACCAGGTAGTACCGCAGTTCGGCGGCCCGGTAGCGCTCCAGCATCGCCGGGATCGCCACGGTGTTGCCCAGCGACTTCGACATCTTCTCGCCCGACATGGTGACCCACGCGTTGTGCAGCCAGAACCGCGCGAACGCGTCGCCCGCAGCGTTGGACTGCGCGCGCTCGTTCTCGTGGTGCGGGAAGACCAGGTCGATGCCGCCGCCGTGGATGTCGAACTCCGCGCCGAGGTAGGCCGTCGCCATCGCCGAGCACTCGAGGTGCCAGCCCGGCCGGCCGTTCCCCCACGGCGTCGGCCACGACGGCTCGCCCGGTTTCGCGCTCTTCCACATGGTGAAGTCACGCGGGTCACGCTTGCCGCGGGTCGGCGTCTCGCCCTGCTGGACGTCCTCCAGGACCTGGCCGGAGAGCTTGCCGTAGTCGTCGAACGACTTCACCGAGAAGTAGACGTCGCCGTCCGCGACGTAGCCGTGGCCGCTCTCGATGAGGCGTTCCATCAGCTCGACCATCTGGGTGACGTGCCCGGTCGCACGCGGGTTGATCGACGGCGGCAGGCAGCCGAGCTGCTCGTACGCCTGCTCGAAGGCGCGCTCGTGCGTCGCCGCCCACTCCCACCACGGCCGGCCGGCGTCGGCGGCTTTGGCCAGGATCTTGTCGTCGATGTCCGTGACGTTGCGGACCAGCAGCACGTCCAGTCCACTGTGGACGAGCCAGCGGCGCAGGACGTCGTAGTTCAGCGCACCGCGGACGTGCCCGATGTGCGGAACGCCCTGCACGGTGGCCCCGCACACGTAGATCGACGCCGTTCCGCTACGGACGGGGTGGAACTCCCGTGCGCTCCGGGTCGCTGTGTCGAAAAGGTGAAGGGCCACCCTCGAAGGGTACGGGGTCGGGCGAGAGGAATATCTCTGGGTCTCAGCCGACGCCGTGGTCGCGCAACGCCGTGAGCAGGGCATCCGGCCGTTCGGCCGTCGGCAGCGGGTCGACCAGCGCGAACTCGCAGCCGAGCGCGCGGGCGCCGCCGTCGGCCTCCTCGCTGTCGCCCACCATCAGCGTCTCGGTGGCCGGCACGCCGAGGGCCTGCACGGCGTTGCGGAAGATCTCCAGCTCCGGCTTCACCGCGCCGACCTCGAAGGACAGCACGAATTCGTCGACGTAGGCGTCCCACCCGCGGGCGGTGAACGCGGGCCGGATGTCGAAGGCGATGTTGCTGAGCACGCCCACCTTCAGGCCCCGCTCGGCGGCGGCCTTGAGCGCCGCTTCGGTGTCCGGGTACGGCGTCCACTGGCTGGGATCGATGAGCCGGTCGTACAGCGCGACGGCCTGTTCGGGCCGCGGGACACCGGACTTCTTGAGCACCTCGAGGTACACCTTCCGGTGCAGCTGCGGGTCGCGGTCGCGGTGCTGCCACGCGTGCACGTGCTCAGCGTCCAGCTCGACGACCTGTCCGACCGGGGCGGTCATCCGCCGCATCAGCTCGGCCTGCGCCTCGATGTCGAGCGGCGTGCCTTCGTGGTCGGTCAGTTCGGTGAGCCAGGACTCGTCCTGCTCGAGCCGGAAGAGCGTGCCGGAGAAGTCGAACAACACCGCCCTGATCGTCATGGCACCCAGCCTAACGGGAGCATCAGGCCGAATGCCCTGTGATGTGTTCGGGGACCACCCGCACCAGCACGCGTACGACGTCGGCCGGCTCGGGCGGGAAGACGGTGCCGGTGTACTTGCGGGCCAGCTCGTCGTTCAGCTCGCGCCCGCCCTCGACGGTGACCTCGGCACGGCCGCGGATCTCGACGTAGTTCTCGGGGTCCGCCAGATCGAAGACGGACAGCGACACCCGTGGGTCACGGCGGATGTTGCGTTCCTTGCGCCGGCCCTGAACGGTCACGAAGACCACGGTGTCCCCGTCGCGGCGCGCCCAGACGACGGAGCTCTGCGGCGAGCCGTCGGCGTTGGTGGTGGCGACGACGGGGTAGTTGGTGCCGTCGAGCAGGGCCTTGGTGGCCTCGTTGAAAGTCACACCCATGGCCGGAGCGTATCGGGCGGGTCCGGCGAAAAGCGGGAAAGCTCACATCCGGTGCCGGGTCATTCCGCCGCGAGCAGCAGCGCCGTCGCGAAGGCCGCGATGCCCTCGCCGCGCCCGGTCAAGCCCAGGCCGTCCGTCGTGGTCCCCGACACGCTCACCGGGCCGCCCAGCGCGTCCGACAGCACCTTCTGCGCCTCTTCGCGCCGCTTGCCCACCCGCGGGGTGTTGCCGACGATCTGGACCGTGGCGTTGGCCACTCGCCAGCCCGCCGCCTCGATCAGGGCCCTGACCTCGGCCAGCATGTCCGTGCCGTGGGCGCCGTCCATCCGGGGGTCGCCGGTGCCGAACACCGCGCCCAGGTCGCCGAGGCCCGCCGCCGACAGGAGGGCGTCGCACAGGGCGTGCGCTGCGACGTCGCCGTCCGAGTGGCCCGCGCAGCCGTCGGTGTCCGGCCAGCGCAGGCCCGCCATCCAGCACTCGCGGCCCGGTTCGATCGGGTGAACGTCCACCCCGTTGCCGATCCTCACAGCGTCTCCTCGTTCTTCGGTGCCGCCGCGATCGCCTCGGCCAGTGACAGTTCGAAATCGCTCGTGACGCGCATCGCGTCCGGGTGGCCGTCGACCGTCGCCGCGCCGAGGGGCACGAGGTCGGGCCGGAACGCCGTCAGCGCGTAGCCCACGGGCGTCTGGAGCGTGCGCAGGCGGGTGCGGTCCTCCGTGCGGGTGATCAGCGAATCGGCATCGGTCACCTTCACCGTGTCGGCCATCGGCAGCACCGGGACGACGACCGGCGCGCCGTCACGGACCGCGCTGATGACGTCACGCACCGTTTGCGCAGGAATGAAGGCACGCAGCGCGTCGTGGAGGAGTACAACTGAGTCACGGGAAAGTTCGGGCTCGACGGCGGCGAAGGCTTGCCGGAGCGAGCCGGGGACGACCCGGCAGCCGAGGCCGCCGACCGCCTCGGAAAACGACGACGCACACCGCTGGGGGGCCGCCACGAGCACCAGATCGATCTCCGGTACGTCGAGCAGCCCCCGCACGGTGTGCGTGAGCAGTGCCTCACCATGGACCGGCGTGAGAGCTGACTCCCCGTCGGAGGCATGATGTGCGACGGTCACGATCGCGACGACGTTCATCGGTACGCGATCGTAGAGGCACCCGCCCGCCCGTCGGGCAGGATGCCGCGGTCTCAGACCGTCGCGGTTTCCAGAACTTCGTCGAGGAGGACCTCAGCCTTGTCCTCGTCGGTGCCCTCCGCGAGCGCGAGCTCGCTGACCAGAATTTGCCGCGCCTTCGCCAGCATGCGCTTCTCACCGGCTGAAAGTCCGCGGTCCTTCTCTCGCCGCCAGAGGTCGCGCACCACTTCGGCCACCTTGTTCACATCGCCGGAGGCGAGCTTCTCGAGGTTGGCCTTGTACCGACGAGACCAGTTGGTGGGCTCTTCGGTGTGCGGAGCACGCAGAACGTCGAAGACCTTGTCCAGTCCTTCTTGCCCGACGACATCGCGCACGCCTACGATCTCGGCGTTGTCAGCGGGCACGCGAACCGTGAGATCCCCTTGCGCGACTTTGAGGACGAGGTACTTCTTTTCCTCGCCCTTGATCACGCGGGTCTCGATGGCTTCGATGAGTGCGGCACCGTGGTGCGGGTAGACGACGGTCTCTCCGACCTTGAAAACCATGTGTCCTCTGCCCCTTTCGCTGACCCCATCCTAGCACGGGCCGCCAGTGCCCACCTAGCGGGCCGGACTCGTCCTCGCAGGTCAGCGGCCTGGCCGGGGGTTGACAAACGTCGGACCCCCGTGCTCACGCAGGTAGCGGGGAAGCGTTTCGTCACAGGCCGGGAATTCCTTTGTGGACGGTTGATCTTGGTCGCCGCGCCCCGGCAACGCACACCCGTTCCGCGGCGGAGATCGACCCCGGCTAGTCTTCGGGGCGACGAGGCCGTGAAAAGGGAAGGACTGCGACGTGAGGCTGCAGAATCGTCGCGTGCTCGGTGCGGGCGTGCTGGCGCTCGGTGCCGCGCTCGCGCTCGCCGGGTGCGGGGCCGGTCAGATCACCCAGACCTCCACGCAGCAGGCCGCGGTCAACGGTACGCACGCCCAGGTCAAGAACATCGACCTGCGCAACGCCGCGGTCCAGTACCCGACCTCCGGCCCGGGCTACCCGGCCGGCGCGACCCCCGCGCTGACCCTCACGATCGTGAACCGGGACGCCCGGGACGACTCGCTCGTTTCGGTGACGGTCGAGGGTGGCGGCCAGGCCACCATCAGCGGCTCGAAGGCGGTCGTCGCGGCGCACTCACTGGTGATCGGCCCGGACGCCGCGGCCGAGTCCACCAACGAGGTGCAGCCCACGTCCTCGGGCGCGCCGACCTCGTCTTCGGCCGCCCCGACGTCCTCGGGCACCCCGACGTCCTCGAGCGCCCCGGCCGGCAGCAGCTCGGCCACGAACAGCCCGGGCAACCTCACCGCCACGGCCACCTCCGAGGTCCCGTCGTCCGGCCCGGCCGCGACGCCGACCGCGCCCGAGAAGGTCGGCCAGGCCACCGTGACGCTGCCCGCGCTGAAGCAGCCGCTCTGGCCCGGTCAGGTCATCAAGGTCACGTTCGTCTTCCAGAACGCCGGCCCGGTCACCGTCGACCTGCCGATCGCGGCGCCGGCGCACGTCAAGGAGTAGGTCCCCGGTTTTGTCGGTGGTCGCCGATAGCCTCGCGGGGTGAAGAAGGGGACCACCTACCGCTGCGGGAGCTGCGGGTACGAAGCGGCCAAATGGCTGGGCCGGTGTCCGGAGTGCCAGGAATGGGGCTCGTTCGAGGAGCGCGGCGCGCCGGCCAGGCCGGCCATCCAGCGCGTCGCGGCCGGGGCACCGAGCGCACCGGCGCGGCCGATCGGCGAAGTCGATGTCGAGGCGGCGCGTGCCCGCCGCACCGGCGTTTCCGAACTCGACCGGGTGCTGGGCGGCGGCCTGGTGCCGGGCGCGGTGGTGCTGCTCGCCGGTGAACCGGGCGTCGGCAAGTCGACCCTGCTGCTCGAGGTCGCCTACCAGTGGGCGAAGACGGTCGACCGGTCCCTGTACGTCACGGGCGAGGAGTCCGCGGGCCAGGTCCGGTTGCGCGCCGAGCGAACGGGCAACGTCCACGACCGGATGTACCTGGCCGCCGAAAGCGACCTTTCCGCCATCCTCGGGCACGTCGACGACGTCAAGCCGGGCGTGCTGATCGTCGACTCGGTGCAGACCATGGCGTCCCCGCAGGTCGACGGCTCACCCGGCGGAGTGACGCAGGTCCGGGCGGTGACGTCCGGGCTGGTCGCGCTGGCCAAGGAGCGCGGGCTGCCGGTCGTGCTCGTGGGGCACGTCACGAAGGACGGCTCGGTGGCCGGCCCGCGCGTGCTGGAGCACCTGGTCGACGTCGTGCTGCAGTTCGAGGGCGACAAGCATTCGACACTGCGGATGCTCCGCGGCATCAAGAACCGGTTCGGCGCCTCCGACGAGATCGGCTGCTTCGAGCTGCAGGAAGAAGGCATCGTCGGGGTACCGGACCCGTCGGGGCTGTTCATGAGCCGCACGGCGGAGCCGGTGTCCGGCACGGCGATCACGGTCTCGATGGAGGGCAAGCGGCCGATGCTGGGCGAGGTCCAGGCCCTGGTGTCGGCGACGGCGGCCCCACAGCCGCGCCGCGCGGTCAGCGGCCTCGACTCCGCGCGCGTGGCGATGGTCCTGGCCGTGCTGGAGAAGCGCGGCGGGCTCAAGCTCGGCGACAAGGACGTCTACGCGGCCACGGTCGGCGGCATGAAGATCACCGAACCGGGTATCGACCTGGCCCTGGTCCTGGCGCTGACGTCGAGCTTCGAGGACGTCGCTCTCTCGCCGCGGCTGGTCTCGGTGGGCGAGGTCGGGCTGGCGGGCGAGCTCCGGCGCGTGCCGAGCGTGGGCCGCCGCCTGGCGGAGGCGGCCCGGCTCGGGTTCACGCACGCGCTGGTGCCGCCGGACTCGGGCAAGCCACCCGCCGGCATCCGGGTGCTGGAGGTGGCGAACGTCGCGGACGCGCTGAACGCGGCCGGTCACGCCCGCTGATCACCACCTGTCCCGGCTGATGGCGAACGAGTAGACCATCTCCGGGGCGAGCACCGACTGCGGTGCCGGCGGCGGTCGCGTGTTCATGGTCGTGATCGGAACCGAGATCGGGGGCGGCTGGGACGTGCTGATGATCGGCACGTCGGCGCTGCGCGTGATCGGCGTGCCCGGATTCGTGTCCGCGGCCAGCAGCTGCGCCGTCGCCGGGTCGAGGAACAACCGCCGGCCCGTGTCGTCGGCCTGCAGGACGGTGGCCGGCCGGCCACCGGGGCCCGGCACGCCGGGGACGACGGCGATACCCGGGACGTCGGTGAGCGCGTCACGCAGGGCGAGCCGGACATCCTTGCGGACCAGGCCGAGCTCCAGCACGGACCGCGCCATGCCGAGGGACTCCGTCGGGCTGTGGAGCTGTCCCTTCCCCTTGTCGTGGGTGCTGATCGTGTCCAGCCGCAACCGGTCGGCCAGCACCGCCCGGTCAGGAACGAGCGAAGCGACGAAGGCCGCGTCGGGGGTCAGCCAGTTCGCGAGCGGGGTGTTCCAGCCGGGCCCGGTCTCCCCGACGTGGCCGGGTGCCCCGGCGAACACCCCGCCGTCGCCGTCTTCGTCGAGCGGCGACAGGTTGACCTTGAGGCTCTGCTCCAGCTCCGGGGTCAGGCCGCGGACGGCGCCGGTCCACATCGAGCGGCGGTGCCACACGCCGGTGGGGTCGGCCGGGATCCACAGCTCGGTCTTCTGCTGCAGCTGGACCGGCCGGCCGAACACGATCTGGGGCAGCCAGGTGAGCTTCTGGGCGTAGCGGTACTCGCCCGGCGCGAGCGGGCGGTCGAGGTCGGGGAGCGCGGCGGCCGGCCGGGCCGGCTCCGGCGCGTTCGGGGTCCACAGGGTCGCGGCGACGCCGAGCCCGCCGACCAGGGTCACGACGGCGGCGGCCACGGCGAGCCACCGCCACGCCCCGGCCCGGCGGGGCCCGGCGGGCGGCGCCTCCCCGGCACCGGCGGCCGCGAGCAGGGACGAGCGGGCGAAGGCCAGCCCGTCGTCCTCCTCGACGTCGTCGCCGTGCAGGTCCGCGAGCGCCGCGTCGAGTTCGGCTTCGGACCAGATCTTCCGGACGTTGTCTTCACGCAAGGTCCTGCACCTCCTCTTGGGCCGGGGCGTTCGTCCTGAGCCAGCGTCTGATCCGGTGCAACCGGGACCGGACGGTACCGGGCGGGATGCCGAGGGCTTCGGCGACCTCGGCCGGCTCCAGCCCGGCCCAGGACACGAGCAGCAGCGTGTCGCGGTCGGCGGGGTTGAGCCGGGCCAGCGCGCCGGCCAGCTGGGCCGCCCGCACCTGCGCGTCGACCTGCTCGGCGACGCGGCCGTCGTGCCCCGCGTGGGTGGTGTCGCCGGTCCGCGCCAGCCGGGCGGTGGCCTGCAGCCCGCGCAGCTCCGACCGCACGTGGTGGCGCAGCAGGTTGGTGGCGATGCCGTAGAGCCACGACCGCGCGGTGCCCAGCTCCGGCCGGTAGCTTTCGCGACGCCGCAACGCGACCAGGAAGGTCTCGGCGACGAGGTCGTTGGCCGGTTCGACCCCGACCCGGCGGGCGAGGTACCGGCGCAGCTGGGCGGCGTGGGCGTCGAAGAGCCGGCCGAACGCCGGCCCGGGCTCGGGTCCGCCCAGGTCCGGGCGGTCGTGCCCCCCGAGCTCCGATCCTTCGTGGATCACCTGCATGCCCCCAGTTGCCCGCAGCCTGCACGAGCGTTCACGGCGAACGTACGTCAGACGTTCAGCAGCCCCCAATACAGTGCCCAGGGGACGAACAGGACGCCGCCCGCGAGCAGCACGCCGAGCCGGAGGGAGCGCCGGCGCCACCACGCCACCGCCGTGCCGATCGCCGCGGCCACCACGCCTGCCGAAAGCAGCTGCAGCGCCAGCCATGGCAGCGGGCGGCCCAGGACCACCGGGCCCAGCGACCGGCCCATGGTCAGCTGGATCAGCACGTCGACGGCCAGGAAGCCGAGCACGGCGAGCAGGCCGGCCGCCGACAGCCAGCGGGCCGGTCGCGCCGCCGGGCCGCGCCGGAAGAGCGGGTACCAGGCGAACGCCACCAGCAGCAGCGCCACCACGGCCAGCTGGAGCCAGGTCGCCTCGTACCAGCGCAACGGCGCGATCTCGACGCTCGGCCGATCCTGGGCCGGCGGTGCGTCGGCGCTGGACGCCGCCGGCGGGTGGTTCACCCAGCTGCCCACGAGCTCGAGGTAACCGGGTGCGTAGCCGGGCAGCTTGTCGAAGCCGTCCGTGGTCCGCCGCAGCTGGTGCTGCGCGTCGGGGAAGACCCGCAGCGTGTGGTCCGCGACGGACTCCCCGAAGATCCGGAGGGCCTCGCCCGGCGGCGTCAGGACGTCCTTCGCACCCCACAGCCCCAGCACCGGCCGGCGCAGGCTCTTCAGCACCGGCACGGGGTCGTAGTACGCCTCGGGGAACACGCCGCCGCCGACGAGCTGGCGCACCATCGTCGACGACGCCGTCCGCACGACCGAACCGTCCATCCCCAGGCGCCGCAGCTGGTTCTCGATCGCCCACGCCTGCTGCTGCGCCGGTTTGACGCCGTTCGCCCCGACCGTCACGACGAAGGCGACGTCCGCGGACCGGGAAGCCGCCAGCGGCGCGACCCAGCCCCCTTCGCTCAACCCCCAGACGCCGACCCGCGCCGGGTCGATCTCCGGCCGCTTCCGCAACGCCCCGACCGCGGCCAAAGCGTCGTCCGCCAGCGTGGAATACGAGCGTTCGAACTGCGAATAGCCTTCGGTGCGCTTGTCGTAGATCAGCGTCGCGATGCCTTGCCGCGCAAAGGCTTCCGCCTGATCGCGGTAGTCCTCCCGGCTGTGCGCCCCCGAGCCGTGGACCATCACCAGGCCCGGCAGTTTCGTGCCGCCGGGCGGTGCGACGACGGTGCCGTGCAAGGTCACGCCGCCGTTCGTGAACGTCACTTCGCCGCCGGTCACCCCCGCCGCCGACGCCGGTGGCGCTGGTGGCGCCAACGCCGTGACCGCCAGGATCACCCCGGCCAGTAGAACCCCTCTTCGCATGGAAAACCCCCTGGTGTCATGTCATTCCCCTGGATCCGGGAACGCGAGCCAGCGCACGAGCACGCGCCGCGCTTCCGGCGACCGGTCGTCCTCGCTCCGCCAGTACCGGCGGTACAGCTCCATGTAGTCGTCCCAGAACTGCTTGAGCTCCTCGGCGGTGAGCCAGGTGCCGCCCCGCGCGTGCAGCAGCGCGTCCGGCCAGTCGCCGGGCAGCCCGTCGCGCTGTTCCGCGAACCGGTTGAGCTTTTCGAGGTCGTCCTCGAACCCCTGGCGCTGCATGTCGTCGAACAGCACCCGGGATTCGGCGCTCTGGGCGCTGCGCCGCGGCCAGCGGATGTCCCGCGGCCGCGTCCGCCACCACCGTTCCTTGCCCCGCGCGAGCTCCGGAACGTCCTCGACGAAGCCGAACCGCGCCAGTTCCCGCAGGTGGTAACTGGTCGCGCCGGTGTTCTCGCCGAGGGCCTTGGCGAGTTTCGTGGCGGTGGCCGGGCCGGCCGACAGGACGCCGAGAATCCGGCGGCGCAGCGGATGCGTGACGGCCTTGAGGGCGTCCGGATCGAGCTCTTCCGGTGGTGGAGCGCTGGTCATGAGCCCACTGTAGCTGTGCAGAGAAAATTGTGCAAAGAAATCTGTGCAACTCGGCGCAGTCGGATGCTCCGGGGGGTCCTGATGTGGTTGTCAAGCCGCGGCGGGCGCGGGGTGTTGGTAGTGGGTGCCGTTGCGGAGCATGGCGTAGAGGACGTCGCAGCCGAGACCTACTTCAAGGTGGCCGTGTCCCTATCCGCAGTCCCTCGAAGCCGCCAGACCCGGTAACACCCCCGGATCATCCCTGGTGAGAGCCACCGAAAAGGTAAGTGGAGTGTCTAAAGTGGACTTACCAGATGGGGTGGTCGCTGTACTTCCGGAGCGTCTGCACCGACGGCCGCACGTAGCACATGCCGGCCGCGAAACCCGTGGTGGCGAAGGCGAGCGTCGAGAACGTCGTGAGCAGGTCGGGCGCCTGCAGGTGCGGGGTGTCGCGCCACACGCGGAACATGATCGGCACCGCGAAGGAGCCGAGGATCAGCGCCAGCGCCAAGACGTAGGCGAACAGCAGCGCGCCGCGGGCCGACTCAGCGCTGGCCACCACGAGGTAGTCACCGCGCAGGCAGCGGCGGCACGTCAGGACCAGGACCGCGATGGCCAGCACGCCCAGCGGCGGCAGCACCGCCGCGGCCTTGCCCAGCAGGGCGTCCGGGAACGCGTGGCCGTGCACGATGCCCTGCAGGTAGGTGGTGAGGCCGAACAGCAGCACCATCCCGGCGATCATGGAGCAGCCGACGACCAGCGAGCCCCAGCGCACCCGGTCGGCGAACCGCGGGGGCAGCGGCACGAACTCGACCTGTCCGAAGGTTCCCTGCACCCGTCTCACCTCCGAAAGCCGTGAAGGCCACAGTAAGGGACTCACCGTCCCCCAACGTGGCCTTCACGTACTTTCGGACCGAAAGGGCTAACTGGCCGCCAGCAAGTTGGCGCACCGGATCAGCCCGATGTGCGAATACGCCTGCGGGTGGTTGCCCAGCGACCGCTCCGCGATCGGGTCGTACTGCTCCGGCAGCAGCCCGGTCGGGCCGGCCGCCGCGACGATCTGGTCGAACAGCTCCTGCGCCTCGGTGCGCCGCCCGGTGAGCAGGTACGCCTCGATCAGCCAGGCCGCGCAGATGTGGAAGCCGCCCTCGCCGCCCGGCAGGCCGTCGTCGCGGCGGTAACGGTACACAGTGGACCCGCTGCGCAGCTCCGCCTCGATCGCCGTCACCGTCTGCTGGAAGCGCTCGTCGGCCGGGTCGATCAGCCCGGTGAGCCCGACGAACAGCGACGCCGCGTCCAGGTCCGTGCCGTCGTAGGCCGTGGTGAACGCCTGAACCTCGTCGTTCCAGCCGTGCGTGAGGACGTCGTGCTTGATCTCCTCGCGCAGGCCGTGCCAGTTGCCCGGGATCTCCCGGCCGTACTGCTCGCCGAGCTTGATCGCGCGGTCGATCGTCACCCAGCACATCACCCGGGAGTAGACCCGGTGGCGCGGCACGTGCCGCTCCTCCCAGATCCCGTGGTCCGGCTCGTTCCAGCGGCGCGTCACAGCCTCCGCCATGGCCCGCACCATCTGCCAGTCCTCGTCGCGCAGCTCGCCGCGCGCGGACGCCAGCGTCTGCACGAGCTCGACGACCGGGCCGAAGACGTCCAGCTGCACCTGGTGGTTCGCCAGGTTGCCGACGCGCACCGGCCGCGAACCGGCGTACCCGGGCAGCGACTCGATCACCGCTTCGGCGCCGATGACGCTGCCGGCGAGGGTGTACAGCGGGTGCAGGCGCTCCGGGCCGGCCAGCGTGGCGAGCACGCCGTGCAGCCACCGCAGGTAGCCCTCGGCCTCCTCGATCGAGCCCAGGTGCACGAGCTCCCGCACGGTCATCGCGGCGTCGCGGATCCAGCAGTAGCGGTAGTCCCAGTTGCGGACGCCGCCGATCTCCTCGGGCAGCGACGACGTCGCCGCCGCCAGCACCCCGCCGGTGTCGGTGTTGACCAGGCCGCGCAGCGTCAGCGCCGAGCGCAGCACCAGGTCGGTCTGCACGGTCGGCAGCTGCAGCTTCGACGTCCACGCGCTCCAATAGCGGCCCGCGCGGTCCCGGCGTTCCACTTCGGACAGTTCGTGGGCGCCCAGGTCCGTGGTGCCGCAGCGCAGTTCCAGCACGACGGGCTGGGTGGGCGTCGGCTGCACGAGCGCGGTCGCGGTGTCGTGCAGGCCGTCGGAGGTGATGGTCCACTCGACGCCGGGCGAGTACAGCACGAACGGCTCCGACGTGCCGAGCACCCGGACGCCGCCTTCGGTGATCTCCAGCTTCACCGGCACGCCGCCGAACTCGGGCCGCGGCGCGAACTTGACGCTCGCCGCCGCCTCGCCCGAGATCACGCGCACGAGGTCCGTCCGGTGCGGGGCGCTTTCCGGCTCGAGGTAGTCGGTGACGAGCAGGCGCGACCAGCGCGTCTCGACCGTCATCGTGTTCGGCAGGTAGCGCTGGCCCAGCGGGAGGCCGTTGCGGTGCGGCTTGATGGAGAAGTGGCCCGCGCCCTCGCCGCCGAGCAGGTCGGCGAACACCGCGGGCGCGTCCGGGCCCGGGTGGCACAGCCAGGTCAGCTTGGCGTCCGGGGTCAGCAGCGCGACCGACCGCTCGTTGGCCAGCATCGACAGCCGCTCGATCGGCGGGGCCGACTCGCCGTAGAGCCAGTTGCGGCGCTCCTCCAGGAGGAAGCCGAGGACCAGAGCGACGTCCACGGTGTCGGGCACGCGGAACGCGGCGAGCGTCTCGCCGTCGCCGACCTTGATGCCCAGGTCCGGGCCGGACAGCCGGGCGAACGCCTTCTCGTCGGTGACGTCGTCGCCGAGGAAGATCGCGGCGGTGGCGCCGACCTGGTGGCGGAGGATGTCCAGTGCGCGGCCTTTGTCCGTTTGGACGACCGCCAGCTCGACCACCTCCTTGCCGTCGGTGGTCGACACGCCTTCCCAGGTGGACGGTCCGGAGTGGACGGCCGCAAGCACGCGGCGGCCGGCCTCGTGCTCGGCGCGGCGCACGTGCACCGCGATGCTGGCCGGCTTGACCTCGAGCGACACGCCCGGGACGTCCAGGACGAGTTGTTCGAGCTCGGACTCCAGCCGCCGGTGCAGCTCCCGCGCCTTCTCGTCGAGGGCGTGGATGAAGCCGATGTCGAACTCCGAGCCGTGGCTGCCGACGAGGTTCACCTCGGACGGCAGCCGCGAGAGCGTGGCCAGGTCCCGCAGCGCACGGCCGGAGATGACCGCCGTGGTGGTCTCGTGCAGACCGGCGAGCGATCTGAGGGCCCCGACGGATTCGGGCAGCGGGCGTGCCTCGTCGGGGTTGAGGGTGATGGGTGCCAGCGTGCCGTCATAGTCGCAAGCGACCAGCAGGCGCGGCGTGCGGGCGATCTGGACGATCGCACGCCGCAACTCGGCGGGCAGGGCCTCGGCAGTCAACACTCCTCCTCAGGAGCTCGTGCATGGGTCAGGACTGTGTCAGTCGACCCCTTCGGCACCCAACGCTTGCAGGAACGAGCGCGCCCAACGGTCGACGTCATGGGTGAGGACCTGGCGACGCATGGCGCGCATCCGGCGACGGCCCTCTGCCGGGTCGAGCGTAATGGCAGCCACTAGTGCGTCCTTCACCCCGTCCAGGTCGTGGGGGTTGACCAGGAATGCGCTAGAGAGCTCCGCGGCCGCGCCCGCGAACTCGGAAAGCACCAGCGCACCGCCCAGATCGTGGCGCGCGGCGACGTACTCCTTGCAGACCAGGTTCATGCCGTCGCGCAGCGGGGTGACCACCATGACGTCCGCAGCGGAGAAGAACCCGGCAAGTTCCGTGCGGTCCACGGACTGGTGCAGGTAGTGCACGACCGGGTGGCCGACGCGGGAGAACTCGCCGTTGATCCGGCCGACCATCTGCTCGATTTCGCCGCGCATCCGCTGGTAGTGCTCGACGCGCTCCCGGCTCGGGGTGGCGAGCTGGACGAACGTGACGTCGTCCGGCTGCAGCCGGCCCTCGTGCAGCAGCTCGTGCAGCGCCTGCAGCCGCAGGTCGATGCCCTTGGTGTAGTCGAGCCGGTCGACGCCGAGCATGACCGTCTTGGGGTTGCCGAGGTCGCGGCGCAGCTGTGCGGCCCGTTCCTGGACGCCCTTCGTGCGGGCCAGGGTGTCCAGCCCGGCGGCGTCGATGGAGATCGGGAAGGCGCCGACGCGGACCGTCCGGTCGCCGACCTGCATGGTGCCCGGCCGCGACCGGACGCCGACCGCGCCGCGCGTCGACTCGAGGCCGATCAGCTGGCGGCACAGCCACAGGAAGTTCTGCGCCCCGCCGGGGCGGTGGAAGCCGACCAGGTCGGCGCCGGTGAGGCCGCGGATGATCGCGGCGCGCCACGGCATCTGCATGAACAGCTCGACCGGCGGGAACGGGATGTGCAGGAAGAAGCCGATGCGCAGGTCCGGCCGCAGCTCGCGCAGCATCGCCGGGACGAGCTGCAGCTGGTAGTCCTGGATCCACACCGTCGCGCCCTGGGCGGCGACCTCGGCGCTGGCCTGGGCGAACCGGCGGTTCACCTTCACGTAGCTGTTCCACCACGCGCGGTCGAACACCGGGCGCTCGACCACGTCGTGGTAGAGCGGCCAGAGCGTCGCGTTGGAGAAACCTTCGTAGTAGTCGCGGACTTCGTCGGCGCTCAACGAAACCGGGTGCAGCACGAGGCCGTCGTCGTCGAACTCGTCGACGTCGACGTCGGGGATGCCCGGCCAGCCCACCCAGGCGCCCTTCCGTGACCGGAGGAACGGCTCCAGGGCGGACACGAGCCCGCCCGGGCTGGCCGTCCAGCGGCGTTCGCCGTCCGTCGTGCGTTCGAGGTCCACCGGCAGGCGGTTCGCCACCACGACGAAATCGGCCTGGTTTCCGTTCTCCGTCACGTCCCTGCTCCTCGCGTCCTGGGTCGCGGCCCCAGAGTGAAACCCTATCGCGTAGGCGATGAACAGTCAGTGACCGTCGGGTTACTCCAAGCTCCGCTCCGTCGGTTCGAGCGGACCAGCCATGCGTGGTCCGGCGAACCGCCGCTCGAGCCGGCCCAGTCCGGTGCGCACCGGCTGGGCCAGCCATTCCCCGAGTACCACGCCCGCTGCCAGCGCAAGCCCGATTGCGACGGCCGTCATGAGGGTCGAGATGTTGCCGCTCGGTTCGACCCCGATCTGGTACAGACCACGGTAGGTCGACAGGCCCGGAAGCAGCGGAGTGATCCCGGACACGGCTACGACCAGTGGAGTAACGCCGAGCCGCCGGGCGAGCACGCCACCGCAGAAACCGACCAGCGTCGCGGCCACCGCGGACGAGCTGACGCCGTCCAGCCTGGCCAGCATGAGGGCGCCGTAGACGGCGGCGCCGATGCCCCCGGCGGCCGCGGCGACCAGCATGGCGCGCATCTTGGAGTAGCTCGCGAGCGAGAAGCAGGCGGCGGCGCCGGCCCCGCCGAGCACGACGAGCGGCAGCTGCTGCGGCGTCGACCCGGTCACCTCGGGCAGCGGGGTGCGCGGCAGGCCGAGCATGACGGCGATCCGCAGGGCCAGCACGACCCCGGCGATCAGGCCGGCCGACATCAGCGCGGTCTCCATGGTGCGGCCGGCGGCGGTGACGTTGTAGCCGGTGATGGCGTCCTGCACGGCCGAGACGGTGGACAGCCCGGACAGCAGCACGGTGACCGCGGCCGCGACGACCAGCGTGGGTTTGTCGGTGGTCAGGACGTTGCTGCTGACGATGACCATGGCCGAGAGCGTCGCGACCAGCCCGCCGACGACCTGCTGGAAGAAGAACGGCAGCCCGTACCGGTTCACGACCCGGCCGACCCGGTCGATGACACCGCTGATGACGAAGGCGACGAGCGCGATGTCGAAGCCCCCGCCGAGCAGGATGGTGACGAACGCGGCGACCCCGCCCCAGGACAGCGTCGCGACCCAGCGCGGGTACGGGTGCGGCGCGGAGGTGATCCGCTCGAGCTCGGTCTGCGCCTGCTCGGCCCCCATGTGCCCGCGGACGATCTTGCGGACGAGCTTCTCGGTCTCGGTCAGCCGCGTGTAGTCGAGGCTCCGGCTCCGCACGACGCGCAGCGCGGTGATGGGCGTCAGGTCGGTCCCGCGGTGGCAGGTGACGGTGATCGAGGTGAAGATGACGTCGACCTCGCAGTGCGGCAGCCCGAGCGCCCCGGCGATGGCGATGATGGTCGCGGTGACGTCCGACGCGCCGGCCCCGCTGGCCATCTGCACTTCGCCGACCCGCAGGGAGAGGTCGAGCACGAAGTTGACGGTGGCCTCGTCGGGCAGCTGCGGCCCCATGGCCTCATCGGCGTCGACGGCGGGAAACTCCCCGGTGGGCGCTTCGAGGACGTGCCAGGGGCGCTGCTTGAGGAGGTGGGGGCGGTGGGCCCGAGGTCGCTGCGCTTGTTCGGGGGGTTCGAGCAGCGGCCATCTGGTCGCCCGGCCCCCGTTGGTGCGCTCGCTGATCTTCATGATCCATCCACCTCCTCGCTCGTCTCCTCGCTCGTCCCCGATGACCATCGACGGCTACCCGCGGACCGTTGCAGTGGGCTTCACCACGTCCCTCCATAGTGGCCTGGACCTGCGGATCATGCCTCCCGAACGGATCAAGGGCGGCGGCCCGATACACTGAGCCCGGCGTCTTGGCGCCAGGCCGGTATAGCTCAGCTGGTAGAGCATCTGTCTTGTAAACAGAAGGTCAGGGGTTCGAGCCCCCTTGCCGGCTCAAGAAAGCATCGAGGCGTCAGTGCGGCGGCTGCTGCGGCGGCCCGGCCTGGCCATAACCCGGCTGGGGACCAACGAAACCCGGCTGCGCCGCCATCGGATAGCCGCCCGGGCCCGGATACGGGGCGAAGCCGGGGTGGCGGGCCGGCCGCCCTCCCTTGGCGACGGCGATGGCGACCAAAAGCCAGGAGAGCACCGAGGCGGCGTCGAGTGGGAGGCCAACCGCCAGAAAGATCAGCTGGATCTCGTCCAGGTCCAGGTGGTTCGAGCTGCTCCAAGACGCCGCGTTCAGCGATACGAACTGCCACACGATGCTCGCCGTCGTCGTGATGAGCATGACGGCGAACGCGCCCGCCATGAGGCCCGAGACGCCCCTCGCGCGCCCGCGGATCGAAAAGATCAAGCCGAGTACGCCCACCACGAGTTGCAGGACCCGCGGGATGATCTCGATGCTCGCCAACGTAACGGGTGTCATGCCTGCCCTCCGCAGCTGTCCCGGCCGTGCCGGCACGGATCCTATTCCGTGGCGCCGTCTCGCGGTGCGAGTTCGGGGTGCTCGCTGGGGAAGAGGATCGGGCTGAGCAGGTACCGGGTGCGGCCTGGGATGGGCTCGTTGGCCAGGCGGGGCAGGATCGCGTCGCGCAGTTCCGTGTTCATCGCGATCAGCTCCTCCCGGTCGAGCCAGATTGCGTGCTGCCGGTAGCCGACCGGGTCGGTGGCCGGGTTGGCGGATTCGCGGTCCAGGTAGGCGTTGAACTCCGCGATGAGGGCCGCGACCGCCACCGCGAAGCCGCGCCGGTGGTCTTCGCGCGACAGCGATGCGGCCGTGCCAGGGTCGATGGCGGCCCGTTCCGGGCGCAGCCGGTAGTGGCGCTCGACGGCTCCGCGGACCCGGCGTTCCTCGGCCACCTCCAGGATTCCGCCGGCGGCGAGCAGGTCGACGTGCCGGTACACCGTGGCCTTCGAGATGTCCGGCAGCAGGGCGCAGAGCTGGGCCGTCGTCTGCGTCCGGCCGCCGCGCATGGCGTGCACGATCCGGAGCCGGACCGGATGGGCCAGCAGTTCCAAAGTGTCCACTACCCAACTGTCTCACGCGGTGCTACCGTTCGCAAAAATGAGAAAGGTAGGGGACGATGACGGGTGGGGATCCTGCGGCGGTCGCCGTGACGGTGGTCGGGCTGGTGGGCGGACGGCGGTTTGCCGACGTCGAGGCGTTGTTCGCGCCGCGGCTGCGGGCGGTGGCGTCCGCCGAGACGCTGCGGGTCGGCTGGGAAGGGGAGATCGCCCGGATCGGGCCGGTTTCGGCCATCGGAGGCCCGGTGAGCGAGCCGGCCCAGGCGGGGCTGGTCCGGGTGCGCGTTCCGGTGACCTGCGAACGCGGCGGGCTCACCGTGGTCATGTCGGTCGACGACGCCGGCCTGCTGCACGGCCTCCGGCTCGCGCCACCGGCCGGGGCGACTTGGGAGCCTCCGCCGTACGCCGCCCCGAAGCGGTTCGGCGAGCGCGAGGTCACTGTGGGCTCCGGCCCGCTCGCGGTGCCCGGCACGATGACCCTGCCGAAGGGGCGTGGCCCGTGGCCGGGGGTGGTGCTGCTCGGTTCCGGGCCGTGCGACCGCGACCTGACGACCGGGCCGAACAAGCCGTTCAAGGACCTGGCCTGGGGGCTGGCCTCCAGCGGTGTCGCGGTGGTCCGGTTCGACAAGGTGACCCACACCCACGGCCACGCCGGTTCCGAGCCCGGTTTCACGATGGCCGAGGAGTACCTGCCGCACGCGCTCGCCGCGGTCCACCTGCTGCGGCAGCAGCGGACCGTGGACGCCGGGCGGGTGTTCGTCCTCGGCCACAGCGGCGGCGGCAAGGCGGCCCCGCGGGTCGCGGCCGCCGACCCGGCGGTCGCCGGCGTGGTGTGCCTCGCGGGCGACACGGTTCCGTTGGGCCAGGCCGCCGTTCGCGTGGTCCGCTACCTCGCGGAGCTGGATCCCGGGCCGGCCACGGCGGCGGCGGTGGAGTCGGTCACCCGGCAGGCCGCGCTCGTCGAAAGTCCCGGCCTGTCGCCCTCGACCCCGTCGGCGGACCTGCTCTTCGGCTGGCCGGCGTCGTACTGGCTGGACCTGCGCGGCTACGACCCGGTCGCGACCGCGGCCGCGCTGGCCAAGCCGATGCTCGTCCTCCAGGGCGGCCGCGACTACCAGGTGACGGTGGCCGACGACCTCGCGCGCTGGCGGGCGGCCCTGGCGCGGCACCCCGACGCCACGATCCGCGTCCACGACGCCGACGACCACATGTTCTTCCGCGGCGAGGGGCCCTCGAAACCCTCCGCGTACGAGTCGCCGCAGCACGTCGACCCGGCCGTGGTCGCCGACATCGCCGGGTGGCTCAGCCGCGCAGGGCGCTGCCCGCCTGCCAGGCGGTCCAGCTGATGGCCCAGTCGCCGTGGCCGTTGTTGATGGCCAGCTGCGGGCCGCCCGAGTTGGTGACCTCGACGACGTCGCCGACGTTGAAGGTGTCGAAGAACCACTTGGCGTTTTCGGTGTTCATGTTGAGGCAGCCGTTGGAGACGTTGTCGCTGCCCTGCACGCTGACCGTCTTCAGGTTTTCGTGCAGGTACTCGCCGTCGCCGGAGATCCGGACGTTCCAGTTTTCCGGCGCGCTGTAGTAGCCGGGGTCACCCTTGCAGACGCCGTAGGTGCAGGAGTCCATGATCTTGTGCTCTTCCTTCCCCAGCACGGTGTGCGTGCCGTTGAAGGTCGGCGTCGGACCCCGCGGCGGGCTGTCGGCGGTCTTGCCCATGCTGATCGGCGCGGTCTTCACCAGCTGGCCGTTGTGGAACGCCTTGATCTGGTGGGTCTTGCCGTCCGCCTTGGCGATCCAGGAGTCGTGCACCTTGTAGGTGGCCGAGACGTCCTGGCCGCCGTACAGGCCGCCGCCGATCGGCATGCCGAAGGTCGTGGTCTCGAGCTTCACGGTCGAGCCGGCCTTCCAGTAGTCCTTGGGCCGGAAGTGCACCTCGCGCTTGCCCACCCAGTACCACCCGCCGTCCTGTGCGGGCGAGGACGTCACCTTGAAGGACTTCTCGACGGTGGCCTTGTCGGCGATGTCGCGGTCGAACTTCAGCCCGATGACCAGCCCGACCCCGAAGTCGCCGGACGCGGCCTGGAAGAGCGCGGGAGTGGCCACCCCGGTGGGCTTGAGGGTGTGCACCTCCCCGCGCTGCTCGGACGCGTCGCCCGCCGGGTTCACGGCGGTGGCGGCCACCTGGTAGGTGGCCCCGTACCGGAGCGAGTCGTGGCTGGTCCACGTCGTCTTGTCGGGCGAGAGCTCGCCCTTGACGCCGTTGCCGGTCTGCGGGTTGGTGACGGTGACCGCCTGCAGGGTTCCACCCGACGCCTTGACGACGATCGGGTCCTTGGGGCTCAGCTGGTCCCCGGTGCCGAAGGCGACGGTGGCGGCGGGCACGCCGGAGGTGGTGGCGGTCCCGGTGGCACCGGCTACTCCGACTGCCAGCGCAGTCCCCGCGGTTTCGGTCTGCCCACTGCAGGCAGCCAGCAACAGGACGGCCAAGCCCAGCCCGGCGATGCGGATCACTCTCACGCTCGTTGAGACGTTCGAGAAGCGCCGGAGTTGAGTAACGATCGGGTCTCTTGCGGTCCCGAAAGGGGGACGGCCCGGAAAGCCGCCGTCAGCCTCCTTGGCCGAGCAGCCCCAGCAGGTCGCGGGGCAGGTCCTTCGAGTCGTGCGGTTTCTCCGTCCCTTCCGTCGTCGTCTCCGTGCCCATGATCGTGTTCAGCATCGTCTCCGTCTGCGCCGAAGTGAACCTCCGGGCCTTCGCCTGCGGCGTCACGTGCAACGCGTCGGCGATCTTCTGCGCGTACACGTCCGGCTTGTTGCCGTCCGTTGCCGGCGCGTACGCCTCCATCACCTCCAGCAGCGTCGGGTCCTCGCCCAGGTCCGGGTTGTGGAACAGCTGGAACCGGAGGTTCTCCCGCGCCGCTTTGCGGCCGGTGGCTTCGTCCGGGAAGATCAAGAACAGGCGCTCGTCGTGGCCTATCGAGCCCGACAGGGGCTCGTCCTTTCGCAGCGCTCCCGGGTTGTTCGTGCGCCAGGCCAGTGTCCCGTCGAAGCGGACCGTGGCCTCGTAGACGATGAACTGCTTGCCCGCCAAGGTTATCGCGTCGCCCGCACGCAGCTTCAGGTTCTTGTTCAGCTTGATGATCTCGATCAGGCCGGCGTGGTCGAGCAGGCCGGACGCCAGCATCGAGTCCTCCAGCCTGCGGCCGTCGGTGTGCTCCATGCCGTTGAGGTAGCGGGCGGCCTCCGCCCAGTCGTGGCGCCAGACGTTGAAGCGGACCGTGCCGATGATCGCCGCCCGGCGGTTGACGGCGACCACGGCGTCCACCACCGTTGTCGCGCCGTGGTGCCGGGCGCCCTCGGTCAGGTTCGCCAGCTGGGCCGGGGTCAACGACCTCACCAGGGCCGTCAAGCTGTCCTTGGCGTCGGAGTTCGCCAGCTGCCAGGCCGCGCGGGCCCAGTCGCCGTCCTTCACGTACTGCTTGAACTGGGCCACGTCCTCCTGGCCGGTGCGCTGGACGGCCAGCAGCCCGGCGACCGCCTGGTTGCCCGCGTGGCGCTGCAGGGCCTGGATGCGCCGGACCGCCGGCGTGCCGTCGTGCCGGTTCGCCCGGTCGCCCCGAGGGCCGCCGGCCGGTTGCGCGCGCCGATCCCGCCGGACTGGGCCCGTCATGACGTCCACTATGTGCCTCCGGGCCGCCCGGCGGCCAGCAGTCCGCGGAAGTTGCCCCGAACGAGGTAGCCGGTCCACTGCGTGGAATTGCTTTCGATAATACGTTGACCGCACGCGCCGGGCTGCGTGATGATGGTGCCACACGAAAGAACCGTTGGGAGTGATCATGACGCACATGTGGACGCGGGAAGCGTGGCACGCCGCCTGTGTGTCGACGCGGTGCCACCGCCTTCCTGGCTCTCTGCCATGACCTGATCCTGGTCGTGACACGGGAGCCGCCCCTCGGGAAACCGAGCCGGGCGGCTTTCTATTTTTGTGTTCCCGCAATTGTTTATCGGCGTGCTTCGGAAGCGGCGTGGTCTCCAAAACCACGGCCCGAGGGTTCGACTCCTTCCGCCGGTGCCGTTTTTTCCTGCGCTCGTCTCGGCCGCAACCAGTGCGGGCGACGCGGGTGCGCCTCCGTGGCTCAGTGGACAGAGCGGCGGCTTCCGAAGCCGCAGGTCGCAGGTTCGACTCCTGCCGGGGGCACCAGCCGACGCGCCGAGAGGGGCGCGCCGGCCCGGCGGCGCGTTGGTCCAGCGGTACGGATCCCCGGTTTTCACCCGGGAGACCCGGGTTCGACTCCCGGACGCGCTACCGGGGAGACGCGCCGGAGCGCGGGCGATCCCTGCACGATCGCCTCGGTGGGTTCGACACCCACGTCTTCCACCGTGGCCGATGCCGAAGGAGACGAGGCCCCGGGCTGTGGCCCCGGGCGAAGCCGGTGCGAGTCCGGCCGGCCACTCACGCGCGCGGTTCGGCAACCAGCGGGGCCTCATGAGCCCCGCGGACGTGGATCGACACCACGGCGCGCGACTGCACCACTGACCCGTGTCATGACGGTCATGAGGCGGCCTGCAAAGCCGCCGGTACCGGGTTCGACTCCCGGGCGGGTCTCCGGGCGGCGGAAACTGTCGGACCCCCGGTTTAGCCTCTGGAAGAGACCTGAACCGGGGGAGGAACCCATGGCCACCACGCACACACTGGAAACACCGGAAGCCGCCATCGTCTACGACGTCCACGGCCCGGCGCCCGCCGAAAGCCCGCGGCCACCGCTGCTCCTGGTCGGACAGCCGATGACCGCCGAGGGCTTCGGCACCCTGGCGTCGCACTTCCCGGACCGCACCGTCGTCACCTACGACCCGCGTGGGCTCGGGCGCAGCGTCCGCACGGACGGCCGCGACGACCACGTGCCCGCCGTCCAGGCGGGTGACCTCCACGCCGTCGTCCAGGCGCTCGGGGCCGGCCCGGTCGACGTCTTCGGCAGCAGCGGCGGCGCGGTCGCCGCACTCGCCCTCGTCGCGGCGCACCCCGGCGACGTCGGCACCCTCGTCGCCCACGAGCCGCCGCTCGTCCGGGCGCTGCCCGACGCCGGCGCGGCCGAGCGCGCCGCCCAAGGCATGCGGGATGCCTACCAGGCCAAGGGGTTCGGCGCCGGGATGGCGGCGTTCATGGCGATGGGGTCGTGGCGCGGCGAGTTCACCGACGACTACTTCGCGCTCCCGCCGGCCGATCCGGCCCAGGCCGGCCTGCCCACCGAGGACGACGGCCGCCGCGACGACCCGCTGTTGTCCGAGCGCTCCCTGGCCGTCACCGCCTACGAGCCCGACGTCGAGGCCTTGGCTGCGGCGCCCACCCGCATCGTCGTCGCCGTCGGCGAGGAATCGCGGGAGGTCTTCACCGGGCGGGCGGCGATCGGGACAGCCGCGCTGCTCGGGCAGGAGGCGACTGTCTTCCCGAGCCACCACGGCGGCTTCCTCGGCGGCGAGTTCGGCTATGCCGGTCAGCCCGAGGCTTTCGCCCGGAAACTGCGGGAGGTGCTCGAAGGCTGAACCAACGGCTCTCTACCGCACCGCGAACCCCAGCCCGCCGAGACCCGCTGCAGCGCGGCATCGCCGGCGCCCAGCTCACGCCGGATCGCCGGCAGGGCCACCGCCACGATCTGGGTGTCGATCATGTCCACAGCACGGCTGTCACCGTGACCGCCAGTGCCCACAGCTCATCCAGTTCACCCTGAGCACCGGGGGCCGGCTGGGCGACCGCCACGGCACGAGGAAACTGTTCGTGGCGGGCATGCTCGTGTTCACCGGTGCCTCGCTGGCGGCCGGCCTGGCCGGGCACGTCGGAGTGCTGATTGCCGCGCGGGTCGTGCGGGGCGTCGGCTCCGGCCTGATGGTGCCGCAGGTCCGGTCGGTCATCCACGCGGAGTTCGACGAGCGGGAGCGGCCGAAGGCGATGACGTGGTACGCGGCCGCGTTCCCGCTCGGCGGGCTCGCCGGGCCGCTGCCGGGTGGCGCGCTGACCGAGGCCGACCTGTTCGGCGCCGGCTGGCGGGCGATCTTCCTGGTCAACGTGCCCATCGGCGGGCTCGCCCTGGAGGCCCTCACCAGCCGTGACGGCGTCCGGCTGTTGGCCTGGTCGGGCTGGAGTACGAGGGCCCGGACAGCGACCCGGACCACGAGCCGCGGGCCCGGCGCCTGGCCGGGACGGTCGAGCAGCTCTCGGCGCTGAAGGCCGAAGGCCGCCTGCCGGAGTGGGCCGGCCCGGAGTGCCTCACGGTGCTGCTGATGGCGGCGGCGATGGCCCCGTGACGCTGCCGCACGTGGTGGCCGGGCTGACCGGGGCCGGAAGCGACCAGTCCGGGTTCGTCCGGCGGTACGCCGGCCAGCTGGCCAGGCTGGTCGAGCACCTGGGAGCGGGAACGCACTGACGGCCGGGTGCGCGCATCAGCGCGTGACGGATTCCGAAGTGGACGCCGCCCGGCCGGAGCCGGGCGTGGTGGCCGACTCGGACGGCCCGGCGAGGGCCAGGCCGGCGACCAGCGCGAGCCCGACGATGAACAGGGCCGTGCGGACGAGGGCGGACACGGAACAGACGACCATCATGGCAGGCTCCTGGCGATTTCCCCGGTGACACGGGGGCGATGGGTTCCGCGGGTTTCGCGGAATTGCGGACTGCATTCATGATGTGTCACGCGACCGGCGGGCGACAAGGCGTTTCCCGTTGCCGGAAACGGCCTCCGGCCAGGAAACCCCGGCGACGGCGGCGGTCACCGGGTGCCGGGGTTTCCCGGCCTGCGGAACTTCAGTGCGTATTCATGACGGCGACCTCACCACGGTTTCGGCTTTCCCGGCGTTGATCGCCGCGCCGGGTGCCTTCGCTACCGCGCCGGGGGCCGTGTCCGGTAAATGTCCTGTTTTTGACCTGTTTCCCGGTGTGGGTCACTCGGTGAACGCCGGCCGGTTCCGGTATTCGGCCTCGCCGAGCACGGCGGGGTTGAGCGTGACCCGGTAGGCCGCCGCCTCCGCCCACCAGCGCTGCGCCGAGGGCCGGTCGCCGCGCGCGGCCGCCGTGTTGCCCAAGCCCGTCAACGCCCGCGCCCGCTCGTACTCGCTGCCGGCGTCGTCGGCCACCTCGGCCGCGTGCCGGTAGCGGTGCTCGGCGTCGTCCCAGTCGCCGGCCCGGAAGTGCACCCACGCCTCGCAGCTCGCCGACATCGCGCGGTCGACCGGCAGCTGGGCGAGCCCGGTCGCCTCGCGGGCGGCGGCCAGCGCCTCGGCGAACCGGCCGAGGGCCGCCGACGCGAGCGCGATGCCGCGCAGCGCGATCATCACGTTCCGGGTGCGCCCGGTCCGGCGGTAGACGGCCAGCACCGTCGTCAGGTCGGCCAGGGCCGCCTCGGCTTCGCCGCGGTACAGGCGCGCCCACGCCAGGCTGGACAGCGCGTCGATCGCGCCGCGGTCGTCGTCGGCCCGCGCGAACTCCTCCTGGGCCTGCTGGTGGTGGGCGACGGCTTCGGCGACGCGGCCCGACTCGAGGTAGGCCATGCCGAGGTTGTTGAGGATCATGCCCGTCGCGCTCGGGTTGCCGGCCGCGCGCGCCGCCTCGAGCGCGCGCTCGTGCGTGCGGATCCACGGCTCGAACAGTTTCTCGCGGAAGAAGAACGCGCGGAGCACGAACGCCAGCTGCCAGCAGCGGTCGGGCAACCCGTGCCGGGCCGCCGAATCGACGATGTCGGCGAGGACCGGCCATTGCGCACCCAGCCAGGCGAGCGCGCTGTTCGCGTCGGAAAACGGCAGGTCACGCGGGATGGGCAGGCCGGTGGCCGGGCGGAACCGGTCGGGCTCGGCGAGTTCGTCGGCCGCCAGCGTCATCGCGACGAGGTGGTCGACGAGCCGGCGCACGGCGGCTTCCCGGTCTTCCGGCCCGACCTCGGGCAGTGCGTGTTTCGCCGCGAAGGTGCGCATCAGGTCGTGGAGCTCGACGTATCCCCGTTCGTCGCGGACGACCAGGTGGGCGTCGTGCAACCGGTCCACCAGCCGGTCCGCTTCGCCGGGGCCGAGGCCGGCGAGCGCGTCGACCGCGCCGGTTTCCGCCGCGGCCGCCGGGTGCAGGGCGAGCAGGCCCAGCAGCCGCCGCTGGTCGGGCGGCAACGCTTCGTACGAGACGGCGAACGCGGTCGCCACACTCCGCTCGCCGTCCTCCAGCGCGCCGAGCCGGGTGGTCTCGTCGGCCAGCCGGTCACGCAGTTTCGCCGCGGTCCAGCCGCCGGCGATGAACCGGGCGGCCACGATGCGCACGGCGAGGGGCAGCTGACCGCAGTAGCGGACGATCTCGGTCGCCACGGCCTCGTCGGCCGGCGCGTGGTCCCCGGCGACGGACCGCAGGAGGTGCACGGCGTCGGCGAGCGGCAGGACCCCGACCGGGAAGTGCCAGGCGTCGTCGAGGGCGGGCAGCCGGCCCCGGCTGGTCACCAGGATCCGGGACGGCGTTTCGCCGCCGGCGATGGCGCGGATCTGCTCGGCGGAGCGGACGTTGTCGAGCACCAGGATCATCCGCCGCCCGCGCAGCTGGTCCCGGGCCAGGTTGGCCAGGCCGTCCTCGTCGGCGGGGAGCTGGCCGGCCGGGACGTCGAGCAGCCGCAGCAGCCGGTGCAGGGCCTCGCCGGGGGAAAGCTCGGCGGCGCCGGGGGTGTGGCCCCGGAGGTCGAAGAAGAGGCAGCCGTCGGGGAAGGAGCCCGCGACCTGCCGGGCGGCGGCGACGGCCAGCGCCGTCTTGCCGGCGCCCGCCATCCCGTGCACGACGCCGACGCGGGCGTCGTCCGGGCCGAGGAGCAGTGCGGAAAGCCGGTCGAGTTCGGTGCCGCGGCCGACGAAGTGCCGGCCGCTGTCCGGCAGGCCGGCGAGGCCGCCGGCGCTGCGGCGGCCGGGGAATGCGGATTCCGTGACCAGGGCGAGCAGTTCTCCGCCGGCCTTCAGCGCGTCGTCGCAGGCCTTGGCGAGGTCGCGGTTCACCCGGACCTTGCCGTTCTCGACCTTGCTGAGGTAGCCCTTGGTGAAATGGACGGACGCCGCGAGGCCGGTCAGTGACATGCCGACCGACGTTCGTCGACGCTTCAATTCCGCTCCAAAGTCCGGCATGGATCGATCATCCTGTATTCGGTGAACGGGGGGAAGGCCGGCCGGCGGCCCGGGCCCGCCGGCCTGCTCCTGGTCAGCCCAGCAGGGAGACCAGCTGGCCGAGCACGATGATGAGGTGCGTGTGCATCGTGTTCATCCTTTCCGATCACCCCCGCCGCCGTTTCGTGCGGCGGGTTCCTTGTTGCCGAAGGATTTCGACGACGCAAGCCTGACCCGGCGATTTCCGCGGCAACAGGGGTTTCCTGTTGCCGATCAGGAGAAACCGCTTCGACCGGCCCGGTTTCCCGGATCCGGAAACCGCCGGAAACAGGTGACGGCGTCGGGTGCGGTGGGCGATGCTGAGTACACTTCCCCGGCAACGACCAAGACGGAGGTGGGCGGCTTGGCTCAGGAGGCAGCCGACGCGAAGATCAACGCTCTCTCAGCGGAGCTGAAACTGCTTCGCAAGGGGCTCGGTGCCCAAGCGAAGAACCTGCCCGCAATCGCCGGCGAACGGTTGCGCGAAGTGTGCGGTGTCCGCGAAGAGGACAACGCCGGAACGGTTCGCGGCAAGGTCGTCGACACGCTTCGCCGGCTGATCGAGAAACTGCCCGGGTCGCAGCGGGAAACGGCGCGGATCGTGCTGGGTTTCGGCACCGGCGCGAACGAGCGCTACACCCAGCGCCTGGAGCTGCTGGGCACCGGGGCCGACCGCAACGTGCGCACCATGCAGCGTCGCGCCGACGACGTGATCTACCTGATCGCCGAAGCCGCGTACGGGGCGCCGTCGCCGTTCGGGGGTGTTTCGGCGAACAGCCAGGACGGTCCCTGGCACACCTCGGACCTCGCGGTCAACCTGACCCTGACCGGGACCGCCGCCGAGGTGTTCGAAACCCGCAAGGTGGTCAGCCACGTCGCCGGGCTGGCCGAGATCGAGCACGCGATCTCCCTCGCCCGCCCGGCCAGCACGACGAGCCCGCCGGACCTGTCCGGCCTCGGCATCGACGTCGTCGCCGGCGGCGAGGTGCACTCCGTGCGCCTGGTCAGCTCCACCCGCGTCGCCTTCACCCTGCGGCCGCCGCAGCCGCTCGACGCCGGGGACCAGCACGAGTTCTTCTTCCGCATCCGGCTGGCCGAGCTGCCGGCCCCGTTCTACTGCTGCACGCCGGAATTCCTGTGCGAAAGCTTCGAGCTCAACGTCCGGTTCGACCGGCGCGAGCCGCCGCAGCGCGTCTGGCGCATCGACGGCGACCTCTCGAAGGACGCCCACGACCCGCTGCCCGCGCGCAAACCGCTGTTCCTCGACAACGCGGGTGAGGTGCACACGAGTTTCCG
>NZ_PPHG01000059.1 GCF_002904295.1 Amycolatopsis sp. CA-128772
GCGAAGAACCTGCCCGCAATCGCCGGCGAACGGTTGCGCGAAGTGTGCGGTGTCCGCGAAGAGGACAACGCCGGAACGGTTCGCGGCAAGGTCGTCGACACGCTTCGCCGGCTGATCGAGAAACTGCCCGGGTCGCAGCGGGAAACGGCGCGGATCGTGCTGGGTTTCGGCACCGGCGCGAACGAGCGCTACACCCAGCGCCTGGAGCTGCTGGGCACCGGGGCCGACCGCAACGTGCGCACCATGCAGCGTCGCGCCGACGACGTGATCTACCTGATCGCCGAAGCCGCGTACGGGGCGCCGTCGCCGTTCGGGGGTGTTTCGGCGAACAGCCAGGACGGTCCCTGGCACACCTCGGACCTCGCGGTCAACCTGACCCTGACCGGGACCGCCGCCGAGGTGTTCGAAACCCGCAAGGTGGTCAGCCACGTCGCCGGGCTGGCCGAGATCGAGCACGCGATCTCCCTCGCCCGCCCGGCCAGCACGACGAGCCCGCCGGACCTGTCCGGCCTCGGCATCGACGTCGTCGCCGGCGGCGAGGTGCACTCCGTGCGCCTGGTCAGCTCCACCCGCGTCGCCTTCACCCTGCGGCCGCCGCAGCCGCTCGACGCCGGGGACCAGCACGAGTTCTTCTTCCGCATCCGGCTGGCCGAGCTGCCGGCCCCGTTCTACTGCTGCACGCCGGAATTCCTGTGCGAAAGCTTCGAGCTCAACGTCCGGTTCGACCGGCGCGAGCCGCCGCAGCGCGTCTGGCGCATCGACGGCGACCTCTCGAAGGACGCCCACGACCCGCTGCCCGCGCGCAAACCGCTGTTCCTCGACAACGCGGGTGAGGTGCACACGAGTTTCCGCGACCTGCGGCCCGCGCGGTCCTACGGCGTGGGCTGGCAGCCCGCCCCCTGAACCGCCAGCCCTCGTCACTTCCCCGTGCGCCGGCGCGCGCCGGCTGTGCGGTGTGCGCGCCATGCTCCTCCTCGTCGTGACCGCCTGCGTTCCACAATGCCGTATCCGGGCGGGATTGCACCGCGACGAAAACCGGACGGAAACGTGACACCGCCCGCGGCGCCGGACGGGCTGATCAGCGCCGTCCGTGCCATCATCGGGCATGGTCACCAGTGAGCCCGAGCTCAACAGCGGGATCCTGCCCGGGAACGTGCGCGCCGACGACTGGATCATGCTCGTGCTCGCCGCCGGGTCGGTCGGGCTGCTGGGGTTCATGGTGCTCAGCCCGCCGGCCCGCGACGCCGGCCTGGTGATCTTCTACGTCGACTGCGGCATCTGCGCGGTGTTCTTCCTCGAGTTCCTGTGGCGCTGGCGGAAACGGCGGTGGGCGCGGAAGTTCCTGGTGCGCAACTGGTACGAGCTGTTCGCGATGATCCCCGTCGCGCACCCCGCGATGGCCGCGCACAGGTTCGTCACCGTCGTGCTGCTGCTCGTGCGGATCGGCCGCGCCGCGGACCGGGCCGTCGGCGAGCAGTTCACCTACCGGCTCGTCGACAAGCTGTCCGAGCCGATCGTCAAGGCGATCAAGAAACCGGTGACCATCGCGGTGCTCGACGAGGTCGTCAAGGTGCTGGAAACGGGCAACTACCCGGAAAACCTCGCCAAGTCCCTCGGCGCGCACCGGGAAGAGCTGCGTACGATCATCGCCGAGAAGATTGCCGCGGACCCGCAGCTCGGGAAGCTCAAGCGGCTCCCGTTCCACGACGAGATCGTGCGCGCCTGCGTCGACACGTCGTTCCGCGTGCTCCTCGAAGTCCTGCTCGACCCGCGGATCGACGACTTCTTCTCCGCCGTGGTCCGCGAGAACCGCGAGCAGATCCGGCTGGCCGTGCAGCTCGGGCTCAACGAGGCCGACGACGAGGACGGCGAGGAGGCGCTGCCGGTGCGCACCCAGCGCGCGGCCGCGCACGAGTACGACCGGCTGCACCCGGGCTCACGGCCGTGAGGGCAGGTACGCGCTGAGCCGGGCGGCGGCGCCGAGCATGGCCAGCCCGCGGGCGGTCAGCCGGTCCTGCCAGGTTTCCAGGGCCTCGGCCAGCGATTCCGTGCCGCCCGCGGTGCGGACCTGCCCGACGACCGTGGCGATGTGGGCCAGCGGGTGGCCGCCGCGGCGGAGCAGGTGGGCCAGCTCGGCGTCGCGAACGTCGGCCGCCGCGAAGACCCGGTAGCCGGTCGCCCGGTCGCGCTCGGGGCGCAGGATGCCCGCGCGTTCCCAGGCCCGCACGGTCGCCGCCGAGCCGGCGGGCCAGCTCCCCGACGCTCCAGCCGGAACCGCCGGGAGCGGCACCGTCGAGACCATGAGGGGGCCCCTCCTGGACCAGGTGCCCGATCGCGGCGCGGACCGCGTTGAGGGTTTCGCGGTCGCGGGCGAGCTGGGCGTGGCCGCGGTCGATGAGCGTCAAGGCGCGTTCGAGGTCGCCGGCGTTGACGGCGTGCATGATGCCGCCTGCTGTCGCGTGCCCGTAGGCCGGTACCAGCGCCAGGAACGCTCGCAGCGCGGCCGCGTGCGCCTCGGTGTAGGTCCGGTAGCCGCTCGGCGTGCGCGAAGCGGGCGGCAGGAATCCGTCTCGCTCGTAGTTGCGGACCGCCTGCGTGGACAGGCCGTGTTCGCGAGCGAGATCCGCAGGTCTCAACCGGGTCATCAAGGATACGATTCAACCACATGGACCTCACCGACTTCCCTGCCGACCTGCTCGCCCTGGGCGAGCCGACGCACCTCGAACCGGCCTTCGCGCGCCTGCGCAACGACCTCTTCGCGCAGCTCGCCGAGTACGGCTTCCGGTCGATCGCGCTGGAGACCGACCGCGTCGCCGCCCTCGACGGCGGCTTCTCGCACGGCCTGGGCGAGGTCGACGCCCACCGTGAGCTGCAGCGGTGGCTGCGCGAGTACAACGAGCACGCCGGCGAGCCGCTGGTGCTGCACGGCTTCGACGCACCGATGGAGATGTTCAGCGCGCCCAGCCCGCGCAGCTATCTCGAGCACGTCCGCGACTACCTCGGTTTCGACGCCGACATCGCCGCCCTGACCGGTGACGACGAGCGGTGGAGCCGGTCCGAGGCGATTCTCGACCCGGCGGCTTCCCCGGGCGCGTCACCCGAGGCCCGCGAGTTGCGGGTGCTCGCCGACGACCTGCTCGTCGCGCTCCACGCCCGGGCCCCGCGGCTGGACGCCGCTTGGTGGCGAGCCAAAACCCACGCCCTCGCCGGCCGCGGCCTGCTGCGCTACCACGCGGCGTCGGCGCGACCCGGTGACCGGGACACCCGGATCGCGCGTCTTGCGGGGATGCGCGCGGTGCTCATGGCCGAGAACCTGCTGGACATCCGGGCCATCGAAGCCCCCCGCGGCCCGACGCTGGTGTTCGCGCACAACGGCCACCTGCAACGCCCGGGGTCCGGCGCGGGCGCGATCGTCGCGGCCCGGCTGGGCAACCGGTACGCCTTCGTCGCCGGCAGTCTCGGCCACAGCGAAGCCCTCGGCCTCGGCGAACCGGCGCCGGACACCTACGAAGGCCACCTGCAGCGGGACACGAAGACCTGGCGGCTGGCCGGCGTCCCGGCCGGCCGGAAGCGCACCGACACCAAGCCGGAACGGGGCTACTTCGGGCTCGACCGGGACGTGCTCGACGGCGCCGCCGCGGTGTGGCACATCAGCTGACCGAAATCCTGGCGTCTCCCACCCGGGATCGTGCTTAGCTGGAGTGGACCGAAGGATTCGCACGGGGGGTTGCCGATGGAAATTCGTCATGGAGTCACCGCGCTGCTGGCGGTCGGGGTGCTGTCGTCCGGCGCCGTACCCGCCCAGGCGAGTGCGGCCACTGCGATCGCCGAGCCGGCTGTGACGTCGGCCGAGTACCCCGACGACGGTGCCTGGCACCCCGGTGCCGGCGTGCCGGGCTCGTTCACCTTCGGCGCCGACGGCGACGACTCGGTCGTCGGGTTCTACTGGGGGAACACCGATCCGGCGGGCACCTTCGTCGCGGCGGACCACCCCGGCGGGTCGGCGACGGTTTCCTACACGCCGCAAGCTTCCGGCCCCGACGACCTCTACGTGGCGAGCGTCGACAGCGCGGGCAACCGGTCGCCTCAGCACGTCCACCACTTCTACGTGCAGTCGACCGAGCCGCTGGTCGGCGGGCCGAGCGAAACCGGTGTCGGGATCCCGGCCGAGTTCCGCTTCTCGCCCGGCATGGCCGATGTCGTCTCCTACACCTACCGGATCGACGACGGGCCGGAGACCACCGTGGCGGCCTCGGCCGGCGGAACCGTTCCCGCGAACATCGTCACGGCGGCCCGGGGTTTCCACCGGCTCAACGTGTGGAGCACGACCAGCGCCGGGTTGACGTCCGGCACCGCCGCCAAGGGTTACCGGGCCAGTGACGCTCCGCTGGTGGAGAGCACCGACTACCCGGACTTCGTCGGCAGCGGCGGCCCCGGCGTCACCGGTACCTTCACCTTGACCCCGCGCACGCCGGGCGTCGTCGAGTACGTCTACTACTTCTACGAGGACTGGGACAACCCGACCGTGGTCCCGGCCGGTCCCGACGGCCGGGCGAGCTTCACCTTCACGCCCGGCGCGTCGGGTTTCTACCCCATGCAGGTCTACAGCCGGACCGCCGACGGCACCCAGTCCGCCCTCGGCCGCGACTACTCCATCGCGGTGAACTGACGCCGGAAGGACGCCTTCGGCACATCGCCGAAGGCGTCCTTCGCCGCGTTACGGGTAGCTGACCACGTTGACCGGCACCGTGCCCGAAGGCGTGACACCGCCGGTGTCGTTGATGACGTGCGTGATCGTGCCGCGGTAGTTGAGCGACACCGTCAGCAGGCTGTGGAACCGGACGCCACTCGTGTTCGGCACCTCGAACGCGTGGTAGCTGGACACCGCCGGGTTCGTGTCGAAGAAGCAGTAACTCCCGAGACCCCAGGCCTCGTGGGACGTCACGTTCGACCCGACCTTGTACGCGGCATACCCGGCGACCCCCGACGGGGCGTTCCACGATGCCTGGTTCGGCACGTCGTAGGGCATCTCGTTCTGGAAGAAGATCGTCTTCCCGCCCTGGCCGTTCCAAATGACCTGGTACTTCTGGTAGTGCTCGACGAACAGGCCGGTGGCCGTCACGTTCGCGCCGTTCACCACGAGCCCGGTGTCGGCCGTGTTCGTGTTCCAGCCGTAGGTGCCCGCGTTGCCGTGGTCGGCCCGCCACGCCCAGATGTGGTCGATGATCGTGTTGGCGCTGTTGACGATCAGGCTGTTCGTCGCCTTGCCGGCGATCGCGCCGCCGATCCGGAAGAACACGTCCTGGACCGTCGTCGGGTTCGAAGCGTGCGACGCCGACGAGCCGGACTGGCCGACGGTGAGCAGGGCCTGCGAGTTCGTCGTGCCGGCGTCGAAGAGCAGGCCCTTGAGCCGGACGCCGTCCACATCGGACACCTGCATCGCGTTGACGCCGTTGTCGGGCACCAGCGTCGGGTAGCCGATGCCGAGGATCGTCGTGTTGGCCTTGGTCACGTTGAGCGTCTGGTTGAGGTGGTAGACGCCCGGCGTGAAGAACAGGTTGCAGCCCGCGGAAAGCGCGTTGTTGATCGACGCGGCCGAGTCACCGGACTTCACGACGTAGAACTGGCTCATTGGCGCCGAAGACCCCGGCGTACTGCCGTTCGCCCAGCTCGGGCCGGACGCGTTGGTGCGCAGGGACGGGAGGAACACGCGGTACTTGCCGGTGCCGTCGACGTAGAGGTAGGGCACGTCGCGGGAGACCGGCGTCGTGGCCAGCGTGGTTTCGGGCGGGTTCGGGAACGTGGTCGCCGGCGCGCCGCTGGTGCCGGAGAAGACCATGTTCCAGACGCCGCCGTTCCAGCTGCCCAGCTGCGAGTCGCGGGTGTACCACTGCTGCTGCGACACCGATGCGGCCTGGCCGGCCACCTTCGTGTCGGCGATGTAGCCGCCGCTGGCGTAGCCGTAGCTCGCCGGGTACAGCTGCAGCCCGCCGCGGACGTCCATCCGGCGGAACGGCGCGGCCTGCGCCACCGCCCACCGCTCGTTGCCGCCGGAGGGATTGACCGCCATGTTCTCCGCCGAGCGCCAGAAGTTCTGCAGCGCCACGCCGTTGTCGGAGGCGTTGAAGGCGTCGACGGTGACGTCACCGTTGATCAGGACGTCGCCGGGGTTCTGGCCGAGGCCGGCCACCGAGGTGTAGAAGCCGACGTTGTCGTGCACGTTGTTGTACGTGCCCGGCTTGAACAGGTGGGCGACGCGCCGGTCCGCCATCTGCGCGGTCAGCGTGTCCTTCTGGTTGTTGAAGTCGGTGTCCAGCTGGGCCTGGATCGTCGCCGCCGACATGCCAGGGTCGAAGATCCGCACGTTCGGCCCGAAGTTCGGGGTGTCGGACTGCGTCGGGCAGCCCGCCTGGGTGCCGATCGTGTAGGTCGCGCTCGACACCGGGGACGTCGTCGACCCGGACTTGAGCGCGATCGCGTTGACCGTGCGGGAGTTCGGGACGCTGATCGGTCCGCTGTAGAGGGTCGAGGACGCCGTCGGCGTCGAACCGTCCACTGTGTACCGGATGGTCGCGCCGGAGGTGGCGCTGCTGATCGTCACCGTCTGGGCGGCTGAATAGGTGCCGCCGGGCGGGCTGAACGTCGGCGCGGCCACCGTCGTGGTGCCGCCACCGCCCACGGTGTAGCTGAAGTGCGGGGTGTCGTACTGCGGGCCGCTCTTCTCGTAGGTGAACCAGTAGTCCAGCACGTTCCCGGTGCTCAGGCCGCCGACGGTGGTCCGCCAGGTGCCGGAGCCGTTGGTCATCCGGACGTTCTGCTGGCCGATGCCGGGGACGCCGGTGTAGTGGACGTCCACGTACAGCGCCGGGGTCGTCGGGGTGAAGTTGAGCTGCACCTGCGTCGAGCTCGGCTGGGTGACGCTCTGGGTGTAGTCGTCCGCGGCGAGCGCCGCCGGGGCGGTGAGCCCGCCCGCCAGCAGCAGCGCCGAGGCGACGAACGCGAGCCCCGGGCCGCGTCGTCGTAGCTTGTCCAAGGTCCGGTTCACGCCGTGACACCTCCGCCGTTGGGGATCCACGAGGTATTTGTTGCCAGTCGCAACAAAGTAGCTCCCAGTGAGCGGTGCTTTGATCACTTTTCGGTAACACTTGTCTGGACCAATACGCAAACGAGTGAAGCGGTTCGTCACTCTTCGTCGGGTTCTCGCCACGGTGGGCGATTGACTGAACCGAGAAACATTCTTCTGACGGGTGACCTCGTTCGAGTGACATGCGACGATCCGCTGCCACCTCGTCCCCTACCGAGGAGCAGGCCATGGCGTCTCCACGGTTGTTCCGGTCCCTCGTCGTCCTCGCCCTGCTCGCGGCCCCGGTCGCGGTGGCCACGTCGACCGCCGAAGCGTCACCGCTGCAGAGCGGCGGCATCGTGAACTTCGGCTGCGCCACCTCCGGCAAGTTCCACTGCCTCGGCAAGGCGGTCCGGTCGCCGAACGGCAACGGGCCCCTGGTCGTCTCGACCCCGGTCGGCTACGGCCCGGCCGAGATCCAGGCCGCCTACAACCTCGGCGGGCTGCACGCGAACGGCCGCACGGTGGCCATTGTGGACGCTCAGGACGCGCCGACCGCGGAGGCCGACCTGGCGAAGTTCCGGTCCGCGCGCGGGCTTTCGCCGTGCACGACGGCCAACGGCTGCTTCAAGAAGGTCAACCAGAACGGCGCGGCGAGCCCGCTCCCGGCCCCCGACTACGGCTGGGCCGAGGAGATCAGCCTCGACCTCGACGCGGTGTCGGCGACCTGCCCGGACTGCCACATCCTGCTGGTGGAGGCCGATTCCCCGGACACCGACCCGCTGATGACGGCGGTCGACACGGCCGCGGTGACGCCGGGCGTGGTGGCGATTTCCAACAGCTACGGCGGCGCCGAGGATTCGACGATCCTCGCCGCGGACGCGCACCTGAACCACCCGGGTATCGCGGTCACGGCGTCCTCGGGTGACTCGGGCTACGGCGTCAGCTGGCCGGCGTCCTCGCCGTACGTGACGGCGGTGGGCGGCACGACGTTGAAGAAGGCGGCGACGACCACCCGTGGCTGGACCGAAACGGCGTGGAGCGGCAGCGGCAGCGGATGCTCCACAGTGGAGGCCAAGCCGGCCTGGCAGCACGACAGCGGGTGTGCGAAGAGGACGGTCGCGGACGTCTCGGCGGTCGCGGACCCGGCCACCGGCCTCGGCGTGTACGACACGTACAACAGCTGCGGCACGTCGTCGTGGTGCGACTTCCTGCTGTCGCTGGGCCTGGCCCAGGGCGCGGACGGCTGGGTGCAGGTCGGCGGCACGAGCCTGTCCTCGCCGGTGATCGCGAGCGTCTACGCACTGGCGGGCAACTCGGTGACGTCGGGTTCGTACCCGTACGCGCACACCGGCGGCCTGTACGACGTGACATCGGGCTCGAACGGCAGCTGCGGCGGAACGTACCTCTGCACGGCCGGCCCCGGGTACGACGGGCCGACCGGGCTGGGCACGCCGAACGGAACGTCAGGGTTCTGACCCTGGAGCCGCACGGTCGGGTGACGTTCGGGCGGTGCGTTTTCGCTGGTCCGGCCGTGGGGTAAGGATGTCTGCATGCTGGACACCGAAGTCCTGTCGCGGACGGCTCCGCGGGGGCTCGACGTCGTCACGCCGCTCGGGGACGTGCGGTTCGCCGTCCGCGCCGGGGGCTGGGACGTGCCCGCGAGACCCGAACTCACCTGGGGCCTGGAGTCCGGGGCGTGGCTGTGCCGGTGGCGGCACAGCCACGCGCGGCTCGACGTCGTGTCCGGGAGCACCGCGTGCGGGCGGCCCGGGGTGACCCGCGTGACCACCTTCCTCCGGGTGCTGGCGCGAGAGGACGTCGGCGAGTTCGTCGTGCAGGCCGAGCTGGCCGGTGCGCCGCACGAGGAGCGCACCTGGGAAAGCGCCTTCACCGCCGAGACCGCCGACGCCGCGGTGAGCGTCGGCGGCCCGAGTGCCGACGTGCTGCGGCGGTGCTCGCGGGCCGGGCAGCACGTGCCGCCGTACTGGTCGCGGCTGGTCGGCGGGGATGCCGTCGAGCGGACCGGGGGCCGGCTCACCTGGCGGCTGCCGCGGATCGACCGCGGGGACTACGCCGAGCTGTGGGTGACCGTCGCGTGGAGCGCGCCGGGCGGGGACCCGGGCCGCGCCGTCGACATCGACGCGGCCCGGGTGCTGCGGGAGCTAACCCAGTGAAATCCGGTCCAGATCCGGAGCTCCCGCGCGGTCGTTGCCGATCCGGATCGCGTTGGCGCCCGCGGCCAGCGTCACCGGGACCGAGGTGGTGTACGGGGTGTTGTTCCCGGCGCCGCTGACCTTCACCTCCGTCGGCGCGCCGCCGTTCACCGACACGAAGTACGACCGGTCGCCGTTTACCGTGAAGTCGAGGTACAGCGGGTACTGGCCCGCCGCGGGCACCGTCACGCCGGGGAACGTCACCGCCGCCCCCGGGCTGCCGCCGATGTTGCGCACCTTCTGCCCGCCCGAGCACGGCGAACAGCTCGTGACGCCGGCGTCGCCGATGTCGTTCGCCGAGTCCTCCGCCTCACGCATGAACACCCGGTCCGCGGGCCGCGGCTTCACCGGCACCGGCTTGCTCACCGACTTCGCGCGCCCGAGCGTCCGGAACGCCGCCGTCACCGGGATGTTCACGTCCTGGGCCGCCGGCGCGGTCACCGTCCACGCGCCGCTCAGCACCTGGCCGAGTCCCAGTTTTGCTGCGGTCACTGCGCCACCTTCGACCGTCCAGCCCGCCGGGACCACGGGCGCCAGCGAGACGTCGTCGATCGGGTCGTCGACGTCCAGCCGCAGCGACGCGGTGATCCGCAGCGACTGCTGACCGGGCGAAACCCACTGCACGCCCGCGGGTTGCACGGTCAACGTCGTCTTCGGCGTGTACGACTCCGGCGGCATCGGCGCCACCGCGATCCGGTCGAGTCCGGTCGTCCCGGACACCTTGATCGTGTTGGCCCCCGCGACCAGCGGCACCGCGATCGCTCCCGGCGCGGCGACCGTGACCGGGGCCGCGCCGTTGACGCTCACCGAGAGCGTGCCCGGCCCGGTCGTGTCCAGCTGCAGCCGCGACGGGCCGGCGGCCTGGACGTCGCGGAAGACAACCGCGCCGCGGTCGAGCCCCTTGACCGCGTTGGTGCCCGAGCACGCCTCGCACCACACCGGCGACGCCTTGCCCTCGAAGCCGTTGCGCCACGACTCCGCTTCCAGGGGCCCTTCGCCACGCGGGTCGGGGTAGCCGTAGGCGACGTCGATCTCGTCGAGCGCGAGCTGCCGGTAGAACGGCTTGGCCTGCGGCCCCGACCACGTGTTCAGCACCTCGAGCCGCAGGTACCGCGCGTGCACCTCGCCGACGTCGATGAACTGCACACCGCGGTTGCTGGGCAGCGCGCCGGTGCGGACCGGGGCACCCCAATCCTTCCCGTCGGCACTGGCGTAAACGCGGTAGTCCCTGATCCGCGCGGAATCCTCGGCGCGGCCGAAGGACTCCCGCGCGGCCGTCGGCGACGACTCGCGCTCGTGCACCGCCAGGTAGGCCGTCGACCGCTTGCGGCCCAGGTCGAGCGTCACCGACACCGGGAGCCGGCCGCCGGCGTCCCAGTAGTTGAGGTAGCTGCCGTCGACGAGGTTCGCCGCCGAAGCCGCGTTGGAAGACGCGGTCGCCTTGATCGTGCTCTTGTCGTAGAAGTACTGCTGCCCCGCGGTGTCCACTTTGAACACGGTGTCGTAGGTGTCCCAGTCGGTGATGTCCAGAATGGACAGATGGCCGCCGGACTGGGCGAACCGCATCGGTTTGCCGGTGCGCAGGTCCGACACGCCGGTGACGCGGTAGCCGTTGTCCCGCAGCCGGACCAGGTTCGTCGAGGGCCGCGTGACGACGTGGACGTACTGCGTCTTCGCGCCGGGGCGGACGGTGATCACGCCGTGCGCGCCGTCGTTCCAGAAGCCGGGCTGCAGGCCGCCGTACAGGTAGCCGCCGCCTTCGGTGCCCGACAGCGATTCCCGGATCGGCTGCGTCCAGGACGCCATGAAGTTGTTGAACGCCTCCTGCTGCGGCGGGAACTTCCCGTTCAGCATGGCGGTTTCGGCCATCAGCGACTTGATCGACGAGCCCGCGTTCGTGATGTACCGGCCGGTGGAGAGCCGGAAGTCGACGGCCTGGTCGCCGCCGCTGTACCACCAGTCGCCGTTGGTGGGCAGCTTGTAGTCGGCCTCGGTGAGCCGCGGCATCGGCGTGTAGATCGCCTGCGGGTAGTCGTAGGACGGGGTCATGCCGGTCTTCTGCTCGTTGCTGACCGTGTCCATGATCGGTGTGTCCTCGTTGTTGTTGCTCAGCAACATCGACGGCCGCTTCTCGCGGATGTGCTCGTAGAGCCCGTGCTGCTCCCAGTACTCGTTGTCGTTGTCGATCCAGAACCCGGCGAGGTCGCCGTAGTGGTCCATGACCTCGTCGAACAGGTCGTAGCTGAACTCGCCGAAGCCGGGGCGGGTGGTCAGGTCGACGGGCTTGCCCTTGTACGCCGAGTAGGCGGCCGAGTCGAGCGATTCGTGGCCGGTTTCGTTGTGCCACTGGGGATCGTCGGTCAGGTAGAGCATGACGCGGACGCCCTTGGCCCGGCCCGCGGCGATCAGCTCGCCGAGGAAGTCGCGCTGCGTCGAGCAGCTGCCGGGGATCTTCGACGGCCACGGCCGCGCGTACCCCAGCCGGCTGTGGAAGGTGGTGAGGACGACGTAGGACGCCCCGAGCTTCTTCGCCTCGTCGATCCAGTACTCCGGCGTCCAGCCGCCGTCGGTGACGTCACGCTCCCAGGCCGCGCAGTCGGTGTGCCGCGGCGCGGTGAACATGCCCCAGTGCAGGAACAACCCGGCCGTCGAGGCCCGCAGCCAGTCCTGACGCGGGTGGTACAGCTCGGCGTTCGCGGGGGAAACCAGGCTCGCCACCAGCGCGATGGCGGCGGCCAGGCAGGCAAGCAGTCGGATTCTCAAAGGACCTCCTCGTCCGGAGAGATCCGATGATTGGTCGCTCGTATATCGTACGTCAAGGGTAGATGCCGCTCATCGGCACACAGTCGTCCGATCTGTCCCTGGCGGCCCCAAGCCCATTGCTGGCTTGAGAGGCCGGCATCGTAGAACAGCACGCAGCAGACCCCGTCGTTTTGTGCGCTGCGGTAAAGGATGCCGTCGACGGCGTTGCTGGAGACGAACCGCAAGTACTCGGTGACGACCTGGGTCGCGACGTACTCGATGTGCTCTCGGCCATCGAGGGCGATCGGTTTACCCAGGTCAGCAGCGAACCGGTGAAGGAAGACGAGATCGTACCGCTGTGAGCTGTGCGCGCCGATCTCGACGCAGCGTGCCGTAATCCTGCAGCACTCGGTCCACCTCCTGGAGGAACTCTCCGGTGGTGAACAGGACTCAGCTGAGCGAGGTCGTCTTCGGCCACAGATGCGCCGGTGTCGTCGCTCGACGCGCCGCAGAACGTGCACTCCAGCTCGGTGAGGTGTTTGCCGACCTCCGCTTGCAGGGTGTCGTCGAGGATGCATCCCGTGCACACCGCGTGGCCGCCAGTGTCACCGAAGAACCTCGGCTGTAGCGCGACGTGGTCGCCGCAACGACGGCTGGAGCGGCCGGAGCCGGTCTCGAACGGAACGTGTCACAAACTCCCGGCCGCGTTCGTCAGGGTGGTGATCGACCGTGAAAGGACCTCCTCGTGAACGCTGAACTCCTCGCCCGCAGCTTCGAGAGCCACCGCGACCACCTGCGTTCCGTGGCCTACCGGATGCTCGGCTCGCTGACCGAGGCCGAGGACGCCGTGCAGGAGGCGTGGCTGAAGCTGAGCCGGAGCGACTCGGCGGCCGTCGAGAACCTCGGCGGGTGGCTGACCACGGTCGTCGGCCGCGTCTGCCTCGACATGCTGCGGTCGCGCAAGGCCCGGCGGGAGGAGCCGTGGGACGCGCTGGTGCCCGATCCGATCGTCAGCCGGGACGACGCCGGCCCCGAGCACCAGGCGCTGATGGCGGACTCGGTCGGCCTCGCGCTGCTCGTCGTGCTCGACACGCTCACCCCGGGCGAGCGGCTGGCGTTCGTGCTGCGGGACATGTTCGCGATGCCGTTCGAGGAGATCGCGCCGATCGTCGGCCGATCCGAGGCGGCGACCCGGCAGCTGGCCAGCCGCGCGCGGCGGCGGGTGCAGGGTGCGCCGGTCGCGCCCGATCCCGACCTGAACCGGCAGCGCGAAGTCGTCGACGCGTTCCTGGCGGCCGCCCGCGGCGGCGACTTCGACGCGCTGGTCTCGGTCCTCGACCCGGACGTCGTGCTGCGCGCCGACCGCGGCCCGGCCCTGGGCGGCTCGGACGAGGTCCGCGGCGCGGCGGCGGTCGCGAACCAGGCCCTGACGTTCTCCCGGCTCGGCGCGGGCGGCGGCGTGGTCCGGCGCGCCCTGGTCAACGGCGCGGCGGGCGTGGTGGCGACGCGCGAGGGCCGGCCGTTCTCGGTGCTCGGCTTCACGGTCGCGGGCGGCCGGATCGTCGAGATCGACATCCTCGCCGACCCCGAGCGCCTCAGCCGGCTGGACCTGGCCGTGCTCGACTGACCGACGCCGGCGCTAACCCGCCTCGCCACTCACGACCGCGCCGCGCTCGTCGGTCACCAGGGCCACCCGGCCGTCCGGGTCGAAGTGCCGGTAGCGGCGGCGGCCGTCCGCGTACTGCCACACCGCGTCCGCCACCACGATCACCAGCTCGCCGTCTTCGACCGCGTACAGCTCGTCCGGGGTCAGGACTTCGTGGATGTGCGTGCCGGTGGTGACCAGCGTGCGGACCCGGCGGCCGGTGTGGTCGTAGCCGTACAGCGCGTTGACGCCGTCGCCGTGCACCCCGCGCAGCCGGCCGAACGCGTCGCGGATTTCGCTGCCCGCAAGGGGTTCCTCCGGGACGCCGGGCGTGACGTCGTGCCGCAGGCCGCGCGGGCCGGTGACGACGTGCCCGGGGGTGAAGTGCTCGCTGACGCCGTTCGCGTAGTGCACCGCGGTCCGGTGGCCGCGCAGGTCGTACTGGATCGCGTCGACGAACCCGGGCACGCTCACCAGCCGGCCGACCTCGTCGTACTGGTGGTGCACGGTCAGCCGGCCGTCGCCGGCGTCGGGGTAGGTCACCTCGGACAGCCGCCCGTCCGCGCGGCGAACGACGTCCAGCCGGTACTCGACGGCCACGTGCGCCGGCCGCCAGCGCTTCTCGGTCACCTGCCCGAGCGCGTCGTAGCCGAACAGCGTGACGCCGGATTCGTCGGCGGCGCGCACCAGCCGCCCGCAGCTGTGCGGCCCGGCCTCCGGCGGCACCGGCCGCCCGCCGTCGTGGTGGGTGAACTTCGTGACCGGGGTGCCGCCCGGGTCGTCGACCAGCACCGCGACCACCCGGTCGGCCGCGTCGTGCACGCGGTACACCGTGTGCCCGCCCACGGTCCGCGTCTCGGCCTCGTGGCCGGCGGCGTCCCGGACGTGCACGACGCCGTCCGCGCCGCGCAGTTCCCGCCCGAGCAGGTCGTACCCGCCCTCCGGGTCGCTTTCGCGGGGCTGCTCGGTGAGCGGCCGGCCCAGCGCGTCGTAGTGGAAGACGTCCGCGGGCGCCGGCGGCTCGCCGTCCCGGAACCCCCGGCTGGTCCGGCACACCAGGCCCCGCGCGCAGTACTCGTGGCGCTCGTCGACGACGTCGCCGAGCAGCTCGGCGTGCCGCCGCTCCAGCAGCCGGCCGGCGCCGTCGCGCAGCTCGGCGGTCACGAGCACCTCCGCCTCGCCGGACACCGCGCGCTGCTCGGTGGTGACCCGCACCGGGCCGCCGTGGTCGTAGCGGTACCGGACGGTCGGCAGGTCCGCCGAGTCGCCCGGCCGCACGACCGTTTCGGGGCGCCCCAGCGGGTCGTGGGTCACCGTCGTCACCGCGCCCGCCGGGTCGGTCACCTCGCACACCCGGCCCGTGCGGACGTCGTGGCGCGTCACCGTCACGTTCCCGAGCGGGTCCGTGGCCACCTCGGGGAAGCACTGGTCGGCCGAATAGCGGACCTCCCGGGTGTGGCCGAGCGGGTCGGTCGTCGTGGTGCGCAGGCCGGTGACGGTGGCGAACCGCCCGTGGAACGTCGTCGCCCACCAGCCCTCCTCGCCGGGCCGGCGGTGGTAGCCGTGCCGCCGGAAGTCCGGCGGGACCCGGCCGTGGACGTCGGCGACGAGCGCGTCGGTGAGCACCAGCTCCTCCCGCGCGGTGAGGAAACCGTGCGAGCCGATGCGGCCGTCGGGCTCCTCGTCGTACCGGAACAGCGTGTCGGCGCGGACTTTCCCGCTGCCGTCCACTTCGCGGACCCGGGCGGGCAACGACGTGAACCGGCGCTCGGGGTCGCTCGCGTACGTCGTGCGCCGGTCCCGCACGACCGCCGGCCGGCCGGGCCGCTCGGTCGTTTCCACCTCGCGCGTGGGGTTCCCGGCCGCGTCGAAGGCCGTCTCCGTCGTGGTCACCGACACCGGCGTCGCCCGGCGCTCGAACTCGGTCGTCACCGAGCGGGTCCACTGTGGACGGCGGAGGTGCTCGACCCGGCGGTACGGCCGGCCCGCGGCGGGGGAGCCGTCGAGGCCGTAGGTCTCCTCCCGGTCCGGCAGCCCGTCGTCGCCGAACCAGCGCACGGTCCGCAGCGTCGGCGCGTACTCGTCGCCGAGCTCGTCCTGCACGACCCGGCCGAAGACGGGGTACCGGCCGTCGTGGTACTCGAACTCCGTCACGCCCTCGTGCCCGGTGGCCGAGTCGCGGCGGGACACCCGCCGGACCACCGGCACGGAGGCGGCGACGGCGTACTCGACGGCGGTGCGCAGCCCGATCCCGTTGTCGACCTCGCACAGCCGTCCGGTGCGGGGCAGGTCTTCGAGCGAGTGGTACGGCACGGCGTCGAGCAGCGACACCCCGGTCCCGGAATGCGCCCGTGCGGCCAGCTGCACCCGCCGCGGCGGCGCTGCCTCGACGGTGGCGTAGGCCAGGCGCAGCAGCGGCGCGGCGGTTTCCGCGCCCTGGGTGTCGAACCCGCTGAGCGCCACCGACGTCAGCAGGGAGGCGCCGGTGACGTCGTCGGCGTCGTAGCCGAGGGTCCAGCGCCGCACGAGCGGCCGCGTGCCGTCGGGCACCCGCAGGTCGATCCGCGCGCACCGCAGCGCCGTCGTGACGAGCGTGCCGCCGCGGCCCCAGCGCAGCACGTCCGGGCGCGACTCGTAGCTGAACTCCACTTCGTAGGGCCCGTAGGAAACGCGCGTGAGGTACGCCTGGCCGCTGTGGTGCGCCCAGCCGAACGTCGCGGCCGTGCCGAACGGGTCCTCGGTCCGGTCGAGGTACCAGGCCGAGCCTTCGCCCGGGCCGAGGAAGTGCCGGAGCCCCGAGCGGGTGGTCAGCAGGTAGCCGTCGCCCCAGCGGACCAGCCGGCCCGCCGTCCGGGACCGCGCCTGCCCGTCCGCCAGGCCGACGTGGGGCAGCGGGACGGCGAAGCCGCCACCGAACGGGCCGTTCGGCGCGCCGGTGGTGTAGCGCAGGGCGAGCGCCGGCGCGCTGCCGCCGGGACCGGGCGGCAGGTCGAGTGGCACCGTGAAGCGGCCGCCGCCGGTCGCCGGGTCCGGCGTGAAGGCGGCGTCCTGCGTGCTCGTCCGGAGCACAAGCATGTGATCTCCCCGCGTGGATTCGTGACGTCCGGAGGGCCAAGTGGGTGAGCCGGGGGCGCCAGATACGTCTTCACCCGTTTGCCGTCGCTGTTATGCATTCGTGATGTCCGTGTCGTATCCCAGTGGCGGCCCACGGGTCTTTCCCGGGTGCCGGCGGTGATCAATGGCGGGGGCAGAGGCAGCAGGAGGGTGGACCCGATGGTCGTCAGGTTCGTGCGGGACGAGACCGCGGAAACAGCGACGGAGGACGCGAGCACGCTCAACGAGCTCCCGGCCCCGCCGAGGCAGTTGCTCGACCGGCACGGCGCCCGCGTGCTGGACCCGGCCACGGCCGTCGTCGCGGCCGGGCTGCCGGCCCCGCGCACGACGGTGTACCGGCCGGGCGTGTTCCTCCTGCCGCAGCGGTACCTGCGCGACCCGGAGACGCTGTCGGCGATCAACCGCGTGCTCGCCCGGATCGGCCTGTACGCGGCCCCGGCCGACCGCGGCGGGGACAGCAAGGAGTTCGCCCGCGCCCGGCAGCTCGACGACTTGCCGGTCCGCGCCCTGCTGCACGTGCGCGAGGACGCCGACCCGGTCGTCGTCGACTGCTGGAAGGCGCTGCAGCTGCTGCGGTCGGCGGCCGCGGGGCAGCAGCCGGAGCTGGACCCGGAGATCGTCCGCGAGATGTCGGTCGAGCACCTGCTGTTCACGACGCCGGTGTTCGGCGGGGTGCCGTGGGAGACCAGCGGCCTCGGCGGCACGCCCTGGGAGACCAGCGGGTTCGGCGCGGGCAGCTCCTACGGACGCACCCACGGCGCCAACCGGATCCCGGTGGCGCTGTCCGCGGCGCCGCCGTACCGCAGCGAAAAGCCCGCCCACCGCCGTCCGGTGATCGCGGTGCTCGACACCGGCATCGGCCCGCACCCGTGGTTCGGGCTGCCCGACCGCTCGGGCCCGCCCGCCGCCGGCTCCGGGCTCGCCGTCGCCCCGGACATCCAGGCCGCGATCCTGCAGGCCGAGCTCGGCTCCGGCACGGTGCCCACCCAGCTGCTCGACGGTTATTGGGACGCGCCGTCGACCGGCCAGCCCCTGATCGGCGACGTCGACACCGACACCGGGCACGGCACGTTCATCGCCGGCATCATCCGGCAGGCCTGCCCGGAGGCCGACACGCTGGCCATCCGGGTCGTGCACAGCGACGGCGTCGCCTACGAGGCCGACGTGCTGCTCGCGCTGCACCTGCTCGCCGACCGCGTCCGGAACGCGCAGGCGAACAACCGCCCGCAGGACCTGGTGGACATCGTCTCGATCTCGATGGGCTACTACGTCGAGGACCCGGCGGACATCGCCTTCACCGGCCAGTTCGGCTCGGCGATCGCGGAGCTGCTCGGCCTCGGCGTGCTCGTCGTCGCGGCCGCGGGCAACGACGCCACCACGCGCCGGTTCTACCCGGCGGCCTTCGCCGACCAGCCGCTCGGGCCCGGCTGCGGCCCGCAGGTGATCAGCGTCGGCGCGCTCAACCCCGACGTCGCCGCGAGCAAGGCGCTGTTCTCCAACGAAGGCCCGTGGGTGCGCTGCTGGGCGACCGGCGCCGGCGTCGTCAGCACGTACCCGACCGACGTCCGCGGCACCGCGGCCGCCGACCACGAGGTGCCCGGTTTCGGCCGCAACTCCTTTGACCCCGACGACTACAGCGCCGGCTTCGCGGTCTGGGACGGCACGTCCTTCGCCGCGCCGCTCGCCGCGGCCGAGCTCGGCAAGGCGCTGCTGCAGTCCGGGGACCTCGCCACGGTCGACCGCGAAACCGTCGTCAAGCGGGCCTGGACCGCGCTGGGCTCGCTGTGAACGTGGCCAAGACCGACCACGGCCGGGTGGCGGCCCTGTTCGGCGCCGCGCGGGAGGGCGACCGCGCGGCGCTGGACGAGCTGGTCGCCCTGCTCACGCCGCTGCTCTGGCAGGTGGCGCGTGACCAGGGCCTCGACGCCGACCAGGCGGGTGACGTCGTGCAGACGGCGTGGCTGCGGCTGCTCGGCTCGTTCGCGGAGATCCGCACGCCGGTCGCGCTGACCGGCTGGCTGATCACCGTCACCAAGCGGGAGGCCTGGCGCACGGGGGAACGCCGCCAGGTCGAACGGCCGCTGCCGGAGCTCCCGGAGCGGCTGACCGAAGCATCGCCGGCACCCGAGGAGGGGGTGCTGCGCGACGACCAGCGCGCGCGGTTGTGGCGCGCGGTCGACAACCTGCCCGAACGCTGCCGCAGCCTGCTGCGGATCGTGGCGTTCGTGCACCGGCCGGACTACGCCGAAGTCGGCGCCCGGCTGGGTATGCCGAGGGGGAGTATCGGCCCGACCAGGGGACGCTGCCTCGCGCGCCTGCGCGAGCAGCTACTCGCCAACGGCGAAGGAGATTGGCTGTGACCACCGTCGAACCACCAGGCGCCGACGAGCCCTTGGACGAGCTCGACTTCCGGCTGCTGGCCGGCGTGCGCGAGCTGTGGGAAGACGCTGACCCGATGCCCGCCACGCTGGTGGACCAGATCCGGTTCGCGATCCAGCTGGAGGACGTCGACCTGGAAGTGATGCGCATCCGCGAGCAGGAGGCGCTCGCGGTCACCCGCAGCGCCGCCGAGCAGGGCCGCCTCATCACGTTCGACAGCGAAAGCTTGACGATCATGGTGAACGTGAGCCCGGAGCCGGGCGCAACGATCCGCCTGGACGGCTGGCTCACCCCACCGGCCGAGCACCCGATCGAGGTCCGCACCGCGAACGGCCCCCTGACGACGACCTCGGACGAGGAGGGCCGCTTCGCGGTGAGCGGCGTACCGCACGGGATGGTGCAGGTCCTCGTGCGGACGCTCGGCCGGACGAGGACGGTGAGCACACCGGCCATCGAACTGTAAGTTCCGAAGCTGCCTGGTACCTCTGACCCGGAGGTACTATCCGGGGCGTTCTTCCCCGGCCGAAAGGGCAGCCTGTGGTCGCGTCCCCGAAGGTCGAAGACCGGGTCCGCGAGCTGCACCGGCGTGCGGTCGCGGCGACCAACGACGGCCAGCCGGTCGTCGGCGGCCGGCTGATCCGCTCGGCCGCGCGGCTGCTCGGCCTGCCCGCGACGGAACCGCCGCCGGAGTGGCCCGCCTGGCCGGACCTCGCCACGCGCGTCCTCGGCACGTACGCGGCCGTCGAAACCGCGCTGGGCAACAGCGCCCGCGGGCTTGCCCTGCTCGATGCGGCCGACGTGCTCGTCTCCGACGCCGGGCGCGGGATCCTGCGCCAGCAACGCGGGCTCGTGCTCATCCTGATCGGCCGGATGGACGAGGCGCTGACCTGCTTCGACGAGGCCATCCCGCTGCTGCGGCAGGCCGGCGAGTTCGTCGTGCTCGCCCGGACGCTGCTCAACCGCGCCATGCTGCACCAGTACGCCGGCCGCGTGCGGCTCGCGCTCGCCGATCTCGACCAGTGCGAGCAGATCGGGGCCGGGCAACGCGAAGAAGACGGCCTGGCGCGGATCTTCGCCAAGGCCGCGCACGGCCGCGGCCAGGCGCGGGTGCTCACCGGTGACATCCCGGGCGCCCTGCGGGACTTCGACGCGGCGAGCGGGTTCTACGCCGAACAGAGCGTCGGGATGCTGCCGGTGCTGGCCGTCGACAAGGCGCGGGCGCTGCTCGCCGCCGGGCTGCCGCACGAGGCCGCCGCCGAACTGGACGCGGCGCTGGAGCAGTTCCCGCGGCTGCGGATGAACCAGGAGCACGCCGAAGCCGAACTGACCCGGGCGCTGGCCGCGCTGGCGAGCGGTGACCCGGCCGCCGCGCGTAGCTGGGCCGGCCGGGCCGAACGCCGGTTTCGCCGCCGGGGCAACGAAACCTGGGCGGCGGTGGCGCAGCTGACCGTGCTGCGCGCGGACTTCGCGGCCGGGCGGCGGATCGCCCGCGTCGGCGCGGAGGCGACCGCGCTCGCCGGCCGGCTCACCGGCCTGGGCCTGCGCAACGACGCGGAAATCGCCGCGCTGCTGGCCGCCAGGGCCCGGATCGCGCTCGGTGACCTCGACGGTGCCCGCGCCGGGATCGCCCTGCGCGACCGCCGGACCGCGCCGCTGGAAAACCGCCTCGTGCGACGGCTCGCGCTGGCCGAACTCGGTGCCGCGAGCGGCCACCGGCGGGTGACCTTCGCCAACGCGCGGGCCGGGCTCGCGCAGCTGCAGCGGCACCGCAGCCGGTTCGGCAGCGTCGACCTGCAGACCGGGACGACGTCACTGGGCAAGGAACTCGCCGACGCCGGTCTCGCCGCCGCGCTCGCCCAGCGCTCGCCCGGCGTGGTGTTCCGCTGGCTCGACCGGTCGCGCGCGCAGGCGTTCCGGTTCCGGCCGGTGCGCCCGCCGGCGCACCCCGAGACCGTCGACGCCGTCGCCGAGCTGCGCTTCCTCTCGATGCAGATCCGCGCGGGCGAGCTGTCCGGGAAGCCGGACACCCAGGCCGTGAAGCGCTGTGCCGCGCTGGAACGGGAAATCCGCGCCAAGGGCTGGCAGGCCGAAGGCGTGGACGTCGAGCACTCGGAAGCGAAGCTGCGCGAGGTCGGCGACGAGCTCGCCGCGACCGGCAGCGCGATGGTCTGCTTCCTCGCCGACCGCGGCGCGTTGTGCGCGCAGGTCATCGCGAACCACCGGGTGGCGCTGATCGAGCTCGGCCCGGCGCCGGCCGTCGCCGAGCCGGTCGCGCGGCTCCACAGCGACCTCGACGCGTTGTGCGGGCGCCAGCTGCCGCCGCAGCTGGACCAGGTCATCCGCCGGTCGGTGCGGACGCAGGTGACCGCGCTGGACGGAATCCTGCTGGCCCCGCTGGCTCCCCGGCTCGGCGACCTCGACGTCGTCGTGGTGCCGACCGGCGCCCTTTCGGCGATCCCGTGGGGGCTGCTGCCGACGTTGCGCGGCCGCCCGGTGACGGTCACGCCGTCGTCGTCGGCCTGGCTCGACGCGGGCCACCGGGCCGGCCGGGCGACCGGGGCGCCGCTGCTCGTCGCGGGCTCCGATCTGACCCACGCCGACGCGGAGGTCGCCCGGCTGGCGTCGCTGTACCCGGACGCCGAGGTGCTGACCGGCCCGGACGCCACGGTCGCGGCCACGCTCAAGGCGTTCGACGGCTGCCGCCTGGCCCACTTCGCCGCGCACGGCCACCACGAGCGGGAAAACGTGCTGTTCTCCCGGCTCAACCTGGCCGACGGGCCGCTGATGGCCTACGACGTCCAGCAGCTCGCGACGGCGCCGGAGCAGGTGGTGCTGTCCTCGTGCGACGTCGGCCAGACGGTGGTCCGCGCGGGCGACGAGGTCCTCGGGTTCACCGCGGCGCTGCTCTACGGCGGCAGCCGCACGGTGGTTTCGAGCGTGGCGCGGGTCGACGACCGGACCGCGGGCGGCGTGATGCTGGCGTTCCACAAGGCGCTGTCGGTGGGCACGCCCCCGGCGCGCGCTCTCGCCGACGCGGCGCAGGCCGAACCGCTGATGCCGTTCGTCTGCTTCGGCCGCAGCTGACTCCCTTTCCGACGTCCGGCGGTCCTGCGGGTTGCTTTGTGGTGATCGATCGCATCCCGGCGCATCCCCACCGGGCTGGTGGGCATCCTTCCCGGTGAGTCCAGTCGATCACGGAACACGGGAGGATGACCATGAACCGCACTGGTACCGCGTTGATCACCGGGGGGCTGCTGGCCGGCGGGCTGGTCCTGGCCGGCGGGACGGCCAACGCCATGCCGAGCGATCACCCCTGCGCGGCTTCGGACGTTCGGGTGACCGTTGCGCCGGACCCGTCCAACGCGGCCGGGCACGAGGCTTACGTGCTCACCTACACCGCGGCTTCGCCGTCCACGAACTGCAAGCTCGAGGGCGCGCCCACGGCGGTGTCCTTCCTGGCCGGCGGGCAGCGGCTGCCGGTCACCGCGACGCCGGACGGCAGCGAGGCGCTGCCGGTGAACCTGCGCGAGGGCCACCCGGCGGTGTCCCGGATCGTGCAGCGCTCGGCCGCCGCGCCGGCCACGCCGGACTTCGTCACGTTCGACCTGCCGACCGGCCCGTACGGCCAGCCGGTGAGCGTCGCGTGGCCCGCGGGGGCGCCGCTGAAGGGCCGCACCGTCGTCGTCACGCCGGTCGGCAACTGAACTCCGGGAGGGGAAGCCACGTGAAGCGGATCTTGCTCGGGCTCGGCACGGCGGCGGGGGCGTTCGCGCTGGCCGCGTGCGGCACGTCGGCCGCGGCGACGCCGGCCGGGGGCGGCGCACCCGTGGGCGGCGGGGTCGCCGGAGCTTCGACGGCCACGCCGCGCTGCACCACGGCGGACCTGGCCGCCTCGCTGGGCAAGCCGGTCCAGAAGAGCGACGCGCCGGGGCAGTTCGACGTGCCCCTGACCTACCGGAACGTCTCGGACCACACGTGCGCCCTGCACGGCGTGCCGGGCGTCGACCTGACCGGCCCGGACGACCCGGCGTTCGGCCCGGTCTACCACCTGCCGCGCATCGACAACGGCGTCCAGGCCAACGAGGTGACCCCCGGGACGACGGCCTCGGCGACCGTTACGGTGCTGACCCCGGCGGAGGGCGGCGCGTCCTGGACGCCGGGGAAGCTGGTCACCATCCCACCGGCCCAGACCCGGCCGCTGACCGTCGAGTGGCCCTCCGACCTGCCGGTTCTCCGTCAGGACGCGGCGACCCACCCGGGCACGTACGTCAACGGCATCTTGGCCGATCCGGCCTAGTCCTTCACTCGATCGAGTGAAGCGTGGGGCCACGCGTCATTCCCGGCGTGGGGTTCCCTCTTCCTCGGTGCGGCGGTAACCGGCCGGCACGCCCCCCGACTGGCCGGTTACCGCTGCGAGTTCCCTGCTCACGGTGGAGCAGCACGACGGCGTCCGTCCCGTCGGCTCGCCGGTACCCCGTGTCTTCCGGCTCCGCCAGCGCCGCGGCCTTCGTCGCGAGCGTCGTCGACCACCCGCTCCGGCCGCTCGCCGATGCCGCCGTCGAAGAACAGCACCGTGCAGCGGGACGTCAGCCGCGGGGCCAGCCGGTTGGACGCCAGCACGGTCGCGCCGTCCAGACGCCGCTGGTCAGGTGCGCCGCCTGCAGCGCCGGCGACCCGAGCCCGGCGACCACCGCGCACACCGGCAGGTAGCGCCTGAATCCGCCGAACCGCCGGGCGTCCGCGCGATGCGGTAGCGCTGGTCGCCGAGGCCGAACGGCTGGACGATTCTTCGCGCTGCCGATCGAGCAGCCGGCCGTCTGCGGGCGCGAGCAGGGTGCTGCAGCGTGTCGACGAACCAGTACGACCCGAGGCCGAGCACGAGCGCCGACGCGAGGGCGGCGAAGCGGGCGACCCGCCACCGGGTCGACCGGGGCAGGATCCGGGCCGTGCGCCGAAGACAACCGCACCTTCGGAGATCCGGGACGGTGCCGGGGCGGGTTAGCGTCGGAAGCCGTGACGGTCGAACAGTGGGAATCGGTGCGCGCGGCCCTGCCCGAGGTCGGCGGCCGGTTCGCGGACCTGCTGACCGGCGTGCCGGACCCGCACGCGCGGTCGCTGGGCGAGTGGTCGATCGCGGAAACGGCGTCGCACGTCGGGATGATCGCGCTGATGTACACGGCGATGATCCGCGGCGACGGCGGCCCGCTCCCGCTGCCGGGCCTCGAAGACCCGATCGACGCGGTGAGCGTGGACTCGATCGCCCGGATGAACGCGCTGGGTCTGCGGCTGTACCCGGAACGCGACCCGCTCCGGCTGGCGGAGCGGCTGCGCACGGACATCGCGGAGGTGCTGCTCGTCAGCGCGGACCTCGACCCGGAGAAGCCGGTGTGGTGGCTGGGCGGATCCCGCGTCCCGGTGGCCGGCGTCCTGGCGCACCTGGTCAACGAGCTGCTGGTGCACGGCCTCGACATCGCCCGCGCCACCGGCCGGCCGTGGCGCATCCCGGCCCGCCTGGAGGCCCTGTTCCTGGAGCTGTTCCTGTTCGGCATGGTCCGCAACGACATGGGCCACCTCCTCGACGACGCAACACCGTCGCCCCGCCGCATCGCGGTGGAGTTCCGGTCGGCGTACACGACCCCGGCGGTACTGGCCCTCCAGCACGGCCGGCTACGCCTGGAACCCCCGAACGGCACGGCGGACATCCGCCTCCGGTTCGACCCGGCGATCCTGGTCCCGATGATGTTCGGCCGCATTTCCCGCCTCCGCGCAACCCTGCTCGGCGGCGTACGAATCAGCGGCCCGCGGCCGTGGCTGCTGCCGGAGTTCCTGCGGACGGTCCGGATGCCCTAGTTGTACTGCCCGGGGAGGTTGGGGACGCGGCTGGCGGGTGGGTGGCCTGCGAGTGCGGTGTGTCCGCGGTGATGGTTGTAGGTGTGCAGCCAGTCTGGCAGGGCGTGGCGTCGTTCGGTGTCGGTGCGGTAGGGCAGGGCGCGGCATGGATTTCGGTGTAGGCCAGCCTGCTGTGGTCGTCGACGGCGTTGTGCAGGTGGGCGTAGCCGTGACCGCGTTGCCCGCGGTTGCGGCGGCCGGCGGCACGGCCGAGGACTTTGTGGCCGCCGCCGTCGGGGATGTTGCCCAGCTTCTTGATGTCCACGTGGACCAGGTCACCGGGCGCGGGGTGTTCGTAGCGGCGGACCGGGGTGGCGGTGGCCCGGTCCGGGTGAGTCAGCCGGGCCAGCCGGTAGCGGGACAGGATCCGGTGCACCGTGGAAGGGGTTGAGGCCGAGCAGGGAGGCGATCCGTGCGGGTCCCCACCGGCGGGTCACCGGGACCTTGATGACTCGCCGCTCGGTCCGCGTCGGTGTCCGGGCCGGGCTGGTGCGCGGGCGGCTGGACCGGTCGGCCATGCCGGCTTCGCCGAGGTCGCGGTAGCGGGCGGCGGTGGAGACCGACACCTGGAACCGTTCCGCGGCTCGTCGCAGCGGCCAGCCGTCCTCGACCACGCAACGGGCCAGGCGCAGTCTGCCGGTCGGGGTCAGGGGTGCGTTGGCGTGGGCCACGAGGGCCTCCAGGACAGTCGGTGCAGATGTCGCAATCCACACCGAACCCGGAGACCCTCCCTCACAACAAGATCATCCGATCACGTGTCACCACGATCGCAACCTCCCCGGGCGGTACACCTAGTTCAGCACGCGGAACGTCAGGTGCGTCGCGTTCGGTGTCTCCCGCACGGCCGTGCGCTCCAGCCGCACGTGCTCGCTCACCTCGGCGTCGAACAGCCGGACTCCCGCGCCGAACAGCAGCGGGACCACGTGCAGCCTCAGCTCGTCGACCAGTCCCGCGCGCAGGAACTGCCGCAGGGTCGTGCCGCCGCCCATCAGGACGACGTTCTCCGCGCCCGCCGCCGCTTTTGCCTGCTGTAGTGCGGCTTCCGGGCCGCCGGTGACGAACGTGAACGTCGTCGGGCCCTTCACCACCGGTTCGTGCGGGCGGTTCGTCACGACGAACACCGGCTTCTTGAACGTGCCGTCGTCGCCCCAGGGGTCGACGCCGACGTCGAACATCGAGCGGCCGACCACGAACGCGCCCGCGCCGTCGAACAGCTTCGCCCCGACTTCGCGTTCGGCGTCCGTGCCCTCGAACAACCACTCGTGCAGCAGGTCGCCGTCCTTGCCGAGGCGGTGCTCGGAGCTGGTGTCCGGCCCGGCCACGATGCCGTCCGCCGACATGCTGATTTCCGCGATGACTCTCCCCATGGCCGTCACCCTGCCACCGAATCAGGGGGACGACCAGCCGTCGCCCCACTCGGCGTCCCGGGCCGCGCGATATCGCGGGCCCTGCTTCTTCGAGATTGCTACACCTGCCTTCAGCCCTTCGGACGCCGTGCACAGGTCGAGCGCGACCCAGCCCTTGTGCTTCTTCGGGTGCCGGATGATCCGCGCGTCCGGCCGCTCCGGTGCCGTCCGCGCCGCGACGACGTACGCGAACTTCTCGTCCTCGAACCCGAGCGTGCCCGCCTTCAGCTTCCGGTGCAGGCCCGAGCGCGGGAGCCGCGCGGAAAAGTGGCACCAGTCCTCGCCCGGGACGATCGGGCACCCCGCGTCGTGCGGGCACGGCGCGACGACGTGCCGGCCGAGGTCGATCAGCTGGGCCCGCGCCAGCCGGATCCGCTCGTAGCCCGCCGGCGTGCCCGGCTCGATCAGCGCCACCGCCCCGGCCTTCGCCGCCAGCCAGCGCACGACGTCGGCGCGGCCCGCGTCCGGCAGCTCCCCGAGCACGTACGACAGCGTGACGAGGTCCGCCTCCGGGGCCGGCGCGGCCGGGTCGACGAACCCGCGCCGCCACTCCGCGTCCCGGACGGCCGCGAGCCCCGCGCCCGCGGCGAGCCGCTTGCCGAGGCCGATCGCGCCGGCGACCTGCTCCAGCACCGTGCACTTCGCCAGCGACGGCCACACCCGCGCGGCCGCCCACACCGCGGCACCCGTGCCGCCGCCGACGTCGATCTGCGTACGCGGCTCGAAGCCGGGAGCGCGTGAAGCGGCTTCGGCGAGCACAGCGTGTACCGCGGCGTAAGTCGCCGGCATCCGGTAGCCCGCGTACGCGGCGACGTCGGCTTCGGAGTTCAGGATCGGCGAAGTCGCGGCGTCACCTTGGCGGTAACGCGTGCTGAGCCGGTCGACGGACTGCGTCAGCCGGGCCACGGGGTGCCGGGCCAGCTCGTCGTCGAGCGCGGCGGAAAGATCGTCGGGGAGAACGGCCACGGCTGTCGATTCTGCCCTGTCCGGATTGCCCGCCCGGACCGGCCCTGAGCTGCTAGTTTTCCGCCCGGGAAGTTTTTCGGCGCCGGCGGTCGATCCGGCGCCCGGCCGTTCGACGCGTAGGCAAAGGCAACGAAGGGAGACCGCGATGCGGTTCATGGTCATCGTCAAGACGAACGAGGACTCCGAGGCGGGCCAGGGCCCCAGCGCCGAGCTGCTGGAGCAGATGGGGAAGTTCAACGAGGAGATGGTCAAGGCCGGCATCCTGCTCGCCGGCGAAGGCCTGACTCCGAGCTCGCAGGGCGCGCGGGTCGTCTTCTCGGGCACCGAAGAGCCCAAGGTCGTCGACGGCCCGTTCGCCGAGACCAAGGAGCTCGTCGGCGGCTTCTGGATCCTGCAGTGCCGTGATCGCGAAGAGTGCATCGAGTGGATCAAGCGGATGCCCAACCCCGACGGCCAGGCCGGCGAGGTCGAGATCCGGCGCGTCGCCGAGGCGGCCGACTTCGAGAACATGACGCCCGAGGTCGAAGCCCTGGAGGGCCGGCTCCGCGCGGAGAGCGCCGGGCAGGCGTGATGCGGTTCCTCGTGATGGTCAAGGCCAGCCCGGCGTCCGAGGCGCCGGCCTTCCAGCCCAGCTCCGAGGAGCTGGCCGAGATGGCGCGGTTCAACGAGCGGCTGTTCGACGAGGGCCGGATCGTGTTCACCGAGGGACTGACGTCGAGCGCGGAAGGCGCGCGCGTCGTCTTCGACGGCGATGTCGAGCCGAAGGTCATCGACGGGCCCTTCGCGGAGACGAAGGAACTGGTCGCCGGGTTCTGGGTGCTGAACGGCGAGTCACTGGACGACGTCGTCGCGCTGATGAGACAGGTTCCCTGCCTCGGCGAGCAGAGCGGCGTGCTGGAGATCCGCCCGATCAGCGAGTAGCGGCTTGCACCGCGCGGGAACACCCTGTCTGATGGCCGGGTGACGGTTGCGGACACCCGGAGAACGGTCGAAACGGTCTGGCGGATCGAGTCGCCGCGGCTCATCGCGGGCCTGGCCCGGATGGCCCGCGGTGACGTCGGCCTGGCCGAGGAACTGGCGCAGGACGCGCTGGTCGCGGCGCTGGAGCAGTGGCCGGAGTCCGGGGTGCCCCGCAACCCCGGCGCGTGGCTGATGACCATCGCCAAGCGCCGCGCGGTCGACCAGTTCCGCCGCAACGAGCGGTACGCGGAGAAGCTCGAGGAAGTCGGGCGCGACCAGCGCCTGGGCGACGGCGTGCGGCCCGACTTCGACGCGGCGCTCGACGACCACATCGAGGACGACGTCCTCCGCCTGCTGTTCGTCGCCTGCCACCCGGTGCTGAACACGCAGGCCCGGGTGGCGCTGACGCTGCGCATGCTCGGCGGCCTGACCACCGACGAGATCGCCCGCGCCTTCCTGGTCCGCGAATCGACGATCGCCCAGCGGATCGTCCGGGCGAAGAAGGCCCTCTCGGCGGCGAAGGTGCCGTTCGAGGTGCCGGAGGGCGACGAGCGCGTCGCCCGGCTGTCGTCCGTGCTCGAGGTCATCTACCTGGTGTTCAACGAGGGCTATTCGGCCACCCGTGGCGACGACTGGATGCGCCCGGCGCTGTGTGACGAGGCGATGCGGCTCGGCCGCGTGCTGGCCGGCCTGATGCCGGGCGAGTCCGAGGTCCACGGCCTGATCGCGCTGATGGAGCTCCAGGCGTCCCGCGCGAAGGCCCGCACCGGCCCGAACGGCGAGCCGGTGCTGCTGCTGGACCAGGACCGCTCCCGCTGGGACCGCTTCCTGATCCAGCACGGCCTCGCGGCGTTGACGCTGTCCGAGGAGATCGCCGAGGGCGCGTACGGCCCGTACTCCGCGCAGGCGGCGATCGCGGCCTGCCACGCCCGCGCCCGCACGGCCGAGGAAACGGACTGGGTGCGCATCGCGGCGCTCTACGAGGGCCTCGGCCGGCTCCAGCCCTCCCCGGTGATCGAGCTGAACCGCGGGGTCGCGGTGTCGATGGCGTACGGCCCGGCGGCGGGCTTGGCGGTCGTGGACGCGGTCGCCGAAGAGCCGGCGTTGAAGGACTACCACCTGCTGCCCAGCGTCCGCGGGGACCTGCTGCAGAAACTGGGCCGGCTCGAGGAGGCCGAGCAGGAGTTCCGCCGGGCGGCGGACCTGACGGAGAACTCCCGCGAGCGAGCGTTGCTGCTGGACCGCGCGACGGCGGCGAGCCGCTAGTACTCCCGCCAGGCGAGCGGCGACAACGTCAACGCCGCCTCGGCGATCTTCCGCGCGGTCTCCGTCTTGAGCCCCTTCCGCGCCGATTCGATCCACTCACCGACCGGCCGCACGCCGATGTCCCGGTATTCCAGCGCCTGCAGCAGCATCTCCAGCTTGTCCGCGTCCTTGGCGCACAACGCCTCCGCCGACTCGCGGGTCTCGTACTCGTCGACGGCCTCGCGCACCAGCGCCCGCGAACGCGGCGGCAGCGCGGCCGTCTGGTCGGCGGTGATCTGCCGCGGCTCCGGCTTGCGCAGGTAGTCACCGGCGGTCAGGGGCAGGTCGCCCGTGCGGGTCTCCTGCGTGTCGTGCCACAGGGCCAGGAAAGCCGCCCGCTCCGGCGACGCGCCCTCCTCCACCGCGAGCAACGCCGCCAGCTGAGCCGCCCGCAGGCTGTGCTCGCCGACCGATTCCGGATCCCGGACCCCCGCGTGCCACCACCCCGCCCGCCGGACGCGCTTGAGCAGCCCGAGCTCGTAACCGAAGGACGCCAGTGCCTCACTCATGCCGCCAGCCTAGGTGCACGTGACCATCGGGCCGGGTGAAGACGGCTGGTGGGTGGGTTGCCGCCGGGTGCGCTGTGGCGGCGTTGAGTGTTCGCCGGCCCGGACCACCTACCCGGGTGATCGCGTCGGGATCGCCGGCTCGCAGCCGAGCCGGCCCGGCCCGTGGCGGTCAGCCGGCCAGGACGTGCCCGGCCACCTCGATCACCCGCGAACAGTTGCGCGCCACCGCGTCGTCGTGCGTTGCGACGATGATGGTCTTGCCCGCTTTGTTCAGTTCGCGCAGCAGCGCGAGCACGATGTCGCGGTTCTCGGTGTCGAGGGAGCCGGTCGGTTCGTCCGCCAGGACGATGTCGCACGGCTTGAGCAGCAGCCGCGCCACCGCGATCCGCTGCTGCTCGCCCCCGGACAGGGAATGGATCTTGCGGTGCTCCGCGCCCGGCAGCCCGACCCGCTCGAGCGCGTCGGCGATGCGTTCCCGCTTCGGGACGCCGCGGTCCGCGTACGTGAGGGCGATGCCGAGGTTGTGGGCCACCGACTCGCTGTCGATGAGGGCGAAGTTCTGGAACAGGTACCCCAGGTGCGACCGGCGAAGGCGGTTCGCCGCGCGCGTGTGCGGCCCCGGCGCCGCGCGGCCGAGCACCCGGACCGCGCCGGAGCCGGGTGCGTCCAGCAACCCGAAGAGGTTGAGGACCGTGGACTTCCCCGCCCCGCTCGCCCCGGTCAGCGCGACGAACTCGCCCGGTTCGACGCCGAGGGAGAAGCCGTCCAGGACCCGGCGCTCGCCGTACTGCTTGCGTACTTCCCGGAGCTCGCAACAGAATTCCACCACTACAGCTCCTTCAATCGCTTGACCGCGTTCCGGCGTTCCACGACGCGGGCGGTCACGACCACGAACAGGACCTCGGCCGCCAGCGCGGCGAGCGCCACCGCCGGCAGCTTCGGCAGCTGGGCGTACTCGTTCACCTCGACACCGGGCACCGACATCTGCTGCCCGCCCAGCCACACCACCACGGCCGCGGCGACGAGGCTCTGCACCAGCCACGTCCCCCCGGTCAGGAAAAGCAGTTCCCGGTAGGACCGGGTGAACCCGATGCCGTGCAGCCGGCGGACGGTGAGCCGCCGTCGCAGCCGGTCGGAGCCGATGACCACCATCGTCGCCGTCAGCGCGAGCAGGACGAGCAGCGCGCCGCCCCCGAACGCGACGGCCTGCGTCATCGCGCCGCGCAGCTCGGTGACCTGGGTGCCCATGGCGTCGTGCACGCTCACCAGGTACCGCAGGTTGTCGTCGAGCTTGAGCTGCCGCAGCAGCGGGGAGAGCCGGGCGAGCACGGCCGCGGGATCGCCGTCGACGCGGACCTTCAACCCGGTGTCCAGGCCGCCGGTGATCGAGTTCAGCCGGTCCACCGGCAGGCTGTTCGCCGGTGTCATCACCTCGATGATGGGGTCGGTGATCAGGTTCCCGTGCTCGGGGGCGACCTTGGGGTCGAAGCTGAACACCTGCTGGCCGGACGCCAGCCAGACGATCCGGACGTCCTGGTCGGTGAACCGCGGCGGCGCCTTTTCCCCGGCGATCCGCGCCTCCGCCTGGGCCGCGCCGGTGGTGCCGCCGCCCCCGGTCCGCGTGCTCCGGAACAGCTCCCTGAGCTGCGCTTCCCGCGGCTTGAACCGCTCGGGCACGAGGACCACCCAGGCCGGTTCGGTGGCGGCGACCTCGATCCGCTTCCCGGTGTCGTCGAGCACCGGGTACTGCGCGAGGTAGTTGCCGTTCACCCGGATCGGCGGCACCGGCCAGGGCGACGACGGGTCGTTCGGCGCGCCGGTCTGGTAGTTGACGGAGTCGACGTAGAGGGCGCCCTGCGCGTCCAGGACGGGGTACAGGCCGCGTGCCTCGGCGACCGTCGAGGCGTTGCCGCCGGTTTCCAGCTCCTGCTGGTCGTCCCCGACCAGCCGCGGGTAGAAGATCGCGTAGTTCTGGACCTTTTCCCACGGGGCCAGCGAATCCAGCCGCGTGCCCAGGTCGGCGGACTGTTGCCACACGACGACGGCCAGCACGGCCAGCACCACCCCGCAGACGGTCTTCACCACCGCGGGCAGCGCGATCGCCGGGCCGAAGGCCGGACGGCGGCGCATCCGATCGTTCACTGCAGGCTTCCTTTGATCAGGTCGGAAATCCGGACGCGGTGGATGATGAGCAGCCCGACGACCGCGGTGGCCGCGAACCCGGCCACCGTCACCTGGCCGAGGGTGACGGCGAGCGAACGCAGCAGCAACGGGTCCACCCCGGGCACGGTGAGCGAGACGATCGTGCACAGGCCCAGCCCGGCCGCGAACGCGCCGAGCTGCAACCGCCCCACGACCTCGTACCAGATCCGCGTCGCCGGGAACCCGGACAGCAGCAGCACGCCGATGCGCTTGCCTTCGCGCAGCAGGAGGAACGCGATCACCAGGGTGGCCAGGCCGGCCAAGACGTACGCCAGCACCTCCAGGTACCCGCCGGTTTCGACGGGCGCCGGGACGTTCGCGGGCGTGAGGTCCGCGAGGGCCAGGTCCTCGACGCCGGCTTCGACCAGCCGCTGGTGCACGACGGCGAGGAACCGGCCGGTGTCCGCGGCGTCCGGCGACTCGACCACGTACCGGCCCGCGGTGGGCAGGGCGTCGAACGCCTGCCGCAGCGGGGCGAACGTGAGCTCGTACCGGTGGCCGAAGACGGCGGGCACGCCCACGTTGTCCCGCTCGCCGCGACGCGCCGAGGAGACGGTCGCCGTGCCGCCGCGTGATTCGGCCGCGCTCAGCCAGCGTCCTTCGGCCAGCGTGAACCCGTCGAACAGCGCGGTGCGGGGACGCCCCATGAGGACGTAGGTCCGGATGCGTTCCGGCCCGGACCCCGGCGCGCTCACGGTGGTGCGCAGCACGTTCGTCCCGGTCGCCGTCGCCGCTTCGCCGAGCACGCGCAACGCCGTCCCGGGGTCCGCCGCCCGCGGGTGCTCCGGCCAGACGAACGGCGTGCCGACGCGGTACGCGGCCGTCTCGCTCTGCGATTCCCGATCGAAGACCGCGTCGGCCAGCACGACCACGGGAATGGCGAGCAGAGTGGCCAGAAATAGGACGACGAGGGTCAGCCGCACCGGTCTCCACCTTCTTCGTCACGCACGGTACTCGCTGCCAACGCAGCCACCCCCGGTTTCCGGGACGTTTTCCGTGGATTACCCGGCTCGATTCCCGCCGGGCGACGCCGGTATCGGGACCGCATTTCCGCGGTCCCGATACCGGTTCACCGCGCTAACTCACCACGAATCAGGCGTTCGGGTTGTAGTACGTGTAGCACGTGTACGCCCAGCCGGCCGTGACGGCGGCGTTGGCCCAGTAGCCCGGGTTGGCGTACCGCTTGCTGGTGCCGCCCGCCATCGCCGCGGTCGCGCTGTGGTAGTTGCTGTTGTGGACGTAGTTCGAGTAGCACTGCTTGAGCACGCCGTCGGGCTGGGTGCCCTGGCACCAGGTGCCGCCGCCGACGTTCGAGCAGGACAGGACCGTCGCGGGCGCGGCGGTCGTGCCGGTCCGGGCCGGTGCCGCCTGCGCGACCGTGGCCACCCCGGCGGTCATGAACAGGGCGAGCGAAGCGACCGAAGCCGTCTTGACGGCTTTGACCATGAAAGTGGACATGATTGACCTACTCCCCAATAGGTTTGTTCCGGCAATCCGTGCAGCCCGGGAAGTCCACCCGAAAACCGGCGTGCGCCCACGCGGTGAATCCACTACGCGCGTCGCCGCCGAAAAAAGAAGTATTCCCCCCGGAAGGTGACTCTCCGTGAGTCGCCACCGTGAACGTAGCAATGCGCGCACGATCGAACAAGCGACGTGTCGGCACCTTCACTCGGATGTCGTAACGAGCGGACGATTTGATTCCGCTCGGTAAGAGAGGCTGCTTTCCTGCCCGGTAAAAGCGACGAAATCGTCGCGTGCGCTGCGGAAATCGTGGTTCAGGGCGACGGGATCATCGCCGTCAGGATCGTCGCCTGGAGCAGGGAGATCACCCCGACCACCGCGGTCAGCAGCAGCGACCACAGGAACGTCTGCCGCAGCAGCGAGCCTTCCTTGCCGCTCTGCCCGATCGCCGTCGCGCCGATCGACAGGTTCTGCGGCGAGATCATCTTGCCCATCACGCCACCGGAGGTGTTCGTCGCGCCCGCCAGGATCGGGTTGAGGTTCAGCTGCTGCGCCGAAATCACCTGCATCGGGCCGAAGAGGCTGTTCGTCGACGCGTCCGAACCGGTCAGGAACACGCCGAGCCAGCCGATGTACGCCGAGAACAGCGGGAAGACCACGCCGGTCGTCGCCAGCGCCAGGCCCAGCGTCTGCGTCGCGCCCGAGTAGTTCATCACGAACGCGATGGCCAGGATCATGAAGATCGTCGCCAGCGCCCAGCGCATCTGAACCAGCGTTTCGCGGTAGGTCTTGAGCAGCAGCCCCGCCCGGCCGCCCATCGCGAACCCGGCGACGACCGCCGCGACCAGGGCGATCGTGCCCGGCGAGAACAGGAAGTCGATGGTCAGCGTCGCCGCGTACGGCGTGTCCTTCGCGGTGATCGGCGGGTGCTGCACGACGTGGTTGTGCAGGCCGGGCCACGCGAAGATCCAGTCCGCCTTGTGCAGCAGCTTGGTCAGGTCGAGCCAGACGGGGAGGTTCTTGAAGATCGTGCCGATCCGCGACAGGAAGATGGCCAGGATCAGGATGATGTAGGGCATCCACGCGTACAGCGCGCCGCGTTCGGCCTGTGCGGCGCCGAGGCTCTTGACCGCGGGCGCTTCCTCGCCGTCGAAACGCCACACCGTCGCCGGCTGCCAGAACCGGGTCAGGATCCAGAGCGTGGCCATCGCGGTGAGCGCGGCGAGGACGTCGACGAGACTGGCGCTGAGGTAGTTCGACGCGACGAACTGCATGGCCGCGAAGGCGAGCCCGGCGGTCAGCACGGCCGGCCACACCTCGAGCATGCGCTTCCAGCCGGCCAGGACCACGACCAGGAACGCCGGGATGATCAGCGCCAGCACCGGGACCTGGCGCCCGACCGCCGCCGAGAACAGCTCGGTCGCCTGGTCCTGCTTGAGGTGCATGATCGGCGCGGTCAGCCGGCCGAGCACGATCAGCGGGTTCCCCAGCCCGCCGAACGCCACCGGCGCGGTGTTCGCCAGCAGCGCCAGCACGACGGCCTTCACCGGCGGGAACCCGAGCGCGGCCATCATCGCCGCGGTGATCGCGATCGGCGAACCGCCGCCCGCGACGCCTTCGAGCAGCGCCCCGAAGCCGAACGCGATGAGCAGCGCCTGCAGCCGCCGGTCTTCGCTGAACCCGGCGAGCACGCGCTTGATCGCGTCAAACCGGCCGGTTGCGACGGTGACGTTGTGGAAGTACACGGCGTGGAAGGCGATCCAGGCCACCGACCACAGCCCGAACACGACACCCATCGCCGCGGAGTCGAAGGCGAGCGCGGCCGGCATGCGGTACAGCAGCAGGGCGACGCCGAGCGCGGTGACGAGCGCGAGGGCCGCCGAGAGGTGCGCGGAGAAGCGGAGCACGCCGAGCGAGACCAGCAGCACGATGATCGGCAGTGCGGCGAGCAGCGCGGACACCCAGAGTCCGCCGGCCGGCTGGTAGTCCTGGATCCACGTCACGATCGGCTCCTTCGCCGGTGTGTGCTCAGGCCGGCCGGCCCCGGACGTACCCGAGCCGGAGGGAAAGGGCGGCGGCGGTCCCGGCGACGGAGGCCCCGAGCTCGTCGAGCCGGCGCAGCACCCGGGGAGCGGGCCCGGCGATGCTGATGGCGGCGATCGGCCGCCCGGAGTGGTCCCGCACGGCGGCGGCCACGCACCCGACATCGGGCTCGTTTTCGACCTCGTCGATCGCCCACCCGCGGCGGCTGGTCTTGGCGAGCTCGTCGAGCAGCCGGTGCGGATCGCTGATGGTCTTGAGGGTCAGGGGATCGAGCTTCATCCGCCGCACCCGTTCGAGCCGATCGGCCTCGGGCAGCGCGGCGAGCCAGGCTTTCCCGAGCGAGGTGGCGTGCTGCGGCCGCCGGGTCCCCAGCCGGCAGGCGAGGGTGACGGCACTGGCACTGCGTTCGGTGGCGACGTAGACCATGGTGTCGTTGTCCGGAACGGCGAGGTAGGTGGTCTCCCCGGACCGTTCGGCGAGCGACGCGAGGTACCGGGGAGCACACCGGTGCAGATCGGTGGCGGCCATCGCCCGCGCACCGAGTTCGACGAGCCGCGTCCCGAGCCGAACCCGCCCGGTGACCTGGTCGGCTTCGAGGTACTCGAGGTTCTTCAGGGTGCCGACGATCCGGTAGGCGGCGCTGCGGGAAAGCCCGAGTTGCCGCGCGATCGCATTGGTGGAAATCTCCTGGTGCCGTCCGACGTGCTCCAGCACGGCGAGTCCGCGTTCGAGAGTCCCGCTTTGTTCCAGCCCGCGCTCCGGTCCCACGTTGCCCTCCGTTGGACAGATTCCCGCTCAGCGGTACGCCTTTCCGCTGGCTGGGGTTGGACGGTAACACCTCCGATGTATCTGGGGAAGATCTTGGAATGACTCGCAACAATGCGAGTAGTTGTGGATGCTAATTGGTTCAACATCCGATGGTTAAGTTTCCTACCTATGGCGGTTGCGCTGGTGTTGAGGGCGGAGTTCGACGGGTTCGAGGGGGTGGGTTCAGATGTGTGAATGGGCGGGTGAGATGTCCACAGGGGGCGGGCAATGTGGACAAAGGGGCGTCGGCCGGTGTTCTTTCGCGGTTGTTGTCGGCCGTCGCCGATACGCTGGACCCGGGGGGCGCCCCCGCGGGAGGAGGGCGGTTTCCGGCGGCCGGCAGGTGGCGAGTCTCGCGGCGGGCATCCGACGGCGTGCCTGCGACGGCTCCAGCGATCCGCCCCGTGCGGCGGCCGGTGGGTGAAGTCGGTGGGAAGTGGCGCATCCGGAGCCGGCTGGTGACCGTTGTTCGGGCCGGGGGCCGGGGGCCGGGG
>NZ_PPHG01000060.1 GCF_002904295.1 Amycolatopsis sp. CA-128772
TGCGGGCTGGGAGCTGCGGGCTGGGGGCTGCGGGCCCGGGCGGCTCCTGCCAATCGGCCACCTTCGCCGCCGCCTCGGCCAGCTCGGGAAGCAACCGCGGCCCGGACCTGATCGAGCGCTCGCTGCGCCGCCTCCCCGAACCTCGCCCCCCGGGAGCCGCGAACCCGGGCCGCGAACCCGGGCCGCGAACTGCGCGGATCCGGCAGCCCCGGGCCGATCGGCCACCTTCGCCGCCCAACAGCGCCAACCTGAAACCGCACCGCCCGGCCCACTCAGGAACCAACCGCCGCCCGGACCTCATCAAGCGCCCGCCGCGCCGCCTCGCCGAACTCCTCGCCCCCCGCGTCACTCCACCGCTCGTAGGCAATCCGCATCGCCAGCGCCCCCAGCTGCGCCGCCACCCGCGCCGCCACCTCCGGCACCCCCCGCTGCCGCAACGCGCCGGCCATTGCCGCAGTCAACGCCAGCCCCTTCAGGGCCTCCCTCTCCCGCAGCTCCGGATGCGCCTCGATCACCGACCGCCGCAACGTGCTGAACTCGTGGCGCTCGGCCGTGAACGCTTCCCGGCCGGCCGTGTCCATCGCGCACCCCACCGCCTCGAGCGGTGCCACCCCCTCCGGCGCCGCGACGATCGCCCCGGCCAGCACGTCGGCCAGCGTTCCGCCGCCGAAGAGCACCTCCCGCTTGTCCTGGAAGTGGCGGAAGAACGTGCTCTTCGTGAGCCCCGCGCGCTGGGCGATGTCGATCACCGTCGTGTTCTCGTACCCGCGCTCCGCGAACAGCTCGAGCGCGGCCTTGCTCAACCTTTCCGGCGCATTCGGTTCCCAGCGAGCCATGACGCACAGCTTACGGCACTTGGTCCCGTCAGAAGGTGTACGGTGACGGGACCAAGTCCCATAGGAGGTCTTCCATGAGCCGAGCCGTCATCTACGACAAGTTCGGTGGGCCCGAGGTGCTCGAACTGCGCGACGTCCCGGAACCGCACGCCGGCCCCGGTGAGGTGCGGGTCCGGGTGACCGCCGCCGGGCTGAACCCGATGGACTGGGCCCTCGCCGCCCGTCCCGAGGCCGCCGCGCGGTTCGGGATCACCCTCCCGTCCGGCTTCGGGTACGACTTCGCCGGCGTCGTGGACGAAGGAGCGTCCGTCGGCGACCGCGTCTACGGCGGTGCCCTCGGGCGCGCCGTCGCCGACTTCGTCATCGTCAAAGCCGGAGACGAGCTCTTCCCCACCCCCGACGGCATGAGCGACGAGGTGGCGAGCACCCTGCCGGTGGCCGGCTCCTCCGCGGCCGCCGCGCTGGCCGCCGCCGGTGTGGGGTCCGGCGACACCGTGCTGATCGGCGGGGCCGCCGGCGGGGTCGGCATCTTCGCCGTCCAGCTCGCGCGGCTCGCCGGCGCCACCGTCATCGGCACCGCCGCCGAAAGCACCTTCCCCTTCCTGCGCGAGCTCGGCGCCGAGCCCGTCACCTACGGCCCCGGACTGGCGGACCGGGTCCGGGACCGGGGCGTCACCGCGGCCGTCGATCTCTTCGGCACCGAGACCGCCGAAGCCGCGCTGGCCCTCGGCGTCCCGCCCGGGCGGATCGCCACGATCGCCGCCGGGCCCACCCCGCCCGGTGGGGTGCGGGCCACCGGGGGCGCCGACGCCGAGCCGGGGGCGCTGACCAGGATCGCCGACGCCGTCGTCGCCGGCGAGCTCATCGTGCCCGTGGCCGCCGTCTTCCCCGTCGAGCGGATCCGGGACGCCGTCGCCCTGCAGGCCGGGCGGCACGTGCACGGGAAGGTCGTCGTCACGCTGTAGAGAGCGCGGTCACGGACTCAGGAAAATCACAGCGCCCGGCAGGCACCATCCAGCCGGTGTCCCTCCGAAGTCCCCTCCGCACCCGCGCGTCCGTCGCCGCCGGGCGGCTGACCGCCTGGCTGTCGCGCAGCTCGGGGCTCGGCCGCGGCGGCATGATCGGCGGCCGCGTCACGCTGGCCCTCGATCCGCAGGCCCTGCGCCGCCTCGGCCGGGAACGCACCGTCGTGCTCGTCACCGGCACCAACGGCAAGACCACGACGTCCCTGATGCTGACCCGCGCGCTCGAGACGCTGGCCGAGGTGGCCGCCAACAGCGACGGCGCCAACATGCCCGACGGCGTCCTCGCCGCCCTGACCGCCCGGCCCGACGCGCCGTACGCCGTGCTCGAAGTCGACGAGACCTACCTGCCCTGGGTGGCCGACCAGGTCCGGCCCGCGGTGTTGCTGCTGCTCAACCTCAGCCGCGACCAGCTGGACCGGGTCGGCGAGGTCCGCGCCATGGAACGCGACCTGCGGGCCGCCATCGCGAAGCTGCCCGGCACGGTGGTCGTCGCGAACTGCGACGACGTGCTGGTGACGTCCGCGGCGAGCGTGGCCGCGAAGCTCGTGTGGGTGAGCACGGGCCGCCGCTGGACGGGCGACTCGACGGCGTGCCCGCGCTGCGAAGGCCGCGTCGAAACCCACGAGCGGCACTGGGGCTGCGAGTGCGGGCTTGCCCGGCCGGAGCCCGGCTGGACGCTCGACGGCGACCTCGTCCGGACGCCCGGTGGCCGCGAGGTCGACCTCGACCTGCGGCTCCCCGGCGAGGTCAACCGCGCGAACGCCGCCCTCGCGCTCGCCGCGGCGCACCGGCTCGGCGTGCCGCCGCACACCGCCGCGGCCCGGCTGCGGACCATCACCGACATCGGCGGCCGCTACCGCACGATCCGCCGGTCGCGGCACTCCGTGCGGCTGATGCTGGCGAAGAACCCGGCCGGCTGGGTGGAGACGCTGCGCGTGCTGGACGAGGACACCCCGGTGGTCGTCGCGGTCAACGCCCAGGAAGCCGACGGCCGCGACCTGTCCTGGCTGTGGGACGTCCACTTCGAACGGCTCCGCGGGCGCCAGGTGGTCGTCACCGGCGAGCGCGGCGCCGACCTGTCCGTCCGGCTCTGCTACGCCGAAGTCGCGCACTGGGCCGAGCCCGACCCGGTCACCGCGATCGACGCGCTGCCGCCCGGCGCCGTCGAGCTCGTCGCCAACTACACCGCCTTCCGCGAGCTGGTGGGCAGGCTGCCCGGTGGCTGACTCGACCGTCCACATCGGACTTCTGCTGCCGGAGGTGCTGGGCACCTACGGCGACACCGGCAACGCGCAGGTGCTCGGCAAGCGGTTGCAGTGGCGGGGGCTCGACGCCGAGGTGGTGCCGGTCGGCCTCGGCGACCCGGTGCCGTCCACTTTGGACCTTTACCTGCTCGGCGGCGGCGAGGACGGCGCCCAGGTGCTGGCCGCCGCGCACCTGCGCAAGTACCCCGGCCTGCGGCGGGCCGTCGCGGCCGGTGCGGTCGTGTTCGGCGTGTGCGCCGGCCTGCAGGTGCTCGGCACCCGCTTCCGCGGCCTCGACGGCGTCGACCACGACGGCCTCGGCCTGCTCGACGTCACCACCGAACCCGGTCCGCAGCGCGCGGTCGCCGAGCTGGTCGCGACGTCGTCGCGGCTGCTGGCCGGGGAGTCCCTGACCGGGTTCGAGAACCACCTGGGCGTCAGCAAGCTGGGCGCCGGCAGCGAGCCGCTCGGGCGGGTCGTGCGCGGCACCGGCAACGGCGACGGCACCGAAGGTGCGGTGACCGACCGGGTCGTCGGCACCTACCTGCACGGCCCGGCGCTCGCCCGCAACCCCGCGCTGGCCGACTTGCTGCTGGCCTGGACGACCGGGCACCCGCTCGGCCCGCTGGGCCTGCCCGAGGTCGAGCGGCTGCGCGGCGAGCGGCTGGCCGTCCCGCGGCGTCGCCGGTGAACCGTGATCGAGCCACCTGCCCCGGCCACCGCAACCGGCCACCCGAGGACGCCCCAATGTGGCGTTCGGTGCGTCAGACGCACCGAACGCCACATTGGGTGCGTTGAGCGCAACCAACGCCACATTGGGGCGGTCGGGGCCCGCGGTCGTGGCTACGCTGCGTTGGTGAGACTGGGCAGGGTGCTCGCCGCGACCGGCGTCCGGATGCGCACCACCGCGGTGGCGGTGTTCGCGCTGGCGCTGGCCATCGCCGCCGCGGGCGTGGTCGTGGTGTTCCTGCTCGAGGAGTCGCTCGACCGCAGTGTCACCGAGAGTGCCCGCAGCACCGGGCGGCAGGTCGCCATCCAGCTCGTCCGCGAAGGCGCGCGTGACCTGAGCGCCAGCGACGTCGCCAGCACCGGCGACACCGAGGCCGTCACGCAGGTGCTGGACGCGCGGGGCACGCCGATCGCCAGCGACCCGGCGATCGTCGGGCACCCGCCGCTGACCACCGCCCGCCCCGCCGTCGGGCAGGAGGTCATCGAGACCCTCCCGCTCGGGCTGAACGGCGACAGCGACGACTACCGCGTGGTGTCGCAGGAAGTGAGCGGGCCGGGCGGGCCGTTCACCGTGATCTCCGCGCGCTCCCTGGAACCGGTGACGGAGGCGTCGACGCGGCTGGGGCTGCTGCTCGGGCTGATCGCCGTGCCGCTGCTGGCGACTTCCGGGTTCGCGGTGTACCGCGCGGTCGGCTCGGCGCTGCGCCCGGTCGAGCGGATGCGCCGGACCGTGGCCGAGATTTCGACGCGCGACCTCACCGCGCGCGTGCCGCTGCCCCCGGGCGGCGACGAGGTGCACCGCCTCGCCGTGACGCTCAACGAGATGCTCGGGCGGCTGGCGTCGGCGCAGGCCGCGCAACGCCGGTTCGTCGCGGACGCCAGCCACGAGCTGCGCTCGCCGCTGTCGACGATCAGCACCGCGCTCGACGTCTCCGGGCGGCACCCGGAAAGCACCGGGGACCTGGTGCCGGTGATCGGCCGCGAGACCGCGCGGCTGCGCGAGCTCGTCGACGACCTGCTGATGCTGGCCCGCACCGACGACGCCACCGACCGGCCGCAGCGCACCGAGGTCGACCTCGACGACATCGTCCGCGCCGAGGCCGAGCGGCTCCGCGGCGAGAGCGCGCTGGACATCGAGGTCCGGGCCGGGCCGGCGAAGGTGCACGGCAGCGAGGCCCAGCTGCGGCGCGCGGTGCGCAACCTGGTCGACAACGCCCGCGGGCACGCGCGCTCGCGCGTCCGCGTCAGCAGCGCGGTGCGCGGCGAGCTCGCCGTCGTCGAGGTGAGCGACGACGGCCCCGGCGTCGGGCCGGCCGACCGGGAAAGGATTTTCGAACGGTTCGTCCGGCTGGACGCGTCGCGCCAGCGCGGGCACGGCGGCACCGGGCTGGGCCTGCCGATCGTGGCCGGCATCGCGGCGCGCCACGGCGGCCGGGCGCGCTACGCGGCGTCGGAGGAGCCGGGGGCGCGGTTCGTGATCGAACTGCCGGTGATCGACCTGCCGAAGGAGGAGTGATGCGCCTGCTGATCGTGGAGGACGAACGCGAGTTCGCGGAGACACTGCGGCGGGGGCTGGTCGCCGAGGGCTTCACCGCCGACGTCGCGCACACCGGCCGCGAGGGTCTCTGGCGCGCGACCGAGCACGCGTACGACGTCGTCGTGCTCGACATCATGCTGCCCGAGCTGTCCGGCTACGAAGTGCTCAAACGCCTGCGGGCGGCGGAGAACTGGACGCCGGTGCTGATGCTGACGGCGAAGGACGGTGAGTACGACGAAGCCGACGCCTTCGACCTCGGCGCCGACGACTACCTCTCCAAGCCGTTCTCGTTCGTCGTGCTCATCGCGCGGCTGCGGGCGTTGCTGCGGCGCGGCGCGCCGGCCCGCCCGGCCGTGCTGGAGGCGGGGGACCTGCGGCTGGACCCCTCCGCCCGCACCGTCCACAGAGGACAGAAGCGGATCGAGCTGACCGCGCGGGAGTTCGGGCTGCTGGAGTTCCTGCTGCGGCGCGCGGGAACGGCGTTGTCCAAGAACGAGATCCTCGGCCACGTCTGGGACGCCCACTACGACGGCGACGAGAACGTCGTCGAGGTGTACATCGGGTACCTGCGGCGCAAGATCGACGCGCCGTTCGGCACGCACACCATCGAGACGGTCCGCGGTGTCGGCTACCGGCTGGTGGACGTTACTCGATCGTAATCTGCCGGGCGTTTTCCGGAAATTGGTTCCGCTGGCCGTTCCCCGGTTGCGCCATTTGCTCCCGCCGGTTGCCGCAGACCGCCCAGTCGTTCCCGCGAACCGGTGAAAAATACCGTGCCGGGACGTCCGTGCACCGACTCCGCGTGGTTGCTACCGTGGGCTACCCACCCGCGAAGAGGAAAGCGATGCCGGAATCGCCAACACCTTTCCCTGCCCTCGAAGACAATACTCCGGAACCGGCCGGGAAATCCGTTTCCCGGCTCCGTGCCGCCGACGCCATCCGGGCGGCGACGACCCAGTTCGGCGTGGTCACGGGGCAAACCCCGCACGCGGTGACCGGGATCCGCAGCCGAGGCGAAGGGGGCTGGTCCGTGCTCGTCGACGTCGTCGAGCTGGCCCGGATCCCGGACTCCACCAGCGTGCTGGCCACCTATCGGGTGGACGTGGACGCCGGCGGCGAGCTCGTCGCGTGCGAGCGCCTGCGGCGGTTCACGCGGGGCACCACCGATTCCTGAAAGGAAGGTCGACACGATTGGCCGCTTCGTCCGATTCGTTGGCGGACATTCTCGAACGCGTGCTTGACAAGGGTGTGGTGATCGCCGGTGACATCGGCGTCAGCGTGGTCGACGTCGAATTGCTGACGCTGCGGATCCGCCTCTTCATCGCGTCCGCGCAGACCGCCCGTGAAATGGGCATGGACTGGTGGACGAACGACCCGTTCTTCGCGCCGAATGCCGAACGTGGCGAACTTGCGGGGCGGGTCGCCGAATTGGAGGCCCGGCTGCCCGCGCCGGGCGGGAGGGACGAACCCCGGTGAGCACCGGAAACTGGCTGTGCGCGTACGCGATCACCCGAAACCGGCCGGCCACGTGGGACGCCGGCCCGGCGCCGCGGCTGATCGGCTACCGCGACCTCGGCGTGGTGGTCTCCGAGGTGGCCCCGGCCCGCTTCGACCGCATCGACCTGCTCGACCCGGTCGACGGCACGCTCGCCGAGCTGGCTCGCGAGCACGACGCCGTGGTGCGCGCGGTGTTCCGCAGCGAGCCGGTGCTGCCGCTGCGGTTCGGCACCGTCCTCGACGGCGAGGACGCGGCCCGCCGGTTGCTGGAAGCGGGGTACGAGCAGGCCCGCGACTGCCTCGACGAGGTGGCGGGCCACCGCGAGTGGGGCGTCCGGATCCGGCACGCGGAGCCGGCGGCGACCACCCGCCCGGACGCGGCGGGCCTGACGGGCACGCAGTACCTGGTCCGGCGCCGCGAGCGGCTGAAGGCGATCCAACGAGCCCGCGAGGACGTGGTGGATGCGGCGGGCCGCCTCGAGGAGGCGCTGTGGCGGACCGCGGCGGACAGCGTGGGCCGCGCCCGGCCGCACGGGGTGCTGGTGAACACGGCGTACCTGGTGGAGACGGGCCGCGAGGCGGCGTTCCACGCCGAGGTGGCGTGGTTCGCCCGCGAGCTGCACGCGGCGGGGGCGACGGTGGAGACGTCGGGACCGTGGCCGCCGTATTCGTTCACGGACGTGGAGCTCGGAGCGGCCGCCCATGGCTGACGCCGAGGGCGCGTCCGCGCCGGGTACGGCCGCAGCGCCGGGGCCGGCGGTGAGCGACCTGCTCGCGGGCGAGGTCTTCACGCCCAGCGGCACCGACGCCGCCGAAGCCGTCGTCGACCTGCTCGACCGGGTCGTGCACCGCGGTGCCGTCGTCACCGGCGACGTCATCATCTCCCTGGCCGGCATCGACCTCGTCCGGCTCGATCTGCGGCTGCTGCTCCTCGGCATCGGAGGAACGCCCGGATGACCGAACGGATCGCCGCCGACGCCGGGCGCGGGCTCGGCCACCTGGTCGTCACCGTGCTAGACATCCTCAAGGAAGTGCTGGAGCGCCAGGCGCTGCGCCGGCTCGACGCCGGCAGCCTCACCCCGGCCCAGGTTGAAGCGCTCGGCCAGGCCCTCATCGCGCTGGAACTCCGGTTCGCCGAGATCCGCGCCGCCCTCGACGACATCCCCGTGACGAAAGGACCCAGGTGACCAGACCGGGACAGGCCGGCGGCGGGCTCGCCGACACGCTCGACATCCTGCTCGACAAGGGACTCGTGATCGACGCGTCGGTCCGGGTGTCGGTGATCGGGATCGAGCTGCTGGCGATCGAGGCCCGGATCGTCATCGCCAGCGTCGACACGTACATCCGGTACCTCGAAGCGATGCAGCGCCTCCAGAACACGGCCGTGCCCGGCCAGGTTTCGCAGGGCCTCGGCCAGACGACGGGGCTCATCCCGCCCCCGCCGCCGACACCGGCCGTCGCGGTGCCGGTCGAGCCGGTCGTCCCCGTCGAACAGCCGTGACGCTGCAGCTCTACGGCGTCGTGCGGGCCGGCCACCCGCGGGTGCCGCGGACGGTGGGCTGGGAAGACCTTGCGATGGTCGTCGGCGACCCCGAGCCGGATCCGGCGGCGCACCTGGCGGTGGTGTCCGCGCTCGTCGAGGGCGGCCCGGTGCTGCCGGTCCGGTTCGGCACGGTGGCCGAGGACGAGGACGCCGTCCGCACCGAGGTGCTCGCCCCGGCCGCGGACACCTACCGCGCCGACCTCGACCGCCTCGACGGCCTGGCCGAGGTGCACGTCTGCCTGCGGTTCACCGGACCCGGGTCGGCGTGGCGGGCGGCCCGGTCGGACGTGCTGCTGTCCCGGGTCGCCGAACGGGCCCGCGACTCCGTGGCGCTGCCGGCGGGCGAGAGCGCCGACGAGCGGTGGGCGTTCCTGGTCGGGCTGGGTGACCTGCTCGTCGTCCGGGACACCGTCGCCGGGCTCGCCCGCGACGACGGCGTCCAAGCCGACTGGCTCGGACCGCTGCCCGCGTACAGCTTCCTCGACCGGCGGACGTGCTCGCGGTGGAGCTGGTGAGCGGGGGCGGAACAGTCGCTGAACACTCGGCCCGGCGCTGGCCACCGTGGCTCGCGGCCGGTGATCCTGGTGCCGTGACCAGCAGCGAAGTCGCGGCGCTCCCGCGCGCGTTCGGCGGGCCCGGCGCCGGGCCGGGGCAGTTCCGCGCGCCCACGGGGATCGCCGTCGACGCGCGCGGCCGCGTGTGGGTGGCGGACACCGGCAACGACCGCGTCCAGGCGTTCACCCGCGAAGGCGCGCTCGTGCGCGTGCTGGCCGGGCGGCTCAAGGCGCCGGAAGCGGTCGCGGTCGACGCGGCGGGTCACGTCTACGTCGCCGACACCGGCAACCGCCGTGTGGTGCAGTTCTCGTGGTGGGGCGGGTTCGTGCGCGAGTTCGGCGGCCTGGACCGGCCGCGCGGAGTCGCGCTCGACCACGCCGGGCGGCTGCTGGTCGAGGACATCGGGCGGGTGGCGCGGTTCGACACCCGCACGGGCGACGCGCTGTCCGGCACGACCGAGCCGATCGGCTCACCGCGGGACATGGCCGACGACGGCGTGGGCGGTGTCTGGGTCGCCGAGACCGGCAACCACCGCATCGTCCACTTCGGAGCGTCCGCCTAGTTCTTCGAAATCGCGGCGGTCGCCCGGACGACGGCGGTGCACCGGTTCTCGACGTACCCGAGCCCGCCTTCTTCGGCGATCCGCCGCGCTTCGGCGGAGACGATGCCCTGCTGCAGCCACAGCGCCTTGGCCCCGATCTCGACGGCGTCCCGCGCGATACCGGGCGCCTCGGGCGCCGGGCGGAAGACGTCGACGAGGTCGACCGGCTCGGGAATGTCCTTCAGCGACCGGTACGCCTTCTCGCCGAGCAGTTCGGTGGCGGTCGGGTGCACCGGGATGATCCGGAAGCCGTGCGCCTGCAGGACCGCCGGGACGCCGTGCGCGGCCTTGGCCGGATCGCGGCTCAGGCCGACGACGGCGATGGTCTTCGCGCCGGCGAGGATCTCCTCTGCGTTCATACCGGTGGAACGCGCGGCACGCGTCAAAGCTTCCACAGCCGCAGGCCGCGCACCCGGTAGACCGGCCAGAGCACGTGCCACGGCTTCCGCCGGGCGAAGGTCCCGGCGCAGGTCAGGATGTTGCGGGCGGACGTCGTCGTGACCTCGTGGCGGTCGGGCCAGATCGCGCCCTTGGCGCCGACCGCAATCCGGAACACGGTCAGCAGGCCACGGCCCTGCAGGTCGTACTTCGCGCCGGTGTCGCCGGAGCCGGGGGCCAGCTCCGCGATCTCGGCGCCGAACGCGCGCGCCGACTGCGGCGCCACCTCGGCGGGAACGACGCCGACACTGCGCGTGATCGCCTTGCCGTGCATGCGCCGCGCGTACCGGAACAGCAGCGTGCGCTCCCACCACGGCAGCAGGCGGTGGTGCCTGAGGAGGGCGGCGCACTCGCCGTGCCCGATGGCGAAGATGCTCGTGAGCTCGTCGTAGGCGCCGTTCGTCGCCGGCTCGTTGAGGTGCAGCCGCACCTCGAACCGGGTGCGCGCGGTGAGTTCGTCGAGCACCTCACGGTGATCGAGCCGCGCCTTCGCGCGCGAGAGCGACCAATCGGACATCGGACCTCCAGGCGTCGCGCACAGGCTAGTTGGCGCGCGACGCCCGGACCACGCTTTCAGCCGATCTTCTCGCCGTACATCTCGCCGAGCGGGTCCGAGATCAGCTCGACCCGGGCACCGTCCGGATCGGACAGGTAGATGGACGTATTGCTCTCCAGCAGGTACTGCACGCCGGCCTCGTCGAGCTTGTCCTTGATGGCGCTCCACCGGTCAGGCGGCACGGAAAGGGCCAGGTGGTGCAGTCCACCGAGGACTTCCGCGTACGGCCCGAGGTCCAGACCGGGCAGGTCGAAGAAGGCGACCGCGTTGCCGTTGCCGACGTCGAAGAAGAAGTGGCTGGAGCCGGGGTAGTCGCGGTTCTCGATCAGCTCGGTGAGCGGGAAGCCGAGGACGTCCTGGTAGAACTCGATGGTCCGCTCGACGTCGCTGGAGATCAGCGCGGTGTGGTGGATGCCGCGGCCGTTCGTCGCCGGGCGGTCGGCGGCCGGGCGCAGGTGGCGCTCGCGCAGCTCGTCGCGGACCTCGGCGAGCCGGGTGACCTCGGCCTGGGTCGGTGCCATGTCCCTCACGTCCCTTCCTGGTGTGCCTTCGACGCTACGCCGGTTTTATCTCGCGCGCAAGAGGTTGCCTGGCGAGAGTTCCGCTGGGCGGAACGTTGTCGCTTGTGCGCGGTTGTCACGCACGGCAGAGTCGGGAGCGTGGATGTCAGCAAGGTGCAGGAGGCCGCCGCCGCACTGGCGGGGGCCTACGCCAGGCGCGAGCCGATCGACCCGCTGATCAAGACGTACCCGGAGGCGGGCGTCGAGGACGCGTACCGGATCCAGCAGGAGCAGGTGCGACGCTGGGTCGAGGGCGGCGACGCCGTCCGCGGCCACAAGGTCGGCCTCGCGTCGGCGGCGATGCAGCGGCAGATGGGCGTCGACCAGCCCGACTACGGGCACCTCACCGGCAGCATGTTCCACCTGGAGCACCAGCCGATCCCGACGTCGGCGTTCCTGCAGCCGCGGATCGAGCCGGAGATCGCGTTCGTGCTCGGCTCGGCCCTGCGCGGCCCGGGCGTGACGGTCGCCGACGCGGTCCGGGCGGTCGAGTTCGTGCTGCCGTCGCTGGAGATCGTCGACTCCCGCATCCAGGACTGGAAGATTTCGCTGTTCGACACGATCGCCGACAACGCGTCGTCGGGCGGGGTGGTGCTGGGCAGCAGCCCGACGTCGCTTTCGGCCGCCGACCTGCGTCTGGCCGGCTGTGTCCTGTACCAGAACGGCACGGTGGCGGCGACGGGCGCGGGCGGCGCGGTCCTCGGGTCGCCGTTGAACTCGCTGGTGTGGCTGGCGAACACGGTGGGGCCGCTGGGCGTCACCCTGGAGCCCGGGCACGTCGTCCTGCCGGGGTCGATGACCCGGGCGATCCCGGTGTCCCCGGGCGACACGATCGTCACGACGATCGCCGGCATCGGCAGCGTCACCGCGGTCTTCGCACCCGCTGCTTCGGAGGAATCGTGAACGTGCGCGAGGCGGCCGCTGCGCTGCTGGGGACGGTCTCGGAGCGCGCGCCGCTCTCGGCCGGCTGGCCGGACCTCGACGTCGACACGGCGTACGCGATCCAGGACGAGGCGCTGCGCCAGCGCCGGGCCCGCGGCGAGACGCTGATCGGCGTGAAGCTGGGGCTGACGTCCCGGGCCAAGCAGCAGCGGATGGGCATCGGCTCGCCGCTGCTGGCCTGGCTGACGGACGCGATGGTCCTGCCGGCGGGCGTACCGGTGCCGTCGTTGATCCACCCGCGCGCCGAGCCGGAGCTGGTCTTCGTCCTGGGCCGCCGGCTGGCCGGCCCGGGCGTGACGGCGGCGACGGCCCTGGCCGCGGTCGACCGCGTGTACGGCGGCATAGAGGTCATCGACAGCCGCTACCCGGACTACCGGTTCACCCTCCCGGACGCGATCGCGGACAACGGCTCGTCGGCGTACTTCAGCGTGGGCCCGGTCGGGGTCCCCCCGTCCTCGCTGGACTTGTCCCTGGAGGCGGCGCTCCTGGAGGTCGACGGCCAGATAGTCGACACGGCAACGGGAGCGGCGGTCCAGGGCCACCCGGCGGAGGCCCTCGCCTTGGCGGCCAACGCCCTGGCCGCGCGGGGCCTGGCCCTGGAGCCGGGCTGGCTGGTCCTGACGGGCGGCATGACGGACGCGGTCCCCCTCCGCCCCGCCTCCCGCATCGCAGCCCACTTCTCCCACCTGGGCTCCCTGACCCTCACCCCCTAACACCCGCCCCCCATCCCGCAAGATGCCCCGCCAATCACGCGAGATCCGCCCCCAGTCACGCGAGTCCCGTCCCCAGTCACGCGAGTCCCGCGCCCAGTCACGCGAGATCCGCGCTGAATCACGCGAGTGACGCGTACCGGACCGGCGATCTCGCGTACCCGGAGGGTCGGCCGCGTGCCTGGAGGGTCGGTTCGCGTACCTGGAAGGTCGGCCGGCGAGCCGACTGGCTGGGTGCGCGGGCCGACGGTTTGGGTGCGCGGGCCGACTGGCTGGGTGCGCGGGCCGACTGGCTGGGTGCGCGGGCCGACCGGCTGGGTGCGCGGGCCGACCGCCGGGGTACGCGAGCCGACTGGCTGGGTGCGCGAGCCGACGGTCTGGGTGCGCGAGCCGACCGCCGGGGTACGCGAGCCGACCGCTGGGGTACGTGGGCCGACTGTCTGGGTGCGTGGGGTGACCGCTGGCGTGCGTGGGTCGGCGGGCAGGCCGGGTGCGGGGCGGGGGTGTGGGCTGGGCCGAAGGGGGTGGTTATGGGGGTTCGGTGCGGTAGGCGCGGGCCTGGATTTCGTACAGCTCGTGGTAGACCCCGCCCGCGCGGATCAGGTCGTCGTGTGTTCCCTCCTCGATTAGCCTTCCCTTCTCCAGGACCAGAATGCGGTCGGCCGAACGGATGTTGGCCAGGCGGTGCGTCACCAGGACCGTTGTGCGGCGGCCGCGGCCCGAGCGGCTTGCGTGCTGCAGGCCGGCGAACACCCGGGCTTCGGCGCGGGCGTCGAGCGCTGCTGTCGGCTCGTCGGCCACCAGGACCGCCGCGTCGCGGTAGATGCCGCGGGCGATGCCCATGCGCTGCCACTGGCCGCCCGACAGGTCGTGGCCCTCGTCGAACTTCTTCGACAGGACCGTGTTCTCGCCGACGGGCAGGGAGGCGATCACCTCGTCCGCGCCCGAGTAGTCGACGGCTTCCCGCCACGCCAGCCGATCCGGGTCGGGGCGGCCGAGGCGGCCGACCGTGATGTTGTTCGCCGCCGTCATCGGCCACTCCGCGGGCTCCTGCGCGATCACCGCGATGTTCGCGTGCACCGAGGCAGGGTCGGCCCCGGCCAGGTCGACGTCGTCCCAGCGGACCGTTCCCTCGTCCGGTGGGTAGAGCCCGGTGAGCAGCTTGCCGAGGGTGGTCTTGCCCGAACCGTTCTCGCCGACGAGCGCGACCACCTCGCCACGCCGGATGGTCAACGAGACGTCCCGCAGGGCCGGGGACTTCCCGCCCGGGTAGGTGAACGTGACACCGTCCAGCCGGATCTCGCCCGGGTCGGCGGGCGCGGTGACCGACGTCGGCGGCGGTTGCCGCTTTGCCGACTCCTCGAGCAGCTGGTTGTAGAACCCGATGTAGAAGGAGTCTTCGTACAGCGAGTTGACCGCGCGCATGGTGTTGGACAGCGCCGTCGACGCCGTGCGCATGGCCAGCACCGCCGTGCCGGCCAGGGCCAGCTCCATCCCGCCGGTGTAGAGCAGCCAGCCGAGCACCAGGTACGCGACCGCCGTGCCGAAGCCGGCCGCTGCGCGCCCGGTGGTGCGCACCACGTTGCTCCGGTGCGCCAGCCGGATCTCCTCGCGCGTGAGGCTGCGCGAGATGCGCCGGTACTCGCCGAGCAGCGGCTCCTGCAGCGTGAGGGCGTGCCGTTCGAGGGCCATCGAGCGCCAGGTGGCGACCTCTTCGACGACCGACTTGCGGATGTTGCGCCCGACCGTGTCCAGGAAGTGCCGGTAGTTCAGCTTCGCGACGCGCGCGGCGGCCCAGCCGTCGGCCGCCGCGGCGAGCAGGAGCACCGGGGCCAGCCACGGGTCGAGCAGCCCGGCCGTGATCATCGCCGCCGCCAGCGAGATCACCGACGACGTCAGGTCGGCCAGCCGGCGCAGGCTCGTCTCGATGGCCCGCACCCCGAACCGCGCGCCCTGCCGCGCCAGTTCGCGGAAGTCCGCGTCCTCGAACGCGATCAGCCCGACGCGCACGACCGCGGCCGTCACGGCGTCGTCCGCCGCCGCGGTGACCCGTGGCCGCAGCGCCCCTTCGACGGCGGCGACGGCCGCGTCCAGCAACGCGCGCGCCGCGTACGACCCGGTGACGACCGCGATCGCCGGCAGTGACTGCAGCACCCGGTCCGGTGTCGGGCCCTGTTCGAGCAGCGCGGTGAAGACGTTCGCGGTGGCGAGCAGCCCGAACGCCGTGACGCAGCCGGAAACGACGTGCACGACGGCGGCCAGCAGCGTCAGCCGTGGCGACGTCCGCCAGGCCAGGCGCAGCACGACCGAGACCGCGGTGGGCAACGCCCGCACGGCCTGGCCGAAGCCCGCCGCGGCCACGCGCTCGTCGACGCGCGCCCACTCGGGCATCTTCACGTTCTCGACCCCGATCAGCGGGGGCGGGTCCGTGGCGGTGGTTTCGGCGGATCCGGTCACGCCTTCATCTGTACTCCGGGGGTCTGACAGTTTCGGGCGCGCTGCTGCTCCTTCCGGGTGTACCGCGCCCGCAAAAACGGGCTGTACCCCGGGTTTTCACCCATCCGGAGGTCGATTTCGTGCGTCAGCGTCCCGCCGTCCGGGGTGAGCCGGTGCCGCGCGACCCCGCGGGCGGTCGTCTTTTCGAGGGTCAGCGTGACGCCGGTCCAGCCGCCGCGGCCGGGCGACTCGGGTGGGAAACCGTAGCTGTCGAAGCCGTACCAAAGGGTTTCGCCGGTGGCCGGATCGGCGGTGAAGACGTTGTGGCCGAGGAACTCCGAGCCGTCCTCGCGGCGCTGCCGGTAGTGCTGGATGACGGCGAAACCGTTGAGCGCCAGGCGGTATTCGCAGTCCGCGTGCGCGGTCGAGGCCGGGGCCCACGGCGAAGCGGCGAGTTCCTCGGTGCCGGTCCAGTCGCCGACGAACGCCTTCAGTGCTTCGTGCGCGGGGCCGAGGCGGGGCATGTCCATGGTGTCTCCATTTCGACAGGTACCTGTCGATGTGCGAGACTAGCACGCATGCGATCCCCTCGTGCCGAGACGTTCACCCGCGTGATCGACGCGGTTTTCGCGTGCAACGGCGGATTCCTCGCGGCGGGCGACGCGCTGACCGCGCCGGTCGGGCTGACCGCGGCGCAGTGGCAGGTCCTCGGCTTCCTCGAGGACGGCCCGGCGACGGCGGCGGAGGTGGCGCGCCGCCGCGGCCTGCGGCGGCAGAGCGTGCAGGAGACGGTGAACCGCTTGCTGCGCAACGGAATGCTGGACCGCCTCCCGAACCCGGCCGACGCGCGGGCGCCGCTGTTGTCGTTGACGCGGCGGGCCCGCGCGGCGATGCGCGAGCTGGGGGAGGCGCAGGTGGCGTGGGCGGAGGAGCTGGCGGCCGAGGTGCCGCGGGAGGATCTGGAGACGACGCTGCGGACGCTGCAGCGGTTACGGGAAGTTGTGGCGCAGCAACGGTTGTGAAGGCGCGCGCTCGATCGGGATGGCGATGACGGCGGCGCGGCGGTAGTGGCTCGGTTGTTGTGGGCGGGCCGAGCGGGCGGCGCCGGCGGTGACATGCCGCGGCGCGGTGGCAAGCGGGCGGCGCCGCCGTGGCCGCCGGCCGTCGGTCGCAGGGCTCAGCGCGTCGCGCCGGGGCCCGGGAGCAGCTCCACGTCGTCGGCGTGCATCGGGTCGCCGCAGTGGGCGCAGCGAAGGTCCACCGTGGCCACCTCGCCGCATGCGTGGTGGCGGTAGAGGACCGGGGGGCCCGCCGGGCCCGCCAGCCACTTGTCGCCCCAGCGGGTCATCACCATCAACATGTCCACCAGCTCCGTGCCCTTTTCGGTCAGCACGTACTCGTAACGCGGGCGGCGGTCGTACGGGCGGCGCTCGAGGACCCCTTCGCCGACCAGGTGGTTGAGGCGCTCGGTCAGCACCTTGCGCGAGATGCCCAGGTCGGCCTGGAGCTGCTCGAACCGGGTGACCCCGGCCCACACGTCCCGCAGGATCAGCGGTGACCACGGTTCGCCGATCACGTCGAGCGTGCGCGCGATCGAGCACGCGGCCAGTTCGCTGAAGTTCGTGCGCTGCATGTCCCCAGGTTAGCACTTGGGGTTCCCTTAAGGAACTGAAGCTGCTAAGGTTCTGGAGTCTCTTGAAGGAACCCAGAAGGGAGTGTCGCGATGAGCAAGGTCTTCAGCGCCCACGCCGTGTCGGTCGACGGGTACATCACCGGCCGTGGGGCCGGTCCGGGGCACGGGCTCGGTGACGGCGGGACGCTCTTCGACTGGTACTCCGACGGGGACACCCCGAGCCGCGTTTTCGACTTCTTCAAGCTCAGCGCCCCGAGCGCCCGCGTTTTCGACGCCTTCGCCGGGCGGGTCGGCGCGATCGTGGCCGGCCGCAACACCTACGAGGACTCGGAACACTTCGGCGGCGGCAGCCCGCACCCGGACGCCCGGCTCTTCCTGCTCAGCCACCGGCCGGCGCCGGAGCTGACCGAGCGGCAGACCCTCGTCGGCACCATCGAAGAGGCCGTCGCGGCGGCCCGCGAGGCGGCCGGCGGCAAGGACGTCGGGCTCATGGGCGGCGGCGTCCTGGCCTCGGCGCTGGCGGCCGGGCTCGTCGACGAAATCGTCCTCCACCAGGTCCCGGTCCTGCTCGGCGGCGGCCGGCCCTTCTTCCGGGAGCTGCCGTCGCACGTGCGGCTGAACCTGGTCGAGGCCGTGCCCGCACCCGGCGTCACCCACCTCCACTACGCAGTCGCCTGAAACCCGCCCCGAATCCCAGGAGATGACCATGCTCGAAGCCGACGTCCGCCGCATCCTCGCCACCACCGCGATCGGTCACCTGGCCACCGTCCTGCCCGACGGCGCGCCGCACTCGGTGCCGGTCTGGGTCGACCCGGAAGGCGACCGGATCGCCATCCTGACCGGCCCGGATTCGCAGAAGGCCCGCAACCTGCGGCGCGACCCGCGAGTCGCGCTTTCGCTGACCCCGGTGGACAACCCGTTCGAGCCGGTGATCATCCGCGGCCGGGTGGCCGAGTGGATCGAGGGGGACGCCGCCTGGGCGATCGTCGACCGGATCGCGACGAAGTACATCGGCGGCCCGTACACGCGTGAGCAGCAGCGGGTCGTCGCGCTCATCGAGCCGGAGCGCCAAAGCGTGGGGATGCGCTGACGTCAGTCCGGCTTCACTCCCAGCAGGGTCAGGAACGTGCGGAACCCGGCGGACATGTCGACCTCCGCCGGGTCGAGGAGCCACTGCAGCTGCAGGCCGTCGAGCACGGCGACGGCGAGCGGGGCCAGCTGTTCCGGGGTCGTCCCGGCCGGCAGTTCGTCGCGGTGGCGCTCGAGCATCTGCGCCATGCCCGCGCGCACGCGGGCGTAGCGGTCGTGGAAGTACTTCCGCGCCGGGTGGTCGTCCGTGACGCTGTCGGCCGAAAGCACCGTGTACGTCTGGACGATCCCCGGCCGGGTCGCGTTGTAGTCGACGAGGTCCGCCAGCTGGTTCACGGTCATCGCCGACGGGTCGCCCGGCGGCGCGTGGCCGAAGTGCAGCAGGTCCCACTCGTCCCGGGTCTCCAGCACCGCGGCGAGCAGGTCTTCCTTGGTGGGGAAGTAGTGCATCAGCCCCTGCTGGGTCAGGCCAACGCGCTCGGCGACGGCGGCCAGTGACGTGCCGCGGTAGCCGCGTTCGGCGATCACCTCGAACGCCGCTCGGACGATGCTGGCTCGGCGGTCGGCGCCCCTGGCCCGGGTCATGATCCCGAGCCTACGGGACAAGTTGTCACGGAACTATAACGTTCACTACCCACCGCCAGGTAGGGTGACGGCAGGACCGACCGCGGAGGGTGCGCATGAGCTTCGACGTCGACGCGCTGCTGACCGAGCTCGACCTGGACGCCAAAGCGGGCCTGCTCGCCGGTCAGGACGTCTGGTCCCTGCCCGCGCTGCCGCGGATCGGGCTCGCCGCCCTGGTCCTCTCCGACGGCCCGGTCGGCGTCCGCGGGACGCGCTGGAGCCCGGACGACCCTTCGGTCACCCTGCCCAGCCCGACCGCGCTCGCCGCGAGCTGGGACCCGCGCCTGGCGGTCGAAGCCGGCCGCCTGCTCGCGCAGGAGGCCCGCCGCAAGGGCGTGCACGTGCTGCTCGCGCCCACCGTCAACCTCCACCGCTCGCCACTGGGCGGCCGGCACTTCGAGTGCTACTCCGAAGATCCGCTCCTCACCGGGATGATCGGCGCCGGCTACGTGACCGGCGTGCAGGACGGCGGGGTCGCCGTCACGGTCAAGCACTTCGTCGCCAACGACTTCGAGACCGAACGCTTCACCGCCGACGTGCGCGTCGGCGAGCGTGCCCTGCGCGAGCTCTACCTCGCGCCGTTCGAGCTCATCGTCCGGCGCGCGAAGCCGTGGGGGATCATGGCCGCCTACAACAGCGTCAACGGCGTCACGATGACCCAGCACGCCGAGCTGCTCAACGGCGTGCTGCGCGACGAATGGGGCTTCGACGGCTTCGTCGTCTCCGACTGGCTGGCCGCGCGCGACACCGTCGCCTCCGCCAACGGCGGCCTCGACGTCGCCATGCCCGGCCCGCGCACGGTGTTCGGGGAACGGCTCGCCGAAGCCGTTCGCGGCGGCGAAGTCGGCGAAGCCGTCGTCGACGCCATGGTGCGCCGCGTGCTCCTGCTCGCCCACCGGGCCGGCGCGCTGGGCGACGCCCCGGCGCCCGGACACTCCGATGTGGACGGTGACGCCGTCGCGCGCGAAGTCGCGCACCGGTCCTTCGTGTTGCTCAGCAACGAAACCGGCGTGCTCCCGCTGCAGGAGCCGCAGAGCATCGCGCTCATCGGCGCGCTGGCCGCGGACCCGAAGATCCTCGGCGGTGGCAGTGCCACCGTGTTCCCCGAGCACGTCGTCTCCCCTCTCGACGGCCTGAAAGCGGCCGTTCCCCCGGGCACCGAGCTCGTCCACGCCCCCGGTGCCGATCCGCGGACGACGTTACCGACGGCCACCGACAATTTCCGGCTCCGCGCGACGGCCCGCGCCGCCGACGGCACCGAACTGGCGGAGTTTTCCCTGCGCCAGGCCAGGATCGACTGGATCGGCGAACTTCCGGCCGGGCTCGACATCGGCGCCCTCGCCTCGGTCGAGATCACCGGCACGTTCCTCCCGGACCGCAGCGGGACGCACACCTTCGGCGTCACCGGCCCCGGCGACCTCCGCCTCACCGTCGACGGCCAGACCCTCTTCGACGGCGTGAACCTGCCGGAGGGCGGGGACATCTTCACGTCCATCATGCAGGTCCACGAGCAGCGGCGGGAGATCGAGCTGACCGAGGGCGAGCCGGTCGACGTCAGCCTGACGTACTGGATCCCGTCGGAGATGGCGGAGTTCGCCCGCGGCACCTTCGCCTGGGTCACCTTCGCCCTCGGCCACCGCAGCCCGGTGCTCGACCCGGACGCCGCCATCGAGGAAGCCGTTGCGCTGGCGGCGAAGTCGGAGGTCGCCGTCGTCGTGGTCGGCACCACCGCCGAGGTCGAGAGCGAAGGGTTCGACCGGACGTCGCTCGCCCTGCCCGGCCGGCAGGACGAGCTCGTCACGCGGGTCGCGCGGGCCAACCCGAACACCGTCGTGGTCGTCAACGCCGGCGCCCCGGTCGAGCTGCCGTGGCGGGACGAAGTCGCCGCGGTGCTGCTCACCTGGTTCCCCGGCCAGGCCGGCGGCGACGCGCTCGCCGACGTCCTCTTCGGCCGCGAAGAGCCCGGCGGCCGCCTGCCGACGACCTGGCCGGCGAAGCTCGAAGACGCCCCGGTCACCGACGTGACGCCCGAAGAAGGCGTGCTCGAGTACAGCGAAGGCGTGTACATCGGCTACGGCGCTTGGGCCCGCGGCGAAAAGCAGCCGGCCTACTGGTTCGGCCACGGCCAGGGTTACACGACCTGGGTGTACGAAGAGCTCGACGCCTACCCGGACGACGAAGGCGGCGCGCGCGTCCGAGTCCGCGTACGCAACACGGGGACGCGTAAGGGCCGCGAAGTCGTCCAGCTCTACCTGGCCCCGACCGAACGCGGCGACCGGCCGCACCGCTGGCTGGCCGGGTTCGCGAGCGTCGAAGCCCGCCCAGGCCAGGCCGTCGAGACCGACATCGCCATCACGCCGAGGTCGGCCGAGGTCTGGCGCGACGGCTGGCAGCACATCGCCGGCGAGTACGTCCTGGAGGCGTCGCACTCCTACGCCGAGCCGCGGCTGAGCACGCGCGTGGTGCTGCAGAAAATACGTTGATCGCCGGCGCGCTTGTCCCCTAAGGTCTCGGGAAGGCACCTTGACCAGCGAAAGGAGGTGGGACCGATGATCACGCAACCGATCACGCGCTCCCACCTCGCAGCGAGGGTGCCGGCTGTCTGACCGGGAGCGCGTACTCCCGGAAGGATTTCCATGACCGAACTGGTCGTGCGCCCGCTCGAAGCGGGCGAAGAAGCACTGTTCACCTCCCTGCCCGACCGCGGTCTCGTCGGCCGCGCGCTGCTGGGCGACGACTTCATCGAGATGGCGAAGAGGGGCGAGTACCGGCCCGGGTGGACCTGGGTCGCACTGCGCGACGACGTCGTCGTGGCTCGCGCCGCCTGGTGGGCCAAAGCCGGCGACGAAGAGCCGATCGCCTTGGACTGGTTCGACTTCACCGATTTCGACGCGGCCGTCCACCTTCTGAAAACCGCACCGCTGCACGCGGAGTACGCGCTGCACACGCCCCCGGCGTGGCAGGACGACCCGCAGGTCGCCGCCGAGGTGACCGGCCGGGTCGAGGCGGCCGAAGCGGCGGGCTACCGCAAGCTCGTCGAGCGCTTCCGCTTCCGCTGGACCCCGGAAAACGGCCTGCCGGCGAAGCCCGGCCGGCTCGAGTTCCGGCCGGAGCCGGATGACGACGTCATCCTCGACGTCTTCAAGCGGGTGCACGTCGGCAGCCTCGACGCGCACGTCCGGAACACCGTCGAGAAGCACGGCCTCGACGCGGCCGCGCAGGAGGACCTCGACATCATGAAGTGGATGCCGGCGCCGCGGGACTGGTGGCGGCTGGCGTACACGCCCGACGGGGAACTCGCCGGGCTCGTGCTGCCGAGCCGCAACGTCTACGACCCGGTGGTCGGCTACGTCGCCGTGGTGCCCGAGCACCGTGGGAAGGGCTACGCCTACGACCTCCTGGTCGAGGCGACGCACGACCTAGTCGGCTACGGCGCGGACCGGATCGTCGCGGGCACCGACGTCGGCAACGTCCCGATGGCCAAGGCGTTCGCGAAGGCGGGCTATCCGGTGGTCCAGCACCGCATCGACTTCGTGTGACCCCGGGGGCGGCCGCGTCTTGCCGGGCGCGGCCGCCGCGCGCTACCGTCGCTAGAGCGATCTATCAAATTGGGGGCCGTGGTGGACAAGGGACTGACACCGCTTCGCGGGATACTCGGCTTCTCGCTGCTCAGCACGGCGATCCATTACGCGCACAACACCATCCGGTACGCGGACTACCCGCAGCTCCAGGGCGTCTCCCCATTCGTCGGGAGCATTGTCGTCGCTGTCACCTGGGTGCTGCTCACGGCCTTCGGCTGGTTCGGCTACCGCGCGTACGCGCAAGGCCGATATCCCCGCGCCCTGGCGTTCCTCTTGGTCTATTCCCTGGCCGGGATGGTCACCCTCGGCCATTTTCTCACCGGCGTCCCGCAGATCCCGGCGTTCTGGTTCGCGACGATCTTCACCGACGCCGCGGCCGGGCTCGCCCTGTGGGTGTTCCTCACCTGGGCCTGGGCCACGCTCAACCGGGTGACCGCCCGAGATCAAGTTTCTACACAACATTGACCTCCGTCTGACTCGTGTAGACAATCAGGTGAGTGACCACCACCACACCGGTTGCCTTCGATCGCCGTCCCGCCGAGTACCGCCACTGGCGCCTCCGGATCGACGGGGAGGTGGCCTGGCTGGAACTGGACGTCGACGAACAAGGCGGCCTGGTCCCGGGGTACGAGCTCAAGCTCAACTCCTACGACCTCGGTGTCGACATCGAGCTGTACGACGCCACCCAGCGGCTGCGGTTCGAGCACCCCGAGGTCCGCGTGGTCATCGTGACCAGCGCCAAGGACAGGGTCTTCTGCGCCGGCGCGAACATCCGGATGCTCGCCGCGTCGGAACACCACTGGAAGGTGAATTTCTGCAAGTTCACCAACGAGACCCGCAACGGCATGGAGGACGCCACCGAGCACTCCGGCCAGACCTACGTGGCCGCGGTCAACGGCACCTGCGCCGGTGGCGGCTACGAGATCGCGCTGGCCTGCGAAAAGATCTTTCTGATCGACGACAACGCCTCGACGGTCGCGCTGCCGGAGGTGCCCCTGCTGGGGGTGCTGCCCGGCACCGGCGGCCTCACCCGGGTCGTCGACAAGCGGCGCGTCCGCCGGGACCTCGCCGACGTCTTCGCCACCCGCCCGGACGGCGTCAAGGGCAAGACGGCGGTCGACTGGCGGCTGGTCGACGAACTGGTGCCCCGCCAGGACTTCCGCGAGAAGGTCCTCGAAAAGGCGAAGGCACTCGCCCGCGAGTCCGGAAAGCAGGCGGACCACGGCATCGAGCTGACCCCGCTCGAACATCGCTATGTCGACATCGAGGTCGAGAAGAACCAGGCCACGATCACCATCAAGGGTCCCGAAAACGACCCCGGTGACCTGCACGAAGAGGGCGCGGGCGGCTGGTTCCTCGCCATGACCCGCGAGCTGGACGACGCCATCCTGCGGCTGCGCACCAACGAGGTCGAAGCCGGGACGTGGATCCTCAAGACCCGAGGGGACCCGGCGAAGGTCCGGGCGCACGAAGAGGCCGTACTCGGGCAGAAGCACTGGCTGGCCAACGAGATCACGCACTACTTCAAGCGCACGCTCAAGCGCCTCGACGTCACCAGCCGCAGCCTGATCGCGCTCATCGAACCCGGCAGCTGCTTCACCGGCGCCCTGCTGGAGATCGCGCTCGCCGCGGACCGCCAGTACATCCTGGACGGCCCGCCGATCGACGACGAAGACAGCGACGAACGTGCCTCGATCGAGCTCACCGACGCCAACTTCGGCGCGTTCCCGATGGGCAACGGCCTGACCCGCCTGCAGACGCGGTTCTACGGCGACGACGACCACCTCACCTGGCTGGCGCGCGAGAAGAACCGCGAGCTGAGCGCCGCCGAAGCCCTCGAACTCGGCCTGGTCACCGACGCTCCGGACGACCTCGACTGGGAGGACGAGATCCGGATCGCCCTCGAAGGCCGCGCGTCGCTGTCCCCGGACGCGCTCACCGGCATGGAGGCCAACCACCGGTTCGTCGGTCCCGAGACCATCGAGACCAAGATCTTCGGCCGGCTGGCGGCTTGGCAGAACTGGATTTTCACCCGCCCGAACGCATCCGGGCCGGAAGGCGCGCTGCGCCGATACGGTACGGGGCAGAAGGCCGTCTTCGACAGGAAGCGGGTCTAGCGCAGATGCCCGAGAAGATCGACTACGACGTCAAGATCCCCAACAACGTCAACCTCTCCGAGGACCGCAGGCTGCAGCGCGCGCTGGAAGGCTGGCAGCCGAAGTTCCTGCACTGGTGGGGCGAAATGGGCCCGACGCTGGAAACCCAGGGCGTCTACCTGCGCACCGCCGTCAGCGTCGGCCGCGAAGGCTGGGCGCACTTCGACCACGTCAACGTGCCCGACTACCGCTGGGGCATCTTCCTCGCCGAGCGCGACCCGGACCGCCGGATCGCCTTCGGCGAGCACCAGGGCGAGCCGGTGTGGCAGCAGGTGCCCGGCGAATACCGGGCCGACCTGCAGCGGCTGATCGTCATCCAGGGCGACACCGAGCCGGCGTCGGTCGAGCAGCAGAAACTCCTCGGCCTGACCGCGCCGAGCCTGTACGACCTGCGGAACCTGTTCCAGGTCAACGTCGAAGAAGGCCGCCACCTGTGGGCGATGGTGTACCTGCTGCACGCCTACTTCGGCCGCGAAGGCCGGGACGAGGCCGAAGGGCTGCTGCTGCGCAACTCCGGCAGCCCGGACGCGCCCCGGATCCTCGGCGCGTTCAACGAGGAAACCGCCGACTGGCTGGCGTTCTACATGTTCACCTACTTCACCGACCGCGACGGGAAGTACCAGCTCGGCACGCTCAAGGAGTCCTCCTTCGACCCGCTCTCGCGCACCTGCGAGTTCATGCTGAAGGAGGAAGCGCACCACATGATGGTCGGCACCACCGGCGTCGACCGCGTGGTGATCCGCAGCGCCGAGCTGATCCGCGAGCACGACACCCTGGACATCGGCCCGCACGGCGGCATCCCGTTGGAAGTCGTCCAGCGGTACATCAACTTCCACTACACCGTTTCGCTCGACCTCTTCGGCAGCGAGACCTCGACCAACGCGGCCAACTACTACACCGCCGGGCTCAAGGGCCGTTGGCAGGAAACCCGGCGCAGGGACGACCACAAGCTCACCGGGGACGCCCGCACGCTGGAGCGGCCGAACGGCGACGGCACCTGGACGACCGAGGAGCAGCAGGCGATCCTGTTGCTCAACCTGGACCTGCGCAGCGAGTACGTGGCCGACTGCCAGACCGGCGTGAAGCGCTGGAACAAGATCCTCGCCGACGCCGGCGTCGACTTCGCGTTCCGCCTGCCGCACCCTGGCTTCAACCGCGAAGTCGGCATAAACTCCGGCCACCACGTCACTCCCGACGGCACCATCGTCGACGAGGCGACCTGGGAGGCCGGCCAACGGAAGTGGCTGCCCACGACCGAGGACCTCACGTTCGTCCGCTCGCTGATGCACCCGGTGTACGAGCGGGGGAAGATCGCGAGCTGGGTGGCGCCGCCGCGCCACGGCATCAACGGCAAGCCCATCGACTACGAGTACGTGCACCTCACGTAGGAGGACTGGTGGCGACAGGGTTCAACGCCGCGGAGTACCTGCTGCAGGCCGGGCACCCGGACGCGACCGCGGTCGTGTCGCCCCGCCGGTCCCTCACCTACGCCGAGCTCGCGGCGGAGTCCCGGCGCGTCGCCGGCGGGCTCGCCGCGCTCGGGGTGCGACCCGAAGAACGCGTCATGTTCTGCATGGTCGACGACGTCGAGCTGCTCACCGGCATCCTCGGCGCGATGCTGGCCGGCGCGGTCGCCGTCCCGGTCTCGACCATGGTCACCGGCCTGGAGCTGGGCAACGTGCTGGCCGACTCGCGGGCGCGGGTGCTGTGCGTGTCCGGGGAGTTCGCCGAGCAGGCGGTGACCGCGCTCGGCCTCGCCCCCGAGGTCACCGACGTCCTGCTCGACCGGTCCGACGCGACGGGCGTCCCGGACGGCGTCCGGACGCACCGGTGGTCCGAACTGGACGGGGCGTTCCGCGGCGGCCGGACGTGGGCGGACTCGCCCGCGCTGTGGCTGTACACCTCGGGCACGACCGGGCAGCCGAAGGGCGCGATGCACCGGCACGCGAGCATCCGAGCGGTCTGCGAGACCTACGCGCGCGGCGTGCTGGCGACGTCGGCGGCGGACCGGTTCCTGTCGGTGCCCAAGCTGTTCTTCGCCTACGGGCTGGGGAATTCGTGCTTCTTCCCGCTCGGCGCGGGCGGCACGACGCTGCTCGAGCCTTCGCGTCCGACGCCCGCGTTGTTCGCGAGACGCGCACGCGAGGAGCAGCCGTCGTTGTTCTTCGCGGTCCCGACGTTCTACGCGGCGCTGCTCGCCAGCGACGTCCCCGACGACTCGTTCGCTTCGGTGCGGTACGCGGTTTCGGCCGGCGAGCCGCTGCCCGCGTCGCTGTTCGAACGCTTTCGCGCGCGCTTCGGGCTGGAGATCCTCGACGGCATCGGGTCGACCGAGGCGCTGCACATCTTCCTGTCGAACCAGCCCGGCGCGGTGCGGCCGGGCACCACCGGCGTCGCCGTGCCCGGGTACTCGCTGCAGATCCGCGACGAAGCGGGCGCGGTGGTCGAGGCCGCCGGGCAGCCGGGTGAGCTGTTCGTGGCCGGGCCGTCGACGGCGACCGGGTACTGGGCCCGCTACGACGCGACGAAGCTCGTGTTCCAGGGCGAATGGCTGCGGACGGGCGACAGCTACGTGCGCAACGAGGACGGCACCTACAGCTGCCTGGGCCGGTTCGGCGACATGCTGAAGGCGGGCGGGATCTGGGTTTCACCGTCCGAAGTGGAGGAACGGCTGCGGCAGCACCCGGCGGTGGCCGAGGTGGCGGTCGTCGCCGCACCGGACGCCGACGGGCTCGACAAGCCGGTGGCGTGCGTGGTGCCCGCACCCGGGTTCGCCGTCGACCCGGACGAGCTGATCGAGTTCTGCCGCGAGGGCCTGGCGGCGTTCAAGCGCCCGCGCGGCGTGGTCGAGCTGGCCGAACTGCCGAAGACGGCGACCGGCAAGATCCGCCGCAACGTCATCCGCGACCAGGTCCGCGACGTGCTGCGGGCGGTGGCACCGCACCCATGATCGACGGGCACTTCGTGGTCGACGCGCACGTACACGCGCCGCGGCTGCCGACGCTGAAACCCGCGTGGCTGCAGTGGGCCCACGACTTCGCGGGCACGTACCCGTGGCGGTCGGTGTACGCGGACGACGGGTCCGTGGTCCCGGCGGCGATGGACGAGCTCATGGCGGCCGAAGGCGTCGACCGGGTCCTGCTGTTCTGCGAGTACAGCCCGCGCGCGACCGGGATTCAGCCGATCGAGGACAACGTGGCGCTGGTCTCCCACAACCCGGAGCGGTTCCGGCTGGTGGCGAACGTCAATCCGTACCTGCACCACCCGGCGGCGGCGGAAGCCGAGCGGCAGCTGGACCTGGGCGCGGTGGCGCTGAAGCTCCACCCGGTGCACGGCGCGTTCTCCCCGGCGGACAAGGAGCTGTACCCGGTCTACCAGCTGTGCCTCGAACGCGGGGTGCCGGTGATCCTCCACTCGGGAACGTCGAGCTTTCCCGGCTCCCGCACGAGTTTCGGCAATCCTGAGCTGCTGTCGGACGTGGTCGAGGACTTCCCGGCGTTGCAGTTCGTCTTCGCCCACGGCGGCCGCGGGTGGTGGTACGACGTGGCGGCGTTCCTCGCGCTGGCCCGGGACAACGTCTGGCTCGACCTGGCGGGCCTGCCGCCGAAGAAGCTTCCGGAGTACTACCAGCGGTTCGACCTGGCTCGGCTGGCGGGGAAGTTCGTGTTCGGCACCGACTGGCCCGGCGTGCCGTCGGTGGCCGCGAACGTCCGGGCGCTGGCCGGGCTGGGGCTGCCGGACGACGTGCTGAGCGGGGTGCTGGCGGGGAACGCGGTCAAGCTGATGCCGTCGCTGGCGTAGTGGTGCGCACGCGGGGGTGCCGGTGAGACTCCGGCACCCCCGCGCCCCCAGAGGTCAGGTCAGCACCTCGTGCAGGCAGAGGACGTTGCCTTCGGAGTCGTTGAACCAGGCCGCCCGCTCGTTGCCCAGCTCGGCGATGTGGGCGACCGTCTTCAGCCCTTCCGTCTCGAAGTCCTGGAAGTGCACGCCGCGGCTTTCCAGGGCGTCGACTTCGGCGGGCAGGTCGCTGACCTCGAAGCTCAGCGCCGTGCTCTCGCTCTGGGCGCCGGCCGGCATCGGGCGGAGGCCGATCGCGCCGCCGGCCGCGGCGAAGTAGAGCGTTCCGTCCTCGCCCTTCCCCACCTGCTTCAGGCCGAGGGAGTCCGCGTAGAAGTGACCGGCTCGTTCACTGTCGGTCACCGGAAGCATCGTCGTGATCGTCGATTCGGTCAGCATGGTTCTCATGGTGCGCCGTCGCGGGCACCGCGGTGACCTCGACTTTTTCAACGCCCGTCGTTGAACGCCCGGAGTGTCCGCATGGCTTCGGCGAGTGCCGCCGCGTCGTCACCCAGCGGGGTCAGCACGATGCGGCGCAGGATGTCCGCGGCGGCCGCGCGGGCCTGGTTCGCCACCTCGAGGCCGTGCTCGGTCAGCGACGCGAACGTGACGCGGCGGTCGTCGGGACTCGGGATCCGGCAGATCAGGTCGGCCGCCACCAGCCGGTCCGCCACCTTCGTGAAGCCGCCGCTGGACAGCGCCGCCTCGGTGGCCAGCCGGGTCATCGGCATCCGGTGTTCGGGCGAGCGGACCAGCCGCAGCAGGATGTCGAACGACGCGGGCGCGAGCCCGAACCGGCCGGCGATCTCGCCCATCAGCTTGTCCTGGGTGGCCAGGTAGCCCTCGATGACCAGGCCCCACCAGGTGACGATCTCGTCGTCGTCGGTGTTCGGATCAGGCGTCACGTGCGCCACCTTACCGCAAAGCTTCGCCGGAATATATCTTGCTAGCGAGAGGTTATCGGGTTACCTTGGACGAGGAGGCACCCATGTCGATCCGGACGACCGGCCTGCACCACGTCACCGCCATCGGCGGCGACCCGCAGCGCAACGCCGACTTCTACCTGCGCACCCTGGGCCTGCGGCTGGTGAAGACCACCGTGAACTTCGACGACCCGGGCACCTACCACCTCTACTACGGCGACAGCTCCGGCAAACCCGGTTCGCTGATGACGTTCTTCCCGTGGCCCGAGGCGCCCAGCGGCCGCCACGGCACCGGCCAGGCGACGACCACGTCGTTCTCCATCCCCGAAGCTTCGCTCGGCTGGTGGCAGCGGCACCTCGCCGCCGCCGGCGTCGACACCGGCGAAGTCCGCAACGCCGACGACGAAGCCACTCTCACGTTCCGTGACCCCGATGGCCTGCAGCTCGCGCTCGTCGCCCACCCGCAGGGCGACCCGCGGGACCCGTGGGACACCGAGCTCGTCCCGGCCGAGCACGCCATCCGCGGGCTGCACTCGGTGACACTCTCGGTGACCGAGGAAGACGCCACCGCCGGCATGCTCACCGGCGACCTCGGCCTCGGCTTCGCCCACCAGGACGGCAACCGGTTGCGGTTCGCCGCCGGTGAAGGCGGCCCGGGCGCGCTCGTCGACGTCCTCGTGACGCCGGACGCGCCGCGCGGGCTGGTCGCCGCGGGCAGCGTGCACCACGTCGCCTGGCGCGCGCCCGACGAGGAAACCCAGAAATCGTGGCGCGAAGAGCTCGTCGGCAAGGGCGTGCGAGTGACGTCCATTTTGGACCGCCAGTACTTCCGGTCGATCTACTTCCGCGAACCGGGCGGCACGCTCCTGGAGGTGGCGACCGACGAGCCCGGCTTCGCCATCGACGAGCCGTTGCTGGAGCTGGGCCGCGCCCTGAAGCTGCCGCCGTGGCTGGAGCCGCGCCGCGACGAAATCGAGCACATGCTGCCGAAGCTCAACCTGCCCACCGAGAACAACCCGGAGCTGTCATGACGCTGGCGCACGAGTACGCCGAGGGGGCGCCGGACGCGCCGGTGCTGCTCCTGCTGCACGGCACCGGCGGCCGCCCGGACGACCTGCTCGGCCTGGCCCGCGAGCTCAGCCCGGACTCCGCCGTGCTCGCGCCGGCCGGCCCGGTGTCGGAGCAGGGCGCCGCGCGCTGGTTCCGCCGGCTGGCCGAGGGCGTGTTCGACCACGAGGACGTCGTGCGGCGCGCGCACGAGCTCGCCGACTTCGTCCGGGACGCCCGCGAGGAGTACGGCTTCGGCGACCGGCGGCTGGTCGCCGTCGGCTTCTCGAACGGCGCCAACATCGCGGCCGCGGTGGCCCTGCTGCGGCCCGAGGTGGTCCGGGAAGCGGCGCTGTTTGCCGCGATGTCGCCGGTCCCGGCGCCGCCCGGGCACGACCTGTCCGCGTCGCGGATCTTCCTGGCCAACGGCGAACGCGACCCGATGGCGCCGCTCGCCTCCACCGAGGAGCTGATCCGGCTGCTGCGCGAACGCGGGGCCGACGTCGTCACGCAGCGCCACCCCGGCGGCCACCAGATCACTGTGGACGGTGTCCGCGCGGCCGCGAAGTGGATGACGGCCTGACGTTTGTACGGACCGTATACCGGACCACCCTACGATCGGGCGATGACTAACGAGGCACTACAGCGTGCTACCAAACTGCTGGACGCGGTCATCCTCGCCGACGGGCACAACGACCTGCCGTGGGAGCTGCGGCAGCACGGCGGCCCGAACCCGGTCGAAGCGGCCGCGTCGCTCGACCTGACCGTCCGGCAGCCCGCCCTGCACACCGACTTCCCGAAGCTCGCCGACGGGAAGCTCGGCATGCAGTTCTGGTCGGTGTACGTGCCCTGTGAGTTCGAGGGCCACAGTGCCGTGACCGCCGTCCTCGAGCAGATCGAAGTCGTCCACCAGCTGGTCGAGCGCTACCCCGGCCGGCTGCGCCTGGTCACCACCGCCGACGAGGCCGAGGCCGCCTTCGCCGACGGCCGGATCGCGTCGCTGCTCGGCGCCGAGGGCGGCCACAGCATCGCCGAGTCGCTCGGGGTGCTCCGGATCCTGCGCCGGCTCGGCGTCCGGTACATGACGCTGACGCACAACTTCAACACGACCTGGGCCGACTCCGGCACTGACGAGCCGGTCCACGGCGGGCTCACCGAGTTCGGCCGCGACGTCGTCCGCGAGATGAACAAGATCGGGATGATGGTCGACCTCTCGCACGTCGCGCCGTCGACCATGCGGGCGGCGATCGAGGTCAGCTCGGTGCCGGTGATCTTCAGCCACTCCTCGTGCACCGCCGTGAACGACCACCCCCGCAACGTCCCCGACGACGTCCTCGCCCAGCTGCCCGGCAACGGCGGCGTCGCGATGATCACCTTCGTGCCCGCGTTCGTCTCGCCGAAGGTGGCCGCCTGGAACGAGCGGCTCGAGGCCGCGATGGCCGAGGCCGGGCAGGAGTACCGGAACCTGACCCAGCGCGGGGCGTTCGTCAAGGAGTGGGACGGCCCGCCCAAGCCGCTCGCCACCGTCGAGGACGTCGTCGCGCACGTCGAACACGCCCGCGAGGTGGCCGGGATCGACCACATCGGCCTCGGCGGCGACTACGACGGCGTCGCTTCCCTGCCGGAGGGGCTGGAGGACACGTCCAAGTACCCCGTGTTGTTCGCCGCCCTGCTCGAGCGCGGGTGGAGTGAGGACGACTGCGCGAAACTGGCCGGCAAGAACACCCTCCGCGTTCTCCGTGAGGTCGACGGCTTCGCCCGTTAGGGGGTTTGAGCCAGCGCTCCCCGCCCGCCGGACGGACACTGGTCACATGACGCACGCGCGCGGGGGCGCGGCCGACCGCCCCACCGGTCCCGTACACCACGACCTGCCCGGCACCGAGGTGCCGGAAGGCGCCCTGGAACCCGCCGAGCTGCGCGCCGGCGACGTCCGGCCGGGCGCGGAGGAGGTGACGCCGGTGCGGCCGGCGCCCGCCAAACCGGCGGGCAAGACCCGGCCGACCCGGATCAGCGGCACCTGGGTCGCGGTGATCGCCGGCCTGCTCGTGCTGGTCGTGCTGCTGATCTTCATCCTGCAGAACCTGGACTCGGTGACCGTGCACTTCTTCGGCGCCGAAGGCCGCCTGCCGCTGGCCATCGCCATGCTGTTCTCGGCCATCGGCGGGGCGGTGCTGGTCGCCCTGATCGGCGGCGCCCGGATCCTGCAGCTGCGGAAGCAGGCGCGCCGCCGCTAGAGCGTCACTTTCACGTGAAAGTGACGCTCAGACGATGATCGACGTCATCCCGAGGACGGTGGCGCAAACGCTTTCGTCCCCGGACGTCCGGACGCGGCCGACGTCGGCCGCGTTGCGGGTGCAGAGCCGCCAGAACGTGTCCAGGTCCGTCGTTACCGACGCCAGCGGGGTGCGTGACGGCGGCGCGCCGCGGTCCAGGACCCAGCCGTCGCGCTCGCGGCGCGCGTACCACCTGCCCTGGCCGGTGACGGTGTAGCCGACCTGCTTGCCGACGCGGGCGTCGACGCCGCGCAGGGTGTGCGGCAGCGCGCGGACGAATGTGTCGGCGATCGGCTCGGCGTACTCCGCTTCCAGCGGCGTGTGCTCCAGCGCCTCGCGGATCTGCACGTGGTGCACCCAGAATTCGGAGTAGTCGCGGGCCGCGTCGAGCCAGCGCGGCGCGGGCTCGTCGCCCGCCCACGACACCGGGATGCCGAGGGCGTCGAGGTCCAGCTGCGCCCAGTACTCGGTCGTCTGGCCCATGAACTCGTACAGCATGGTGAGCAGGACGTCCGTCGAGAGGCGGCGGCAGGCGACGACCCACTCCTCGTTGATCCGGTCGATGAACCGCGGGAAGGCCTCACCCGAACGGGGGGATTCCGCCCGGTGCCCGTCGCGGCCGTGGGACAGCCGGCCGACCTTGTCCCCCAGCAGGTGGGCGGCGACGTCCTTGACCGTCCAGCCGGCGCACATGGTCGACCGCGTCCAGTCCTCGTCGGTCAGCGCGCCGAGCAGCGTCATCAGCGCCTGTTCCTCCTTGGAGAAGTACGGGAGGACGTCGATCGGCGGGCCCCAGCGCGTCGGACTCATACCGGCCATCCAACACGCACATCACACCTCCATTCGGCCTACCCGCAGGTAGCATCAGCCGCGTAAGCAGAGGGGAGTCCGCCGGTGAACGCAGAGCGACCGAACGGCCGGGGCACGGCCGACGAGGTGGCCGACCTGGCCCGCCGCGCCGGCCAGCTGGCGGGCTGGGCCTCGCGCACCGGTTTCGCGCTCGGTCGCAAGCTCCCCGGCGTCGAGACCGCCGAACGCGGTGTCCGGCAGGTCGAGCGCCGGCTGCTGACCGAGCTGCGCCGCCGGCTCGACGAGGTCGACGACCCGTACCACGCCGCCCTGACCGCCGCGTCGGCGATGAACCGCCCGGCGGTGCCCGGGAAGGTCGAAGCCGCCGTGACGCTCGTGCCCCTGCGCGACAACCACGGCGAGCCGCTGCGCGCCGCGATGGCCGAGCTGCTCAACCACTCCATCGGCTTCGGCCGGGACCGCGCCCGCGAGTACTTCTACGCGATCATCCTGCGCCAGCTGACGCCGGACGAGGCCCGCATCCTGTCGGCGTTGTCCGACGGCTCGCCGTTCCCCGCCGTCGACGTCGTCGAGCGGACCGGCCTCGGCGGCAACGGCCGGGTGGTGCTGCGCAACGCCTCGACGGTCGGCAAGGCGGCCGGGGTGTCGCTGCCCGACCAAGTGCCCGGCTACGTCACCCGGCTGATCGGGCTCGGCCTGGTCGACCTGGACGAAGAGGTGCCGTCGCTGGAGACGCAGTACGAGATCCTGCTGACCGACGAAACCGTGCGCGAGGCGGAGAAGCACGTCCGGCGCGCGAAGTTCGTCCGGCGGACGATCCACGTCTCGCGCCTCGGCGCGCAGTTCTGGCAGGCCTGCGACCCGAGCCTGGGTTAGCGGGATGGGGGCCTTCTTCGGCGGCATCCTCGCCGACTTCGCGCGGCACTGGCCCCTCTACGTCTCGATCCCCCTCGTCGCGGCGCTGATCGGCTACGGCACCAAGCTCGTGGCGATCCGGATGATGTTCCAGCCGGTGGAGTTCGTCGGCGTCAAGCCGTTCCTGGGCTGGCAGGGCATCGTCCCGAAGCGCGCGGCCCGGATGGCGAGCATCGCCTGCGACACGATGACCGAGCAGCTGATCAAGCCGGCCGAGGTCGTCGCGCGCCTCGACGCGTCCCGGATCGCCCAGGAGATCGAGAAGCCGTTGCTGGCGGGCGTGGAGGACATCGTCCGCGAGGTGGCGGCGCACTACCGGCCGGGGCTGTGGGAGTCGCTGCCGGAGCGCGTGCAGCGCCTGGTGATCCAGCGCGTCCAGCACGAATCGCCGCGGATGGTCGCCGCCGTGCTCGACCTGATCAAGTCCGATGTGGACAGTGTGTTCGACCTCAAGGGCATGGTGGTCACCAGCCTGGTCAAGGACAAGCGCCTGCTCAACCGGATCTTCCAGGAGGCGGGCGCTCGCGAGTTCAAGTTCATCGCGCGGTCCGGGTTGGTCTTCGGCGGCGCGATCGGCGTCGTCCAGATGGTGGCGTGGGTGCTGTTCAAGTTCCCGCCGATCATGCCGGTCTTCGGCCTGTTCACAGGCTGGTTCACGGACTGGCTGGCGCTGCGGATGATCTTCTACCCGATCGAGCCCCGCCGGTATTTCGGCGTGCAGTGGCAGGGCCTGTTCCTGAAGCGGCGGGCGGAGGTCGCGGAGGCGTACGGGTCGTTGATCGCGAAGGAGATCATCACCCCGCACAACGTGATCGAGGCGATTCTCCACGGACCGCTGTCGGACCGGGTGCTGGCGCTGATCCAGCGCCAGCTGGACCGGGAGCTGGGGAGTGTCGCGAAGCCGCTGCTGGTTTTCGCGGTGGGCTCGCGCAAGTACCAGGACGTGAAGCTGGCGATCGCGTCCCAGATCATGTCGCGGCTGCCGGAGACGATGCGCTACATCGAGGATTACGCGACGGACGCGATGGACATCCGGAACGTGCTGGTGTCGAAGATGAAGGAGCTGTCACCCCGGGAGTTCGAGCGGTTGCTGCGGCCGGCTTTCGAGCAGGACGAGTGGATTCTGATCGCTACGGGGGCGGTGCTGGGGTTCGCGGTCGGTGAGGCCCAGGTGCTGGCGTTGGAGCAGCTGGCGGGTTAGGTGCGTCGCCGGGGGCGGCTGTCCGGGCGAAGAAATCCACCCGAACAGCCGTACGCCCGTACGTATCTCCGCGCTCGCCCGGCGCCTCTACTGTGCGTCAGGATGACCGATCGGCGGGAGAACTCCATGGCCGAGACCGCGGAACCGTGGCAGCAGGAAATCCGCCTGGCGATGACCATGGTGGGTGGGGCCAGCCTGGCCATCTGGATGGGCGGGGTGGCCACCGAGACGTCGCAGCTGCTGCGGGAGTCGCGTGGCAGCGCGCCCGGTCTCTACCGGCGGCTGCTTGATGTCCTGCGGGCGAGCGTGTCGATCGACGTCCTGACCGGGACCAGTGCCGGGGGGATCAACGCCGCCTGTCTCGGGCTCGCGGAAGCCTTCCGCTCCACGCCGCAGGTCTTGCGGGACACCTGGATCACCACCGGCTCACTGGAAAACCTCGTGCGGGACGCGCGGGAGGCGCAGCCGCGGTCCGTGCTCGATGGGGATCGGGTGCTGCTCGAAGACGTCGAACGGGCGCTGCGGCAGATCACCGCCGGTGGGGCGCCGCCGGTCGAGGAGCCGGATATCACCGTGCTGCTCACCGGCACGATGATCGATGGGGAGACCACCCGGTTCGACGATGCGCTGGGGAACCTGGTGCGGGACACCGAACACCGGATGCTCTTCCGGTTCTGTGGTCCACTGTGGACCGTCGGGGTGGAGGGGCCGCTCGCGCTGGCCGCCCGCTCCACCGCGTCCTTCCCCGGCGCCTTCGAGCTGTCGCGGATGCCCATCGGCACCGACGGGACCGATCGGCTGCACCCCGACATGACGCCGTACACCGAGCTGACGCGTTCGCACTGGCTCACCGACGGCGGGGTGCTGCTGAACAAGCCGCTGCGGCCGGCGCTGCGGGAGATCTTCGAACGGCGGTCCAACGTCGACGTGCGGCGGCTGCTGCTCTACGTCGTGCCGACCGGCGAGGGGGAGACCGACGCCGTCGGGTGTGATGCGGGGCGCCCGCCGCTGTTGTCGAACGCGATGGCCAAGGTCGTCAACACCGTGATGAGCCAGTCGATCAGCGCCGAGCTCGACGACCTGACCCGGCACAACGACGCCGTGCTGCGCGCCCGCGACACCCGGGTTTCGCTGGCCGCGCTGGGGCTGCGCGGGGGTCCGGAATGCCTGGTCGACACGCGGATCGCCGCCGCCTACCTCGAGCGGCGGACCGCGGAGGACGCCGCCGAGCTCGTGCGGGTCGCCGCCCGGCGGTACGCGCTGGCCGAACCCGGCACCCAGTGGGCGTCCGGGATGTCGCAGCGGCTGCGGGACATCGCGGTGGCGGGGCTCGCCGGCGACATCCCGGTCGCGCCGCCGGCCGGCCGCGTGCCGGTCGCCGGCCTGGTGCCCTACCGGACGACCGCGCTCGACGACGCCGTCGCGATCGGCCTGCAGCTGATCAACGCCGGCTTCCGGCTGCAGGCGGACGCCGGCCGGTCGCCGGAACTCAACGCCGCGCGCGAACAGCTGCACGAGGCGCGCCGGACCGCCGGCCGCGGCGTGCGGCTGGGGCAGTGGGTCACCGCGCACCCGGGGCCCGGCGCCGCCTCGCTGGAGACGTGGATCGAAGACCTCGCCCGGGAATGGGTCCAGCCGGACAAGACGGCCGCGGTGGCCGGGGCGTGGCCGCTGCTGGTTCAGGGGCTGCGGGCCGCGGCGCCGGCCCTGCGGGCGCTGGCCGAAGCGGAAACCGAGAAGTCGGAATCCGTCACGACCCTGCTGAACTGGCTGGCACTGGGCCCGGACGCCGCCGGCACCGACGACGTCGTCCAAGCCCGCCTGCTCACCCTGCACGTGGCGACGCGCGGGCTGCTCGCGCAGGCGCCGTCGGTCGACCAGCGGGTCGACCTCGTGCAGGTCAGCGCCGATTCCCGGACGCTGCTGGACATGACGCGACGCCGGTCGTGGGACAAGCTGACCGGCATGCAGGCGAGCTACTTCGGCGCCTTCTACAAGGCGTCCTGGCGGGCCAGCGACTGGATGTGGGGCCGCGTCGACGGCGCCGGCTGGCTGGTCCAGTGCCTGCTCGACCCGGTCCGCCTCGAAACCGTGCGTGACGTCGTCGGGCGGGACCGGTTCCGCGAGGAGTTCCGCGCGGCGCTGGCGCCGGGCTGGCGCAAGCCGGACGAGCGCGACCGCTGCACGACCGATGAGGCGAAGCAGCTGGGCGACCAGCTGGCCGCCGAACTCGCCTTCCTCGGCCTCGACGCCGATCTGAACCCGGTGGCCGGGCCGGACGCCGAACGCCCGGTCAGCATGCCGGTCACGGCCATGGTGCTGGCCCGGAGCCGGCAGGAGGAGATCGCCGCCGAGGAACTCCCGGTCGTCGACCTCGCGGCACGCTTCGACGCCGAAGACCGCCCGGGCATCGAGCAGGCGCTGGCCGAGGAGCTGCCCCGGATCGACGTGGCGGCCTCGCAGGCCCGGTTCCAGTCCTGCCGCGTCTCGGCCGAGACGCTCGCCGGGGAGCAGGGGACCGCCCGGCTGACCCGCACCCTGGTCGCCCTCGGCGCCGCCACGGTCAACGCCGGGACGGTCGCGTTCCAGCTGCCCGGCGGCTGGCCGAAGACCGTCGCGGGCATCCTGCGGACGGTCGCCAGGAGCACGGCGAGGGTCGCGCAGGGCGCGTCCCGGCTCGGCACGGCCGGCTCGCTCGTGGCCGGCGTGCTGGCGCTGCTGGCCGGCCTGGTGATCGGCAGCAACGGCGGCGCGGTCCTGCAGTGGATCGGCCTCCCGGTCCTCGCGGGCGCGGCCGTCTACCTGGCGACGGCGCTGCTCACGACCGGCCGCAAGATGCGGTGGCTGTGCACGGCGCTGGGGGTGCTGGTCGTGGCGGCGCTGCTGCTGGCCGCGTTCCTGCCCCCGCTCGCTCGCCCGTTCTTCGGCTGGCTGGGTGACGTCGTGGCCGGCTGGCGCCGCGGCGAAGGCGCGGTGTGGTGGCTGGTGGTGTCCGGGCTGCTGATCCTGCCCGCGGTCGTGATGCCGGTGAGCGCGATCGCGCGCCGCCTCGGCCACCGCCTGCGGTCACGCAAAGCGAAGGCGGTGGCGCTCAACGTCGCCGGCGCCGGCCGGGGCAGCGGTGGTTCGCCCCGGCGGGTCGCGACCAAGCCGGCCGCCCCGGACGCCGTCGCCGGACGCGTGCGCTGAGCGACTCGCCGCCGGCGGTTCCGGCCCGTCGCCTTGCGATCATCCCGGTTCGGGGTCATGGTGCTAACGGGTCGTGGGCCGCGGACCGCGCTTCTGCCCAGCCTCCGGCCACGTCAAACATGTTTGTGTGACTGCTCACCGGGTATACCGCGTCGTTGCAGGTCATCGCGGGGGTCGTGACCTGCGTCGCTGGCACGCGGAAAATTCTCTGTTACGTTTCCTGAGTATGTCCGTAACGCACTTGATCGAATCCCCGACCAAGGCGGACGGCGCGGAGCTGTGGCGAATCGCGCGTGATTCCGCCAAGCTCGATCTCAACTCGCCGTACGCATACATGCTGTGGTGCCGCGATTTCGCCGAGTCTTCGGTCGTCGCGCGCGAGGATGGCAAGACGGTCGGTTTCGTCATCGCCTACCGCAGACCCGACGAGCCCGCTGCGGCGCTCGTCTGGCAGGTCGCGGTCGACCGTTCGCAGCGCGGAAAGGGCCTGGCCGGGGCCCTGCTCGATGCGCTGTACACGCGCCTGGTCGGTGCGGGCGTGCGTTACCTCGAGACCACGATCACCCCGGACAACGAGGCGTCCATCCGGCTGTTCACGTCGTTCGCGAAGCGGTGGAACGCCGCGGTCGAAACCAGTGTGCTGTTCGAGGGGGCGGATTTCCCCGAAGCCGGGCACCTGCCGGAAGAGCTTTACCGCATCGGTCCGCTGTTGCCGCCGTCGAATCCGGGCGATTAGGAGAGAAAGAAACACATGAGCATCTTCGAAGAGCTCGAATCCGAAGTACGCAGCTACAGCCGCGGCTGGCCGGTCGTGTTCGACCGCGCGCAGGGCAGCCACCTCTACGACGAGAGCGGAAAGCCCTACCTCGACTTCTTCGCCGGGGCCGGCGCGCTGAACTACGGGCACAACAACCCGCAGCTGAAGCAGGCCCTGATCGACTACATCCAGCGCGACGGCGTCACCCACGCGCTGGACATGTTCACCGTGGCCAAGCGCGACTTCCTGCAGAGCTTCCGCGACAAGGTCCTCGACCCGCGCGGCCTGAACTACAAGGTCGTGTTCCCGGGTCCGGGCGGCGCGAACGCCGTCGAGGCCGCGCTGAAGCTGGCGCGCAAGGTGACCGGCCGCGAGTCGGTCATCAACTTCACCAACGCCTTCCACGGCATGACGCTGGGCGCGTTGTCGGTCACCGGCAACTCGATGAAGCGCGGCGCCGCCGGCGTCCCGCTGGTGCACGCCACCCCGATGCCGTACGACAAGTACTTCGACGGCGCGATGCCGGACTTCCTGTACTTCGAAAAGCTTCTGGAGGACTCCGGCAGCGGGCTCAACGAGCCGGCCGCGGTGATCGTCGAAGGCGTGCAGGGCGAGGGCGGCATCAACGCCGCGCGCCTGGAGTGGCTGAAGGGGCTCGACGACCTCTGCAAGCGCCACAACATCCTGCTGATCCTCGACGACGTCCAGATGGGCTGCGGCCGCACCGGCCCGTTCTTCTCCTTCGAGGACGCCGGGATCACGCCGGACATCGTCTGCCTGTCGAAGTCCATCAGCGGTTACGGCATCCCGATGGCCCTGACGCTCATCAAGCCGGAGCTGGACGTCTGGGAGCCGGGCGAGCACAACGGCACCTTCCGCGGCATCAGCCCGGCGTTCGTCACCGCCAAGGAAGCGATCGACCTCTACTGGAGCGACGACGCGCTCGAGAAGTCGACCAAGGCCAAGGGCGAGCGCATCGCGAGCGCGTTCAGCGGGATCGTCGAGGCCTACCCGGAGGCGAACCTGACCGCCAAGGGCCGCGGCCTCGCGCGCGGCCTCGAGTTCGCGAACGGCGACCTGGCCGGCCGGGTCTGCGCGGAAGCGTTCGCCCGCGGCCTGCTGATGGAAACCTCCGGCCCCGACGGCGAAGTCATGAAACTGCTGCCGCCGCTGACGCTGACCGACGACGAACTGACCCAGGGCCTGTCGATCATCGACGAGTCCGTCAAAGCCGTACTGAAGAAGTAAAGGAGTTCGCCCGTGCTCGTCCGCACACTCGACGAGGTCACCGACACCGACGCCGACATCAAGACCGAGAACTGGCGCAGCAAGCGGATCATCCTCGCCAAGGAGGGCGTCGGTTTCTCGGTGCACGAGACCACGCTCTACGCGGGGACGGTCAACGACTTCTGGTACGCCAACCACATCGAGGCGGTGTTCATCACCTCCGGTGAAGGCGAGATCGAAGATCTGGCCACCGGTAAGGTGTACGAGCTCAAGCCCGGCACGCTCTACCTGCTCAACGACCACGACAAGCACCAGGTCCGGCCGAAGACCGAGATCAAGTGCGTGTGCGTGTTCAACCCCCCGGTGACCGGCCGCGAGGTGCACGACGAAAACGGCGTGTACCCGCTGATCACCGAGGACGCGTAAACCGGAGAGGCAACAGGAGGCGAAGCCCGTGACGCTGACGGACACCCGGGTCGACGACGCTTACCCGACCCGGATCACCGGTACGCCGGAGCACCTGCCGCGCGTGCACCCCACGGTGTGGGGTACCGAAGCCGACGGCCCGATCGACGCCGCCACGCTGGCGAACCACGAGACCAAGGGCTACACCGTGGTCGAGGACATGCTCTCCGTGGGCGAGGTGCAGACGTACTGGCAGGAGCTGGTGCGGCTGTCCTCCGACCGGGAGCTCGCCCGGGACGAGCGCGTGATCACCGAGGCGAAGACCGGTGAGGTCCGGTCGATCTTCGACGTCCACGAGATCTCCGGCCTGATCGCCGAGCTGGTGCGCGACCCGCGCGTGCTGGACCGGGCCCGGCAGCTGCTCGGCTCCGAGGTGTACGTCCACCAGAGCCGCGTCAACTACATGCCGGGGTTCAAGGGCACCGGGTTCTACTGGCACTCGGACTTCGAAACCTGGCACGCGGAGGACGGCATGCCGTCGCCGCGCGCGGTCAGCTGCTCGATCGCGCTGACCGACAACCACCCGTTCAACGGCGGCCTGATGATCATGCCGGGCTCGCACCGGACGTTCGTCCAGTGCGCCGGCGAGACGCCGGAGGCGAACTACAAGAGCTCGCTCAAGGACCAGCGGGTGGGCGTGCCGGGCGAGGACGACATCACGAAGATGGCGGCCGAACACGGCATCGACCAGTTCACCGGCCAGGCGGGCTCGGCGCTGTGGTTCGACTCGAACGTCATGCACGGCTCGGGCAACAACATCACCCCGTACCCGCGCTCGAACATCTTCCTGGTGTTCAACAGCGTGGACAACGCCCTGCAGGAGCCGTTCGCGGCGAGCGCGCCGCGGCCCGCGTTCATCGCCGGCCGCGACTCGGCGCCGATCACCAGGTAGGCCGAACCCTGACCCGCCGGTGACCGGCCCGGTGCGCTTTGTTACCGTGTCGCCACCGCGTGGGCGTGTGGTCCGCGCAACACGTCTTCGCGGACGAACGGCGGCGGGTGCTTCGCTCGGGGTGAGCACACCCGCCCGGACGGCCACGGCGACGGACGGGCGGACCGGCCCCCTGGCGGCCCGGCCGGAAGTTCAGCACGACCCCGTACCACCGGATCGGGACCGGTGGTACGGGGTCGTGTCATGTCCGTACCCGGCCGTCGGCCACGCGTACCCACGTGGCCGACACCTTTACCCGGATGGACGACACGCGCCGCCCGTCCGGGTGCGCCGTGTCGTCCGGCGGGGTCCGCGTGTCGTCCGGTCGGGTACTCCGGTGGATGCCGTACGCCCCGGACACCAGTACAGCGGAATCCGCAGCGCTACGAAACGTCCTGGTCCCGGCCCGGCCGGGTGGTATTCGCCGACGGGCGATCACGGTAGGTTGACTTCTCCGGCGGGGGCGACGCCGGCACACCGTGGAACCGGGGAGGTGGGCGCGCGCATGGCCCGGACCCGACTCCAGCTGCTCGGGCCCGTCCAGCTGTTCCACGGCGACGACCCCGTCCCGATCGGCGGTCCCGGTGTCCGCGGCCTGCTCGCGCTGCTGGCGCTCAAGCCCGGCAAGGTCGTCGGGCTCGACGAGATCATCGACGCGCTGTGGGGCCACGACCCGCCCGCGACCGCCCGCACCATCGTCCACGGCAACGTCTCGCACCTGCGCCGGATCCTGCGCGACCTGGACGGCCTGAGCATCCTCACCACGCCGCCGGGCTACCGGCTGGACGTCGAACCCGACCGGATCGACGTCCACCGGGCGCGCACGCTGCTGGACCGCGCGGCGGTGGCCACCCCGGAGGTCGCGGCCGCGCTGCTGGCCGAAGCGCTCGCGCTGTGGCAGGGCCCGGCGCTGGGCGGGGTGCCCGACTCCCTGCGGGCGCCCGAGCTGGAGGACCTCCGCCTCGCCGTGCACGGCGCCCGCGTCGACGCCGACCTCGAACTCGGCCGGCACGCGGAGCTGATCGTCGAGCTCAGCCCGATCGTCCGGGCCGATCCGCTGGCCGAGCGGACCGCCGGGCAGCTGATGCGGGCGCTGTACCACGCGGGCCGCCGCGGGGACGCGCTCGAGCTGTACCGGACCGTCTCCCGCGCGACCCTGCGCACCCTCGGTGTCGAGCCCGGCGCCGAGCTGCGCTGGCTGCACGAACGGGTGCTCAACGACGACCTCCCGGCGCGCAACGTCGTTGCCCCCGCCACCGGCAGCGAGCCGGCGAAAGCGATTTCGCAGCTGCCCGGCGCGGTGCCGAGCCTGGCCGGCCGGGCCGGCGAGCTGGCCTGGCTCGACGGCCTGGTCGCCCGCGTCGAAGCCGGGGAGACGACGATCGCGGTGGTCACCGGGACCGCCGGCGTCGGCAAGAGCACCCTGGTCGTGTGGTGGGCGCACCGGGTCGCGTCCCGGTTCCCGGACGGCGTGCTGTTCGCGTCGCTGCGCGGCTTCGACCCGCACCACCCGCCGCTCGAGCCGGCCGAGCTGCTGACGCAGTTCCTGCTCGGCCTCGGCGTCGACACCGCGAAGATCCCGGAGCTGCTGCACGAACGCGTCGCGCTCTACCGGTCGCTGATCGCCGGCCGGCGGATGCTGGTGCTGCTCGACGACGCCCGCACCGCCGAGCAGGTGCGCCCGCTGCTGCCGCCGAGCGCGCGGACGATGACCGTGGTGACCAGCCGGTCGCGCCTCGACGGGCTCGCCGTGTCGAACGCGGCCAAGCAACGCGTCCTGGGCACCCTGGCGCCCGAGGACGCCGTGCAGCTCATCGAGGAGCTCGCCGGTCCGGCGAGCCTCAACCACGCCCTCGCGCGGCTGTGCGGCTACCTGCCGCTGGCGTTGCGGATCGCGGGCGCCCGGCTCTCGGCGAGCGCGCAGCGGACCGCGGAGGAGCTCGTGGACGAGCTCGGCAACGAACGCACCCGGCTGGCGGCGCTGCAGGTCGACGGCGCCGACGACAGCGTGCGAGTCGCCTTCGACGTCTCCTTCCGCGGGCTGCCCGGCGAGATCGCCGAGACGTTCCTGCAGCTGGGCACGATCCCCGGGGTGCTGGTCGGGCCGCACGTGATGGCCGCGGTCGCGCAGATCCCGGTGGCCGAGGCCCGGCGGCGGCTGCGGGCGCTGGCCGCGCACAACCTGCTGGCCGAGACCGGCCGGGACGTCTTCGTGCCGCACGACCTCGTCTGGCTGTACCTGCGCGAGCTCGCGGAAAAGGAGCTCGGGGAGAAGGACCGGGACGAGGCACTGGGCTGGACCATCCGCTACTACCAGGCGGTGGCCGACCGGGCGCGGCGCCGGCTGGGCCGGGTCGCCGACCCGCTCGGCTTCGCCCACGTGCTCGCCGACGACGCGATGCCGCCGCTGCCCGGCTTCGCCGAGGCGCAGGACTGGTTCGCGGCCGAGTGGCCGAACCTCCTGGCCGTCCTCGACGCCGCCTACGCCGCGGGCCGCCACGACGACGTCTGGCGGCTGGCCCGGCTCGGGCACAGCTACCGGATCGCCTGCCCGCTGCTGGACGAGTGGACGCGGATGGCCGACCTCGGTGTCGCCGCCGCCGAAGCCGCGGGCGACGTCGCGGGGCAGTGCTGGCTGCTGCTCGCGCGGTGCGAGATCGCGCTGACCTTCGAGCTGCCGGGGTCCGGGCTCGCCGACGCCGAACGGGCGGCGGAGCTGTCCGCCGCACTCACCGACCGGCGGCTGGGCACGTCGGTGGACCTGCACCTCGGGCGCGCCCTGAGCCGGCTCGGCGAGCACGAGAAGGCCATCGCGCGGCTCACCAAAGCCGTCGAGGAGGCGCCGGACGTCACGCTGCGCGGGCAGGCGCTCAGCAGCTGCGCGCAGGCGGAGAAGCGGGCGGGCCGGCTCACCGACGCGATCGCCCACCAGCGCGCCGGCCTGCGGATCGACCGCGAACTCGGCGACGACGACCGGGTCGTCGTCGCGCTGGACAAGCTGGCCGAGCTCAGCCTGCGGGCCGGGGACGTCGAGGCGGCCGAGCGGAACGTCTGGGAGGGGATCGACCTCGCGATCAGCCGCGGGTTCGTCGCGCGGGAGGGCGGCCTGCGGCTGACGCTCGGCCGGGTGCTGCGGACCCGCGGCGATCTCGACGGCGCGCGGGAACAGCTGGCGTTGTCCGTGCGCATTTACGAGCGCGTGCACCCGAAGCTCGTCGGTGAGGTCCGCGCCGAACTCGCCGATCTCCGGTGAAGGTTTCCGGCGGTTTTCCGGGTTCGGGTTGCGAATGGGTCACGGCGGGGGCCCGTGCGCTGAATCCTTAGTGGATTCTTAGTGGGTGCGGGCGGTGTCCGCGTAGGTTCGGCGGTGCCGGCTGAGCCCTAGGGGAGGGGCAGGCTGAGACGCCGGTGCCGGGCCCCGCGCGGGAAACCGCCGCGGGGCCGGGAGCCGCCAGGAGCGGCTCGTGGCGGCCCGGCCGGCCGAGATGGGGGTAGGCCGGCCGGTCGCCAGGCGCTCAGCCCACGTTCGCCGTGCAGAGCGCGATCGTCGTCCCGCTGTTTTCCGCGACCTTCTTGCCGTCGACCAGAATGGCGCACTTGATTTCGTTGTCCACATTCGCGTTGCGCGTGTCCGCGGTGAGCGTCAACAGATACGAACCACTGTTGTAGGAGGCCTGGCCCTGCCACGCGTCGGTGCTCGCGGGCGCGTTTTCCGTGCGCTGGTCGCTGAGGCTGCCGTAGCGCACGGTCGCGCCGCCGGCCGAGGTGACCTGGAAGATCACGGCGTGCTTGTCGCCGGCCACCGAGGGCAGGTGCAGCCCGGACTCCCCGCCGCCCAGGAAGGTCGTGTACAGCAGCATCCCGGCCGCCGTGAGCAGCGCCGCGACCGAGACGGTGGTGGCGGTGATCGCCAGCCCGCGGTCGCCCGCGGTGCCCTTCTTGACCTGGACCAGCCCGGCGACGGCCAAGACCAGCCCGAGCCCGCCCAGTGGCCACGCGACGAACTCGACATCGGGGACGAACGTGACGACCAGGGCGGCCGTGCCGAGCAGCAGGCCGACGATCGCCAGGATGTTCCGGCCGGACCGCGCGTTGGCTCGACGACGCTCCGTGGCCGTCACCGGCGGCGCGGGTCTTCCGTGGCGCGCGGTGGTCGGCGGGTACTGCGGGTCGGTCATCATGCGGGCCCCTTCGGGTGGGAGTGCGACGACGTTAACCCATAAGTGTGGCCCCGAACGAAATTGTTACATTCTGGAAAAAGTCATTGTCCCACCATTTTGCGTCAGGTATCGGTATTTCCTGACATCGCGGGCAGGGTGTGACCCGGTGATCAATGGGAAGAATATCGGAGTTCCCACTATTCGACGCGGCCTTCGGCGACCTCGCAGCCGGTATCGTAAATACCGTACGGACATCCGGGCACCACCGTGAGGCTTACGACGACCGTAGGTCACAGCGTTCAAGACGAAGGTCGCATACCGGACTTCTCAGTCGAAAAGGCTTACTTCCGGGGTGATTTCGAGCAGTTCGAAGACGGGCCGGCCGCGGCGGCCGTCGATCGTCGTCGTGCGCACGACGCGCAACCGGGCGGTCACCGGGCGGTCGAGGTTCTCCTTGATCTCGTCGAGCAGGTCCGGCGCCACCGCGCCCTGGATCGTGCCGCCCGATTCGCGGTCGAGGTAGAAGATCCGCCGCCGGGTGCGGACGCCGTCGAGCCGCCCGCGGACCGTCTCGTAGCCGACCTCTTCGCGGGACTCGCGGAGGCTGCCCTGCAGGATCCGGGCCTGTTCGGTGGTCATGCTGCGGGTGACCCGCTCGCCCGCGGTCGGGGTCAGCGCCATCCCGATGCCCGCGTTCTTCGCGACGGCGTTGACGATGTCGCTCACCGCGTTGCGGACGGTGTCGCGCTGCAGCAGGACGGCGTCGAGGGCGCCGTCGTCCGAGCCGTTCGCCGGCAGGAAGTCGCAGAGCTCCTTGACCGCGCGCTCGGACAGCGTCTCGATGCCGTCGACGATCAGCGCGTCGTCGGCCACCGGCTCGGGGAAGCCGAAGAAGATGGCGTTGCCCGCCTGGCCGCGCTGGATCAGCGGCGCCTTGTCCCGGTCGGTCTGCTGGACCTGGGTGACCTCGCCGGAGGGGTTCCGGATGATGTGCCCGATCTTCGCCGTCGCGTCCTGCAGGGCGCGGCTGATGTCGGAGAAGGTGTAGGCGTCGATGGTCTGCTCGCCGATCACCGAGACGTGCAGCAGCGGCGAGCGGGACGTCCGCTCGAACTTCGCGTTGGCCGCCATCGCCGAGGCGCGGGCCAGGTCGTCGAGCCACGTGCCGCCGGGGATTTCGTCGGCGATCCGCCGGAACTCGTTCCTCACCAGATCATCTCCGGGTAGCCCCTGCCGCCTTCGGCCCAGACCTCGGCCCACACGTCTTCGTCGCCGGGGCGGCACAGGAAGCCGTCCAGCATGCCGCCGACGGGTTGTACCTGGTCGAGGTACATGGCCGGCTGCCCGACGATCACCCCGCGCAGGGTGAGCAGGCCGTACAGTGCGGACCGGCCGTCGTCGTCGAGCCGTTTGAGCGCGCCCCACTCGTCCGGGATGAGGACGACGTCGAGCCCGCGCGGCGGGTGGGCGGTCCGGGTGACGAGCTCGCCGCCGATCCAGGCGCGGCCGGACGGCATGATCCGCCGGGCGACGCCGAGGTAGCTGTTGAGCGCGCTGAAGAGGATTTCGCGCTCGTTCTGGTGCGGGGCGTCGAAGACCAGCCGTTCGTACACGTCGGCCAGGTCGCAGGCGTGCCGGCCCGGCGGCAGGACCTGCTGCGACGTCCAATGGGGGAGCGCCACGCCACCCCCTTCTCAACCGTCACGCTCACAGTGCGTAGCGGAATTTACCAGGATGGGTGTCAGCTTCCGCGCCCAGGCTGGTGCGGCCACTGCGGGGTGGCCTCTTCGGACTCGGGCCAGGCCGGTTCGTCCTCGGTCGGCCAGTCTTCGGCCTCCGCCCCGCGCTGCGGCGGAAGCGGCAGGTGCCCTTCCCGGTGCCCGACGGGCTCGGGCTCGTCGGGGGCGGGCGGCCGGCGCTCCGGCTCGTGCTGCGCCCAGGCGGCGGGGATGAACTGCGTCTGCTCGGTCGACAAGGGCGGCGGCGCCGGTTCGTACTCCGGTTCGTACTCGGGTTCGGGTTCGGGTGCCGGCTTGGGTCGTTGCGCGGCCCGCAGGAGCAGCCACGAGGTGAGCGCACCGAGCGCGAAGGCGACGACCAGCCACAGCCAGATCTGCCCGAACAGCCACAACATCCGCGATCACCCCTTAGACGACTGTGATTTCGACGCGCCGGTCTTCTTCGCCGTCACCGGCCGGCCGGGTGTCGCCCAGCCCCCGGTAGGTCACCCGGCTGACGGCCAGCCCGTTGCCGGTGAGGATCCGCGCGACGGCCCGCGCCCGGTCCCGCGACAGTCTCAGGGCGGCGCTCTCCCCACCGGGCCCCCGGGCGACGTGCCCGGTGACCCGGTACCGGAACCCGGCCGGCGCCTTGGCGAGGGCGATCGCGATGCCGCGCGCGGCCTGCGTCCCATCGGCGGTGAGCCGGGCGGAGTCGGGTTCGAAGCTGATCGGCGTCTCGGTGAGCATCCGATCGATCTCGGCCTGAACCCCGGCCTTGTCGGTGGGCGGCGGCGCGGTAGTGGTGGTGGTCGGCGGCGGCGAGCTGGTGGTGGTGGGGACGGTGCTGCTCGGCGGGCTCGCGGTGGTGCTGGGAGCGAGGGGGACGACGTCCCCGGTGACCTTGGCGGCCCGGACACCATCGACGCCCTGGACGACTTCGAGAGCTCGCAGCGCCTGGTCGGGCGGGAAGCCGCTGAGGATGGCATCCCGCCCGTCGAACCGGACATCCCCGGTCGGAAGGCCCGCTTCGAAGAGGGCGGTCTGGGCGCGGGCGGCGAGATCGCGTTCCATGCCCCCGGACTGAGCCCAGGTGGCGACCCCCGCAAGCAGTGCTGTGACCAGCACCGCGATCGGGACCACGAGGATCCAGCGCCGACCACCGGACATAAGGGGACTTTAAGCCGGGTGCGACGGGTTGGCGACCTGAATCCGGGTGGTATCCACAAGTTGTCCCCAGGCAAGTCGACATGTGGACAACTCGGGGGCGGGTGATCGGCCGGGCACGTTCTGTCGGAGGTGGCGGATAGGCTGGATACCGGGGGGCGCAGCCCCAGGAAGTTTGCGGTTTTGCGGCGGGCGAGGCGGCGGGGATCGGGCGCGCGGGGTTGCCTGCCGGGGCTGGCTGCGGCCGGGGCGGGATGCCTGCCGGGCCTGCCGCGGCCGGCTGGTGCCGCGGGGGCTGAGGCCGCCGGTCCGCCTGCCGAGGCTGGCTGCTGCCGGAGCCCGGGCGAGGCTGCGGGGCCCGAGGATTGGCGGGGTGGCGAGGGGCTGCTCATCGGGCGCCGGCTGCTGCCGTGGGGCGGCATGCCTGCCGGGCCGAAAGTCTGCCGGGCCGCGCGCGGCTTCCCGGGGTCGGCGGCCTCTTTGGCGGGGCTCGCTCAGCCAGAAGCTGCTGGGCCAGGGGGTTTGCCGGGCCGAAGGCGCCTTCGAGGGGCTGGGTGGCTATTTGGCAGGGGCTCGCTCAGCCAGAAGCTGCCTAGCCAGGGCAGCCAAGCGGCCGCCGAGCCAAGAGCCCGCCAACGGCCGCCGAGCGGCCGCCGAGCCAAGGCCCGCCGAGCCGCCCCCTGTGGCCCCTAATCCCCCTCCCGCTCCCAACCCCTCAACTAGCCTGCTGCTGAGCCTGGTCCGAAACCGGCACCTCAAGCACCTCCAGCGGCACCAAAGGCACCAGCTTCGGCCGCTTGGGCGACAACCCGTCCCCCATCGACTCGCCGCGGATCTGCCGCCGGATCCACGGCAGCAAATGCACCTTCGTCCACGTCAGATCCGACCGCCGCGAGTCGATCCAGCGGCTCGGGACCACCTCCGCGGGCCATGGCTCGCGCCAGTCGCTCTCCACCGGGATGCCCAGGACCTCCGCCGCCTTCAGGGCGATGCGGCGGTGGGCCTCCGGGGAGAAGTGCAGGCGGTCGTCGCTCCAGGCTCGGCGGTCGTGGAGGGGGCCCATTGTCCACAGGTCGACCATGCGGGCTCCGTAGCGCTCGGCGATCGCCCACAGGTTCGTGTTGTAGATCGCCACCTTGCCGCGCAGGACCGACATCACCGACAGGACCTTCGTGTCCGGGCCGTTGAACATCAGCACCGGGATGCCCGCCTCGCGCAGCTTCGCGACGCCCTCCTCCAGGCGTTCGGTGACCGCGTCGACGTCCGCGCCCGGCACGATGATGTCGTTGCCGCCCGCGCACAGCGTGACCACGTCCGGCTTGAGCTCCAGCGCGATCGGCAGCTGCTCGTCCAGGATCTCGTCGAGCATCTTGCCGCGCAGGGCCAGGTTGGCGTAGCGGAAGTCGTTCCGGCCGCCCGCCAGGACCTCCGCCAGGCGGTCGGCCCACCCCCGGAAGGAGCCGTCCGGCAGACCGTCGTTGAGGCCCTCGGTGAAGCTGTCACCGAGCGCCACATAGCTGTCGAATCCGTACACGTTGGGTCCCCTTCCCATCCCTGCGACCGACACACCCCGACGTGTAGTTGTACACCTCAACTAACCATCGGCCGCAAACCCGCTCCACCCCCGAGCGTTCAGTCTGCGGTAACAGTGTCTTATCTTGTCGGCCTTCTCCGCCTCTCTATTACGTAGTCTTCACCTTCGGCATGCCGTGAAACAGCACACTGGGAGGCAAACAGGGGCCCCGATGTGGCGAAAATCTCCCTGGCCGGGGCGTCTCGGACGGGATCCGGCAGGCTGGAGACGTGCCCGCAGAACCCCGTGAGTCGCTCGCGCAGATCCTCGGCGGCCGCCAGGGCGCCCTCGACGCCAGCATCCCGCCGGTCGGCTTCGTCGCCGGCTGGCTCGCAGCCGGGCAGTCCGTCGCCTGGGGCGCCGGCGCCGCCATCGTGGTCGCCGTGGCGCTCGGGATCTACCGGTACGCCCGCGGCGGCAAGGTGCGGGCGCTGGTCGTCAGCCTGGCCGCCGTTGTCGCGGCCGCGCTGATCGCCCTGCACACCGGCCGCGCCCAGGACTTCTTCCTGCTGCAGCTGATGTCCAATGTGGCCAGCGCGCTGCTGTGGGCGGCCAGCATCGTCGTGCGCTGGCCGCTGCTCGGCGTGGTCGTCGGCCTGGTGCTGGGCCAGAAGACGCGCTGGCGCCGCGACCCGGCGCTGCTGAAGGCGTACTCGCGCGCCAGCTGGGTCTGGGTTTTCGGCCAGTACACGCTGCGCGTGGTCGTCTACGGCCTGCTGTGGTGGTCCGGCCAGGTGATCGCGCTGGGCGTGGCCCGCACGGTGCTCTCGTGGCCGCTGGTCGCGCTGACCGTCGCGGTGAGTGGCTGGGTGCTCTACCGGGCGTTACCGCCGGAGCACCCGGGCCTGCGCCTGGCTCCCGAAACCCGCTCGGACGACGTACCCGGGGCATAAGGCGGCCCCCGGCGAGGGGGGAGGGTCCGGGGGCCACTGCCTACGGTACCCGGCCGACCCGGGTTCAGTCGACGTTTTCGCGGCTTTGCGCCGCGTTTTGCTCGAGATCCTTATGCCGGGGGCCGCGGTGTGCCCTCGCCGAAGGCGTCCACGGCGGCGAGCCAGGCGGCCCCGAGCACGCCATCGGAGCTGGTCAGCACCTCGAGACCGGCCAGCCGATGGCGCACGAGCGCGCCGACCGGGCTCGCTCCGGTGAGCACCGAGCCGACGAGCACGACCGGAGTCGACTCGCCGGGCTCGCGCGCCGCGAGGGCGTTCGCGACCAGGAGCTCGGCCGCGCGGGCGACGATCTCCCGGGCCGCCGGTTCACCCGCGTCGTGCGCCGCGCTCACCAGCGGGGCGAACCGGGCGAGCCGCACCGGCGCCTCGGCGTTGGCCGCCGTGATCAACGCGCGGGACGCGGCGAGCCGGCCGGCGTCGGTCCGGACGTCCAAACCGGACGGTCCGAGCGCGGCGGCGAGCACCGCCGACGGGAGCCCGTCGAGCGGCCGCCCGCGGCCCAGAGCCTCCAAAGTGGAACGGACGGCTTCGCGGCCGAGCCAGAACGCGGAGCCTTCGTCGCCGAGCAGCCAGCCGTAGCCGCCCGTGGTGCCGGCGAGACGGCGCTTGCGGATCCGGCCGGCGATCGAACCGGTGCCGGCGACGAGGACCGTGCCGTCCGGCGCCGATGTCGCCGACGCGTACGCCACTTCGGCGTCGGCGACGGTCCGGACGACACACGTGAGACCGATTCGCGTCCACGCCGCGTCGAAGACCGTCGCCACGCCCGCGTCGCTCAGCTTGCTGACCCCGGCCATCCCCACGACGCACGCCCGCACGGCGCCGGGGTCGTACGCGCCGAGCGCCGCGGTGATCGCTCCGGCGATCCGGCCCGCGGCGACCTCGGGCGCGTGCGCGTTCGGGTTGGCGCCATCGCCGCGCCCGGTGCCCAGCACCGCGCCGGCGGCGTCGACCAGGGCGGCCCTGGTCGACGTCCCGCCGGCGTCGACGCCGATCGCGAAGCTCACCTCGTCTTGGTCACCTTCAGCAGGCCGCGCGGGCTGTCCGGGTCGCCGCCGCGAGCCAGCGACAGGCCGAGCGCGATCCGCTGGATCGGCAGGATCTCCAGGATCGGCGCCAGCTCCTCGACCGTCGGCGCGACGTCGATGCGCAGCGCCGCGGGCACCTCGGCGGCGGCCGAACCGACCGCGAGGACGTCCGCGCCTCGCTTGCCGACCGCCTCCAGGACCTCGTGCATCGCCCGGCCGCCGTGCCCGGCGCTGGTCACCGCGAGCACGGCGGTCTTGCCGTCGACTGCCGCGACCGGGCCGTGCAGCAGGTCCGCGCCGCTGTACGCGCGGGCCGCGAGGTAGCTGGTCTCGGCGAGCTTGAGCGACCCCTCGAGCGCGCTGGCGTAGGAGTAGCCGCGGCCGGTGGTGAGGACGCGGTCCACGAAGCGGTACCGGTCGACCGCGCGCTGCACGCCCTCTTCGGCGCCGTCGAGGGTCTGCTGCGCCAGCTCGCCGATCTTCTCGGCGTCGGCCGCCTTGCCGCCGCGCACCGCGTCGATCAGCAGGTACAGCGCCATCAGCGTCGCGGAGTACGTCTTGGTCGCCGCGACGGCCTGCTCGACGCCCGCGCCGATGTCGACACCGAGCTCGGACGCCGCCCGCAGCGGCGAGTCCGGCGTGTTGGTGACCGAGACGGTCAGCGCGCCCTGGCGCCGCGCCGTTTCGGTGACCTCGATCAGGTCAGGCGAGCCGCCGCTCTGGCTGACGGTGACGAAAAGCACGTCCCGCAGATCCGGCCGCGCGCCGTACAGCGTGGCCGTGGACGGGGAAACCAGACCGGCCGGAAGGCCGAGCAGTACCTCGATCAGGTACTTCGCGTACAACGCTGCGTGGTCACTCGATCCACGCGCGGCGAGCAAAGCGAACCGCGGAGGGCGTTGTGAGATCTTTTCCGCCACTTCGGCGATTTCCGCCTGACGCGCCACCAGTCCGGCCAGGACGTCCGGCTGCTGGGCGATCTCCGTGGCCATGTGCTCGCCGGGCCGTTGTTCGGTCATCATTTTCCTCTCCACCTCCGGCATTATGTACCGGACTCAGGCGGCGTCGGTCAGGTCTAGACCAATGTTATAGGGGCGGCGCGTTTGGGGAAAAGGGTACGTTTCTTACGGGGACGTGGCGTGCGATGAGGGAAGACATAGGGAGCCGGGCATGTTGGAGACCACCACCACGGGCGAGGCGGGCGCCGTCGCCGGGATGCGCGGGCAGCGCGAGCCCAAGTACTGGGCGTTGAAACAGCACCTCCTCGATCTCCTGGACGTGCTGCCGCCGGGGTCGCCGATCCCGACCGAACGCGCGCTCGCCGGGGAGTTCACGGTCTCCCGCACCACCGTGCGCCAGGCGCTGGCCGACCTGACCGCCGAGGGCCGCCTGCACCGTGTGCAGGGCAAAGGCACCTTCGCGGCCGAGCCGAAGCTCGCCCAGCGGCTGCAGCTGTCCTCCTACACCGAGGACATGCGCAAGCAGGGCCTGAAGCCGTCGTCGAAGCTCCTCGAGGTCGAGGAAATGCCGGTCGAGGGCGATCTCGCGAAGCTGCTCGGAATCCGCACCGGCGCGAAAATCCTCCGCCTTCGACGACTTCGACTGGCGGACTCGCAGCCGATGGCGCTCGAAACGACGCACCTGCCGGTCGGCCGGTTCCGCGGGCTGCGCAAGCACGTTTCGGCCGGCGGTTCGTTGTACGCCGTTCTACGCGAGCACTACGGCGTCGAACTCGAGCGCGCGGAAGAGACGATCGAGACGTCGCTGGCGGGGCCGCAGGAAGCGGAAATGCTCGGCGCGGACGTCGGCATGCCGGTGCTGATGCTGACCCGCCACTCGTTCGCCACCGACGGCAAGCCGGTCGAGTTCGCCCGCTCGGTCTACCGCGGCGACCGCTACAAGTTCGTGACGACGCTGCTGCCGTAGGCGCGCGGTTGACGGGGGTCCCCGGTCACGGTGAAGGTGACCGGGTGACTGCCACTGAAGACACCGGGATCCGGTGGGGTACCGGCGCCGCCCGCGGCCTGCTCGCGACCACCATCCTCGGCTCGGGCATGGCGATGCTCGACGGCACCATCGTCAACGTCGCCCTGCCCCGCATCGGCGCCGAGCTCAACGCCTCCGTCGCCGGGCTCCAGTGGATCCTCGACGGCTACCTGCTGGCGCTCGCCGCGCTGATCCTCGTCGCGGGCTCGCTCGGCGACCGGTACGGCCGGCGCCGCATGTACCTCGTCGGGGTGGTCTGGTTCGGCGTCGCGTCCGGGCTGTGCGCCGCCGCGACGTCCACCGAGATGCTCGTCGCGATGCGGATCCTGCAGGGCATCGGCGGCGCCCTCCTGACGCCGGGGTCGCTCGCGATCCTGCAGTCGTCCTTCGCGCACGACGCCCGCGCCCGCGCGATCGGCGCCTGGTCCGGCCTCGGCGGCATCGCGGCCGCCGCCGGGCCGCTGCTCGGGGGCTTCCTCGTGCAGGTCTGGTCGTGGCGGCTGGCGTTCCTGATCAACGTGCCGATCGCGGTCGCCGTGGTGCTCATGGCCCGGAGGTTCGTCCCCGAATCGCGTGACCCGGACGCCACCGGGCACCCGGACTTCGGCGCCGCCGCGCTCGGCGCCCTCGGCCTCGCCGGGGTGACGGGCGCGCTGGTCGAGGCGCCCGCCCGCGGCGTCGGCGACCCGCTGGTGCTGGTCGCGGGCCTGCTGGGGATCGCCGGGCTGGCCGCGTTCGTCGCCGTCCAGCACCGCTCGCGCGAGCCGCTCGTGCCGCCGTCGCTGTTCCGCGACCGCACGTTCACCCTCTCGAACGCGCTGACCTTCGTCGTCTACGCGGCCCTCGGCGGGGTGATGATGCTGCTGGTCATGCAGCTGCAGGTCTCGCTCGGCTACTCGCCGACCGCGTCCGGGCTGGCCGGGTTGCCGCTGACGGTGATCATGCTGCTGCTTTCCGGCCGCTCCGGCGCGCTCGCGCAGCGCATCGGCCCGCGGACGCAGCTGGTCGTCGGGCCGATCGTGGTCGGCGTCGGGATGCTGCTGATGCTGCGCATCGCGCCGGGCGCGTCCTACCTCGGCGCGGTGCTGCCCGCGGTGGTGGTGTTCGGCCTCGGCCTGGCGACGGTGGTGGCCCCGGTGACCGCGACGGTGCTCGCCGCGGCCCCGGACCGCTACGCCGGCGTCGCGTCCGGCGTCAACAACGCGATCGCCCGATCGGGTGGCCTGCTGGCGGTGGCGGTGCTCCCGGCGGCGGCCGGGCTGACCGGCGAGGCGTACACGGACCCGGTGGCCCTGACGGCGGGCTGGCGGACGGCGCTGGTCATCTGCGCGGCCCTGGCGATTGCGGGCGGCCTGATCGCGCTGGGCATCCACAACGGCGTCCTCGCGCCGCCGTCGTCGTCAGACGCCAAGCCCGACGACGAGTGCCCCCACCTGGGCGACTGCTACCACTGCGGCGTCGAGGGCCCGCCGACGCACATCCGCCGGGGCTCCTCCGTCGCCGGCTCCTAGCCAAAGCGCCCCAATGTGGCGTTGGGCGCGTTGGATGCACCGAACGCCACATTGGGTGCGTTGGACGCACCGAACGCCACATTGGGGTGTTCGGGGCCGGCTCCTAACCCGCCAGGATCTCGGCGAACAGTGCCGGGTCGGCGTTGCCGCCCGAGACGAGGGCGACCGTCTTGCCCGGCGGCAGCTCGTCGGCGTGGGACAGGTACGCCGCCGTTGTCACCGCGCCGCTCGGCTCGGCCACCAGGCGGGCCTTGCGGGCCAGCACGCGGACCGCGTCGCGGATCTCGTCCTCGGTGACCGTCACCATCTGGTCGACCACCTCGCGCAGGTGGGCGAAGGTCAGCTCCGACGGCTGGGAACGCAGGCCGTCGGCGATCGTGCGGGCTCGGTCGGCCTGCGGCCAGCGGACCAGCTCGCCCTGCCGGAGGCTGTCGGCGGCGTCCGCGGCCAGCGCGGGCTCGACACCGATCACGCGCGCCCGCGGGCAGCGGGCCCGGATCGCGGTGCCGACGCCGGCCGCCAGCCCGCCGCCGCTGACCGGCACCAGCACCACGTCGACGTCCGGGAGGTCCTCGGCGATCTCCAGGCCGGCCGTGCCCTGCCCGGCGATGATGGCCGCGTGATCGAAGGGTGGGACGAGGGTCAGCCCGCGTTCGGCGGCCAGTTCACGCGCTTTGCCCTCGTGTTCGCCGATCGGGACCTCGATCACCTCGGCGCCGTAGGAGCGGGTGGCCTCGACCTTGATGCGCGGCGCGACGTCGGGCACGACGATCACCGCGGGCACGCCGTACCGCTGCGCCGCGTACGCGACTGCCTGCGCGTGGTTGCCGCTCGAGTACGCGACGACGCCGCGGGCGCGGGCCGCGTCGTCGAGCGAGGCGATCGCGTTGAACGCGCCGCGCACCTTGAACGCCCCGACCGGCTGCAGGTTTTCGGGTTTGAGCCACAGGGTTCCGCGGGGATCCCAGGTCTGGAGCAGCAGGGGCGTGCGTACGGCGACATCTTCGACGCGCTTCGCGGCGGCCTCGATGTCAGAGATCGTCACCAGTTCCATGTGCCGAGTATGTCAAGAAAGCGTGCGGTTTGGAGTGTCTATTATGGACAGACGACGTGGTCCTCCTCACGCCGTGGCAACGTGGGGAGTGCCTCGCGCGCCTCAGACGTTGGACAGGGGAGAACACGGACTACCTAGATCGGGATCATGACCAAGGAGAAAGCAGCGGCTTCGGCAACGGAGGAGAAGGAAAAGTCGGGCCTGCGGATCGCGCAGGTCCTGGCGGCGGCGCTGGCGGCGGTGACCGCGGCACTGCTCGGCTCGACGCTGGGCGTGGCGGGCACGGTGATCGGCGCCGGCGTGGCGAGCGTGGTGTCGACGGTCGGCAGCGAGCTGTACCTGCGCTCGCTCGAACGCACCCGCGCGGCGGCGCTCAAGGCGCGCCAGCTGGCGACGTCGGGAATCCGGCGGCGCGGCCCGGCGGAGGCGCCCGTGGACATCACCGACCAGCCGACGGTCCAGCTGGAGAAGCCGTCCCGGCTGTCGGCCCGGCTGCGCAAGCTGCGCTGGCCGCTGATCATCGGCACGAGCGTGGCGGCGTTCGCGGTGGCGATCCTGTCGATCGTCGGCTTCGAGTCGGCCACGGGCACCCAGATCGGCGGCGGCACGGGCTCGAGCATCGGCAAGATCTTCACGGGCGGCAGCGGCCACGAGGACAAGACGCCGTCGACCACGCCGGCTCCCAGCACGGAGGACACGCAGGTGTCCCCGACGGAGACGACCACCAGCCCGACCGGCACCTCAACGGCGCCGACACCGTCCGAGACCCCGACGACAACCCCGAGCACGACAACGGACCAGCCGTCGACCTCGGCCCCGGCCACAACGGCCACCCCGCCGACCAGCAAGGGCGCGGCGACGACGCCGACGCCGTGAGTCAGGCCAGGCGCGTCCGGAGGTCGCGTGCCGCGGCTTCGGGGTCTTCGGCTTCGGTGATCGCCCGGACCACCACGATCCGGGACGCGCCTGCTTCCAGCACCGAGGGCAGCCGCGGGCCGTCGATGCCGCCGATTGCGAACCACGGGCGGTCCGGGGCCCACGCCGCGGTCGACCGGACCAGGTCCAGGCCCGGGGCCGGGCGGCCCGGCTTCGTCGGCGTCGGCCAGCACGGGCCAGTGCAGAAGTAGTCCACGCCCGGCTCCGCGGCCGCCGCGAGGGCCTGGTCGAGGGAGTGGGTCGAGCGGCCGATCACGACGTCGTCGCCCAGGATGCGGCGGGCCAAGGGGACCGGGATGTCGTCCTGGCCCAGATGCAGCACGTCGGCCCCGACCGCCAGGGCCACGTCCGCCCGGTCGTTCACCGACAGCAGCGCGCCGTGGCGGGCGCACGCCTCCGCGAGCACCTCCAGCGCCGCGATCTCGCCGGCCGCCTCCAGGGCGCCGGTCTTGTCGCGCAGCTGGATGATGTCGACGCCGCCGGCGAGGGCCGCGTCGGCGAAGGCAGCCAGGTCGCCGCGCGAAGTGCGGGCGTCCGTGCAGAGGTACAGGCGCGCCGAGTCGAGGCGGGCGCGGATCTTGTCACCGGAGAGGGCGGGCATAGCGGCGACCGTACCTGTCCCGTTAAGGTGGAGGTGTCCGCACGGGAGCCCGAGGCACGGGCTGAGAGGGAGCTGCCGCTCCGACCGTGGAACCTGATCCGGGTCATGCCGGCGCAGGGAGCGTGATCCCATGACGAACCTGGCCGTGGTCGGCGGCGGCGTGATCGGCCTGTCCGCAGCGTGGCGCGCCGCGCGCACCGGCCGGGAAGTCACCCTCTACGACCCCGAGCCCGTCCGCGGCGGCGCGTCCTGGCTGGCCGGCGGCATGCTCGCCCCGGTCACCGAGGCGTGGCCGGGCGAGGAGGACGTCCTCCGCCTCGGTGAAGAGTCGCTCAGGCGCTGGCCCGGCTTCGCCCGCGACCTCGCGCAGGAAGGCATCGACCCCGGCCTGGCCGGCCACGGGACGCTCGTCGTCGCCTTCGACAGCGCCGACGCCGGCTACCTGGACATCCTGGCCGGCCACCTGCACGACCTCGGCCGCGCGGCCGAGCGGCTCACCGGCCGGGCGGCCAAGCGGCTCGAACCGGGCCTCGGTTCCGTCCGAAGTGGACTCCACGTGCCCGGCGACCTGGCCGTGGACAACCGGAAACTCCTGCAAGCCCTGTACGCCGCCTGCGTCAACCGCCAAGTCCGGTTCGAACGCCAGCGCGTCGAAGAGCTCCCGGACGCCGAAGCCGTCGTCCTCGCCGCGGGCGCCTGGACCGGACGGCTGCACCCGCAGCTCGCCGACGCCGTCCGCCCGCTCAAGGGCGAAATCCTGCGGCTCAGGCCCCGCCGCGGGTGCCTGCCGCCGCCGGCGCACACCGTCCGGGCCGTCGTCGAGGGCCGGCCGATCTACCTCGTCCCGCGCGGTGACTCCGAGCTCGTCCTCGGCGCCACCCAGTACGAGGCCGGGTTCGACCAGGCCGTCACCGCCCGCGGGGTGCGCGAGCTGCTCGAAGGCGCCGAACGCGTCTTCCCCGCGATCACCGAGTACGAGCTGACCGAGACCGCCGCCGGCCTGCGTGCCGGCAGCCGGGACGCGCTGCCGTACCTCGGCGCCTTGGACGACGGCGTCTTCGCCGCGACCGGGCACCACCGCAACGGCCTGCTGATGGCCCCGGTGACCGCGGACGCCGTGGTCGCCTGGCTCGAGGGGGACGACCCGCCGGAAGGCACCGCGGCCTCGTCCCCCGCCCGCCTGCACCAAAAGGAGCACGTGTGATGGAGATCAAGCTCAACGGCGAATGGACGGCGTTCCCGGACGCCGCCACCGTCGCCGACGTCCTCGACGCCACCGGCGGGCAGCGGCCCGGCATCGCCGTCGCGGTCGACGGCGTCGTCGTCCGCCGCGCCGACTGGGCCACCACCGCCGTCCCCAAGGGTGCGGTCCTCGACGTGCTCACCGCGGTCCAGGGAGGCTGAGATGGACGTGGAACCCCTGGTCATCGGTACGACCAAGCTGACGTCCCGGCTGATCATCGGCACCGGCGGCGCGGCCAACCTCGCCGTCCTCGAACGCGCGCTGGTCGCGTCCGGCACCGAGCTGACCACGGTCGCCATGCGCCGCGCCGACGCCGAGGGCGGCTCCGGCGTCCTCGAACTCCTGAAGCGGCTCGGCATCGAGCTGCTGCCGAACACGGCGGGCTGCCGGACGGCCGCCGAGGCCGTGCTCACCGCGCAGCTCGCGCGCGAAGCCCTGGAAACCGACCTGATCAAGCTCGAGGTCCACGCCGACGACCGGACGCTCCTGCCGGACCCGGTCGAAACGCTCGACGCCGCCGAACGGCTGGCCGCCGACGGGTTCACCGTGTTCGTCTACACGAACGACGACCCGGTGCTCGCGCTGCGCCTGGAGGAGGCCGGCTGCGCCGCGGTGATGCCGCTGGGCGCGCCGATCGGCACCGGCCTCGGGATCCGGAATCCGCACAACATCGAGCTGATCGTTTCGCGGGCGGGTGTCCCGGTGATCCTGGACGCCGGAATCGGTACGGCGTCGGACGCGACCCTGGCGATGGAGCTCGGCTGCGACGCCGTCCTGCTGTCCACCGCCGTCACCCGGGCGGCCGATCCCGAGCGGATGGCCGCGGCCATGCGGGCCGGCGTCCTCGCCGGACGGCTGGCCCGCGAGGCCGGACGCGTTCCGCAGCGCTTCTGGGCGCAGGCGTCGAGTCCACCTCGGTGAACTGCTGGTTTTCTGGGGCTCCGGGTGGCGGAGCCCCCGGCCCGGGGCGAAGCTCCGGATAACACTGCTGGTTTTCGGGGGCTCCGGGTGGCGGAGCCCCCGGCCCGGGGCGAAGCTCCGGGATAACACTGCTGGTTTTCGGGGGCTCCGGGTGGCGGAGCCCCCGGCCCGGGGCGAAGCCCCGATATAACACCGGGCGCCTTCACGCCGAGCGTGCACCACGAGCCCGTAAGGTGGACGGCACTTTCCGGCGCATCCGCGGCCGGGCAGCGCAGAAGGAGCCAGCCGTGACCACATCGGTTCAGGACACCTCGGGCAGGTTGTACCTCGCCGTCGGCAGGCTGTCCCGGTCGCTGCGCCAGGCCGGCGTGCCCGGGCCGGGCCACGGCGCCATCTCGGCGCTCGCGACGCTGGTGCACGCGGGCCAGCTCCGGCTCGGCGACCTCGCGGCCAAGGAGGGCGTGGCCGCGGCGACGATGTCGCGGATCATCGCGTCCCTGGTCGAGGCCGGGTACGTCAGCCGCGAGTCCGACCCGGTCGACCGCCGGGCGTGGCTGGCGAAGGCGACCGAGGAGGGCGAGCGCCTCGTCTCCGGCGTCCGGTCGACGCGGGTCCAGGAGCTGAACCGCCGGCTCGACCGCCTCTCGCCCGAGCACCGCGAAGCCCTGACGGCGGCGATCCCGGCGCTCGAAGCCCTGATCGCGGACGACTAAGCCGCCTTCTGCCGCAGTTCGGCCAGCTCCGCGCGCAGGGCGCGGAGCTCGTCGAGGATTTCCTGGTTGGCCGCGGCCTGCGCTTCGGCCTGCTTCGCCTCCTCCTCGCGGATGTCCTGGCGCAGCTCGTCCTCCATGCCGCTGACCACGACGGCGATGAACAGGTTCAGCACCGCGAAGCTGGACACCAGGATGTAGACGACGAAGAAGATCCAGGCCATCGGCGCCTGTTCCATGATCGTCTTCGCGATGTCGGGCCACGCCTCGCCGGTCATCACCTGGAACAGCGTGAACAGCGACGTCCCGAGGTCACCGAAGTCGCCGGGGTCGATGCCGCCGAACAGCTTCGTCGCCATCACGCCGGCCACGAAGATGATCAGCGCGAGCAGCGCGGCGATCGACGCCATCCCGGGAATCGCGGCCAGCAGGCCGGAGACGACCTTGCGCATCGACGGCACGACGGAGATCAGCCGCAGGACGCGCAGCACGCGCAACGACCGCAGCACGGCGAACGGCCCGGTCGCCGGGATCACCGCGATGCCGACGACCAGCAGGTCGAAGACGTTCCAGTTGTCCCGGAAGAAGGCCCCGCGGTAGGCGTAGAACTTCGCCAGCAGCTCGGCGACGAAGATGCCCAGCGCAACGTGGTCGAGGGCGTGCAGCAGGCTGCCGTAGCCGTCCATCAGGGACGTGGACGTCTCCATGCCGAGCGTGCCGGCGTTGAAGACGATCACGGCGATGATGAAGTTCTGGAAGCGGCGGTCTTCGAGGGCCTTCGCCACCCGCTCGCGTCCGGTCAAGGCCGCCCCCTGCGTTGGTCAAGGATGAGTAAACGCAGGGATGGTAGCGGGGTGGGTACTCAGCGCTCCTCGGGAGCCAGCCGCCAGAAGGCCGACACCGGCCCGACCTTCGCGCCCATCGGGTACGCGTGTTCGACCGCGTGGGACACGAACCACTTGCCGTAGCGGGCCGCCTCCACCACCGACATGCCCTTCGCCAGGCCCGCCGTCAGCGCCGAGGCCATCGTGTCGCCCGCGCCGTGCGTGTGCGGGGTCGAATACCGCTTGCCCGGCAGCTCCACGAACGTCGAGCCGTCGAAGAGCAGGTCCACGCACTCCGGGTCGGACTGCAGGTGGCCGCTCTTGACCAGGACGTACCGCGGGCCCATCCGGTGCAGCACCACCGCCGCCGTGTGCATGCCCTCGCGGTCGGTCACCGTCATCCCGGTGAGCAGCCGGACCTCGTCGAGGTTGGGCGTCAGCACCGTCGCGCGCGGCAGCAGCTCGTCGCGCAACGCGTGCAGCCCCGCCTCGTCGAACAGCGGGTGGCCGTGCATCGAGGCCGCCACCGGGTCCACGACGAACGGGATCTTCGCGTTCCGGCCGATTTCGGCCTGGTCGCACGCCGCCGCGACGGCGTGGATGATCCCGGCCGACGCCAGCATGCCGGTCTTGGCCGCGCCGACGCCCATGTCCGCCGCCACGGCCTCGATCTGCCCGGCCACGATGTGCGGCGGCAGGTCGGCGCGGTCGTGCACGCCCAGGGTGTTCTGCACGGTGACGGCGGTGACCGCGACCAGGCCGTGCACGCCGCAGGTCAGGAACGTGCGCAGGTCCGCCTGCAGCCCGGCGGCGCCGCCGGAGTCCGATCCGGCGATGGTCAACGCGGTCGGCAGGCTCGTCGTCATGGTGGTTTCCCGACTTCTGGTCTAGGCCAATCAGCCTCTTTTGCTTCATGAACAGTCAACCACGGTGGGACATTGTGAACGTTACTCACGTTCGAAGGAGCCTGGATGAAGCTCTTCTCGGTGGTACTCCTCTCGGCCGCGCTCACGCTCTCCGGGGCGACCGCGGCCAACGCCGACAGTCCCAAGCTGTCCCACGTCACGACCGTCGGTGTGCACAACACCTACGACCCGGCGGCCTACGGCTACCTCGCCCAGGCGCTCGACGCCGGTTCGTCGCTGATCGAGCTGGACGTCTGGCCGGACTTCTTCACCCACGAGTGGAAGGTCAGCCACTCGAACCCGTTGGGGAACAACAACAACTGCGTCGCGGCGACGTCGGCGGCGCAGCTCTACAGCGGTGGTAGGAACAAGAACCTGGAGTACTGCCTCGACGACATCCGGATCTGGCTGGCCGCCCACCCCGGGCGCCCGCCGATCACGCTCAAGATCGAGCTGAAGACCGGCTTCTCGGACAACACCGGCCTGGGCCCGGACGAGCTGGACGCCACCTTCCGCGCGCACCTCGGCAGCGTCGCCTTCCGCCCGGCCGAGCTGCTCGGCGGCTACGCCACGCTCGACGACGCGGCCAAGGCGGACAACTGGCCGTCCGTGGACGCGTTGCGGGGCCGGGTGATCACCGAGATCATCCCGGGCACGGTCGAGGAGGGGAACCCGACCGACACGCTGAAGACCGACGTCGAGTACGCGCGCTACCTGGTCGGCCTCAAGAACGCCGGCAAGCTCGGCGACGCGAACATCTTCCCGACCGTGCACGGCGCGGCCGGCGGTGACCCGCGGGACAAGTACACCGCCGACCTCAAGCCGTGGTTCGTCGTCTTCGACGGCGACGCGAACGCGTGGGTGACCCAGACCGGGCCGTGGTGGTACGACGCCAACCACTACTACGTCGTGATGACCGACGGGCAGAACGTGGCGCCGGCCATCGACGCCCACAACCCGACGGTCGACCAGGCCAACCAGCGCGTCGCCGACCTGGCGAAGCAGCACGCGTCGGTGGTCACGGCGGACTGGACCGGGCTCACGACGGTGCTGCCCCAGGTGCTCGCGCGCGGTTAGACCGTCAGCACGAGCTTGCCGGACACCCGGCCCGATTCGCCCAGCTCGTGCGCCTTGGCCGCGTCTTCGAGCGGAAACGTCTGTTCGACGCGGACCTGCAGCTGACCGGCCTCGATCAGTTCGACGAGGCCGGTCAGCCCGCCGCGGTCCGGTTCGACGAGGATCCGCTTGGTCCGCACGTTCCGCTCGGCGGCGGCTTTCTCGACGTTGTCGGCGACGCCGCTGGGCACGCCGATCAGCAGGCCGCCCTCCTTGATGGCGGGCAGCCAGCGCAGGTCGCTCTCCTCGCCGACGAGTCCGAAGTAGACGTCCACATCGGACGCGGTCGCGCTTTCGTCGTGGTAGTCGATCGGTTCATCGACACCGAGTTCGCGCAGGAACGCGTGCTTCCCGGCGCTGGCCGTGCCGATGACGTGCGCGCCACGGGCCTTGGCGAGCTGCACGGCGAGGTGCCCGACCCCGCCCGCGGCGGCGTCGACGAACACCCGTTGTCCCTTGTGGACGTCCGCCACGTCGACCAGGCCCTGCCAGGCGGTGAGCCCGGCGAGCGGCAGCGCGGCGGCCTCGGCGAACGACAGCCCGGCGGGCTTGCGCACGAACTGCCGCGAGGGCGCGGTGACGTACTCGGCGTAGGCGTTGGCCGGCCGCGGGAACCACGGCATGCCGAGGACTTCGTCGCCCTCCTCGAGTCCGGTGGCGCCGAAGCCGGCCTGTTCGACGACGCCGGCGACGTCCCAGCCGACGGTGAACGGCGGCTCGCCGAGGAACCCGCCGCCGCGCCGCACCTTCCAGTCGACCGGGTTGATCCCGGCAGCCTTCACCCGCACCAGGACCTCGGTCGGCCCGGGTTCGGGGCGCGGTGCCTCGGTGACGCGGAGCACCTCCGGCCCGCCGAGGGCCTGCTGGGTCACGATGCGCATTGCTTCACTCCTTCTGCTTCGGGGTCGGCTCCATCCTCGGGTCGCCGGTCACTTTTCGCCAGAAGGCACTTGTCTGTATTGTAGGTACCTGATGGATACCACTTGTGACCAGGGCGGACCCTGGGATGTGTACCTCCGCAACTGCCCGTGCCGCGACGTGCTGGACCTGCTGGCCAACAAGTGGACGGCCCTGGTCCTGGGCGCGCTGGCCCGCGCCCCGCACCGCTTCGGCGAGCTGCGCCGCGCGGTCGACGGGATCAGCCAGAAGATGCTGACGCAGAACCTCCGCCAGCTGGAGCGCGACGGCTTCGTGACTCGCACGGTGTACCCGACCACCCCGCCCACGGTGGAGTACGCGCTGACGGAGATGGGCGCGGAGGTCGGGGCGCACCTGATCGCGCTGAGCGCGTGGAGCCAGGCGAACTTCGGCCGGATCAGGACGGCCCGCGAGCAGTACGACGGCCGCGAACTGCAGCCGGTCCGCTAAGGCACCACCGGAGGCGTCCGCGTCTCGTACCGGGCCAGCGTCACGCCGCCGGGAAACGTCCGCGTCTCCACCAGGTCCAGCTTCACCCAGCTGTCCAGCGCGGTGAAGAACGGCGCGCCGCCGCCCAGCAGCACCGGGTGGGTGACGATCTCGTACTCGTCGACCAGCCCGGCCCGCATGGCCGCGGCGGCGAGGGCCGGGCCGCCGACCCGCATCGGCCCGCCGTCCCCGGCCTTGAGCCGGGTGATCTCCTCGACGGCGTCGCCGGTGACGACCCGGGTGTTCCAGCCGACGTCGCCGACCGTCGAGGAGAAGACCACCTTCGGCGTGTCCCGCCAGTTCCGCGCGAACGCCACCTGCGCCGGGGTGGCGCCCGGCTGCTGGTCGCCGGTCGGCCAGTGGGAGCTCATGGTGTCCCACAGCTTGCGCCCGTAGAGGAACAGGCTGATCGCCTGCTCCCGCTCGAGCCACCACTCGAACAGCTCGTCGCTCGGCTCGCTCCAGCCGAGGTCGTCGTCCGGCGTGGCGATGTAGCCGTCCAGGGACAGGTTCATGCCGTAGACCAGCTTCCGCATGCTGCGATGCCTTTCCGTCAGTCGGCGCCGGGATCCCGGCGGCTCAGTCTGACAGCACCCAGAACGGCGAGACCGGGCCCACGCCGGCACCCAGCGGGTAAGCCTCCGCGACACAGCGTTCGATGAACTTCTTCCCCGCTGCCACCGCGTCCGGCACCGAAGCGCCCTTCGCCAGCGACGCCGTGATCGCCGACGCCAGCGTGTCCCCGCCGCCGTGGGTGTTCTCCGTGGCGTACCGCGGGCCGCTGAGCGAGATGTACTCGCGGCCGTTCGACAGCAGGTCCACGCAGTCCTCGGTGCCGGGCATGTGGCCGCCCTTGACCAGGACCCAGCGCGAGCCGAACTCCAGCAGCGCCTCGGCCGCGGCCCGCTGCGTGGCCGCGTCGGTGACCGAGATACCCGTCAGCAACCGGACCTCGTCGAGGTTCGGCGTGATCAGCGTCGCCCGGGGGAACAGCTCCGTGCGGATTGCCTCCAGGGCGTCCTCGCGCAGCAGCGAATGTCCGGTCATCGACGCCGCCACCGGGTCGACCACCAGCGGGACGTCCAGGCCGAGCTCGTCCAGGGTCTTCGCCACCGCGCGGATGATCTCCGCCGTGGCCAGCATCCCCGTTTTGGCCGCGTCGACGCCCATGTCCGACGCCACCGCCTTGATCTGCGCCGTGACGACGTCCGCGGGAACCTCGGTGAAACCCTGCACGCCCAAGGAGTTCTGCACGGTGACCGCGGTCAGCGCGACCAGCCCGTGCACGCCGTTGGCGAAGAACGTGCGCAGGTCCGCCTGGATGCCCGCACCACCGCCGGAGTCCGAGCCGGCGATGGTGAGGGCGGTCCTCGGTGTCACGGCTGCACCACCGGCAGGTAGACCTTGCCGCCGGCCTCGGTGAACTCCGCCGACTTCGAAGCCATGCCGGCCTCGATGGCCTCCACAGTGGACAGACCGTGTTCCTCGGCGTACTTGCGGACGTCCTGCGTGATCCGCATGGAGCAGAACTTCGGGCCGCACATCGAGCAGAAGTGCGCGGTCTTGGCGGCTTCCACGGGCAGCGTCTCGTCGTGGAACGAGCGCGCGGTGTCCGGGTCCAGCGACAGGTTGAACTGGTCGTTCCAGCGGAACTCGAAGCGCGCCTTCGACAGCTCGTCGTCCCACTCCTGCGCGTACTTGTGCCCCTTGGCCAGGTCGGCGGCGTGCGCGGCGATCTTGTACGTGATCACGCCGGTCTTGACGTCGTCGCGGTTGGGCAGGCCCAGGTGCTCCTTCGGCGTGACGTAACACAGCATCGCCGTGCCGTACCAGCCGATCTGGGCCGCGCCGATGGCCGAGGTGATGTGATCGTACGCCGGCGCGATGTCCGTCGCGAGTGGACCGAGGGTGTAGAACGGCGCCTCGCCGCAGAGCCTCTCTTCCAGCTCCACGTTCTCCTTGATCTTGTGCATCGGCACGTGACCCGGGCCTTCGATCATCACCTGGACGTCGTGCGAGCGCGCGATGTGCGTCAGCTCGCCGAGGGTTTCCAGCTCGGCGAACTGGGCGCGGTCGTTGGCGTCCGCAATGGACCCCGGACGCAGGCCGTCGCCGAGGGAGAACGTGACGTCGTACTGCCGGAGGATCTCGCAGAGTTCCTCGAAGTGCGTGTACAGGAAGGACTCCTGGTGGTGCGCCAGGCACCACGCGGCCATGATCGACCCGCCGCGGCTGACGATGCCGGTGATGCGCCGCGCGGTCAGCGGGATGTAGCGCAGCAGCACGCCGGCGTGCACGGTGACGTAGTCGACACCCTGTTCGCACTGCTCGATGATGGTGTCGCGGTAGACCTCCCACGACAGCTTTTCCGGTTCGCCGTCGACCTTTTCCAGCGCCTGGTAGATCGGCACGGTGCCGACCGGGACCGGCGAGTTGCGGATGATCCACTCGCGCGTTTCGTGGATCCGCTTGCCGGTGGAGAGGTCCATGATCGTGTCGGCACCCCAGCGGGTGGCCCACACCATCTTGTCGACCTCTTCCTCGACCGACGACCAGACGGCCGAGTTGCCCATGTTGGCGTTGATCTTCACCAGGAAGTTCTTGCCGATGATCATCGGCTCGGACTCGGGGTGCTTGCGGTTGACCGGGATGACCGCGCGGCCGCGGGCGACCTCGTCGCGCACGAACTCGGGTTCGACGCGCTCGCGGGCCGCGATGTACTCCATTTCGCGGGTGATCACGCCCTGTTTGGCCCAGCCGAGCTGCGTGTTGTGCTCGCGCCCGTCGGCCCAGCCGGCCCGCAGCCGGTGAAGTCCACTGTGGACGTCGATCCCGGCGTCCGGATCGGTGTACGGGCCCGAAGTGTCGTAGACGTCGAAGTGTTCACCGTTCGACAGATCGATCCGCCGGACGGGGACGCGGAGGCCGGATTCGGTCTGGTGGTATGCCTTGTGCGAGCCGGTGATCGGACCCGTGGTCACCTTTACGGCAGCATTGTTCTCAAGCGTCGTCAACGACTTTCACTCCCTACGCCGGCATTACCCGGTCAGGTTCATGCGGTCGGTGACGCCTGCGAAACGCAAGTCACCCTCTCAGCCCGCCATGGCGCGAGCTCCCGCGTTGGTGTTGTAACCCCGACCATGCCACGCCGGGTCGGGATACTCAAGTCACCCGGCCAACTCTGCCGGTGTGGCGTAGACGTCGACCATGGCCCCGTTGCGCAGCACGGTGATCGGCAGTGCGGTGCCGATCACGTCCGCGAACAGCTGCCGCTGGATGCCTTGCGCGTCCGAAACACGCGTGCGCCCGACGGTCAGCACCAGGTCCCCGGCGCGCAGGCCGGCCCGGTCCGCGGGGCCGCCGGACACGACTTCGTGCACCCGCAGCCCGGCGCCCTGCCCGGTCCGCCCGGCGACGTCGTCCGGCAGCGGCGCGGGCACACCGACCACGCCGAGGTACGCGCGCCGCACCCGGCCCTCGACGAGGAGCGTGTCGATGATCCGCCGCGTCGTCGCGTTGATCGGCACCGCGAGCCCGAGCCCGACCCCGGCGACGGCGGTGTTGATCCCGACGACCCGGCCGGCGGAGTCGGCGAGCGCGCCGCCGGAGTTGCCCGGGTTGAGCGCGGCGTCGGTCTGGATGACGTCCTCGATCACGCGGGTGGTGCGTCCCTGCCGCACCGGCAGCGCCCGCCCGAGCGCGCTGACGACCCCGGCGGTGACGGTGCCGGAGAAGCCGAGCGGGCTCCCGATGGCCACGACGAGCTGCCCGACGACGAGCCGGTCGGCGTCCCCGAGCGCGGCGGCCGCCGGCGTCTCGCCGCGGGTCCGCAGCACGGCGAGGTCGGACAGCGGATCGGCGCCGACGACGTCGAAGGGCACTTCGCTGCCGTCGGCGAAGGTGGCGGCCCCGCGGCGGTGGTCGGCGACGACGTGGGCGTTGGTGAGCAGGTGGCCGTCCTCGGTGAAGACGACCGCCGAGCCGCTCCCGCGCGCGAGCTGGACCCCGGCGACGTGCGGGGTGACGGTCTTCGCGACGGTGCTGACCGCGCGCGAGTAGGCGTCCATCGCCTCGTCCATGCGTACCTCGATTACACCGTTGCAGGTCCTACAAGTCTGCGCCGGGAAATCAACCGCGGACGTTCGCTGTCCGTGAACCGGTTCACCGGACCAGTGACGGTCAGTGGTTCACCGGATCGGCTCATGCGCCGGTGAAGGATCGGCGGCAGACTCCCAAGTCGCTTCTGTAACGGTGCAGAAAGCGATCTTCTGTGGGGTTGATATGCGCAAACTCATTTCCGGCGCCTTCGCCGGACTGCTGATCGCCGGCCTGATCCCGGCGACCGCGGTGGCCGAGGTGGCTTCGGGACCGGCACCCGGCGCACCCGGGGCCCACCCGAGCTGGCTGCCCGCGAACAAGACCGGGTTCGGCACGGCCCACGACCGGTCGAGCAACGTCTGGTTCACCCTCCAGGGCGGCCAGCTGTCCGAGGTCTACTACCCGGACCTGTCCACGCCCAGCGTCCGCTCGATGAACTTCGTCGTCACGGACGGCCGCAGCTTCGCCGTCGCGGACTACACCGCGAAGTCCCAGCAGGTGCGGCGCATCGACGACGACAGCTTGACCTACGAGCAGACCATCACCGACGACCAGCACCGCTGGCGCCTCCGCAAGACCTACGTCACCGACCCGGCCGCCACGACCGTGCTGGTGGACGTCGACTTCCAGTCGCTCACCGGGCGGCCCTACCAGCTCTACGCGGTCGCCGACCCGGACCTGACCAACGACGGTTCCGACGACTCGGCCGCCCGCGCCGGTGACGCCGTCACCGCGCAGGACGCCACGAACGCCGCCGCCCTCACCGCGAAACCCGCGTTCACGAAGACCAGCGTCGGCTACGCGGGCGCGTCCGACGGCAACACGCAGCTCACCAAGACCTTCCAGCTGAAGCAGTACGACACCGCGGCCACGGGCAACGTCGTGCTGACCGGGCAGACGGCCGCCGACGGGCTCCGCAACCGGCACGTCACCCTCGCGCTCGGCATGGGCGTGAAGGCCGCCGACGCGCTGAAGAGCGCGCAGGCGTCGCAGCGACGCGGCGTCCGCGACATCACGCGCGCGTACGACCGCGGCTGGCGGCAGTACCTGCGCGGGGTGAGCAAGCCGCCGTCGTCGCTGAAGACCGACGCCGAGCGCGACCTCTACCAGGCGTCGATGCTCACGCTCGCCGCCAGCGAGGACAAGCACCACCCGGGCGCGTTCATCGCGTCGCCGAGCATGCCGTGGCGGTTCGGGAACAACGACCCGGAGTGGTCGCCGTCCGGCACCTACCACCTCGTCTGGCCGCGTGACCTCTACCAGATCGCGACCGGCCTGGCCGCCGGCGGCGACACGGCCGCGGCGAACCGCGCGGTGTCCTACATGTTCGGCACGCAGCAGCAGGCCGACGGGCACATGCCGCAGAACAGCCGGGTCGACGGCGTCCCCTACTGGACGTCGATCCAGCTCGACGAGACGGCGTTCCCGATCGTGCTCGCCCAGCAGCTCGGCCGGAACGACCTGTGGCCCGGCGTCCGCAAGGCCGCCGACTTCATCCTCGGCTACCGGGGGCCGGACGGGCAGCCGTCGCCGTACACCCAGCAGGAGCGCTGGGAGGAGCAGGACGGCTGGTCCCCGTCGACCATCGCCTCGGTGATCGCCGGGCTCGTCTGCGCCGCCGACATCGCCACGCACAACGGCGCTTCGGCCGACGCCGCCCGCTACCTCGCCGCGGCCGACAAGATGAAGGCCGACCTGCCGAAGCAGACGATCACCACGAACGGGCCGCTGTCGAAGGACCCGTACTTCGTCCGCCTGACCAAGGACGCCGACGCGAACAACGGTACGACGTACAACCTCGGCAACTCGAGCGTGACGATGGACCAGCGCGCGGTCACCGACGCGGGGTTCCTCGACCTCGTCCGGCTCGGCATCTACCGCGCCGACGACCCGGTGATCCGCAACAGCGTGCGCGTCACCGACAAGGACATCGCCTTCACCACGCCGACCGGCCAGTTCTGGCACCGCTACACGAAGGACGGCTACGGCGAGCAGGCCGACGGCTCGCCGTGGGACTACACGTTCCCGGCGGAGAGCCGCACGACGTTCGGCCGGCTGTGGCCGCTGCTCGCCGGCGAGCGCGGCGAGTACGAACTGACGCTCGGCGACCCGGCGTCGGCCGCGCGGCGGCTGCGTGACCTCGGACGGGTGAGCAGCTCGGCGGAGACCATGCCGGAGCAGGTGTGGGACGAGAACCCGCCGTCGGGCCAGACCGGCTTCCCGGCCGGCACGCCGAACACGTCGGCGACCCCGCTGGCCTGGACGCACGCGCAGTACGTCCGGCTCGCGCAGGACGTCAAGGCAGGTTCGGTGCTGGAGACGCCTCGCGTCGTCCGTTGCCACTTCCTCGGCTGCTGAGTCTCAAGCGCCCCAATGTGGCGTTCGGTGCGTCCAACGCACCGAACGCCACATTGGGTGCGTTGGACGCAACCAACGCCACATTGGGTGCGTTGGACGCAACCAACGCCACATTGGGTGCGTTGGACGCAACCAACGCCACATTGGGTGCGTTGGACGCAACCAACGCCACATTGGGTGCGTTGGACGCAACCAACGCCACATTGGGGCGCTGGGGGCGGGGTCAGATGACGGCGCCGTCGTCCTCGGGGGTGCGCGGCGGGAGCCACGAGTTGCCCGGGACGCCCCATTTGTTGTGCTTCAACATCTTCTTCGCCGCGCGCGCGTGCCGGCCGACCAGGCGGTCCAGGTAGATGTACCCGTCGAGGTGGTCGGTCTCGTGCTGCAGGCAGCGCGCGAAGTAGCCGGTGCCCTCGACCTCGATCGGGTTGCCTTCGAGGTCGGCGCCGGTTACCTTCGCCCACTTCGCGCGGCCCGTCGGGTACGACTCGCCGGGCGCCGAGAGGCAGCCCTCCCAGTCGTCGTCCGGGTCCGGCATGGTCTCCGGGATCTCCGACGTCTCGAGCTTCGGGTTGACGACGACGCCCTTGTGGCGCACGCCCTCGTCGTCCGGGCAGTCGTAGACGAACACCCGCAGGTCGAGGCCGATCTGGTTGGCCGCGAGGCCGACGCCCTCGGCGGCGTACATCGTCTCGAACATGTCGTCCACGAGCGTGCGCAGCTTCTCGTCGAACTCGGTGATCTTCCGAGTCGGCTGGTGCAGCACGGGTTCGCCGGCGATCACGATGGGGTGGATGGTCACGGCGAGCCAGTTTAGTCGGACCCCTCTGGTAGACCTGCATCAGACCGTGACGCGCCGACGTCGATGCCCACGTCGCCGGTGGCTTCCGTGGTTGAATGGCGCCCGCGGAGAGCTAGGTCTGAATCGCCAGGACGCCCGATTGAGAGGGACTCGGATGGACGCCGCGGAGTCGATGGCTGAGCCGCAGCCGTCGCCGCCGAAGCCCGTGCCCGGCCTGACCGAACGCGAGGTCGAGATCCTCGCCTTCGAGCGTCAGTGGTGGCGGCATGCCGGGGCGAAGGAGAACGCCATCCGCGAACGCTTCGACTTGTCTGCTACACGCTACTACCAGCTGCTCAACAAGCTGCTGGAGAAGCCGGAGGCGATCGAAGCCGACCCGATGCTGGTGAAGCGGCTGCGGAAAACGCGGGCCGCCCGCCAGCGCAAGCGAGGCGCCCGGCGACTGGGGATCGAGCTGAAATGAGTGTGTTTTCGGGTATGTCCCGGCCGATGAAGGCCGCGGGCGTCGCGTTGGTCGGGGTGGCCATCATCGCCGCCGTGATCGGCGGGATCACGGCGCTGGGTGGCGGCGACGGGTCGAACGAAGCCGGGCCGAGCGGCACCGCGACGCAGCCGGGTACGTCCGGCGGGACATCGGCGCCGCCGTCGGGCTCTGCTTCGACACCGCCTTCGACTTCGGCGAGCTCTTCGTCGGCCACGCCGTCGTCGCCGAGTTCGCCGGCGCCCGGTCAGCCGACGTCGGCCGGCCCCGGGCAGCCCGGCCAGCCGGGGCAGCCCGGCCAGCCGGGGCAGCCCGGCCAACCGGGTCAACCCGGTCAGCCGGGCGGTGACCAGCAGGCGTCCAACAAGTGGGTGACCGTCCGGGTGCTCAACAACTCGACGATCAAGGGCCTGGCGGACCGGGCGGCCGAGGACTTCCGCGGCGGCGGCTGGAACGTCAACGAGGTCGGCAACTACTCCCAGGGCATCATCCCGACGACGACGGCGTACTACCGCCCGGGCACCGACGAGGAAGCCGCGGCCAAGCAGCTGGCCCAGGAGTTCGACATCAAGGCCGAGCCGCGCTTCGAAGGCATCCAGAGCGCGACCCCCGGCGTCATCGTCATCGTGACGAAGGAATACCAGAGCGGCCACAAGGGCAGCTGAAGCTTCCGGGAAAAGGGGCGGCCGTCGCGCGACGGCCGCCCCTTTTTCATTCGCCGGACTGGGTCTTCGCGTACGCCTCGAGGGTGGCGAGCTGGGCCGGGTCGAGGCTCGGCCGGACCGTCTTCCGGGCCGTCTCCAGGTGGGCCGCGGTGACTTCGCGAGCCTCCAGCGACTCGCGCATCGCCGTCAACGCCGCTTCGCGGATCAGCGCCGCGCAGTCGGCCGCCGAGTAACCGTCCAGAGTGGACGCCACCGCGGCCAGGTCGACGTCGTCGGCCAGCGGCGTGTTCTTCGAGGTGGCGGCCAGGATCGCCGCGCGGGACCCGGCGTCCGGCGGCGGCACGTAGACGCGGCGCTCGAGCCGGCCCGGCCGCAGCAGCGCCGGGTCGACCAGCTCCGGCCGGTTCGTCGCGCCCAGGACGACGACCTCGCGCATCGGCTCGACGCCGTCGAGCTCGGTGAGCAGGGCCGCGACCACGCGGTCGGCGACGCCCGAGTCGGACGACTGGCCGCGGCGCGGGGCGAGCGCGTCGATCTCGTCCAGGAAGATCAGCGCGGGCGCGGCCTCGGCGGCCCGGCGGAACAGCTCGCGGACCGCGCGTTCGGACTCGCCGACCCACTTGTCCATCAGCTCGGCGCCCTTGACCGCGAAGACGTTCAGCGCGCCGGTGCCGGCCAGCGCCCGCACGAGGAACGTCTTGCCACCACCGGGCGGCCCGTACAGCAGCACCCCGCGCGGCGGTTCGACGCCGAGCCGGGCGAACGAGTCCGGGTACCGCAGCGGCCAGAGCACGGCTTCGGTGAGCGACTGCTTGACGTCGACCATGTTCCCGACGTCGTCCAGGGTCAGCCCGCCGGTGGCCAGGTTGTCCGAAGTGGACATCGACACCGGCCGGACGGTGGCCAGCGCGTCCAGCAGGTCCCGCTGCGAGATGCGCGGCTCGTCGGTGTCGCGCTGGCGCAGCGCCGCCCGCAACGCGGCGTCGCGGCGCAGCGCGATCAGGTCCGCCGCCACGAAGCCCGGCGTCCGCTCGGCGAGGACGCCGCAGTCGATGCCCTGGTCGAGCGGGACGTCCCGGAGCAGGACGTTGAGCAGCTCACGGCGGGTTTTCGCGTCCGGAAGGGCCAGGCCGAGCTCACGGTCCAGCAGGTCGGCGGCGCGCAGCCGCGGGTCGGCGGACTCCGCCCGGGCCGTCGTCGCGACGACGGCGAAACGCTCGCGTTTGAGGGCTGTCCTCAGCTCCTCCAGCACGACCGTGGCGACCGGCGGCGGGCTCGCCGCGGGCAGCAGCGCGTCGACGTCGGTGAGCAGCAGGACGGTCGGGCCGTCGGCCGCGCGGACGGCCTCGCGCAGGCGGGCCACGGCGACGTTCGGGTCCAGCACGGCGAGGTTCGGCGCGGCCAGCGGGACGACTCTGATGTCGGCTTCGTGGGCCACCGAGCGCACGAGCGTCGCCTTGCCGACGCCCTCGGGGCCGGACAGCAGGACGCCGAGGTGGGCGGGCGCGCCGAGCCGGGCCAGCAGCTCGGGCCGGTGGAAGGCCAGGTCGAACCACTCGCCGAGCTTGCGCGCGGCGGCCTCGGCACCGATCAGGTCGGCCAGCGGCACGGCCGGCTCCTCTTCGGTGACGACCTCGTCCTCGACGACCTCGGCGTCGATCCACTCCTCGGCCGCGGTGACGGCGGAGGTGCGGACCAGCGCGGTCGCCGTCCGCGGCACGGCGGCTTCGGCGGCCGGGCGCGCGCCGTCCCGCCAGGTGACCACTGTGGACGGTCCGACGGCGACGGTGCCGGCGGGCTCGGTGGCGGTGACGGTGAGCAGCTCGTTCGTCCAGGTGGCGCCGATCGCGCGGGACAGCTGGCCGCGCAGGCCGGCCGGGTCCGACCCCGGCGACGGCGCGAGGTCCTGCGGCAGCAGCGAAACGGCGTCACCGATGGTGAGCACCTTGCCGATCAGCGCGAGCCGCAGCATGTGCGGGCTGACCGACACGCTGGCCAGCCGCGACCCGGCGACGGTCACCGTCTTCGCGGCCGCGACCTCGGCGGGCGCGACGACGACCTCCGCGCCCTCGGTGACGCCGAGGTTCGACATGGTGACGTCGTCGGTGAGCAGGACACCGGGCACGCCGGTCTCGTCGGCGGGCGCGGCGAGCGCGGCGCTGACCCGCGCCCCGGTGAGGTGCACGGCGTCCCAGGCCCGCAGGCCGAGCGCGTCGAGGACTTCGGGATGCAGCCGGACAACGCCCCGGCGCGTGTCCAGCGCGGACGGCGTGTGCCGGACGGTCAGCGTGATCTGCGGGTGGCTCACGCCGTCAACCCTAGCGAGCCACCGCGTCCCCGGCGCTCCCGTGTCGACCTCCCGAACACGCGAGATGCCCCCTCAAGCACGCGAGATGCCCGCCCGATCACGCGAGATGCCTGCCGGATCACGCGGGGTCGCCGTACCGGAACGGCGAACTCGCGTGATCAGGGACGGAACTCGCGTGATTGGGGGCGTAACTCGCGTGATTGGGGGGCGACACTACTTGCGGCGGAGGCCGATCTGGCGCCAGGTGCGGCGGCGGGGGCCCTGGCCGTTGTCCGAGGGGCTGCGGGGGATGCGGGCCGTCTCGCGGGGGAGGCGGACCGCGCGCATGGCCGCGCCCGCGACGCGGCGGCGCAGCGGGCGCCGCAGGCCCAGGCGGCGGGGGGAGCGGGCCCGGCGGATCGCGCGGCGCTCGCTCGGCGGGACCGTCCAGGCCTCCGGGTGCGCCGCCAGCCAGCGGTGCCGGTAGATCGAGTACGGGATGTGCGCCAGGTACAGGACCATCGCCGCGATCAGCGCGACCAGCGGGAACTGGATGATCGCCGCGGCCAGCAGGGCGACGCCCAGCAGCAGCGGCGCGATCGCCTTGGGCGGCGCCTTGACCGTCTTCAGCGACAGCGTCGGGATGCGGCTGATCAGCAGTGCCGCGATGGCGACCGTCCACGCCCACACGACGTACTGCGACGACCACCACCCCTCGCCCCACTGCAGGTAGGCCACCAGCGGCAGCATCCCCAGCAGGCCGCCCGCGGGCGCCGGGACGCCGACGAAGAACTCGCTCGCGTACGGCGGCTGCTCGGTGTCGTCCAAGAGCGTGTTGAACCGGGCCAGCCGCAGGATCATGCAGACGGCGAAGATCAGCGACGCCACCCAGCCGATCCGGTCCGCGCCGGTCTGCCACACGTAGATCACCAGGGCCGGCGCGACGCCGAAGGAGATGCCGTCGGACAGCGAGTCCAGCTCGGCGCCCATCTTCGACGTCGCGTCCAAGAGACGGGCGATCCGGCCGTCCAGGCTGTCGAGCACCGCCGCGATGCCGATCGAGGCGATCGCCATCGCGTAGTTCCTGGTCAGCGCGAACTGCACGGCCGACAGGCCCGCGCACAGCGCCAGCACGGTGATGGCGTTCGGCAGCAGCCGGACGCCCGGGGTGGTCACGCGGACCATCGATCAGCCTTTCGCGGGCGCGGCAGGGAGTTCGGCGATGACCGTCTCGCCGCCGACCGTGCGCTGGCCCTTGCTGACCAGCACCGTCGAGCCCGGCGGGAGGTAGAGGTCCACCCGGGAGCCGAACCGGATGATGCCGTACGTCGACGCGGCACCGACCTTGTCGCCCTCGCGGATCTCGCAGAGGATGCGGCGCGCGACCAGCCCGGCGATCTGCACGACGACGAGCTCGTGGCCGTCTTCGGTGCGCATCAGCACGGAGTTGCGTTCGTTGTCGTCGCTGGCCTTGTCCAGGTCGGCGGAGAGGAACTTGCCCGGCCGGTAGGCCACGCGCTCGATCACGCCGTTCGCCGGCACGCGCTGGACGTGCACGTCGAACACCGAGAGGAACACCGAGACGCGCATCCGCGGCTCGGCCGGCAGGCCCAGCTCGGCGGGCGGCACGGCTTCCTCGATCAGCGACACGAGACCGTCGGCCGAGGCCAGCGCGACGCCGTCACGCGGCGGCGGGACGCGCTTGGGCTCACGGAAGAACGCGGCCGTCGCCACCGTCGCCAGCGCCCCGACGAGCCCGAGGCCCTTCGAGAACCGGCGGGCCAGCAGCGTCGCGGCGACGCCGCCGGCCACGAACGGGCGACCCGCGGGGTGCATCGGCGGCAGCGTCTCGCGGGCGAGCTGGAGGGCGTGCGCGACTGGGTTGCCGGCGGACTCCGGCCGGGTGCCGCTCATGGTCGGGTCCCCTGGTTTCGTGTCGGAAGCATGGTCGGCGCCGGAGGTCCGGCGGGCGCCACCACGCTACCGCTGCCCCAGGTGAGCGTGTCCGTGCGCCCCACCCGGCTCCTCCGCGAGGGGGTCACCGCGGCGGGTGGGAATGATCGCCCGGTCGTAACGCATGGTCGATTTCAGCGATGACTCTAAGTAGTTGCCGCCGTTCGGGGCGCTGCCCCGTGTGACCTGTGAGGACCGATGATCCAGCGCCACGATCCTGCCGAAGCCCGCCTTCGCGAGCTCCTGGGCGCGTGGCGTCAGGAGATCGACGAGGTGCCCGTGCCGCCGCTCGTCGACCCGGTGCGCGCGGTCGACGTGGTCATCGAAGCGAAGAAGAGGGGCCGGGTGCATCCGCCCCCCGACGGCGCACGCACCCGGCCACCGGGAGATGCGCGTGAGGGAGCAGTCTAGCGGCCGGCGGCCCCTTGATCACCGTTCGCCGGAGAATAGTTACCAGCGGTCACTCGGACGCCGGGTGCGCCCGCTGACCAGCCGCAGGATCGCCAGCAGCACGACCGCGCCGAGGATGGCCACGCCGAAGCTGGGGAAGTCGAAGTCGAACGTCTTCGCCTGGCCGGTCGCGAGCCGGTAGAGCAGCCCGCCCAGCGCCGCGCCGACGACCCCGACGAGCACGCTGACCAGGCAACCCTGCCGGTGCCGCGCGCGCCCGCCGACGACCAGGTTCGCGGCCCAGCCGACGATCGCGCCGAAGATCACCCATGCGACGAAACCCATGCCCGAAGCTTACGCGGGCAGTTGCACAAGCGCCATTGCGCAAGAGGTCTTGTACAACTAGTCTTGTGCGTTATGGGCGATGACATCAGGGAGATCCGCGATTCGAAGGTGCTGGCCGCCATGTCGCACCAGCTGCGGCGCCGGCTCCTGGAACTGCTCCACCTCGACGGCCCGGCGACGGCGTCGGTGCTCGCCGCGAAGACCGGCCAGGCGGTCGGCAACGTCAGCCACCACATGAAGGTCCTGGCCGCGGCGAAGCTGGTCGAGGAAGCTCCGGAACTGGCCCGTGACCAGCGTGAACGCTGGTGGAAGCGCAGTGCGAGGACGCTGCGGTGGGCGGCCGGCGACTTCCCCGGCGACCCGGTCGCCGAAGCCGCCGAGGTCCTCGTGCTCGACCACCAGACGGCGGTCGCCCGAGACTGGATCGCCAGCCGCGAGACCTACCCCGAACAGTGGCGCGGGGCGCCGTTCAGCATCGACACGTGGGTGCGGCTGTCCAAGGAGGAGCTCGACGAGCTCAACGAGCGGATCTTCCTGCTGATCAGCGAGTTCGAGAACCGCACCGAACCGGGCGACGGCGTCGAGCGCCGCCCGGTCTTCTTCGCCGCGCGAGCGTCGCTGGGCAAGCCGTGAAAGGGCTCTGGGGGAACCGGGACTTCCGGCTGCTGTGGACCGGCGAGACCACCAGCATGCTCGGCAGCATGGTCGCGACCACGGCGTTGCCGCTGGTCGCGGTGGTCACGCTGCAGGCGAGCACCTTCGAGGTCGCGCTGCTGACCGCGGTGGCCTGGCTCCCGTGGCTGCTCGTCGGCCTGCCCGCCGGCGCCTGGGTCGACCGGCTGCCGAAGCGGCCGGTGATGCTCGTCAGCAACACCGTCTCGATGGTGGTGTTCGGCAGCGTCCCGCTCGCCGCCGTCTTCGGCGTGCTGACCATGCCGTACCTGCTGGCCGCGGCCCTGCTCGGCGGCTTCGCGAAGGTGTTCTTCACCCTCGCCTACCGCGCGTACCTCCCGGCCCTCGTCCGCGACGACGAACTCCTGGCCGCCAACGCCAAGCTCCAGGGCAGCGAGTCCGCGACGCAGGTCGCCGGACCGGGCCTGGCGGGGTTGCTGGCCCAGGCGTTCGGCCCGGTCAGCGGCATCCTCGCGGACGCGGTCAGCTTCGGCGTCTCCGTGCTGTGCGTGCGGACGATCCGGGCGCGCGAGACCGTCGTCCCCGCCGAGCGCTCGCCGCTGCGCAGCCAGATCGCCGAAGGGCTGCGGTTCGTCGTGCACGACCGGTACCTGCGCACGCTCATGGTGTTCGGCGCCGTCTCCAACCTCGCGCTCGCCGGTTACCAGGCCGTCCAGATCGTCTTCCTGTCCCGCACCCTCGGCACCGCACCCGGCCTGCTCGGCCTGGTCCTGGCCACGGCCGCGGCCGGCGGGGTGCTCGGCGCGGCGGTGGCCGGACGGCTCGCCGCGCGCTTCGGGGCCGCCCGCGCGTGGCTGCTGTGCGAGGTCTTCGCGGCACCGATGCTGCTGCTCGGGCCGCTGAGCAGCCCCGGCGGGGGACTCGTGCTGTTCGTGCTCGCGGAGTTCGGCGTCTGTGCCGGTGTCGTCGCCGGCAACGTGCTGGTGACGACGTTCCGGCAGCAGTACTGCCCGCCCGAGCTGTTCAGCCGGGTCAATTCCAGCATGTCGCTCGTCAACTACGGGTCGATCCCGCTGGCCGGTGTCCTCGGCGGCGTGCTGGGCGAAGCGATCGGCGTCCGCGAAACGCTGTGGGCGGCCGCGGCGGTTTCGCTCCTCGCGCTGCCGCTGCTCGCGCCCTACCGGAAGCTGCGGGACTTCCCGGTCAGAGCAGCAGGACGTCCACCTCGTCGCCAACCGCTGCCGACGTGACGTCTTCCGGCAGCACGATCAGGCAGTTCGCCTGGGTGAACGCGCCGAGCAGGTGCGAGCCCGGCCCGCCGCGCGGCCCGACGATCCCGGTGACCTCCCCGTCGGACGGCGTGAACACCCCGCGGCGGTACTGGCGGCGCCCGGCGGGCGAGGGCATCTCCTCGGTCAGCCGGGCGCGCACCTGTTGTCGCGAGACGTCGGTGTGGCCGAGCGCGGTCAGGATCGCCGGGCGCAGGAACGCCTCGAACGACACGAGCACGCTGACCGGGTTGCCGGGCAGCGTCACCACCGGCACGCCCTGCCAGCGCCCGCAGCCCTGCGGGCCGCCCGGCTGCATCGCGACCTTCTCGAACTCGACGCCCTGACCGGTCAGCGCGTCCTTCACCACTTCGTACGCGCCCGCGCTGACGCCGCCGGACGTCACCAGCAGGTCGGCGCCGGCCAGCTTGGGCTCGATGACCTTCCGGAACTCCTCGACGTCGTCGACGACGCTGCGAACCACGTCGACCTCGCAGCCGAGGTCGCGGATCGCCGCGGCGAGCATCACGCTGTTGGACTCGTAGATCTGGCCGTGGCGCAGCGGGGCCGGGGCGTCGATCAGCTCGGTGCCGGTCGACGCCACCAGCACCCGCAGCGGCCGGTGCACCCGCACCTCGGCGAGCCCGACCGCGGCCGCCAGGCCGAGCTGGGAGTGCCTCAACACGGTGCCGGCGTGCAGCGCCACGCTGCCGCCGACGACGTCTTCGCCGGTCCGGCGGATGTGCGCCCCTTCGCGCGCGGGAGAAGAAATGGTCACCTGCGAGGTGCCGCCGTCGGTGTCCTCGACCATCACGACGGCGTCCGCGCCGGGCGGCAGCGGCGCGCCGGTCATGATCCGGTGCGCGGTGCCCGGTTCGAGGGGCTGCACGTCGACCCGGCCGGCCGGGATGTCGTCGGCGACCGGCAGGGTCACCGGCGCGGTGGCGACGTCGGCCGCGCGGACCGCGTAGCCGTCCATCGCGGAGTTGTCGAAGGGTGGCAGGGACACGGTCGCCGTCACGTCCTCGGCCAGGACGAGACCGGCCGCGGCGGCGAGGGGCAGGGCGGTCGCGGGCGCGGTGCCGAGGAGTGCGGCAACCCGGTCGCGGTAGTCGTCGACGGAGATCACCGGACCATCCTCCCCGGCTTTCCGGAGCGTGCAAGACTCTGCCCCGTCACGAGCACGCCGATGGGGAGTACGCATGCAGGTCGGAATCCGTCAACAGCCCTCGTTCGCCGTCGCCCGGCTGATGCTGGCGCCCGGCGAGCCGTGCCAGGTCGAGTCCGGCGCGATGATGGCCACCAGCTACGGCGTGCAGGTCCAGTCGCAGGCCCAAGGCGGGATCATGAAGGGCCTCGGCCGCGCCTTCCTCTCCGGCGAGTCCTTCTTCATCTCCACCTTCACCGCGCCGCAGAACGGCGGCTGGGTCGACGTCGCCGCCAACCTGCCCGGCGACATCCAGGTGATCACCCTCGACGGCCGCACCGGCTGGGCCGTCACCCGCGGCTGCTGGCTCGCGTCGTCGCACGGCGTGCAGACGGAGACCAAGTGGGGCGGGATGAAGAACCTGATGGGCGGCGAGGGCGGTTTCCTCACCCACGCCACCGGCCAGGGCCAGCTGCTCGTCAGCTGCTACGGCGCGGTCGAGACCATCACGCTGCAGCAGGGCGAGATGGTGACCGTCGACACCGGGCACGTCGTCGCGTACGCCGACACCGTGCAGTACCAGATCCGGAAGGTCGCGCAGGGCATCATCCAGTCGATGAAGAGCGGCGAAGGGCTCGTGTTCGACTTCGTCGGCCCCGGCCAGATCATGACGCAGACGCGCAACCCGTCCGCGTTGGTCGGCTGGATCGTCTCGCACGTCCCGTCGCGCTGATGCGCGTCCAGACCCGGCACACGCCGGCCTTCGGCGTCGCCCGCGTCCTCTTGGACCCGGGCGAGGCCGTGCGGGCGGCGCCGGAAACCCTGCTGGCCAGCCGGTTCGGCGTCACCGAGACGCCGGCGGGCCGCGGCGGCGTCCGCGCTGGCAAGGCCGCGACGGCGGTATACACCGCGCCGTCCGACGGCGGCTGGATCGACTTCGCGCCGCTGCGCCCCGGCGACGTCTACCCGCTCGAGCTCGGCGGCGGCACGGGCTGGTCGGTGCACCGCGACGCGGTGCTCGTGCGGCCGTCGTCGGTCCGGCACGACACCGGCTGGGTGCCGCTGCAGCAGCTCTTCGGCGCCGATTCGGGGTTCCTCGAGCACTACAGCGGAACCGGGCCGCTCGTGCTGGCCGCGCCCGGCCCGGTGGACGCGTTCGAGCTCGGCAAGGGCGAGCTGGTCACGGTCCGGCCGGACTACCTGCTGGCCTACCCGGACACCGTGCAGTGCCGGTTGCGGGCCCTCGACCCGGGCGGACCGCAGTCGCTGCGCACCGGCGAAGGACTCGCGGTCGACTTCGCGGGTCCCGGGACGGTGCTCGTGCACGCGCGGAACCGGCGCCTTTCGGGTTCGTGATCTTCGGACGAATTGCCCATTGCCGCGGACAATAATTCCGGTAGCGTGATTGGCACTCCGCCGCTGGCATCCGCTCGGGCCAGCGGATCCTTTGTGCTGAGGGAGGGCGCCGTGGCTGTCGGCACCGTCAAATGGTTCAACTCGGAAAAGGGCTACGGGTTCATCGAATCGACGGAGGGCCCGGACGTGTTCGTCCACTATTCGGCCATCCAGTCCGAAGGATTCCGCACTCTGGACGAAGGCGACCGCGTCGAGTTCGAAGTGCAGTCCGGCCGAGACGGTCGTAGCCAGGCAGCCGACGTTCGAAAGGTTTCGTAACCCGCCTGCCGGGTGATCGGTGAACCCCCGTCAGGCGCCGAACCAGGGGCGTTAGGCTTCGGGCGTGACAGGCGATGTGTCGGGGGACCTCACCGGTCGCCGGCTGGGCAACTACCGCATCGACGGGGTGCTCGGCAAGGGCGGCATGAGCGTGACCTACAAGGCCACCGACGTGCGGCTCGGCCGCAAGGTGGCCCTGAAGGTCATCGGTGACCACCTCGGGGCCGACGCCGAGTTCCGCGAACGGTTCGTCGACGAGGCGCGCAACACGTCCGCGATCGACCACGCCAATGTCGTGCCGCTGTACGACTTCGGCGAGCTCGACGGCATGCTCTACATCGCCATGCGGATGGTCGACGGCGGCGATCTCGCCGGGTTGATCTCGGGGGGACCCATCGCGCCCGCCCGCGCCCTGACGATGCTCGACCAGGTCGCGGACGCGCTCGACACGCTGCACAACCGTGGTCTGGTCCACCTCGACGTCAAGCCGGCGAACGTGCTCGTGACGAAGAAGGAGACCTCGCGCGAGCACGTGTACGTCGCCGACTTCGGGCTGACGCGCCGCGGCGCGACCGGCCACCGCACGCGCGGCGGCGACTTCCTCGGCTCGCCCACGTACGCGGCTCCCGAGCACCTGCGCGGGGAGCCGCTGGACGGGCGCACCGACCAGTACGCGCTGACGTGCGTCCTCTACGCGTGCCTCACCGGCAGCCCGCCGTTCAAGGGCGACGTGCCGACGGTGATCAAGGGCCACCTCAACGGCGAGCCGCCGGCGATCTCCCGCGCCGTCGCGCTGCCGCCGTCGATCGACGAGGTGATCCGCCGCGGCATGGCCAAGAACCCGGCCGACCGCTACGCCAGCTGCGTCGAGATGGTCGCGGCCGCGCGCCGCGCGCTCGGCCCGCTGGCCACGTCCGACACCCCGCCGGGCCCGCCCGGGTCCCATTCGGGCGGAATCCCCGCGCCGCAGCGTCCTGGTCAGGTACAACAGGGGCCGCATCAGAACAGCGCACCGCAGGGAGAGGGGGCCCCCGTGCACCCGTACGGAGGACAGCAGCAGCCCGGCTACGGCCAGGGGCCCGGACCGCAGGGCCCTGGTGGACCGCAGGGCCCTGGTGGGCCGCAGGGCCCGCCGCCGCAGGGTCCGCCGCCGGGTTACGGCTACCCCCCGCAGGGCATGCCGCCGCAGGGGATGCCGCCCCAGGGCCCGCCGCCGGGGTACGGCTACCCGCAGCAGGGCATGCCCCCGCAGGGTCCGCCACCGGGCTACGGCCCGCCGGGCGACCCGATGCGCCTGCGCCCGCCGATGCCCGCGGGCGGCGCGGGCGCGTTCCACCAGCCGAAGAGCGGCGGCGGCAAGAAGTGGATCTTCATCGTGCTGGGCCTGGTGGTCGTGGCCGGCCTGGTCGTGGGCGCGATCTTCCTCTTCGGTGACAGCGGCGGCGGTGGCGGCGGCACCCAGACGACGGCGCCGAACATCCCGGTGGGCCCCGACGGCGGCTCGTCGACCAACGCGCCTTCGTCGTCGCTCAACGCACCGCCGACGTCGATCAGCATCAAGCCAAGCTCCTGAGTGCACGGAGGCCGCTCTCGCCGGTGAACTTGCCTGGAGGCACGTCACCTCGCAGGAGGTGACCCTTCCTGCGGTGTGGTTCGAGAACTTTCTCCCAGTAGGTCGACTCGAACACGTCTTGTGACGGCGGCGACGACTCGGCCCGCCGCGGTCGCGAGGCCGGTGGCGCCGGCGGTGGTCGCGAGGATGACCGCCGGCACGCCGAGGAGGTAATAGGCGCGGCCCCAGCGCAAGCTCGACCGCCGTGCGTCGAAAGCGTTGAGGGTCCGCCTCCGCCATGACCGATTCGAGCACACCCAACGGCTCGGCCGGAGCCGTGCCGAGCGCGTTCCGAAGCTGCTTTTTGAGCCGGGAGCGAGCCGACCGCCAGGGAAGGTCGCTCCCGCCTTCGGAGCCGGCGATCAGTGCGCGAACGACCACTTGGCCGATGGTGGCTTCCCATCCGGGCATGTGAGGTAGTCGCGGGGTACGCAGCGCGTGTTTCAGCCGGTCGGAGCCGTGGTCCTCCGGCATAGGAGGAGGCATAGGGTGAAAGAGCCAGGCTCCCTGAGGAGCTTGTTCTGCCGTCGGCCGCCGCATGACGTTCTGCCGCCTGCTGCCCGTGCGCGCGGGACGCGGCGGCCTGACCGGAACAAGCTCCTGATCGTGCGACGCTGAGCTGGGCTTCTTGCACTCTCCCCCTGAGAGTGCTAAACACGAACTTGGCACTCGACGCCGTTGAGTGCCAAAGGTCGGGACGGTGAGGCTGTACCCCCACCCGGGTCCAGTCGTCCGTCGCGGGCACCGAGCCTGGCCGAGGAAAGAGTCCTGCTGCCGCCGCTGCAAAGAACCACAGCGCGGCGGCTGCGCCCAATACCGGAGGACCACACCGCAATGGCCAAACTGATCGCGTTCGACGAGGACGCCCGCCGCGGTCTCGAGCGCGGCTTGAACACCCTCGCCGAAGCCGTCAAGGTGACCCTCGGCCCGCGGGGCCGGAACGTCGTGCTCGAAAAGAAGTGGGGCGCGCCGACCATCACCAACGATGGTGTCTCCATCGCCAAGGAGATCGAGCTCGAAGACCCGTGGGAGAAGATCGGGGCCGAGCTCGTCAAGGAGGTCGCCAAGAAGACCGACGACGTCGCGGGTGACGGCACCACCACCGCCACCGTGCTCGCCCAGGCCCTCGTCCGCGAGGGGCTGCGCAACGTCGCCGCCGGCGCCGACCCCATCTCCCTCAAGCGTGGCATCGAGGCGGCCGTCGAGGCCGTCACCGAGCAGCTCCACAAGGCCGCCGTGCAGATCGAGACCAAGGAGCAGATCGCTGCTACCGCCTCGATCTCGGCCGCTGACCGCACCATCGGCGAGCTGATCGCCGAGGCGCTGGACAAGGTCGGCAAGGAAGGCGTCGTCACCGTCGAGGAGAGCAACACCTTCGGTCTCGAGCTCGAGCTCACCGAGGGCATGCGCTTCGACAAGGGCTACATCTCCGGTTACTTCGTGACCGACCCGGAGCGTCAGGAAGCCGAGCTCGAGGACCCGTACATCCTCCTCTTCGGCTCCAAGATCTCCACCGTCAAGGACGTCCTGCCGCTGCTGGAGAAGGTCATCCAGTCCGGCAAGCCGCTGCTGATCATCGCCGAGGACGTCGAGGGCGAGGCCCTGGCCACCCTCATCGTCAACAAGATGCGCGGCACCTTCAAGTCCGTCGCCGTCAAGGCGCCGGGCTTCGGTGACCGCCGCAAGGCGATCCTGCAGGACATCGCGATCCTGACCGGTGGCCAGGTCATCTCCGAGGACGTCGGCCTCAAGCTGGAGAACGCGGACCTGTCCCTGCTGGGCAAGGCCCGCAAGGCCGTCATCACCAAGGACGAGACGACCATCGTCGAGGGTGCGGGCGACGCCGACCAGATCCAGGGTCGCGTCAACCAGATCCGCGCCGAGATCGAGAACTCGGACTCGGACTACGACCGCGAGAAGCTGCAGGAGCGGCTCGCGAAGCTGGCCGGCGGCGTGGCCGTCATCAAGGCCGGCGCCGCGACCGAGGTCGAGCTCAAGGAGCGCAAGCACCGCATCGAGGACGCGGTGCGCAACGCCAAGGCCGCCGTGGAAGAGGGCATCGTCGCCGGTGGTGGCGTGGCTCTGATCCAGGCCGCCGAGGCCGCCTTCGCGGGCCTGAAGCTCGAGGGCGACGAGGCCACTGGTGCCAACATCGTCAAGGTGGCCGTCGAGGCCCCGCTCAAGCAGATCGCGATCAACGCCGGCCTTGAGGGCGGCGTCGTGGTGGAGAAGGTCAAGGGCCTGCCGCAGGGTCACGGCCTCAACGCCGCCACGGGTGTCTACGAGGACCTGCTCGCCGCCGGCGTGCCGGACCCGACGAAGGTCACCCGCTCCGCGCTGCAGAACGCCGCGTCCATCGCGGCGCTGTTCCTGACCACCGAGGCCGTCGTGGCGGACAAGCCGGAGAAGGCTTCGGCCGCTCCCGCCGACCCGTCCGGTGGCATGGGTGGCATGGACTTCTGATCCACGCAGGGAAAGCCCGGTCCGCTTCGGCGGGCCGGGCTTTTCCGTTTCTACGGCTTGGTGAAGAACCACACGGCGAAGGCGCCGACGGTGACAACGCCGAGCGCGAGCACGAAGAGACCCCCGAGCCAGGCCGTGCTCGCTTCTTCCGCTTCCATCGCCAGGACGACCGCGCCGATCCCGGTGAGCAGCACCCAGATCGCGAACGCGGCGGCGGCGTAGAGCACGACCTTGGTCGCGGACCGGCCGCCCGGGTCGTCCAGCGCGAGGAACGCGGCGAGGGCGGTCAGGCCCAGCCCGGCGATCAGGTACAGCCCGCCGAGGATCCCGACGACGACCTTCGCGGCCGTTCTGCTCCCTTGATCCACGAGCGCGAACCCTAACCCCTCGAACGGGATTCGCGCCGCGCTTTTGTGCCGTTCGGCCCAGCCGCCTCGGCCGAACGGCCCGGGCGTCCCCTGGCGCCCGGGCCGTTCGTTTCGTGCACCCCGTCAGCCGGCGGGCCCCGGTTCCCCCTGCGAACCGGCGCCCGCCCTCGTTCAGGAGTCCTCTTCCGGCGTCAGGATGGCGGCGGCCACGTAGATCGGGATGGCGATGCCGACCGACAGGAACACGGCGGCGACCAGGCCGATGCGCAGGACGTTGGCGTCGATGCCGAGGTAGGTGGCCCACCCGCCGCAGACGCCGGTGAGCATCTTGTCGGTCCGGCTGCGGCGGACCTTCTTGGTGGTTTCCGGGGTGTACACGCTGTTCGTCATGGCTCAATACTCGCGCCCGGGGCACCCTGACCACATCCGGAACGGCCCCGACCCCGACCCTGAACTTCGCCCTCGGGGTCAGGCGAGCGCGCGTACCCGCGCCAGGCGCTCTTCCCACGCCGCGGCCACCTCGGGCGGCGCCGGGAACGCGTCCACCGGCTCCGGGGCCTCCCTGGGCACCGGCAGGTAACCGTCCACAGGGGACAGTGGATTCGCGGAAACATCGCCTTGCAGCAACGAAATCGTGCCCAGTCCACAGGCGAACTCCAGCGACGGCAGCGCGCCCGCCAACGCCAGGCCCGCCGCGAGACCCACGCTTGTCTCCACCGCCGAGGACACCACGCACGGCAGCCCGCACGCCTCGGCCACCTCCAGCGCGCGCCGGACGCCGCCGAGGGGGGAAACCTTCAGGACCGCGATGTCCGCCGCCCCCGCGACCGCTACCTTCAGCGGGTCCTCCGCCCGGCGGATCGACTCGTCGGCCGCGATGCGGACACCCACCCGGCGCCGCACTGCCGCCAGCTCCTCGATCGACGGGCACGGCTGTTCCGCGTACTCCAGGCCGCCCGCCGCCTTGTCGAGGTCGGTGATCGCCCGCACCGCCGTGTCGACGTCCCAGGCTGTGTTCGCGTCGATGCGGACGGCGCCGTCCGGGCCGAGCGCGGCGCGGACCGCCTCCACCCGCGCGCAGTCGTCGGCCACGGAGACGCGCGGATCGGCCACCTTCACCTTGGCCGTCCGGCAGCCGGAGGCGCGGACCAGCTCGTACGCCTGCTCCGGGCCGACCACCGGGACCGTCGTGTTGACCTCGACCCGGTCGCGGACCGGCGCGGGCCAGCCTGCTTCGGTCGCCTCCAGCGCCGCCCGCAGCCACGGCACGCTCTCGGCGTCGGAGTAGTCGGCGAACGGGCAGAACTCTCCCCAGCCCGCCGGACCGTGCAGCAGCACCCCCTCACGGACGGTGATGCCGCGGAACCGGGTGCGCAGGGGGATCGCGTAGACCTTCATCGAGCCCGATCATGCCACCGTCCCGGGTTTCGCAAACAGGTGCCGGACTGGGTGTTTCCGGCCAGAATGGCTCCGTGGTCCTCGATTTCCGCGTGCTGGGTCCGGCCGAGGTCACGGCCGACGGCCGCCCGGTACCGCTCGGGGGCAGCCGGCCGCTGATCGTCCTGGCCGGGCTTCTGCTGCGCGCGAACCGGGTCGTGCCGGTCGACGAGCTGGGCCGCTGGCTGTGGCACGACGACCGCCGCCGCTCCAAGGGCGCCCTCCAGACGTACGTGCTGCGCCTGCGCCGGGCGCTGGGCGACCAGGTCGCGATCCGCACGGAGAGCGGCGGCTACCTGATCGAACTCGCCGACGACCTGCTCGACCTGACCCGCTTCCGCGCGCTGGCCGTCCGCGGCAAGGCGGCGATGGACCGCGGCGAGAGCCGCCGGGCGGCCGCGCACTTCGCCGAGGCGCTCGCGCAGTGGCGCGGGCCGGCGCTGCTGAACGTCGAGTCCGACGCCCTGCACCGCGACGAAGCCGGCCAGCTGGCCGAGGAACGGCTGCGCGTGCGCGAGCAGTGGGCCGACGCGCTGCTCGAAGTCGGCGAGTACGGCACGGTCATCCCCGAGCTCGCCCGGCTGACCAGGGAGAACCCGCTGCGGGAGCGGCTGCACGAGCAACTGATGATCGCGCTGTACCGGTCGGGCCGCCAGGCCGAGGCGCTCGACGTCCACCGCCGGATCAGCCGCGTGCTGGCCGACGAACTCGGGCTCGACCCCGGGCCGTCGCTGCAGCGCACCCGCCAGGCGATCCTCACCGGCACGGACAGCGGCACCACGCCCGCGCCGGCGCGCTACCGGCTCGGCGTCGACCCGCAGGTGCCCCACCAGCTGCCCGCCGACCTGCGGACCTTCTCCGGACGCGAGTGCGACCTCAAGGCGTTGCACGCGCTGCTGCCGGAGGCTGTGGACGCCGACGCGTCGACGCCGATCGCGTCCGTCGAAGGCATGGGCGGCATCGGGAAGACGACGCTCGCCGTGCACTTCGCGCACGAGGTCGCCGACCGGTTCCCCGGCGGGCAGGTCCACCTCAACCTGCGCGGCTACGGCCCGGGCGAGCCGGTCGAGCCGTCGGCGGCGCTGGAAGCCATGCTGACCGCGCTGGGCGTGCCGTGCGAGGCGATCCCCGGCGACCTCGACGGCCGCGCGGCGAGCTGGCGGACGCACACCGCGGGACGGCGGCTGCTGGTCCTGCTCGACAACGCCAACCGCACCGAGCAGGTGAGCCCGCTGCTGCCCGGGCCCGGCTGCCTGGTCCTGGTCACCAGCCGCTGGCAGCTGCGCGCCCTGGTCGCGACGCACGGCGCCCGCCGGATCGCGCTGGAGGAGCTCGGCGACGAGGACGCCGTCGCGCTGCTGGCGTCCACGATCGGCCACGACCGCGTCGCCCGCGACCCGGCGGCGGCCGGGCGGTTCGTGCGCCACTGCGGCGGGCTGCCGCTGGCCATCCGGATCCTGGCCGTGCGCGCGGCGCAGTTCCCCGACCTGGCGCTCGACGAGTTCGCCGGCTCACTGGCCGGCGACCTGCTCGGCTCGTTCGACCTCGCCGACGGCGAAGGCACCAACATCCGCTCGGTGTTTTCCTACTCCTACCAGGCTCTTCATCCGTCGACGGCCCGGCTGCTGCGGCTGCTCGGGCTGCACACCGGCGTGGACTTCACCGCGCCGGCGGCGGCCGCGGTCGCCGGCCTGGACGTCACGGCGACCCGCCCGATGCTCGAAACGCTGGCCGCGGCGCACCTGCTCGCCCAGCCGCGGCCGGGCCGCTACCAGTTCCACGACCTCATCCGGGCGTACGCGGGCGAAGCCGCTTCGCAGCTGGACCCGGCGGCCGAGCGCGAGGCCGCTTCGGACCGGCTGCTCGGCTGGTACCTGGCGTCGGCGCTGAACGCGTCACGGCGGATGCGGCCGGAGCGCTACTACCGGCTGCTGGAGCTCGACGACCTCGAAGGCGGGCCGGCCTTCCCCGAGTACCACGACGCGCTGGACTGGTTCGGCGAGGAGTACGGCAACCTCATCGCGGCGGTGCACCTGGCGCGGCGCCGGGGCCGCGACGACGTCTGCTGGAAGCTGGCCTGGCTGCTGCAAAGCTACTTCGTGACGCGCTCGCGGCTCGACGACTGGCGGTCGGTGTTCGCGGTGGCGCTCGAAGCCGCGCGGGCGAGCGGCCACCGGCCGGGCGAGGCGGGGATCCTGAGCGGGCTGGGCGTGGTCAACGGGGTCGCGCGGCAGTACGCCCAGGCGCGGCGGTACCTGGAGCAGGTGCTGGCGATCCAGCGCGAGCTCGGGGCGCGCGAAGGCGAGGCGCGGGCGCAGTACAACCTGGCGATGGCGGCGCACAACCTCGACGACTGCGCCTGGGCGTACGAGCACGGGATGCAGGCCCTGGAGATCGTCCGCGAGCTGGGGCTGGGCCACTTCGAGGCGAGTGTGCTGCGGGCGCTGGGCGACATCTGCACGTCGATGGGCGATCACGAGCAGGCGCTGCGGCTGGCCGACGCGGCGCTGGCGATCCTCGGCCCGGACGGCGAGCCGGTGGACACGCGGTTCACGCAGCACACGCGTGGCCTGGCCCTGGTCGGCCTGGGCCGCCTCGACGAGGGCATCGCGTGCATCCGCGCTTCGGTCGAGATGTTCTTCGCGATGGACGAGCAGTACGAGGCGGCGGACGTACTGGCCCAGCTGGGCACGATGTACCTCCGCCACGGCGACGCGGCGCCGGCCCGCGAGTGCTGGCTGCGGTCGGTGCGGCTGCTGACGGAGCTGGGCCACCCGGACGCGGACGACGTCCGGGCCAAGCTGGCGGCCCTGGTGGTCGTGGGTGGTTGAGGGCCCGGACGGCTCGCGTGCCGACCCCCAGCGACAGCACGCAAGCCGGTCCGGCCCGTGAGCTGATCCAAGCCGACGGCGCTCACTGTCCACTCACTGTCCGGTTTTCACTGTCCGGTTTGCGGCGCCACCCCGAGCAGATCGGCGAGGCTCTCGGCGTTCCGCGGCGCCTCGACCTTGACGTCGTTGTCGAAGTAGACGTGCACGTCCCGCCGGCCGTCGTCGTGCCAGGCGCGGATCTTGCCCGCCCAGGTGCGCAGGGCCCGGTCGGAGTAGCCGCTGACGTAGAGCTCTTCGTCGCCGTGCAGCCGCACGTAGCTGAAGTCGGCGGTCTGGTCTTCGAGGAACGGCCACTTGCCGGCGGTATCGGCGACGACGAGGGCGATGCCGTGTTCTTCCAGCAGTTTTGTCGCGGCGGGCTGGGCGAAGCTGGGGTGCCGGACTTCGAGCGCGTGCCGCAGCGGCCGGCGCGGGCCGGCTTCGAGGAACGGGACGCCCTTGAGCTTGTCGTCGTGCTTGGTGGCGAGCTGGGCGGCCTCGGTGGTGGTCCGCGGCAGGAGCGCGAAGAAGTTGACGAGCCGGTCGGCATCGAAGGCCAGCCGCGGCGGGAGCTGCCAGAGGAAGGGCCCGAGCTTCGTCCCGAGCGCGAGGACACCGGAGGCGAAGAAGTTGGCGAGCGCGGTCTCGACGTCCCGGAGCTGCTTCATGTGCGTGATGAAACGCCCGCCTTTGACGGCGAAGCGGAAGTCGGCGGGGGTCTCGTCGAACCAGGCCCGGTACCGCTCGGGGCGTTGCAGGGAGTAGAAGGAACCGTTGATTTCCACGGCGTTCATCCGCCGGGAGAGGTATTCGAGCTCTCGCCGCTGAGCGAGCTTGGGTGGGTAGAAGACCCCGCGCCACGGGGTGTAGCGCCACCCGGAGGTTCCGATCCGGATCTCGGCGATCGCCCTCACCGCCCTTCCGGGGTGGGTGATTCCCGGTGGGGTGGGGGGCCAAACGCGGGTCTGGTGGGACGGGTGGTCCGGTCGTTGGGGCAGTCGTCCTGAGTTTCGGGGTGCTCGTCTGCTTGTTGAGGGGGCTGTTCTGCTGCGGTGCGGGGAAAAGCTGGCCTCGCCGGACGGGCAGGCTCTGGGATGACCCTGGGGGTGCTTTCGGGTCGCCTTTACGGTGGGGTCGCTGGGTGGTCATCCCGTCGACGGGATGACCACCCAGTTCTGTTGGGGTGGCCGTGCCCCGGCCCCGGCCTCCGCTTCACGCCCAGGAAAACCGCCAATGCCTCGACTGGACCAGGCCTGATGCGTACTCCCGCAGGTTTCCCGGCTGGGCGGCGAACGTCGGCAGGCTGAACGCCCGGTGCTCCGCCGCCACCGTCAGTGCCCGGGCCTGGTTCCTCGGGGGCGCCGCCACCGACAGCTCGATCGCGTCGAAGCCCAGTACCACCAGTGTTGCTCCGAAGCGGTCCTCCCAGCTGCGCAGCACCGCCGACAGCTCGGCCACCTGGTCCGTGCACTTGATCATGCCCGTCCAGCCCAGCAGGGCCGGGATGTCCGCCGGGCGCTCGGTCTGGACCAGGCCGAGGCGGTGGGGGGCGCGGTTGGCCAGGATCGAACCCGTGTTGCCCGCCTCCGCCAGCGGGTCCGACCGGCGTGGGCTGCGCTTCGCCAGGCCCGGGAACCGGGCGCCGAACGGGCGCAGGCACGCGCCGTCGCAGCAGGAGCCGTCCCACCAGCGGGACAACGCTCCCGCCGCGTCCGCCGACGGCACGCGGTGGCCCGCCGGGGCCAGGCGGCCCCGGTCGTCGATCCAGTCCTCGCCGTTCGCCGCGAACCGCTGGTCGTGGGGGATCAGCACCGGCCACAACCCCGACCGCTCGAACTCGGCCACGCAGCCGAGGTAGCGCTCGGGCCGGGTCAGCGGCAGGTCGGACACCCACAGCCGGCCGTGCCACGCCCCCGGTGGCAGGGTCTGGACCGGCGGCGCGGGCGTACCGGGGCGGAGCGGTGCGATCGTCATGGACGTCCCCTCGAACTAGTGTTCGGCTACTGCATGTCGAACAGTAGTTCGAGGGTCTGACAATTTCCAGCGTCCGGGCCGCTCAACCGTTCGGGTGAATACGGAAAACCGCAGGTCAGGACGTCGTGTGAAAGCAAAGTTGCGGAAGTTGCTCCTGTGACGATGCGCTGGGCCGAAGGGGTGGCCAGGCTGGGCTGCACCCGTGAAAGAGGGGGAATTCCTGGCGTGGTGCGTGGTCGCCAACGTGCTCGCCGAGACGACGCACGGTGAAGGCAGCGAAGACGTTCGGCGCGGCTTGAAGCACTTCGCGCCCGGTGCGAAGGTGTGGGTGCTGCCGCCGCAGTGGGGCGATGGCGGGGAAAGCGTGGTCGTCCTCGGGCGGCACCGCGGCCGGGGCCGGGGGCGGCTCGCCCGGCTGGTCGCCGCGCGGCACCACCTCGAGGACTTCCGGGTGCGGGGGATCTACAGTCCCGCCGTCCTCCGCGAGCTGAGCCTGCCGCTGGACGACCGGGTGACACGCTTGTGGGAGTCCGAGGAGGAAGCCCGGCGGACGGCCGGCTGGTGGAACTGGATGCGGGCGGCCCCGTCGGGCGTGCGGCGGCCGCAGGCCCGTGGCCGGCTGGTGGAGCTCCTCGCGTTCCTCGCGGAGCCGGGCTCGAGCCTGCCGTGGGCGGTGACGGAGCTGGCCGGAGTGGCGGACGGCGTGCTTCGCGACGAGCTCGAAGCCGCCGCGGTCGAACGGGTCTGGGGCGCAGCTGAGAACCGGCGGCACCGCCGTCACGGAGGCTGCCGAGGCGCAGGCGCTCCTCGAACGACCGGCTTAGAGCGGCCGGAGCAGGTCGTCCGCGTCCACGATGTGGTACGCGTACCCCTGCTCCGCCAGGAAGCGCTGCCGATGCGCCGCGTACTCCGTGTCCACCGTGTCGCGCGAGACGATCGAGTAGAAGTGCGCCTGCCGCCCGTCGCCCTTCGGACGCAGCAGGCGCCCGAGCCGCTGGGCCTCCTCCTGCCGGGAGCCGAACGTGCCGGAGATCTGGATCGCCACCGATGCCTCGGGCAGGTCGATCGAGAAGTTCGCCACCTTCGACACGACCAGCGTCCGGATCTCGCCGCGGCGGAACTTGTCGAACAGCTCCTCGCGCTCCTTGTTGCGGGTCGCGCCCTGGATCACCGGGGCGTCGAGCTCGTCGCCGAGCATCTCCAGCTGGTCCAGGTACGCGCCGATCACCAGGGTCGGCTCGCCGGCGTGCTTGGCCACGATCGACTTGATCACCGGGGTCTTCGTCAGCGCCGTCGCCGCCAGCTTGTACCGCTCGTCGGCCTCGGCCGTGGCGTACTCGAGCCGCTCCGCGTCGGTCAGGGTGACGCGGACCTCGGTGCACTCCGCCGGGGCGATCCAGCCCTGGGCCTCGATGTCGCGCCACGGGACGTCGTAGCGCTTCGGCCCGATCAGCGAGAACACGTCGCCCTCGCGGCCGTCCTCGCGCACCAGCGTCGCGGTCAGGCCGAGGCGGCGGCGGGACTGCAGGTCCGCCGTCATCCGGAACACCGGCGCCGGCAGCAGGTGGACCTCGTCGTAGACGACCAGGCCCCAGTCCCGCGAGTCGAACAGCTCCAGGTGCTTGTACTCGCCCTTGGTCTTGCGGGTGATCACCTGGTAGGTCGCGATGGTGACCGGCCGGATCTCCTTCTTCTCCCCGGAGTACTCGCCGATCTCCTCCTCGGTCAGCGACGTCCGCGCGATCAGCTCGCGCTTCCACTGTCGCCCGGCGACCGTGTTCGTCACCAGGATCAGCGTGGTCGCCGCCGCCTTCGCCATCGCCGCCGCGCCGACCATCGTCTTCCCGGCGCCGCACGGCAGCACGACGACGCCCGAGCCGCCCGCCCAGAACGCCTCCGCGGCCTGGCGCTGGTAGTCGCGCAGCTGCCAGTCGTCCTCCTCCAGCGCGATCGGGTGCGCTTCGCCGTCGACGTACCCGGCGAGGTCCTCGGCCGGCCAGCCGACCTTCAGCAGCGCCTGCTTCAGCCGCCCGCGCTCGGACGGGTGCACGATGACCGTGTCCTCGTCGATCTTGGCGCCGAGCATCGGGCTGATCTTCTTGTTCCGGGCGACCTCGGTCAGCACCGCGCGGTCGGTGGTCGACATCACCAGCCCGTGCGCCGGGTGGTTGGCGATCTGCAGCCGCCCGAACCGGCCCATCACGTCGACGACGTCGATCAGCAGCGGCTGCGGCACCGGGAACCGCGAGTACGTGGTCAGCGCGTCGACGACCTGCTCGGCGTCGTGCCCCGCCGCGCGCGCGTTCCACAACGCCAGCGGCGTGATCCGGTAGGTGTGCACGTGCTCCGGCGCCCGTTCCAGCTCCGCGAACGGCGCGATCGCGATGCGCGCGTCATCGGCCTGGGGGTGGTCGACCTCCAGGAGCACGGTCTTGTCGGACTGGACGATCAGCGGGCCATCAGTCACAACTACTGTTATACGTGCCTCGCTCCGGCCCGCTCCCGTCGCGGGTCCGCCGGTGGGCCGAGGTGCCGAGGGGATCACTGGAGGGCACGTTGACCACACCACCGTCCGACGACAACCCGTTCCGGTCGCCGGACTACGCGGCGTCGTCGCCGGACTACGCGGCGCCGCCGCCGCCGATGCCGATGCCGCCGGGGCACCAGCCGATCCCGCACTGGTTCAGCACCAAGGTGCGGATCACGTTGATCGCGTGCGTCGTCGCGGCGCTGGGCCTGGGCACGGTCGGTGCGCTGGGCATCTCCTGGGCCATCCGCAGCGGCCCGCCGTCGGAAGGCGACTGCCTGTACTTGACGCGCGAAGCCGGCGGCAAGCTCGCCTACCACCGCGTCGGCTGCACCGCGGCCGACGCGACCTACCAGGTCGACCGGTCCTACACCAGCACCTTGACCTGTCCCTCCGAAGGCTACGTGCGGTTCCGGACCTCGACCGGTTCCGGCGCCGGGCGGACGCTCTGCCTCGCCCTGAACGTCCGCACCGGGGACTGCCTCCGCGACGTCGACGACGAGGCCACGATCGCCAAGGTGAGCTGTACCGACCCGGCGGCGAAGGAGCGCGCCCGGGTGGTCGCCGGCTACAGCCACGGGGAGGCCTGCGAAAACGCCGACGACGTGCGGGTCTACTACGGTCCGCCGGCCCGGGTGGTGTGCCTGCTGCCGCCGGGCGAAAACATCTAGCCGAACCACCGGGTCAGCTCGGCCGGCTCGACGGCGTACCCGTCCGGCCGGATCAGCAGCAGCCGCCCGCGGTACCCGTCGGCTTCGGTGCCCGCGCGCACGACGCCGACCTGCCCGGTGAACCCGGGTGGCGTGGCGTGGTCGCCGAGGTCGAGCAGCAGCCCGCGGCCGCCGTGCAGCAACGCCGAGAGCCGGGTGGGCCCGGCCGCCGTCGTCAGGTCCAGGTCGGGGACGCGGTGCGCGCCGGGGTAGCTCAGCCCGAGGCCGGAGAGCAGTCCGCTGAAGTAGCGGTTCGCGTCCGGCAGCCGCATGAGGTCGACGACGATCTCACGCAGCGCCTCGACGTTCTCGCTGCGTTCCGGCGCGGTGAACACGCGCTGGGCCGCGGTGTGCCGCAGGACGCGCGCGGCGGCCGGGTGGCGTTCGGCGTGGTAGGTGTCCAGCAGCCCGGCCGGCGCGGTGCCGCGGACCGTCGCGGCCAGCTTCCAGCCGAGGTTCATCGCGTCCTGGACGCCGAGGTTGAGCCCCTGCCCGCCGAGCGGCGGGTGGATGTGCGCGGCGTCGCCGGCGAACAGGACCCGGCCGTGCCGGTACTGCGTCAGCTGCCGTGTCGCGTCGTTGAACCGCGAAGCGCCGTACACCTCGCCCAGACGCGTCTCGGCGCCGTACAGCGCCGTCAGCGCTTCGGTCACTTCGGTGTCCGACACGGGTGCGTCGCGGCCCGGCTGGCCCGCGGTGGTCCCGAAGACGAACCGGTGGCCGCCGTCGTCGAGCGGCGTGAGCATCGACCAGTAGCCGGCCACCTGCCGCGTGACCTGGCTGAAGTGCGTGGCGCGGGCCGGGACCAGGTCGGACGCGGCGGCGAGCCGGATGTGCGCGAGTGTGGCGACGTAGGTCTCGGTGCGGCCGGGGAACGGCACCCCGAGCAGGCGCCGGACCGTGCTGTGCGCGCCGTCGCAGGCCACCAGCCAGCGCGCCCGGATCCCGTCGACCGTGACGCCGTCCGCGCCGGCGGCCACCGAGGTGACCTCGTGCCCCCGGCGCACCACCGCCCCGTGCTCGGCCGCGTGCGCGGCCAGCACCGCCTCGACGTCGTCCTGCGTCCGGTTGAGCACCCGCGGGTACCGGGTCCGCCAGACGCCGTGGTCGAGCGGCACGGGCAACCCGGCGAAGTGCCCGCTCGGTCCGTCGATCACCTGCTCGGCCGGGCCCAGGCCACGCAGGTCCAGGAGCTCGGCGGTGCGGGGCTGCAGGCCGACCGGGCGCGGCAGCCCCGGTCCCGTCCGGCGTTCGAGCACGGTGACCTCGACGCCGGCCAGGGCGAGTTCGGCGGCGGTCAGCAGGCCGGTCGGGCCGGCTCCGGCGATCAGGACGTCGGTCATCACGCACTCCTCAACTAGACTGAGTGCAAAAGTAGACCAGGTGCAGGTTTTGCGGTGGCTAATACCCGGCTTTGCCGGGCAGCAGGCCCTGGACGTCGAGGCGGTCGGCCAGCAGACCCGAGTTGTGCATGAGGTCGGCGACGCGCTGCAGCCGGATGCCGTTGAGCGACGCCGGGTACGAGCCCAGCGAGATCAGCGCGGCCGTCGTCGCGTCGATGTCGGAGAACTTCGGCAGCGCGTCGCGCACGACCGCCGGGTCCGTCGCGCTCTCCTGGGCCGCGCCGAGCGCGGTGCGGAACGCCGCCAGCGTCCGGGGGTTGGCCTGCGCGAACGGCTTGGTCGCCGCGTAGCCGGAGAGCGGGAAGTCGAGCGTCGAGCCGCGGGCGCCGTCGGCGAGGATGTGGGCGCCGAGGTCCTTCTCGGCGCGGGTGATGTACGGCTCGATCATCAGCGCGGCGTCGGCGTCGCCCGCCTGCAGGGCCTGCGGCATCCGGTCGAACGGCACCTGCTGGAACTTGATCTTCGCTTCGTCGACGCCCGCGGTGCCCAGCACCGAACGTGCGACGAGCGCGCCGACGTCGTCGAGCATGTTGACCGCGATCTTGGGGGCCCGCTTCGCCGTCGGCACCGTGTAGTCCGAGTCGGGCAGCGTGACCAGCGCCATCGTGTTCGGGCCGGAGGTGTAGGCCTCGCCCTGCAGCTGCAACGCCGTCCCGCCGGCCGCCGCGCGGAACATCGCGATGTCGGAGGCGAAGGTGACGTCGAGGTCGCCCGCGGCCAGCTTCGCCAGCCCGTCGTCGGCCCCGAGTTCGACGAGCCGCACGGTCAGCCCCGCGGAACCGAACTTCCCGGCCGCGACGGCGATCCGCAGCGGGGCCGTGTCGATGGCGTTGCCCACACCGACTCGCAGGGTGCTGCGTTCCGGCGGCGGCGGGGCCGCGGAACCGCCGGAAGAGAACACGCTGCACCCCGCGGTCGCCAGGAGCGCCGCCACCAGCGGAATCGTCCGTCCGCGTCTGATCATGAACCTTCACCTACCGCGAGAATCTGGTTCTCGTGCTGGATCGTATGGTCCGCGCCCCATACGATCGCGGGCAGGGCCGTATCGTGCCAGCGCGGCTTTCGGATCTTCATGGAGCGAGCTACCGTTCAGTAGGTTCGATGTGCCGTTCGATCCGCGGGTTCCCGCCCGCGGCGGAAAAGGAAACCAGGTGACCCGTCGCGACAAGCGTCCCCGCAAGGGCGGCGACGCGGCGGATCCGCGTCCGGCGGGCGGCCGCTGGCGGTTGCGGAACTGGCGTCTCGGCACGAAGCTCTTCGCCGTCCTCCTCATCCCGGCGCTGGCCGTCATCGCGCTCGTCGGCCTGCGGATCAGCTCCGACCTGCGCGACGCCCGCCAGCTCGCCGAGTTCGCCACGCGCGGCCGCGTCGACAGCACGGTCGCCGAAGCCTTGCACGAGCTGCAACGCGAGCGCGACCTCTCCGTCCGGTTCGTCGCCCAGAACCGCCAGGGCGACACCGCGGACCTCACCGCCCAGCGCAACCGCGTCGACCAGGCCGTCGGCGCCTTCGAGCGGACGCTCGCCGAGAGCAAGCCGCGGCTCGACGCGAAGGCCGCGGAAAGCCTGCAGCAGACCGACGACCGGCTGCGCGTGCTCGGCGGCCTGCGGTTTTCCGCGGAGCATTCGGCGTTCCCGGCCGACGCCGTGCTGCGCTCCTACAGCGAGCTGATCTCCGGCCTGCTCGACATCAGCGACTCCGCCGCCGCCGACGTCTCCGACCCGGAACTCGCGCGGATGCGCCTGGCCGGCAACGCGCTGGCCCGGATCAAGGACCAGATGTCGGTCAAGCGCGCGGTGATGGCCGAGGCGCTCGCGGCCGGCACCCTCAACCGCGACCGCACGCGCGCGCTGCTCGGCGCCGAAGCCGAACTCGCTGCCGCGCGCAGCGACTACCGCACCTTCGCCACCCCCGACCAGCAGCGGATGTACGACGACACGGTGATCGGGCTGGTCGTCGACATCGGCAACGACATGGTCGAATCCGCGCTCACCCGCACCGAAAACGGCCAGGACCTCTCGGGGCTCGACCCGAACCAGTGGGACACCTCGGCGACGCACACGGTGAACCTCGCCCACCAGGTGCAGCAGGCGCTGCTGGTCCAGTTGCAGGAACGCACGGACAGCCTGGCGGCGCAGGCCCGCACGGCCGCGCTGTGGGACGGCGGCGTGGTGCTCGGCGTCCTGCTCGTCGCCGGCGTGCTGTCGGTGGTCATCGCCCGGTCCCTGTTGCGCCCCTTGCGGATCCTGCGCCGGACCGCGCTGGAGGTGGCCGAGCACCGGCTGCCCGCGGCCGTGCAGAACCTGCTCACCGACCCCGAACCCGCGCCCGAGAACCTGCGGAAACGGCTCGCCGTCGCGCCGGTGCCGGTGTTCACCCGCGAAGAACTGGGCCAGGTGGCGCGCGCGTTCGACGCGGTGCACGGCGAGGCCGTCCGGCTCGCCGGCGAACAGGCGATGCTGCGCGAGAACGTCAACGCGATGTTCGTCAACCTTTCGCAGCGCAGCCAGGACCTGGTCGAACGGCAGCTGTCGGTGCTCGACCGGATGGAGGCCGACGAGCAGGACCCGGACACCCTCGCCGGGCTGTTCGAACTCGACCACCTGGCGACGCGGATGCGGCGCAACAGCGAAAACCTGCTGGTCCTGTCCGGTCAGGACTCGGCGCGCGAGGACGCCGGCTCGGTGGCGGCCGACGAGATCATCGGCGCCGCCCTGTCGGAGGTCGAGGACTACCAGCGCATCGAACTCGGCCCGGCGCCGCAGGTCGCGGTCCGCGGCGAGGCCGTCAACGACCTCGTGCACGTCGTTTCGGAGCTGCTGGAGAACGCGACGCGTTACTCCGGCGACTCGCCGGTCACGGTCGCCAGCGCCGAAACCCACGACGGCGACTGGCAGATCGAGATCATCGACCACGGCGCCGGCATGCCGCAGGCCGAGATCGACCGGACCAACGTCCGGCTGGCGCACCCGCCGGACGTCGACGTCGAGGTGTCGCGCCGGATGGGCCTGTTCGTCGTCGCGACGCTGGCCACCCGCCACCACATCGACGTCAGCCTCAGCGCGGGCGCGGAATCCGGGCTGGTCGCGACGGTGCTGGTGCCCGCCGCGCTGATCGTCGAGCTGCCGCCGATGCCCGCGCCGCCCCCGCCCGCCGAGCCGCCCGCGGCCCCGGAACCCGAGCTGCTGGCGCCGCTCGCGCCGCTGACGCCGCCGGAGCCCGAACCCGAGCCGGAACCCGAGCGGGAGGAACTGAGCCCGCCGTCGATCGAGGCCGGCCCGCCGCGCCGGGCGCCGGTGGTGGCCCGCGACCACGCGCCGGAGTGGCCCACGGTGGACGCCGAAGCCCACTTGGACCTCGACGCCCCGACGGAGCGGATGCCCGCCTACCGCGACGTCCTGTCCCGCTGGTTCGACGCCTCGGCCGCGCCCGAAGCACCGCGGCACCCGGCGGAGCCCCGCCCGGTCGCCGAGCAGCCCCGCCCGGCCGCACCCCAGCCCCGCCACGCGCTCGCCGC
>NZ_PPHG01000061.1 GCF_002904295.1 Amycolatopsis sp. CA-128772
TACTCCTCCCGGCCGATTTCGGCGGCTTCGAGGACGGCGAGGGCGTCGGGGACGAGGACGGCGGCGGAGTAGTAGGCGGAGACGAGGTAGGAGATGATGGCTTGTTCGTTGATGCCCATGAAGCGGACGTTGAGGCCGGGTTGGTATTCGTCGGGCAGGCCGGTTTGGTGGAGGCCGACGACGCCTTGGGCTTGTTCGCCGGTGCGCATGAGCAGGATGGAGCTGGTGCGGGTTTCGGTGACGGGGATTTTGTTGCAGGGCAGGATGGGGATGCCGCGCCAGGCGGGGACGTGGTGGCCGCCGTAGTCGACGCTTGCGGGGTAGAGGCCGGCTTTGGTGCATTCGCGGCCGAAGGCGGCGATGGTTTTGGGGTGGGCGAGGAAGAAGCCGGGGTCTTTCCAGACGAGGGTGAGCAGGTGGTCGAGGTCGTCGGGGGTGGGTGGGCCGGTGCGGGTGGGGACGCGTTGGGCGAAGTCGGCGTTGTGGAGGAGCCCGAAGTCGGTGTTGTTGATCAGTTCGTGTTCCTGGCGTTCCCGCAGTGCCTCGACGGTGAGGCGGAGTTGTTGTTCGATCTGGTTCATGGGCTGGTTGTAGAGGTCGGCGACGCGGGAGTGGACGCGCAGGACCGTCTGGGCCACCGATAGTTCGTATTCGCGGGGGCGGGCTTCGTAGTCGACGAAGGTGGAGGGGAGGACGGGTTCGCCGTCGTGGCCGGAGGCGAGGGAGATTTCGGCTTCGCCGTGGTCGTTGCGGGCGGTGTCGCTGTTGCGGGCGAGGTAGCTCGCCAGGTGGGTTTGGAGGGTTTGGGAGCGGGCGAGGACGTCGTCGAAGTCGTGGCGGGGGAGGGTGAGGACGGTGGTGGTGGTGACGGCTTTGGCGGTGAATTCCCAGATGCCGTCGTGTTGGGTGAGGGTGGTGTCGCCGAAGTAGTCGCCGTCGGCGAGGGTGCCGAGGACGACTTGGTCGCCGTAGGCGCCGGTGCCGGTTTTGGTGATTTTGCCGTGGGCGATGAGGTGGACGTGGTCGGCGGGGGAGCCGAATTCGACGAGGGTGTCGCCGGGTTGGTAGTCGTGTTGGGTGAAGCGGGCGGCGAGTTCGGTGAGGACGTCTTCGTCGTCGTAGCCGCGTAGGGGGGCGAGTTCGCCGAGTTCGGGGGGGATGACGCGGACCTGGGCGCCGGTGGTGGTGAAGGTGACGCGGCCGTCGCCGACGGCGTAGGAGAGGCGGCGGTTGACGCGGTAGGCCCCGCCGGAGACTTCGACCCAGGGGAGGAGTTTGAGGAGCCAGCGGGTGGAGATGCCTTGCATTTGGGGGACGGATTTGGTGGTGGTGGCGAGGGTGCGGGCGGCGGCCCGGCTCAGGCTCGACGGCGCCTGTTCGTCGGTGTTCAGGGCATCCACCGGGTCGGTGACAGTCACAGCGAAAACCACCCAATCAGTTCGCTTCGGCACGCGCCCGTCCCGCGGGCGCGCCGGTCAAGACGTGCTATTTCTCGATTTCGCGCGGTGACATGGCGCCGCGAAATCAACATAGCAACCGCGCCGGGCCGCACAATGACACGATCGGGTCACCGGGATAAGCGCCGGGAGCCGGGCTTGATCATTCCGGGACGGCCCGGTCACCGGCTGTTCCCGGTCGTCACTCGGTCGTGAAGATCGCGCCCCGGCCGCGTAATACGTGGTCGCGGGGGGTGCGGCGGAACCGGTCCGCGGGCGCCGGAACTGGGCCGAACCGGCGATTCGGGGTCCGATGTGCGGCCACCAGGATGAATTCGGCAATTGCCGGTTGTCCCGCCGGAAATTGGTCGCTAACTTGAGCGTTCCCCGGCGGTGGAATGCGCCGGGTGGACTTCCCGCGCGCACCGCGGGTGAAAGGACCCGGATGAACATCTTCGTGGCCGGCACCCTCTGGGTGGCCGGCGCGGCCGTGGTGGCGGGCGTGGTCGCGTACCTGGTGCGCCGGTTCGGCTGGGACGAGGGCCGGCCCGACAACAACGACGCGGCGGGTCAGGTGTTCACCATCGTCGGCGGCCTGCACGCGGTCCTGGTCGCGTTCGTGCTGATCTCGCTGTTCGACTCGGTGAGCGATGCGAGCCAGAACGCGCAGACCGAGGCCGACAGCCTCGTCGCGGCCACCTGGGCGGCCGACGCGCTGCCGGCCGAGACGAAGGACCGGGTGCACCAGCTCGCCGCCGCGTACGCGCGGACGGTCGAGGAGCAGGAGTGGCCGCGCCTGGCCGACGGCGGCCCGGTGCCGGCCACCGGCGCGACGCAGCTCGACCAGATGCGCCAGGCGGTGGCGGCCGCCCCGGCCGACGACGACTGGCTGCTGGACCGCAAGACCGAGGCGAGCAACCAGCTCTGGTCGGTCTACCAGGCTCGCGAGCAGCGGCTGTCCCACTCGGGCGCCGGCGGGGTCGGCGCGGTCGTCTGGTTCGCGCTCATCCTCGGCAGCCTGATCACCGCGATCCTGCTGCCCAACCTGTTCGGCGGCACCCGGCTCGCCGCGCACATCATCATCGTGTCCACCCTGGCCGGCACGATCACGTTGCTGCTGTTCTCCATCTACCAGCTGCAGAACCCGTTCAGCGGCGGTGCGAAGGTGGCGCCGGAGGCGTTCACCTCGGCACTGGAAAGGCTGGTTTGACCGGCACACGGGCCCGCTGGGCGGCGATGCTCGGCGTGGCCGCCGCGGTTTCGGCGCTGCTGGCGGCGACGGGCTGGCTCGCGCCGCCGTCGGCCGAATCACCGGCGGCCGCCCCGCGCGGCTGCACGATCCTGCAGGCGGAGAACGTCCGCGAAGGCGCGCCGACGACGCTGCGGCTGCTGGCGCTGCCCTCCGGAACCACCCGGCGGCTGACCCAGGCCGGGTACTGGATCAACGCGATGGGCTACTCCGCCGCGCAGGACGTCGTCTACGGCGTCGCCGACGGCACCCGCGCCGGCCGGTACAACTACGGCGCCCACGCGGTCCGGATCGACGCCGCCGGCGTGGTCACCGACTTGGGCGTGATCGGCCGGGCGGGCGCGCGGCGTCCGGTGTGGAGCCTGGTCACCGGGGCCACCGCGGGCGCGATCGACGGCGACCGCTGGTACGTGCGGCAGGGCAGCGATCTGTACACAGTGGACATCCGCCCCGGTGGGCCGGACTACCTGCGGGTGGTGCACCGGACGGCGTTGCGGCCGGTGTCGCTCGCCGTCGGCGTCGACGACTTCGCGTTCGACCCGGCGGACGGCCTGCTCTACGGCGTCTCGGTGACGTCGTACGGCGACAGCCGGGTGGTCACGCTCGACCCGGCGACGGGCAAGGTCGCGGTGGTCCCCGGGCTGGAGTTCCCGCGCGGGGGCGCGTACGGGGCGGTGGTGCTGGGGCCCGGCGCGCTCTACGCCACGGCCAACCAGGACGGGCAGCGCAGCGTCACCTACCGCCTCCCGCGCGACGGCTCGGGCCAGGCCGTCGAGGTCGCGTCGGGCCCGCCGCTGGTGAGCAGCGACGCGGCCGGGTGCTACACCGAGGCAGCTCCCCCGCCGCCTCCACCGCCCCCGCCGCCGTCGTCTCCGCCGTCCTCGTCCTCGCCCTCGCCGTCCCCGACGCCGTCGCCCACGCCGTCGTCGAACCCGCCCACGCCGGCCCCCGAGCCACCGCCGCCGTCGCGGCTGCCGCCGGTGGAGCGGCCGGTCGTCGTGCCGCCGTCGCCGGTGCCCCCGCCGCCGCCGGTGGTGGTCACGCCGCCACCGGCCACCCCGGAGCCGCCACCGCCGACGCCGTCGCCCGCACCGCACGTGCGTCCGACGAAGAAGGCCGAGGTGGTCGCCTCGGACAGTGGGCACCGGACCCAGCAGAAACGCCGCTGGGGCCTGACGGCCCTGATCCTCGTGCTCGGCGGCGGCGCGGCGGTGTCCCACGTCCGGCGGCACCGGTGACGGGCGGGGTCAGTACTTGAACTGGTCGACGTTGTCGGCGGTGATGAGCAGCGGATCGCCCAGCAGAACGGTTTTCGACGGGGCGTCGTACTTCACCGCCGGCAACTCCAGGCTGACCTTGTTGACCGGGCTCAGCGGCTTGCCGTCGGCGACCTGCTTCGCGGTCCACGCGGTCAGGTAGCCGAGCGACTCGACGTTCCACAGCACCGACTGCGAGCAGGAGCCGTCGAGCAGGTACGGCTTGATGGCCTGCGGCGTGCCGACGCCGACGGTGAACACCTGGCCGATCTTCTGCGCGTCCCCCACGGCCTTCGCGACACCGGGCGCGGACGTCGTGCACTCGCCGACCAGCCCGGTCAGCCCGGGGTGTCCGCCGATGAGCTGCTTGGCCAGCGCCGTCGCAGCGTCTTCGTCTTCGCCGGCGTACACGGTCTCGACGAGCTCGGCCTTCGGGTAGCGCTTGGCCGCGTACTCCTTCTGGACCGCAATCCACGAGTTGAGGTTCGCCGCGGCCTGACCACAGGAGACGATTGCGTACTGGCCGGTGCCGCCGGTCTTCGCCATCAGCGCGTCGACGAGGGCGGTGCCGATGCCCCGCGCACTGGCCTGGTTGACGAACACCTCGCGCTGCGTGCCCGGCGCGTCGGTGTCCGAAGTGAGCACGTGGATCCCCTTCGCCCGCGCCTCGGCGATCACCTGCGCGAGCGCGGCCGGGTCGTTGGGCGCGACCACGATGACGTCGACCTTCTTCGCGATCAGCTCACGCAGGATGGTCACCTGCGCGGCCGGGTCGGTCGTCGACGGCCCGGTCGTGTGCCACACGACGCCGAGCTGCTTGGCCGCCTCGAGGCCGCCGGTGTCCATCGCCTCGAAGTACGGGATGCCACGCACCTTGGGCACGAACTCCACCCGGGTCGGCACGGGTGCGGAGGTGCTGCCCAGCTGGTCCGAGCAGCCCCCGAGCGCGAGCGCCGCAACCAGCGGCAGCGTCGCGACCAGCCGGGAGGTCTTCGTCGGCCCTCGCATCCCCACCCATTCCTCGATGCCTTCGATCGGTCTGCGCACGGTGAAGACCAAGGGCGAACGTAGGGCCCCGGGTAACTGTGGTCAACGGGATGTGCGCAAAGGGTTACGGAAGTGAGTTCTGCCTCGGGGGTCTTCGGTGGAAGATCCCCTGGTCGGCCGCGTTCGCTACGTTGAGTGACGGGCGAGCGTCCATCCGTGTGCGGGCATCGCAGCACGCCGCAAGCCCCGAGTGATTGCACTAGCCGGTGGGGCTTTGTGACGCACGGAACGAGCGCGTGGTACCCCCCAGGGGTATAGTCCCCGGTATGAACGAACAGCACGGGGCTTCGTGGGCGACAGCGATCCAGGCGACACTGCACTGCCTGACCGGCTGTGCCATCGGTGAGGTGCTCGGCATGGTGCTGGGCACGGCGTTCGGCCTGCACAACGCGGCGACGGTCGTCCTGTCGATCGTCCTGGCCTTCGTCTTCGGTTACGGCCTGACCATGCGGGGGGTGCTGAAGTCGGGCCTCGGCCCGGCGGCGGCGTTCAAGGTCGCGCTGGCCGCGGACACCGTGTCGATCGCCGTCATGGAACTGATCGACAACACCGTGGTCGTAGCGATCCCCGGGGCGATGGACGCCGGGCTGGCCAGTTTCCTGTTCTGGCTGTCGCTGGCGCTTTCACTGGCGATCGCGTTCGTCGTCACGGTGCCGGTCAACAAGTGGATGATCGGGCGCGGCCTCGGCCACGCCAAGGTGCACGCACACCACCACCACTGAACGGCAACTGGTTGGCGAGTACCGCCGCCGCCACTGAACGGCAACTGAACGGCAACTGGTTGGCGAGTACCGCCGCCGCCACTGAACGGCAACTGAACGGCAACTGGTTGGCGAGTACCGCCGCCGCCACTGAACGGCAACTGAACGGCAACTGGTTGGCGAGTACCGCCGCCGCCACTGAACGGCAACTGAACGGCAACTGGTCGGCAGCAGCGCCACCGCCACTGAACGGCAACTGGTTGGCAACAGAACCGCCGCCACTGAACGGCAACTGGGTGACAACTGAACGGCAACTGGAAGGCAAGTAAGGGCAAGTATCAGGCAACTGTGTCCGGGGAGGTGGCGGCCTCCCCGGGCGTCGCTACACGCTCGAGAGGTCGATCGCGCGGTCGACCCGGCGCCGGTCGAGCACCCGCAAAATCCCTTCCAGCAGGTAGTAGTCGGCGTAGGGCAGGGACACCTCGATGCCGTCCTCGGCCGGCCGGTTGCGGGTGCAGCGCGCGACGATCGCTTCGGCCCGGGGCGACTTCGTGGTCAGGCACGTCCGCGACACCGCCGTCAGGATGCGCAGCGCACTTTCCCGGTAGTGCGGACGGTGCGTGAGCTCGGCGAGGTCGAGCAGGCCGCACGCCATGATCACGCCCGCGGAGGCGTCCTTGACGTCGTCCGGCGCCTGCGGGGCCAGGTAGTCCCACACCGGCACGTGGTCGGGAGTGAGCCGGGACAGCGCGTAGTCCGCGAGCCGCCGGGCCGTGGTCAGGAACTCGGCGTCGCCGGTGCGGCGGTGGATCGTCGTGAAGCCGTAGACGCCCCACGCCTGCCCGCGCGACCAGCACGACGCCGGGCTGTAGCCCTGCACGGTGTTCGGCCCGATCGGTGCGCCCGTGACCGGGTCGAAGTCGAACACGTGCGGCGTCGACCCGTCCGGGCGGACGAAGTTGCGCTGCGCCGTCTTCGCGTGCGCGACCGCGATCTCCAGGTATTTCGGGTCCCCGGTTTGCTGGCTCGCGAACGCCAGCAGGTCCAGGTTCATCATCGTGTCCATGATGACGCGGCCCGCGTTGTTCGGGTCGGTGAGCGAGCCCCAGGCGCGGATGAAGCCGCCCGCGGGGTTGTAGCGCTTGATGAGCGACGACGCGGCCTGCACCGCGCCCGCCCGCCACTTCTCGTCGCCGGTGAGCCGCCAGGCCGTCACCCACGAGGGGTAGAAGAGGAACCCGAGGTCGTGCGTGCTCGTGTCGTTCTGGCGCGGCGCGAGTTTCTCCGCGGACGCCAGCGCGAGGGTCTTGAATTGTTCCTCGCCACTGTAGAGCCAGGCCAGCCACAACTGACCGGGCCAGAATCCGCCGACCCAGTCGCCGTTCTGCGAATAGGTCCATTTCTCGAACTTCGTGCCGACCGGAAACGCGGTGACGCCGGGGGCCACCGCGCGGAGCTTGGCCACCGCGTAATCGGCCGCTTGGCGGAGCGTCCGGGTGGCCGATGCCTGGTCGGAGGCATCGGGGGTGACCGCGGACGCGGCCGTCGACGTGCTGGCGCCCACCGCCACCGCGGCGCCGGCCGCGGTGGTCAGCAGGGTTCTCCGGGAAACGCTCACAGTGCCCGCCATTCCGTGATTCCGTGGGGAAGGGAAGTGTCCGGAATTTTTGCACGGCGGGCGGGCGCTTGTACACCCGGCGGACATTCGTTCATGGTTGTGAATTGTGTGCCGGTCAGTGGAATACCACTGGAAAAGGGCGAAGGCCCGGCGGGGGACACCGGGCCTTCGCTGTTATCGCGGGGGTGAGGGCAGTCATCCACGCGATGATCGGGGTGGTGCTCAGCAGTGCGGGGCGACCGGGCCGTCCGAACCGGTCTGGAGGTAGGTGTCCGAGACGTAGTTGTTCGGGCCGATCCGGTCCCAGATGTTGGTGGTGCCGAACTTGCCGGCGACCGTGTCACCCTCGACGTAGCACTCGATGTTCACCTTGGCGTAGTTCGCCGCGAGACCCTTGACGGCGGCCGAGGTGCTGGCGCTCGCCCGGACGTTCATCGGGTCGCCCGCGGTGCTGACGACGCCGGTCGGACCGGAGCCGGTCCACAGGTAGGTGACGTTGACGTTGCCGTTGTCCGACATGCCGAGGCCGTCGTAGAAGACGCCGTCGCCGAGGTCGATGCCGGCCGGGTTGCCGACCTTGTAGCCGAGGTCGTCCCTGCCGCCGTTGTAACCGTTGTGGTAGGCGGCGTACGCCTCCGGCTGGCCCTGCGGGAGGTCCTTGTACTCGGCGCGCACCGACGCCGGGTTCCAGTAGTCGTCCTTGGTGTTCCACGGGCCGACGTCCCACACCGGCGCGTACTCGCACCGGCTGGCGTCGGTCTTGCAGACGCGCACGGTGTAGGTGCCGGAGCCCTTGCCGGACAGGCCGCGCCCGGACGGCAGCGCGACGAAGTGGTCGCGGCTGGTGATGACGTGGCCGTTGGCGGTCGTCTGGCCGGTCAGGCCCTCGCGGGTGGCGTAGATCTTGTAGGTGAGCGCGGTCGTCGCGGCCAGCGCGTTCGCCTGCGGGACGCTGTCGGCGCTCAGCGCGACGCCCTTGACCGCGGGCCGCGCGCCGTCGGTGGTGCTGTGCAGGCTGATCCGCACCTGCACCTCGCTCACGGCGCTCTTCAGCGCGGTGCCGGCGGGCGTCCACTCGGTCCAGTCGTTCACGCCGGTCCGGCCGCGGACGTCGACGTCGACCGACGTGCCCTTGGGAGTGTCGGCGGACAGTTCCGCGCTGACGCGGTTCGACGCCGAGCCGAGCTTGTGCACGGCGGTGGTCAGGCTGCCTTCGCTGCCGGCGAAGACCCGTTCGGTTCGGTGCCACGCGGCGTCGGCCAGCGTCAGCGTGCCGCCCGCGCCGGTGACGTTGACGTCATCGGTGTCCACACTGGACAGATCGGCGGTCCAGTTCGGGCCGGCCGACGGCGCCGTCGCGGCCTGGGCGGGGCCTCCGGCCAGCGCCGTCAGCGCCCCGGCGGCCAGAACGGCCGCGGTCACGCGGCCGGTCATCTTGATCCGGATCATCCCCGGTTCTCCTCTCGCACCTGTTCACTCGAAGGTGTGAGAAGACTGGCGGGACGGCGTACATGATCCGTACAAGCAGATGGTGCGTCAGGCGGAAACGATGTGCGGCCGCTCGTCGAGGACGGGCAGCGGTTCCTTCGGCCGCGTCGATAGCTCGCGCCAGATCGCCAGCGCGCGCTCCGAGTAGTCCCGCGACCGTTCCGGCTGCGCCAGTGCCCGGTGCAGTTCCCCGAGCAGTTGCGACACTTCGGCCTCCGACCGGCGGTCGCCGTTGCGGCGGTGCACCGCCAGCGAGTTGACCAGCAGCAGTTGCGCGTGCGCGAAGTCGCCACTGTGGAGGCACAGTTCGCCGAGGTTCTGGTTCGCGTACCCCACGCAGTGGTCGTCGCCGAGGTCGGTGAAGATCGCGATCGCGCGGTCGACGTGCTCGCGGGCCGCCGCCAGGTTGCCCTGGTGCTGGAACAGCAGGCCCAGCCGCTTGAGGGCGTGCGCCTCGCGGTGGCGGTCCCCGATCGACGCCGAGAGCTCCAGGGCGTCGGTGATCCAGCGCTTCGCCGCCGCGTAGCAGCCGCGGGCCATCCAGACCGCGCCCGCGCCGAGGCGGGCCACCGCTTCGCCGTTCGGGTCGTCCGCTTCGGCGAACAGTTCCAATGCCTCGTGGCAGCGGTCGAGCGCCAGGACGTCGTCGCCTTCGATCCGCAGGGTCGTCGAAAGCCCGGTCAGCGCGACGCCGACGCCCTGGGCGTCGCCGAGGGTGTCGAACAGTTTCCTCGACTCCTCGAACGCCACCCGCGCCTCGGCGTACTCGTCCTGGTAGAGCAGGTACTGCCCGAGGTTGCGCTGGACGATCGCCTCCGCCCGCACCGAGCCGGTCCGGCGGGCTGCGGCCAGGGCGATCAGGTGGGTGCTGTGCCAGTCGTCCTGGGGGCCGCGCAGGTCGAAGTACGGGGTCAGTGCCGACGCCAGCTGCCAGGCCAGGTCGTCGAAACCCTGCTGGGCGGCCAGCGAAACCGCGGCGACGGTGGTGTGCCGCTCGGCCGCGAACCACGCGGCCGGGTCTTCGGGCAGCACACCCGCGGGCACCGCGGGGCGCGGCAGTTCGTCGTCGCAGTACATGCCGAAGAAGTGCAGCGGCATCCGGCGCGCCGCCTCGAGCGCGAGCCCGAGGTAACCCTCCAGGACCCGGCGCAGGCCGGCTCGCGTCTTCGCCGCGTCACTGCGCTCCGCCAGTTCCACCGCGTACACGCGCAGGAGGTCGTGCAGCCGGTAGCGCGGCTGGCCGGCCGAATCGGAGCCGACGAGCTCGACGAGGTGGCCGTCGACCAGCACGTCGAGCACATCCTCGGCCTCCCGGCGGCCCAGCACCGCCGCCACGGCCCACGGCGGGAACTGAACCGGCCCGAGCAGGCCCAGCCCGCGGAACGCGGTGGCCGCCGACATCGGCAGCAAGTCGTAGGACAGTGTCACGCTCGCCCGGACGGCGAGGTCGCCGACGCGCAGCTCGTCGAGCCGGCGGCGCTCGTCGGCCAGCCGGTCGGCCAGCAGCCGCAGCGTCCAGCCCGGCCGGTGCGTCAGCTTCGCGCCGGCCACCCGGATCGCCAGGGGCAGGTGCCCGCACTGGCGCAGGATCGCCGCGGCGCTCTCCGGCTCGGCCGCCACCCGCTCGGCGCCGACGATGCCTTCCAGCAGCCGCGCGGCCTCGGCCTCCGGCAGCAGGTCGACGTCCACCGGCATCGCCCCGGCGAGCCCGGGCAGCCGGATCCGGCTGGTCACCAGCACCGCGCAGGCCCCGGCGCCGGGCAGCAGGGGCCGCACCTGGGCCGCGCTGCCGGCGTCGTCGAGCACCACGCACATCCGGCGCCCGGCCAGCCGCGACCGCAGCAGCGCCGACCGCTCGGCCAGTTCCCGCGGCAGGCCGGCGTCGGGGATGCCCAGTGTGCGCAGCAGTTCCGCAAGGACACTCATCGGCGCCCGCGGCGACGACGACGTGCCGGCCAGGTCGACGTGCAGTTGCCCGTCGGGGAACTCGTCGCGCACCGCGTGCGCGACCCGGACGGCGACCGCGGACTTGCCGACGCCGGGCGCGCCCGACAGCACGATGACGGCGGGCGTGCCGGAGTCCGCGCGCTTCTGCAGCAGCGTGACGATGTCGTGGATCAGGGCGTCGCGGCCGGTGAAGTCCGGCAGGTCCAGGGGCAGCTGGCAGACCGGGGCGACGTCGGCGGGCCGCGGGACGGCGACGGCTTCCGGCACGAGGGTCGCGCGCAGCTCGCGCAGCCGGGCGCCCGGTTCGGCGTCGAGTTCTTCGCGCAGGACCCGCTCGGTCGACTCGTACGCCTCGATCGCGTCCCCGGTCCGGCCCGCGGCGCGCAGCGCGACGATCAGTTGCGCCCACAGTTCCTCGCGCAGCGGGTGCTCGGTGACGAGCCCGCGCAGCTCGGCGATGGCCTCGCCGGAGCGGCCGAGGCCGATCCGGGCCCGGAGCCGCTGTTCCTGCACCGACAGCCGCAGTTCGGCGAGCCGGGCGACGGTCGCGCCCCAGCTGTGGTCGTGCGGCAGCCCTTCGAGGACTTCGCCGCGCCACAGTGCGTCGGCGCGGTCCAGCAGCTTGAGCGCGGTTTCGGGCTCGCCGCTGTCGAGTGCTTCCTGCGCTTCACCGGCCAGTGCAGCGAAAGTGAGGTGGTCCAGTTCGTCCGGTTCCGCGGTCAGCAGGTAGCCGGACGCCCGGCTGCTGATCCGCTCGCCGAGGTTCGCGTCGATCTCGGCGAACCGCCGCCGCAGCGAATGCACGTACGTGCGGATGTTCGCCGCGGCCGACCGCGGCGCCGATTCCGGCCACAGCACTTCCACCAGCACGTCGGTCGAGACGACGACGTTGGGCTGCAGGGCCAGCGCGGCCAGCAGCAGCCGGGGCTTCGGGCCGCCGAGGGCGATCACCCGCCCGGCGGCGGTGACCTCCAGCGGACCGAGGACGCGGATGGTAAGCGAGGTGGTCTCAACCTGCCCGATGAGTTCCCCCATAACCGGACTCTAAGACCCGTCCGGCCGCAGGGGATAGATCCATTCGGAGTGTCTGTGCGCACACGTGCGCGCTTTGTACGGGACGTGTACGGCCCGGGGTCACGCTGCCGTCATGAAGCGTTCGAATCTCCGGCGTATCGCCGGTGCGGGAACGATCCTGGCCGCGGTCGGCGCACTCGTGGCGGGTGGCGCCGTCGAAGCGTCGGCGGCGGCGAGCGGAACCGTGAAGACCGCGGGTGACCCGCTCAACGTCCGCCGGGCGCCCACCGCGGGGGCCACGGCCGTCAAGACCGTCGCGAACGGCGCCGCCGTCACCATCGACTGCCAGGTCAACGGCTCGTCGGTGACCGGCACCTACGGCACGAGCACGTTGTGGGACTACGTACCCGCACTGGGCGGGTACATATCGGACACTTACGTCTTCACGAACTCCGACACGCGCGTCGCCCCCGACTGCGGCGTCGGCTCGGGCAGTGCCCAGTGCGCGGACAGTTGCGCGGCCGAGGGGCAGTACCGCTCGGCCGACTCTCACTTCCTGGTCTACGACACGAACGCCGACGGCTATTCCGCAGTGGTCGCCTACTGGCTCAAGGGCGGCGCGGGGCCGTTCTACGTGTGGAACTCCGGCGGCGAAGGCACGAAGGCGGACAAGGCCGTCTCGGTTCCCCACGGCGGCTGGGTCTTCTACAAGGTGTGCGTCGTCAACTACACGACGGGCAAACCCGACCTCAAGTCCTGCAGCGACGGCATCACCGACTTCGCGGCCTGACCGCGTCCACCACGAGAAAGGGCTTTCCCATGGGTCAGGTCAACCGGCGCAAGGTGCTCCTCGGCGGGCTTGCCGCGGTCACCGTCACCGCGGCCTCGGCGGCGCTGCCGTCGTGGGCGAACGCCCGCACCGCGGCCGCCGCGCCCGCCATCCACGATCCCTTCCAGCTCGGCGTCGCCTCCGGTGATCCGCTGCCCGACAGCGTCGTGCTGTGGACGCGGCTGGCGCCGGCGCCACTGAACCCCGACGGCTTCGGCGGCATGCCGGACGCCACTTATCCGGTCGAGTGGGAGATCGCGGACGACGAAGCGTTCAGTTCCGTCGTGCAGCGCGGCTCGGCGAACGCCGTCCGCGCGTCCGGGCACAGCGTCCACATCGAACCCGCCGGCCTGCAGCCGGCACGCGAGTACTTCTACCGGTTCAAGAGTTCCGGATATGTTTCGCCGGTCGGCCGGACGCGCACCGCGCCCGCCGCCGGTGCCGCGGTCAACCAGCTCAAGTACTGCTTCACTTCCTGCCAGCACTGGGAGGAGGGCTACTACCACGCGTACAAGGGCGTCGTGGCCGACGACCCGGACCTGGTGCTGTTCCTCGGCGACTACATCTACGAGAAGAAGTCGGGCCGCGCGGCGCAGGAGCGCAACCCGCGCAGCCTGGCCGTCCCCGACGACGCGACCACGCTCGCGCTGTACCGGGCCCGCCACGGCCAGCACAAGACCGACCCCGACCTGCAGGCCGCGCACGCGATCGCGCCCTGGATCGTCGTCTTCGACGACCACGAAGTGATGAACAACTGGAACGGCACCACCTCGCCCGCCCCGGCCGCGCGCAAGGCCGCCGGTTTCCAGGCGTTCTGCGAGAACACCCCGATCCGCTCGACGGCGAAGCCGAACGGCGCGTCGATCCAGTTGTACCGGCAGTTGACGTGGGGCAACCTGGCCCGGTTCCACATGCTCGACACGCGCCAGTACCGCAACGCCCAGGTGGCCGACCCGTCCGGTTCGGCCGGCCCGGCCTGCACGGACATGCGCAGCACCTCCCGCAGCATCCTCGGCGGCACGGAGGAGGCGTGGCTGCTCAAGCAGTTCGAGTCGCACCCGGCGACCTGGGACTTCCTCGGCCAGCAGGTCTTCTTCGCCCAGCGTGACGGCGACGGCAACAAGGCCACGTGCGAAAGCCCCGACTCGTGGCAGGGCTACGAGGCTTCCCGCGACCGGATCGCGAAGGGCTGGGTCGACCGGAAGGTCGCCAACCCGGTCGTCCTGACCGGCGACGTCCACCGGCACTGGGCCGCCGACCTGCGGCTCGACTACTACGACCACAGTGACCCGATCATCGGCTCGGAACTGGTCACGACGTCGGTGACGAGCAACAGCGACGACGCCGCGCCGCCCAGCGCGGCCTGGTACGCGAACAACCCGCACGTCAAGTACTGCAGGGGCGAGCGCGGGTACGTCCGCGTCACGACCACGCCGTCGCAGATGCGGGCGGACTTCATGACGACGTCCGACACGAGCGTGTACGACCCGGCCTCGGTGGTGATCAAGAACGACGTCAGCTACGTGGTGCAAGCGGGCAAACCGGGCTTGCAGAAGGTCTGAGGCCCGGGCGCTACGCTCCGTGACATGACCGATGAACCGGGCCTGCGGGAGCGCAAGAAGCTCCGCACGCGGGCGGCGATCTCGACGGCGGCGATCGAGCTCTTCCTCGAGCGCGGGTTCGACGCCGTCGGGGTCGCCGAGGTGGCGCGGGCGGCCGAGGTGTCCAAGCGCACGCTGTTCGCCTACTTCCCGACCAAGGAGGACCTGGTGCTGCACCGGTTCGCCGACCACGAGACCGACGCGGCGGACGTCGTCCGCGCCCGGCGGGCCGGCCAGGGGCCGCTCGCCGCGCTGCGGGAGGCGTTCCTGCGGGGCCTCGAGGCGGGCGAGCCGGTGACGGGCCTGAGCGACGCCCCGGCCGTCCTGGCGGTGTTCCGGCTGGTCACCAGGACCCCGGCGCTGGTGGCGCGGCTGGCGGAGTTCGCCGGCGCGGGGGAGACGGCCCTGGCCGCCGCGCTCGGCGAGGCCGGCGTCCCCGCGTTGGACGCGAGCCTCGCCGCGGCCCAGATCGTGGCGGTGCGGCGGACGCTGGCCACGGCCAACATGGACGCGGTCGCGGCCGGGGCGCCCGCGGCCCGGCGGCTTACGGAGGCCCGGGCGGCGGCCGAACGGGCGTTCACCCTGCTGTCGTCCGGAGTAGGGTTCGCCTGACCAGGCGATCATGCTCGATTCACGCTGTCGACCATGAAAAACGCACGGGGCACCCGGGCCCGGCGAAGGTAGACTCCGAGAATCCTGAATGGACAACGGAACCACCGACCACGGGGACCCGCGCCCGACTGGGGGTGCGCGGGTCCCCGGGTCCGGCGATCTTGACATTCTGTTCGCAGTACTCGTAATCTGGCTGTTCCGCCGTCATGCCGAAGTTCTCTTCCATGACAAGGCGGTTCCACGTGAAGAAATTCTTGCTGATCTCCTGCGCGGTGGCGGGACTGGTGGTGGCGGGGGCCGGAATCTCGGCCGCGGCGCCCGGCGGCGTTTACGACGTGAAGGACTACGGCGCCAAGGGAAACGGCTCGGCCAACGATTCCGGCGCCATCGACAAGGCGATCACGGCGGCCAACGCGGCGGGCGGCGGCACCGTCCGGTTCCCCTCGGGAAACTACAAGTCGGCGAACACCGTCCACCTGAAGAGCAACGTCACGATCCAGCTCGACGCGGGCGCGACGATCACCGGGTCCGGCGCGGACACCTACGACAAGCCCGAGCCGAACCAGTGGGACTCCTACCAGGACTACGGCCACAGCCACTTCCACAACGCGATGTTCGCCGGCGACAAGCTGACGAACATCGGCTTCACCGGCTCCGGCACGATCGACGGCGGCGGCAACCTCATCACCGGCAACCCGAAGTCCGGCGAGGCCGACAAGATCCTGTCCCTCACCCGGTGTGACGGGCTGACGCTGTCCGGGATCAAACTGCGCCGCGGCGGCCACTTCGCGGCTCTGATCAACGGCTGCAAGAACGTCGTTTCCGACCACCTGACCATCGACACGGCGAGCGACCGCGACGGCTGGAACATCATCAGCACGACCGGCGTCACGATCACGAACGCGACCATTGCGGCCAACGACGACGCGCTCGTGTTCAAAAGCGACTACGCGCTCGGCGCGAAACTGCCGAACGGCAACGTCACGGTGACCGGCGCGAAACTGTCGGCGGTCTGCTGCAACGCGCTGATGTTCGGGTCCGAGACGTGCGGCGACTTCACCGGCTACCAGTTCTCGGGCATCACGATCACCGGCGCCCACAAATCGGGCATCGGCATCGTCTCGATGGACGGCGCGAAGATTTCCGACGTCCACTACCGCGACATCACGATGTCGGGGACGTACTCGCCGGTCATGATGAAGATCGGCACCCGGAAGCGGTGCGGCAACACCCCGGGCGTCGGCTCGATCAGCGGCGTTACGTTCGACAACGTCACCGGAACGCACACGGGCACGAACTTCAGCCCGACGATCTGGGGCGCGGACAGCGGCCACCGCGTCTCCGACGTCACGTTCACCGGCGTGAAGCTTTCGGTGCCGGGCGGGAACGACACGATGGGCACGGGCGTCCCGAGCAACACGGCGACGGACTACAACCCGAAGAGCATCGGTACCCGCCCGTCGTACGGCTGGTACGTCCACTACGCGGCGGGTATCCGGTTCGTGAACAGCTCGGTGGAGTTCGCCAAGGACGACGGCCGCCCGGCGAGCATTGTCAACAACAGCTCGGACGTCACTTTCGAACACTTCACGGCGGAGAAGGGCTCGAAGAGCCCGTTCGACGTGGGTTTCCAGTCAGTGACGGGTTACTGCGTCAAGGACTCGGCGACGACTTCGGGTGCCGCCCTCCGCCTCAACACCACGAGTTCCACCTCAAGTTGCTGATAAGTTCTCCGAGGCCCCTTCCCGCCCAGGCGGGGAGGGGCCTCACCCGTCCGGTACGACGAAGGGGCCCCGGCCGGTCGGCCGGGGCCCCTTCTGCGGCGTGCGCAGGGTCAGTGGGTGTACTGCTCGTCCATGATCAGGAACGCGCCGAGGCCGTGGAAGTCGTTGGTCTTGCGGGCGCGGGCGTAGTAGTACGACAGGTCGCCGACGTTGGTGCCTTCGCAGATGTCGGTGATGTTCGTCAGGCCGTCCGAGCCGAGCGAGACCTTCTTCAGCACGCCGGCGTAGCCGCGGTCGGCCACCGCCTGGTACGACGCCGGTAGGTAGCCGCGCTGGACGCCGCGGGCCATCGTGAACGTGTACATCGACGATGCCGACGTCTCCAGCCAGTTCTTCGCGTCGCCGCCGCGGTCGACCACCTGGTACCAGCGGCCGGTCGACGCGTCCTGGTACCGCTGGTAGCCGGCCGCAAGGAACTTGACGACGTCGATCAGTGCCGCCCGCCGCGGGTGGTTCGGCGGGAGGACCTCGAGGATGTCGATGGTGGCCATGCCGAACCAGCCGATCGCCCGCGCCCAGTGGTACTTCGAGTGGTGGCCCGACCCCGACGCCCACGACTCGGAGCCGTCCTCGTCGTAGGCGTGGTACAGCAGGTTCTTCGCCGGTTCGTGCAGGTGGCCGAAGTACACGTCGATGTTCTTCGCCGCCTCTTCGAAGCAGTAGTCCCCGTCGCCGAACGCCGCCCCGTACAGCGCGAGGAACGGCTGGGCCATGTAGACGCCGTCGCCCCACAGCTGGCCGACCTTGCTCGTGGCGTGGAACATGCCGCCGTCGGACGTTCGGGGATAGGACGGGAACCGCTTGCGCAACTGGTCGGCCGCCGTGCGGTACTTCTTGCGGCCGGTCTCCGCGTACAGCAGCGGCAACATCTGGCACGAACGCATCGAGTCGAGGTTGGTGAAACTGTTCGAGATGCCGCTGTCGGTGATGAAGCGGTCGTACCACGCGACGATGTAGTCGAGGTACTTGTGCTCGCCGGTGCGCTTGTAGAACAGGTACTGCCCGTAGAGGTACAGGCCCAGGGTGTAGCCCCAGCCGCCGATCTTGTCCGGCGTGTAGCGCCGCATCGTCGAGTCGATCACCGCGCGGGACCAGTCCGGCGGCGGCGCCGCGCCGCCGATCGGGGGCAGCCGGTCGGCCGCCCGCGCGACGGGGCCCGCCGCGGCGAGCGCGCCCAGGGCGCCGAGGGTGCCGGCCAGGACCGCGCGCCGGGTCGGGCGAAGGGGATGTTCGGACATGCGTCGTCCCTTTCGTGCACTGGCCCCGCGACGCGGTGGAAGGGTGGCCGGGATGCCGATCCGCCGTCCGTCGGCATCCCGACCAGCTCTGGGGGGCGCGGCGTGCTGCCCGTGTCGCCGGAGCGATGGTCTCGAAGCGAAAGCGCTTCCGGGGAAACATCTACTCTCCTTCCGGAGGCTCAGTCAAGAGAGATCGGATCTCTCGCGTCATATATCAGATATTTAACCCGAACGGTCGCAACCATGATGTACCGACCAGCGAAACTCCGCGGAAAGGTCGGATCTAAACCTTGACCGCCCTTGCTGCCAGGAGTACACCACCGGGTGGACCAGACCACTGGAGGTCGTTCATGGCAGACAGGTTCCTCCGCCGGGTGCTCGTCGCGTGCGCGGCGGCGCTGGCGGTGTCCGGGCTCATCGCCGCGCCGGCTTCGGCCGACCTGCAGAAACCCTCCCAGCAGTGGCTGCGCGGCAGTCAAGCGGGACTGTTCCTGCACTGGGGCATGCGCACGTCACCCGGCTACACCAGCTGCAGCGCCTGGGAAAAGGCGATCACCGACGGCGGGTGGAGTCCCGCCTACTGGGTCACCGAGGCGAAGAAACTGCACGCGTCCTACCTCGTGCTCGCGTCCTTCCACAGCCGCCTCGGCTACTCGCGGGCGTGGCCGTCGAAGATCCCGGGCAGTTGCAGCACCAAGCGGGACTTCCTCCGTGAGCTGATCGCCGCGGCGAAACCCCAGGGGCTCAAGGTCATCCTCTACATGACCAACGACGCCCAGTGGCACGACGAGGGCGGCCACGAGTGGCTCGACTCGGCCGGCTACTCGAAGTACAAGGGCAAGTCCGTCGACCTCGACGGCCAGGACGGCTTCGGCCAGTTCAGTTACGACAACTTCTTCGAGGTCATGAAGAACTACCCCGACCTCGGCGGCTTCTGGATCGACAACGACAACGCCTACTGGGAATCGCACGACCTCTACCAGCAGATCCACCAGCAGCGCCCGGACTACCTGCTCAGCAACAACAACGAAGACACGCCGATCATGGACACGATCAGCAACGAGCAGAAGACCGGCATGACCCCGTCCTACGACTACCCGCAGGCGACCTACACCGCGATGCCGCGGCTCACCGAGGCGTGCTTCAAACTGCCCGACACCGGTTCGTGGTGGTACGGCGGCAGCAACTCGGCGGTCGACAAAATGCTCAACATCGGCCGGTTCGTCACCAACTCGGGCTCGTCGATCAAGTCCCTGATGGCCGAGACGGCGATGGTGAACGGCAAGTTCCCGTCGAACCAGGAGGCGTTCAACAACTTCGCGAACAGTTACCTCGGCGCCATTTGGGAGTCCCTCGGCGGCACCGAGGGCGCCGGGTACATGTACGGCGGGATGCAACCGGGCTTCTGGAACGACGGCGCCCACGGCGTCATCACCATCAAGGGCGACGCGCAGTACGTGCACGTCCTGACCAAGCCGTCGGGGAGCACGCTCAAGATCCGCGACAGCGGCTACCGCGTCCGCCGCGTCACGAACCTCCGCACCGGCGCCGCGATTTCGTTCGGCCAGGGCGGTGGCAGCCTGACCCTGACCGGACTGTCCGGCTGGGACACCTACGACACCGTGTTCAAGGTCGAGACCGCGGGCCGCACCGGCACCTACGACCCGAAGACCGTGACACTGAAGGCAAGTGCTTCCGCAAGTGGTCACGGTGGGCAGTCCGCGAGTGACGGCGACTACCTCACCTACTTCGACAACAACAAGACACTTCCGGTCAACCTCGACTACGACCTCGGCTCGGCGAAGAAGGTGCAATACCTCGGGATCAACCAGCGGGAGGACTCGGTCAGCTACGCCCGGTCGGACACCGAGCAGTCGGCGCGAATCAAGGCGTACAAGGTGTTCGTCTCCAGTGACGGCAACAATTGGGGAAGTGCGGTGAAGTCCGGGACACTGCCGAGCCACCGCGGCGTCCAGTTCGTCGACCTGTCCGCGGTGACGGCCCGGTACGTGCGCCTCCAGGTGACGAGCACGTACGCGGCATCGAGCGACAGTTCCCGCTACAAGCGGCTGCGGATCGACGAAACCTGGCTGGGCTCGGACTACGCGACCGCGGCCGGCTGAGCCGACAGGAGGTCCACGGTCAGCGCCGCGGTCCAGCTGAACGACCGGGTGCCGTGCCCAGCGCCGGTCAGCGGGTCGCAGTACTCGGCGAAGCCCGTGCGGGCGGCGATCTCGACGAGGTCGCCGCCCAGAGCCTCGGCCAGGGCGAACTCGCCGTGGTGCAGCAGTCCCCGCCGGACCAGCCAGCCGACGTTGGCCCACGACGGCCCGCGCCAGTAACGGCCCGGGTCGAAGCTCGGTGACGTCAGGTCGTGGCTCGGGACGCCGTGCACCCGGCCGAGCCGGAACCGCGGACCGGTCGCGGTGGCCAGCAGGGCCGGCGCGACCGCGAGGCCGGGCAGCACCAGCGGCAGCAGGCCCGCGCAGGTGTACTCGCGGGTCAGCGTGCCGGTGCGGACGTCACGGGTGAAGAAGAAATCGTGGTTCCACAGCGTTTCCTGCAACGCCTTCTCGACACGCGCGGCGGCTTCGCGGTGCGCGTCCGAGGGCAGGCCGAGCTCGTCCGCGATGCCGGCCAGCGCCAGTTCGGCGTCGGCCAGCAGGGCGTTGAACCCGGGGTCTTCCACGACGAAGTCCCCGAAGTCCCGGTAGCCGCTGTCCCGGTAATCGGCGGCGAGCCGGACGTACCGGCCGTAGTCGTCGTCGCCCGGCCGGTCGCCGGCCTCGCCGTGGGCCAGGTCGCGGCGGACGAACCCGGTGGCGGGTGTGACGCGCGAGAGCGGGCCGTCCCACGCCGGGCTGTTGTCCATTCCGGACTCCCACGGGTGCACGATCGCCACCAGCCCGCGCCCGCCCGCGTCGCGGCGCGTCCGCAGGTACTCGTGCCAGGCCACCAGTTTCGGGTACAGCTCGGCGAGGAACCCGTGGTCCGGCTCGGCCTCGTGGACCGCCAACACGGCCCGCGCGTGCACCGGCGGCTGGACCAGCCCCGACGTCCGCCCGGCCCGCCAGAACGACGGCCCCGGGAAGTACGCCTCGGGCGGGGTGTCCGGGTCGAACACGATGTGCGGGACGCGGCCGTCGCGCCACTGGGCGGAGAACAGTGTCCGCAACTCACCGCGGGCGCGCTCGGGGGCCAGGTGGCGCAGGCCGAAGGCGATGAAGGCGGAGTCCCAGCTCCACTGGTGCGGGTACAGCCCGCGCGAGGGCACGGTGGACGAGCCGAGCCAGTTGCCCGCCAGGACAGTGGCGGCGCGCCCCCGTGTTACGTTCATATGTCCAATCTATCTCCAACTTGTGTCTTGTCAATGGACAAAAGTCCGAAGGGGGCCGGGATGACCAGCGCCGGAGAGCTGTTGCGGCTGGTCCGGACGGGTGAGGCCAACACGCGGAAGGCCCTCCGGGAACGCAGCGGGCTGTCGCGCTCGACACTGACCGCGCGCCTGGAGCAGCTCCAGACGGCGGGCCTGCTCGCCGAAGGTGTTCAGGAGGACTCCACCGGCGGACGTCCGGCGCGGCAGCTGCGGTTCGACGACCGCCACGCCGTCGTCCTCGCCGCGAGCATCGACACGATGCACGGCGAAGCCGCGGTGACCGACCTCTCGGGCCGCGTGCTGGACCGCCGCGCCGGCGCGCTGCGGGTCGCCGACGGCCCGGAACCGGTGCTCGGCCGGATCGCGGAGTGGTTCGACGCGATGCTGGCCGGGGCCGGACGGCCGGTCTGCGGTGTCGGCGTTTCCGTGCCGGGCCCGGTCGAACCCGGCCGCGGCCGGGTCACCCGGCCACCGATCATGCCCGGCTGGGACGGCTACCCGATCGACACGCACCTCGGCGCGCGGTTCAGTGCCCCGGTACTGGTCGACAACGACGCGAACCTGATGGCCCTGGGCGAGCACCGCGCGCGCTACCCGGACTCGGCCGCCCTCGTCGTCGTCAAGGTGTCGACCGGGATCGGCGCCGGCCTGGTGCTCGGCGGCGAGGTGTACCGCGGCATCGACGGCGGTGCCGGCGACATCGGGCACATCCGGCTGCCGGAGCACCCGGACGCGCGCTGCCTGTGCGGGTCGCACGGCTGCCTCGCGGCCGTCGCGGGCGGCGGCGCGCTGGCCGCGCGGCTGACGGAACTGGGCCTGCCGACGGTGTCGGGCTCCGGCGTGCGCGACCGGATCACCGCGGGCGAGCCGGCCGCGATCCGGCTCGCCGAGGTCGCCGGCCGCCAGGTCGGGGAGGTGCTCGCGACACTGGTGTGCGTGGTCAACCCGGGCGTGGTGGTGATCGCCGGCGACCTGGCCGAACCGCACTTCGTGGCCAGTGTCCGGGAAGTGCTCTACCGCCGGGCGCTGCCCCGGGCGACGCAGAACCTGCGGGTGGAGATCGGCGGCCGCGGCGAAGGGCTCGCGGGCGCGGTGGCCATGGTCGTCGACGCGGTGTTCGCCCCCGCCGAGGTGGACCGGCGGCTGGCCGCACGCGCGTGACGGCCGAAGTACCGACACGCCCGGACTGTCCCGAGTGGACAGAGCAACCGACTTTAGTAGGTGGCGCACGCCGTGTCCGCGTGGTCCGTGATACCCCGGCGAACCGGACCAACCGCGCATAAAACCGCATTCCTCGCATTTTCTCGGCGACAAATCGGATTTCCGTACCACCGTCAACAGCACGCGAATTCCCGTCCAGATAACGGTTCCGCAGGCACTTCCCGCGAGCGGAACACCGATCTAGTCTCAGCCGGTGTTCCAAGGCCCGTTTCTGGGGGCCGCTTTCGAAGAGGGAGATTTCTGTGCGAAGAAGCTCCACCCTGCTCCTTTCGCTCGCGGTGGTGGGTGGCCTGACCGGCGCCCTGCCGGCGACGGCGTCCGCGCAGGGGCGTCAGGACATTCCGCAGTCGCACCCGTTGTGGGCGAACGCGCAGGCGAAGGTCGCCGACCAGGCGCCCGCCGCGAAGCTGAGCTTCCGGGTCTACCTGAACCAGCGCGACAACGCCGGCGCCGAGGCGCTGGCCCAGGCCGTCTCCGACCCGGACAGCGCCACCTACCGGCAGTACCTCAGCCCCGACCAGGTGCGCGACCGCTTCGCCGCCAGTGACGCGACCGTCAACGCCGTCAAGTCGTGGCTGACCGGGAACGGCTTCAGCATCGGCGAGGTGCCGTCGAACCGCGCCTACGTCGAGGCCACCGGCACCGCCGCCCAGACCGAGAACGCGTTCGCGGTCGACCTCGGCAAGTACCGGGTCAAGGGCCAGACGCTGCGCGCCGCCGACAAGAACCTGTCGGTGCCGGCGAACCTGGCCGGCGACGTCCTCGGCGTCGTCGGCGTCGACCAGGCGACCAACCTGTTCAAGCCGGACCACGCCACCGGTTCCGGGACGCCGTCCGACGTCCCGCCCGGCCCCGGCTTCCGCAACGCCCGGCCGTGCAGCGCCTACTACGGCGAGAAGATCGACACCACCGATCCGGCCTACAACGGCAAGCAGCTGCCGTACGCCCCCTGCGGCTACACCCCGGCGCAGCTGCGGTCGGCCTACGGCATCGACAAGGTCGGCGCGGACGGCAAGGGCACCACGATCGCCATCGTCGACGCGTTCGCCTCGCCGACCATCTACTCCGACGCGAGCACGTACGCGAAGAAGAACGACCCGCAGCACCCGCTGAAGCCGAGCCAGTTCAAGCAGCACGTCTTCCCGGCGAACCCGGTCCTCGAGCCGCCGGACCAGTGCGACGCGGCGGGCTGGTACGGCGAGGAAACCCTCGACGTCGAGGCCGCCCACGGTCTCGCGCCGGGCGCCGACATCCTGTACGTCGGCGGCGAGTCGTGCGAGGACAACGCCCTCGACGTGGCGCTGAACTACGTCATCGCCGGCCACAAGGCCGACATCGTGTCGAACTCCTACGGCGACACCGGCGAGGACATCCCGGCCGACGAGGTCAAGGTGTTCAACCAGATCTCGCTGCAGGCGGTGCTCGAGGGCATCGGCGTCTACTTCTCCTCGGGTGACAACGGCGACGAGGTCGCGCGCCTCGGCACGCCGTCGCCGGACTTCTCCGCCTCGGCGCCGTGGATCACCGCGGTCGGCGGCACGTCCATCGCCATCGGCAAGGACGGCAAGAAGATCTTCGAGACCGGCTGGGAGACCAGCAAGTCGACGCTGACCAACGGGGTCTACGGCCCGGCCAACTACACCAGCGGTTCCGGTGGCGGCACGAGCCGGCTGTTCGCGCAGCCCTTCTACCAGAAGGGTGTCGTGCCGGACGCGCTGGCGAAGAAGAACCAGACCGGCAACTCCAAGGGCCGCGTCGTCCCGGACATCTCCGCGGTCGGCGACCCGAACACCGGCTTCCTGGTCGGCCAGACGCAGACCTTCCCGGACGGCGCCTACTACGACCAGTACCGGATCGGCGGCACGAGCCTCGCGTCGCCGGTGTTCGCCGGCATCATGGCGGTGGCCGACAGCTTCGACCACTTCCACCACGGCTTCATCAACCCCGTGATCTACAAGCTGACCTCCCGGACCCCGGCGATCAGCGACGTGAAGCACGTGGACGCCGCGGTAGCCCGCGTGGACTACGCGAACTCGGTCGACGCCTCGGACGGTCTGCTTCACTCGGTGCGGACCCTCGACTACCAGGGCCTGACCATCCACACCACCCCGGGCTACGACGACGTGACCGGCCTCGGCACCCCGAACGGGTTGCTGTTCCTGTTGCTCGTCTAGTTCCTGTTCTGTTCCTGTTCCGTGAGGGGCACTTTCCTGGCTTCGAAGCCGGGAAGGTGCCCCTCACGGCTTTTCGGAGTCCAGGGGGATGACCGCGGTCACCGTGGTGCCGCCCGGGGCGCTGGTGACGGAAAGGTCGCCGCCGAGGGCCTGCACGCGGTCCCGCAGCCCGGCCAGCCCGGAACCGCCTTCGACGTCGGCGCCGCCGACACCCACGTCCGTCACCTCGACCCGCAGCCCGGCGCCCGTCACCGCGATCCGGACGTCGGCGCGCTCGGTCCGCGCGTGCTTCAGGGCGTTGGTCAGCGCCTCCGACGTCACGAAGTACGCCGTCGCCTCCACCGCCGCGTCGAGGCGGGGGACCGCGCCGGCCGCCAGCGCCACCTCCATCGGGATCCGGTCGGCCAGCGACCGGACCGCCGCGAGCAGCCCCGCTTCGGTGAGGATCGCCGGGCGGATGCCGCGGGCCAGCTCCCGCAGCTCGGTGATCGCCGTCTGCAGCTCGTCGACCGCGCCGGCCAGCAGGACCCGCAGCTCCGGCGGCAGCTCGGCGCCGGACCGGCGGCCGGCCATCCGCAGCAGCAGCACGACGCTGACCAGCCGCTGCTGGGCGCCGTCGTGCAGGTCGCGCTCCAGGCGGCGGCGCTCGTCGTCGCCGGCCGCGACCAGCCGCGCCCGGGACGCGCGCACCTCGGCCAGCCGCTGCTCCAGCTCCGCGGTGAGCCGCTGGTTGTCCAGCACCAGCCCGGCGGCCGCGTTGAGCGCGTCGATCGACCGGCTGTCCTTCCACACCTCGTCGTCCTGCACGAGCGCGGCCAGGCCGGTGCCGTCGCGTTCCAGCAGCAACCGGATCATCTCGGCGTTGCCGACGCGGGCGCGCATCACCCCGGCCAGGAACGCCAGCGGCCACAGGCAGAACAGGATCCGGTACGCCTGCAGCAGCGGCGCGGACAGCGGGTGGGCGTCGCCCAGGGCCGTGCCCGCGCCCGACGTCAGCGCGCCGGCCAGGGCGATCACCACCACCGGCGACAGCAGGCGCCGCTGCGGCAGCCGCCCGGTCAGCCACCGGTAGAGCAGCACGACGATCACGCCCGCGCTGATCGCCGTCGCGCCGAGGTCCAGGGCGCGGTCGGCGAACGCGCCGCGGCCCGGCCAGAGCGCCAGCAGGTCGCGCGGGTCGTCGTCGACGAGCAGCCCGACCACGCCCGAGCCGAGCACGACCAGGTAGGCCGCGGCCACCAGCAGCCGCTCCCAGCGCGAGCGGAGCCGGCCGTGCGGGAAGGCGAGCACCAGGTGCGCGATCACCGGGCTGGACGCCGCGCGCAGCGGCACGGCGACCGTGTAGAGCACCGCGTTGCCGGTGAACTGCAGGTCCTCGAGGAAGAGGGCGACCCCGGCGAGGGTGATGAGCACCCCGATCGGGTTGGCCGGGCGCCGCACGTGCGCGACCGCGCCCGCGAGCAGGAACAGGAACCCGGTCGTGGTGCTGAGCGCGGTGTCGAGCGCGGAGTGGGAGCCTTCGCCGGCTTTCAGCGTCAACGCGACCACGCCGAGCGCGCACCCGGCGGCCAGCAGGCCGGTCATGGCCGGCGTCCGCAGGTGCTGCACTTCGCGACCCCCCTCCCGATGGGTCTTGGCCGGCAGGTGGTGCGGTCCGGTAACGGCTAACCGTGATTCGTCCGTTCGGGCCGTCGCGTTACACCACGCGGCTGCGCTTTAGGGTGATCGGCGACAGGAGGCACGACATGAGCGGACACGGCCTGGACGCCGAGGTCTTCGGCGGGCGGATGCCCACCGGCGGCGGGGACCTGGCGATCGAAACCCACGGCATCGCGCCGGTGCCGGCGGACAACCGGTTCGGCCGCCCGTGGCGGCTGTTCAGCGTCTGGTTCGCGCCGAACCTGACGATGACGGCGGTGTTCACCGGCACCCTCGCGGCGTCGCTCGGTCTCGGGTTCTGGACCGGCCTGGCCGCGATGCTCGCCGGCACCGTGCTCGGGTCGCTGCCGGTGGCGTACCTGTCCACCTGGGGTCCGCGCACCGGCACCGGCCAGCTGCCGCTCGCCCGGCTGCCCTTCGGCCGCGGCGTCGTCCTGCCCGGCCTGGTGCAGTGGCTCGGCTCGATCGCCTGGGACGCGCTGGTCGGCCTGTTCGGCGGCGAGGCCCTCGCCGAGCTGACCGGGCTCCCGTTCTGGGCGGCGGTGCTGATCGTGCTCGTGCTTCAGTGCGCGCTCGGCGTGTTCGGCTACGCCCTGATCCACCGTGTGCAGGCGGTGATGAGCGTGCTGCTGGTGCTCGCGTTCGCCGCGCTCACCGTGAAGGTCCTCGCCGGGCACCCGATCGCCACCGCCGACACCGCTTCGGGCGCCGACCTCGCGGGCGGCGTCGTCCTCTTCACGACCGTGACGCTGTCGCTGGCGATCTCGTGGGCGCCCTACGCCTCGGACTTCAGCCGGTACCTGCCCGCTTCGACGTCGTCCCGCAGTGTCTTCCTGGCCACGCTGCTCGGCCTCGTCGTGTCGTACGCGATCGGCGAGGGGCTCGGGCTCGCGCTGGGGTCGTCGCTCGGCGACCAGACGGCGAAGGGCGTCGCCGAGCTGCTCGGCGGCGGGTTCCTCGGTGCGCTGGCGCTGGCCGTGATCGCGCTGGCGGCGGTGTCGTCGAACGCGATGAACGACTACAGCGGTTCGCTCGCCCTGCAGACGGTCGGCGTCCGGCTCCGGCGCCCGGTGTCGGCGGTGATCGTCACGGTGCTCGCGTTCGCGCTGATCCTCTGGATGCACAGCGGCGAGCTGTCGGCGAAGTTCCAGAACGTGCTGCTGTTCGTGAGCTACTGGATCCCGCCGTTCCTCGGGGTCGTCGTCCCGGACTGGCTCGCGCGCACCCGCGGCGGCGGTCGCGTGGACGTCCTGGCCGCGGTTTCCGTGCGCCCGTGGGCGGCGGTGGTGGCCTTCCTCGCCGGTTTCGGCGCGGCGGTGCCGTTCATGAACACGACCCTCTACACAGGACCGGTCGCGACCGCGCTGCACGGCGCGGACCTCGCGTACTACGTCGGCCTGGTCGTTTCGCTGGCAGCGTACTTCGTGCTGCGCGGCCGGCCTACCGTTGACCTCAAGTAATGTAGAGGTTTCACGATGGTGTGGTACCCCTCGAAGGAGGCACCATGCCCACCGCACTCGTCACCGGCGCGTCCGCCGGGCTGGGCCGCGCGCTCGCGGCCGCCCTGGCCGGTCGCCAGTGGACGGTCATCGGCACCGGCCGTGACGCGGCCGCCCTGGATTCGGCGGCGCGCGAGGCCGGCTTCACGGCCATCGCCGGCGACGTCACCGACCCGGCCCACCGAGCCGCCCTCGCCGACGCCTGTCCCGCACTCGACCTGCTCGTCAACAACGCCAGTTCACTCGGGGTCAGCCCGCTGCCGCCCCTTGCCCGTTATCCCTTGGCGGAGCTGGAAGACGTCTACCGCGTCAACGTCTTCGCGCCACTGGCGTTGACGCAACTGTTGCTGCCGGCGTTGACGGCGGCCCGGGGCGTCCTGATCGACATCAGTTCCGACGCCGCAATCGAAGCGTACGAAGGCTGGGGCGGCTACGGCTCCGCGAAGGCCGCGCTCGACCAGGTGACCGCCGTCCTCGGCGCGGAACACCCAGCCCTGTCCGTGTACGCGGTCGACCCGGGCGACCTGCGCACGGCCATGCACCAGCGGGCGTTCCCGGGCGAGGACATCTCGGACCGGCCGCTGCCGGAGACGGCCGTCCCGGCGTTCCTGCGGCTGCTCGACGAGCGCCCGCCGAGCGGCCGTTACCGCGCTGCCGACCTCGTGGTGCCGGCATGAACGTCCGGTTCGACCTGCCGCCGGACCTTTCGGCGTCGGCACCCCCGGAGGCCCGCGGCCTGGCCCGCGACGGCGTCCGCCTGCTGGTCGCGTCGCCGTCGGGCGTTCACCACACGGTGTTCTCGTCGTTGGGCGAGCACCTGCGGCCCGGGGACCTGCTGGTCGTCAACACGTCCGGCACGCTCCCGGCCGCCGTCGACGCCCGCCGAGCCGGGCGGCCGGTGGTGGTCCACTTTTCGACGTCGCTCGACGACGGTTCCTGGGTCGTCGAGCTGCGCGCCCCCGGCGGCCCGCTCCTCGACGGCCGCCCGGGGGAGCGGCTGGACCTGCCCGGCGGCGCGTCCCTGACGTTGCTGGCACCGGTGGTCCCGGGCGCGGCACGGCTGTGGCGGGCGGAGGTGCCGGCCGAGCTGACCCGGTTCCTGGCGGCGGCCGGCCGGCCGATCCGCTACGGGTATGTCCCGCGGGCGTGGCCGCTGTCGGACTACCAGACGGTGTTCGCCCGCGAGCCGGGCAGCGCGGAAATGCCTTCGGCGGCGCGGCCGTTCACGCCGGAACTGGTGACCGGCCTGGTGACGCAGTGGGTGTTGTTCGCCCCGCTGCTGTTGCACACGGGGGTGTCCTCCCCGGAAGCGGGCGAGCCACCCCAGGCCGAGCGGTTCCGCGTCCCGGCGACGACGGCGGCCCTGGCCACGTGGGTCCGCAGCCGCGGCGGCCGGGTGATCGCGGTGGGCACGACGGCCGCCCGCGCGCTGGAGTCGGCAGCGTCGGACGGTGCGGTCCACGCGGCCGAAGGCTGGACGGAGCTGGTGCTCGGCCCGGACCGGCCGGCAACTGCGGTGGACGGCATCGTCACCGGCCTGCACGCCCCGGACGCGTCACACTTGTTGCTGCTGGAGGCGGTCGCCGGGGCGAGCGTGGTCCAGCGGGCGTACGACGCGGCAGTGGAGCAGCGATACCTCTGGCACGAGTTCGGCGACGTGTCCCTACTGCTGCGCAACTGAACGGCAACTAAAGCGCAACTGAACCGCCAGTGGGCCCGCTCCACCCACCGCAACTGGACCGCAACTGAACCGCCAGTGAATCGCAACTGAGCGGCAACTGACCCGCCAGTGGACCGCAGTTACCGCCGGCGGGCCGCAACTGACTTGCAACTGAAGCGCCATTGGCCGCCAGTGGACCGCAACTGAGCCGCAACTGCCGCCAGCGGGCCGCAACTAAGCTGCAACTGGAGCGCCATTGGCTGCCAGCGGGCGCAACTAAGCGGCAACTGGTCCGCCACTGGGCCGCCCGTGATCCGCAACTGGCGGCCAATGGCGAGCAACTGAAGCGCAACTGAACGCTACTGACCCACCTCGGCGCGGCGGCGCGACCGGAGCAGCCCGGAGACCGTCACCACGGCCACCCCGAGCCCGACGCCACTGACGATCGACGCCACCAGGCTCGCCGTCCCGGTGGCCAGGCCGAACGCCCCGGCCAGGTACACCGGGATGGAGATCGCCACCGGCAACCAGTTGCGCAGCGTGAACGCGCGGTCCGACGCCACCCACAGCACCAGCGTCACCGCCGCCGCCGTGACGACCGGGATCGCCCACACCACCAAGCTCGTCACGGGGTCCATGCCCAGTGACCTGAGCCACTCGAACGACGCCTGGCCCAGCCCGACGAACAGCAAGACCAGCGCCACCCGGACGCCGGTGGCCCCGTGGCCCCGTCGGTGTGCGGTGCTCGTCATGACTTCCTCCCGAATCCGTGGTCACTCCTACCACGTCCGGGTAACGCGAGTGGTTGCCCGCGCCGGCGACTTTCTCACCGGCCGTAAGCCTCAGGGCCGTCGATGTCAAGAAATCTCACGAGGTGTCCCGGGATGCGGATGGCTATGCGCCTGAGTGGGTGACCGTGCGAACCTCGCCCCCACATCGACCCGAAAGGCGACGCTGACGTGCGCACCCACCACAGAACCCGCATCCTGGCCTCGGCGCTGGCCGCCCTGACCGCCGTGGGCGTGCTCGTCGGCTGTTCGCGGGCGGACAGCAGCACCGCGCCGGCCGCCAACCAGGGCGCCGCCGGCGAGGTCCGCGTCGGGTTCTTCCCGAACGTCACGCACGCCCCCGCGCTGATCGGCGTCAAGAAGGACTTCTTCAAGACCGAGCTCGGCTCGACCAAGCTCACCACCCAGACCTTCAACGCCGGCCCCGAAGAGGTCAACGCCCTGCTCGGCGGCTCCCTCGACGTCGCCTTCCTCGGCTCCGGCCCGGCGATCAACGCCTTCACCAAGTCCAAGGGCGCCATCCAGCTGGTCTCCGGCGCCGTCTCGGGCGGCGCGCAACTGGTCGTCAAGCCGGACATCACCAGTGTCGACCAACTCAAGGGCAAGAACATCGCCACTCCGCAGCTGGCCAACACCCAGGACGTCGCCCTCAAGAAGTTCCTCGCCGGCAAGCAACTGACCGGCCAGGTCAAGATCACCAACCTCGACAACCCGAAGACGCTCGACGCGTTCAAGAAGGGCGAGGTCGACGGCGGCTGGCTGCCCGAGCCGTGGGCGTCCCGGCTGGTCCTCGACGCCGGCGCGAAGGTACTGGTCGACGAGAAGGCACTGTGGCCCGGCGGCCGGTTCCCGACCACTGTCGTCATTGTGCGCAGCGAGTTCCTGCAGCAGCACCCGGACACCGTCCGCGCGATCCTCAAGGGCGAGCTGGCCGCCATCGACTGGGCCAAGGCGAACCCGGCGGACGCGAAGACCGTGGTCAACGGCGCGCTCAAGGAGCTGGCCGGCAGTACCCTGAGCGCAGCGGTCCTGGACCGCGCCTTCTCCGGCATCGAGCTGACCACCGACCCCATCGCCGCCGAATTCCCGCAGCTCGCGCAGGACTCGGTGACGGCCGGCGTGGTGAAGTCGGCCGTGGCGCTGAAGGGCTTCGCCGACTTCGGTCCGCTCAACGAGGTGCTGAAGGCCAAGAACCTGCCCGCCGTCGACGCTCCCGAACTGACCAAGTGAAACCGGGGTTCCACCCCGGGCCGGGGGCTCCGCCACCCGGAATTGCCGAGAAAAAGAGAGTGATCCGGAGAGGCAGCCAGCGATGACCACGACCCTCCCGACCGGCCGCACCAATTTCACCGGCGCGACCGCGGTGCGTCTCGACGGCGTGCGCAAGGTGTTCGGCACGGCCGGCCGCGCGGTCGTCGCGCTCGACGGCGTCGACCTGACCGTCGCGCCCGGCGAGTTCGTCTGCCTGCTCGGCGCGTCCGGCTGCGGCAAGAGCACGCTGCTGAACCTGGTCGCCGGCCTGGACGCGCCGTCGGCGGGCGAGATCACGCTGAACACCTCCCGGCCCGCGGTGATGTTCCAGGAAGCCGCGCTGATGCCGTGGCTGACCGCGGCCCGCAACGTCGAGCTGCCGCTGCGGCTGGCCGGCTTCGGCCGGACCGAGCGCCGCGAAAAGGCCGCCGAGCTGCTGGAGCTGGTCCGGCTGAACGGCGCGGGCGGCAAGCGCCCGCACGAGCTGTCCGGCGGCATGCGGCAGCGCGTCGCGCTGGCCCGCGCCCTGGCCGCGACCCTGCGCGTCGGTGGCGACCCGGAGCAGTCACTGCTGCTGATGGACGAGCCGTTCGCCGCGCTCGACGCCATCACCCGCGACGTCCTGCAGGGCGAGCTGCTGCGCGTCTACCGCAGCACGGGCACGTCGGTGCTGTTCGTGACGCACGACGTGCGCGAAGCCGTCCGGCTGGGCCAGCGCGTGGTGCTGCTGTCGTCGCGGCCGGGCCGGGTCGTGCGCGAGTGGACGGACGTGCCGCTGGCCGACGCCGAAGAGCTGACCGAGGAAATCACCGGGCACCTGCGTGAGGTGATCAGCACCCATGCCGCAGCTTGACCGGTCCGCCGAGCCCGACCTCGACGCGGTCGGCGCCGGACTGGACTCGCTCGACGCCCCGGTCGGCGAGCGCCGCCCGGGGTTCTGGAAGCGGTTCGCCTGGGGATTCCTGCCCCCGCTGGGCGCGCTGGTCCTCCTGGTCGTGATCTGGCAGGTCCTCTGGGCGGCTGCGTTCTGGCCGGAGTCGCAGCTCCCGGCCCCGGCGGCGGTGTGGAACGAGTTCTGGAGCATCGTCGTCGACGGCCAGGTGTTCGGCTTCGTCTGGACGTCGGTGCACCGAGCGGCGCTCGGCTTCCTCGCCGGTGTGCTCATCGGCACTCCGCTCGGCCTGGTGGTGGCCAAGGTCCGCGTAGTGCGCGCGGCGATCGGGCCGTTGCTGACGGGCCTGCAGAGCCTCCCGTCGGTCGCCTGGGTCCCGGCGGCGATCCTCTGGTTCGGCATCAACGACGCGGCGATCTACTTCGTGGTCCTGCTGGGTTCGGTCCCGTCGATCGCGAACGGTCTCGTCTCGGGCATCGACCAGATCCCGCCGATCCTGCCCCGAGTGGGTCAGGTGATGGGCGCGAACCGCCTGTCGTCGGCCCGCCACATCCTGCTGCCGGCGGCCTTGCCGGGGTTCCTGGCGGGGCTCAAGCAGGGCTGGGCGTTCTCGTGGCGGTCGCTGATGGCGGCGGAGCTGATCGCGCTGTCCCCGCAGCTGGGCATCGGCCTTGGCGCGTACCTGAACCAGGGCTCATCGTTCAACAGCATGGAGACGGTGATCGCGGCGATCTTCCTGATCCTGCTGGTCGGCGTGGGGATCGAACTGCTGGTGTTCCGTCCGTTGGAGCGCGCGGTGCTGCGAGCCCGGGGGCTCACCTCGTCGCTGTGAGACTCGCTCGGCAGCCGACGGGAAGTCGGCTGCCGAGCCCGAACTCATCGCGGCCGGCGCGCTCCGGCCCGGCTACCGGACGAAAACGCCGCCGCCCCACCGGACGACCCGGTGCGCCGCTCACCAGCGGCTCCGCCGGCCCGGCCGTGGCCCTTCGCCGCTCCGCCGGCGGCCGTACCTCGACGGCCACCACCGGATGCCCGGCGACCGGACTCCGGCTTCGCCGTCCGGTTCGGCTCTTCGCGCCGCGCCTGACCGTTGGCCCGGGAACGCTGACCGCCCCGGTTCTCCTTCGGCGCCGCAGCGCCACCACGGCGGCCGCGGCCGCCGCTACCCGGGGCCGCGCCCGTCGCCGACACCTTCTTCGGGCGGTTGTCCACCGCCGGGGCCTTCGAGAACGTGCGCTCGCCCGGGGCCAGCTCCGCCAGCAGCGGGTGACCCGGGCCGAGCTGGGTCGTCGTCGGCTTGATGCCCGCCTTGCGCGCCAGGTCACGCACGTCGCGGACCTGTGCGTCCGTCATCAGTGTCACAACAGTGCCCGACGCCCCGGCGCGGGCTGTGCGGCCCGACCGGTGCAGGTACGCCTTGTGCTCCACCGGCGGGTCCGCGTGGATGACCAGCCGGACGTCGTCGACGTGGATGCCCCGCGCCGCGATGTCGGTTGCCACCAGTGTGCGGGCAGTTCCCGAGGAAAACGCCTCGAGGTTGCGCGTGCGGGCGTTCTGGCCCAAGTTGCCGTGCAGTTCCACCGCGGGAACGCCCGAGGCCACCAACTTGCGCGTCAGTGCCTTCGCCCGGCTCTTGGTCCGGGTGAACACCAGCGTGCGGCCCGGCGCGGCCGTCAGGTCGACCAGCACCGGCAGCCGGTGGGTCTCCTCCAGGTGCAGGACGTGGTGCTCCATCGTCGACACCGGCGACTGCGCGGAGTCGACGCTGTGCGTGATCGGGTCGTTCATGAAGCGCTTGACCAGCACGTCGACGCCGTTGTCCAGGGTCGCGGAGAACAGCATCCGCTGCCCGCGGGACGGCGTCGCGTCCATGATCCGCCGGACCTCCGGCAGGAAGCCGAGGTCGGCCATGTGGTCGGCCTCGTCCAGGACGGTGATCTCGATGGCGTCGAGCTTCACGTGCCCGGAGCGCATGTGGTCGGCGAGCCGGCCGGGGCAGGCGACGACGATGTCGACGCCGTCACGCAGCCGCGTGATCTGCGGGTTCGCGCTGACACCACCGAAGATCGTCGTCACGCGAAGGCCAAGCGGCTTCGCCAGCGGCAGGATCGACGCCTCGATCTGCGTCGCGAGCTCGCGCGTCGGCGCCAGGATCAGCGCGCGGGGACGGCCCGGCTTGCGCCGCGTCGGGCCGGCCGCGAGGCGGGCCAGCACGGGCAGCACGAAGCCGTACGTCTTGCCGGAGCCGGTGCGGCCGCGCCCCAGCACGTCACGTCCGGCGAGGGTGTGCGGCAGGGTCGCCGCCTGGATGGGGAACGGCTCGGTGACGCCCTGACCGGCCAGTGCGGCCACGAGGGGAGTCGGCAAGCCAAGTTCGGCGAAAGTACTCATAAGTGCATGCGGGCACGTGAAATGCCCTGGTCTCCGTAACCTGAGAAGGGTTGTCCTGCCCGGCGCAGACCGGTCAACGGCCGCGGCGCGTGGTAGTCGACAACAGCAGCGGGCCGAGGCAGAACTGAGCGGCCCGCATGATCAGTATAGCGGGAGAGGGTGACGTACTCCCAGTGAGATTGCCCGCACTCGGCGGACCTTGCTAAGTTACCGGTCGGTAATCGAGGAGGACCACCATGCTGCTGAACCCGCGCGAGTACGACCCGGCGCACTTCGACGCCGAGACGCGGCGCCTGCTGCGCGCCACCATCGACTGGTTCGAACAGCGCGGCAAGGCGAAACTGACCGAGGACTACCACAACCGCACCTTCTACGCGGACTTCATCGAGTTCGCGGGCAAGGAGGGGCTGTTCTCGACGATCCTGACCCCGGCCGCGAACGCCGGCGGGAACCCGGACAAGCGCTGGGACACCAGCCGTGTCGCCGCGCTGTCGGAAATCCTCGGCTTCTACGGGCTCAACTACTGGTACCCGTGGCAGGTCACGATCCTCGGCCTCGGCCCGGTGTGGCAGAGCGGCAACGACGTCGCCCGCCGGCGCGCCGCGGACGCGCTGGACGCCGGCGGCGTCGGCGCGTTCGGACTGTCCGAAAAGGACCACGGCGCCGACATCTACTCCTCCGACATGGTGCTGACGAAGGACGGCAACGGCTACCGCGCCACCGGCTCGAAGTACTACATCGGCAACGGCAACTGTGCGCGCACTGTCTCGGTCTTCGGACGCATCGACGGCGTCGAAGGCCCCGACCAGTACGTCTTCTTCTACGCCGACTCCGAACACCCGAACTACCACGTGGTGAAGAACGTCGTGCCGTCGCAGATGTACGTCGCCGAGTTCCGGCTCGAGGACTACCCGGTGCAGGCCGAAGACATCCTGCACGTCGGCGCCGAGGCGTTCAGTGCCGCGCTGAACACGGTCAACATCGGCAAGTTCAACCTCTGCTTCGGCGGCATCGGCATGGCGACGCACTCGCTGTACGAGGCCATCACGCACGCGCACAACCGCGTCCTCTACGGCAAGCCCGTCACCGACTTCCCGCACGTCCGGCGCGAGTTCGTCGAGGCGTACGCGCGGCTGACCGGGATGAAACTGTTCTCCGATCGTGCGATCGACTACTTCCGCAGCGCGAACCCGGACGACCGCCGCTACCTGCTCTTCAACCCGATCACCAAGATGAAGGTGACGACGGAGGCGCAGAAGGTGATCGGCCTGGTCGCCGACGTCGTGGCGGCCAAGGGCTTCGAAGCCGACACTTATCTGGCAATGTCGAAGAACGACATCGACGGCCTGCCGAAACTGGAAGGGACAGTGGCCGTCAACTTGGCCCTGATCGCCAAGTTCATGCCGAACTACCTGTTCGCGCCGCAGGAGTACGCGCCGGTGCCGACCCGCACCGACGCCGCGGACGACGAGTTCCTGTTCCGCCAGGGCCCGGCGCGCGGGCTGTCGAAGGTCCGGTTCCACGACTGGAAGACCGCCTACGCCGAGGCTGCGCGCATCCCGAACGTCGCGCTCTTCACCGAACAGGCCGGCTACCTGGTCAAGCTGCTCACCGAGGCGGCGCCGGACGAGGCCCAGCAGGCCGACCTCGACTTCGGGCTCGCGCTGACCGAGCTGTTCACGCTGATCGTCTACGGCCAGCTGATCCTGGAGCAGGCCCGCATCACCGGACTGGCCGACGAGGTCGTCGACCAGATCTTCGCGGTGCTGGTCCAGGACTTCAGCGCCGCCGCGGTGGACCTCAACGGCAAGGCGAGCTCGACCGAAGCCCAGCAGGCGATCGCGCTGGCCGCGCTGCGCAAGCCGGTGGTGGACGCCGGCCGCTTCGAGAACGTCTGGGCGCGGGTGCGGGACCTCTCCGGGGTCTACGCTATGCACCCGTGATGGCGCGGAAGTACCGGCTGGGCGTGGCCCGCAAGACCGTCAACGTGCTCGTGAAGGCGTTGCTGGCGCGCGGGATCCCGGCCGCGGGCGGCACCGGGTTCCTGCTGACGACCCGGGGCCGCAAGAGCGGCGCGGACCGGACCACGCCGGTCAACGTCATCGAGGTGGACGGCGACCGCTGGCTCGTGTCGCCGTACGGGCAGGTCGGCTGGGTGCACAACCTGCGCGCCGACGCCACCGCCCGGCTGTGGCGCGGCCGGCGGCGCGAGACGTGGGAGGTCGAGGCGGCCGACGCCGCCACGGCGGGCCCGGTGCTGCGCGCGTACGTCCGCAAGCTCCCGGTCACGGCGCCGTTCTTCGACGCCAAGCCGGGCGACCCGGCCGAGGCGTTCGCCGCGGAAGCCGATCGACACCCGGTCTTCCGGTTGGCAAGATCGCGGGCGTGAACCGAGCGCGGGCGGCGGAACTGATCTGGGACGCGTGGCTGACCGGCAAGCGGCTGGACGGCCTTCCGGACGACGTCCGCCCGCGCGACCTCGCCGAGGGCATGGCGGTGCAGGCGGCGCTCGCCGAGCTGGCCGGGCCGGTGTCGGGCTGGAAGATCGCCGCGACCACCGTGTACGCCCGGCAGTACCTCGACGTCCCCGGACCGCTGCCGGGCGCGATGTTCGAGCGGTTCCACCACGCCGAGGGCGATCCGGTGCCGGCCGACACGATGACGATGGGCGTCGCCGAACCGGAGTTCGCCTTCCGGCTCAAGGCCGACCCGGGCCCGTCGCCGTCCCTGACCGCGGTGCTCGACGCGGTCGACACGATGTTCCTGGCCATCGAGTTGCCGGACAGTCGCTACACGGACCACCGGCACGCGGGCGGCCCGCAACTGCTGGCCGACGTGGCGTGCGCGGGCCGGTTCGTCGAAGGCCGGCCGGTGCCGGGCTGGCGCGACCTCGACCTGCCGCGCCGGCCGGTGGTCCTGCACGTCGACGGCGAGGAGTTCGCCCGGGGCAGCGGCAGCCTGGTCCTGGGCGACCCGCGGCTGGCCCTGCACTGGCTGGCGATGGAACTGCCCCGCCACGGCCGCGCACTGCGCCCGGGCGACATCGTGACGACGGGAACGGCGACGCCACCGTGCCCGATCCACGCCGGGGGCCACGTGGTCGCGGACTTCGGCGCGCTCGGAAGCGTGGAGGTGAGGTTCGTGCCGCCCCCGCTAGGGTGACCGGGTGATGACGTTCCGTGCTGGTTTCGTCGTGCTGGCGGTGGTCGTGACGGGACTCGACGCGGGCTTCTGGTGGTTCACCCGCGGCCACCACCAGACGGCGCGCGTCGGCTTCCTCGTCGGTTTCGTGCTGCTGCTGGCCGTGCTGACGGCGGCCGCGGGGCTGGTGCGCTGGGAGATCGCGGCGCCACTGGCGGCGGCATCGACGTCGGGGCTGTTCGTGGTCGGCGCGGCGGCGATCTTCAGTGCCGGCTTGGGTTTCCTGCTGGCGGCTGTAGTGGAGGCGGCCCTGGTCCGCCGGCTGGTCCGGGCCGCGTCGCCGGCCGGCTGGCGCGACGGCACGGGCGTGGTCAGCGCGGCCGCGGCGGTGGTGCCGGTCGCGCTTTTCGTGGCCGCGTTCCTCGTCCTGCGTTGACGCGGCGGCCGGTCACTCCTTCCGGGCCGCGCCGGCCAGGACGATGGACTGCTTGACGTCGTCCAGCTGCGGCCGTTCGTCGGTGACCGTCGCCTCGTCGGGGTGCCACTCCGGCGTCCACACGAGGCCGGGGTCGACGATCCGGAAGTTGCCGAACAGTTCCCGGATCTCCCGCGCCGTCCGCCAGATGACCGGGCTGCCCGACTCGTCGTACATCGTCTTGATGCGGGTCAGCATGGCAGCGAAGTCGGCCGGGATGCCTTCGTCGGTGACGTGGGAGATGCCGAGGTAGGAGCCGCGGGGGAGCAGTTCCCGATAAGTTTCGACCAGTTGCGGGCCGAGGTCCTCGGACGGGGGACTGCCGGGCGACGGCAGTTGCTGGATGTGCAGGACGGCGATCATCAGCAGCCCGACGGGCTGGTCCAGGTCGATCACGCCGGTCTCGGCGATCTTTTCCCACAGGCCCGCAGGATCGCGCAGGTCGGCGTGGATGGCCGTGTGCCGGTTTTCGTCGCCGTACTGCCGCAGCAGGCTCCGGGAGTGCGCGACGGCCACCGGTTCGTGGTCGACGTAGGCGACCCGCACTTCCCCGGGCGCGACCTGCTCGGCGACTTCGTGGGCGTGGCCCATGGTCGGCACCCCGGACCCGAGGTCGACGAACTGCCGGATGCCCTGTTTGGTGAGGTACCGGACGAGCCGGTGCAGGAACAGCCGGTTCGACCGGGCGATCGGGCGCAGGATCGGAAAATCGTCCAGCAGTTTGTCTGCGAATTGCCGATCTATTTCCCAGTTGGCGTCACCACCGAGGAAATAGTCGTAGATCCGGGCAATGCTCGGCCGGCTCAGATCCACACCGGCCGGCGGGAACGGTTCGCGCCCCGTGGTGGTCATTGTGCGCTCCCCGATAGCGTTGCGGCTGGAACATTCTATTGGGCGGCTTCGCCGGTCACAGGCGGCATCAGGGTGACCTCCGGTGCCGATCGAGGGCTTTTTCCAGAACAGCGCGTGTCTGCTCGGAAGTGTAGGCGGACCGGTGCAGGCGGTCCCAGTGGTCGTAGAGGCGGCCGAGGTCGAGGCCGTCCGGATCGGTCGTGATCAGGGTGCCCAGGAGGTCGCTGTAGCCGAGCGTGGGTTCCGGCTCCGAGAATTCCATGATCGTGAAATCCGGGTCGACGTGCAGCCGGTTCGCGAAGGGCACCACGCGGATGTCGATGTTGGGATTCCGCTTCACCAGGTCGAGCAGGTGTTTCAGTTGGTCGATCGCCACGTATTCGTTGACGGTCACGCACTGCACGACCCGTTCGACCGCACTTTCGCTGATGAGGAATTCGTAGCGGCAGCCGGGATTTTCCGTGAAAGCCCGGATCGTGCGCGCCGCGCGGCCGGTGACCGCGTCGGCGATGTCGTCGACGTCGTGCTCGAGGAACTGCGCGATCATGTAGCTTTCGGCTTGCAGGAGCCCCTTGAGGCGCTCGCCGGTCCAGCTCCGGATCCGGGTCGCGGACGGCTCGCACGCCAGAATCCGGCGGAACCACCGCGCACCGGACTCGGTCAGGTCGTGGTTCCGCTTCTCCCGCCCGCGTTCGTTGACCCCGTTCAGGCGCCGGAGTTCGGCCAGTTCCCCTTCAGTTGCGTCGAGTCCCGGCAGGATTTTGTGCAGGACACCGGAACTGAGCCGGTAACCCTTCTCCAGGCGGCTGATCATGGTCTGGTGGTAGCAGACCTTCTCGGCCAGCTGTTCCTGGGTCAGCCCGGCTCGTCTGCGCAGGGTGCGCACTTTGAGCCCGAGCTGCAGGCGCAGCTCAGTGTCGTCCGGTGAGGAGTCGTCCGGTGAGGAGGAGGGCGGCCGCGCCACGTCAGGTCGTCCAATCGGGAGGCTGGAGCCCCGATCATAGTAGCCGTCGGGGCGGAACTCCCACGCTCAGTTGACCGGGCGACCGCCCATCAGCTGTCCGGGTTCACCGCGGCGTGTGCAGTCCTCGCGTGAAGGTGTCCCACTCGGATGCGGAAAACACGAGGACGGGGCTGTCGGCCAGTTTGGAGTCCCTGATCGCGACCAGGCCGGGCCGCTCGAGGTTGATCTCGACGCAATCGCCCTTGTCGGGGCCGCACAGCGGGCTTCGCTCCCAGGTGTCCGCGCTGTACGCACCCGCGACGGTCATCGGGTCGTAGCTGTTCATCTCCATGGCTCCCCCTTGCGTTGCTGTGTCAAGTGCCTTGCTGACGTTCGGAATATCCGGCTTATTCAGCCTTAGATCTTGAATATTCCATTGGCAAGGGTGCGGCCGCGGACGTCGTCACATGGGGTGAGTTTTTCACTCGATCAGCGCCGGACCAGTGCACGTGCGCATGCGGGTGCTCCCGCGTGGCTACCCTGGTTCGTCCGGTGTCGGCGAGACTTTGTCTGGTGTGCCCGTTACTGTCATCCTGTTGGCGGACGGCCGTCCAGAAGGCGTGGACACCACGCCAAGCCGTCCCGCAACGCCTGCATATTCCGGCCGAAATCTGGAATATTGCCCAGCGGTCGAGCCGGCGGACGTCGGCGCAATTCCCGCTAGGCCGTTGGGCTGAGCGTCTGAGCCCAAAGGTGGTACGGACGGTGAATTGCGACCGCCGAGTTGCGCGGGCAACTGTCGCGAAAGTGTGACACCTTACATCATCTGGGTGAACAGTCAGCGCCACAAATCTTCGCCCGGCAGTCGGCCGGGGACCGGCCCGTCCTCGCGGCAGGACGGCTAGCTTGGGTTTCCGAGCAGAAATCCGTTTCCCGTCCCTTGGAGTGCAGACATGCGACCCACCGTTCCCCCGCCGGCCGCCGGGCAGCGAACCCGCGCGCCGAAGCCGGGGAAGCGTGAGCCGGCCGGGACGACCTGCCCGAACCCGAACGAAAGCCGAGGTGCCGCACCACGAGCGCTCCGCCGCCGGGTGCCGACGCACCGGAACTTCAGGAGAACATGATGAGCATCCGCAAGCAGCGGCGAGGTCCGCGGACCAGAGGACGCACGGCACTCGGCCGGCTCCCTTCGACCGACGCCTTCGACACCGAGAGCAAGAAGTCGCCCCTGACGCTCGACGAGCGCAAGCTGGTGCTGTTCCTGCTCGTCGCCCTGGCTGACGACCGGGGCAGCCTCGCCCAGACGCGCCAGTGTCTCATCGAGGCCTTCGGCAGCCGGGAAAGACATTGGTGCGCGGGCAAGACCGAGGACGCCCTCCTGCACCTGCTGGCCAAGTCCATCGGCCAGGGTGCAACCGGGCCGCCGCCGTGGGACCGGATCGTCGACATGGTGAACGTCGCGGTACCGCGCACCCGCCGTGTCGTGGTGCTGGGCCAGGCTGCGGCGCTCTTCGCGCGAAGCGTCGGCTGGGACCGGCCGGCCGAAGGCTACGACGGGCCGTTTTCGGTGCCGGATTGGATCGACGAACCGGTCGTCACCATCGAGATGATCACCGCCGGCTGGGTAACGGAGGTGGCAGAGCCCACCCGGGACGCACGGCAGGCCGAACCCGGGCCGGTGGTTCCCGCACCGCGTGAGCCACCGGTGCCGGAGGGCTCGACCGAAGGCCGGTCGCCCCGCAGCGCTGTCCGATGGGTGGCGGCTTGCGCGCCGGGCAACCCGATCGACGACCCGGCTGCCCTCCGGAAGGTCATGCTGGCCATTGCGGGAGCGGCCCGCCGCCTCGACGAGGAGGTCGAAACCCTGAGGAGGTCGTTGAATTCGCACCAGATCGCGAACTGGAAGCTGCGCTCGGAGAACCAGCGCCAGCGAAGCCTGCTGGAGCAGCTCCTGCGCGAGAAGTACCCCGGAGCATCCACCGACACGATCCGTCAGCTGATCACCGAGCAGTTGCGCTCGATCACCGCAGCCAGCCCACCGGAAACCCGCCCGTTGCACGGCTGACCCGCCGACCTGGAGGCAACTGAACGACAACCCATCGGTCACTGAACGGCCCACTGATCGGCCAGTGAGGTGCGGGCACTGATGGGGCACTGAACGGCCACTGATACGAAGCCACTGAACGGTCACTGGCCGGGCACTGATGCGAAGGCACTGAACGGTCACTGGTCGCGCACTGATCGGCAAGTGAACGGGCACTAACGTGCGGCCGGCAGTTGGATCAGTGTCCGTTCACTTGCTTTCCAGTTTCCGATTAGTGCCCGACCAGTTGAAGAACAGTGTCCGGTCAGTTCCATGATTCGGATGCGGAAGAAACTGAATGGATACATACGCGCCACTGGTCGCGGCGAATACCGGTCGTCGCGAGCTTCGACCGTTGGTCGCGGAATGGTTTCCCGGCGAATTGATCACCGGCTACGCTCGAATGCGTCGCTGCGCTCAGCAAAACCCGGAAAGGTACCTGGAGGTGCTCCATGTTCGACGACCCGGAAGCTTGCCGGTCGGTGGCTGCGACCTGGCGTCCGCTGGCCGGCCTGCCGTCCAGCCTTGCGGGGTGCTTGGCGGGCGAGCGGGAAGTCCCTGGTAGCACCATCTCTCGATCGACCTCGGCGCGCTTCGATGCGCCGGGGCTCCTGCCGCAAGGAGGAGCCGTGGGGCTGTCAACGCAGCCCGGAAAAACCAGGAGGTCAAATGGCCGGAAAGCACCGGAAAAGGGAGGCCAGCAGGGCTGGGTGCGTCGTAATCTTCGTCTTCACGACGCCCCTGCTGATCCTGCTGACCACCCTCGCTGATCAGGCTCAGCACCTGATCGGCTGAATCCGGTCCCTCTCCTGAAGAACCGCGGCGCGGGGCCGGAACACCCGGTCAGCACCCGGCCGGTCCCGCGCCGCTCAGTATCGCATCTTCGTCGCCACCTGGGAACCGTCGCGCCCCTATGGGGTGGCCCACAACGATGAATGGAACAGTCATGCCTTCCGAACGCCACAAATCGAACTGCCGCTTCGTCGCCGCCCGGATCCGGCTCGGTGTTCCCCGCGCGGACGGCCGGCGAGTGGGCGAGCGCGACCGGCAAGTCCACTTCGTCTCCCTGCCCGACGACCGGCCGGCCCCCTTGGTGCTGAAAACCCTCTGCGGCGATCCGCTGGCCCGGGACGTGACAGAGTTGCTCGACCACATCGCGGGGATGCCGTGCGTTCGCTGCCTGGCACACGTCCCCGACGCCGCCCGGCCGCCCCACGAGCACCGTCGTTCAGCGTAGGCCGCCGGTGCCCAAGCTGCGGCGCCGACGGCAAGGCGGACGGGCGGGGCCTGGCGGCGCTGCGGTGTACGGGGCCAGCGGCGCTACGGCCTGCGGGGGCCGACGGCGCTGCGGAGCTGCGGCGCCGACGGCACGCGGGAGTGTGAGGCCGGCGGCGCCACGGACCTGCGGAGGCGGCGGCGCTACCGAGCTGTGGAGGCGGTGGCGCTACCGAGCCGCGGGGGCGGCGGCGCTACCGAGCCGCGGGGGCGGCGGCGCTACGGACCTGAGGAGGCGGTGGCGTTGCGGACCGGCGGGGGCGGCGGTGTAGGGGTGCTTGGGCCGACGGCACTGTTGCGCAACAAAGGCGGGCCACCCGACTCAGCTGGGTGGCCCGCCTTCACTGGAGCTCTACTTGCCGAACCCGGCCCGTCGGAGCGCGTCGGCCATCGAGCCGCTCGCGTTGCCGCCGCGGTCCCGGGCGCCGCCGCCTCCACCGCCGCGACGGTCGGCGCCGCCGCTGCCGCCGCTGCCTCCTCGGCGCCGGCCGCCTCCGCCCTGGCCGCGGTCGCGGCGGTCGCCGCCGCCACTGCCGCCACTGCCGCCGCGGGAGGAGGCTGCGCCTGGCTCGTCGTCCAGGCGCAGGGTCAACGAGATGCGCTTGCGCGGTACGTCCACGTCCAGGACCTTGACCTTCACGATGTCGCCGGGCTTCACGACCTCGCGGGGGTCCTTCACGAAGTTCTTCGACAGAGCCGAAACATGGGCCAATCCGTCCTGGTGCACGCCCACGTCGATGAATGCGCCGAACGCTGCCACGTTCGTCACCACGCCCTCCAGGCGCATGCCCGGCTTGAGGTCCGAGATCTTGTCCACGCCCTCGGCGAACGTCGCCGTCTTGAACGCCGGGCGGGGGTCGCGGCCCGGCTTGTCGAGCTCCGACAGGATGTCCGTCACCGTTGGGAGGCCGAACGTGTCGTCGACGAAATCAGCGGGGCGCAGGGCGGTCAGTGCCCTCGAGTTGCCGATCAGTGTGCGCAGGTCCGTGCCGGTCGACGAGAGGATGCGGCGGACCACCGGGTACGCCTCCGGGTGGACCGCCGAGGAGTCGAGCGGGTCGTCGCCGTCCGGGATGCGGAGGAAGCCTGCGCACTGCTCGAACGCCTTCGGGCCTAGGCGTGCGACCTCTTTCAGGGCCGTGCGGGAGCGGAACGGGCCGTTCGTGTCGCGGTGGGCCACGATGTTCTCCGCCAGGCCCGTCGTGATGCCCGAGACCCGGGTGAGCAGCGGCGCCGAGGCCGTGTTGACGTCCACGCCGACCGCGTTCACGCAGTCCTCGACCACCGCGTCAAGGGACCGGGACAGCGAAACCTCGGACAGGTCGTGCTGGTACTGCCCGACGCCGATCGACTTCGGGTCGATCTTCACCAGCTCGGCCAGGGGGTCCTGCAGCCGCCGGGCGATCGAGACCGCGCCGCGCAGCGAGACGTCCATGTTCGGCAGCTCCGCCGAAGCGAACGCCGATGCCGAGTACACCGATGCGCCCGCCTCGGACACGATCGCCTTCGTCAGCTTCAGTTCCGGGTGCTTCTTGATCAGTTCGATGGCGAGCTTGTCGGTCTCGCGCGACGCCGTGCCGTTGCCGATCGAGATCAGTTCCACCTTGTGCCGCGCGCACAGGGCCGCGAGCTCGGCGATCGACTGGTCCCACTTGTTGGCCGGCTGGTGCGGGTAGATGACGTGCGTGTCGACGACCTTGCCGGTCGCGTCCACGACCGCCACCTTGACGCCGGTCCGGAAGCCCGGGTCGAGGCCCATGGTGGCGCGGGTGCCGGCCGGCGCGGCCAGCAGCAGGTCACGCAGGTTGGACGCGAACACGTGGACGGCGTCGTCCTCGGCGGCCTGGCGCAGCCGCATCCGCAGGTCGATGCCCAGGTGCAGGAGGATCTTGGTGCGCCACGCCCAGCGGACGGTGTCGCCGAGCCACTTGTCGGCCGGGCGGCCCTGCTGGGCGATGCCGAACTTCGCGGCGATGCGCTGCTCGTAGTCCGTCGGCCCGACCTGCGGCTCGTCCGAGGGCTCCTCGGGCGCCATCGTGAGGTCGAGGACGTCCTCCTTCTCGCCGCGCAGCATCGCGAGGATGCGGTGCGAGGGGAGCTTGGTGTAGGGCTCGGAGAAGTCGAAGTAGTCGGCGAACTTGGCGCCTTCCTCCTCCTTGCCCGCGCGCACCTTCGCCACCAGGTGACCCTGGCCCCACATCTTCTCCCGCAGGTCACCGATAAGGTCGGCGTCCTCGGCGAAGCGCTCGACGAGGATCGCGCGGGCACCGTCGAGGGCGGCCTGGGTGTCCGCGACGCCCTTGTCGGCGTCGACGAACACCGCCGCGGCGGCCTGCGGGTCCGTCGTCGGGTCGGTGAGCAGGCCGTCGGCCAGCGGCTCGAGACCCGCTTCGCGCGCGATCATCGCCTTGGTGCGGCGCTTCGGCTTGAACGGGAGATAGATGTCCTCCAGCCGCGACTTCGTGTCCGCGGCGAGGATCGACGCTTCGAGGGCCTCGTCGAGCTTGCCCTGGCTGCGGATGGACTCGAGCACGGCGAGCCGGCGCTCGTCGAGTTCCCGCAGGTAGCGCAGCCGCTCTTCGAGCGTGCGCAACTGCGCGTCGTCGAGCATGCCGGTGACTTCCTTGCGGTAGCGGGCGATGAACGGCACGGTCGACCCGCCGTCGAGCAGCTCGACGGCGGCCTTGACCTGTCCTTCGCGCACGCCCAGTTCTTCGGCGATCTTCTGCTCGACCGACACGCTCACTGCAACACGCTCCTGCTTCGCCTGGATCCGTTCCCTGCATTCTGCCGTTTCCGCCGCCCCGACTTTCGGATGGGGCTGACATCGAGCACCTTGACAACGACATTGGTCTAGTCCATTTTGTGGTGACCTGCCCCACCAGTGCCGTGGAGGTTCCGTGGTCCCCAAGGTCCGCTTCGCTCTGCTTTCTTTACTTTCCGTGGTCACGCTGTGTCTCGGCGTGACGTTCGTGCTCGCCGGCAGCGCTTCGGCGGCCAACATCCTGGCCAACCCCGGCTTCGAAGCCGGCGCCACGGGCTGGACGTGCACCTCCGCGCCGGCCGTGGTCAGCACCCCGGTGCACGGTGGGAGCAAGGCCCTGAGCGTGACGCCGACGTCGTCGGACAACGGCCAGTGCGCCCAGACGCTCACCGTCTCGCCGAACACGGCCTACAAGCTGTCGGCCTGGGTCCAGGGCAGCTACGTCTACCTGGGCGTCTCCGGCGCGGCGACGACCAGCACGTGGACGCCGGGCGCCAGCGGCTACCAGCAGTTGTCGCTCAGTTTCACGACCGGTTCGAGCACGTCGCTGACGGTCTACCTGCACGGCTGGTACGGCCAGCCGACGTACTACGCCGACGACGTCAGCCTCGACGGCCCGGGCACCCCGCCGACGACCACGCCGACGACGCCGACCACGCCGACCACGCCGACGACGCCGACGACCTCGACCACGCCGCCCACCACGACCACCCCGCCGACGACGACGACCAGCACGCCGCCGACCCAGGGTGACCTGCCGAAGCACGTCCTGACCGGCTACTGGCAGAACTTCTACAACGGCGCCAAGGCACTGAAGCTGGCCGACGTGCCGACGAAGTACAACATCATCGCCGTGTCGTTCGCCGACGCCACCGGCTCGCCGGGCGCGGTGAGCTTCACGCTCGACTCGGGCCTGTCTTCGCAGCTCGGTGGCTACACGGACGCGCAGTTCAAGGCCGACGTCAAGACGGTCCAGGCCCGCGGCCAGAAGGTCATCATCTCGGTCGGTGGCCAGAACGGCACGATCAGTGTCAGCGACTCCACCTCGGCGAACAACTTCGCGAACAGTGTGAAGACACTGATCGCCAACTACGGCTTCGACGGCGTCGACATCGACCTGGAGAACGGCATCAACGCCACCTACATGGGCCAGGCGCTGCGCAGCATCTACAACGGCGGCGGCAAGGTCATCACGATGGCGCCGCAGACGATCGACATGCAGTCCACGCAGGGCGGCTACTTCCAGCTCGCGCTGAACATCAAGGACATCCTGACGATCGTCAACATGCAGTACTACAACTCCGGTTCGATGAACGGCTGCAACGGCAACGTCTACTCGCAGGGCACGGTCGACTTCCTGACGGCGCTGGCCTGCATCCAGCTGCAGGGCGGCCTGCGCGCGGACCAGGTCGGCCTCGGCCTCCCGGCTTCGCCCCAGGCCGCGGGCGGCGGCTACCAGGCCCCGGCCAACACGGTGTCGGCCCTGAACTGCCTGGCCCGCGGAACGTCGTGCGGCAGCTTCAAGCCCTCGGCGACGTACCCGACGATCCGCGGCGCGATGACGTGGTCGATCAACTGGGACGCGTCACAGGGGTACGCGTTCGCCAACACGGTGTCGGCCGGCCTCGCGGGCCTGCCGTAACCAGCCGCCGAACGGCCCTCCCGGCGGCGCGGTCCGGGAGGGCCATTCGGTTACTGCGGCGGTGGACCCGGGTACCCGGTGGTGCGGTCACGGGCGACGATCACGTTCGTGCCCTCCGGTCTCCTCGGCGACTGGCCACGGCAGTTCCTGCCCTGAGTCGCCGGGAGGCGGCGAAGTGCTACGACCGCGTCAGTCCCGGGGCACCACCGGCAGCCGCAAGGCGCCCGGCGCCTCCGACGGGACCGCCGGGTTCTTCGGCGCCACCGCCGCCACCCGCCGGTACGCCGCACCCAGCGGCGGCCGCGGATCCGCCTCACCGTGATTCGGCCAGAACGCCATGGCCCGCTCCGCCTGGGCCGTGATGGTCAGGGACGGGTTCACGCCCAGGTTCGCCGAGATCACCGAGCCGTCCACCACGTGCAGGCCCGGGTGCCCGTACAGCCGCTGGTACGGGTCCACCACGCCCGTCTCCGGGGAGTCGCCGATGGCGCAGCCGCCGATGAAGTGGCCCGTGATCGGGATGTTCGCCAGGTCCGTCCACGCGCCCTGGGGGAGGCCGCCGATCTTCGCCGCCACGCGGCGGGTCACCTCGTGGCCCGCCGGGATCCACGACGGCGACGGCGCTCCGGCACCCTGGCGCGTCGTCATCCGGCGGCCGAGCAGGCCGAACAACCGCGGTTTCGTGTACGTCGTCACCGAGTTGTCCAGCGTCTGCATCACCAGCAGGCCGATCATGCGCTCCGACCACCGGCGCGGGTTGTGGATGCGCAGCAGGTCGCGGCGGGACCGCCACAGCTCGCGCAGCCCCAGCACCCAGCGGCGGCGCCCCGGCACCCCGTCCACCAGCACCGTCGCCAGCAGGCCCAGCACGTTGCTGCCGCGCCCGTACCGCACCGGCTCGACGTGCGTGTCCGCGTCCGGGTGGATCGACGACGTGATCGCGACCCCGCGCGTGTAGTCCGTGTCCGAGCGCAGTGACCGCGCCGCCAGCACGGCTTCGGAGTTCGTGCGCGCCAGCAGTCCCAGCCGGGGCGACAACGAGGGCAGCGTGCCCGTGTCCCGCATCCGGTGCAGCAGCCGCTGCGTCCCCAGCGCAGCCGCGGAGAACACCACCTGCGTCGCGGTGAACGTCCGGCGGGCCCGGCCGCCGGTCCGCCGCGTGTCCACCGCGTAGCCGCCCGCGATGGGCCGGACGGACACCGCGGTGGTCAGCGGGTGCACCACCGCACCCGCCTGCTCGGCCAGGTAGAGGTAGTTCTTGACCGTCGTGTTCTTCGCCCCGACCCGGCACCCCGTCATGCATTCGCCGCAGAGCGTGCAGGAAGTGCGCAACGGGCCCGCGCCGCCGAAGAACGGGTCCACCCCGGACTGTCCGAAGTAGACGCCGACCGGGGTGCGCCGGTACGTGTGGCCGATGCCCATGTCCTCGGCCACCGAGCGCAGGACGCGGTCCGCGGCCGTCGTCGCCGGGTTCTCGACCACGCCGAGCATCCGCTTCGCCTGGTCGTAGTACGGCGCCAGCTCCGCCCGCCAGTCCGTGATGTGCGCCCACTGCGGGTCGGTGTAGAACTTGCCCGGCGGCTCGTACAGCGTGTTGGCGTACACCAGCGAACCGCCGCCGACGCCGGAACCGCTCATCACGAACGTGTTCTTCAGCACGGTCAGCCGCTGGATCCCGAAGCAGCCCAGTGCGGGCGCCCACAGGTACTTCCGCAGCCGCCACGACGTCTTCGCGAACTCGTCGTCGGCGAACCGGCGGCCGGTCTCCAGCACGCCCACGCGGTAGCCCTTCTCGGTCAGCCGCAGCGCCGTGACGCTGCCGCCGAACCCCGAGCCGATCACCAGGACGTCGTAGTCCATCACGCCACCACCCGGAAGTCCGCGACGTCGAGCCGGCGCGTCCGGCGGTCGTACTCGGTGACCAGGCCCGGCCAGTTGGTCGTCACCCGGCCGTCGGCCTGGCGGTACCAGCTCGTGCAGGCGCTCCACACGCTGTGGCCCAGCCGCCGCTGCACCTCCCGGTCGTACCGCTCCTCGACCTCCGGCCGGACGTCCAGATAGGACACGCCGGGCCGCGCGAGCTGCTCGACCGCCTGCCGGATGTACCGCGCCTGGCGCTCGATCATGTAGATGATCGACCCGGCGCCGAGGTTCGTGTTGGGCCCGTAGACGCAGAACAGGTTCGGGAAACCGGGTACGGCCATGCCCAGGTACGCCCGCGCGCCGCCGGACCACTCCTCCTGCAGTGACCGCCCGCCGAGGCCGCGCACTTCCATCCGGTGCAGGAACTCCGTCGCGGCGAACCCGGTGCCGTAGATCAGGACGTCCGCCTCGATCTCGGTGCCGTCCTCGACCCGCACGCCCTTCTCGGTGATCTCGCGGATCCGCCGCGTCTCCACGTCGACGTCCGGCTGCGCCAGCGCGGGCAGGTACTCGTTGGTGAAGAGGATCCGCTTGCAGCCCAGGGGGTAGGCCGGGGTCAGTTTCGCCCGCAGTTCCCGGTCCTTGATGTGCCGCCGGCGCAGTTGCGCGGTCCGCAACTCGAACACCTTCGCCAGCACGGGGTGGCGCGTCATCGCGTACGTGGCGTACTCGGCGAGCAGGAAGATCCGCAGCCGGCCGAGCAGCTGGGTCGGCGGCAGGTGCTCGAACAGCCAGTGCTGCCAGCGCCGGTAGCCCGGATCGGACTTCGCCATGACGTACGGCGGCGTGCGCTGGAAGACGGTGACGTGCTGGGCGCGTTTCCGCAGCTCCGGCACGAACTGCACGGCGCTGGCCCCGGTCCCGACGACGGCGACGCGCTTGCCGGTCAGGTCGACGCCGTGGTCCCACCGCGCGGAGTGGAAAGCGTCGCCGGCGAAGCTCTCCCGGTTCGGGATGTCCGGCAGCACCGGCCGCGACAGCTGCCCGACGGCGGGGACGAAGACGGTCGCCTCGAACGTCTTACCGCCGCGCGTCTCGACGCGCCAGAGCCCGTGCTCTTCGTCGAACGCGGCCGCGGTGACCTCGGTCCGGTACCGGATGTGGGGTTCGAGCCCGTACTTCGTGATGACGCGCCGCAGGTAGGCGAGGATGTCGGGCTGGTGCGAGAACCGCTTCGGCCAGCGCGGGTTCGGCTCGTAGGAGAAGGAGTAGAGCGGCGACGGGATGTCGCACGCGGCGCCCGGGTAGGTGTTGTCCCGCCAGACGCCGCCGGGCTCGGCGGCGCTCTCCAGGATCGTGAAGTCGGTGAACCCGGCCCGCTTGAGTTCGATCGCCGTCCCGATGCCGCCGAATCCGGTGCCCACGATCAGCACCGATGGCCCCTTCGCCGCACTGCTCATGCGGGAAAAGCTACGCACCGGACGCCTGTGACAACAGGCCACGAGCGGTCACACAATCGAGATTTCCGGCCAGCCTTATTCCGCTGGGTCGACCCTGACCTCGTAGGTCTCCGCGGTCGCCTCCGCCCACTTCACCAGCTCGCCCGCCGACTTCTCCAACGCCGCCAAGTCTCGCTTCGCCAGCTTCTCGAACGGCGACAGCTCGATCGCCGCCGCTTTGCGGGACGCCTTGATCTCCCAGAAGCCGCACACCCGGCCGTCCACCAGCAGGGTGCCCTTGACCAGGCCGTTGTGCGAGATCACCCGCTTGCGGTAGGCATCGGAGATGATCCGCGTCCGGTCCGCGTAGGACAGGATCATCTGGTCGAAGGGTCCCAGCAGCCGCGGCGGGGCCGGGACGTCCTCGTCCGGCACCGTCAGCTCCGGCAGGTCCAGCAGCTCGCGGCCGTCCGGGTCGCGGTAGCGGCGCAGGTCCATCGCCGCAGCCACCTCGCCCAGGCGCGTGATGCCCGCCCACGTCTGCACGTCCGCCACCGTCGCCGGGCCGAACGCGCGCAGGTACCGCGAAATCAGCGAAGCGGGCGAAGGCGGCGCCAGGGGCGCGCCCACCCATTCGTCCAGGCACGCGTACGTCGTCTGCCCGGCCTTGCCCCAGATCGCTCGCGGCGGCACCTGGACCAGGGGCAGCCGGCCTCGGGCCAGGTGGGTCAGGGACGCGGGCGGGACGTCCCAGGTGCGCGCCAGCTCGGCACCCAGCGCCGTGCTGGACAACGCCGAAACCGACAGCAGCTCCCGGGCCGCCGAGGCGACCTCGGCGTGGTCCAGGTCGGCCAGCGCCCGTGCGTGCAGGGTGTTCTGCTTCAGGTCGCGGTCGTAGAGCACCTGGAGCACCGGCCGCCACGCCAGCGCGTCCGCCGCCGTCACCAGGTGGACCGTGCCGCGCATCAGCGCGATCCGCACCACGCGCCGGCTCTCCAGCAGTTCCACGAGCTCCGCCGGGCGGAACCCCTCCAGCCGCGACCACAGCCCGAAGTAGGGCGGGAACGGCGCCTGCGCCTGGAGCCCGGCCAGGTGCTCCACCGCGTCGAACGCGGACATCTTCGCCCGGCGCAGCAGCAGCTGGCGGTCCAGGGTCGCGCGGTTCAGCGCGCGCCGGCTCAAGGTCTTCACCCGGTCACCCTAACGATCACCCCGGACAGTTCCGGTCCTCGATTGGACACCTTCTCGGCCGGTGATCCATGATTCCGGCCATGGCCGAGCTCGCCGCGCCCGCCGTCGGGGACTGGGACTTCCCCCGCGGCACCGCGAGCATCGAGCTGATGACCCGGTTCGCCGCCGAGCGCGGCCTGCCCGCGGGCCGCGTGCTCGCCGCGACCACGCTCACGCCTGAGCTCCTCGCCGACCCGGCCGTGCAGGTCGACGCGCGTCAGGAGCTGGCCGTCGTCCGGGCGCTGACCGCCGTGGACGGTTCGGACGCGGCCGCACTGGAGCTCGGGCGCCGCTACCGCGTCACCACCTTCGGCATCTTCGGGTTCGCCTGCATCAGCAGCCCGACCCTGCGCGACGCGATGCTGCTCGCCCTCCGCTACTTCGACCTGAGCTTCGCCTTCTGCATCCCGCACGTCGTCCTCGGCGGCGACCGGCTGACGCTGGAGCTCGACGACAGCCGCGTTCCTGCCGACGTCGCCCGGTTCCTGGTGCTGCGCGACCTCGCCGCGATCTTCGCCGTCATGCGCGACCTGCTGCCCGAGATCGTCCTCGACGAGCTGACCTTCCGGCACGAAACTTTTACGCCGGACGCGTACCTGGCCGCGTTCGGCGTGCAGCCCCGCTTCGGCGCGGACGCCTGCCGCGCCACGCTCGACCCGGCGCTGCTGACCCGGCCGCTGCCGCAGGCCAACGACCAGACCGTCGCCCTGTGCGCCGCGCAGTGCGAAGCGCTCGTCACCCGGCGGCGGCAGCGGTCGGGCATCTCGCAGCAGGTGCGGGAACGCCTGGTCCGGCTCGGCGGCGTCGACGCCGGGATGGACGAGATCGCCCGCCAGCTGACGCTCAGCACGCGCACCCTGCGCCGCCGCCTGACCGAAGCCGGCACGAGCTACCGGGCGCTGGTCGACGAGGTCCGCCAGACGCTCGCCGAAGAGCTCCTCGACACCGGCGTGCTGTCGGTCGAGGACGTCGCCTACCGGCTCGGGTACGCCGAGGCGTCGAGCTTCATCCACGCGTTCAAGCGCTGGACCGGGATGACGCCGGCGGCGTTCGCCCGCCGCTTCCGCGCCGCTCGGCAAGCACCGCCGGGTAGGTGAGCTTCAGCAGGTTGAGGAGCGAATCGGTGAGGAAGGTGCGCAGCGCCGCGCGGTCCAGCGTGCCGCGGATCAGCCACTCCCGCGACGCCGCGCGCAGCATCCCGCCGAACGACCGGATCATCGCGCGCAGCTCTTCGCGCCCTTCGGTCACGCCGGTCATCAGCGCGGCTTCCAGCACCCGGTCGGCGGCGACCTCGTCGGCCTCCCGCATGATCCGCTCGATCTCGGGGTCGCGCCCGGCCGCCTCCGGCCCGATCACGGTCAGCCACGCGTCCCGGTTGCGGTCCACGACCTCGATCCACCGTTCGACGCCGATCGCCAGCCGCTGCTCCATCGTGGTGTCCGGCAGCGCTTCGGTGACCGGCGCCGGCACGATCATCAGTTGCCGCACCACTTCCAGGTACAGTTCCCGCTTGCCGCCGAAGTAGTGGTTGATCAGCGGGCGCGCCACCCCGGCCGCCTCGGCGATGTCCGAAGTGGACACCGCGGCGTAGCTGGCCGCGCCGAACAGGTGCCGGGCGGCGGCGAGGATCTCGGCACGCCGCTCGGCCGGTTCGAGCCGGCGGCGCCGGGGCCGGGTCCCACTCGTCATCCGCTCAGCCTCGCCGGGGATCGGCACCCTGTCAACAAGTAGTTGACCCGTTGTCAAAAGAGTGGCTCCGGTGGCGGGCGGGGGTGTTTCGGGCCAACCTTTGTCGTTACGCAACCGGAACAACCCGCCGGTAACTTCCCGGCACCCGGATGCGACGAGACGGCAGGGGCCCGCGACCGGGGGTAGGAGCAGATGAACGAAGAAGACGCGCCGATCCGGCCGGCCGGACGCTGGGTGAGCGTCCGCCTGCAGCATCGCCACGTCAGCTTCGACGACGGCTTCGAAGCCGAAGAGCCGCTGCCCGGCGGCGACTGCGCGGACGAAGAGTCCCTGACGTACTCGGGGATCGTGATCACCAGTTACGACCACGGCGAGAAAGTGTCCGAACAGTGGATCCCGCTGGGCGTCGACCCGTCCGAAGCGGACGACGAGCGGCTCATCGGCCAGCTGCGCGAGGCCCTGCTGTGGCAGGCGGGCCGGCCGCCGCAGACCGCGGAGGACTGACCCGTCGTGAGGGGTGACGCGGGTTCTGGCCCGCGTAACCCCTCACGACCCGGTGCGCAGGCCCTCGAAGGCCACCTTGCACACCGCGTCCGCGACCTCGGCCGCCGCCGAACCCCGCCGCGGCTTGTACCACTCGATCAGCGAGTTCACCATGCCGAACACCAGCCGCGCCGTCACCGCCGGGTCGACGTCCGCGCGGACGTCGCCCTCCGCTTCGGCCTGTTTCACCAGGTCCGTCACCAGGCGGTCGAACTCGCGGCGGCGGGCCAGCGCGGCCCGCTCCACCTTCGTGTTGCCGCGCACGCGCAGCAGCAGCGTCACGAACGGGAGCCGGTCCGCCAGCACCAGCACGCTGCCCCGCACCAGGTGCTCCAGCCGGTCGATCGCGCGCCCGTCGAGCTGGGCCGTCTCGTCCGCGACCTCGAACAGGCCGTCCAGCGCGCGGTCCACGGCCAGCCGCAGCAGTTCCTCCTTGCTGGGAACGTGGTGGTAGATCGCCGACTTCGTGATGCCGAGCTTGCGGGAGAGGTCCTCCATGCTCGTGCCGTCGTAGCCGCGCTCGTTGAACAGCTTCACCGCCACCTGCAGCAGCGATTCGAGGTCGTAGCCGGGCCGCCCGCGGCGCGGGGTCGTCACGGCTTGTCCCGCTGGTCGACGATCCGCCGCATCTTGCCCATCGACCGCTCCAAAGTGTCCGGGTCGACGACGTCCACCGACACCGTCACGCCGACGCCGTCCTTCACGCCGTTGACGAGCGAAGCGGCGGCTGCCTCCCGTTCGGCCGCGGCGGCGTCGTGGCGCGCCTCCACCCGCACGGTCAGGTGGTCGAGCCGCCCGCGCGTGGACCGGACGAGCTGGAAGTGCGGGCTCAGCCCGGCCGTCCGCAGCACGATCTCCTCGATCTGCGTCGGGAAGACGTTCACCCCGCGCAGGATGATCAGGTCGTCGGTCCGGCCGGTGACCTTGGCCATCCGCCGGAACGCCGGCCGCGCGGTCCCCGGCGAGAGCGCCGTCAGGTCCCGGGTGCGGTAGCGGATGATCGGCAGCGCCTGCTTGGTCAGCGAGGTGAACACCAGCTCGCCGGTCTCGCCGCCGCCCAGGACGTCCTCGGAGTACGGGTCGATCACCTCGGGGTAGAAGTGGTCCTCCCAGATGTGCAGGCCGTCCTTCGTCTCGACGCACTCCTGCGCGACGCCCGGGCCCATCACCTCCGACAGCCCGTAGATGTCGACGGCGTCGAGCGCGAACCGCTCCTCGATCTCGGCGCGCATCTGCTCGGTCCACGGCTCGGCGCCGAAGATGCCCACCTTCAGCGACGACGAACGCGGGTCGACTCCCTGCCGCTCGAACTCGTCGAGCAGCGTCAGCATGTACGACGGCGTCACCATGATGATCTCGGGCCGGAAGTCGGTGATCAGCTGGACCTGCCGCGCGGTCATCCCGCCGGACGCCGGGATCACCGTGCAGCCCAGCTTCTCGGCGCCGTAGTGCGCGCCGAGCCCGCCGGTGAACAGGCCGTAGCCGTAAGCGACGTGGACCTTGTGCCCCGGCCGCCCGCCCGCGGCGTGGATCGAGCGGGCCATCACCGTGGCCCAGGTGTCGATGTCCTGCTCGGTGTACCCGACGACGGTGGCCTTGCCGGTGGTGCCGCTGGAGGCGTGGATGCGCCGGACCTGCTCCTGCGGCACCGCGAACATCCCGAACGGGTAGTTCTCACGCAGGTCCTGCTTGGTGGTGAACGGGAACTTCGCCAGATCGGCCAGTTCCTTGCAGTCGCCGGGGTGGACGCCGGCTTCGTCGAACTTGCGCGTGTAGGCGGGCACGTTCGCGTAGGCGTGCCGGAGTGTCCACTGCAGACGGTCCAGCTGGAGGGCGGCCAGCTCGTCCGCGCCGATGTTCGCCTCGATCATGGTCAGTCCCGTTTCGCGGAGAGGACGCGGCTGCGGCCGCGGAATTCGGCGACGACCTCGGACCCGCCGGGGGTCTCCCGGTGCACCGTGACGTCGTAGATGCCGTTGCGGCCGTAGCGGGTGCGCTCGGTGGCCGTGGCGACGAGGTGGTCACCGAGCCGGCCGGCCGCGACGAAGGAGACTTCGGCCCCCGCGGCGACGGTGACCGGGCCGTGGGTGTTGCAGGCGCAGGCGAACGCCGTGTCGGCCAGCAGGAAGACGTACCCGCCGTGGGCGATGTCGTGGCCGTTGACCATCGCGCGGGTGATCGTCATGGTCGCCACCGCCCGGCCGTCGCTCGCTTCGACGAGTTCGATGCCCAGCGCGCGCGAGGCCTCGTCGGCAGCGAACATGGTGTGCGCGGCGTTGGTCATGCGCTGCCTCTCCAGACTGACCGAATGGACGGTCACCTCGCGGTGCCGCCAGTAAAGGCAGTGGTCCGGGCCGGTGTCAAGCGTCGGGCCCTTCCGATCTTCGGGCTCGGCGGCTACCATGCGATTAACTGAACGTCCGGTAGGTAATTCGGCGAGAGGGACCTGATGGCACTGCTGCGCAGCTACGTCTCCGGGAGCTGGCACACGGCGGCGGACGAGGGCGTCCCGCTGCACGACGCGGCCACCGGCGAGGAGGTCGCCCGGATCTCGTCGGCGGGCGTCGACTTCGGGGCCGCCCTGGAGTACGGCCGCCGGGTGGGCGGCCCGGCGCTGCGCGAGCTGACGTTCCACCAGCGTGCGGCGCTGCTCAAGGCCCTGGCCTCGCACCTGCGCGAGCACCGCGAGGAGCTGTACGCGCTCTCCGCTCGCACCGGCGCCACCCTCGGCGACTCGAAGTTCGACATCGACGGCGGCATCGGCGTCCTGTTCAGCTACGGCTCCAAGGGCAAGCGCGAGCTGCCGAACGACACCGTCTACGTCGAAGGCAACGTCGAGCCGCTCAGCCGCGGGGGCACGTTCGTCGCGCAGCACATCGCGACCCCGCTGCGGGGCGTCGCCGTCCAGATCAACGCGTTCAACTTCCCGGTCTGGGGGCCGCTGGAGAAGTTCGCGCCGGCGTTCCTGGCCGGCGTCCCGAGCCTGGTCAAGCCGGCCAGCTCGACGGCCTACCTGACCGCGCGGGTGGTCGAGCTGATCGTCGGGTCCGGCATCCTGCCCGAGGGCTCGCTGCAGTTCGTCGCCGGCAGCGTCGGCGACCTGCTCGACCACGTCACCGCGCAGGACCTGGTGTCCTTCACCGGCTCGGCGTCGACCGCGCAGAAGCTGAGGACGCACCCGGCGATCGTGCGCCACGCGGTCCGGTTCAACGCCGAGGCCGACTCGCTGAACTGCTCGATCCTCGGCCCGGACGCGGTCAAGGGCACGACCGAGTTCGACCTGTTCGTCAAGCAGCTGACCACCGAGATGACGGTCAAGGCGGGCCAGAAGTGCACGGCGATCCGCCGCGCGTTCGTCCCGGCCGAGCTGCTCGACGACGTCGCGGAGGCGGCTTCGGCGCGGCTGGCGAAGGTGACGGTCGGCCACCCGGCGTCGGAAGGCGTCCGGATGGGCGCGCTGGCCAGCCTGGAGCAGCGCGAGGAGGTCCGGCGGTCGCTGAAGGCGCTGCTGGACGCGGGCAGCGTCGTGTTCGGCGACCCGGAAACCGTCGAGGTCGTCGACGCCGACGCCGAGCGTGGCGCCTTCATCTCGCCGGTGCTGCTCAAGGCCGACCCCGAGCGCACCGAGCCGCACGAGGTCGAGGCGTTCGGCCCGGTCTCGACGCTGATGCCGTACACGTCCACCGAGCAGGTCGTCGACTTCGCCGCGCGCGGCGGCGGCAGCCTGGCCGGGTCCGTGGTCAGCGCGGACCGGGAGTTCGTGCGCGAGGTCGTGCTCGGCGCGGCGCCGTTCCACGGCCGCCTGCTGGTGCTGGACGCCGAGGACGCGAAGGAGTCCACCGGGCACGGTTCGCCGATGCCGCAGCTGGTCCATGGCGGCCCTGGCCGCGCGGGCGGCGGCGAGGAGATGGGCGGCATCCGCGGCGTGCTGCACCACATGCAGCGCACCGCCGTGCAGGGCTCGCCCGCGGTGCTTTCGGCGGTCACCGGCCGCTGGGTGACCGGCGCGCCGCGTACCGAAGGCGACGTGCACCCGTTCCGGAAGTCCCTGGCCGAGCTGCGCATCGGTGACTCGGTGGTGGCGGGGCCGCGGGTTGTTTCCCAGGAAGACGTCGACCACTTCGCCGAGTTCACCGGCGACACGTTCTACGCCCACACCGACCCCGAAGCGGCAGCGGCCAACCCGCTGTTCGGCGGGATCGTCGCGCACGGCTACCTGGTCGTCTCCTTCGCGGCCGGGTTGTTCGTCTCGCCCGAGCCGGGCCCGGTGCTGGCCAACTACGGCCTGGAGAACCTGCGCTTCCTCACCCCGGTCAAGGTCGGGGACTCGCTCACCGTGACGCTGACCGCGAAGCAGATCACCCCGCGGATCGACCAGGAGTACGGCGAGGTCCGCTGGGACGCCGACGTCACCAACGCCGAGGGCGAGTCCGTGGCCAAGTACGACGTCCTGACCCTGGTTTCGAAGGAGCAGCCGTGACGGCCACTGTCGGGTCACTGGAAGAACACTTCGAGCACACCATCGAGCGCGACCAGCGGATCGAGCCGCGCGACTGGGTGCCCGAGGGCTACCGCAAGACGATGATCCGGCAGATCGCGCAGCACGCGCACTCCGAGATCATCGGCATGCAACCCGAGGGCAACTGGATCACGCGGGCGCCGTCGCTGCGGCGCAAGGCGATCCTCCTGGCCAAGGTCCAGGACGAGGCCGGCCACGGGCTCTACCTGTACTCCGCGGCGGCGACGCTGGGTGCGGACCGGGCGGACCTGACCGACAAGCTGATCACCGGCAAGCAGAAGTACTCGTCGATCTTCAACTACCCGACCCTGACCTTCGCCGACGTCGGCGTGATCGGCTGGCTGGTCGACGGCGCCGCGATCTGCAACCAGGTGCCGCTGTGCCGGTCGTCGTACGGGCCGTACGCGCGGGCGATGATCCGGATCTGCAAGGAGGAGTCCTTCCACCAGCGGCAGGGCTACGAGCTGCTGATGACGATGATGCGCGGGACCGCGCAGCAGCAGGAGATGGTCCAGGAGGCCGTCGACCGCTGGTGGTGGCCGTCGCTGATGATGTTCGGCCCGCCGGACGCCGATTCGCCGAACACCGCGCAGTCGATGGCGTGGAAGGTCAAGCGCCACACCAACGACGAGCTGCGGCAGCGGTTCGTGGACATGTCGGTGCCGCAGGCCGAGGCGCTCGGCGTCACGTTCCCGGACCCGGAACTGAAGTGGAACTCCGAACGCGGCCACTACGACTTCGGCGCGGTGGACTGGGACGAGTTCAAGAACGTCCTGAAGGGCAACGGGCCGTGCAACGCGCAGCGGATCGCGCACCGGCGCCGGGCCCACGAGGACGGCGCCTGGGTCCGCGAGGCCGCCGTCGCCCACGCCGGGAAGAAGGAGCGCAAGTGAGCGAGCTGACGGCCGAAGGCGGCCACGGCGCCGTGCCCCTGGAAGGCGTCCCCGCCGCTCCGGGCCCGGTCAAGCACGACTGGCCGCTGTACGAGGTGTTCGTCCGCGGCAAGCGCGGCCTGAACCACGTGCACGTCGGGTCGCTGCACGCGGCCGACGACCAGATGGCCCTGCACCACGCGCGTGACCTGTACACCCGCCGCAACGAAGGCGTGTCGATCTGGGTCGTGCGCGCGGCGGACATCACGGCGTCGTCGCCGGACGAGAAGGACCCGTTCTTCGCGCCCAGCGGCGACAAGGTCTACCGGCACCCGACGTTCTACGACATCCCCGAGGAGGTGCCGCACATATGAGTTTCGACAACGTCTACGAGTCGCTGACCGGGGAGAACGACGCCCGCTGGGCGTTCGGCACCGGCTTCGAGGACCCGCTGTCCGGTGTGGACACCTCGGTGCCGTCCGGTGTGGACGGTGCGGCCCTGGCCGCCTACTGCCTGATGCTGGGCGACGACGCACTGGTCTTCTCCCACCGGCTGCAGGAGTGGTGCACCCACGCTCCCGAGCTGGAGGACGAGGTCGCCATCGCGAACATCGCCCTGGACCTGCTCGGCCAGGCGCGGCTGCTGCTCGCCCGGGCCGGCAAGGCCGACGGGTCCGGCCGCTCGGAGGACTCCTACGCGTTCCAGCGAGTGGAAAACGAGTTTCGCAACGTCCGGCTGGCGGAACTGGGCGGCGGCCACTTCGGGCACCTGATCGCGCGGCTGTTCGTGTACTCGACCTGGCGGCTGGCGCTGTTCCAGCGGCTGGTCCCGTCGGTGGACCCGGTGCTGGCGGCCATCGCGGACAAGGGCGTCAAGGAACTGACCTACCACCGCGACTACGCGGCGCAGTGGCTCGTCCGCCTCGGTGACGGGACACCGCTGTCGCACGAGCGGATGCAGGAGGGCCTCGACGCGGTCTGGCCGTACGTGGGGGAACTGTTCCGCACGCATCCGGTGGAACTGGTGGACGCGGCGTCGCTGCGGCCCGAATTCGACGCGGTGCTGGAGCGGGCCCTCGCGGCGGCGGCCTTGGTGCGCCCGTCGTCGGGCGAGCTCGCCGGCGTTTCCGGCCGGACGGGCCGCGACGGCGTCCACACCGAGCAGCTGGGGTTCGTGCTGGCGGAGCTGCAGAGCGTCGCCCGGGCGATGCCGGGCGCGAAGTGGTGACGGCCGCCGCGGTGGCCGCGACGGTCACCGACCCGGAGCTGCCGATGCTGACCCTGGCGGACCTGGGCGTGCTGCGCTCGGTGTCGGAGGAGGACGGCCGCGTGGTCGTCGCGATCACCCCGACCTACACCGGGTGCCCGGCGATGGACACCATGCGCGACGACCTGGAGCACGCGCTGCTCACGGCGGGGTTCCCCGACGTCGAGATCCGGACGCAGCTGTCGCCGGCGTGGTCGTCGGACTGGATCTCCTCGTCCGGGCGGGAAAAACTGGCCGCGGCCGGCATCGCGCCCCCGGGTGCGGCGCCGCGGCGGTCGGGCCCGATCCCGTTGACGCTGTCGGCGCCGGTGTCGGCGGTCCGCTGCCCGCACTGCGGTTCCCCGGACACTGAAGAGCAGTCCCGCTTCGGGGCGACGGCGTGCAAGGCGCTGCGGCGCTGCCGCGCCTGCCTGGAACCGTTCGAGCACGTCAAAGAAATCTGATCGGGAGCGAAGCTCCTCCGCTGAGGGTGGTGGCGGGAACATGGGAGGACTGAAGTGGCGCGGTTTCACTCGCTCAAGGTGGCGGGCGTCGAGCGGCTGTGCGACGACGCGGTCGCCGTGACCTTCGACGTGCCCGCTGATCTTTCCGCCGAATTCGCCTTCAAACCGGGCCAGTCGCTGACGCTGCGGCGATCGATCGACGGGCGCGACGAGCGCCGGTCGTACTCGATCTGCGCCCCGGCGGGCGCGCCGCCGCGGGTCGGCGTCCGCCTGGTGCCGGACGGGTACTTCTCGTCGTGGCTGGTGAGCGAGGTGCGGCCGGGCGACACGATCGAGGTGGCGCCGCCCACGGGCTCGTTCACCCCGGACCTGACGGCGGGCGGTCACCACGTCCTGATCGCGGCGGGCTCGGGCATCACGCCGGTGCTGTCGATCGTGGCCTCCCTGCTGGACACGCCGGACGCGACGGTGACGGTGATCTACGGCAACCGCCGCACGGACACGGTGATGTTCGCCGACGAGCTGGCGGACCTGAAGGACCGGGCGCCGTCGCGGCTGGAACTGATCCACGTGCTGTCACGCGAACCCCGCGAGGCGGAACTGTTCACCGGCCGCCTGGACGTCCCGAAGCTGCGCACGCTGTTCTCCTCGTTGGTGCCGGTGTCGTCCGTGGACCACTGGTGGCTGTGCGGCCCGTACGAGATGGTGTCGGGCGCGCAGGAACTGCTGGCGTCACTGGGCGTGCCGGAGCCGCGGGTGCACCAGGAGCTGTTCTACGTGGACACGCCGCCCGCGCCGGTGGAGCACCTCGACCCGGCAGTGGCGGGGGAGTCGTCGGAAGTGTCGGTGGTCCTGGACAGCCGGTCCACGACGATGACGCTGCCGCGCTCGTCGTCGGTGCTGGACGGCGCCCAGAAGTTCCGCCCGGACCTGCCGTTCGCCTGCAAGGGCGGGGTGTGCGGGACGTGCCGGGCCAAGGTGACCGAGGGCAAGGTCGACCTGCGCCGCAACTTCGCGCTGGAGAAGGCGGAGGTCGAGGCGGGGTTCGTGTTGACGTGCCAGTCGTACCCCGTCTCGGAGACCCTCACGGTCGACTTCGACGCTTGAGGGTCAGCCTAGGTCGGATTCCTCGGCGTCCACGAAGCCCCACTCGCGGGCCAGGCGGGTCAGGGCCTTGGCCGCCCAGGCCCGCCGCTCGTCGCGGCCGAACCCGATCGGGGCGACCACGGTCACCGCGCCCTGGCCCTCCGGCCGGCCCTCCGGCTTCCCGAACACCGAGAGGTCGACCGCCTCCGGTCGTTCGGTCTTGACCTGCAGTTCCACCGCCGGCGGGGCCAGGAGCGTCGCGTTCTGCGGGTCGGGCACGAGCGCGCCGGGGACCACGACGGTCGCGGCGTCCCACGCGGCCGTCCACAGTTCCACGACCTCGTTCGCCGTGATCCGCAGGTTCGCCTGGAACTCGACGGCAACTGTGATCGCCGGGGTCAGGCTGGTGGGCAGCATAAGGCGCGCGACCGCGCGGATGTCGTCGTCGCCGGTCTGGTCGTACCGGGCGTCGCGTCCGGTCTGGTGGACGCCCGGTCCGCTCGCCCGCTCCCAGCGGAGCCAGGAAAGCGGCAGGCCTCGCCGGCGGGACAGGGCCGGTGCCTGCGCGGTGATCTCGGCCTGTGGCAGCGCAGTTTCGAGCAGTTCCCGGGTTCGCCGGGTGATTTCCAGGTCGTCGTCCAGTTGCCACGGCAGGGTGGCGACGGCCCGGACGGTCAGGTCCCCGGGCCCGGCCACGGGCAGCTGGAACGCTTGCCGGGCGTCCCTGCTCATCCGCGGTCTGGGCTGCCACCGCGGTGCGGGGTCGCGAAGGAGGACACCCGCTTTCCAGGTCCCGCCGTCGAGGCCGACTTCGCGAGCGGCGAAGTCCTCGGTCGGGAACCCCGTCCCCTCCGGGAAACCGGGCAGGGCCACGAGGTCGTCCCACACCGGACCGGTGACCGCCACCGCCCGCCGGCCGGTGACGGCACAGAGGACGGCGTCACCGGTGAAGTGCTGGACGAAACCAGGTCCGTACGGGAAGGCCGGCTCGGACGGCTTGCCGAGCCGGTCCCCGGCCCGGCGAAGAGCCTCCTCGAAGGCTCTCTTCGTCCGCGGATCGGCACCTTCGCCGGGCTGGACGCCGGGCGGGCCGGACGGGCCGGGCGCCGTCATCGATCCGACGCTGCCGACCTGGATCAGGAACCCGCTGACGTCACGGGCCTCGTTGTGGACGTGGGTGACCGGCCGCGGCCGCGGGGTCACCGCCGCCGCGGCCGGTCGCGGCTTCAGTTGCGGTTTTGTTCCCAGCGGCGGCTCGACGATCTCGGGCTGGTCGGTGAGCAGCCGCAAGAGCTGCTCCGCGCCTTCGACGGTGAAGGCCGAGACCGGGTAGAAATCCGTGCCCAGGAAGTCCGGCACATCGAGTTCGCTCCGGCCCGGCAGGACGACGGGGAGAACCCGTTCCAGGGTGTGCCGGTCGGCGAAGAAGGCGTCGCGGATCAGCCGGGTCTCCCATTGGACGCCGCGCTCCTCGCTTGCGTCACCGCGGCCTTCGGCGTGCCGGCGGTACGCGGGCGAAGCGATCACCAGCACGTAGTCGGCTTCCCGGATCTGCTGCGCCCGCCACAACGCCCAGTCCCGGCGCCGCTGGGTCTCACCCAGGTCGAGCCGGGCGTCCACACCGCAGAACCGCAGCAACTCCCAGAGCCGGAGCACGGATTCCTCATGGGACGGATCGTCCGGCTCCCGGGCGTACGACAGGAACACCGAGGCCACGCGCACCCTCCCGCCTCGTCGCGCGAAAGGGAGGAGTCTACTCACGAGCGGACGGCGGCCGGCCGTACTGAGAAGGCATTCCGGCGGCAGCACCCGTCAGCGCGTGCCGGGGGCGCGTCAGAGCAGGCGTCCCCGACGGCGGCGGCGTGGGCGCGGGGCGGCCTCGTCGCTCTCGGTCGTTTCCGCCGGCGCGGCGGTGACCGGGTCCGTGAGCCCCAGCATCTCCGCCGCCAGCTGTTGCGAGCTCGCGAACATCCCCGTCGGCGCCTCCTGGGCGCGGCGCAGGGCCGCCGGGCGGAGGCGGTTGTAGCCGCGGACGGTCACCGGCCGGCGGACGCGCAGCTCGTACGCCTCCTCCTCCGCCAGTTCCGCCGCCAGCTCGCGGTCGACCAGGATCGTGCCCGGGCGGGCCACCGAGGTCAGGCGGGCCGCCAGGTTGACCACCGAGCCGTACACGTCGCCGAACCGGGACAGGATGCGGCCCGAGGCCATGCCCGCGCGGACCGCCGGCAGGCTCTCGTCCGCCGACGTGCGTTCCGTCAGCGTCAGGGCGATCTCCGCCGCGTCGACCGGGGAGTCCGCCACGAACAGGACCTCGTCGCCGATCATCTTCACCACGCGGCCGTGGTGCTCGGCGATCACTTCCGTGGCCAGTGTCTCGAAACTGTCGAGCACGCGGCTCAGCTCGTCTTCGCCGATCTGGCGCGTCAGGCGCGTGTAGCCGACCATGTCGACGAACCCGACCACCTCCGTGCGGGCCTCGACGTTGTCGCCCGCCGCCGCGAAGGCGCGGCCCGCGTACGCCGCCAGGTGCCGGCGCCAGACGAAGTTCTGCACCCGCTCGAGATCGGGCAGCAGCCGGTCGACCAGGCGCGTCACCTGGCGTTCACTGCGGCCCAGTTCCGGCTGCTCGCGGATCAGTTCCCACAACATGTCGACCTGCCACTCGGCCAGCCGCGACAGGTGCTGGCCGAGGGCGCGCGTCACCGACACCTCGATGCTCGGGTCGATCAGCCCGGACTGGACCAGCTGGTCGGCGGTCCGCATGGCCTCGACGTCAGCGTCGGTGAAGACCACCTCGTCGTCGCGCACGGTGGCGAACCCCAGTGCGCGCCAGAGCCGGCGTGACCGCTCGTCGGGCACGCCGGCCTTCTCCGCCACCTCGAGCCGGGTGTACTTCCGCCGGCCGCCGAGCAGGACGCGTTCGAGCCGCTGCTGAAGCTCCTCGCTCGAATCGGTCACGGCTCAGGTCGTGTGGACGATCAGCACGTCCACGCCGGACTTGCGGGCCACCTCGGACGGCACCGAGCCGAGGATCCGGCCGGCGATCGTGTTCAAGCCGCGGTTGCCGACCACGAGCAGGTCGGCCTCGCGCTCCTTGACGACCTTGCGCAGCGAGTCGACCGGGTCGCCCTTCACCGCGACCGTGTCGATCTTCTCGGCGCCCGCGCGTGCCGCCCGGTCCCGGGCCGACTGCAGGGTGTCCTCGGCCGGCGCCGAGCCCACGACCTGGTACGCCTCCTCGCCGAGGGCGTCCTGCGCCTTGTCCACGTCGGACTGGCTCGCCGGGTAGAACGCACACGCGATGACGAGCGTGGCGCCCGCGTCGCCGGCCACCGCCGCCGCGCGGTCCACCGCCGCGAACGAGGACTCCGAGCCGTCCGTGCCCACCACCACGGTCCGATATGCCGCACCCATGCGCAAAACCTCCAGGTGATCCCGCGTGAGCAGGGACGACAGCCCGGTCGGTACCGACCGCGCAGGCTCGTCCGCGCCCTGTCGGGTGGAAGGTTACTCGCCAGTCGCTTTCTGCGCTCCGCTCGGCCGGGCCGCCGGCTTGGGGGCGGGCTTCGGCGCGGGTTTGGCCGCGGGTTTGGCGCCGGGCTTCGGCTTCGGGACGTCGCTGGCGCGGATCCGGATCGTCTCCTCGACGTCGGGCACCCGGACGGTCTGCTCGGTCTCGTCCACGGCACCGGCGCCCTGGTCGGGGCCCAGGTCGGCCTTGACGTCCGCGGGCACCTTGACCTCGTCGCCGAGGACGGTGTGCGCTTCGGCCAGCACCGCCCGCGCCGCGCGGACCTGCTCGGCCAGCCCGCCGCGCACCTTGCGCAGCGCGTCGACCCGCTCGTTCGCCTGCGCGATCCGCCGGTTCGATTCCTCGGTGGCGGTCGTCACACGACGGCGCGCCTCGTCGGCGGCCTCGGCGAGCCGGGCGTTGGCCTCGGTGATCGAGTCCTGCCGGCGCTTGTTCGCCTCCGCGACCGACTCCCGCTGACGGCGGTCCATGTCGGCCTTCGCGGCCTTCTCCTCTTCGAGGATCTTCGCGCGGATGTCGGCGGCGTCCTGCGTGGCTTCCTGGACGCGTCGCGCGGCTTCGGCCTTGCTCGCCGCCTCCTGCTCGGCCAGCACCCGCATCGCCTCGGTCCGGCGCGAGGCCATCGCGATCTCGAAGTCCTCTTCGACCTTCGTGCGGCGGTCCTGCGACTCGGTGTCGAGCCGCTTGCGCTCGGCCTCGGCCTTGTCGGTGATCTCCTTGGCCTGCGCGCGGGCGTCCTCGAGGACCTTGCGGTGCTCGGCTTCCATCTCCTTGCGCCGCAGGTCGAGCTCGGTGAGCAGCTGCTCGTAGCGGGCGCGCATGGCGCTCGCGTCCGTCTCCGCCTTGGCCCGGATGTGCCCGGCCTCGGCTTCGGCCCGGGCCCGCGTGTCGGCGGACTCGTCCTGCGCCAGGCGCAGCATCCGCTGGAGGCGCTCGGAGAGGCCTTCGACGCTCGTCGGCGGCTGGGCCAGCCGGTCGACCTGCCCGCGCAGGTCCGCGATCTCGCCGCGCGCGATCTCCAGCTGGCGGGCCAGGTCACCCGCCTGCGCGATGGCGGCGTCCCGATCCGCGGTGAGCATCTTGAGGTCGGCGTCCAGCCGTTCGAGGTGCTCGTCGACCTGTGCTCGGCTGTACCCGCGCTTCGCCACGTCGAAGCCGGCTCCCAGCGGCACAAGCTCCCGTTCATCGCCAAGGCTCATGCGCCTACCGTAGTCGCAGTCCGGTCACGGAAGGGTGAGCACCCGTACCGTGCGCCGAACGCACGGCCTGCCGCGGCGAAGGGAACTGGCCGGATCCAGCGGATCTTCGGCGATTTCCGGCGCCGGGAGCGAGCCGCCCCCGGCGCCGCCGCGGCTCACGCGCCGCGGAACGCGTTGATCCCCTCGATGTGCTTCGCGCGCTTCTCCTCGTCCCGGACGCCGAGGCCCTCCTGAGGCGCGAGAGCGAGCACGCCGACCTTGCCCTGGTGCGCGTTGCGGTGCACGTCCAGCGCGGCCTGGCCGGTCTCTTCGAGCGAGTAGGTCTTCGACAGCGTCGGGTGGATCAGACCCTTCGCGATCAGGCGGTTCGCCTCCCACGACTCGCGGTAGTTCGCGAAGTGGGAGCCGATGATCCGCTTCAGGTTCATCCACAGGTAGCGGTTGTCGTACTGGTGCACGTACCCGGACGTCGACGCGCACGTGACGATCGTGCCGCCCTTGCGCGCGGCGTAGACCGACGCGCCGAAGGTCTCCCGGCCGGGGTGCTCGAACACGATGTCCGGGTCTTCGCCGCCGGTCAGCTCGCGGATCTTCGCGCCGAAGCGCTGCCATTCCTTCGGGTCCTGCTCGTGCTCGTCCTTCCAGAACCGGTAGCCCTCGGCGTTGCGGTCGATGATCAGCTCGGCGCCGAGCTTCCGGCAGATCGCGGCCTTCTCGGGGCTGGACACGACGCACACCGGGATGGCGCCGCCGTTGAGCGCGTACTGCGTCGCGTAGGAGCCGAGGCCGCCCGAGGCGCCCCAGATCAGGACGACGTCGCCCTGCTTCATGTCCGCGCCGTTGCGCGAGACGAGCTGGCGGTAGGCGGTCGAGTTGACCAGCCCGGGGGAGGCGGCCTCTTCCCAGGTCAGGTGGTCCGGCTTCGGCATCAGCTGGTTGGCCTTGACCAGGGCGATCTCGGCGAGGCCGCCGAAGTTGGTCTCGAAGCCCCAGATCCGCTGCTCGGTGTCGAGCATCGTGTCGTTGTGCCCGTCGGGGCTCTCGAGCTCGACGCTCAGGCAGTGCGCGACGACCTCGTCGCCGGGCTTCCAGTTGTGCACGCCGACGCCGGTGCGCAGCACGACGCCGGACAGGTCGGAGCCGACGACGTGGTACGGCAGGTCGTGCCGCTTGGCCAGCGGCGAGAGCTTGCCGTACTTCTTCAGGAACTTGAACGTCGAAACCGGCTCGAAGATCGACGTCCAGACGGTGTTGTAGTTGATGGCGCTGGCCATCACCGCGACCAGCGCCTCGCCCGGGCCGAGCTCGGGAACGGGCACGTCGTCGACGTGGAGCGACTTGCGCGGGTCCTTGTCGCGGCTTTCGAGGCCCTCGAACATGTCGGCCTCGTCGGCGTGCACGGTCACCCCGCGGTAGCTCTCGGGCACGGGCAACGATCCGACCGCGGCGGTGTCGCCGGTCAGGATGGCCTGCTGGATCTCGCCGAGCTGCGTCATCGGTTCCTCCGCGGAGATGGGGGGTCAACGGCGTTGGCGGCAGAAATTACTCGTCGGTAACACGCGCCCACAACTGTACGAGACGGACAGCACGATTACACGCCGAACTGTAACCGACCCATCTTGACCGGCCGGCCAGTCAAGCGGATCATCGAAAAGCCAGCAACCGACCCCACGGAGGTGAGCACGAAATGAGTGAAGTCTCTACGCGCGCGTGGTCCCGGCCCCACGACTGGGCCGAGGTCGTGATCGGGGTGGTCGCCGCTCTTTCACCCCTTTGGCTGAGCACGGACACGACCGCGATGTGGACGATGGTCGTCCTGGGCGCACTGATCGCGCTCGACGGCCTGGTCTCGCTGGCGATGCCGGGCATGGTCTACGGCGAAGGCGTCCAGATCGCGCTCGGCGTGCTGCTGTTCATCGCGCCGTGGGTGATGGGGTACACCGAGTTCAACGGTGCTTCCTGGACGTCCTGGATCGCCGGGGTCCTGACGGTCATCGCGGGCGCGGCGGCGATGCCGGTCGCGAGCGCCGCGCACCGCACGGCCGGGCAGCACTGACGACGCAGGAGGCACGGGAATGACCGAGGATTCGGCGAAGGAGCGCATCCTCTGCGCCGCCGAGGCGCTCTTCGCCGAGTCCGGCTTCGACGCCACCCCGACCTCCCGCATAGCGGAGCGGGCCGGGGTGCCGAAGGGGCTGGTGCACTACTACTTCCGCCACAAGTCGGACCTGCTCACGGCGCTGGTCGAGCGGCTCCCGGACGAGCGCATCGAGCCGGCGGTGGTGGTGGTCCCGGGCGACCTGGCGGGCAGCCTGCGGCGCCTGGTCCGCGAGCTGGACCACCGGTTCAGCCGCTCGTTGGGGCTGTCGCACCTGCTGTGGCGCGAGGCCGACACGCACCACGTGGTCCGCGACGCCCTCCACGAGCGCTTCCAGGTCCTGGTCCGCCAGGTTCGCGCGGTGATCGTGGCGGCAACGGCCGGCGGCCTGCCGCAGGCGGACGTGGACCGGGCATCGGGCCTGCTGGCCCGAGCGGTCAGCCACCGCCACGCAACGGCCCGCCATTCGGAGGACGACCTCCCGGCGGAGTTCGACGGCGAGCTGACGTTCATCGCCGACGCCCTGGCGTCGAAGGCCGCACCGGCGTAGCTCGGCTGGGCGCCACGGGGTCGGCCCGGCTCCCTGGGTCGCCTGGCACCGATGTGCTGCTTCCGGCCGGTGGTGTTGTTGCCGCTCGGCCGGCTGGCCGCTTGGCCGGTGCCGAGGTGGTGGCCGCGCGCCCGTTTTTGTCACGGGCGTGCGGCCGCGCGCCGGGAAACCCTGCGCCGGAACGAGTCCCGGACCCGTCAGTGCGCTGTGGTGTCCTTGGCCGGCTCGACCAGCTCCACCAAGACCCCGCCCATGTCCTTCGGGTGGACGAAGTTCACCCTGCTGTTCGATGTGCCCCTCTTCGCCTCCTCGTACAGCACGCGCACGCCCTTGGCGTGCAAGGCCGCCGCCGCGGCGTCCACATCGGACACGCGGTACGCCAGCTGTTGCAGGCCCGGGCCGCTCTTGCTCAGGAACTTGCCGATCGGTGAGTCGTCGCGGATCGGGGCCAGGAGCTGGATCTGCGTCTCCGTGGCCGCCGCTCCGGGGGCGCGAAGCATCGCCTCGCGTACCCCCTGCTCTTCGCTCACCTCCTCGTGCGTGAGCTCCAGGCCGAAGTGCTCGCGGTGGAACTCGATGGCCGCGTCCAGGTCCGGGACCGCGATGCCGATGTGGTCGATGGCCGTCACGAACGGCCGGAGGGCGTCATTCATGGAGGCAGGATAGGGGGCCCGCGCGCCGCGGTGAGGCGGAATCGTCGCGTGCCCCGCCTCACACTGGCTCCATCAAGAAGCCCTGCTCCCGGGTATGGTCGGGAAAACTGCCCATGCGCCGATGCTTGGAGGACGCCGTGTCCGGTTCCGTGATCCTGGGTGCCGCCCGTACGCCGATCGGGCGCCTGCTGGGCTCCCTCAAGGACTTCACGGGAGCTCAGCTGGGCGGGGTCGCGATCAAGGCGGCCCTCGAACGCGCCGGGGTCTCCCCGGACGCCGTGCAGTACACGATCATGGGTCAGGTGCTGACCGCCGGCGCCGGCCAGATCCCGGCCCGCCAGGCCGCGGTCGCCGCGGGCATCCCGATGAGCGTGCCCGCGCTGACCATCAACAAGGTCTGCCTCTCCGGCCTCGACGCCATCGCGCTCGCCGACCAGCTCATCCGCGCCGGCGAGTTCGACCTCGTCGTCGCCGGCGGCCAGGAGTCGATGACCCAGGCGCCGCACCTGCTGCCCAAGTCCCGCTCGGGCTTCAAGTACGGCGACACCACCCTCGTCGACCACATGGCCTACGACGGGCTCTTCTGCGCCTTCGACCAGGTCGCCATGGGCTCCTCGACGGAGAAGTACAACTCCCGCTACGGCGTCACCCGCGAGCAGCAGGACGCCTTCTCCGCCCGCTCCCACCAGCGCGCCGCCGAGGCGATCGAGAACGGCTACTTCGCCGACGAGATCGCGCCGGTCGCCATCCCGCAGCGCAAGGGCGACCCGGTGGTCTTCGACACCGACGAGGGTGTCCGCGCCGACACGACCGCCGAAGGCCTCGCCAAGCTGCGCCCGGCCTTCGCCTCCGACGGCACTATCACCGCGGGCTCGGCCTCGCAGATCTCCGACGGCGCCGCCGCTGTCATCGTGGCCAGCAGGGCCAAGGCCGAGGAGCTCGGCATCACGCCGCTCGCCGAGATCGGCGCGCACGGTGTCGTCGCCGGGCCCGACGCGAGCCTGCACGAGCAGCCGTCGAACGCCATCCTGGCCGCGCTGGCGAAGGCGAACCTGACCGCCGACGCGCTCGACCTCGTCGAGATCAACGAGGCGTTCGCCGCCGTCGGGCTCGTCTCGACCGACAAGCTCGGCCTCGACCCCGAGAAGGTCAACGTCAACGGCGGCGCCATCGCCCTCGGCCACCCGATCGGCGCGTCCGGGGCCCGGCTCGCCGTGCACCTGATCCACGAGCTGCGCCGCCGCGGCGGCGGGCTCGGCGCCGCTGCCCTGTGCGGTGGCGGGGGCCAGGGCGACGCCCTGCTGCTGCGGGTGCCGTCCGCGTAAGTGACCGGACCACTCGACCTCGACGACCTCGTCGGCCGCGCGCGGGACGGGCAACCCCGTGCCGTCGCGCGGCTGCTGTCGCTCGTCGAGGACGCCCACCCCCGCGTCGCCGAAATCGCGCGGGCGCTGACCCCGCACACCGGGCGGGCCCGGGTCGTCGGGCTCACCGGACCGCCCGGAGTCGGCAAGTCGACATCGACCTCGGCGCTGCTCACGGCGTTGCGCGCGGAGGGCAAGCGGGTCGGGGTGCTGGCCATCGACCCGTCTTCGCCGTTTTCCGGCGGGGCGCTGCTCGGCGACCGGATCCGGATGACCGAGCACGCCACCGACCCGGGCGTGTTCATCCGCTCGATGGCCACGCGCGGCCACCTCGGCGGGCTTTCGTGGGCGACCCCGCAGGCCGTGCGGGTGCTCGACGCCGCCGGCTTCGACGTCGTGCTCATCGAGACCGTCGGGGTCGGTCAGTCCGAAGTGGACGTCGTGAAGCTGGCCGACACCACGGTAGTCCTGCTCGCCCCCGGGATGGGCGACGGCATCCAGGCCGCGAAGGCCGGCGTGCTGGAGATCGCCGACGTCTTCGTCGTGAACAAGGCGGACCGCGACGGCGCCGACGCCACGGTGCACGACCTCAAGCAGATGATCTCCCTGGCCCGCCGGGAAATCCGGGGGCCGAGCTGGCGGCAGCCGATCGTGCGGACCGTCGCGGCGAAGGGCGAAGGTGTCGACGAAGTCGTGCAGGCCCTCGCCGCGCACCACGACTGGCTCGTCGAGCACGACGAGCTGGCCCGGCGCCGGGTGGCCCGGGCGCGCGACGAGGTCGAGGCCATCGCGCTCCGGCGGCTGCGGGCCGAGCTGGTGGACCTGCGCGGCGGGGGACGGCTCGCCGGGGTCGCCGAGCGGGTCGTGGCGCGGGAACTCGATCCGTTCGCCGCCGCCGACGAGCTCGTCGCGGACCTGCGGGGTTAGCGCGGCCCGGACCGCCGACGCGAGCCGGGTGCGCAGAAACCTCGCCACCGCAACGGTTCTTCGCCGGATTCCCATGTGTCCTCCCCTCGTGGGCGGCGGGTTTGCCGCGTGCTGACCATGGTGCGCCGGGGGTCCGACAATTTCCGGGGTGCGGGCGCCGAGGTTCACCCGACCGGCTGACGAGGGCGACTTTCGCCGGTTCTGGCTGCCGGTGCCGGGCCCTAGACTGCGGGGCGCTCCGGAACCGGGCGATCACTGGGAGGGCGTGCAGATGAAGAAGACACTCGTCACCGCGCTGGCGGCAGGCGCGTTGTTCGTGGCCGGGAACGGCGTCGCCGCGGCGGCCGACGCCCCGCCGCCGAAGACGACCCACGGACCGTGTCAGTACACCGAGACCCCGGACGAACCGCCCGCGCGGCCGGTGCCGCTGCCGCCCGATCCCCGGCACACGCCAAGCCACGGCAAGGTCGACGTCGCGATCCCGACCAGCCAGGGCGCGCTGCCGCTGCGGCTCGACCGCGCGAAGGCGCCGTGCACCGTGCAGAGCTTCCTGCACCTGGCGCGGCACCGGTTCTACGACCGCACGGTGTGTCACCGGCTCACGGCCTACCCGACGCTGAAGGTGCTGCAGTGCGGCGACCCGACCGCGACCGGCGAGGGCGGGCCGGGGTACAGGTACAAGGACGAACTGCCGGTCGACCTGCCGCCGGCGCCGACCGACCCGACCGGCGCCCGCCGCGTCTACGCGCGTGGCCTGCTCGCGATGGCGAACGCGGGGCCGGACACGAACGGCTCGCAGTTCTTCGTCGTGTACGGCGATTCGGCGCTGCGGCCGAACTACACGGTGTTCGGCACGGTCGGTCCGGAGGGGTTGAAGACCCTGGACAAGGTGGCGGCCGGCGGGATCCAGCCGACCGCCGACGACCCGGCGCCGGTCGACGGGACGCCCGTGCTGCGGACGGAACTGCTCCGCGTCCGGCCGGACTGCTGGTTCTGACGGTGACCGCGGGCCGCTCCGGTGGGGTGGCCCGCGGGCATCACTCGTGACTGAGGGGGCAACACGCGTGATTGAGGGGGCAACACGCGTGATTGGGAGGTCGACTCGCGTGCCTGGAGGGTCGGTTCGTGTGGTTGG
>NZ_PPHG01000062.1 GCF_002904295.1 Amycolatopsis sp. CA-128772
TACTCCTCCCGGCCGATTTCGGCGGCTTCGAGGACGGCGAGGGCGTCGGGGACGAGGACGGCGGCGGAGTAGTAGGCGGAGACGAGGTAGGAGATGATGGCTTGTTCGTTGATGCCCATGAAGCGGACGTTGAGGCCGGGTTGGTATTCGTCGGGCAGGCCGGTTTGGTGGAGGCCGACGACGCCTTGGGCTTGTTCGCCGGTGCGCATGAGCAGGATGGAGCTGGTGCGGGTTTCGGTGACGGGGATTTTGTTGCAGGGCAGGATGGGGATGCCGCGCCAGGCGGGGACGTGGTGGCCGCCGTAGTCGACGCTTGCGGGGTAGAGGCCGGCTTTGGTGCATTCGCGGCCGAAGGCGGCGATGGTTTTGGGGTGGGCGAGGAAGAAGCCGGGGTCTTTCCAGACGAGGGTGAGCAGGTGGTCGAGGTCGTCGGGGGTGGGTGGGCCGGTGCGGGTGGGGACGCGTTGGGCGAAGTCGGCGTTGTGGAGGAGCCCGAAGTCGGTGTTGTTGATCAGTTCGTGTTCCTGGCGTTCCCGCAGTGCCTCGACGGTGAGGCGGAGTTGTTGTTCGATCTGGTTCATGGGCTGGTTGTAGAGGTCGGCGACGCGGGAGTGGACGCGCAGGACCGTCTGGGCCACCGATAGTTCGTATTCGCGGGGGCGGGCTTCGTAGTCGACGAAGGTGGAGGGGAGGACGGGTTCGCCGTCGTGGCCGGAGGCGAGGGAGATTTCGGCTTCGCCGTGGTCGTTGCGGGCGGTGTCGCTGTTGCGGGCGAGGTAGCTCGCCAGGTGGGTTTGGAGGGTTTGGGAGCGGGCGAGGACGTCGTCGAAGTCGTGGCGGGGGAGGGTGAGGACGGTGGTGGTGGTGACGGCTTTGGCGGTGAATTCCCAGATGCCGTCGTGTTGGGTGAGGGTGGTGTCGCCGAAGTAGTCGCCGTCGGCGAGGGTGCCGAGGACGACTTGGTCGCCGTAGGCGCCGGTGCCGGTTTTGGTGATTTTGCCGTGGGCGATGAGGTGGACGTGGTCGGCGGGGGAGCCGAATTCGACGAGGGTGTCGCCGGGTTGGTAGTCGTGTTGGGTGAAGCGGGCGGCGAGTTCGGTGAGGACGTCTTCGTCGTCGTAGCCGCGTAGGGGGGCGAGTTCGCCGAGTTCGGGGGGGATGACGCGGACCTGGGCGCCGGTGGTGGTGAAGGTGACGCGGCCGTCGCCGACGGCGTAGGAGAGGCGGCGGTTGACGCGGTAGGCCCCGCCGGAGACTTCGACCCAGGGGAGGAGTTTGAGGAGCCAGCGGGTGGAGATGCCTTGCATTTGGGGGACGGATTTGGTGGTGGTGGCGAGGGTGCGGGCGGCGGCCCGGCTCAGGCTCGACGGCGCCTGTTCGTCGGTGTTCAGGGCATCCACCGGATCGGTTACAGTCAAGGCAAACCTCGATCACTGGTAACGGGGATTGGTGGCGTGCCAGGTGAAGCCGCCACCCATCCAGGACCGGACGCCCACCAGGAACCGCTGCAGCTCCGGCGACGGCACCGCCAGCAGGTCCCGGTGGCCGTCCTCGAACTCGTGGACGATCCGGTTGTGCAGCTCGACGGTGGCCTCCACCGCCTCTTCGACCGCGCAGCCGCGGTCCGCGGCGATCTGCAGGACCATGTTGCAGACCGGCTTCTCGTCGGCCGCGTCCTTGGCCACCGAGTGGAGGTCATTGACCAGCACCGACGCCGTGCCGGCCCGCATCATCGCCTCGCGCACGCGCGGGTCGTAGTAGAACGGCGCGGCCAGCTCGTAGCCGCCGACGGCGTCGACGAGGGTCATCGACGTGTAGAAGCTGTCGTGCTGGCGGGCCGCCAGATACTCCCACGCCGGCGGGTAACTGCCGGTGTGGCGCCACGCCGCGTAGGCGTCCCAGCTGACGAACATCGAGAACGTCGCGTAGCAGACCCGCTGCACGAGCACCGGCGAGCCGTGCCGGCCCAGGTGGTCGATCGCCGAGTGCAGCCCGACGAGGATCGGGTCCGACTTCAGGGCCTCCTCGAGGGGCGCGGAGAACTCCCCGGCCGGCGCGACCGGGTCCATGGCCGCCATGACGAGCGCCAGGCGCGGCGGCAGTTCGGTCGGCGCCGCGCCCAGCGTGCTGTCGTCGGCGTAGTAGTCGTCGGCCGCCCACCAGACGGCGTTGAGCTGCGCCGCGACGAGCAGCCGGTCCGGGTCGTCGCAGTCGGCGTGGGCGAGCATCGCCAGCCGGCCGAAGCCGGCCCCGGCGATCTGTTCCAGGCCCTTGCCGGTGAACCCGCAGTCGGCCGCCCACGCGACCAGCCGCCGGTCCACCTCCACGGCCAGGGCGTCGTCGACGCGGCCCACGACCGGGCAGTACAACGGCGGTGCGCTGCCGTCACCCCACGGCAGGTACGCGTAGGCCGGGTCCGGCCCCGGTGCCGGCGCGAACCGCGTCGCGATCCGCGCCGCTGATGTCCCGAGGCCGAACGGCCCCGCCGGCAGGCCGGCGGGGTTCTCGTTCGTCCACTGTGGACACGCGGTCATGGTGGTCTCCTCGGGCACCGGCCCCGCCTCAGACGCGGTCGGCGGCGATGAGCAGGTAGTGGAAGCTGCCTTCGCGGTAGGCGGTCAGGAACGGGTCCTCGATCCCGGTGGCGACCGACGACTGCGCCCGCAGCTCCCAGTACGGGATGGTCGCCGCGGTCAGGTCGACGACGCTGATCGGGACGAACCCGTTGGCCGCCAACGCCTTGAAGTAGTCGCCGCGGGCGTGGATGTTGCAGATGTAGTGCTGGTCGATCTGGCTCACCGCGCGCGACCGGCCGCCGGTGACGTCGTTGTAGCACCCGGTGATCGTCACGTACCGGCCGCCCGGCCGCAGCTGCCGCGCGTGCTCGGCGAACAGGTCGTGCAGGTCCACGTACATCGTGCTCTCGTTGTTCCAGATGCCCTGGAACGCCCCGGATTCGAACCCGGTGTCGAGCATGTTCCGCAGGTGGTAGCGCACCGAGCCGTCGATCCCGCGCTGCCGCACGTGCGCGTTGGCGAACCCGACCTGCTGCTCCGAAATGGAGATGCCGTCGACCTGGCAGCCGAACCGCAGGTGAGCCATCACGCTGGTGCCGCCGCGGCCGCAGCCCGCGTCGAGCAGCCGGTCCCCCGGCGCGATCGGGCCGAGGTGGTCGAGCAGGACCTCCGCCTGCGCGGTCTCGAGCCGGTGCATCTCCGCGATGATCGCTTCGTCGCGGGTGGCTTCCGGGGCTTCGAGCACCGCCGGGTCGTAGTCGCCGAGGCCGTAGTGGTGGTGGTACAGACCGTCGACGTCGCCCAGCCGGAGGTTCACCGGATCCTTTTCGGCGTTCCAGTAGGCGGCCACCGACTGCTGGTACGCGGTGCGGGCCACAGGCTGGTCGAGAGCGGTCATCAAGCAACTCCTCGCTGGCGTTTGCGTTGGGAGGCAACGGAAGCCCGGCCGCCGACCCGGCGGCCCGGCTTCCGTCCCCTCGCCGTCGACGCTAGTGCCGGGAGTTTCACGTGGACAAGAAGCTTCACTCGGGGTGGCAAAGCGTGGCCCGTCCGGCTCAGCGCGACCCCCGCCGGGGTGCGCAGCGGGGTGGGCGCAAGGGCCCCGTTCGAGAGCGGGGACACCTCGTCCGGCTGACGGTTCGCCACCGTCCGTGTCAGGTGATCTCGAGGTTGGCCATCATCCCCATGTCTTCGTGTTCGGCGTTGTGGCAGTGGAAGAGGTACCGGCCGCGGTACCCGTCGAAGCGCGTGACGATCTCGGCCGCTTCCCCGGGCCGCAGGGAAACGGTGTCCTTCAGCCCGGCGTCGTGCGGCAGCGGTGGCCGCCCGCCGCGGGAAAGCACGCGGAAGCCGGCGAGGTGCAGGTGCACGGGGTGGTGGACGTCGGCGACCAGCCGCCACACCTCGACGTCGCCGAGCCGGGCGGTGACGTCCGTGCGGGCCGGGTCGAACGGCCGCCCGTTCACCAGCCAGCCGTGCCCGTCGCCCAGGCGCCCGGCGCGGAAGGAGAAGTCGCGCACCCGGGCCGGACGGTCCCACGACGGCAGGTCCGCCGAGAGGACGGCCGGGACGCGGCTGTCGTCCCGCGCGCGGCGCGCGACCCGGAAGGCCATGACCTCGGCGGTGCGCCCGGAGCCGAGCCGGTTGACCAGCCGGACGCGGCCGCCGACCGGGACCTCCGCGAAGTCGACGACGACGTCGTAGCGCTCGGCCGGTCCGACCGGCAGGGCCGCGTGGGTGACCGGCGTGGCCAGGAGCCCCTGGTCGGCGCCGATCTGGACGAGCGGGAGCCGCCGCCCGTCGTCGGCGGCCACCTCGAGTTCGTAATGCCGGGCGTTCGACGCGTTGAGGATCCGCAGCCGGTACCGGGCCGCGTCGACCTCGTGCACCGGCCACGGCGCGCCGTTCACCAGGAGCACGTCGCCGAGCACGCCGCCGAGGTAGCTGTCCCGCACGCCCGGCCGCGCCCGCAGCGTGCCGTCCAGCGACGGGTAGTCGAACGTGCCGTCCGCGGCGAACGCGCGGTCGGCGATCATCAGCGGCAGCTCCCGCGGCCCGGACGGCAGGCCCAGCGCTTCCTCGGCGTCGTCGCGGACGAAGTGGAACCCGGCGAGGCCGCGCCAGATCGCCGGGGCCGTGAAGTCCATCCGGTGGTCGTGGTACCAGAGCGACGCCGGCCGCTGATCGTGCGGAAACGTGTAGTCCCGGGTCAGCCGGGTCCGCACGGCGCGCGGGTCGGGCATCGCGTGGTGGCCGTCCACCCAGGTCGCCGGCAGGACGAGGTCGGTCGGGTACCCGTCCGAGGCGGCCGGGGTCCGCCCGCCGTGCAGGTGCACCACGGTCGGCACGGGCAGCTCGTTGCGGTGGGTCACGGTGATCGGCCGGCCCCGGCGAGCCTCGATCGTCGGACCCGGGAACGTGCCGCCGTAGGTCCACATCGGCGTCCGGATCCCGGGCAGGACCTCGACGTCGGCGACGCGCTGGGTGATCTCGTAGCGGCCGGGGGCGACCGGCCGGAGCACCCCGGGCACCGGCAGCGGAACCTCGAACGCGGGCGGCAGCGGGACGGCACTGCGCAGCTCGGCGCCGGTCAGGGCCGGGCGTCGCGCCAGCGCGGCCGCGGTGGACAGCCCGGCGGCGGCCAGCAGCCCGAAACCCCCGCCGAGGCGCAGCGCCTGGCGCCGGGTCAGCCCGTCACGCATCGACGACCGCCGGGGGACGGCGCCACACCGCGATCGTCAGCACGACCAGGGCCACGATGGTGAGCACGCCGAGGGGGAGGTGCAGCCACAGCGCACCGTCCAAACCCGCGAAGTACTGGACCGTCTCGGCGGCCACCAGCGCCAGTGTGCCGAGGAACGGCCACGCCGACCGCAGCCGGACCCACCCCACGCCGGCGACGACCAGCTGCAGCACGGCGATCGAAGACACGACGTCGGCGCCGGCCAGGTGCAGCCGGAGGCCGTCGTAGTCGCCGCTGAGGTACACGCCGGCGAACACCGGCTGCCCGGCGATCGCCACGACGTGGGCCGCCGTCACGGCCCGCAGCGCCCAGCCGGCGGGCGGGGTCTTCCCGGTGGTTTCCACGGTTCGAAAACTATGACCGGACGGCTATCTTGTCTAAGATCAATATCGCTATGCCGTTATGACCCGGGAGGCATGAGGTGGAACTGGGCGCGCTGCGGCAGTTCCTCGTGGTGGCCCGGCTGGAACACCTCAGCCGCGCGGCCGAAGAGCTGCGCGTCGCCCAGCCTTCGCTGAGCCGCACCATCGCCCGGCTGGAGAACGAGCTCGGCACGCCGCTGTTCGACCGGGCCGGCCGGCTGCGGCTCAACGACGCCGGAAAGCTCTTCCGCGGCCACGTCGAACGCGCCCTCGGCGAGCTCGACGCCGGCCGCCGGGCGGTCGCCGAAGCCACCGGCGAGGGGTTCGGGACCGTGCGGCTGGCGTCGGAAACGTTCCTCACCCTGATCGGCCCGCTCGCGGCGTTCAAGCGGGCCCACCCGGCCGTCGAGGTCGAACTGCAGCAGCTGCCCGCCGCCGGGATGGCGCGGGCGCTGCACGCGCGGGAAGCCGATCTTTGCGTGGTCTCCCAGCCGATCCCCGCGGACGGCCTGGCTTCGGCCGAGCTGCTCGACGAGCCGGTGTGGCTGGCCGTCCCGCTCGATCACCCCCTGGCGGGCCGCACCTCCGTCCGCGTCGACGAACTCGCCGGCGAGCCGTTCATCACCACCCGCAAGGGACACTGGCACCGCCGGCTCCTCGACCGGCTCTTCGCCGCCCGCGACCTGACGCCGAAGATCGCCTTCGAAGGTGACGAACCCGGCACGATCCAGGAACTCATCACCGCCGGCCTCGGCATCGGCCTCAACCCCGCGATGGCCGGGCGGGTCGCCGCGCGGACCCCGGTCGCCTGGCTCGCCGTCGACAGCCCCGACTGCCGCCGCACGATCACCCTGCACTGGACCGCGGACGGCACGCTCCCGGCCGCGGCCCGGCTGCTGCGCGCCACGCTCACCGGGTGGGCCTGGCACCCTCCGTCGTGATCCCGGCGAGGAAGTGGCGCTGCGCCACGAAGAACACGATCAGCAGCGGCACGGTCGTGATGACGCTTCCCGCCAGCACGATCTCCCACCGCTGCTCGCCGGCCTGGCCGAACTGGTCCGACAGCGCCTTGAGCCCGCGGGGCAGCGTGTACAGCGCCGGATCCCGCAGGTAGATCAGCGGCTTGAGCAGGTCCGACCAGCTGGCCTTGAGCTCGAACACGAAACTCACGATCAGCGCCGGCCGGCACAGCGGCACCGCGATCCGCCAGAACAGCGTCCAGTGGCTCGCGCCGTCGACGCGGGCCGCTTCGAACACCTCGCGCGGCAGGCCGAGGAAGAACTGGCGCAGCAGGAAGATGTAGAACGCGCTGCCGAACAGGTTCCCCGCCCACAGCGGCACCTGCGTGTGCGCCAGGCCGACGCTGTTCCAGATCAGGTAGACCGGGATCATCGTCACCGCGGCGGGCAGCATCATCGTGGCCAGCACCAGGCCGAAGAGCGCGTTGCGGCCCGGGAAGCGGAAGTAGGCGAACCCGAACGCCACCAGCGAGCTGGTCAGCGTCACGGCCACCGCGGCGGCGAGCGACACCACCACGCTGTTGACCAGCCAGGCCGCGACCGGGGCCGCCCGCCAGATCTCGACGTAGTTGTCCCACGCCCAGGTCCGCGGGATCAGCAGGTTGTCGAAGACCTGTGCGCGCGGCTTCACCGACGCGCTCAGCAGCCAGCCGAACGGGTAGAGGAACAGCACGGTCGCGGCGGCCAGGCCGCCCCAGCGGAAGACGCGGCGGGCGGTCACCGGTCACCGCCCTGGTAGTAGACGAACCGGCGGCTCAGCCGCACCTGCACGAGCGTGATGGCCAGGATCACGACGAACAGCAGCCACGCCATCGCCGAGGCGTAGCCGAGGTGCAGGAACTCGAACGCCTGCTGGAACAGGTAGATCAGGTAGAACAGCGCGGCGTCGTTGCTGTAGGTCGCCGACGCCGCGGAGCCGTAGAAGGCGGTGTAGGCCTCGTCGAACGACTGCAGCGCCGCGATCGTCTGGACGATCAGGGTGAAGAACAAGGCCCCGCTGATCATCGGCACGGTGATCCGCCGGAACCGCTGCCACGGCGACGCGCCGTCGAGCTCGGCGGCTTCGTACAGCTCCCGCGGCACGCCGCGCAGCGCGGCCAGGTAGATCACCACCGTGCTGCCCACCGACCACAGGTGCATGAGCACCAGCCCCGGCTTCACCCACGGCCCGTCGGTGCTCCACTGCGGCCCGTCGATCCCGGCCAGCCCGAGCACGGCGTTGACCAGCCCGACCTGGCCGTTGAACAGGATCAGGAACAGCACGCCGACGGCGACCTTCGGGGTGATCTCGGGCAGGTAGAACACGGTGCGGAAGAACCCGGCCGACCGGTGGCCGGCGCGCGTGAGCAGGGCCGCCAGCGCGAGCGAGACGGCCATCGTGGCGGGCACCGACATCACGGTGTACACCAGCGTGTTGAGCAGGCTCTTGCGCACGGCCGGGTCTTCGAGCAAGCGCCGGTAGTTGGCCCAGCCGACGGCGTCCGGCGGGCGAAGCGCGTCGTAGTCGGTGAAGGAGAGCACCAGGCTGGCGACCATCGGGACCGCCATGAAGACGACGAACCCGATCATCCACGGCGACAGGAACGCATACGCGGCCCAGGCTTCCCGCGTGCGCCGCCTCACCGGTGGGCCACCGCGGCGTCGAGCGCGCGCTGGGCCTCCTGCTGGGCCTGCCGCAACGCGTCGGCGGGCTGCTGTTCGCCGGACAGGACCCGGTTCACGGCGTTCTGCCAGGCCGTCTTGAACTCCGAGCCGGCCGGGGACGCGGGCATGGTGAAAGCGTGGTCCTGCGCGCGCAGGACGGTCTGCACGGCCGCGTCGAACGCCGGCCGGTCCTTCAGCTGCACCAGGCCGCCGAAGATCTCCTGGTCGGCGACGCGGTTGCCGGTGTAGACCCCGGTGAACGCCTTGCCGGCGGCTTTGCGCTTTTCCGCGCGCGCCTTGGCGGCGGCGACCCAGGTGGGTGCGTCGGTCATGGTCTTGATCCACGCGCAGGCCTGGTCCTTGTGGGTGCTGCCGGCGGGGATGACCCAGGCGCTGCCGGTGACCCAGTCGATCGGCGCGCCGGTGGTGTCGGTGAACGGCGCCGCGGACACCCGCACGTCCGGCGAGTAGTTGGCGAGGACGTTGAGGTACCAGTCGTCCATCAGGGTGGCGGCCAGCTGCCCCTGCTTGAACGGGTTCTTCTCGCCGAAGAAGTCGAACGAGTCGCGGAACGCCTTCACCGCACCCCAGCCACCCTGGACGTCGATCAGCGACTTGGCGTAGGCGACGGCTTCGGCCAGCCGCGGGTCGTCGAGGTGCGCGGTGCGGCCGTCGTCGCTGAGCATCTGCACGCCGTTGGCTTTCGCCCACAGCGGGAGGAATTCCGGGATCTTGGGGTCGAACCCGATGCGCGACAAAGTGCCGTTCGTGCGGGTGGTGAGTTTCTGCGCGGCCGTGGTCAGGTTGTTCCGGTCGGCCGGGGAGACGTCCTGCGGCTCGAGCCCGCCCGCTTCGACGGCGGCGTCGTTCACCAGCAGGACCCGGTTGTCGTAGAACTCGGGCAGGCCGTAGACCTTGCCGTCGAGGGTGACCTCCTGCAGCGCGGCCGGCCGGTACTGGCCGACGTCGAGATGCTGCTTGGCGATGCAGTCGGTGAGGGGTTCGAGGGTGCCGCGGGCGGCGTAGGTGCCGAGCAGCTGCCGGTCGAGGTAGACGAGGTCCGGCGGCGTGTGCGAAGCGACGGCGGCGAGGAACTGCTGCGCGTCGAAGGCGCTGCCGCCGATCTTCACCGTGGCCGGCGCGATCGCCTTGCCCGCCAGGTCGGCCCGGGTGGTGGCGATCTCGTCGCCGAGGCCGAACCCCATGGTCGTGAGGGTGGCCGCGGCCCCGGAGTCACCGCCGCTGCCGACTCCGCCGCACCCGGTGAGCAGCACGACCACACCCGCGCCGGCCAGAAGTTTCCGCACCATCGCACACCCCTCCCAGAGGGGCGGAAAATACCCACCCGGCGGGCGGTCCAAACCAGTGCGGTCAGTGCGGGTCGGTGACCCAGGGGTTCGGGCGGCAGACGGCCCCGTCGGCGGGGACGTTCGCGGCGGCCCCGGGCTCGGCGCGGTTGAGGTTCGCGAGGTAGGTGTTGGAGAGCCCGAAGGTCTGCTGCATCATCACCGGCGCCGGCGCGCCGGGGGCGGGGCAGCCGACGTGGCCGAGGCCGAGCGCGTGCCCCATCTCGTGGTTGACGGCGTAGGCGCGGTAGCCGGCGAGGTCGCCGTCGTAGGAGTGGGCGCCGCGCAGCCACCGGGCGAGGTTGAGGACGATCCGGTGGTCGCGGGTGAGGCGGCAGGAGGAGTCGAAGGGGATGGTGAAGCCGCAGAGGTCGGGGCGCCGCGCGGTGCCGGGCGTGGTGAGGCTGATCCGCACGGCGGGGTCGGCACCGGGGTCGCTGAGCCGCCGGAAGGTGACTTCGCCGAGCCCGGTCCAGCCGCGGGGATCGGCGAGGATCGCGTCGACCTCCCCGGCGAAGGCGGGGGCGTCGACACCGTCTTCGATTTCGACGGTGTAGGTGAGAACCCGGTCGCCGGTGCCGATGTCGTGGTTCGCGCCGGGCACGACGCGCCAGGTCCCGGCCCCGGATTCGGTGACGGGAACCCCCTCGGGCAGTGCGGCCGGCTCCGGCGCGGGAGTGGCGCGGCTGCTGGGGGCGTGGGTGGCGGGTTGCGCGGAGGCCACCCCGGAGATCCGCCGAGGCTCGGCGGCCCGCGGCGTGAGAAGCAGGCCGAGGGCCAGCGCAACGGCGAAGACGAGCACGGCGGGCGGCCACCACGGCGAGGGCGCCGG
>NZ_PPHG01000063.1 GCF_002904295.1 Amycolatopsis sp. CA-128772
GATGGCATCGGGCGAGGGCTGCAGCTCCTGCGGGGGTGCTGCGGGATCGGTGGGCGCGGATGCGGTTTCCGGTGCGGGTGTTTCGGTGGCAGTCGGGGTCGCGGTGGTCACGGGTGTGGGTGGGTCTTCCGGGCTTGAAGGGGCTGCCTCGGGGGCGGCTGTCGGCGGTGTGGCCGGGGCTTCCGGAGCGGCGGCGGTTGTTCCGGTCGGGGCCGGAGCTGCGAGTGCCACCTCGGCCGAAATCCGCGGCGGCCGTGCGGTCGCCGGGACCGGTGGTGCTGCGGCGAGGTCTTCGGGACCGGGCCAGACCGGGGTGGCCCAAGTCTCTGGATCTTGCGCGGGCTCGGCGGGCGCTTCGGGTGCGGGCCCCGGGGGTGCGGTTCGAGTGGCGGCCGGCTCGGCCGGCGCCGGAGCGACCTGAGTTGTGGGTGGCTGCACTGGAAGTGCCGGAGCAACCGGAGCCGGAGCGGCCGGGGCCGGAGCGACCTGAGTCGTGGGTGGCTGCACCGGAGGCGCCGGAGCGACCGGCGCCGGAGCAACCTGAGCCGTGGGTGCCTGCACCGGGGCCGACTGAGCCGCAACCGGGCTCCCCGCCGCCGATGTCGTCTTCCGGGCCGGGATCCGCGGTCCCTTCGGCGCCGCCGTTCCGCGTGGTGGCTGGGGCCGGCGGCGGGGCTGCGGCAGCCAGTCCACCCGGGCCACCGGGAGCGGGTCAGTAGGCAAGGCCCACGCTCGCACACGCCGGCGCCACCGCGCCCTCGGATCGGGGGTACGACACCGTCGACGGGTCTCCGTCCGACGTGTAGCGGTGGCCCGTCGGGGACGCCAGCTCGTCCAGCCAGTGCGTCGAGCCGTACTCCGCCTCGCGGCCCTGCGACTGGGAACGGATGCGGGGGATCGCGCTCGCGTCGAAGTTCGCCGCGCACGGTGACGGCGCCGGTCCGGCGCCCACCAGCAGCACCCCCGCGTACGAATAGCCCGGGCCGCGCTGGGCCAGCTCCTCGCGGCGCGGGTGCATTCCGAACGGGAGGGCCAGCGTGGTCGGCTGGTACCCCGGAACCGCCTTGCGGATTTCCGCGTCCCCTTCGGTGATCGCCGCGATCGTCTCGCTCTCCGTCGCCTTGTGCAGGTTCGTGTGCCGGCGGGTGTGGTTGCCGATCTCGAAACCGTGCTCCGTCAGCCAGCGCAACGTGCGGCCGTCGCCCGGGTCGGCGAACGGGTGCTCGTTGACGTACAGGCTCGCCACCGGGCGGAAGCGCGGGTGCGCCGCCGCGACGTCCAGCAGGATGCGGATCGCCGTGCCCGCGGCCGGCTGGCCCTGCGGGGTCAGGCTGAACACGCTCGGGTCGCCGTCGTCGAAGGTCAGGACCACCGGGTGGGCGCCGGCCGGGAGGTCGAGCCGGCGGGCGACCAGGTCCGCCGTCGTGACCGGGACGTAGTCCTCCGCCGCGAGGCGCTCGAGTTCCGCCGTGAAGTCCGCGGGCGTGCGGTCGTACACCGAACGCGGCTGCGCGCCGATGCGGTGGTACATCAGGACCGGTACCCGGCCGAGCTCGTCCGCGCCGACCTCACGGGCGGCGGCCGCCGTGACGCGGACCGGGGCCGCGGCGGGCGCCGGCCGCGGCGGTGCGGGCGCCGGGGCCACGGGCGCCGGACCGCCGCAGGCCGCCAGGGCGAGGAAAGCGGTGAACCCGGTACCGAACCGGAAAAGGCAACGCATGCGGGGAAGTGTGCTGCCGGCCCGGAGCGGGTGCGGGCCGAGCCACCGGGTCGGGTGAGTGCGCAATTGCCGGCAACCGCCCCGAAAACCACGTTTCCGCAGGCCGGGACGTCAGCCCCGAATGGGGTGAGCGCACGATTCGGTGATAGTCGGAAAACCGGTTTGGCCAAGATCGGGATCGGGTATTTCCCCGCGATGGTCCCGAAAAAGGCGGTTGCCGCCGAACGAACCTTCGATCGACGTCTGGTCCTCACCGCCGCCCTTGCCGGCTTGGCCACGAGCGCGTGCGGTGCCCTGCAACGGGGCAAGGCGCTCACCGTGCCGGCCCCCGCGGCCGCGGCCGCGGCCGCCGCCGCGGCGCCGGCGCCGCCACCCCCGAACCCGCTCGAAACCAGCCTGCTCGTCGGGTTCTGCGGAGCGCCGGGCGCCAAGGCCCTCGGCCGGATGACCGGCGACCTCACCGAGGCGAGCCGCGCGCTGCGCCGCCAGATCGAGGCGTTCCCGGCAGGGCGCCCGATCACCCCGGTCGTCGAGCTGATCGCCACCACCGTGCACCGCTCGCCCGGCGCGGACGGCATGTTCCGCAGCCGCTGCGACGACGACACGGTGCGCGAGTACCTCGACGCCGCGCGGGCGATGAAGGGCTTGCTGCTGCTGAACATCCAGCCCGGCCGCGCGGACTTCCTGCCGGAGGTCCAGGCGTACGAGCGCTGGCTGACCGAGCCCGACGTCGGCGTCGCGCTCGACCCGGAGTGGGCCGTGGAACCGGGCGTGATCCCCGGGAAGAAGTTCGGCCGCACGACCGGCGACGAGCTCGACGGCGTCGCGAAGTACCTCGGGGGCCTGGCCGACGCGCACCACCTGCCCGCCAAGGTGATGGTCTACCACCAGGTCGCGGCGTCCGTGGTGCGCGACGAGCAGCTGCTGCACGCCCACCACGGCGTTTCGCCGGTCAAGGTCGTCGACGGCATCGGGTCGGCGTCGGCCAAGAAGGCGACGTGGAAGACGCTGATGACGACCATGCCCGCGCACGTGCGGCCGGGCTTCAAGCTGTTCTTCGAAGAGGACACCCGCCGCGGCGGGGCTCTGATGAGCCCGGCGGACGTGCTGGCGCTGAGCCCGAAGCCCGCCTACGTCGTCTACGAATAGCCCACGGCACGCGAAAGCCCGGTGCGGTCCGCCGCACCGGGCTTCTTCTTGTGCCGCAGGGGTTCGTCGGCCGCGGACGACGAAAGCCCGGCGCGGGAGGGGAACCGCGCCGGGCCGTCGCCGGCTTGTCCGTCCGGGGGTCCGGCCGGCTCAGCCGACCGGGACGGGCAGCCCGCCGAGAAGGTCGTTCACCAGTGCGGAAAGGCTGATCAGGACCCGCTGCAGCAACGCGTTGAGCAGGGCCGACACCGGCGGCAGCGATTGGCGGGACTGCAGCTGGGTGGCGAGGTCGTCGACGCCCTTGCGCGCCTTCTCGGTCTCCTGCTGCGCGGTCGCCGCGCTGTCCTTGGCCGCGGCCTGGATCGTGTACCGCTTGCCCTGGGACAGATCGGACAGCAGCGGGTCCAGCCGCGCGAGGGTGGCCTGCGTGCCGGGCACGTCCCCGCGGTCCGCCCGCGCCGCGAGCTGGTCGCGCAGGCCCTGGACCTCGGCCGCCGCGCTGGTGGTGCTCGACGATCCGCTGCCGCCGGGCCCGCCCGCCGTCGCCACACCCACGCCCGCCAGGGTCACCGCGGCGGCGGTGACGAACACCGTGAGCGCTCGGGTCAGTGCACTTTTCATGTCGTACTCCTCCGGATTGTGCGATGCCGACTGCGATCATCGTGATCGCCGATCCGCGATAGCGCGAGCGGATCCCGGCGGCCGCCGGCCGAGATCGATTCCGCACGGTGTACGGCCGCGCGGCGGCACCGGAACAAACATCGAGTTCGCGTGAAGGGGTGCGCAAGCCGTTTTGCGCTTCGGCTACGGTGGGTAATGCCATCACCCGGCCGTGTCGGCCGATTACGATATACGGATGAATCGATCGAATCTTTTTCGTCTCGGATGCGACCCGTGCTAGATCGGGTGATGTTCTACTTTCACTCGATCGTGAGGTTTCGCGAAGGAAAGATTGGGTAATCGGCGGCTTTTGCGTTGCGTCCGGAAATCCACCCGTAAGTAGGATACGGCGGAAAAACCCTTCTTGCGCGCCGGGTGGCTCGCTAATCTGGGGGGCGGTCGCGGGACCGGTTTCCCGGTCGTCTCCGCGGCCCCCTCGGTGCCGAGAGGCGGCAACTGGGCGCCATTCGGAGAAGCAGGAAACGCAGAACGTCCCGACGCCGACGGCGCCGGGACGTTGTGCGCGAAGATGAAGGGGGATCGGCGGTGCGCGGCACCAGGGGCACTCGGGCACCCGGCGAACGCGGGGCCGCCTGCCGGGTCCGCCCCGGTCGCTTGGTCCTGGGGGTTGTGGTTCGGCGCGGTGCGGCCGGCGTTCGGGTGGGTGGCCGGGATTGCCCTGGCTGCCGGGTGTGCGGGCCGGTCCCGGGGGTTGCCGTTCGGCGGGGTACCACCGGTGTTCGGCTATCCGATCGGGCCCGGGAGAAAGGGATGAATTGCCCTGCTCGCCCGGTTTCCGCTGCTGCCGCAGCGCCGGAGACCACCATCCATCCCCCCGGCGAAGACCGGGGCGGCGAGCTGGATCGCCCTGGCCGCCCCGTTCCCCGTCCCGCCGCAGAATGGACCGCTGCGGCTCAGACGCCCGGCGGGTTCCGGCGCGGCTCGGCCGGCGGGTACGTGTTGGCCGGCGGTGCCTCCCCGGCGACCGGGTACCCCGCCATCGCACCCGGCTTCGGCCCGCGGCGGACCAGGCCCGCCAAACCCAGCAACCCGACCAGGCCGAGCAGGCCCCACAACCCGTTGTCGTCGTTGTCGTCGTGGTTGTTGTCGCGCGCATTGCCGTCGTCGGTCTGGGCGTGCCAGGCCGGGGCGGCGAATTCCGGCGCCGCCGATGCCGGCAGTGCGCCGGTCAGGGCGATGGCCGCGGCCACGACTCCGCCGCAGAACAGTTTTCGTGCCGTGCGCGTCATCTCGGTTCTTCCTTCCGGTCGGAGGGTGCTTCTCCGGCGGCGTACCCCCGCCGCCCGCATTCACTCGTGCTGTCACGTGAACGAGCGAATGCTCCGGCACCGGGCCCCGGTTCCGGCCGCTTTCCCGGCGTTTGTAAGATGGCTCGCGGTTCAAGACAGAGCCGCGCAGGGACGCGTTGTGCGCGCACGCCCGCCACCGGTCGTTCCCCTCGTCAAGCGCAGCAGCGCATCCGTGCCGGGCCATTCCGTCCACTGCCGTGGACCGGGGGAGTAATGAACACTGATCTCGTCGTCGCGCCGCTCGGCGCGACTTTCACGCCACGCCTCATCTGCACCACCGGTGACCGCCTCATCCACCCGGCGGACGGGCGCAACGACCTCGCCAGGATCGTCGTGCGCTGGGCGCGCGCCTGGGTTCCCGAAACCTGGCCCGCCCGCCAGTACTTCGCCGCGCTGGGCATCGGTGACGAGGAAAGCCCGTGCTACGGCGACGAAGCCGTCGTCGGCTGGCACCTGCTGCAGCCGCGGCCGGACTCGCTCGCGTGGCGGGTGCGGTCGGGCGAAATCGACGTCACCACCGCGCTCACGGCCGAAGCCGAGGCCTGGCCACAGTAGAGAACCGAGCCGGAGAGCTCTGCGCCGCCCCGTCCCGCGGTGGCGCAGGGCTCTTTCGCATGCCCGGATTCTTCCCTTGCCCCGCAACGGCTTCCGGCGCAGGATAAGGGTGAGGTGCCGGGCGGAAAGAAACCATCCGCGTAACCCGATCGGACCACACCCGGCGCGGTCAGAGGCTCGCGGTACCCACACGATGGTGGCACGAAGTGGCAACGTCGGGCGGCTCTCAGTACGTTTCCACCACGCGGGACGGAGAACACACTTCACGGCCGTCCTGCTTTCTCCGAAATCGTTCACTGAGGAGCAATCCATGCTGAAGAAGATGGGCTTCGTCGCGGTCACCGCGGCGGCCGGCGCGATCCTGGCCGGCGGGGTCGCCTCCGCCGGTACCCCGGACGGCCACGAGCACCACCACGGCCACGGCCACCACTACGGCGGCTACGACTACACCGGCCAGGTCGGCCTGGTGAACCTGAACAACACCGACGTGCTCCACAACGTCAACGCCACGCTCGGCCTGTGCGGCAACGACATCAACGTGCTCGGGGTCCAGGTCCCGCTGCACGACGTCGCCAACGGCATCGGCGTGCCGATCCTGTCGCCGGGCGAGCACTCGGCCGAGGGCGAGTCGCCGTACAACTGCGCGTCGAGCGGTCTCGCCGACGGCGGCACGAGCCAGGGTCACTGAAAATCTCCGTGCCGGGGCCGCCCGCTGTGTGTGCGGAAGCCGGCTCCGGCACGGGGTCCGGCGGCTGTGCCGCCGTCGCGCCGCGCGCCCGGAACACGGAGCGAGCTGCACACTTCGGTTCCGCGTCCCGGGCACGCCGCGACGCCGGACGCCGCCGGCCCGGGTGGGACCGGCCGCGACGCTGGAGAAAGTGCGCCGGTCCCACCCGGCGTGAACGCACCTTGACGGATTTCCCCGGGCCCGGCGAACCGAAGCCGGACCTGTTCCCTTCCCCCAACCCCCTGCCGGACCGTCCGGCGGGTATTCAGAAGGAGTTTTCTCCCGTGATCAAGCAGCTCGGCTTCGTCGCCACCGCTCTCGCCGCCGGGATGGCGGTGCTCGGCGGATCCGCGTCCGCAACCACCGTCAGCGTCGCGGGCCACCCGGTCGACTCGACCGACCAGTTCGGCCTGATCGGCAACGTGCAGAACCTCGACGCGCTGCACAACCTGAACGTCGTCGGCGGCGTCTGCGACAACGACATCAACGTGCTCGGGGTCCAGGTCCCGCTGCACGACGTCGCCAACGGCATCGGCGTGCCGATCCTCTCGCCGGGCGAGCACGAGGCGGAGGGCGAGTCCCCGTACAACTGCGCCGCCGGGCAGATCGCCGACGGCGGGACCGCCCAGGGCAACTGACCGAATCCGGTCCGAACCGCCGTGCGGGATTCCCGCGCGGCGGTTTCGTCATGCCCGGTCGAGCCGGTGGACGGCCACTTCGCGCACGACGAGCAGCACCGCGGCCGCGACCGGCACGGCGACGAACGCGCCGACCACGCCGAGCAGCTCGAACCCGAGGAGCACCGCGACCACGGTGACCAACGCGGGGATCCGGACGGCGCGGCCGACCACCTTCGGCAGCAGCACGTAGTCCTCCACCAGCCGGTAGACCACGAAGAAGCCCACGGTCGCCAGCCCCACCGGCACCGACTCCGTGAACGCGATCAGGCTGGTGCCGGCCCCCGCCGCCACCGAACCCGCCACCGGAACCAGGTCGAGCACGGCGACGAGCACGGCCAGCACCAGGGAGTAGGGCACGCCGAAGGCCCACAGCCAAGCGAACGTCGCCGCCCCGGCGATCAGGGACACCACGACGTTGCCGACGAGGTACGCGCCCACCTTCCGGAAGACCGCGTCGCCGATCAGGATCACCCGCGGCCGCCGCGAGCGCGGGGCCAGCCGGTACAGCGCCGCGCGGATCCGCGGGAAGTCGGCGACGAAGTAGCTGGCGAGCACGACGACGATCACCGCGTCGGCGAGCAGCCCGGCGAGCGACTCCGCCACGTCGGTCAGGCGGACGGACCGGACGGCGGCTTCGAGGCCGAAGGTTTCGTTGGCCTGGCCCAGCAGGGTGCTGTGGTCGCGCAGCAGGGTCAGGTAGCGCGGTGCGCCGTTCTGCAGCTGGGCCGCCTGGTCGGCCAGCGGCACGGCGGCCGCGGCGACGGTCCCGCCGAGCACGGCCAGCCCGGTCACGACGACGATGACGGTGGCGAGCGCGCGCGGCATCCGGCGCGCGAGCCGGGCGGTCACCGGTTCGAGGCCGACCGCGAGGAAGAACGCGATGCCGATCAGCAGCAGCGCGTCGGAGGCGGCGAGGACGACCTCGACGACGGCGACCGTGACGACGACCCCGGCCGCCGCGAGCATCCCGGTGAAGAACGGGGTCCGGCGGTCGAGCGGTTTTCCCGGCGCACCCAACGGTTTTTCCTGCCGGGCGGCGGCCCCTTCGGCTTCACCGACGGGGTGGCCGGCGCGGTACGCACCTCGTCCGCTCGTTGCGTGCATGCGTTGGCGTCTACCCCCGCGCGCCCGGGCGAATCCACCCGATCAGGGTACGCGGGCAAATCCACGCTTCCCGGTGACGGCGGCCGTCTGCCGTTGCCGGAAGCGTTGGGGTGTCAACAGAATCGCCTATGCGTCTCAAGGGTCTGCCGCTCGCCCTCGTCATGGCCGTTGCCGCCGCCTTCGCGGTGGTGCCGGAAGCGGCGGCCGTCAGCGCGCCACGGCTGCTCATCAACCAGGACTTCCCCGATCCGGACGTCCTCAAGACCGCCTGGGGCTACTTCGCGTTCTCGACGGGCACGGGCGCGAAGCGGATCCCGTTCGCGACGGCGCCGGCCCCGGAAGGACCGTGGCAGGTCGCCGGCGACGCGCTCGGCGCGGTACCGGTGTGGGCGAAGCCGGACGGCGGCTTCTGGGCACCGGATGTCACGCAACTGGCGGACGGCACGTTCGTGCTGTACTTCGCGGCCGCGCAGAAGACGGGCGGCGAAATGTGCCTCGGCGCGGCCACGGCGGCGAAAGCGGGAGGCCCGTACACCCCGGCCGGCGACCAGCCCCTGGTGTGCGCCCCCGAGGACCACGGCGACATCGACCCGCAGACGTTCGTGGACGCGGACGGCTCCCGCCACCTGCTGTACAAAAGCGACGGCGGGCCGGCGGGACCGCCGGCGGCGATCTGGACGCAGAAGGTGCAGGCCGACGGCCGTACGCTGACCGGCCCGCGCACCGAGCTGCTCCGGGCGGACCTGACGGCGGAGAAGGCGATCGTCGAGGCGCCTTCGGTGGTGAAGACGGCGTCCCGCTACCTGCTGTTCTATTCGGCGGACACGTTCCAGAGCACGGGTTACCACACGTGTTACGCGTCGGCGCCGGCGCTGTCGGGCCCGTTCGTGAAGGCCGACGCCCAGTTCCTGTCGACCGACCTCCTCGGCGGCAAGGTGGACGCCCCGGGCGGAGCGGACGTGGTGGACGGCCACATCTACTTCCACGGCTGGCTGGGCGGCGGCCGCACCGCGCGGGGCCTGTACGAGCTACCGGTCTCGTTCGCGGGCGACGTGCCGAAGCTGGGGTGAACGTGTCACCCACCCGAGTGGTGCTCCGGTTGGGTGGCGCGGGGCCCGGATAACCGGGGGACGAGCGAAACGGAGGAGCGACATGACGGTGTGGTGGGGATTGGCGGGCCTGCTCGGCCTGCTCGGGTGCTGCGGTCTCCTCCGGAGCCACCGCGCGAACGGAGCGATCGACGACGATCCCCTGGCCCGCTACCCGGTGGCCCGCGAGCCGGCGACCCCGAACGCCGACGCGGCCCACACACCGCTCATGACGCCGGCGATCACGCCGGAGATGCTGGCTGGCGGGGTGGGAGAGCCGCGGCCGGATGGGGCGGTGCCGGAGTCGGGGACGATCGCGGGAGAGATCCCGGCGCCCCGGCCGGAGGAGATGCCGGCGGTGCGGCAGGAGGTACCGGCGGCAGCGCCCATGGGGGAGCAGCCGGCGATGTACCAGGAGGCCCTGACAGCGGCGCCTGCGGGGGAGCTCTCGGCGGTGCACCGGGAAGTTCCGATGGCGGTGCCCGCACAGGAGCAGCCGGCGGTGCGCCAGGAGGCTCCGGCAGCGGCGCCCGCGGCACTGCCCCGACACTATGCAGCGCCTGCAACTCCCGGTTCCTCAACACCCGCGCCGGCGCAAGAACCCGCGGAACCGGCCGCCCCGCACACCGCCGTCAGCTCGGGGCCGAAGCATGCGCTCGGGCCGGCCGACGTCCCCGCGATCCCGCAAGCACGATCCGAACCGGCAGCCCACCGGCGGGCCGCCGAAACCGTGGCACCGCCGGCGGAAACCCCGTCCGGCCGCGGCTCGGGCCTGGGCGGGCTGGTCCACCGCCTCCTGGGCCGGAACTGAACCTCACTCCGGCAGCGCCGCGGCCTTCGTCAACCCGGCGAGCAGGTCCCCGTGGTCGTCGATGCGGTCCAGGACCTCGTCCGCCGTGAACGTCAGGTGGGCCACGTGCCGGCACGCCCGGACCTCCTCCCACGTCACCGGGGTCGAGGCCGTCGGGTGGTCGCGGCCGCGCAGGGAATACGGGGCCACCGTCGTCTTCGCCGGGCTGTTCTGGCTCCAGTCGATGAACACGCGGCCCGTCCGCTGGGCCTTCGCCATCACCGCCGTCACCGACTCCGGTGTCTCGCGCGCCAACCGCTGCGCGAGCCGCTTCGCGTACGCCGAGGGCGCCGCCGGGTCGTCCGTGGTGATCCCGCAGTACAGCTGCATCCCCTTGGACCCCGACGTTTTCGCGTACGGCGTCAGGCCGTCCGCCACCAGCACGTCGTGCAGGCGCTCGGCCACCCGGCAGCAGTCGACGACCGTCGTGCCCGGGCCCGGGTCGAGGTCGAACACCAATCGGTCCGGGGTGCGGCGGGCACCCGACTCCACCGTCCACTGTGGCACGTGGAGCTCGAGCGCCGCCATGTTCGCCGCCCACACCAGCCCCGGCAGGTCGTCGAGGAGCGGGTAGTCGATCGTGCCGCCGCTGCCGGCCAGGCGGACCGTGCGCAGCCACTCCGGCGCGCCCTTGGGAACGTTCTTCTCGAACCACTTCTGGCCGTCGACGCCGTTGGGGTAGCGGATGAACGTCACCGGGCGGCCGGCCAGGTGCGGCAGCAGCACCGCCGCGACGCGCGAGTAGTAGTTGATCACCTCGCCCTTGGTGAACCCGGCCGCCGGGTACAGCACCTTGTCCAAATTGGACAGCGTGAGCCGCCGGTTCCCCGCCTGGACGGTGATCCGCTGTGCCGAAGGCTCGGGCGGCGGTGGGGCGGCAGCCGGTTCGGGCGGTGGCCCGGCGCGCGGGGCCAGGACGTCCGCCGGGTCCTTGTCCTGGCGCAGGCCGCGCCAGGCGGTGTGGCGGACGCGGCCGCCGCGGGTGAACTGGCGGTAGACGATCTCGCCCACCAGCCGCGGCTCGACCCAGCGCGCGCGGACGGTGTCCTCCCGCGGGGGCGTCGTCGCGAACGGGTGCGTGCGCCGCTCGAGGGACTGCAGCTGCTCCTGCAGCTCGGCGCGGGTGGCCTGGCTGAACCCGGTGCCGACGTCGCCGATGTAGACGAGGTCGCCGGTGCCCGGGTCGTGGGCGCCGAGCAGCAGCCCGCCGAGGGTGCCGGTGAAGCTGCGCTGGCCCGGCCGCCAGCCGCAGACGATCACCTCCTGCGTCCGGATCAGCGGGTGCTTCAGCCACGAGTCCGGCCGCTGGCCCGGCAGGTAGGCCGACGACCGCAGTTTCGCGACGACGCCTTCGTACCCGGCGGCCGCGGCGTGCGCGAGGAAGTCCGCGGGCGTGCGGCGGTCGGCGGCGAGCTCGTCGAAGGTGACCGCACGGACCACCGAAACGCGGTACGGGTCCGGCATCGGCAGCTCGTCGAGGAGCCGGCGGCGCTCGTCGTACGGGGTGGCCAGCAGGCTGCGCTCGCCCAGCTGGAGCAGGTCGAAGGCGAGGAACCGGACCGGGACGTCGGTGAACTCGAGGCCCTTCGGCCCGCTCTGGTGCCGGACGTACCGGCCGCGGCGCTCCTGCATCCGCTCGAAGTCGATCCGGCCGTCGTCGCCGTAGACGACGACCTCGCCGTCGAGGTAGGCGGCCCGCCCGTCGAGCGCGGGGGTGAGCACGCCGGCAAGTTCGGCGAACTCCGCGGTGAAGTCGATGTTGTTGCGGCTGGTGAGGGTGGTGGTGCCGTCCGGCGCGATCCGCATGGCCGCGCGGTAACCGTCCAGTTTGTACTCGTAGGCCCACTCCGGGCCGCTGCGCAGCCGGCCGCCGTCGGCCTTGGCGAGCATCGGCTCCAGCCAGGCCGGGACGCGCGACGCGTCGTTTGCCGCCATCTCGGACCTCCGTCACCTCACGTGCTCAGGTGCTGATGCGGCCGAAAGCAGGCCGCCCCCGTGCGGCGTCACCGTCGCCGCAAAGTCGTTCGGCCGTGGCTGTGGTCGGATCAGCACCCATCGGCACAGTAACCCGTTCGGCCTAGCTTCGCTGGGTTTTCGCAGGTGAACGCCGCTTGAACGCGTGTTCGGACCCTGATCAGCCCGGCAGGAGGTCGTCGACGGCCCGGCGGAGCGTCGCGCGCACCTTCTCCGGGTCGTCGAGTTCGCCGCCGTGGAGGGCGCCGTCGCGCAGGAGGACGAGCACCCGGGCGGCGTGGTCCGGCTCCGGGTGGCCCAGGGCCGCGGCCTGCTCGCGCAGGACGTCGGAGAACCACCGCCGGTGGTCCTCGATGACCTGGCGCACCTGGTGCTCCGGGTCCGGGTACTCGGCGGCGGCGTTGAGGAACTGGCAGCCGCGGAAGTCCTCGCCCCGGGTCGCGTCGCCGACCACCGCCATCGTGTCGACCAGGGCCTCGCGCGGGGCCTTGCCCGCCCGCGCCGCTTCGACGGCCGCGCGGATCTGGCGGCTGGTCCCGGCGAGGTAGGCGGCGACGAGGTCGTCCTTGGTCGGGTAGTGCCGGTAGAACGTCGCCCGGGTCACCGCCGCCTCGGAAACCAGGCGTTCCACCCCGACGGCGTGGATGCCTTCGGCGTAGAAGAGCCGGGATGCGGTCGCGAGCAGCCGGTCCTTCGGGTGCGGCTCGACAGTGCTCATCCCCGCAGCTTAGAGAAAGACCGGTCGTTCTGCGAGATCGGCTACGTCACATTGCCAGCGCGGCCCGGACACGCCAGAGTAGTCGGCAGAAAGACCGATCGTTCTCCCTAAAGGAGCCAGCCATGAGCAAGCCCACCATCGTCCTGGTCCACGGCGCGTTCGCCGACTCGTCGAGCTGGACCGGCGTCGTCACGAAGCTGCAGGAGCAGGGTTATCCGGTCCGCGCGGTGGCGAACCCGCTGCGCGGCGTCGAGTCCGACGCGGCCTACGTGAAGGACGTCGTCGACAGCGTCGAAGGCCCGGTCGTCCTGGCCGGCCACTCCTACGGCGGCGCCCTGATCACCCGCGCGGCCACCGAGACGCCGAACGTCCGCGCCCTGGTCTACATCGCCGCCTTCCAGCCCGACGCCGGCGAGAGCGTGTTCGAGCTGTCCGGCCGCTACCCGGGCGCCAAGCTCGGCCCGGAGACCACCGACGTCCTGGTGCACGACGGCGAGCCCGAGCTGTCGATCAAGCCGGCGGACTTCGCCGAGGTCTTCGCCGCCGACGTCCCCGCGGCCGCCGCGGCCGTCCTGGCGGTGACCCAGCGGCCGGTCGCGCAGCAGGCCCTGGCCGCGCCGTTCGAGGGCACCCCGGCGTGGTCCAAGCTCCCCTCCTGGACGTTGATCGCGAACCAGGACAACGCGATCCCGGCCGCGGCGCAGGAGTTCATGGCCGCGCGCGCGTCTTCGACGGTCCGCCGGATCGACGCCTCGCACGCGGTCGCGGTGTCCCAGCCGGACGTCGTCGCCGAGGTCATCGTGGCCGCGGCGACGCACGTCGAGTGACTCAGCGGCACAGGGTGGCCGGCGCGTCCAGGCGCGACAGCTTTTCCGGGTTGCGCACGGCATGAAGCCCCGTGACCAGGCCGTCGTCGACGCGAACCGCCACCACGGTGTCGATCTCGCCGCCGAGCCGCAGGAGCAGCGCCGGGTAGTCGTTGACCTGGGCCGCTTCCAGCTTCCCGGCGGCGAAATTGCCCAGGCCGGCGGCCAGCAGGCGGGCCACGTCCGCGGCCCCGGAGACGGGCGAAAGCACGGCCTGGACGACCCCGCCGCCGTCGCCGAGGAACACGACGTCCGGGGCGAGGACGTCGAGCAGGTCTCGCAGGTCGCCCGTCTCGACGGCGCGCCGGAACGCCTCGAGGGCGTCCCGGGTCGCCGCCGGCGAGACGGTCCCGCGCGGCCGGCGCGCGGCGACGTGGGAGCGGGCCCGGTGCGCGATCTGGCGCACCGCGGCCGCGCTCTTGCCGACGGCTCCGGCGATTTCGCCGTGGTCCAGGGCGAACACCTCGCGCAGCACGAACACCGCCCGCTCGGCCGGCCCGAGCGTCTCCAGCACCAGCAGCATCGCCATGGACACGCTGTCGGCCAGCTCGACGTCGTCGGCGACGTCGGGCGCGGTCAGCAGCGGTTCGGGCAGCCACGGACCGACGTAGGACTCCTTGCGCCGGCCGAGCGCCCGCAGCCGCATCAGCGCCTGGCGGGTGGTCATCCGGACCAGGTACGCCCGCTGGTCCCGCACCCCGGCGAGGTCCACGTCCACCCAGCGCAGCCACGTCTCCTGCAGGACGTCTTCGGCGTCGGCGGCCGAGCCGAGCAGCTGGTGGGCGACGGTGAAGAGCAGGTTGCGGTGGGAGAGAAAGGGCTCGGTGGCGGGATCGGCCATGGGTGGCTCCTCTGCGTGCTCGGGTTCGCCCTCCAGATGCCGGGCGCCGCCGCCGTGACAGTGATCGTCGTCACCCACCCAGTTGGCCCGGGCCCGCAAGCACTACGACGACGACCGGCTCGCCGCCCTGATCGCCCTGGTCGCCCTGGTCGCGCAGATGAACGCGGCCAACCGGCTCGCGGTGATCGTCCACCAGAAGGGCGGCGCCTACGAGCCGGGCATGTTCGGCTGACACCGCCCGGTGGCGGCTGCGGAAGGGCGACCGTCCCGGCTGGCTCGGCTGAGCCGGAAACGCCCCAATGTGGCGTTGGGTGCGTGGGATGCACCGAACGCCGCGTTGGGTGCGTGGGATGCACCGAACGCCACATTGGGGCGATGGGGCAGGCGGGTTCGGCCTTCGCCGAGTTTGCCGCGCAGATACTCCAGTGCCTGCGAGGCACCGGCCTCGGTCGAGGCGCTCGGGCTGGCGGTGGAGCGGCGGGAGCGGTTCACCCTCGGGACGGCTGGTCGCCCGCCGGCTCAGCCGATCAGCACGCTGTCGTCCAGCCCGGCCAGCAGCGCCGCGACGTCGTCGTAGATCGCGACTGCGCCGGCGTCGGACAGCTCGCCCGGGCCGATTCCGCCGGAGAGCACCGAGACCGTGCGGACGCCGGCTTTCTCGGCGGCGTGGACGTCCCAGACCGCGTCGCCGACGAAGATCGTTTCCTCCGGTGCCGTCCCGGCTTTCTCGAGGGCGGCGATCACCGGTTCCGGGTCGGGCTTGGTCGCGTCGACGTCGTCGCCGGAGACGATGCCGGTGACCACGTCGTCGACGTCGAGGACCCGGCGCAGCTCCTTGAGCTCGTCGGGGGCCGCCGACGTCGCCAGCACGACCCGCAGCCCGCGCCCGGCCAGCTCGCGGACGAGGTCCGGGGCGCGGTCGAACGGGCGCAGGAGCTCCGCCGACTCGAGGTAGAAGCGGCTGTGCAGCTCCTTCGCGCGGTCGCCGATCCGGTCGGCGTCCTCGTCGCCCAGCAGGGTGCTCAGCAGCTTGCCGGACCCCTTGCCGATCGCGCGGTGCACGCGCCAGGAATCCACGTTCCGGCCGAGTTCGTGGAACGCCCGGCGCCAGGCGTGGACGTGGAGGTAGTTGGAGTCGACGAGCGTGCCGTCGACGTCGAACAGGACCGCGGTGGCGATGGCAGGCTCCTCGGGTCGGTGCAGTTTCTCCGTCCTCCGCGCGGGTATCGGGAGGACGATCGATTACCCCGGCGGGGAGGGAAGTACACATGGCGGGTCTCGTTTCGGCGGGTTTCCGCGGGCTGGCCGCGCTGCGGCACGCCCGGGCGTTCCACCCCGCGGGCGTCGTGCTGCACGGCGAGCTCCGGCCGCTCGCGGACGACCTGCCGTGGCCGGATGGGCCGGCCCCCGTCATCGCCCGCCTGTCCAAGGGCGCCGGCACGCCCGGCCGGCTGCCGGACGCGCTCGGCCTGGCGGTGCGCATCCCGGGCGCGGGCCGCGCGGGCGGACCGTGGGACATCACCCTGACCACGGCGGGCGCCGGGCACATCGGCCGGGTGCTGCCCCGCCCGGCGGCGGCCTGGACGAGCGGCGCGTACAGCAGCCTCGTGCCGTACCGCCGCGCCGACCGCCTCGTCTGGCTCGGCGCATGGGCGTCGTCGCCGCGGGTGGAGGCGTCGATCGAGGCGGCGCGGGCGGCGGAAGGGTGGCGGTTCGTGCTCCGGACCGGTCGCGAAGACGGGCGCTGGTGCGACAGCGCGGTGCTCACGCTGGCGGGCCTCGCTGAGGACGCGCCGTCGTTCGACCCGATGCTGCATCGCCCGGAGGGGCTGGGGTTCGCGCCGGAGTGGCTGGTGCGGGTGCGGGAGCGCGCTTATGCGGGGAGCCGGGCCGGGCGGCCGTGAGACCGCCCGGCCCGTTTCGCGCTCACCCCGCCGGGTATGCCCCGGGTTCCGCCTCGATCGGAGGAAGCGATGAGCACACCCGAAATCGACCCCGTGACCGCCGAGAGCATGGAAGAGGACGCCGACGTCGGTGGTGAGCACACCGAGCCGACGTTCCACGACCAGGAGCCACGCGCCGGCGATGGTGACGAAGAGGGCGGCGACCACGGGGGCATGCCGACGGCCTGAGGTCAGGAGCCGGCGCGCGGGTAGGTGCGGCGTTCGCCGAGGCGACCGTCCTTCGTGCGGATGAAGTGCGCCGTGCCGCGCTTGATCGCCAGCTTGCGGCCCTGCGCGACCGCCTCGGACTTCGTCTCGGCGCTGCCCGAAGCCCGCGTGTTGCCGGCGACCTTGTTCTTCCAGACCGAGCCGTCGTGGAACGTCTCGACGTCGCCGTCCGCGAGCTCCGGCTCGGCGTCCTGAGGCGGTGCGTCCTGAGCCGGTGCGTCCTGAAGCACTGCGTAGGTGCCGAAGAGCGCCGGATCCGGCGCCGGTGCGGTGCCGGGGCCGCCGAGGGGCTGGGGGTCCATCAGGTATTCGATGCCGGCGCCGGTGGTCCAGCTGGCGCCCTTGGCGCCGTCGGGTCCGTCGGACAGGTGCCAGATGGTGTGGTTGTGGGTCTGGTCTTCTTCGTCGAGGAGGGCGCCGGGGGCGATGTCGCCTTCGAGGCCGTCGGCTTGGAGTTCTTCGATGGCGGCGAGCCATTGTTTCTGGTGGACGGTGTCGCGGGCGAGGTTGAACTGGAGCATGGCTTTGACGCCGGGGTCGTCGGTCATGTTGTAGAGGCGGGCGGTTTGGAGGCGGCCTTGGGCTTCGGCGGCGGCGTTGGCGCGGAAGTCGGCGAGGAGGTTGCCGGAGGCGACGATGTATTTGCCGTTCCAGGGGGTGCCGTTGCTGTCGGCGGGCAGGGCGCCGCCGCCGGCGACGATGGCTTGCTGGACGTCCATGCCGCCGATCATGGCGGCCATGACGGGGTCTTTGACGGCGTCGGCGGTGACGGTGGCGGGGGCGCCTTCGAGGAGGCGGGCGACCATGGTGGCGAGCATTTCGACGTGGCCGATTTCTTCGGTCGCGGTGTCCATGATGAGGTCTTTGTACTTGCCTTCGATGCGGCAGTTCCAGCCTTGGAAGAGGTATTGCATGGTGACGGTCATTTCGCCGAAGGCGCCGCCGATGAGTTCTTGGAGTTTGCGGGCGTAGACGGGGTCGGGCTTTTCGGGCTTGGCTTCGAACTGCAGCAGCTTCGTGTGACGGAACACG
>NZ_PPHG01000064.1 GCF_002904295.1 Amycolatopsis sp. CA-128772
GGTGCGGTGCCGGGGCCGCCGAGGGGCTGGGGGTCCATCAGGTATTCGATGCCGGCGCCGGTGGTCCAGCTGGCGCCCTTGGCGCCGTCGGGTCCGTCGGACAGGTGCCAGATGGTGTGGTTGTGGGTCTGGTCTTCTTCGTCGAGGAGGGCGCCGGGGGCGATGTCGCCTTCGAGGCCGTCGGCTTGGAGTTCTTCGATGGCGGCGAGCCATTGTTTCTGGTGGACGGTGTCGCGGGCGAGGTTGAACTGGAGCATGGCTTTGACGCCGGGGTCGTCGGTCATGTTGTAGAGGCGGGCGGTTTGGAGGCGGCCTTGGGCTTCGGCGGCGGCGTTGGCGCGGAAGTCGGCGAGGAGGTTGCCGGAGGCGACGATGTATTTGCCGTTCCAGGGGGTGCCGTTGCTGTCGGCGGGCAGGGCGCCGCCGCCGGCGACGATGGCTTGCTGGACGTCCATGCCGCCGATCATGGCGGCCATGACGGGGTCTTTGACGGCGTCGGCGGTGACGGTGGCGGGGGCGCCTTCGAGGAGGCGGGCGACCATGGTGGCGAGCATTTCGACGTGGCCGATTTCTTCGGTCGCGGTGTCCATGATGAGGTCTTTGTACTTGCCTTCGATGCGGCAGTTCCAGCCTTGGAAGAGGTATTGCATGGTGACGGTCATTTCGCCGAAGGCGCCGCCGATGAGTTCTTGGAGTTTGCGGGCGTAGACGGGGTCGGGCTTTTCGGGCTTGGCTTCGAACTGCAGCAGCTTCGTGTGACGGAACACGTGATCTCTCCTCTCCGATCCCGCGGAGTTCCCCCGTCCGGCCGGGTCAACCGGGAAAAAGCCGTGTTTGACGGGTTCGGGACGGGATATCCGATCGGGTGATCCCTGGAGGAGGTGGTCGCCGGTGCTCGCGCGGCACAACTCGGTGTGGCTGGTTCCCCGGCAAGGCGCCCTGGCGAAAGCGGCCGTGATCGGCGTGCTCGATCGGACGACCTACTCGCAGCTGCGGGACCGGCTGCTGGAGTTCGCGGTGGAATCCGAGGACGGCGTGCTCGTCGACATCGAACGCCTGGAACTGCGCGACCGCGCGCTGATCCGGGTGTTCGCCCTCGTCGCGCTGCGGATCGGTGACTGGCCGGCGGTCCCGTTCGCCCTGGTGACCGGCCGGCCGGAACAGCGGGCGGTGCTCGCCGAGGGGGCGGTGGACCGCTGCGTCCCGGTCTACCCGGACGTCGCCACGGCGGAGGCGGCCCTGGCGCGCCCGAACCGCCGCCGGGCCGGGCGGCTGCTCGACCGGTCGGCGCGCGCCTCGGCGCGGTCCCGCGCGTTCGTGCGGGCGATCTGCGCGGAGTGGATGGTGCCCGAGCTGGCCGAGGACGCCGAGCTGATCGCGACCGAGCTCGTCGAGAACACGTTGCGGCACACCGATTGTGAGCCCCGGCTGGGACTCGAACTGCGCCGCGGGAAGCTGACCGTCGAGGTGTCGGACGACAGCGCGCGGGCCGCGGTGCTGCGGGAAGAGCTCGACCTGGTGGGCGCGGGCCTCGGCTTGCGGATGGTCACCAAGGTCGCGAAGACCTGGGGCTGCAGCCGGACGCGCGCCGGGGGCAAGACCGTGTGGGCCGTGCTGGCCCGCCCGTGAAGGCCACCTCGGCGGACCCGGAGTTCCTCGAGGTGGCCTTCACAAGCCGGTGCTCAGGAACCGGGGCCGGAGTAGATCTCCGCGGCCGGGGGCTCGGAAACGGTGGTCGGCTTGTTCCAGTCGCCGAACTCCATGGCGCCGCTCTTCGGGTCCTGCATGCGCAGCAGGTAGTGCGGTTCGGTGGCGGCCACGGTGGCGGTCCCGTCCGGGCTCGTGAAGCTCAGCGCCGGCGCGCCCGCGAGCGTGGTCTGCTCACCGCCGGTGAAGGTCGACTTCTCCAGCTCGCCGAGGATGCCCTGGGTGAACGACTTGTAGTCCAGGAACACCTTGAACGCGTCGGCGATGCCCGCGCCGACCTTGGCCGTGGACGCGACCCACTTGCCGGTGAGCTGCTTGGCGGCCGAGGCCGGGATGCCGGCCTGCTTGACGAGTGAGTCGGTGAAGCGGAACCAGTACTTGTCGCCGATGCGCAGGACCGGGATCTCGAGGCCGTCCTTGACGACCGTGCCGCTCGCGCTGTCCGGGTTGAGCTGCAGGTCCAGGTTCACGTTGCTGCCGTCCTGGGCCATCGTGCCCTTGACGTGCACGGCCGACGCCTGCTTGGCGGCGTCGGCGACGGCCGCGCCCACCTTGTCCGCGGCGAGGGCGGGGGTGGCCGGCGCGCTCGAGGACGGCGCTGCGGACGAGGAACCGGCGGCGGCGGCCGGCGCCGGCGTGCTCGGGGTGCCCGAGCAGCCGGCGACGAGGGCGAGGGATCCGGCCGCGAGGAGCGCGGCCAGGCGGAGGCGAGGCATGGGTAGTCCGTTCGTGAGGGCCGGGGCGTCCCCGGGCACGAACGGGCTATCGTCCGAACGGGTGGTTCGTTACAGAGGGCTTCCCCCGGACGCGGACCGGCGGGGCCGGAAGTCGCGCTCGGTCTCCACTTCGCCCTGCGGAGTGTGCACCACGTGCCCGACCCGGCGCTTGCGCGCGATCTGCCGCCCGGCCAGCACGGCGTCGACGCGCCGCACCGACGTGTTGGAGGCCCGGCGGCCGCCTTCGACCCGGTTCTTCCAAAGTCCGTCCTCGAAGTAGGTGTGCACGTCACCGTCCGCCACGACGTCGCCTCCCATCGTGAGTGCTGGAAGGCTGCGGATGCCCGGGGACGTAGCGGACAAACGTCGTCCGGCGGGTCAGCTCAGCCCGAGTACCCGAATGGCGTTGTCCTTGAGGATCAGCGGCCGCACCTCGTCCTTGATCTCCAGTTCGGCGAAGTCGGCGAGCCAGCGGTCCGGGGTGATAACCGGGAAGTCGGAACCGAACAGCACTTTCCGCTTCAGCAGCGTGTTGGCCGCGCGCACCAGCTGCGGCGGGAAGTACTTCGGCGACCAGCCCGACAGGTCGATGTACACGTTCGCCTTGTGCGTCGCGACCGAGATCGCTTCGTCCTGCCACGGCACCGACGGGTGCGCCAGGATCACCGTCAGCTCCGGGAAGTCCGCGGCGACGTCGTCGAGCAGCATCGGATTCGAGTAGCGCAGCTTGATGCCGTGCCCGCCCGGCAGGCCCGCGCCGATGCCGGTCTGCCCGGTGTGGAACAGGGCCGGCACGCCCAGCTCGGCGATCGCCTCGTAAAGCGGGTAGTACCGCACGTCGTCGGGCTCGAACGCCTGCAGGCTCGGGTGGAACTTGAACCCGCGCACGCCGTGCTCGCCGACCAGCCGCCGCGCGCGCAGCACGGCCGCCTTGCCGGCGTGCGGGTCGACCGAGCCGAACGGGATGAGCACGTCGGCGTGCTCGGCGGCGGCGTCGGCGATCTCTTCGCTCGACAGCGCGGGGTGCCCGGTCGCGGCCGGCGCTTCGACGGTGAAGACGACCGCGGCCATCTTCCGGGCCCGGTAGTGCTCGGCGATCGCGGTCACCGTCGGCGTGCGGTCCTGGCCGGCGCGGAAGTACTTCTCGGACGCGTCCAGGAGTTCCTGGTCGAGGGCGAAGCAGCCGTGGCCGTCTTGTTCGACGTGGGTGTGGACGTCGATGGCGGTCAGCGAGGAAAGGTCCACGGGGAGACTCCAGGTCAGGGCAGGTCGGGCTGCGCGGCCTTGGCGGCCAGCAGGGTGCGGAGGACGGTGTCGCGGGCGGTCACCAGGACACGGTCGTCGGTGCCGGCCAGTTCGGCGTCGACGCCCGCGACGAGCGTTTCCGCCAGTTCCGGGGTGAGGTGGACCCGGCCCAGGTCGCGCCACCACTGCTCGGTGGGCGGCCCGAGGTGGGCCAGGACGTGCGCGAGCCCGCCCGCGCCGCCGGAGAGGTGCTGGTTGACGAACGGGCCGAGCACGGCCCAGCGCAGGCCGGGCCCGTTGGCGATCGCGGTGTCGATGTCGGCGACCGTCGCCACCCCGCGTTCGACGAGGGAGTACGCCTCCTGCCACAGCGCGGCCTGCAGCCGGTTGGCGACGTGGCCGGGCACCTCGCGCGCGAGCCGGATCGGCCGCTTCCCGACCGAGGTGTAGAACGCCACGGCCCGGTCGACGACCTCGGGGGCGGTGTCGCGGCCCGGCACGACCTCGACGAGGGGGATCAGGTGGGGCGGGTTGAACGGGTGCCCGACGACGAACCGCTCGGGGTGGTGCGGGCAGCCGCGGGCGATGTCGCTCGGCAACAGGCCGGACGAGCTGCTGGCCAGGACCACGTCCGGCCGCGCGGCCTCGTCGAGGACGGCGAACACCGCGTGCTTGACGTCTTCGCGCTCCGGCCCGTTCTCCTGGACGAAGTCCGCGGCCGCGGCCGCTTCGCCGGCGTCGGCGACGAACCGCAGCCGATCCGTCGGCGTGCCGTCGAGCGCACCGCGCAACCGCTCCTCGGCGCCGGGCGCCGGATCGGTGGCGACGACGTCGAGGCCCTGGGTCAGGAAGAGGGCGGCCCAGCTCGCGCCGATCACGCCGGTGCCGACGATCGCGACGGTCGTCATGCGCGCTCCCCGAGGAAGGCGTCGAGGGCGGCGGGATCGGCCAGGACGTCCCGCCCGACGACCTCGTCGACGGGTGCGCCGCGCAGGAGTTTCTTCACCGGCAGCTCCAGTTTCTTCCCGGTGCGGTTGCGGGGGATCGCCGGGACGGCGGTGATCGCGTCCGGCACGTGCCGCGGCGACAGCGCGCCGCGCAGGGCCGCCGTGATCTTGCGGCGCAACGCGTCGTCGAGGTCCGCGCCGTCGTGCAGGGCCACGAACAGCCGGAGGTCGCCGTTGCCGCCTGCGGCGTCTTCGAGGTGCACGACGAGGGAGTCGGCGATCTCCGGGAGCTCCTCGACGACGGCGTAGAACTCGGCGGTGCCCAGCCGGACGCCGCCGCGGTTGAGGGTGGCGTCCGAGCGCCCGGCGATGACGCAGCTCCCGTCCGGGCCGAACCGGACCCAGTCGCCGTGCCGCCAAATCCCGGGGTAGGTCGAGAAGTACGTCTCGTGGTAGCGCTCGCGCGAGCCGTCGCCCCAGAACCCGACCGGCATGGACGGCATCGGCGCGGCGATCACGAGCTCCCCGAGCTCGCCGACCACCGGCGCACCGTGCTCGTCGAACGCCTGCGCGTCGACCCCCAGGCAGGGCCCCGAGATCTCGCCCGCCCGGACCGGCTGCAGCGGGCTGCCCTGCACGATGCCGCTGCACACGTCGGTGCCGCCGCTGCCGACGTTGAGCAGGACGCCCGGAAACCGCTCGTGCACCCAGTGGAAGCCCTCGGCGGGCAGCGGGCTGCCTGCCGCACCCAGCTGCCGCAGCGCCGAAAGGTCGTATTCGGCGGCCGGGTCGAGGCCCGCTTTCCGGCACGCCATCAGGAAACCCGGGCTCGCGCCCATCAGCGTCGCCCGCGTTTCCGCGGCCAGCCGCCACTGCCACGCCAGGTCCGGGTGCAGCGGGTTGCCGTCGATCAGCACGATCGACGCGCCGGTGAGCAACCCCGACACGAGCGCGTTCCACATCATCCAGGCGGTGGTGGAAAACCACAGGATCCGGTCGCCGGGGCGCAGATCCCAGCTGAGGCCGTGGTTCTTCAGGTGCTCCAGCAGGATGCCGCCGTGGCCGTGCACGATCGCCTTCGGCTTGCCCGTGGTGCCGGAGGAGAACAGCACGCACAGCGGGTGCGCGAAGCCGACCGGTTCGAAGCCGGGCGTGCTTTCGGTGAGCAGGCCGTCCCACGCGAGCGTGCCGGGCAGGTCGTGATCGCCGTAGGGGACGTGGACGACGTGCTCGACGGTCGGCAGGCCGGCCCGGATCGCGGCGACCTCGGTGCGGCGGTCGACGTCCTTGGCGCCGTAGCGGTAGCCCGGAACCGTCAGCAGCACCTTCGGTTCGATCTGGCCGAACCGGTCGACCACCGACCGGGCCCCGAACTCGGGGGCGCAGGAGGCCCAGATCGCGCCCAGGCTCGCGACCGCGAGGTAGGCGACCACCGTTTCGGGGATGTTCGGCAGGTAGGCGGCGACGCGGTCGCCGCGGCCCACACCGAGCCGGGCCAGCCCCGCGCGGGCCCGGGCGACCTGGTCGCGCAACCGGCCCCAGGTGAGCTCGGTGCGCTCCCGCGTCTGGGAGTACGCGATGACCGCGACTTCGTCCTCGGCGCCGTGGCCGAGGGCGTGCTCGGCGTAGTTGAGGGTGGCGCCGGGGAACCACTCGGTGCCGGGCATCCGGCGGTCGGGCACCACCGCGGTGGCCGGGGTGGGGAAGCGGACGCCGAAGAAGTCCTTGATCGAGGACCAGAAGCCGTCGAGGTCGGTCACCGACCACCGGTGCAGGTCCGCGTAGCCGTCGAACGCGTGCCCGCGGGTTTCCAGCCAGCTCAGGTACCGGCCGATTTCGGTGGTCTCGCGCACGTCGGGTGCGACCGGGCGGAGGATCACGGGACCACCTTTCCGGCGCGCTTGTCGAGGAACGCCTGCATCCGCTCCTTCGCTTCGGCGCTCCCGCCGGCGATCGCGGCCATCAGCGCCTCCATCAGGTAGCCCTCGGCCGGGTTGGCCTCGGCGATGCGGGGGAGGGCCTGCAGCACGGCGAAGTTCGTGATCGGCGAGTTGGCGGCGATCTTGCGGGCCAGGCCGAGCGCGTGTTCCAGGCCGTTTTCGACGCGGTAGTGCGACAAGCCGGCGGCGTGGCCCTCGTCGGCGTCGAGCACCCGGCCGGTGAGCATCATGTCGGCCATCCGGTGCGCGCCGATCAGCCGCGGCACCCGCACCGACGCGCCGCCGCCGACGAACAGCCCGCGCTGGCCCTCCGGCAGGGCGTAGAACGCCGACGGCTCGGCGACGCGGATGTGCGCGGCGGCCGCCAGTTCCAGGCCGCCGCCGACGACCGCGCCCTTGAGCACGGCGACCACCGGGACGCGCCCGCGTTCCAGCCGCTCGAACGCGCGGTGCCACATCATCGAGTGCTCCAGGCCCTCGAACGCGTCGCGCTCGGTGAGCTCGGACAGGTCCAGCCCGGCGGAGAAGTGGTCGCCGACGGCGTCGAGGACGACGGCCTTGACCCCCGCCGGCGGGGCGCCGAAGAACGCTTCGAGGCCGAGCACGGTCGCGTCGTCGAGCGCGTTGCGCTTCTCGGGACGCGCCAGCCGCAGCACGGCGACGTCGTCCCGCAGTTCCAGGCGCAGCGTCGGGGGCAGGAGGGGGGTGGTCATGCGGATCCGTTCGTGAAGGTTTCGGCGGCGCGGGCGCGCAGTTCGACGCGGCGGATCTTGCCGGTCGCGTTGCGGGGCAGGGTGTCGGTGAACTGCACGTGCTTGGGGATCTTGTAGCGCGCCAGGTGCTGTTCGAGGTGGGCGCGGAACTGCGGCTCGGTCAGCTCGGCCCCGGGCCGGACGACGACGAACGCGGCGCCGGCTTCGCCCCAGCGCTCGTCGGGCACACCCACGACGGCACAGGCGTCGACCGCGTCGAGCCGGGCGGCGACCGCCTCGATCTCGGCCGGGTACACGTTTTCCCCGCCGGAGATGATCATGTCCTTGACCCGGTCGACGACGTGCGCCCAGCCGTCGTCGTCGACGCGGACGACGTCACCGGTGCGGAACCAGCCGTCCTCGACGAAGCTCGCCGCCGATTCCGCGGGCCGGTTCCAGTAGCCGCCGAAGACGTGCGGGCCGCGCACCAGCAGCTCCGACGGTGTCCCGGCGAGCGGCTGCGGCGTGAGGCCGGGACCGAGCGCGGCGACGTCGGTGAAGAAGTGCGGCACGCCGGCGGCCACCGGGTGCTCGAGCGTGCCCTCGTGGGTGGCCATCGAGACCCCCGGCGCGGCCTCGGTCATGCCGTAGCCCTGCAGGAGTTTCACGCCGCGGTCGAGCCACGCGCGGGCGACGCGCTCGGCCACCGGCGACCCGCCGTAGAGCACGCAGGTCAGCGAACTCAGGTCGGTGCGGTCCCAGCTTTCGTGCCGGCACATCATCTCCAGCATCGTCGGCACCGCCGAGAAGCCGGTGATCCCGGCTTCGCCGATCCGGGCGAGGATGGTGCCCGGGTCGAACTTCGCCACCGGCTCGACGCTGCCGCCCTTGAACAGCGTCGGCAGGGTGATCTGCCCGAGGCCGACGCAGTGGAACAGCGGCGCGATGCACAACGCCTTGTCGGTGCCCAGGACGTCGAGGTGCGCCAGCTGGTTGACGGTGTTCCAGGTGAGGTTGCCGTGGGTGAGGACGGCCGCCTTCGGCCGTCCGGTGGTGCCGGAGGTGTAGAGCAGCAGGCACGGGTCTTCCAGCCGGACCGCGGTGTCCGGCGCCGGCCCGCCCTCGGCGAGCTCCGCTTCGAAGGCCCCCTCGGTCGCGAGGACGGTGCCGTCCGGAAGCGCCCCCGCGGCCGCGACGAGGTCGGCGGTGTCCGCGCTGTGCACGAGCACCGAAGCGCCGCTGTCGTCGAGCATGTACCGGATTTCCGTGGGGGAGAGCCGGTAGTTGAGCGGGACGAAGAGCGCGCCGCAGCGGGCGGTGGCGAACAGCGTCTCGAACACCGTGATGGCGTTGACGCCGAGGTAGGCCACCCGATCGCCGGGCCGCGCGCCGAGCCTGGTCAGCGCGCCGGCGAGCCTTTCCACCCGGCCGGCGAGCCCGGCGTAGGTCAGCGACCGGCCGGGCTCCACCAGCGCGGTGCGGTCCGGGTTGATCCGCGCCCGCCGCGCGGGCCAGCTGCCCAGGCCGAAGTCGGGGAGGTGCACCACTGCCTCCTTCACCACCGCGGGACCGGCTTGATCGTCGTGCCGGCGCGCATGTCGTCCCCTGCCTGTCGAATCTGCCCGAACTCGCAGCGGGTGACCAGCCTGAGGTCGTCGGTTCCGGTCCACCGGCCGCCGGCGAACAGCTGCCCCGGTCCGACGTCCGGGCGGGGCCGGGTACGCGGCCGCTCCTCCACTGCGGTCATCGGTCCGACTCCTCACGTGTGTGTATATCAGGAACCCTGAGATGGACCAGGATGCGCGGGCGCCCGTGCCCTGTCAAGGGCTCGATCGCGGACTCGTTCGACGCCGACGGCCCGGCCTTCGCGGGGCGAGCGCGATCCTGATCAGCCGCTCCCTCGACGGCGGCGACCAACGGACGCGGGCGGCTACTTCCTCGGCGACTACTCCGGTCTCGCCGGCACCGGGACGTCGTCGACCGCCTGCTTCGGCGTGGCGCGCCCACTCGCGGTGAGTGGTGCGTGGGACATTCTCGCCGGCCAGGTCGGCTGAGCCCGTGCGGGAACGGTGACCGGCCCGGTCGCCGGTCTCGCCGCGGTCTTCCGGCGGTTCACCCGGATGGGTGGTTTGAGAAACGCGCGTGCGGGTCGCGTGCGGAGGCGTGGGGTTCGGCCGTTGGCGGGGTTGCGCCGTTCGGATCAAGGACTACGCTGCGAAGTGCGGTTCAGCATGCAGCAGCCGCCGTCCCCGAACTTGCCAGCGAACGAGCTGGTCGGCCGAGACCCGCTCGTCACGTCATCTGCGAATGAGGCGTGGAACATGTTAGTCGTCCAGCCCCCAGCGACGGCGATCCCCGTGGCGCCGTCGGAGCGCGAACAGCGCACCGCGTCCGACATCCAGGTGATCCGCCCGTACTTCGGCGCGGTGATGATCCGGATCCGCGGAGCCCTCGACGCGGACAGCGCCCCCCGAATCCGGTCGGCGCTGAGCACGTGGGCCCACCGCCGGTTCCCGGTCCTGGTCCTCGACCTCTCCGAGGTCGACTTCCTCGACGGAGCCGGCCTGGCCGCCCTCGGCGACATCCAGGTCCGGACGGTCCGCGAGAACGCGACCCTGCGCATCGTCACGGGAGACAACCGGGTGGTGCGCCGCGCGTTGTCGGCCAGCGGCCTCGACCACGCCCTCAACGTGAGCCGGCTGCCGTCGGGCTGGGAACGCGCCACGGAGATCCCCAGCCAGAGCTGACGTCCGCGCCGCGGCTCCACGGCCACCAGGCCGCGGAGCCGCTCCCGCGCGCCTGCCTACGCGAGCCGACCCTCTGGGTGCGCGAGCCGCCCTCCGGGCACGCCAGCCGCCCTCCGGGCACGCGAGCCGACTGTCCAGGTACGTGAGCCGACTCTCCGGCACGCCAGCCGACCCTCTGGGTGCGCGAGCCGACTCTCCAGGTGCGCGAGCCGACTGTCCGGGTACGCCAGCCGACCCGCCAGGCGCGCGAGCGGCAGCCGGGTGCCCATCAACGTCCCGCCGCTCAACGCTTCCGGCGTGGTCCGCTCAGGGCCGGTCGAGGCCGGCCAGCTCCGCGAACGGCCGCCGCACGCGGACCTCCTGGCCGGACAGGTCCAGATCTTCCCAGGCCACGTACCGGCTGTGCCGGTGCAGGCGGCGGATCAGGGCCACCAGCGGTGCCGGGCCCCGCTGGTCGTGGCGCTGGTAACCGAACAGCCGCACGCGCGTGCGGCCCACGATCACCCCGCGCACCACCAGTTCCGGCAGGCCGTCCGGACGTGTCGCCGCCTCGGCGCGGATCTCGCGGATCGCCCCGAGATCGCGGCCGTTCACGTCGCGGACCGGGCGGCCCAGCAGCTCACCGGCTCGCACGGCCCGCTCCCGGGATCCGGCCGATGATCCGGCGCCGCACCCAGTCCTCCGACGGGCTGTCCGTGGCCTGCGCGACCGCCGTCGTCACCACGATCGACGGCTCGATGCGGCGGATCGCGTTCAGCGGGATGCGCCGGGGCGCGCCCGCCCGGAAGCCGCGGCCGACGTGGTGCAGCAGCCGGCCGATCGGGCCGCCGATGCGGTCGGCCAGCGCCTCCGGGCCGACGAGCAGCGCGTCGACGACGTAGGTGCCGCCCTCCGCGCGGAGCTCGAGGTCGTCGACCTTGCCGACGACGGTGCCGTCCTCGCCGGTGATCTGCCGGTCGAGCAGCGAGTCGCTCAGGTCGACGAGGCCGAGATCGGTCCACGGGTTCATCGGCCTGCTCCGGTGAAGATCATCAGGGGGATCGCCGCCACCGCCGCGACGGCGATGATGACCAGCATGCCGACGCCGACGATGTTGCTGAAGCGGCGGTTCGCGTGCTTGCCGAGGTACTCGCGGTCATTGGCCACGATGAGCACGGGCAGGTAGGTCAGCGGCAGCGCCACCGCGGAGAAGATCAGGGAAATCTCGGTCAGCCCGACCGGGTCGATGCCCGTCTGCACGACCAGCACCGCGAGCAGCAGGCCGGCACCGACGGTCAGGTGGAAGCGGGCGGCGTTGCGCGGCGCGCGGCGCTTGCCCCAGTCCCAGCCGAAGTACTGCGCCAGCATGTACCCCGACGACAGGCCGGTCTCCAGCGCCGCGCCGAAGGTGGCGGCGAAGATGCCGATCAGCACGATCACCAGGCCCGCCGTCCCCAGCGCGAGCGTCACCGGCAGCACCACCTGGCTGACCTGGCCGACGTCGATCCCGGCCGGGAACAGCACCGTCGCGGCGCAGGCCATGATGGCCACCGCGAGCAGGCCGCCGAGGGGGAACCCGAGCAGCACGTTGGCGCGCTGCACGGAGAGGTCCTTGACCTTCCAGCCTTCTTCCACGCCGCCGGAGGAGAAGAAGAACACCTCGTACGGCGTCATCGCGGACGCGAACAGCGCGACCGCGTGGTAGGCGTACGTCGGCAGCGCTTCGTCGGGCGGCGGGGCCAGCCCGGCGACCTGCGAGCCGAGCGACGACCAGTCGGGGTGCAGGAAGAAGATCGCGACGGCGAACACCCCGATCGCGAGCCCGCCGAGGCCGAAGACGGTCTCCATCCGCTCGAACCCGACCCGCCAGACCACCAGCCAGACGAGCACGCCGATCGGCAGCACCCAGACCAGCCGGTCGATGCCGGAGGCCAGCTCGATCACGATCGCGACACCGCCGATTTCCGCGCACACGGTCAGCAGCGTGATGAGGAACGACCCGGCGAGGTTCAGCATCGCCATGCGCGGGCCGAGGCGTTCGCGGATCAGGTCGAACACCGGGCGCCCGGACACCGCCACGACCCGCCCGGACATGTCGGCGTAGACGCAGATCCCGAGCACGCCCAGCACGGTCACCCAGACCATCGCCATCCCGTAGCGGGCGCCGACGATGCCGCTCTCGACGAGGTCGCCGATGTCGACGAACCCGCCGACCGCGGTGAGGATGCCGAGGGTGACGGCGAGGAACTTCTTGTTCACGACGTCACGCCCCAGCGGGCGAGTTCGCCGATCAGGCCCCGGAGTTCGGCGTCGATCTCGTCGAGCCCCCGATCGGTGCCGTCGCCGAGGCCGTCGTCGAGCCGGTGGGCGAGCCGGACCCCGCGGTCGGTGATCGACGCCAGCGCCGCGCGGGCCCGGTCGTCGGTCAGCTCGCCGACGTCCTTGCCCGCGGAGCCGAGCTCGTCGGCGGCGTCGCGGACGGTGATCGACAGGCTGGGCACGGGCGGCACGTCGGCGCGGTCGGCGGTCACCACGAGCCGCAGGAGTTCGAGCTGGCCCCGGATTTCCCGGCCGGCGTGCACGGTGCCGGCCTGCGGGTCCGTCCCGCGGCCCGCCAGCAGAGCTGCCGCGCCGAGCGCGGCCGCCAACCGCAGCACGTTCACGGCCGCGGAATACCCGATCGGGGCAACAACAAACCCGCCCGGGCGAATCTCCACCGTGGACAGAGGGACGGTTGAACCGGTGCCAGGGTGGGAAATGAGGAGCCATGCCGAGCGAAGAAGGCTTTCGTGAGGGAGACGGACCGGACGAAAACGACCTTGCGGTCACCCGGCCGGCGTGGCCGGTCACGGCGCTCAGCACGGCCGCCCAGGGCGGGGTGCTGTGGGGCGTCGTCGCGGCGGCGCTGGCGTGGCGTCCGGGACCCCGGCGCCGCGCCGCCGGCCGCGGGATCGTGGCGGCCGCGGCGGGGATGGCGCTGGGACACGCGCTGAAGGCGGTGGTCCGCCGCCCGCGGCCGCCGGCGCAGCAGCTGCCGGCCCGCCGCGCCTTGCTCGAGCAGCCGAAGTCGTCGGCCTTCCCGTCGACGCACGCGACGGCGGCGGCGGCGTTCACGGTCGCGGTGACGCTGACGGCCCCGGCCACGGGCACGGCCATCGCCCCGCTGGCGGCAGCGGTTTGCTACAGCCGGTTGCGGACGCGGGCGCACTGGCCGACCGATGTGTACGGCGGCGTCGCGATCGGGGCCGTGGTGGGTGCGCTCGTGCACCGGGGGTTCGGGCGCGGGAGGTAGCTCCGGGTGTTCCCGGGAGGGCCGTGCCCTCAGACCCGGAAGTACGCCCGGAACGTGGTCCCGTGGCCGTCGCCGGTGTGCAGGCGGACCAGATCGGCCAGGTGGTTCACCAGCAGCAGCCCGCGGCCGCGGGTCTGCTCCGGCGTGGCCGGGTGGCGGCCGGCCAGCGGATCACCGAGGCGGCCGTCGTCGTGGACTTCGCAGACGAACTCGCCGTCCGCCGTCCAGAGGCGGAGCGTGCCGGTTCCGCTGCCGTGCTCGACGCTGTTGGACAGCAGTTCGGTGACCACTACTTCGACGTCGGCGACCCGGCCGGGGCCCAGCCCGGCGGCCGCCGCGCGGACGTGGGACAGCGCGCGGGCCGCGGCGAGGTCCGTGGTGTCCTTGAGCTCGAACACGCCCTCCGGCACCGGCAGGGGCTCGTTGTAGCGGGCGATCACGCCGTCCGGGTCGTACGCGGTACTCGCGCGCTGCCCGGTGCCGTCGACCAGCAGCGGGTGCGTGGCTTCGGCGTCGGCGAGGATTTCCGGGGACAGCGCGGCGGTGTCGTACGGGCAGAGGATGGTCACGTCCCGGCCGGTGAACGCGTGGTTGATGAGCGCCTCGTGCTGCACGCACGCGGGGTACTCGACCGGCGACCGCGCCGCCCAGATCGGCTCGCCGATGATCCGCGCCGGACGGTCGCGGTGCGTGTCGGCGAACGCGCGCAGCACGCCGGGGATGATCCGGCCCGGGTTGCGCCCGGCCTCGGTCATGTCCAGCAGGCGGACGCGGGCGGCGTCCGGGCCGAGCTCCCGGCGCAGCAGGGCGAGGTTGTCCCCGGGGACGGCGACCGCCACCGGTTCGCCCGCGGCGAGCCCGGCCCACACGAACGGCACGGTGCCCGCGAGGTACTCGGCGGCACCGCGGTAGAACAACGCCGGGTGCACGAAGGCCGGTGCGCTCAAGCCGCTACTCCTTCCGCCGACACCTCACCAGTATGCGGGAACACGTCCCCGCACCGGGTGACGCCCGGCGCTACCGTGCGCGGCCCGCCCTCGGAGGCTACTCGGCGGCCTTGTCCGGCGGTCCGGTCGCGCGCAGGCCGGCCGCGGTGGTGCCCGGTGCGCGCGACAGGCGGGCGGTCGCCTGAGCCGTGGCCGCGCGGCGGGTCTGCTGGCCGGCGAGGTCGTCCGGCGGTCCGGCCGCGCCGGCGGCATCGTGCCGGCCCGCGGGACCCGCTCGCGCGCAGGCCCGTCCGGGTCAGGTCCTGCGCTAGGACCTGGCCCGGCGCCACACCGCCAGCGCCGTCGCGGCGAGGGCGCCGCCGCCGGTGGCGAGGAGGCCGTGGTGCTGGCTCGCCCAGAGCTGGAGGCTGCGCGGGGTCGCCTTGGCGTCGAACTCGCCGTGGGCGCCGAAGTCGCGTCCGCGGTCGGCCGGCGTCCACAGGTTTTCCGGCTGGTGCGCGGGCTTGGCCTCGCCGGTCTGCTGGGACCGGTAGCCGGTGCGGGCGAGGTAGCGGTCGAGGATGCCGGGGGCGACGGCGTTCGCGACGAGCGTGCCGACGGTGCTCCCGCCGACCCAGTACTCCCGCCGCCCGGGGTGGTCGGCGGCGTGCACCACGGCCCGGGCGGCGACCTCGGGCTGGTAGATGGGCGGCACGGGCTGCGCGTGTCGCGGCAGCTTGGAGCGGACCCAGGAGAACTGCGGCGTGTTGACGGCCGGCATCTGCACCATGGTGGTGCGGACGTGGCTGCCCTCGTGCAGGAGCTCGCAGCGCAGGGCCTCGTTGAAGCCCTGGATGGCGTGCTTGGCGCCGCAGTAGGCGCTCTGCAGCGGGATCCCGCGGTAGGCGAGGGCCGAGCCGACCTGCACGATCGTGCCGCGGTCGCGGGGTTTCATCCGGCGCAGGGCGGCGGCGGTGCCGTGCACGTAGCCGAGGTAGCTGACTTCGGTGACGCGCCGGAACTCGTCCGGTCCGATCTCGTCGAACGGCGCGAAGACCGAGGTGAAAGCGACGTTCACCCACAGATCGATCGGCCCGAGCTCCTTTTCGGCCCGTTCGGCGGCGGCGTCGACCTGCCCGAAATCGGCAACGTCGGTGGGGACGGCGAGCGCGGTCCCCCCGGCCTCGGTGACATCTTCGGCCGCGGCGGCGAGCCCGGTTTCCCCGCGGGCGAGCAGGGCGACGCGGGCGTGCCGGGCCCCGAAGGCCCGCGCAACGGCCCGGCCGATGCCACCGCTGGCCCCGGTGACGACGACGACCTGGTGGGAGTTCTGGCTGGTCATGGCGACTCCGATCGAGAAACGGGATGGGTGGGCGGCGGGGCTGCCGCTCGGGCGGCGGGGAAGTCCGCGGGCGACCCGGCCGGTCTGAGCTCGCTCACCGGCTCTCTCCTTCGGGGACGGACGAGCGGGCCGAACCCGGCGAAGCCGCCCGCCGGCGGCTGCCCTCGCGGGGACGGGCCGCCCGGGCCCAGCCGGCCGCGACGACCGCGTTCACCAGCGCCGCCACCCGCCAGCGGCGGGACACCGCCGCCAGGGCGAGCATGGTGGCGCTGTGCGTGGCGTCGACCGTCCAGCCCCAGCGGGCGACCACACCTTCCGGACGCCGCAGGACGGCCGCCGCTTGGGTCAGGTGGCGCAGGCCCAGCGCCAGGGCCACTTTCCGGGGGATCGGCAGGAAGCGAGCGACCACCAGCACCCCGGCGCCCCAGACCGCGCGGGCTGCTGCCACCCTGCGAGTCACCGCGACCACCGCCGGAAGGCCGCCGCCGGCCCCACAGCCGCACCCGCGCCGAGCGCCGACGCCGCCTCGCCGCTGCACACCGCCCGTGCTGC
>NZ_PPHG01000065.1 GCF_002904295.1 Amycolatopsis sp. CA-128772
GGTGGGCGTGGTGGGTGTGGTCGGAGTCGTCGGCGTGGTGGTCTGGACCGGGCCCGCCGCGATCGCCAGGTCGTACGCGCGCTGCGGGACGAACTGGCCCGCCGTTGCGATGCAGCCGTCCGCCTCGCCCGGGGGCTTGATCCACAGGAACGCCGCGATCTGGCCGTCGCCGGTCTGGTCCGTGCTCGGGGTGCCGATCGCGCGGCCCGCCGGGTCGCACCACTCGCTGCCCTGGGGGCCGTTGCCGTTGCGGCTCGTGTCGACCACCGCCTTCAGGCGGGAGTCGCCCAGCTGGCCGAGAATCGCTTTGTCGTACGCCACTTCGTCGGCCGTGGCGCGGTAGTTGGACACGTTGGTGGAGATGCCGTCGGCGCTGTTGGCGATGTCGGCCGACCGCAGGCGCGAGGCCGCGTCGCCCGGCGAGAGCCACGCCGAATGCCCGATGTCGAAGTACACCTTCGCCTGGGAAGAACCGGCTTTCAGCTTCTTGCCCGCGTACGCGATCGACGCCGTCGTCTGGCTCTGCTGGTCGCCGCTCTGGCAGTTCGTCATCAGGGCCAGCACGTCCGGCTCGAGCACGATGGCCGCCGGGCGGCCCGCCAGGCCCGCCGCCACCTGGTCGATCCACGCCCGGTACGCGTCGTGGGACGGCGCGCCGCCGCCGCTCGCGCCGCCGCAGTCGCGGTTGGGGATGTCGTAGACGACCATGATCGGGACCTTGCCCGCCGCGGCCGCCGCGCCGACGTAGGCGTCCACCTCGCTCCGGACCGTGGACGTGTTCGTCGTGGTGAACCACCTCGCCTGCGGCACCGAGGCGATGCGGTCGCGGATGACCGCGGTCCGCGAGTCGCCGGGGTTCGCCGCGACCCACTTGGCCGCGTTGGTGCCCGGGTCGACGTAGAACGCCGAGCCGGCCGCGCTGGCCCACGTGGTGATGACGACGACCCCGCTCGTGGCGAGGGCGGCGATCACCCCGGCCGCCATTGCCCTGCTTCGCATGTAAGTTTCTCCTTCGACCGAACCGCTGACGCTGGTGCCTGCGGCGGCGGCCACCCGGGTGCCCACGGCCGCAGGCCGGCGATCGGGCGGGATTCCCGGCCTGGACCTGGGCCGATCCGCCATCCGCAGCCGGCCCCGCCGCGTGCGGGGGCTCGCCTGTCGTCGCCGATCCGAACTGGCTGGGAGCGCTCCCAGCGACCCGGAACTGTAGCCGGGAAACCGCGATCGGAAAAGGGCCGTTCGATCTCTTCGAATCCGGTGAAACCGTCGAACCGATTCGACCTCGCCGCACCCGGAAGCCGCCCGGAGGGGGACGCCACCCTTCGGGCGGGCCGCTGGGCGGATCCGGTTCGACCTCCGAACTTCCCTTGTACGAACGAGATCGGACGCGTACCTTCTTGCGTGGTCGAACCGGTTCGATGCCTTGGTCCCCCTGCCCCGAAGGAGTCGCACGTGGACAGCACGATCGAACGACGACGTCCCCGCCGCGGCCTGGCTGCCCTGATGGTGAGCCTGGCCCTCGCCGGCGGGGTCGCGGTGAGCCCCGCCCAGGCCGCGGACGAGGCCGTTTCGGTGGACTTCTCCGTCGCCGGAGGCACGCCCACCTACCGCGCGTCCGGGTGGATCTACGGCATGACCGAGAACGCCTCGGCGCCGGCGGACCACTTCTTCCGCGACGTGAAGTTCCAGGCCATGCGCGCGGGCGGCGCGCAGCTCGACAGCCCCGGCGGCTGGGTGGCCGGGCGGTACGACCGGCGGTGGAACGCCACCCGCGCCCAGCTGCTGCGCACCCGCGCCCTCGGCGGTCAGTTCGTCCTGCTGGTGCACGACCTCTGGGGCGCGGACGGCGCGGCGATCTCCCGTTTCCCGGGCGACAACGGCGACTGGACCGACTACGACAACTTCCTCACCCGGCTGATCTCCGACGTGCGCGCGACCGGCGCCCCGGTGCAGTGGGACCTGTGGAACGAGCCCAACATCTCGCTGTTCTGGAACCGCCCGCAGGCGCAGTACTTCGAGCTGTGGCGACGCGGCTACCAGCGCATCCGCGCCGCCTTCCCCGGTCAGCTCATCGTCGGCCCGAGCTGCGCGTGCGTCCCGTCCGGCGGCGGGTGGTGGACGCAGTACCTCGACTTCGTCAAGTCCGCCAACGCGGTGCCGGACATCGTCAGCTGGCACTCGCTGCCGGGCGACCCGGTGGCCAACGTCGCCGCCGCGAACGCCTCGCTCGACCCGCGCGGCATCCCGCACCCGAGGCCGTACCAGATCAACGAATACGGCGCGCCGAACGAGCAGAACCCGGGTGACGGCGCCTGGTACATCGCCCGGCTGGAGCGGGCGGGCGCCGACGGCCTGCGCGCCAACTGGGCGAGCGGGGCGAACCTGCACAACGACCTCGCGAACCTGCTGACCCGCAACTCCGCGGGGCAGTACCTGCCCAAGGGCGAGTGGTGGGTCCACCGGTTCTACGCCTCGCAGACCGGCCGGATCGCGTCCGTCACGCCCACCGCGGCCTACGACGCCTTCGCGACGAAGACGGCCGGCAACGCGAAGGTCCTCGTCGGCGGCGGCAGCTCGACCGGGAACCTGGCGGTCACCCTGCGCGGGCTGGACACCACCAGCGGCATCGTCCAGGACAACCAGGTGCGGGTGCTCGTCCAGCGCATCCCGTACAACGGCGGCGGCGCGGTCCAGGGGCCGGTCACCGTGCAGAACTCCGTGGTGACCGTGGCCGGCAACGCCGTGACGGTCAACGTCGCGCACGCCGACGCGGACGAGACGTCCACCATCACGCTCCTGCCGCCCGGGGACAGCGGGTTCTCCTCCGTCGCCGTCGCCCAGCACTCCCAGCAGTGCCTGGACAACACGAACCTGGTGATGGCCGACGGGAACCAGCAGCAGCAGTACTCCTGCGAAGGCGGGGACCAGCAGCTGTGGAACTTCCGCCCGGTGACCGGCGCCGCCGGCACCTACACGGTGGTCAGCCAGCAGACGGGCAAGTGCCTCGCGGTGAGCGGCGCGTCGGCCGCCGACGGCGCCGCCGTCCAGCAGTGGACGTGCGCCGACGGCTCGCCCAGCCAGCAGTTCACCCTCCGGAAGGTGACCTACGGCGGCAACGACCCCCGCGACTACCAGCTCGTCGCCCGGCACAGCGGCAAGTGCGTGGACGTGTCGGGGGTTTCGACGGCGCCGGGTGCGCAGGTCCTGCAGTGGACGTGCAAGCCGGTGGGCCAGAGCAGCCCGCTGAACCAGACCTGGCGGCTGTGGGGGAAGGCGCCGGCCTGACCGGGGCCGGGAACCGGGTGCTCGCGCAGCCGGTTCCCGGTCACCGGAGCGGCGGGGGCGCGGTGCTGGTGCGGGCGGCGAGTTCCGGGGCCAGCAGCCGGATCCCGGGTTCGGTGGCCCCCGCCAGCTGCCCGATCACCGTCTCGACGGCCAGCGCGCCGATCTCGCGCGCCGGGATCGCCACGGTGGTCAGCTCGAGGGGGTGGTGCGCCGCCAGGCTTTCCGGGCAGACCGCGACGAGCGAAATGTCGTCGGGCACCCGCAGGCCCCGCCGGCTCAGCCCGGCCAGCACCGACGGCAGCGCCGTTTCGTTGTGCACGACCAGCGCCGTGACGTCCGGGTGCCGGCTGAACAGCGCGTCCAGGCCCCGCAGCGTCCGCCAGTGGGTGTTGCCCCACGCCAGCGTCGTCGACCGGATGCCCCGGCGGGCCGCTTCCGCCGTGAACCCCCGCACGAGCCGGGTCGCGGAACTCGTGCCGCGGCGGTAGGCCGACGGCGGTGAGCCGATCAGGGCCACGTGCCGGTGGCCCAGGCCGGCGAGGTGGCCGAGGCACAACGCGCCCGCAGCGGCGAAGTCCAGGTCCAGGCAGCCGAGCCCGCGCGGCCGGTCCGGGACGCCGATCAGCACCGCCGGCCGGCCCAGGCCGAGCAGCACCGCCACCCGCGGGTCGGCGGCCTCGACGTCCATTACCACGACCCCGTCGGCGACCGACGAGGACACCGCGCGGCGCAGCGCGGCCGGGCCGTCTTCGGCCGTGAGCAGGAGCAGGGCGTGGTCGCGGGCGCCGGCTTCGGCGATCGCCGCGGTCACGAACTCCTGCACCACGACGTCGTGGGCGCCGGCGCGCAGCGGGACGACCAAGGCGAGGACGTGCGTCCGGGACCCGGCCGTGGGCCGGGTCCCGGTGCGCCGATGGTGACCGCGCTTGCGCATGCGTACTCGACTACCCCCAGAAGACGACGGCCCGGCCGGTTCGTCGAACCGCATCGACAACTCTCGAAGCTAGAGGACACTTCGGGGACGCGCAAGGCGTCGAAGCGATTCGATCACCGGCCGGCGGCCCGGCGGTCACGCCGCGGGCACCGTCCACTGCTGGTTCGGCTGGCCGTTGCAGGACCACAGGACCAGCTTGGTGCCGTTCGCCGTCCCCTGGCCGCTCGCGTCGAGGCAGAGGCCGGACTGCGCGCCCGTCACCGTGCCGTTCGCGTTCACCGTCCACTGCTGGTTGGCCTGGCCGTTGCAGTCCCAGACGACCACCGCGGTCCCGTTCGCCGTGCCCTGGCCGGACGCGTCGAGGCACTTGCCGCCGGACACCGTCAGCTGCCGGGCCGCGGTGCGCGTCCAGGTCTGGCTCGGCCGGCTCTGGCAGTCCTGCAGCAGCACCTGGGTGCCGTTGGCCGAGCTCCCGGCGTCGGCGCAGCGGCCGGACTGCTTGCCGGTGATCGGGCCGCCGCCCGTCGGCGTGCCGTCGCTGCCGGTGACGGTGAGCAGGACCGCCTCCCCGGCCGGGACCGAAGCCGCGTAGCTGCCGGTGAAGCTCCCACGGTCGGCGCCGGCCCACACGTCCCGGACCGCGGCCGCGCCGGTCAGGCCGAGCGAAGCCCACCGGGCGGTGATCGTCGCGGCCGCGCCGGTGCGGTTGAGCAGGACGACGGCCCGGCGCCCGGTGCCGGTCAGCACCTTCGAGTACACCTGCAGCCCGGTGGCGTCCTCGGCGGCCTTCGTGCCCTGCCGCCCGAGCGCGTCCTGGTCGACGGCGATCATCTCGCGGTTGGTCAGCGCGGCGCGGGTGGCGGCGCTCATGTCGCTCAGCTTGTTGCCGGCGATCAGCGGCGCGCCCGAGATCGCCCACAGGCTCAGGTGGGTCCGGTTCTGCGCGTCCGAGAAGCCGGACAGGCCGGCGACGAGCATGTCGGGATCGTTGTAGTGGCCCGGGCTCTGCGCGCCCGGGTGCTGCGCGGCGTCAAAGTTGGCCAGCACGCGGGACATCGACGGCTTCTCGCCCCAGTAGATGATGTCGCCGCTGGTCCGCCAGAGGTCGGCGATGCCCGGCGCCCAGTTCCACGGCTGGTTCCCGCCCCATTCGCAGACGGAGAACGTCATCGGCCGCCCGGTCTGGGCCGTGGCGCGGGCGATCGAGTCGCTGATCGCGGTGTAGCTGGCGCGCGCGTCGAGCCGCTCGGCGTTGCCGCCGCACCAGTCGACCTTCACGTAGTCGAAGCCCCAGCGGGAGAACTGGAGGAAGTCCTGGTCGTAGTGGCCCTCGGCGCCGCTGCCGGGGTAGGCCGGGTGCCCGGTCGGGTAGTAGTAGCCGCAGCCGTTGCGGCCGGCGTCGGTGTAGATGCCCGCCCTCAGGCCCTTGCTGTGGATGTAGGCGGTGATGGCGGACATCCCGCCGGGCCACTTCGTGGTGTCCACGGTGATGTTGCCGCCCGAGTCGCGGCTGCCGGTCCACCAGCCGTCGTCGATGTTGACGTACTCGTAGCCGGCGTCCTTCATCCCGGAACTGACCATGGCGTCCGCCTGCTGCTCGATGGCCGTGTGGTCGATGGCCCCGGCGAAGGAGTTCCACGAGTTCCACCCCATGGGTGGCTTGGTGATCGGCGCGGCCGCGGCACCCGGCGGCGTCACGGCGCCGATCGAGGCGGCGACCAGTCCGAAGAGGACGATGACTGTCCTCCACAGGGGACGGTGACTTGCGTGCGACAACGGAAACTCCCAGCGACATCGACGGGGGGCCGGACTGCGGCGGAATGTGAACGCTAACACAAGGCCGCAGCCCGGCCGGAAAATTTCACGGATATCAGCGCAGGGACCAGACCTGGTTGGCCTGGGTGCCGTTGCCGGCGCAGTCCCAGAGCTGCACGCGGGTGCCGTTGGCGGTGGCCTGCCCGCTCGCGTCCAGGCACCGCCCGGACTGCGGGTTGGTGATGGTCCCGTTGCCGTTCACCTGCCAGTTCTGGCCGCCTGAACCGGTGCAGCTCCACAGCCGCGCCGGGCTGCCGTTGGCGGTCGAGCTGTTCGCGTCCAGGCACTTGCCGGTGGCGGGGTTGGTCAACGTGCTGCCGGTGCGCACCCACTTCTGGTTGTTCCCGCCGTGGCAGTCCCACAGCTCGACCGCGGTGCCGTCGGCGGTGCCGTTCGCCTCGATGTCCAGGCAGCGGCCGCTGCCCTGGCCCACGATGGCCTGCCCGGTGCCGCCGTTGTTGCTCCCCGCGGTGACGTCGGCGGAGAAGGAGTTGACCGCGAGGCCGACGCCGCCGCTCCACGGCTCGAAGCCGGCCTGGATGCTGGTCAGGTACCAGGAACTGTCGACCCGGGTGCGGGCGTCGACGTCCCGGAGGAAGTCCAGCACGTTGAACGACCAGCTCGAGATGGCCGACGTGGCCACGTAGGACACCACGTCGTTGCCGCCGTTGTTGCCCTGCCACACCTCCCAGCTCCGGCCGCCGATCGACGTGGTACCCACCCGGCTGCCGACCGGCTGGACCCCGCCGGTGCGGTTGAACCAGATCATCAGTTCCATCTGGTTGACCCCGGTCGTCTTCGCGGTCGGGTCCATCCAGATGTCGTAGGAGGCGTCGAACGTCGACCCGCCGACGTAGTTGTACGAGATCGACGACGGCACGCTGCCGATCTGGCTCAGCTGCCGCGGCAGGTTCGTCCCCGGCGAGCAGTTCCCGTAGTGGCAGCCGACGTAGATCGCCGGGTAGGACAGCGGTGCTCCGCCGGAGGTGGAACCCTGCTGCGTCTGGATCCGGAACCCGTTGCCCGTGACGTTGATGCACTGCTGGGCGCTGCTGCCCCAGCGGTTGTTCATCACGACGTACTTGCCGCCGACCGTGGTCGACCCGTACTGGTCGCAGATCAGGGTGTCGGCGTGCGCGGCCGGGGCCGTGCCGGCGGCCGGGGCGACGAGCCCCGCCACGGCCAGCGCGACCACGGCCAAGGCGTGCTTGAGTTTCATCGCGGTGTCCCTTCGGTTCCCGTGGCCGGAGCGCTCAGCGCAGCGTCCACTGCTGGTTGGCCTGGCCGTTGCAGGTCCACAGGACCAGCTTCGTGCCGTTGGCGGTGCCCTGGCCGGTCGCGTCGACGCAGAGGCCGGACTGCACGCTTGTGATCGCGCCGTTCGCACCGACCGTCCACTGCTGGTTGGTTCCGCCGTGGCAGTCCCACACGATCACCGCCGTGCCGGCCGCCGTGCCCGCCCCGGACGCGTCCAGGCACTTCGACCCGGCGACCGACAGCTGCGCGCCGGTCCGGGTCCACGCCTGGCCGGACCCGCTGCCGCAGTCCTGCAGCTGCACCTGCGTGCCGTTGGCCGCGCTCCCGGCGTCGGCGCAGCGGCCCGACTGCGTGCCGACGACCTGCTTGGCCCCCGACGTCCCCGGGGTGCCGATGCTGCCGGGCACCGCCTGCAGGGCCGCGTACCAGGTCGCGGCCATCTTGTCGTAGCCGGTGGCCGTCGGGTGGACGCCGTCGATCAGGTCGGCGGTGGTGAGGGCGGCGTGCTGGTCGACCAGGTGCACGTGCTTGCCCGCGTTCTGCTTGCTCTGCACGATCCCGGGCACCGCCGCGTTGAACGTCCGCGCCGCGGCCTCCTGGCCGGAGTTGGCGATCGGGATGATCGTCGCGACGAAGACCTCGGCGTCCGGTGCCGTGGCGGTGATGTGGTCGACCAGGGCCGACAGGCGGCTGGGCGCCTGGCCGACGTTGTAGTTCTGCAGCACGTCGTTCGTGCCGATGTGCAGCAGGATCGTGTGCGGGGTGGTGGTGCGCAGCCAGGAGACGATGTTCGCGTCGATCTGGTCGATCCGCCAGCCCGGGTGACCTTCGTGGTCGTGGTCGCCGAGCGTGGCCGGGCCGTTGAACTGCGACCCGACGAAGTCCACCTGGTAGCCGCCCGACGTGACGCGCTGCCACAGCCCGATCCGGTACCCGCCCGGCACCTGGGTGCCGTCGGTGATCGAGTCGCCCAGCGGCATGACCCGCACCCCGCCGTTCGATTCCGCGGCCGCCGTGCCGGGCAGGAGCGCCCCGGCGACCAGGGCCGCCGCGGCGGCGAGCCACCGCAGTCGTGATGTCATGGTTTCTCCCTCAGACGCCGGTGATCGTCCATTGGTTGTTGGTGCTGCTGTTGGGTGCCCACAACCCGGCTTCGGAACCGGCGGCCGTGCGGCCCATACCGTCCAGCGCGGTGCCGGTGCCCCGGTTGACGATCTGGTACCGGCCGTTGCCCAGGCTCGTCAGCCGCCACTGCTGGCCGGCGCTGCCGTTCGACGTCGCCTCCAGGCAGGCGGCGCCGTTCGCGGAGTTGCCGCCGCTGTCGGCGACCAGGCCGTTGGTGCGGTTGACGATCCGGTAGTAGCCGCCGCCCGCGTCGGCCAGCTGCCACTGCAGGTTCGTGCTGCCGTCCCAGTTCCACTGCTTGAGGTGCGACCCGGAGGCGACGCTCCCGCCGCCGTCCAGCACCAGCCCGGTGGCCACGTTGGCGATCCGCGCCCAGCCGGTCGGCAGGGGTGCGGACCCCGGCGTGGGGACCGGGCCCGAGAACGTCAGCTTCACCACGTACGCCAGGGCGTCGAACGGCGGGTTCGCCGACGGCATCGTGATGTGCAGGCCCGAACCGTCCTGGCTGCGGGTGGGCAGGTTCGTGACGCCGCCCGCGGCCGGCCCGAGCAGCTGGACCGACGTCAGCGTCGACAGGTTGATCCGGTTCGAGCCGAGGGTGGTGAGGTGGAAGGTGCTGCCCGGCCAGCCCAGCACGGTCGCGTACAGCACGGTGTTGTCCTTGCTGCGGGTGAACCGGATGTCGGTCCGGGTGCCCTCCACCGGGGTGGTGAACGAGCCGCCGCCCATCTTCGTCGGCCCCTCGCCGTACACCGCCCAGGCGCGGGTGGCGTAGAGCGACTCGCCGAACCGCTTCAGGTGGTCGCCGATGCCGAGCAGGATCGTGCGCTGCCCGGCCGGGATGGTGCCGTCGGCCATCGGCGCAATGTTCAGCAGCATGTTGCCGTTCTTGCTGATCCGGTCGATCAGCGAGTGCAGCATGGCCTTGACCGAGTAGTAGCCGATCCCGGCCGTGTAGCACCAGCTGGAACTGGACACGCTGTCGTCGGTCAGCCAGTACGGGGTCATGATGTCACCCGGGCCGCCGCGTTCGAAGTCGAACACCTCCCCGCGGTTGTTGAACCCGTCCTTGTAGGAGGCGACGACGTCCTTGTTCCAGGCGACGGCCTGGTTGTAGTAGTGCGAGAGGAAGTTCAGCCGCTGGCTTTCGTCCACCAGGTTCAGGTCGAAGTCCTGGTAGACGAGGTCGGGCTGGTAGCCGTCGACCACTTCGCGGAGCTTGTCGTACCACAGCTGGTTTTCCGCGGTCCGGCCGTTCTGGCCGAACAGCCGCCGCAGCGACTCGGTCGGCTGGTTCGGCACGTGGTCGTAGTAGCCGTTGAAGTGGTAGGCGTGGTGCAGCGCGGTGACGAGCTTGAGGCCTCTGGCGCGGATCGCGTCCGCGTGCAGCCGCAGCAGGTCCAGTTGCGGCCCGGTGCGGACCGAGTTCCACTCGTTGGCGGTGCTGTTCCACATCGAGTAGCCGTCGTGGTGCTCGGCGACCGGCCCGGCGAACTTCGCGCCGGCGTCGGCGAACAGCTGCGCCCACTCGGCCGGGTCGAAGTTCCCGCCCGCAGACTTGAGCTTCGGCGCGAACTGGACCCAGTTGCCCGCCTTGTCCCGGGCACCGGTGATGAAGTTCTGGTACGGCCAGGCCGACGGATCGCCGTACACGGCCTTGTGGTGGTTGTTCTCGCTGGAGCCACCGATGTACATGTTGCGCGGGTACCACTCGTTGCCGAACCCGGGGACGCTGAACACGCCCCAGTGGTAGTAGATGCCGAACTTGGCGTCCTGGAACCACTCCGGCGCGGGCGGGTGCTGGTCGACCGACGACCAGCTCGGGCTGTAGCTGCCCGGCCCTTCCGTGGCCCACACGGTCCGGACGCGGAACACGCTCGCCGTGACGGCGACGCCGGTCACCGCGAGCAGCCTGCGCCGCGAGAGCTCGAACGAAGACATGACGGAGCCTTTCAGCCGAGGGTCCACTTCTGGTTGTTCGCGGCGGTGCAGGTGGCGAGCTGGACCGCGGTGCCGTTCGCCGTCCCGGACCCGGTGACGTCGAGGCACAGCCCGGACTGCGCCCCGGAGACGGTGCCGTTGGCGTTGAACGTCCAGTGCTGGTTGGGCTGCCCGTTGCAGTTCCAGATGATCACCTTGGTGCCGGGGGTGGTGCCCTGGCCGCTGGCGTCGAGGCACCGGGTTCCGTTGTAGACGGTCAGCTCGCCGGTGCCGCCGCGGGTCCACGTCTGGTTGGTGCCGCCGTTGCAGTCCCAGATCTGCACCTGGGTACCGGGGTTCGTGCTGACGCCGTTGACGTCCAGGCACCGGTTCGAGCCGGCCCCGCGCAGCGCACCCGTCGTCGCCGGGCCGCCGCCGGTGCCGTAGCCGGCCGCGGTGATGTTCGCCTGCACCGCGTTCTCGGTCGCGTCGGACGGGAAGCCGCTGGTCACCGCGCCTTCGAAGAACTCGCCGACGCCGGAGACGCTGTTGTCGCCGCCGGTGCCCAGCAGGATCGACGGCTCCAGCTTCATCGGCGAGTAGCCGCGCGGCAGCCCGCCGGAGTACGGGGTGGTGAGCCCGCCGGTGGTGGCGTCGCCGTACTTGAGGGTGAAGTTGCTGGTGCCGTTGTTCTTCAGCCACGCGCTGACGAACGGGTGGTGCACGCCTTGGTTGTTCGGGTCCTTGTTGGACCCGGAACCGGTGTGGTACATGCCGTTCTCCAGGTCGGCCTCCACCCACGGGCCGGTGCCGGTGCAGCCGTTGAACCAGCACGCGGTGCCCCAGTAGATGGCGTTCATGGTGGCGTTGCCGGTGTCGTTGTGCGAGATCTCCCCGCTGCCGTAGTCGAAGCAGCACCACTGGTTGACGTAGTTCGACGAGGTGATCATGTAGATCCCCTCGGGCTGCGCGCCGACCGGGACGTTCTTGGCGTTGTCGACGCGGTAGCCGACGCCCTGGGTGACCTTGATCCCGTACGCCGGGTGCCCGCCGACCGTCACGGGCAGCGCCATCGCGTCCGCGCCGATGTCGGACCCGTTCGGGCCGGGACCCTTCCAGAACCCGCCCCACGAGATCGGCAGGTCGTTGTGGTTCGCGGTCTGGTCGTAGATCTTCGTGACGGTGCACCGGGTACCGGCGCAGAACGACACCTGCGGGGCCGAGTCGGCGTACCCGCCGGCCTCCAGCAGGCCGACGTCCAGGTACCGCTGGTCGGACGCGCGCTGGATCTGGTACAGCGGCCCGCTGTACGCCCCGAACAGCGCGCGCGTGGTGCTGTGCGCGGTGACGCACGGGGTGCCGCCCGCGGCGTAGATGTCGCACGCCTGCTGCGTCGCGGCCCCGGCGGCCGGGCCGAGCCCGAGCAGGGTGCCGGCGATGAGCGGGAGCGCCGCGGCCGTGGTCAGCAGCTTTCTCTTCAGCGACGGGAGCATGACGGAACCTTTCAGCCGAGGGTCCACTTCTGGTTGGTGGCGCCGGTGCAGGTGGCGAGCTGGACCGGGGTGCCGTTCGCGGTGCCGGAGCCGGTGACGTCGAGGCACAGCCCCGACTGGGTACCGGTGATGGTGCCGTTGGCGTTGACCTGCCACTGCTGGTTGGCCTGGCCGTTGCAGTTCCAGATCACCACCTTGGTGCCCGGGGTGGTGCCCTGGCCGCTGGCGTCGAGGCACCGCGTGCCGCTGTAGACGGTCAGTTCCCCGGCGCTCGTGCGGGTCCAGGACTGGTTGGTGCCGCTGTTGCAGTCCCAGATCTGCACCTGGGCGCCCGGGGTGGTGCTGACGCCGTTGACGTCCAGGCACCGGCCCGCGCCGGTCGCCCGCACCGGGCCCGCGACCGGGCCGGGACCGCTGCCGCCCGGGCCGGCGGCGGCGATGACCTGCTGGGCGCCCGACGGCCAGTTGGTGCCGCTCACCTGCACGTTGCCGGTCAGCACGTTGTTGTGCGGCGACCCGGTGGCCACCTGCGTGGCGCCGCCGTTGTACCAGTTGCCGCTGAAGGTGTTGTCGTTGGTGTTGTTGTTGCCGTTGGCGTTGGTGAACGCCCACACCCCGGAGTCCTGGATGACGTTGGCCGACAGCGTCACGTACCGGGAACCTTCGTCCAGGTACAGCCCGACCGTGCGGTTGTTGTCGTAGACGTGGTTGTGGTCGATGGAGCTGCCCGGGTTGGCGGAGAGGTTGTAGATGCTGCCGCCGTCGTGCATCAGCTTCTTGGTGCCGTGCACCCGGTTGTAGCTGACGACGGTGTCCCGCAGGGTCGTCGGCGTGGTGTAGACGGGCTGGAAGTCGTACAGGCCGCGGTTGCGGTAGTCCTGGCTGCCGCCCTGGTCGTTCGCGCCCCAGCCCCAGCCCACGTCGATGCCGTCGTAGGTCAGGTTGGCGACGTCGTTGTGCGTGATCACGGTGTGCGTGGCGTAGGTGGAGAGGATGCCGGCCATCTCCCGGTAGTCGAGGGCGACCCGGCTGACCGTGTTGTTCGAGATGGTGACGTCCTTGTTCGTCATCGCCGCGTTCGACGGGTGGTGCGCGTCGGGCCGCACGCCGCCGACGATCACGCCGCCGCCCGAGACCTCGGCGAACGTGTTGTGGTCCACCGTGATCGACGACGCACCCAGGCCGACGCCGGACGCGTGGGCGTTCGCGTCGTTGCCGATGCCGAGAGCCACCTGGCCGAGCAGGGTGAAGGTGTTGCCGCTGAACGTGATGCCCGTGGCCGCCGAGACCTGGACGGCGGCGGGTGCCTGGGCCCAGCCGTTGCGGGCGCCCTCGAACAGGCGGCAGCCGGACTGGCAGGAGGTCAGGAAGTCGGCCGGCATCGGCGCGGCGGCCGGCAGGAACGTGCCGGTCTGCTGGTTGGCGTACCCGACCGACGTGCTCGGCGTGAGCCAGGTCGTGTGCGCGAACCGCAGGCCCTTGAAGGCCAGGGCGCGCACCGGGTTGTCGTAGCTGCCGCTGATCTGCAGCAGCGACGTCAGCCGCGGCAGCTCGACGTCGTGGCTCGAGGGCACCCAGCCCGCGGGCGCCTTGTAGTACAGCTTCCCGGCGGACGGGTCGAGGTACCACTGGCCGGCGTTCTTGAGGAACGAGTAGGAGTTCTCGAGGAACAGCTGGCCGCCGCCGAACGGCTTGGCGAGCGTGTCGTAGCCCCAGTTGTTGTTGTTCCACGCGGGCTGCTGCATGACGATCGACGAGCCGCTGACGTGGTCGACGGGGGAGTACCGGTCGGTGAACGAGTTCTGGCTCTCCACCTCGATCCGGTTCTGCTGCGGCAGCGTCGCGAGGTAGTTCAGCGCGGAGTTGGTGATCGTCATGCCGCTGGTGGTGAACTGGACGTCGTTGCGCGACAACGGGACCGCCGCGCGCGGGGCCAGCGAGCCGTCGACGAACAGCTGTCGCGAGTCGGCCCCCGCCGGTACGGACGCCACCCAGATGTTCTGGCCGGAGTCCTGCACCGCCCAGCCGGTGACCTGGCTGCCGCCGGAGAGCACCGGGGTCTGGCCGCCCGCGGCCTGCCAGGTGACGGTGTGGCCGTTCTGGCCGGAGTCGGCGCTGGTCAGCGTCAGCGGGGCGGCCAGCCGGTAGGTGCCCCCGGCGAGCTGCACGACGACGTCGTTGGCCGCCGACTGGGCCCGCGCGAGCTGCTGGGCCCGGGCCGGGGTGGCGACCGGCTGCTCGGGGGTGCCGGGGTTGGTGTCGCTGCCGCCCGGGGCGACGGCGATGGTGACGGTCGCGGCGTGCGCGGGTGGTGCGGTGAACGCGGACACCGCGAGGGCGGCCGCGATCGCGGCGACGACGGATCTGGTGCTCGGCGGCATGGCGGGGACCTCTCCGGGACGGGGGTTAGGGTGCGTCGAAGGGCGTGCGGTACGACGGCGGGCGGGTGCGCAGGTCGAGCTGCAGGGTGAGCCGGACGGTGGTGGACCGCGGGAGCCGCACGGCCAGCCACGGCCCGTCGACGCGGGCCGCGGCTGAGGTCACCCGGGGTTCCGAGTGGCCGTAGTCGTACAGCCCGCCGAGCCAGGACGGGTCTTCGCAGACGGTGTGGTGCACCGTGCGGATGGTGTCCTCGCCGAACGCGCCGGCCTGCACGATCACCGTGCGGTCGGTCCGCGGATCGAGGTTGACCAGGTCGACGACGGTGGCCTCGGGCTCGATCCGGGAGACCAGCGCCGCCACCGAGGGCGGCAGGCCGGGCCGCGCCGCCTCGGCGTCGTAGTAGCGCACGCGGGCCTGCTGCAGACCGCCGTTGTAGAGCACCTGCGGGCCGCCCCAGGTCAGCTGGACCAGCGCCTCGGTGACCACCGGGTTGGCCTGCTGCCACACGTGGATGTCGGCCTCGGCGACGGGCCGGCCGCGGTGGCGTTCCATCCGGGCCAGGCGGTGGCGGACCTGGGCCTGCGCGGCCGCGAGGATGCGTTCGGGGTAGCTCGGGTCGTCGCCGGCGAGGAAGGCGAACCACGGCTCCTCGTGCCCGGCCTCCTCCTTGGACCGGAACGGCCGCACGGTCCGCCAGTCGTGCCCGGCGGCCGCGCGCAGCCGCTCGATCCGCTGCCGGTCGGCGGGCGCGGCGGAGTGGTGCCACAGCGCCATCGGCACGGCCAGCAGCATCGGGTTGTAGTCGAACCAGCCGCGGTCGGCGTACCGGTAGGGGACGTGCAGCGTCGGCGTGCCGGTGTCCGGGCCGAGCTGGGCGGTCCAGCGGGACTGCAGGCTGGAGTCCGCCTCGGTGAACGCCATCACCTTGCCCTGGGCGATCACCTCGTCCAGCGCCGGGCGGACCAGGTCGAGGAAGGAGTCGTCGCCGGTGGCCGCGGCCGCGGCGAGGGCGGCCACCGTGGCGGCCTGCCCGACGCTGTACCAGCCGTGCGGCCAGGACCAGCCGTAGTGCCCGCCGTACCAGCGGCCCTCGAAGAGCCCGCCGACCGTGCCGTCCGGGGCGACGTTGTCCGGCACGATCCCGCCGTTGGCGCCCGCGCGGGCGCACCACGCCCCGACGTACTCGGCGATCCAGTCCCGGTACCGCGGGTCGCCGGTCAGGATGAGCGCGTTCTGCACGAGCCCGGTCGCGGCCAGGTTGACCGCGGTGTCACCGACGCCCGCCCGGCGGCGCAGCTGCTCGCCGAGGCGCGGGTCTTCGTCGCGCGGGGGTTCTCCGGCTCCCGGCGGCAGGACCCAGTCCAGCGGGAAGCCGTACATCCGGGCCTCTTCGGGCAGCCACGGGTAGGACCGGCCGTCGAACAGGCCGCTCCGCTGCCGGTCGCTGCCGTTGTGCGGGCGCCGGATGATCCGGTGCACCGGGTCGTAGTTGCCGTGGGCGGGGTCGACGTAGAGGTCGGCGAACCGCCGGGCCCGCTCGGTCCAGCGGCCGGGCGCGGCCAGGCACAGGAAGTAGAACAGCAGCAGGCTCTCGCCCTGGTGGAACCAGTCGTAGCCGCGTTCGTACTCCTGGTCCAGCATGCCGAGCTCGGCGAGCTGGCGGGTGACCCCCTCCCAGTGCCGTTCGGCCGCCGGGAGCAGGTCGTCGGCGCCGCCGAGCAGGTAGAGCTGCGGCCAGTTGAAGAACGTTTCGTAGAAGTCGTCCACGCCGTCGCGGGTGGAGAGCCGGCCGTCGTAGGCCAGCCGGCCGTCCGGCCCGGTGAAGTCGGTCTCGAACGCGCGCCAGGCCCGGTCGAGCAGGTCGAACAGGCCGCGCTGGGCCACGGCCCAGCCGGGGGGTTCGAGCAGCGGCACCGAAGCCGTGATCACGGGATCCATCCCGGGCGTCCTCCGATCGCGGGTGCGGGGTCAGTTCTTGGTGGCTCCGGCGAGCATTCCGGTGACCAGGAACCGTTGGGAGAAGAGGAAAACGACGAGCACGGGGGCGATCGCCACGAGCGTGGCCAGCGCCAGCACCGGACGTTCGACGGCGAGGCCGCCGGCCGTCGGGTTGAACTGCGGGACGTCGTTCAGCAGCGTCCCGAGGCCGACCTGGACCGGGAACTGGTCGCTCTCCGGCAGCATCACGTACGGCAGGAAGTAGTTGGTCCAGTTGGCCACGAAGCTGAAGAAGCCGACCAGTGCGATCACCGGCATCGCCAGCGGCAGCGCGACCCGGCGGAACGCGCCGAACTCCGTGCAGCCGTCGAGCCGTGCGGCGTCCAGCAGCTCGTCCGGCACCGCGGTGGTGAAGTAGATGTAGGCGAGGTAGACGCCGAACGGGTAGAACGCGTACGGCAGCACGATCGACCACATGGTGCCGATCAGGTGCGCGGTGTTGAGCTCCAGGAACAGCGGCACCACCAGGGTCGCGTTCGGCATCAGCATGACGACCAGGGTGGTGACGAGCAGCGTGCGCCGGCCGGGGAACGCGGTCTTCGCCAGCGCGTACCCGGCGGGGATCGCCACGCCCAGCGTGATGGCCAGCGCGGCGAAGGAGTACAGCGCCGAGTTGCCCAGCCACCGGAACACCGCGTTGCCCTGGTACCCGGTCAGGGCGTCCCAGTTGGCGGCCAGTGCCCGCCACGAGCCGGCGGACAGCGGGTGGCCGTGCACGAGCTGGTCGTCGGTCTTCGTGGCGGCCAGCACCAGCCAGAGCACCGGCAGCACGAAGAACAGGAAGAACAGGGCGAGCACCAGACCGGGCACCGGGTTGGGCAGCCGGCGGCGGTGCCGCGGCTTCGCCGGGGCGGGCACGCGGGGCGGCGCGGGCGGCCGCTCGAGGTCAGTCCGCATCGAAGAACCTCGACCTCGTGACGAACACGGCCGCGACGATGAGGCTGACCACCAGCAGCTCGACCGAAACCGCCGCGGCGGTGCCGACGTCGTTGTTCTGGAAGGCGAAGTCGTAGGACAGCTGGTTGGGCGAGTAGTCCCGGCCGGCCACCCCGACACTGGCCTGGGTCAGCAGCTGGGGCTCGACGAACAGCTGGGTGCCCCCGGCGAAGGCCAGGATCACCATGTACACGATCCACCGCCGCAGCAACGGGATCTGGATTCGCCACGCGGTCTGCCACGCACCGGCGCCGTCGATCCGGGCCGCCTCGAGGACGTCCGGGGAGATGGTGTTCAACGCCCCGTACATGACGACGATCCAGCCGCCCGCCCCGGTCCAGAAGGCGATCAGGGTGAACAGCACCGGCAGGTGCTCCAGCGCGACCACCTGGCCGAAAGTTTCGAAACCCAGGGCCCGCAACAGGAACCCGGCCGGGCTGACCGCGGGGTCGAGCATGAACAGCCAGACGAGCACGCTCGCCGCACCCGCCAGCGCGCCCGGCAGGTAGTAGAGGAACCGCAGGACCTTGCCGGCCGGGCGCGTGCCCAGGCGGTGCAGCAGCAGGGCCAGCCCGACCACGAACACCACCAGCGTCGTCAGCCAGCACAGCAGGTACACCCCGACGTGCGCGACGGCGGCCCCGAACCGGAAGTCCCGGGCCGCGGTCGCGAAGTTCGCGAACCCGGTGAAGTTCCCGCCCGCGTCGGAAAGCGCGAAGGAGATCGCGTAGCCCGTCGGCACGACGCCGAACGCGATCAGCAGCACGACGTAGGCGGCGACGAAGCCGTAGCCCGCCCGGTGCCGGGCCGCCGGCGCGCTCATGGCCCGGTGACCTGGTACCCGGTGGACCGGGCGTGGTCCACGATCGCGGTCTGCCACGCCGGGAGCAGCGACACGATGCTCTTGCCCGCGGTCAGGCCCGGGGTGACGGTGGCCGCCCAGATCGCCTCCTGGCTGAACTGCCCGTAGCCCCAGCCGGACCAGACCTGGCCGGCCGCGGCCTGCAGCGGCCCGGCGATGTCCCCGGCGTAGTAGCCGGACGACGCCTGGTTCGCCAGCCACGTTTTCGCGGCTGCGCGGTGCGCCGGGTAGCCCGGGGCGAGCTTGCCCTGGTAGTCGTCCGAAGTGGTCACCCAGACCAGGAAGTCCGCGGCCGCCTTGAGGTGGTGGCTGTGCGCCGAAAGCAGCCACGTCCCGCCGCCGACGTTGCCCACCGACGGCGCCGGGTCGCCGGGCCACTGCGGCATCGGGGCGACCGCGATCTGCCCCTTCGGCGTCTTGAACGTGCCCTGGAACAGCGCGCCGCCGAACCAGGAGGGGCCGGGCATCAGCAGGATCTTGTCCGCGGAGTTCTTGTCGAAGTCCGAGCTGAACACGCTGCCCGCCGACATGCTGCCCGCCTGGACCAGCGAGTCCAGCAGCTGCGCCATCCGGGTGCAGTTCGGCTCGGTGGCGGTCACCGTGACGGCCTTCGGGCCGGTGATCCGGTTGGCGCCGCACTTGCTCGCCCACAGGTAGATCTCCGGCGTGAACGTGTCGCCCGCCGCGCCCACCAGGTAGCCCGGGTGCTCGGCGGCGACCTTCCGGCCCAGCGCCTCGTACTCCGGCCACGTCGCGGGCACCTGGTAGCCCCATTGCTTCAGCAGCGTCTGGTTGTACCAGAGGACGGTCTGGGAAAGGTCGTTGCGCAGGCAGTAGAGCGTGCCGTCCACCGTGCACGGGTCGTTGGCGCCCGGCGCCCACTGGTCCAAAGTGGACTTCGGGATCAGGTCCTTGTCCAGCGGCGCGGTGAAGCCGGCCTGCCGGGCCCAGGACACCTCGTTGTTCTGCGAGCTGAACACCACGTCCGGCCAGCCGTCGCCGGTCCGGTTGAACAGGCCGACCTTGGTCTGCAGGTAGTTCGAGCCGTTGGCGTCCCCGTCGTAGCTGACGATGTCGAGCTTCGCCTCGGGGTGCTGCTTCTGGTACAGCTGGGCGGCGGCCATCCGGGTGGAATCGACCCACACCGTCAGCGGGCCGTCGGTCTGCGGCGCCGGCGTGAAGCCGCTGCCGGCCGGTGTGGTGGTCCCGCCGCCCGCACACCCGGCGGCGACGGTTGCGGCGAGCACCCCGGCGAGGACGGCGGCGCGTTTCCTGCCCCTCATCAGCAACTCCACTTCGTCGTGGCACCCGCCAGGGCAGGCGATTCCGGTGAAGGATGAGTAAGACTCATTCGATCGGCCTGTACGACCGCGGTTTTCGACGGTTTCACTGCTGCGCCGGGGTTTTCGCGGTCCTGGCCCGGTGATCCATGAGAACAGCAGGGTCGCACGGCGTCAAGGACGTGCCTGCTCATTGGCCCGCTTGCCGCGCGCCGGATGTAACTTTCACGGTGCCGGAGCAAGGGTTGACCGACCGGCGGGCCCGCGAGGTAGGGTGCTCAGCCGGTGACCGTTGAGTCATACTCATCCGGTGACCCGTGACGAGCAAGCCGCACCGCCTGCCCCGTACCGGCCCGGCTACGAAGTGGTGGCCGAGCAGATCCTGCAGCTGATCGCCGAGCTGGCCCTGCGGCCCGGTGACCGGATGCCGACGGAGAACGAGCTGGCGGCGCGGATGGGAAGCAGCCGGACCGTGGTGCGGGAGGCCGTCAAGATCCTTTCCGCGCTCGGGCGGGTGCGAGCGCACAAGGGGCGTGGGCTGTATGTCTCCGACGACGAGGGCATGCTCGGCGGGTCCCTCTGGGGCGCCTTCTTCCTGCCCGCCGATCTGGACCACGTCTACATGCTCTTCGAGTTCCGCCGGATCCAGGAGACGGCCGCCAGCCGGCTGGCGGCGGCCAACGCGACCCCGGCCGAGCTGCGCGCGATCGAGGCCGCCGCCGAAACCTGCCGGCACGGGCACGTGAGCGGCGAGTCCATCCTGTTCGACCGCGGCGACGACGACTTCCACCTCGGGATCGCCGCCGCGTCGCACAACCAGTTCCTCGTCGCCGCCGTGCGCGAAGCGCGCCGCCTGCAACGCCAGTCGAACATCATCGGCATGTCCGGCTCGATCGGCGGGCACGCGGCGGGCGCGATCGAAGAGCACACCGCGATCTTCCGGGCGATCCGCGACGGCGACCCCGACGCGGCGGCCCGGGCGGCCGCCACCCACCTCGACAACACCCTGGAGGACTACCGGCGGGAGATCCAGCGGCGGCTCTTCGGCCAGTGAGCGGGTTCCCGGAGCGCGGCTCCGGGGCTCCGTGCTGCGCAGATTCCATTGTGGACCGGAGTGCCGGATTCGTTGCAGCTGAGTAAGTTTCACCTCCGGCCGAGTTGTCCGTCAGCCGGTCCCGCCGGGTGTTTTGCCTGTCCAGGCCCGGCTTTCGTAAATCTTCGGACCGGATTGTCCGTGCCGGTGGGAAAATTGCTCATTGACCACCGTGGCCGGTCGCTCCTATCTTGACTGGGTCCGTTCGGTTCGGTAGCCGGACGATTTCACCGCGTACCCACGTCCTCCTGAAAGCAGTGAAATGTGAGCGCTAACACCTCGCCGATGAGCCGCCTCGTCCGCGTCCTCCTCGCGGTGCTGCTGGTGCTGCCCCTGACGGCGCTGCTGACCGCCGGCCCGGCGGCGGCCGCCACGTTGACCCGGGTGACCGGCTTCGGGACCAACCCGACCAACCTCGGCATGTACGTGTACGTGCCCGACAAGCTCGCCGCCAAGCCCGCCCTGCTCGTGCTGGTGCACTACTGCAGCGGCTCGGCGAGCGCGATCTTCAACGGCAACGGGCACGACTACGCGACGGCGGCCGACCGGTACGGGTTCATCGTCGTGGTGCCGGAAGCCACCCGCGACGGCCACTGCTTCGATGTCTCCACGAGGGCCGGGCTCACCCGCGACGGCGGCAGCGACTCCACCGGGATCATGGCGATGGTCGCCTGGACCCGCCAGCACTACCCGGTCGACCCGGCCCGGATCGTGGTCAGCGGCTTCTCCTCGGGCGCCATGATGACGAACGTCCTGGCCGCCGAGTACCCGGACGTCTTCTCCGCCGCTTCGGCGTTCTCCGGGGTGCCGGCAGGGTGCTTCGCGACGACGGACGGTTCGCTCTGGAACAGCCAGTGCGCCGGCGGGAACGTCGTCAGGTCCGCGCAGCAGTGGGCGGACCAGGCGCACGCGATGTACCCCGGTTACACCGGCGCCTACCCGCGGATGCAGCTCTGGCACGGGAACACCGACACCACGCTGGCGTACCCGAACTACGGCGAAGAGATCAAGCAGTGGACGGCCCTGCACTCGCTGACCCAGACACCGTCCTTCACCGACCACCCGCAGTCGTCCTGGACGCGCAACCGCTACGGCGACACCGGCACCCACGCCACCGTGGAAGGCATCACGATCGCCGGCACCGGGCACACCCTGCCGCAGGCCGGGATGCTCGCCTACGCCATCTCCTTCCTCGGCCTCGACGACAGCGGCGGGAATCCCACCCCGACGGGCGGCCCGGTGCGCTCGGTGGCCGCCGGGCGGTGCCTGGACGTTCCGGGTCAGTCGACGACCCAGGGCACCCGGCTGCAGGTCTGGGACTGCCACGGCGGGACCAACCAGGTGTGGACCGCGACCACGGCCGGGGAACTGACCGTCTACTCCGGTGATGCGCGGCGCTGCCTCGACGCCGAAGGCGGCGCGACGAGCCCGGGCACCGCGGTGATCATCTGGGCCTGCCACGGCGGGGCCAACCAGAAGTGGCGTGGCAACGCCGACGGCAGCGTCACCGCTACGCAGTCGGGGCTGTGCCTCGAACTCCCGGCCGGCTCGACCGGCAACGGCACCGCGGTGCGGCTGGGGACCTGCACCGGCGGCCAGAACCAGAAGTGGACCGTCCCGGCCGCCTGAGTCGGCCCCCGCACGAGGAAGGACATCGAGATGTGGCGACGTTTCCGCGGCGCGCTGGCCGTGCTCGGGGTCGTGCTGGGGCTGGCGCCCGTGTCGTCGGCGGTCGCCGCCGACAACCCGTACCAGCGCGGCCCGGATCCCACGCCGGCGAGCATCGCCGCCGACCACGGCCCGTTCGCCACCGCGCAGACGACCATCCCGAAGGGCAACGGCCTCGGCGGCGGGATCGTCTACTACCCCACGGACACCAGCCAGGGGACGTTCGGCGCCATCGCCATCGCGCCCGGCTACGGGACCGAGTGGCGCTGGTACGGGTGGCTCGGCCCCCGGCTGGCCTCCTTCGGCTTCGTCGTGGTCGGCATCGAGACCAACAGCCTGAGCGACTACGCCGACGCACGCGCCGACCAGCTGCTGGCCGCGCTGGACTGGCTCGTGACGAGCAGCCCGGTGCGCGACCGCGTCGACCGGACCCGGCTCGCCGTCGGCGGCCACTCGATGGGCGGCGGGGGCGCGCTCGTCGCGGCCACCCGGCGGCCGTCGCTGCGGAGCGCCGTCGGCATGGCGCCGTACGTTCCCGACGGGATCCTGCGCGGCACCTCGGTCCCCACGATCCTGTTCGGCGGCCAGGCCGACACCACGGTCACCCCGGCGTACCTGGCGAGCGCGTACGCCACGATCCCGGCCACCGTCCCGCGCGCCTACCCGGAAATCGCCGGAGAGGGCCACGGCTTCGCGGCCGGGGGCGGCGGCGGGAACTCGGGCGCCTTCGCCCGGGTGATGATGGTCTGGCTCAAGGTGTTCGTCGACGCCGACACGCGCTACCCGCCGTTCCTCTGCCCGACGTTGTCGAACACGAGCGGCATTTCGAAGTACCAGGCCAGCTGCCCGCTCGGGCCCGGCGGGACGATCCCGCCGCCGGATACGTCCCGGTTGGCCAATGCGAACGCCGGGCGGTGCCTGGACGCGTCCGGCGCCGGGACCGCCAACGGCACCAAGGTGATTCTTTGGACCTGCAACCACGGGGCCAACCAGCAGTGGAACCGCACCTGATTCACCCCCAACCCCTGGAGAACGACGATGTTCGAAGAGCAGAGGGAGCCACGTGATGGTGAGGTATAAGGCCCTGTTCGCGGCCTTCGCGGCGGGGGCCCTCCTCGCGCTGGCCGGCCAAGTTCCCGCGCAGGCCGCCGGCACCGCGGCGGCGGCCCCGGCGACGGCGGCCGCGGGCACCGCGGGCTGCGGGAAGGCACCCGGGCTGGCGAGCGGCAGCCACACGATCTCCAGCGGCGGCCAGAACCGCAGCTACATCCTGCGGGTGCCGAACAACTACGACAACAACCACTCCTACCGGCTCTTCGTCGGCCTGCACTGGCGCGGCGGCACGGCCAACGACGTCGACTCGGGCGGGACCGACGGCTACAACTGGTCCTACTACGGCCTCCGCCGGCTGGCCGACAACGCCGGCAACAACACCATCTTCGTGGCGCCGCAGGGCAACGGCAACGGCTGGGCCAACCCGGGCGGCCAGGACATCACCTTCATCGACGACCTGCTGCGCCAGCTCGAAGGAGCCCTGTGCGTCGACACCTCGCAGGTCTTCGCCGGCGGCTTCAGCTACGGCGCCGCCATGAGCTACGCCCTCGCCTGCGCCCGGCCGACGGTGTTCCGCGCGGTCGCCGTCTACTCCGGCGCGAACCTCAGCGGGTGCAACGGCGGCACCCAGCCCGTGGCGTACATCGGGATGCACGGCATCGGCGACAACGTCCTGCCCATCGCGTCCGGGCGCTCGCTGCGCGACCAGTTCGTCCGGAACAACGGCTGCACCCCGCAGAACCCGCCGGAACCCGCCGCCGGCAGCCACACCCACATCGTGACGACCTACTCCGGCTGCCGCGCCGGGTACCCGGTGGTCTGGGCCGCCTTCGACGGCGGGCACGACCCCGGCCCGCGCGACGGCTGCACCTGCAGCGGCTGGCAGACCTGGACCTCGGGCGAGGTGTGGAAGTTCATCACCCAGTTCGACTCCTCCACCCAGCCGCCGAACCCGCCGGTCCAGACCGGCGTCAACTACAAGCTGGTGGCCCAGCACAGCAGCAAGCTCGTGGGCATCACCGGCGCGTCCACTGCGGCCGGGGCGCTCATCGAGCAGGAATCCGCCAACGGCGGGCTGGGCCAGCAGTTCGACTTCGTGGACTCCGGTGACGGCTACTACCGCGTCCGGGCCCGCAACAGCGGACTGGTGCTGCAGGCCGCGAACGCCGGCAGCGGCGCGGACATCAGCCAGCAGGCCGACACCGATTCGACCGCCGAGCAGTGGCGGGTGGTCGACCAGGGCAGCGGCGCGGTCAGCTTGGTTAACCGGTTAAGCGGCTTGGCCCTGGACGTGTGGGGAGTCTCGACCGCCGACGGCGCCCGGATCTCCCAGTGGACGTTCACCGGCAACCCCAACCAGCGGTTCCAGCTCCAGCGCGCCTGAACCCGGACCGGGGTGTCCGCCGGAACCCGCCGGCGGACACTCCTTTCCGTTGCGGTGAAGGGATATCCTGAAACGTGCCACCGGACAGAGTCGTCTTGGGAGGTGCCATCGTGTCCGCCGAGTCTTCCGACTTCCGCCCCACCCTGGCCGACGTCGCACGGGCGGCGGGGGTGTCGACCGCCACCGCGTCCCGCGTGCTCAACGGGTTTCCCCGGGTGAGCCCGGAACGGCGCCGGCAGGTCGAGTCCGCGATGCTGGAACTGGGCTACGCCCGCCAGCGCGCGGCGCGCGCGGCGCCCCCGCCGCAGACCGGCTCGATCGCGCTGGTGGTGTGCGAAGAGGCCCTGCGGCTGTTCACCGACCCCTACTTCCCGCGGATCGCCGCCGGGGCCGACCGGGAGCTGTCCGCGGTCGGCTTGCAGCTGGTGCTGCTCACCGTGCCCGCGACGGAGAACTACCAGGCGCCGGTGCTGCGCTACCTCGACGGCGGGCACGTCGACGGGGCGCTCGTCGTCGGCATGCACGGCCGCCGCCCGCTCGACCTGGACTGGGTCGACATCCCGGTCGTGTTCGGCGGGCGCCCGGTCCGGCAGGCGGAGTCGGACCGGCTCTCGTACGTCGACGTCGACAACCAGGGCGGGGCGCGGCTGGCCACCCAGCACCTGCTCGCGGCGGGCCGCCGGACGGTCGCGACCATCGCCGGGCCGCAGGACATGACCGCGGGCGTGGACCGGCTCAACGGCTACCGGCAGGCGATGGTGGGCGGTGGCCGGCACGACCTCGGGCTCGTCGTGTTCGGCGACTTCGGGCAGGCTTCCGGCGAGCACGCCACGGCCCGGCTGCTGGACCGCCGTCCGGACGTCGACGCCATCTTCGCCGCCTCGGACATGATGGCCGTCGGGGCGTTGCGCGCGCTGCGCCGGGCCGGCCGGGACGTGCCGGGGGACGTCGCCCTGATCGGCTTCGACGACCTGCCGATCAGCCGCCGGACGGACCCGCCGCTCACCACCGTGCGCCAGCCGGTGGAGGAGATGGGCGCGCGGATGACCGGCGAGCTGCTCGCCATGATCGCCGGCGCCGCCCCGCGGCAGCGCACGGTGCTCGACACCCGGCTGGTACTGCGCGAATCGGCCTGAACAGTCTCTTGTGGACGTCTATCGAGGAGGATCCGTGCGCGTGATCGTGCTGCTGGCCGCGTTGGTGGTGACGGCGCTGACCGGCGTGACACCGGCTTCGGCCGCCCCGGCGCCGCTGGTGAGTTCGGCGTCGGGGCGGTGCCTGACCGTCCGGGGCAACACCGACGCACCCGGGACGGCCCTGGAGATCCAGGACTGCGCCGGGCAGGCCGGGCAGGCGTTCGAGTTCACCGCGGCCGGTGAGCTGCGGACGCTGGCCGGCACCCGGTGCGTGGACGCCTACGGCAACCGGACGGCTCCCGGCACGGCGGTGATCAGCTGGTCGTGCTCCGGCGGGGCGAACCAGCAGTGGCGGCGGAACGCCGACGGGTCGATCACCGGTGTCCAATCGGGACTGTGCCTGGACGTCAACGGCGCCGGCACGGCCAACGGCACCGCGGTCATCCTCTGGACCTGCCACGGCGGGGCGAACCAGCAGTGGACCGGCGGGACGACCCCGCCGCCGCCGTCGGGCACGGCGCCGTGCGACATCTACGCCTCCGGCGGCACGCCGTGCGTCGCCGCGCACAGCACGGTCCGGGCGCTCTACGGGGCCTACGCGGGCAACCTGTACCAGGTCCGGCGCTCGTCCGACAACACGACCCGGAACGTCGGGGTCCTGGCGGCGGGCGGCAACGCCGACGCCGCGGCCCAGGACGCCTTCTGCGCGGGCAGCACCTGCGTCGTCACGGTCGTCTACGACCAGTCCGGCCGCGGGAACGACCTGTGGTACCAGGGATCCAGCGTCGTCCCGGGCTCGAACCAGAGCAGCCCGGCGAAGGCGACGTCGGAATCGCTGACGGTCGGCGGCACCAAGGCGTATTCGCTGTACATCAACCCCGGCAACAGCTACTGGCGCGACGGCCACCTCACCGGCGTGCCGACCGGCAGCGCCCCCGAGGGCATGTACATGGTGACCAGCGGCACGCACGTCAACAGCGGCTGCTGCTTCGACTACGGCAACAGCGAAACGACGCGCAAGGCCGACGCGGCCGGCGCGATGGACGCGATCAACTTCGGCACCGAGTGCTGGTTCGGCGGCTGCAGCGGCGGCGGTCCGTGGGTGCAGGCCGACCTCGAGTGGGGGCTGTACCCGGGCGGCAGCCAGTCGTGGAACCCGAACCAGCGGGCGCTGCCCAGCAAGTTCGTCACCGCGATGCTGAAGAACAACGGCACGTCGCGGTTCGCGCTCAAGGGCAGCAACGCCCAGTCGGGCAGCCTCACGACGATGTGGGACGGCGCACTGCCCGGCGGCTACAGCCCGATGAAGAAGCAGGGCGCGATCGTGCTGGGCAGCGGCGGTGACTGCTGCAAGCCCGGCGGCGGCGCGAACCTGAGCGCGGGGACGTTCTACGAAGGAGCCATGGTCGCCGGCTACCCCTCGGACGCGACCGAAGCCGCGGTGCAGGCGAACGTCGTCGCGGCCGGCTACCGATGACCACCCCCACCCCCTCCGTCGGAAGAGAGAGAACTGCCATGCCCGGAACCCTGCTCCGGCGGATCCGCGCGGTCGCGGTCGCTGCGGCCGTCCTCGGCGCCGGCGTCGTGGCCGCGGCCGCACCGGCCCAGGCCGCCACCTCGATCACGCTCAACGGCGGCTCGGCCGGCCGGACCTTCGACGGCGTCGGCGCGGTGAGCGGCGGCGGCGGCAACAGCCGCCTGCTGATCGACTACCCGGAGCCGCAGCGCGGGCAGATCCTCGACTACCTGTTCAAACCCGGCTACGGCGCCGCCCTGCAGATCCTCAAGGTGGAGATGGGCGGGGACACGAACTCCACCAGCGGCGCCGAGCCCAGCCACGCCCACTTCCGCGGCGACCTGGACTGCAACCGCGGGTACGAGTGGTGGATCATGGAACAGGCCAAGGCGCGCAACCCCGGCATCCGGCTGGTCGGCCTGCCGTGGGGCGCGCCCGGCTGGATCGGCAACGGCACGTTCTTCTCGAACGACCTCGTCGACTACTACCTGTCCTGGCTGGGCTGCGCGAAACAGCACGGGCTCACCATCGACTACCTCACGACCGTCCAGAACGAGAAGCAGTGGAGCGCCGACTGGACCGTCACCATGCGCAACGCGCTCAACGCCAACGGGTACGCGGGCGTCAAGGTGATCTCCGGTGACTCGTGGCCGGGGGACTGGGGGCCGGCGGGCGCGATCTCGACGAACACGGCCTACCGCAACGCGACCGACGTCCTCAGCGCCCACTACACCTGCGGCTACCTCAGCGCGCAGACCTCCTGCAGCGTGCCGTCGAACGTCACCGCCACCGGGAAGACGCTGTGGTCCAGCGAAAACGGCTCCCAGGACTACAACGACGGCGCCAAGCCGCTGGCCCGCGGCATCAACCGCGTCTACCTCGACGGCAAGATGACCGCGTACCTCAACTGGGACCTGATCGCCGCCACCACGCCGAACATCCCGTGGCCGACCGTGGGGCTGATGCTGGCCAACCAGCCGTGGTCGGGCTACTACGCGGTCGGCAAGGACGCGTGGGCGCTGGCGCACACGACCCAGTTCACCGCACCCGGCTGGAAGTACCTCGACGCGTCCAGCGGCTACCTCGGCGGCAACCGGTCCAACGGCAGCTACGTCACGCTGAAGGCACCGAACACCGGTGACTACAGCACGGTCATCGAAACCATGGACGCCACTTCGGCCCAGACGCTGAACTTCACCACGACCGGCGGCCTGTCCACCGGCCAGGTGCACGTGTGGGCGACCAACCTGAACTCCGGCAACTCCGCGGACTTCTTCGTGCACGCGTCGGACATCACCCCGGCCGGCGGGGCCTACTCCCTGACCGCCCAGCCCGGCTACCTGTACACCATCACGACGACGACCGGGCAGGGCAAGGGCACCGCGGTCAGCCCGCCGCAGGGCTCGCTGAACCTGCCCTACAGCGACGACTTCGACGGGTACGCGGCGGGCAAGGAAGCCAAGTACCTGATGGACATGGAAGGCGCGTTCGAGACGGCGGCGTGCGGCGCCGGCCGCGCGGGGACGTGCGTGCGCCAGGCGTCCCCGCAGAAGGCGATCCCGTGGAAGAAGCTGACCGACCCGTACGCGTTGCTGGGCAATGTGGCCTGGAGCAACTACGCGGTGAACGCGGACGTGCTGCTGGAGAAGGCTGGGTACGTCCAGCTGCTCGGCCGCGTCGGTTCGCAGGACACCGGCAACCAGGCCGCGGTGAACGCGTACTACCTGCGGGTCAGCGACACGGGCGCGTGGTCGATCCAGCGCAACAACACGAGCCAGCAGGTCACCACGCTGCGCAGCGGCACGACGACGGCGCTGGGCACCAACCGCTGGCACCAGCTGTCCCTGGGCTTCTCGGGCAGCACGATCACGGCCTCGGTGGACGGCACGGTCGTCGGCTCGGTCACCGACTCGACGTTCCCGGCCGGCCAGGTCGGCATCGGCACGAGCCAGGGCGAGACGGCCCAGTTCGACAACCTGGCGGTGACCGGCTCGGGCGGCGGATCGACGTCCGTGCTCCGCAACACCGGCGCCGGCCGCTGCCTCGACGTCCCGAACGTGAGCCAGACGAACGGCACGCAGGTGTCCCTGTGGGACTGCAACGGCGGCGGCAACCAGCAGTGGACGCTGACGTCCGGCAAGCAGCTGCAGGTGTACGGCAGCAAGTGCCTCGACGCCGAGGGCGCCGCCACCACGCCGGGCACGAAGGTGATCATCTGGGACTGCACGGGCGGTTCGAACCAGCAGTGGAACGCGGCGACCGACGGCACGATCACCGGCGTCCAGTCCGGACTGTGCCTCGGTCCGAACGGCACCGCGAACAGCGCTCCCGTGTCGCTGCAGACCTGTACCGGCGGCGCGGCCCAGAAGTGGGCCCGGAGCTGACGACGGAGGGAGTTCCCCGATGATCTCGAAACCACGACGGAGACGGTGGCTGCCGACCGCAGGGGCCGCGCTGGCCCTCGCCGCGGGCATGGTGACCGGCCCGGTCACCAGCGCCCAGGCCGCCACCCAGGGGCCGTGCGACATCTACGCGGCCGGCGGCACGCCCTGCGTCGCCGCGCATTCGACGACCCGGGCGCTGTACGGCGCCTACAGCGGCGCGCTCTACCAGGTGCGGCGCGCGTCGGACAGCAAGACGCAGGACATCGGCGTGCTGAGCGCGGGTGGCGTCGCGAACGCGGCGGCCCAGGACTCCTTCTGCGCCGGAACGACCTGCCTGATCACGGTCATCTACGACCAGTCGGGCCGCAACAACCGCCTGACGCAGGCGCCGCCGGGCGGCTTCCAGGGGCCGGCCGCGGGCGGTTACGACAACCTCGCCAACGCGGCGGCCGCCCCGACCACCGTCGGCGGTCAGAAGGCCTACGGCGTCTACGTGGCGCCCGGCACGGGGTACCGCAACAACAACACGAACGGCGTCGCGACCGGTGACCAGCCGGAGGGGATGTACGCGATCTTCGACGGCACGCACTACAACGGCGGCTGCTGCTTCGACTACGGCAACGCCGAACGCAACAGCCGCGACAACGGCAACGGCACCATGGAGGCCATCTACTTCGGCAACATCAGGGTCTGGGGCTACGGCGCCGGCAACGGCCCGTGGATCATGGCCGACCTGGAGAACGGCCTGTTCTCCGGGGTCAACCAGCGCTACAACGCCAACGACCCGAGCATCAGCCACCGCTACCTGACGGCGATCATCAAGGGCGAGCCCAACCACTGGGCCATCCGCGGCGGCAACGCCCAGTCCGGCGACGTGTCCACGTTCTACAACGGCGTCCGCCCCAACGTTTCGGGCTACAACCCGATGCGCAAGGAAGGCGCCATCATCCTCGGCACGGGTGGCGACAACAGCATCGGATCGGCGGGCACGTTCTACGAAGGCGTGATGACGTCCGGCTATCCGTCGGACGCCACGGAAAGCGCGGTGCAGGCGAACATCGTCGCGGCCGGGTACGGCACCGGCGGCAGCAACACGGGCACCGGCCCGGTGCACGCGGTCGGCGCGGGCAAGTGCCTGTCGGCGCCGAACTCGACCCAGGGCACGCAGCTGCAGATAGCCGGCTGCGCGAGCCAGGCGGGCCAGACCTGGACCCGCACGGCGGACGGCAGGCTGACCGCCACCCTCGGCGGCGCGACGCTGTGCCTGGACGCCTCGGGCCAGGGCACGAGCGCGGGCACCAAGGCGGTGACGTGGCCCTGCAACGGCCAGGCCAACCAGCAGTGGACGGTCAACGCCAACGGCACGGTGACCGGCGTCCAATCAGGACTGTGCCTGGACGTGACCGGCGCCTCGACCGCCGACGGCGCACCGGTGGAGCTGTGGACCTGCAACGGCGGCAGCAACCAGCAGTGGACGTTCGGCTAGCGTGACCTGTCACGGATCGGGCGGGCACCAGGTGTCGGACGTCGGACCGTCGGCCGCGCCGCAGAAGCCGTGGACCGACTTGTCGACTTCGCCGCCGGACACGCCCATCACCGCGACCGGCTTGTTCTGCGGCACGTTCCGGCTGATGTCCCCGCCGTAGTCGATGGTCCCGGTGACGCCTTCGAGGTACTTGTTGACCTGCTCGGCACCCGGGCGCGAGGTGTGGATCGCGGTGATCTCGCGCCAGATCGCGCCGGGTGTCACCGGGATCTCGGCCGCCGTCTCGCGCAGGTACGCGGCCGCGACGATCATCACCTGCGCGGCGTCGTAGGCCAGCGCGGCGTGGCCGTCGTACGAGCGGCCCTCCGGCGTCCGCTCGAACGGGAACAGCGTCTCGTCCAACGTCGTGTAGAAGTCGAGCGCGGCGCCGCTCGGCTCGGTGACCGGGGAGGTGGCGAACGACAGGTAGTAGTAGGGCAGTGCCCGGTTGCGCCGGCGTTCGCCCTGGTCGGCGACGAACCGCGTGACGTCGTCGTCGCCGATCACGGTCGCCCGGCTGCCGCACTGCGCGGCGCTGCTGAGGAACTGGCCGAAGTCGGGGACACCCCGGCCGGCGAAGAACACCAGGCCGTCGTAGGAGCAGGTGTCCCGGCCCGCCGCGCCCGCGTTGCCCAGCAGCGTCTCGCCGTAACGCACGTGCGAAGGCGGCCCGCCGAGGCCGCCGTCCGGGGTGAACGCCCGGGCTTCGACCTGGAACTTCTTCGCCTGGAAAGCCTTCAGGACGTCGTCGCGCAGGTTGGTGCTGTACACGTCGGCGTCGTCGTCGGAGTAGTAGATGCGGACCGCGCGCGGCCCGGGCAGCTGCTCGGCGAACCCGGCCGCCACCGCGGCCTCCCGCCGGTTCTGCGGTGTCACCTGGAAGTACATCGGGTTCAGGTCGGCGAGCGGGTCCGCGGACAGCGTCGAGGCGACCATCGGCAGCCCGGCGTTGGTCAGCGCGGCGATGGTCCGCTGGGTCGGCTCGCTGCTCAGGTCCAGCCCGACGACCCCGACGATGCTCTTGTCCTGCTCGGCCTGCTGCCGCAGCTGGTTCGCCACCCGCACGCCTTCGCGCATGTTGCGCCCGGCGTTGGCGATGAGCAGCCGGACGACCGGGTCGGCCGAGCCCGGCGCGTTCAGCTGCCGCAGCTGGGCGACCGCGAACCCCTCCAGCGACTCGCGTTCGGTGGTCAGCCCCTCGGCGAGGTTGTTGGACGACGTCAGCGCCTCGAGCACGACGAGCGTGATGTACGGCCGTTCCGGGTGGGCCTGGTGCAGCTGCTCCGCGCGGTGGTTCTGGTCCAGCACGACCGCCTCGACCTGCCGGATCGTCGCGTCCGACGGCTGGAAGACGTCCTGGGCGCCGTCCGTGGTGCCGACGCACTCGCTGCCGGTCCAGGTCAACCAAAGGTTGTCGGAACCGCAGTGCTCGGCGTAGCTGTCGCGGTGGCGGTAGGCGACGAACCCGGCGACCAGCGCGACGACCACGACGGGCACGCCGATCCGCGTCCACCGGCTCGCCCACCACGGCGGCCGGACCTGCCGGCGGAACCGGTAGTCGCTGCCGAGGGTCTGCAGCATCTGCCGCACCTTCGGCTCGTCGGTGTCGGCGGGCGGCCGGACGCCGATCGGCAGGTACCAGGCGGTCGGCTGCCGCTCCCGCCGGTCGCGTTCGAGCTGGTTCTGCCAGGCGACGTAGGCGGCTCGCGCCTGCTCGGCCTGGAACTGCGGCCGGTGCGTGGTCGGCTTCGCGTCCGGCGGCGGCAGGGGGCTGGCGCTGACCACCAGCAGCGGGTCGAACCGCCCGACCTGGTTGCGGACGGAGTTGACCAGCTCCAGCAGCCGGTACCCGCCGTTGCCGACGCTCACCTCGTCCAGCAGCAGCACGGGGTAGGTCATCCGGCGCCGCCGCCACACCCGCCACGGCCGCAGCCGGTAGGCGCGCCGCAGGTCTTCGAGGAAGGCGTTGAGCAGCAGCCGGCAGACGTATTCGGGGGCCTCCTCCTGCCACTGCCCCTCGGTGAGCCGCCGGGCGAACCGGACGAAGCTGCCGGACATCTCCGGCGCCAGGTGCGGTTGCCGCAGGAACCACCGGTACCGCCCGGACAGCACGGGCACCCGCCCGGTGACGGCGACCCGGAAGGTCAGCAGGGTCAGCCCGCGCACGAGCAGCGAGAAGACCTTCCAGATGCCCTGGTTCTCGGGCAGCTGCTTGACGGCGTCCTCGGCCGAGGAGCTGAACCGTTCGGCGAGGCTGATCCGCCGGATGGCCCGCCGCAGCACCCCGTCGGGATCGTCCCGCCCGTCGTAGTCCTGCAGCATGAGCCAGTAGACGAGGTCGAACAGCGGAAACGGCAGCCGGCTGGTGTGCGCGGACGCGCTGTCCCCGAGCTCCTTCCGCGCTTCCCGCAGCACGTCCCGCACGACGGTGACGGAGTCGGCGGTGGCGGCCCCGGCCTCATCCCGCCCCTCATGGGCGGCGAGATCGGGCCGCGCATACCGGATGCTGCCCTGCGGTTTGGCACTCCGCAGCCGTTCGGCAATGGCGGTGAGCACATCCCCGTTTTCCCCCGGCCGCACGAGGCAGACCATGGGCAGCCCCCGCCGTTCGGACCGTTCGTCCTGGTAGTCCCCCCACCGGCACTGATCATCCAGCTTCCGCGGCCGATCCCCGACCCGCGGCCGCAGGCACAGCGCCCCGATCAGCTTCACCAGCACGTCGGCACCGAGAAAGCCGAGCGGTCCCGTTCTCCCCATCCGAACAGAATGGCACATTTGCCGTGGAACCGGTTCCGCAATTCACGGCTTGCCCGGCGTGTCGTGGATGAGGCCGACCCCTGGGACAGGCGAACACGGCGAAGCCGGTCACCCCGGCCGCTACCGCCACGACAGTTCCAAGATCGAATCGAGTTGCACAGGCGTTCTTCTGGTGATTGTGCGCATCCCTCGACAGCCGCTAGGACGTGAGGGCTTTGTAGGAAAACGCCACCTCGATCCGGCTCAGGGCGGTGAGATCCACGCTGCGTGACGTGGCTACCCCCGCTTCGATCGACAACGTCCATTCGGTCGACAAACTGCGGCGCCAGAATTAGCTCGGGCGTTCGGTCGTCGGCGCCGCGGCGGCGCCGATCGCCACGGCGCCGGCCGTGTCGGGTGCCACCTGGACCAGGATGGACCGGGACTCGAGGTACTGGGTGACGTCAGTGCCGTCCTTGAGCCGGTCGGTACACCGTGCTCCGTGGGCCACGACCATGGCGAAGATCGGCGTTGCCGCGGTGACGTCGTGCAGGATGACCCGCACCGCTTCGACCTTCGCCTGCCACCGATCGCCGGCGAGATCATCGGGGTTCACGGTGAATGAGATCGTCCGCGTCGTGCGGAACTGCTCGAGTTCCTGCTCGCCGGTTATCGTCAGGTCGTGCTCGTCGTCCTTGAAGGATTGGTAGTCGTAGTCGTCGAACCCGGCGATGAGATCCACCAGGACCAGCTCCCGGGTGCCGGCCAGCAAACGTGCCTGGTAAGCCGCCGGATCGATCAGGTCTTCGTCGAAGTCGCGTTCGACGTCCGGATGCACGTGCCGCCGGTCGAGCGTCATGGCTGCGGATTGATCCCGCAGGTGTAGATCTCCACCGCCCGTGCCGCCCGCACCTGGCTTTCCAGGAAGACGTCGCCGTATCGCCGGGTGGCGGCGATCATGGTCAGTGCGGTCCGGCGCAGGAGGGCCGCGTCGTCGCGTGCTCGCGCGTACAGGTTCTCGTAGTCCGCGCGCTCTCGGGTGAGGCCGTCGACCCTCAGCTGCGCCAGGTGCACCTGACGCTTGGCGGCGTTCACGCGTTCGGTGGCCGAACGCTTCTCCTGCAGCAGCTTGGCGAGGTCCTTGACCAGCGACTTCAACGCCGGATCGCCGGTTGCCTGGTCGATGTCCTTGACGAATTTCGCGAAGCTGATGAGGACGCCTCCCGCGGCCGCCGCCCAGGCGTCGACATCGATGTGGCCGTCCGGCGTTCTGTGCCCGGCGGCGTCTTTGGCCCCCTCCGTGCGGAGTCTGGACCACCGCAGCTTTGCCCCTCGCTTCGTCGGTCTCCGCTTCGGCGAGTGACTCCTTGGCGTCCTCCAGCGCGGCGTTCAGCACGGACGCGGTGGTGTCCAGCTTGTTCAGCTGCACCCTCAGCTGCGCCTCGGTCAGACCGGTCGACGTGACGGCGGAAAGCATGTCCTTGGCGTCGCCGAAAAGCTGGTCGATCAATTGACCGTACAGCGTCACCCGCCGCAGATACCGCTCGAAATCGGGAACGACGTCGAGGTTGCGGGGAATCCCGATCGCATCGTCCCCGTTGAGGAACTGCCGTTTCGTCGCGAGGGCCTGATCCGCGGCCGGCGAGGTCGCGATGACCAGATCGAGCAGCTCGATGATCCGATCCGCCTCGGCTGCCGTGGGCGTGCCGCGAACCTGCCGGAAACAGTACTGGGCAATGGCGTACCAGTGGGCCGAGCTGGTCGCGATGTCGGCGCCCAGCTCGGCCCGCACGACCATCCAGAAGTCGGTGGCCGGAAGCTGCCGGGTCTGCTGATTGCCCGCGAGCCCGGCCGGGCCGGCATTGCCGGGAGGCCCGCTCGCCGCGCCCGGACGTCGGGCGCCGTTCGTGTCGAGGGCACCCTTCCCTCCTGCGCCGCCGGGTCCGCCGGCGCCCCCCGGAGCGCGCTTGTTCCACCGGCCGCGCCTTTCTGTGATTCATGGCCGGCACGGTCACCAGGGCCCGAACCGGAAGATCCTTCAGAACAACGTCGCCGGTTCGACCGGCTCCGGCTCCGGCAGCGGCTCAAGATCAGGCACCAGCGCCCGCACGTCGTCGTGGAAGCGGCGGGCCAGCGCCGGCGCCTCGTCGTTGTTCGGGGTGTGCACGAAAACCGTCGGCGACCGCCCTTCGCGCAGCCAGGCCGCCACCACCGCGGTCCACGGCTGCCACCCTTCGGCGGTCTCCTCGGCCGAGTCCCGCCCCAGGTAGCGGACGATCGGCCGGTCGGTCAGCGCCCGCGTCCGCCGCGGCAGCCGCGGCTTCTTGGCCCAGGTTTCCTGCTCGGCCTTGCTGCCCGGCGGCCGCCCGAAGAAGATGGTGGTGTCGAACGGCACCCACTCGGCCTCCGCGGTCCCGAGCGTCTCCTCGAGCAGCGACGTCGACCGGGCGTCGGTGAAGAACGCCGGGTGGCGCACCTCGACGGCCCGCCGCCGCCCGGCCGGCAGCCGCCGCAGGAACCGCCCGAGGGAATCGACGTCGGAGGGCCCGAACGAGCCGGGCAGCTGCGTCCACAGGACGGCCCGGTCACCCAGCGGTTCGAGCGCGTCCAGGAACGCCCGCATCTCGGTCTCGACCCCGGCGAACCGCCGTTCGTGGGTGACCACCTTGGGCACCTTGACCACGAACCGGAAGTCGTCATCGGTCTGCTGCGCCCAGGTGGCCACGGTGTCCCGGGCGGGCGTGGCGTAGAAGGTGGTGTTGCCCTCGACGGCGTTGCACCAGCCGGCGTAGGCCCGCAGCCGTTCCTTGGCCGGTACCGACGGCGGCAGGAACCGGCCCGGCCACGCCTTGTGGGTCCACATCGCGCAGCCGACGTGAAGACCTGCCACGGCGTCAGCTCCCTCGGATCGGTGAAACCTCCCGGGCGACCGTAACGCGGCCCGCGGCGCAAACGACATCCGGCCTGGTGGGGACAACCGGACACCCGGGGGACGACGCAGGTGACCTGGCAGGACGAACTCCGCGAACTCGACTTGCAGCTTGCCAACGGAAAGGTGTCGGCCGACCAATACCGGAAGCGGCGTGACGACGTCTTGTCCACCGCGGTCGCGTCGAGCGCGCCGCCCCCCGATCGAGTGCAATCCCCGTCCGACGACGCCGAAACGCCGCCGAACGGGTTCGACCTGCCGCCGGTGCGCCACGCCGCGGGTTTCCACGCGGACACCGATGACGGCCCGGACCGGATGGGCATCGCCGCCGACGTCGACATGCTCGCCGACCTCGTCGCGTCGCGCCTGATCGCGCCGCCGTTGTCCATCGGGTTGTTCGGGAACTGGGGAACCGGCAAGAGCTTCTTCATGCGCAGTATGCAAAGCCGGATCCGGGCGATGGCGGGGGCCGCGAAAACCGCCGAACGGTCCGCGGGACGCCGGGGACCGGAAATCTCCACGTTCTGCTCGTCGGTCCGCCAGGTCACCTTCAACGCGTGGCACTACGCCGAGGCCAATCTCTGGGCGAGCCTCGCGACGCACATCTTCGACCACATCGCCGCCAGCGGGTCGGAGGACGACCTGACCCGCCGCGCCCACGAGCTGGCCGAGCTGCGGCGCACCGAACGTTCACTGCTCACGCAGCTCAGCGCCGTGCGCCTGGAGCGCATGCTCGTCGCGGCGAGGCACGAGCGTGCCCCGGTCCGGCTGGGCCTGACCGCCGAGGACTTCGCGTGGATCGCCCAGGAGACCGGTGTCGACGCCGCCACGGCCGACCACATCAAGGAGTTCGCCGGCGAGGCAGCCGGCGTGACGACCGAACTCCGGCGCGGGTGGCAGCTCCTGCGCGGTGACGTCCGTGCGTGGACGACGCTCGCCATCGGCCTCGCGTTCGCCGTCGTGCTGGCCGTCGTGGTCCGTGGACCACTGTGGCCGGCCGTGGTGGGTGCTGCTTCGCTGCTCGCCGCGGCCACCCCGGCCATCACCACCGTCCGGAAGGCGGTGCGCCGGATCTCCGACGCGGCGGACCGCGCGAAGGACGCCACCGACCAGCGGCTCGCCGAACTCGACGCCGAAGCCGAGCGGCTGGAGCGGGCCGTCGGCGACCTCGCGCCCGGCCACGACGCGGCCGCGTTCGCCAAGTCCCGCTACGCCAGCGACGACTACCGCCGCCACCTCGGCATCGTCTCCCTGCTCCGGCGGGACCTGGAGACGTTCGCCGCGATCCTCGCCCGGGAGGAAGGGGGGCTGGAGCGGGTCGTGCTGTACATCGACGACCTCGACCGCTGCCCCAGCGACGTGGTCGTGAAGGTCCTCGAAGCCATCCACCTGCTGGTCGCGCTGCCGGTGTTCGTCGTGGTCGTCGGCGTCGACCCCCGGTGGCTGCGGAAGGCGATCACGACCCACTACGCGGACCTGCTCACGGACCTGGCGCCCGAGCAGTACCTGGAGAAGATCTTCCAGATCCCGTTCCAGCTGTCCGCGATGGACGACGACGCCTACCAGGGCCTCATCCGGAGCATGGCGCCCACGCTGCCGCGACCGCCGGCCGGCCCGACGCCCGCGGCCACCCCGGGCGCCCGGGATCGTCCCGCACCGGAGGACCCGGAGATCGACGTGCGCCCGCTACAGCTGGAACTCTCCGCGGCCGAGGTGGACTTCCTCTGCAAGGTGGGGAACCTGGTACCGACCCCCCGGACGGCGAAGCGGCTGCTGAACCTCTACCGGCTCATCCGGTCGCGGCTGACCAACGTCGAACTGGCCGAGTTCACCCACGGCGCGGCCGAGCCGGCCAAAGCGGTCATCGTCCTGCTCGCGCTGCACGCCGACGACGCCCGCGCGACCGGCGAGCTGTTCACCTCGCGCGAGGTGCTTCAACGGCAGACCTGGGCGGAAGTCGCGTCGCACCCATGGGACGACCCGACGCTGGCGAGCCTCATCGCCACGGTCAGCGCGATCGAGGATCTTCCGCAGCAACTCGGCCTCTACCTCGATTGGCTGCCGCTCGTCCGGCGGTTCTCCTTCGACCATCACGGTTCGGTCCCCCAGGCGAGCGCGCCGGACTGATAGGCGGTGACGGTGCTCAGGTCGGTGAACGACGCCGCCGTCCGGAAGCTGTAGTCGTCGGCCTGGTTGAAGGCGGACCAGTCGGCTTTGGCCACCCGGACCTGGAGCTCGCCGGTCGCCGCTCCGGCGGCGAGGGTACCGCCGCTGAAGGCGACTTCCACGTAAGCGTCGGCGCCCAGCCGCGGCGTGGCGAGCTTCACCACGCGCAGCGAGACGTTCGCGCAGCCGAGAACCGCGTAGTCGCACCAGATCTGGTAACCCGGGTTGGTGGCGTCGCCGGTGAACCAGTACCGCGCGGTGACGCCGGTCAAGGCGACGGGCGTGCTGCCCCGGTTGACGACCTGCAGGCTGGTGCGGATCTGGCTGTCGGTGACGCTGCCGCCGTGCTGCTGCACGGCGAGCGAGCCGGTGCCGGGGTCGCCGCCGCCGGTCGTGGTGGTGACCGAAACCGGGCTGCTCGGGGTCGACTGGTTGCCCGCGGCGTCCCGGGCGCGCACCGAGAACGTGTACGCGGTGCCGGGGGTGAGGCCGGTGACCTGGTAGCTGGTGCTCGTCGCGCTGCCGAGCACCGTACCGGCCGAGCCGAGCACGTCGTACCCGGCGACGCCGACGTCGTCGGTGGCGGCGGTCCAGCTGAGACCGACGCTGGTGCGGCCGGCGGTGGCGGTGACCCCGGTCGGTGCCGTCGGCGGCGTGGTGTCGGCTGTGGACGGTCCCGGCTGGCTGCCCCACAGCACGGTGGAACCCTGCGTGAGCACCAGCCGCGAAGCGTCGGCGGGCGCGCTGCCGCTGGGCGCGAGGCCGGTGTGCGACCAGTCGTTGGCGGGGTCCCAGGTGCCGGCGCTGCTGATCCGGAACTGCACTTCCTTGCGGTAGCGGGACTGGCCGCCGGGCGCGACGCCGCCGGAGCACGGCACCTCGACGTAGTAGGTCGAGCCGGAGAACTGGTGCACGCTCGGCGCGTCGCACTGGTTGTAGGCGGAGCTGACCGAGATCTGGCCGGGCGTGGTGGCGCCGTCGAGGGTGAAGTAGTAGCGCAGGGAGCCGGTGAACGTGCGCGCCGGCCACGCCGACTTGTTGAGCACGTACGCCTTGACCTCGGTGAACGTGCCGCCGTCGGGCTGGTTCAGCGCGCCCTGGGCCAGGACTTCCGGGCCGTCCGGGGTTTCCTTGGGCGGGAAGGCGGCCAGCGGCGACCCGCCGTACTCGCCGTAGAGGCGGGCCAGCGCGCCGGTGAAGCCGGCGTTGTAGTCGAGGGCCACCTCGTTCATGGTGTAGTTGGTGCGGTCGTCGGTGTAGGAGTCGTTGGCCGAGCTGGGGCCGCCGACGAGGGCGCCGTAGAGGATGTGCCGGCTCTGCGCGGGCTCGTTGATGTTGTCGGCCCAGGAGCCGTGCGCGGTGCGGTGGTGCGGGTTGCGCGGCGGGTTGACGCCGAACCCGACCTCGAAGCTGGCCCCGCGCGGGTTGTCACCGAGCGCGTAGTTGATCTGCCGGACGCCGAAGTCGTGGTAGGTGCCGGCACGCGTCGGATCGCTGGCGCGCAACCAGTCCGAGTAGGTGAGCGCCACGAAGGCGGTGTTCGCCGCGTACCGCAGCGAGCCCCACTGGTCGAGCACGGCCTGCCCGCCGGGGGAGTAGGGCACGTGCTGGCCGTTGACCCCGGTGGTCCACCAGTCCAGCCAGCGGTTGGCGTCGGCGACGTACTCGGGGTCGCGGGTGAGCTGAGCGAGCAGGACGTAGGCGCCGTAGGACTTGTCGTCCCAGGCGAGGGTCCACCGGTAGGAGCGGGTGCTGGTCTGCGGTTCGGTGGAGAGCTTTTCGTACTCGGCGCGCGCCTTGGTGAGGTAGGTGGCGTCGCCGGTGGCCTTGTAGAGCCAGATAGCGCCCCACACCAGCTCGTCCTGGTAGCCGCTCCAGGACTTGTAGAAGTTCTGGGCGTCGGTGATGCAGTTCGAGTAGACGCCCCGGTGGTTGTCGGCGAACGAGTACAGCTGCTTCGCGTGCGTGAGCAGGGTGGCGGCATAGGCGGAGTCGCTGCCCTGGAAGACCATCGAGCTGGCGGCCATCTGCGCGGCGGCCTCACCGGCGAGGTCCGAGCCGGGGCAGGAGTCGTCGATCCGGTAGGCGGGCCGCGCCATGGTCATGGTCTCGGCGGGCCCCCACCACTTGTGGTCGTCGTCGCCCTTGCCGACCTGGCCGTAGAGCACGTCGGGCTGCGGGTGCGCCTTGATCAGCCAGTCATCACCCCACCGCAGGTTCGAGAGCAGGGCACCCCACTGCCCGGAGTCCTGGTAGGCGGCGCGGTTCTCCAACGCCCCCCAGGCGAGCATGGTCATGCTGAATTCGAAGGGCAGCCCGAACTTGACGTGGTCACCGGCGTCGTAGAACCCCCCGGTCAGATCCAGCCCGGCATCCTTCCCGTCATCGAGCCCGGAAGGCCCCCGCCACGAAACCCGGTTCCCGGAGGGAAGCACCCCGGACCGCTGGGCATCGTAGAACCAGACGGCTTTCTGAAGCGCCTCACCGTAGTTGAACTTCCCGGCCCCGCCGGCCGCCCCCGGAGCGACCAGCGCGAGGCCGAGAACGAGCACGACCACGACCGCCTGGGACATCGCCTTCGACACTGAAGTGCGCACGCCGTCTCCTCGTCTCTGGGAGCGCTTCCAGGATCAGAGGGTAAGAAGCCGCATCCGCCGTGTAAAGCATCGACTTTTTCGGTGGTCGATTCGGCGGCGCCCCGCAGGGCCATCCGGCGCAACGGAGCGGTCTTGACCCGCTCGCCGGCGATCCACTGTTACCGCCAGCAGCTGGGAGCGCTCTCAGCACGTCGATGATCCGTCGGCGCTGACGCTGCGTGTCGCCGGCCTGACGCCATGCCGACCTACCGCGTCCTCGTCCGTGGCCAGTTCGACCGGCCCACGGAGAAGACGCGCACAGCGGTGAACACGCTGTGTCTGCTGGTCGAAACCGCCGCCGATCTCCACGGCCCGGCACTCGCCGACCAACTGCGAATACCTTGTCCCGGGCCGCTCACGGTCACCGAGGGCAACGCGATCACCGAACTGCTGCGCAAGGACGAAGCCTGATCCTGTCCGCGCCAGTCCAGTGGCGGCGAGCTCGCCGAGGGCGCCCGCTCCGACGACCCCGAGTCCGGTCATCCCGGCTGCCTTGGGGAAGCGGCGGCGGTCCTGGTCGTTCACGGCACTGCGGTTGATTCTTCGGCTCAGCGGATGGGCAGGTCGATCTCCGTGTGGCGCTCGGCGAGCGTCCGGGCGAGTTCGGCCAGCTTGACGTTGAGGTTCTGGGACGTCCGCCGCAGGACATCGAACGCCGCGTCCGCGGAAACTCCCCGGCGCGCCATGATGATGCCCTTGGCCTGCCCGATCACGTCCCGGCTGTCGATGGCCTTGCGCAGATGTGCGGCCTGCAGGTCCGCGCGGGTGACCGCATCGGTGGCGGCCAGAGCAAGGGAGGCGTGGGTCGCCAGCAGCAGCAACACGTCGCGGTCGGCCGCGTCGAGCCCGTGCCGGGAGCGCGAGTACACGTTGAGGGCGCCACTGGACTCGCCGGCGGGCGGCCCGCTGATCAGCGCGGTCGAGAGGACGGAGCCCATCCCGAGTTCCGTGGCGGCCGGCGCCCACTTGCGCCAGCGCGGTTCGGCGGTCAGGTCCGGGGCGATCGCGACGGCCGGGCCGCCGGGGTCGGCGGCTTCGACGCAGGGGCCTTCCCGGAACCGGTACTGCAGCCGGTCCAGTTCGATGGCGACCTCGTCGGTCTCGGCGGGGGTGTGGAAGTGGCCGTCGGCGTCCAGCAGGGTGAAGCTGGCCAGGTCGGCCGCCGGGACCATCACCGTCGTGGCCTCGAGCACGCGCTGCAGCACGTCTTCGACGGTGGGGGCGGTGAGCAGGGTGCGCGCCAGCTGGGCGAACTGCTCGGCCAAGGGGCCGGGGCCGAGCCGCCGGGGCTCCAGGTCGGCGACGAACTCCGCCTTGTCGCGCCGCCAGTCCTGATCACTGCTCATGCCGGTCTCCCCGAGTTGCTGCGGAAGACGGCTGCCTTCTCAACCATCGCGACGACCAACGTAGTCCGCCGGGGCGCCAAGCCGCTACCAGCCTCAACGAGCCGGGCGCCGAAAGCGATTCGCGTTTCGCCGCCCGACAACGAGGTAAGGGAACCGTGGATCCGGATCTCCCGTACGGGTTCTTTCGGGTCCAGGCCCTGCCGGGTCCAGACGCAGGGCCGGCAGGGCCGTCCTCATCTCTGCCTGGGCAACCCGGCGGGACGCCGGCTCCGTTCCCGGTGCACGAGGTCGGCCACGTGCCGCGCAGCCGGCACAGCAGCGTCGTGGCCAGGGAGCGTTGCAGGCAGCCTTCGCCGTGGCACTGCACCGCGCGCCGGCCACCGCGAGCGGGGCCGGGGGACGCCGCCACCAGGCCAGCGTCGGCCGGGTGGGCAGAGCCGTCGGCCTGCTCATCGCGGCACCGCCAGTCCGCGCCCGAGCAGTGCTTCCAGGAACGCCTTGACGTCCCCGGCCGCTTGTTGCGCGGGTACGGCGGATTGCCCGACCACTTCCCGCACCGGGTCGGCGCCCTCGGTCAGGGCGTGCACGATGCTCGCGCCCGCTGGGTTCAGCTCGAAGTACCATCCGGCTCGTTGGTCGAGCAGGACCATTCCGTTCTCGGTCGCTGTCACGACGACGCTGGGGTGCATTCGCACGGTCATGCCGGTGCACGTGAGGTCGGCATGAGCGAGCGCAGGAAGGGGGCAGTCCATGAATGGGCTGCCCCGCCACCGGTTGCCGCCCGTGGCCCTCCCATGGGCTGGTGGCGTGGTGCCGAAGGGATGGGCAGTCCCGGCTCGATCCGCACCGGCATCACCGGCGCCGAGTTCGGCGCGTCCCAGCTCCGATCCCGCTCAGTCGGGCACGACCGGCAGGTGGAACCGCATGCGCAGGCCGTGGTCCAGCGGTTCGGCGGCGACCTGCCCGCCGTGGGTCTCCACCACCTGGCGCACGATCGCCAGGCCCAGCCCGGAACCGGGCATCGACCGGGCCCGGGTGGAGCGGTAGAACCGGTCGAACACGAACGGCACGTCGGCCGTGGGGATACCGGGGCCTTCATCGGTGACCGAGAACTGGCCATCGGCCACGGTGATCGTGATCTCGCCGCCGGGTGGGCTCCACTTGACCGCGTTGTCCACGAGATTGGCGATGGCCCGTTCGATCGCGTCCGGGTCGACGTGCACGAGGCACGGGGTCAGGGCGGACGTGAACCGGGGGGCGGAGGTTCGCGTGGCGGCCTTGGCGATCACGGTCTTCGCCACCAGGTCGAGCCGGGTGTCCTCGGTGTGGGCGGGGTTTTTGCCGTAGCGGGCGAGGTCGACCAGGTTGTTGATCAGCGACCGCAGTTCCCGTGCCTGGCCGATCGCGTCCTGCACGAGGGCCGGGGCCTCGGGCGCGCGCAGGCCGTCGCCGTCGGCGAGCAGTTCGAGGTTGGTGGTGAGGCTGGTCAACGGGGTGCGCAGCTCGTGTGAGGCGTCGGCGACCAGTTGCCGCTGTGCCCGCATGGACGCGTCCAAAGCAGTGGTCATGGCGGCGAAAGCCTGACCGAGGTGGCCGATCTCGTCACGTCCGGTCAGGTGGTCGACGGGCGCGGTCAGGTCGTGGGTCGCGGTGATGTGCTCGACGGCCCGGGTGAGCTGCTGGACCGGCCGTAGCACGCGGCGCGCCGCCAGCCGTGCGGTCACCGCGGCCACCAGACCGCCGCCGATTGTCAGCGCGACCAGCAACGCGGCCAGCGAGGCCAGGATGGCGGCCTGGTCGTCCTGCCGCTGGGCGACCCGCATCAATCCACCCGGTGGCTTGCCCATCCCGGAGGTGAGGAGGCGGTATTCGACGCCGTTGTAGGTCGTGTCCTGGAAGTACGCGGGCTGCGTGCCGTTGGCGACGTCCGCGTCCCGTCGGGTGATCTCGACGAAGGCCCGGTTCGAGCCGGGGTACACCGGGCCGCCGACGAACTGGACCAGCATGCTGCCCAGTTCGACCGGTTCGTCGATGGGGATCTTGTCGCCGGACTCGGCGACCTTCTGCTTGAGCTGGCGGGCGAGGGAATCACCCTCGCCGATGCTCTGCATCAGCGACGCGTCGACCTGGTGACGCATGATCGACCGCACGGCCGGGTAGACCACCAACGACGCCACGGCGAGCGCCAGCAGCACGACGACTCCACCCGCGAGGCCGACCCTGGCGCGCAAGGTCATGGTTCTTCCCGCAACACGTATCCCAGGCCGCGCACGGTCTGGATCAGCCGGGGCTCACCGGTGGATTCCAGTTTCCCGCGCAGGTAGGAGATGTAGACCCACAACTGGTTGGATGCGGGCCCGAAGTCGTAGCCCCACACCGATTCGAAGATCAGCTCGCGGCTCAGCACGCGCTGGGGGTTGCGCAGGAACAACTCCAGCAGCGAGTACTCGGTGCGGGTCAGCTCGATCGCCCGAGCGCCCCGCTGCACCCGGCAGGTGGTGGTGTCCATCTCGATGCCGGCGAACCGCAGCACCTCCTGGACCGCGCCGCTGCGCCGCAGCAGGGCTCGCAGCCGTGCCCGCAGCTCGTCCAGCGCGAACGGCTTGACCAGGTAGTCGTCGGCGCCCGCGTCCAGCCCGGCGACGCGGTCCTCGACCAGGTCGCGCGCGGTGAGCATGAGAATCGGCGTCTGGTCGCCACGGCGGCGCAGCCGTCGGCAGATCTCCAGGCCGTTCGGTTCGGGAACCAGCACGTCCAGGACGATCACCTCGGGCCGCGACCGGCCGAGCTCGTCCAGCGCCTGCACGCCGTCGGCCGCGAGGGACACCTGATAGCCGTCCCGGCGCAGCGCATGCTCCAGCGAACGGCGGACGGCCTCGTCGTCATCGACCACCAGTACGCGCACGCGCCCAGTATGGAGCAGACCACGGTGCCCGGACCGGCCGTCGGCCGGCCCGGACACCCCGGCGGAGAGGATCACTTCCCGCTCGGCGCCCCGCCCTTGGGCTTGCCGCCCTCCTGCTTGGCGAACTCCTCCTTCACCTTGCGCAGCGCGTCCAGCAGCCGCTGCGGGGTGGTCCCCAGGCCCTTGGCGATCGCGATGAAAGCCGGATCCTTCGTGACGTCGTCACCCTTGCCGCCGACCTTGTCGAGGTCCTTGAACACCTGCCGGGCCCGGTCCTCGCTGATCTTCAGCTCGGCGGCCAGCAGCTTGACCACCTCGGCCGGAACGCCCGCCTCCTTGTCGGGAGCGGGTTTGCCGGGGCCGGGATCACCGGACAGTGCCTCCAGCACCTTCTCCGCACGGGCGACCGTGATCCCCAGTTCCCTGGCGAACGCGGCGATGGCTGCGGCCTTGTCGGTTCCGTTGACCACAGCACGTTTCAGGTTGCCCAAGGCGGTGGTCAGCCGCTTGACCGTCACGTGCAAGCTCGCGGCGACCTTGGCGAGCTGCTCGTCGTTCTTCCTGCCTTCGTCCTTCTTGCCGTTGTCCTTCTTGCTGTCGGGCTGTGCCGACGACGGAGCCGCCGGAGCCGCTGCCGACGCGGCGGCCGCGCCGGTCACGGCCGTCAGGCCGGCCACCATGGCCGCGGCGACGAGTCTGGTCCGAATCCCCATGTGTGTCCTCGCTCGATGCAGGGCACCGGCCCATCCGGTGCCGTCTCCACCACACCAACCGCACTTCAGCGGGACTTTCACCCGACTTTGGAATCACCTAAGGAACGTCGTCGCAGGTTTCCGACCGCCACGAGCTTTGCCTGGCCCCGGGCACCTCGCGTCCAGCCCCATCGAGGGACTCATCGACGACCGCGCTCGACAGCCGACGTCCGCACATCGGCATGAGAAGGGCGTCTGGATGCACGACCCGTTCGGCCGGTGGCCAAGTTCAGAGGTAATCGACCCCAGTCAGTTCCTGGGCCGCGGCCCAGAGCCGTCGGCCGGTGGCCGGGTCGGCTGCTTTCGGGGTGAGCCGAGCCTCGGTGACGCGGCCGCGCGTCTCCGCGAGGCCGGCCGGTCCGAAGAACTGGCCGCTCTGCACGCCGGGTGCCGTGGCGGCGTACAGCTGCGGCAGAGCGCCTCGTTCCCCCGGCTGGGTGGCCAGCAGACCGAGCCGCGCGATCGCCTGCCCGAGCCGGCCACGGTGTTCCCAGGCGCGCGGGGTCAGGTTGGTTCGAGTGAGACCGGGGTGGGCCAGCACGCTCGCGATCGGTAGTCCCGCGGAGCGCAGACGACGGTCCAGCTCGACACCGAAGATCGTGGTGGCTAGCTTCGACCGGCCGTAGGCGGTGGCGGCCCGGTAGCCGCGTTCGAACATCAGGTCGTCGAAGTCCAGGTCGGCGGCTTTGTGGGTGAGGGAGCTGAGGTTGACCACCCGCGCTTCCCCCGCCGCGGCCAAGTTGTCCAGCAGTAGGCCGGTCAAGGCGAAGTGGCCCAGCACGTTGGTGGCGAACTGCAGCTCGAAGCCGTCGGCCGAGGTACGGCGCGGGCCGAGCAGAACCACACCGGCGTTGTTGACCAGCAGGTCCAGCGCCGGGTGGTCGACGGCCAGTTCGGCGGCGAACGCGCGGACCGACTCGAGGGAGGCCAGGTCCAGCTCGCGCACCTCGGTGTCGCCGCCGATCCGGCGGGCGGCCCCCTCGCCGGCGGCGGTATCGCGGACGGCGAGCACGACGTGGGCGCCGCACCCCGTCCGCAACGCTGCCTAGCCGCGACGAAGACCAGCTGCGACGGTCTGCCGGTACTCCTGGTTCAGCCGAGCGAACCTCAACTCGTCGACTGCCGCCGGGTCCATCAACAACTCGATCACCGTCGCGCCACCAAGGGATCGGCGGATGTCGGCGCCCAGCCCGGTGGCGAGGGGTGCCAGGAGCCGGTGGTGGTCTGCGTCGAAGTAAGTCCACCAGCTCAGCCAGTCCGGCCAGGCACCCCGAGCCGGCGGAGCGTCCCAGGCGAGCGGATCAGGCACCTCGGACCAGATCTGCTCCAACGACCACTCGTCCTCGACGCGGCCGAACAACGCACCGGTCTCGTCCGCGATCGCGATCCACAGTTCGGTCAGCAGCCGGTGCAGCTGCCGGAACGGTTCAGCCCGAGCACCACCGGGAGTCCGCGAGCAGTAGCACGCGTCCAACGACAGATACACGGAGTCCCAGCCGCTTCCACCGTCCGGCTTGGTGGACAGCCAGACATCTTCTGCGGCGCTGGTCCACAGGTTGGTCGACCATGAACCCACGGCAAGGGCCTGCACCAGCTGTCCGCGGTCGAGCACCCGGTGTTCGCCCTCGCGGCCCGGCGAGTTGTCGAATCCGTTGATCCCGCCACCCGGCCGGTGCGGCGACAGCCCGAACCCGTCGGCCAGGGACAGCAGCAGTTCGATCGTTGCGGAGTTCAACGTCGCGCTGGGCAGTACCAATGTCCACGACCAGTCCGAGCCCATGATCGGCATCTTCGCACAAACCGCGGCGCCGCCGAACCGGATACGAGCCGCCCACGCGTGCTCGCGTCCGCACATCGGCATGTGAGGATGTTGCAATGGTCGGTCATCTACATGACCGTCTGTGAGCGCTCAATCACGTGCGTGAGCGGAAGTTGGTCGCGGCTCCTTTGTGGCTGGCGTCACCCGGCGGCCTGCAGCGCAAAATCGCATGCGCGATTCAGTGACTGCGCGGCAACGGTCACATCGTGCTCGGCGAAGGCCGCCGAATGGCGCTTCTCGAACCACGAGCCCCACCCTCGCGCGGCGTTTCCCCTGAATCACGAGCAGTCCGGAGAGGGCCGAAGGCCCGGTCGCCGCGGTGACCGGGCCTTCGCGCTGGTTCAGCTGACCGTGAGGTTCGCGATCGATGGCGTGGTCGGCTGCAGGGATCCCGTGGCGGGCTCGACGGTCACCGCGACCCCGTCGGTGCCGGCGGGGAGGACGGCTTCGACGGTGCCTTGAGGGCGGATGAGGCCCGCCGAGCGTGGCGCATCCGGGCCGGTCAGCCACACCTCGTAGGCGTGGCCGGCGTCCAGCCGCGGCAGGGCCTGCGCGGCGATGAGGACTTTGCCCAGCTGCCGGGAGGCTGTGGCCGTGACCGAGCCGCCGCCGGCCACGGCCGTGCGCACGGTGGTCGCGTCGGGCGCGGACGTCACCGCGCGGCCGTCGGCCACCGGCACCGGGCGGCCGGAGACCGACTGGTCCAGCCCGATGCTGATGCCGCCGGCGAGCACCGCTGCCGCCGCGGCGACGGACGCGATCCCGATCAGTGCACGCTTGCGCCACGGGGTGCGTCGCGCGGGAGAGGTCGGCTCGGCGGCGAC
>NZ_PPHG01000066.1:0-174472 GCF_002904295.1 Amycolatopsis sp. CA-128772
CCTGGGCGAGGCCGCGAACAACGCCGACCAGCGGTACCAGCTGGCCAAGGGTCTGCGGCACCAGATGAACAAGGTGTTCCCGACCCACTGGTCGTTCCTGCTGGGCGAGATCGCGCTCTACAGCTTCATCATCCTGCTGCTGACGGGGGTGTACCTGACGCTGTTCTTCGACCCCTCCATGCAGGAGGTCGTCTACCACGGCAGCTTCAAGAACCTGCAGGGCATGGAGATGTCGCAGGCGTTCCGCACGACGCTGGACCTCTCCTTCGACGTCCGTGGCGGGCTGTTCATGCGGCAGCTGCACCACTGGGCGGCGCTGATCTTCGTGGCGTCGATGGCCGTGCACATGCTGCGGATCTTCTTCACCGGCGCGTTCCGGCGTCCGCGTGAGGCGAACTGGGTGATCGGCGGGCTGCTGCTGATCCTGGGCTGCTTCGAAGGCTTCTTCGGTTATTCGCTGCCGGATGACCTGCTTTCGGGTACCGGGATCCGGGCGACGCTGTCGGGGATCGTGTTGTCGGTGCCGGTGGCGGGGACGTGGATCCACTGGGCGTTGTTCGGTGGGGAGTTCCCGGGGGATCAGATCATCCCGCGGTTGTACACGCTGCACATCCTGTTGCTGCCGGGCATCATGCTGGCGCTGGTGGGGGTGCACCTGGCGTTGGTGTGGTATCAGAAGCACACGCAGTTCCCGGGGGTGCGGCGCAAGGAGTCCAACGTGGTCGGGGTGCGGATCATGCCGTACTTCGCGCTCAAGGGCGGCGCGTTCTTCACCCTGGTGGTGGGGGTGCTGGCGTTGATGTCGGGGCTGTTCCAGATCAACCCGGTGTGGAACTTCGGCCCGTACAACCCGGCACAGGTCTCGGCCGGGTCCCAGCCCGACTGGTACATGGCCTGGGCCGACGGCATGCTCCGGATCTGGCCGGCGTGGGAGGTCTACCTCGGGAACTACACGATCCCGGCGGTGTTCTTCCCCGGCGCGATCGGCATGCCGATCCTGTTCGGGCTCCTGCTGGGCTACCCGTTCATCGAGCGGAAGCTGTCCAAGGACACCGCGCACCACAACCTGCTCCAGCGGCCGCGGGACGTCCCGGTCCGCACGGCGCTGGGCGCGATGGCGCTGGGCTTCTTCATGGTCATCGAACTGTCCGGCTTCAACGACATCATCGCCGACAGCTTCGACATCTCGCTGAACGCGACGACCTGGGCCGGCCGCATCGGCGTGCTGATCGTGCCGCCGCTGGCGTACTACTTCACGTACCGCATCTGCCTGGGCCTGCAGCGGGCCGACCGCGAGGTGCTGGAGCACGGCGTCGAAACCGGCATCATCAAGCGGCTGCCGCACGGTGAGTTCATCGAGATCCACCAGCCGCTCGGCGGCGTCGACGGCCACGGCCACGCGCTCCCGCTCGAGTACCAGGGCGCGTCCGTGCCGAAGAAGATGAACAAGCTGGGTTCCGCCGGGCAGGCGGTGCCGGGCACGTTCTGGTCGCCGGACCCGGCCGACGAGACGGTGGCGCTGCAGCGCGCCCACGGCAACGGCCACGGCGGCGAGAACGGCCAGCACGGCCAGCACGGCGAGTTCGACTCCGCGGAGACGGCCGCGGCCGCCAAGCAGTCGGACCACTAGGTTCAGCCACGACGAAGGCCACCTCCCGCGGGAGGTGGCCTTCGTCCGTTCCGGGTCCGGTCAGTCTTCGACGCCGATCGAGAAGGCCGACTCGGTGTCCGCGCGCGAGTAGGACCGGAACGCGATGTGCGTGACGGTGTCCAGCACGCCCGGCACCTTCCCGATCCGGCCGGGGATCAGGTCGGCCAGCTCCTCGTGCGTCGACACCTGCACGGTGGCGATGAGGTCGACGTCCCCGGCGCACGAGTAGACCTCGCCGACACCCTCGATGTCGGCGATCGCCTGCGCGGCGTCCGGGATCGCGTCCGCCTCTGCCTGGATCAACACGATCGCGGTGATCACCTGGGTCCTCCAAGACTCGTCTGCGGGGTCGCCCGCGATCCTAGTGAGCCCTAGGCCGCGGTGTGCGCCAGCCAGTGGGCGGCCAGTGCGCGGTCGCCGGTGAGCGTGACGCGGTCCGCGGGCCGGCGCCGGGTCAGGACGAGCAGGAGGTCTTCGAGGGGGCCGGCCAGTGTCACGTCCGCGGTGGTGGTGCCGTCCCGGGTCCACCGGACGCCGCCGGGGGTGCGGGTGATCAGCCAGCCCGGGCCCTCGCCGTTGCCGCTCGGCTGCAGGTGGAGGGTCTGGCCGGTGCCGCGGAGCTCGGCGAAGGCGGGCTTGAGGCTCGCCGTGACGGGGTCGGACAGCACCTCCAGCCACTCGCTGATCGCGTCGGCCGCGAGGTCGGGGGCCACGGTGAAGCCGTTGCCGGTGGCCAGCGCGGCGTCGGCGTGGTGGATGGTGGTGTCGTGGAGCATGCGGCGCAGCCAGAACCGGGCGGGCTGCGGGCCGAAGAACGTCCACACGGGGCTGTCGCCGGCGGCCCGCACGGCGGCTTCGAGGTCGGCGGCGCCTCGGTCCAGCCAGCCGGACCACTCGTCCGGGGAGCCGGGGTCTTCGTCGAACGGGTCCGGGACCGGCGACGGGCCGTCCCGGACGATGCTCGCGGCCCAGCGGTGGGCCTGGCCGATGTGGCCGACGAGCACCCGCAGCGGCCACTCCGGGCAGGTGGGCACCGGCTGGTCGGGATCGGCGGCCTCGACGGCTCTGGCCAACCCGGCGGTGTGTTCGTGGAGCCCTTCGGCGAGTCTGGCGTTGTCCATGGCCGTACCGTAGGAATTCCACCCGGCTGGAGGTTCCACGGAAGGTGACCGGAGACACACTCGGCATCGGCGAGCTGGCGCGGCGAACGGGCGTGCCCGTGCGCACGATCCGCTTCTACTGCGACGAGGGCGTGCTGGAGCCGGTCCGCAGCGCAGGCGGCCACCGCCGCTTCGACGGCGCGGCGATCGACCGGCTGACGCTGGTGCGCCGGCTGCGTGGCCTGGGCCTGGGCCTGCGCCCGATCACCGACGTCCTGGCGGGCCGCCGGTCCCTCGACGACGCGGTGGCGGCCGAGCGGACGGCCCTCGACCGCGAGCTGGCAACCCTGGCGTGGCGGCGCTCGGTGCTCCACGCGGTCTCGGAGGTCGCACCGGCCGACCGCGAGGCGCGCCTGGAGCTGCTGTCCGCGGTCCAGGACGGGTGTTCGGCGCACGAGACGCTGGTGCGCCTGTGGCGCCCGATGACGACGGGCCCGATCCCCCCGGAGACGGCCCGGATGTTCCTGGACATCAGCGCCCCCGAGCCACCACCCCAGCCGACGACGGCCCAGGTGGTGGCGTACGCGGAGCTGGTCCTCCTCGCGGCGGACGCCCGGCTGGCAACGGACCTGAAGTCGAGCACGCTGGTGGGCCACGAACGCATCCCGGACCTGGGCGCACTCCACGCGGAGGTCGGCGAGGCGTGCACGCTGGCGGCACCGTCGGTGGCGGCGGGGAAGCGGCCATCTCCGGGGGCGGCGCTCGATCGTTTTGTGGCGGCTCATGCGACGGCGTGGGGTGTTCCGGACAGCTTGTCGTTCCGACGCGCGTTGAACCGCCGGACGGCGCCGGACCGCGATTCGCGGCTGCGCCGCTACTGGCACCTGACGGGCGAGGTGACGGGCGAGGCGGCGCCGATGGGGGTAACCCACACGTGGCTGCTGGACGCCCTGGACACCTCAGTCGCCTGACCCCGCCCCCCGCCATCCCGCCTCACCGGCCACAGGGGTCGCCTCCCGCACCTGGCCGGCCGGTTGGCGTACCCGGAGGGTGGGCTCGCGTACCTGGCCGGTCGGTTCGCGTACCTGGCCGGTCGGCTGGCGTACCCGGAGGGTCGGCTCGCGTACCTGGGCGGTCGGCTGGCGTACCCGGCGGGTCGGCGGCGTGCCCGGGCGGTCGGCCGGTGTGCCTGAGCCGGTCGGGAGCGAACCGATCCGCTGGATACGCGAGCCGACCCTCCCGGCGGGTGTCAGCCGACGTGTTCCAGGGAGTGGGCCTCCGTTACCAGGCTCAGCCAGCCCTGCCAGCCCGCCACCGCGGCCGGCTCGGCCCAGGGGCGCGTGGTGCGGACCAGCCGCACCCCCGGGCGGGCCAGCCAGCGCAACAGGACCCCGACCTCCTCCGGTGGTGCCCCGTGCAGGGGGCCCGGGTCCGGGAGGACCGTCTCCGCCGAGGCCACCAGGGCCTCCACCACCGGCATCGGCGGCACCCCGCGGCGGGCCACGCCCGCCGATGCCAAACGGCCGTAGCGGATCACCGCCAGTTCCCAGCCGCCCGCGCCGTCGGGGCCGGCTGCGATCAGTTCGCCGATCGAGGCCAACGATGCCTGGCGGTGGGCGCGGCCCAGGGTCCGGATCAGGCCGGCCAGCTCGTCGCGGTGGCGGGCCGCCTGCTCGTAGTGCCGGCCCTCCGCCAGCCGCTCCACGTGCGCGGCCGCCGTGTGCAGGGGGCGGCCGTCCAGGCCCGCGATCAGGCCCGACACCGACTCGACCGCCGGGCTGTACGCCTCCACGCTCTGCCGGCCCGCGCACGGTGCGCCGCAGCGGCCCAGTTCCGCCAGCACGCACGGGGTCCCGTTCGCCGAGCGCGGCGAGATCCGCTGGGTGCACGTCCGCAGGCCCGACGCGCCGGCCAGGGTGTCGGCCGTCGTGCGGGCGTCCGCCTGGTTGCGGAACGGGCCCAGCACCCCCGGCCGCGGCAGGCGGACCACCGACAGCCGCGGGAACGCCTCGTCCGTCAGGCCGATCCACCAGCCCTGGTGGCGGTTCTTCGACCGCCGGTTGTACGCCGGCCGGTGCGCCCCGATCAGCCGCAGCTCGCGGACCTCCGCCTCGAGCGCGTGCGCGCACACGACGTGGTCGACGCGCTCCGCCAGGGCGACCATCTCCCGGATCCGGCTCCGCCCCTCCGAACCCGTGAAGTAGGTGCGCACGCGCCGCCGCAGGTCCTTCGCCGTGCCGACGTACAGGACCTCGTCCTTCGGACCCTTGAAGAGGTAGACCCCCGGCGCCGCGGGCAGGTCCGCCGCCAGGTGCCGCTTCGCCCGCTGGGCGACCGTCACCTCCGGCAGGTACCCCATCAGCTCTTCCAGCGAGTGCACACCCAGGTTGCCGACCCGCTCCAGCAGGCCGTGCAGGACGTCCACGGTCGCGCGCGCGTCGTCCAGCGCCCGGTGCGTCGGCCGCGTCTTCGCCCCGAACAGCAACGCCAGCGCCGTCAGGTTGTAGCGGCCGACCTCGTCCCGGGGGACGACGCGCCGCGCCAGCCGCACCGTGCAGACCACGGTGAGCTTCGGCCAGACGTACCCGTGCCCCTCGCAGGCGGCCCGCATGTGCGACGTGTCGAAGCCCGAATTGTGCGCGACCAGCACCGAACCGCCGATGAACTCGAGGAAGGCGGGCAGCACCTCCTCGATCGGCGGGGCGTCGTACACCATCGCCTGGGTGATGCCGGTCAGGGAGACGATCTGCGGCGGGATCACCCGGCCCGGGTTGATCAGCGTCGCGAACTCGCCGAGCACCTCACCGGCGCGCACCTTCACGGCCCCGATCTCGGTGATCTCCGACGCCCCTGGCGGTGCCCCGGTCGTTTCGAGGTCGAAGACGACGAAAGTCGTGTCCCGCAACGGAGTTCCGAGCTCGTCGAAGGCGAGCTGTGCCTGGACCGGACGCATGGGCGAGACACTAGAGGCGACCCCCGACAGTTTTGGCCGCCCCGCTGCTCACGGGCCCGGAACGGCCCCGGGGTCGCGGGCGGGTTTCGTTCGCCGGTTCGGACCGCATCGCCGCCCACCGGCCGCGGCCCGGTCGGAAGCCGGCCGCCGCCGAAGACCCGCCCGCTGGGCTCGCCCGCACCGGCCGCACCCCTCGACCCTCGCCCGGTGTGGCCTCCGTGTGGCGCGCGGGGCGGGATGCGGGGGCGGGGCCTACCCTGGACCAATGCACCCGCAGCCGCTCGTGCCGGAGCCGCCCGGGGACCCCGTCGGTCCCTCGGGTGTCGCGTCGCGTGCCGAGCCGGCCGAAGAGTCCCCTGACCAGGCCGGACAGCCCGAACCCGCCACCTGGCCCGCGCTGCCGGAACCGGTTCGCGACCGCATTGCCGAGCTCGCCGCGGCCGCCGTGGCCAAGCTGCCCGCCACCGATGTGCCCCGGCAGCTGCGGCCCGTCGCCAAGTTCGCGCCCGCCAAGCGGGCCAAGCTCGGGGGCGCCGCGCTGCTCGCCGCGCTCGGGGAGTCTTCGCAGTTCCGGACCGCCGTCATCGAATGGCTGCGCGAACACCGCACCGACGTGCTCGACCCCAACGCCATCGACTCCGTCGCCGCGGCGGCCGCCGCCGTGCTGCTCGGGGAGTCCGGGGCCGCCGGACGGGTGCGGCTGGTCGCCAAGAACGCCGAGGAAAACGCCCTGCGCGCCGAACGCGACGCCGCGCTCGCCCGGACCCAGCGGCTCGAAGCCGAACTCGCCCAGGTCCGCGCCGAACTCGCCGAAGCGAAGCAAGCCGCCGAAAGCGCCCGGGGCGAGCGTGAGGGCGAAGTCGAGAAGCTCCTGAAGCGCCTTCGCGAGCAGGGCGTCCAGCTGCGCCAAGCCCGCGACGCGGTCGAAGCGGCCTCCGCCAACGCCCGGCGCGGCTCGGCCGCCCACGTCGACGAGATCGCCACCCTCACCAGCCAGCTCGAACGCGAACGCCAGCGCGTCGCCGGCGAACGCGCCCGGGCCGAACGCGCCGTCGCCGACGCCGAAATCGCCCGCCAGTCCGCGCGCGAGGCCCGCCAGGCCGACGAGGTGCGGCTCGCCCTGCTCATCGACACCATCGACGGCGCCGTCACCGGCCTGCGCCGCGAACTCGCCCTCGGCGCGCGGGGCGCCCGCCCGGCCGACATGGTCCGCGGCGCCAGCTCCGGCACCGGCCAGGGCGGCAAGATCGCCGACGTCACCGCGCTGGACCGCTACCTCGCGCTGCCCAACGTGCACCTGATCGTCGACGGCTACAACGTCACCAAGACCGGCTACCCCGAACTGGCCCTCGCCGACCAGCGCGACCGGCTGGTCCACCAGCTGTCCGCGCTGGCCGCGCGTACCTCCGCCGAGGTCACCGTCGTCTTCGACGGCGCCGGCGTGCTCTCCGTGCCCGCATCGGTGCCGCGCGGGGTGCGGGTGCTGTTCTCCGACCGCGGGGTGCTGGCCGACGACGTGATCCGCAACCTCGTCGCGGCCGAGCCCGCCGGGCGGCCGATGGTCGTCGCGACGTCCGACCGCGCCGTCGCGGACTCGGTGCGAGGCCGCGGCGCCCATCCGGCGCCGGCGTCCGTGCTGGTCAGCCGCCTGTCGAGGGTGTGACCGCACCGAAACTGTCGGTGGTGGCCCCTACCGTGTGCGGAACAGCAGTTCCCGCGTGAGGAGGACCCATGACCGGCATCCCCGAGCTGTCCGAAGTGGACGTCTCGCACATCGCCGTTCCGGACATCGAGAACCTGGTGGTCGATTGCGACCGCTGCGTCGTACGCGGCATCTCCTGCCACGACTGCGTGGTGAGCGTGCTGCTCGGCGCGCCACCGGCGGTGGTGTGGGACGCCGACGAGCGGCGGGCCGTCGACGCGCTGGCGGAGGCCGGGATGGTGCCGCGGCTACGCCTGGTCGAGGAACCGGCCCGGCGCACCGCCTGACTTTTGCCCGTTTCGTGTCGGCGCGCCGAATGGTCGATTGAATCGGTGAACGGTCAGTAGTCGAAAGCTCGCCGGAGAAACCCCAGCGTGTAACGCCCATCACAGCTTTTCCTCTTTGCAGGTCCGATGGTGTTTATCGGCGTCACGCAGAGTTTTTGGCCGACGGGTGGTGGACGTGGTGGCGGTCTTTTCGTAACCTGTCCGAGATCTCGTGGCCCCCGGCCGTCGATGAGGCGGCGACGCGAGATCGCCGCCGGGCGCAGCTTTGTCGGGAAGCTGGGAACCGGAACCACCACCGCGTGCTTTTCCCTGTTGCGGCTCGTGTTGCCCTGGCGACGCAGCCCGCACGCGTGGGGGGACAACGGCGAAGAGGACTCCCCGGCCTCTTCGCGGCCCGGTCCCCGTCGGCGGCCGAGACGCAAAGGAGACCCGCGCGACCGTGCAGTCGCATCCAGTCAGGCGCGTGGTGTCAGGAGCCCTCGCCGCGGTTGCGGTGATCACCCTCGTCACCGTGGCCCAGCCGACGGCCACCGCCGCCCCCGTCCCCGTTCTCCAGACCCCGCCAGCCGGTTCGGACGCCCTCGCCCGGTACCGCGACCTCGCGGCCCAGGCCGAAAAGCTCAATGAAGACCTGCTGTCCGCCCAGGACGACCTGAAGAAGAAGCAGGGCGAGCTCGACAAGGCCACCGGCGATGTCAACGCGGCCAAGGAACAGGCCACGAAGGCGTCCGAGAGCCAGAAGAAGTACCAGACCGAGGTCGACAAGTTCGCCGGTGCGTCGTTCACCAGCGGTGTCCAGCTGAACAAGCTGTCGGCGCTGCTGGCCGGGACGTCCACCCAGGACTTCCTGGACCGTTCGTCCGCGCTCGAGGTCATCGCGACCGGCAAGAACGCCGCGATGGGCAACCTCACCGGCGCCGTCCAGGAGGCGACCGACGCGGCCGCCAAGGCCAGCGACGCCGCGAAGCGCGCGCAGGACGCGCGGGACGCCGCGGCCAAGCTGACCCAGGACATCCAGGCCAAGCAGAAGACGCTGCAGGACCAGATCGACCAGCTCGAAGCGGCCAACAAGAACCTGAGCGCCGGGGACAAGGCCGCCCGGCGGGACACCGGCTCGGCGCCGCCCGCCAACATCAAGGCGCCGACCGCGGCCGCGCAGGCAGCGCTGAACGCGGCGCTGGGCAAGCTCGGCAGCGCCTACGTCTACGGCGCGACCGGACCGACCAACTTCGACTGTTCGGGCCTGACGATGTGGGCCTACAAGCAGGCCGGCATCACCCTGCCGCGGACCAGCCGCGAGCAGTCCACCTTCGGCGCCGCGGTGCCGCGGGACCAGCTCCAACCGGGCGACCTCGTGTTCTACTACTCGCCCGTTTCGCACGTCGGCATGTACATCGGCGACGGCAAGATGGTGCACGCGCCCGACACCGGTGACGTCGTGAAGATCTCGCCGCTGCAGAGCCAGTACGCGGGAGCGCGCCGCCCGACGGCGTGACCCTTCGCAGCACCCTCCAGGGGCGGTACCGCGGACGCGGTGCCGCCCCTGGTTCGTCGGTGGCTAGCCTCTAAGCGTGCTCAAGACCCTGCTCGTGACCAACGACTTCCCGCCGCGGCCCGGGGGCATCCAGAACTACCTGAACTCCCTCGCCACCCGGCTGCCGGCGGACGACCTGGTCGTCTACGCGCCGTCGTGGGAATCGCGGACGGGGTCGCACGAGGAGTTCGACGCCGAGGCGCCGTTCGAGGTCGTCCGGCACCCGACGTCGCTGATGCTGCCGACGCCGGACGTGCTCCGCCGCGCGAAGCAGATCATGCGCGCGCGGGACTGCGAAGCCGTCTGGTTCGGCGCGGCCGCCCCGCTCGCCCTGCTGGGGCACCCGCTGCGCCGGGCCGGGGCCCGCCGCGTCGTCGCCTCGACGCACGGCCACGAGGTCGGCTGGTCCATGCTCCCGGGGTCGCGCCAGGCGCTGCGGCGCATCGGCGACACCGCGGACGTCCTCACCTACGTCAGCCGGTACACCCGCGGCCGCTTCGCCGCGGCGTTCGGCCCGATGGCCGGGCTGGAGCTGCTGCCGTCCGGGGTGGACACCGAGCTGTATCGGCCGGACCCGGCCGGCCGGGCCGAAATCCGCGCGCGGCACGGGCTCGGCGACCGGCCGACCGTCGTGTGCGTGTCGCGGCTGGTCCCGCGCAAGGGCCAGGACCAGCTGATCCGCGCGCTGCCGCAGATCCGCGAGCAGGTGCCGGACGCGGTGCTGCTGGTCGTCGGCGGCGGCCCGTACCGCAAGACCCTCGCCGGCCTGGTCGCCGAGCTGGGCCTGGAGCGCGACGTCGTGTTCACCGGGTCGGTGCCGTGGGCCGAGCTGCCGGCGCACTACGCGGCGGGCGACGTCTTCGCGATGCCGGCCCGCACCCGCGGCAAGGGCCTGGACGTCGAGGCGCTCGGCATCGTCTACCTGGAGGCGTCGGCGACCGGCCTGCCGGTGGTCGCGGGCAACTCCGGCGGCGCCCCCGAGGCGGTGCTCGACGAGGTCACCGGGCACGTCGTCGACGGCCGCGACGTCACGCAGCTGGCCGAGACGCTCGCCAGCCTGCTGGCCGACCCCGTGCGCGCCCGCCGGATGGGCGAGGCCGGCCGCCAGTGGGTGACGGCGAACTGGCGCTGGGACGTCATGGCGCAGCGGCTGTCCGGCCTGCTGGACGGCGATCCGGTGGCCGTCGTCCGCTAAGGCGTGTACAGCGCCGGGTGCCGCGGATCGTCGACGCGGACGACGACCTCGGCGAGCGAACCCGGGTCCACCTCTTCCTCGTACCGCTCGTAGGCCGGGACGGCCCAGGCGTCCGGCACGCGGCGGCGCAGGGCCGCGGGGGAGAGCCACAGGTGCACGGCCAGGTCGAAGGCCAGCCCGGCCCCCAGCAGCAGCTCGCCGTCGACGAGCACGACCGCGCCTTCGGGCAGCGGCACGCGGCCGGCGCGGGTCGCGCGGTCGCGTTCGGCGTCCCACAGCGACGGCAGGACTTCGCCGGACCCCTTCAGCGGCTCCAGCACTTCGCGGCGCAGGGCGCCCAGGTCGAGCCAATCGCTGTAACGGGCGTCGGGATTCGTGCGGCCGTGCTCGAAGCGCAGGGACGCCGGGCGCAGAAAATCGCGCGCGGACACGCGCAGGGTCGCGCGGCCGCGCAGGCGCAGCGGGTCGACCAGGGCGTCCGCGAGGTCCGCGGTGCCCGTCGCGCCCGCCGCGCCGTCGATGGCGACCGCGATCCGCCGCGGGGTGAGCGCGTCGATGCGATCGGTGAGTTCGCCGGTCAGGACGGCGGGGGAAATCGGGCGGTAGCGCACGGGTTCCCATCCTCCACCCGGGCCGCCCGCCGGTTTTGTCGTACCCCGGTGCGAGGATGAGGACATGACTTCTTCAGTGGGGAAGACGGCCGATGTGGGGTGGAACATCGGCGTTTCGCGGACCTTGCCGTACCCGGCCGAAGCGGTGTGGGACTTCCTGGTCAGCCGCGAAGGCGTCGCGATCTGGCTCGGTCCCGGCGTCGAGCTGCCGCGGGAACCGGGCGCGGAGTACGAAACGGCCAACGGCACGGTGGGCGAGATCCGCAGCTACGTCGACGGCGACCGCGTGCGGCTCACGTGGCGGCCGAGCGACTGGGACCACGACTCGACCGTTCAGGTGCGGCTGAGCGGCGCCGGGGCCAAGACGACCCTGAGGTTTCACCAGGAATGGCTTTCGGGCGCGGAAGAACGCGAAGAACAGCGGGCATACTGGCAGGACGTGACCGAGCGCGTCGTGGCGGCTCTCGCCGAACGCTGACGCGGTGAGGCTTGGGGGATGACATGACGACCGGCGAGATCTACGAGGTCGCGGAGGACTTCGCGCAGGACGCGCACGTGCTCTCGGAGCTGCTGCGCGCGGGCGGCCCGGTGCGTCTGGTGCGGATGCCGCGCGGGCTGCCGTGCTACGTGGTCACCGGGTTCGCGCAGGCGCGGGCGCTGCTGGCCGATCCGCGGCTGCAGAAGAACACCGCGGGGATCCGGGCGCTGTTCGAGGCGAAGCTGCCGCCGGAGGCGCCGCAGAGCGGGCTGGCGCCGGACCTGAGCCGGCACATGCTCAACTCGGACCCGCCGGACCACACGCGGCTGCGGAAGCTGGTGAACAAGGCGTTCACCGCGCGCACGGTGGCGCGGCTGCGGCCGCGGGTCGAGGAGATCACCACGGAGCTGCTCGACGCGCTCGCCGGGCAGGAGCGCGCCGACCTGGTGCCGTCGTTCGCCGCGCCGCTGCCGATCACGGTGATCTGCGAGCTGCTCGGGGTCCGCGAGGAGGACCGCACGGAGTTCTCGGGCTGGTCCCGCACGTTGCTGAGCGGCCTGGTGCAGCCGGAGGCGGTGCAGGCGGCGGCGCAGAGCATGTTCGGCTACCTCACCGGGTTGATCGCGCAGAAGCGCGCCCAGCCGGCCGAAGACCTGCTGTCGGACCTGGTCCACGCGAGCGACGACGGCGATTCGCTGTCCGAGCCCGAGCTGGTGTCGATGGCGTTCCTGCTGCTCGTCGCCGGCCACGAGACGACGGTCAACCTGATCGCCAACGGCGTGCTGGCGCTGCTGCGCGAGCCGGAGCAGCTGGCCCGCCTGCGTGCGGAGCCGGAGCTGCTCCCGGGCGCGGTGGAGGAGTTCCTGCGCTTCGACGGCCCGATCCACCTCGCCACGCTGCGGTTCACGGCGGAGCCGGTGGAGGTCGACGGCGTGACGATCCCGGAGGGCGAGTTCGTGCTGGTCTCGCTGCTCGGGGCGAACCGCGACGCGCAGCGGTTCCCGGAGCCGGACCGCCTGGACATCACGCGCCCGGCCGGCGGGCACCTGGCCTTCGGGCACGGGATCCACTACTGCGTGGGCGCGCCGCTGGCCCGGCTGGAGGCGGAGATCGCGCTCGGCGGGCTGCTGGCGCGGTTCCCGGACATCGCGTTGGACGCGAAGCCGGACGAGCTCGTGTACCGGACGAGCTCGCTCGTGCACGGGCTGGAGGCGTTGCCGGTCCGGTTGTGAGGGTCGCGCTGCCCGAAGGTGGCGCCCTCGGCCAGGTCGCGCGGGGTCCTGTTTTAATGCAGCCATGGACCCCGCCGACCTGCTCGCCCTCGATGCCCGGCACGTCTGGCACCCCTATGCCCCCATGCCGGCGAAGGTGCCGTCGCTGCTGGTCACCGAGGCCGCCGGCGTCCGGCTGAAGCTGGCCGACGGGCGGGAACTCGTCGACGGGATGTCCTCGTGGTGGTCCGCCGTCCACGGCTACCGGCACCCCGTGCTCGATGCCGCGCTCGCCGCCCAGGCCGGGCGGATGAGCCACGTCATGTTCGGCGGGCTCACGCACGAACCCGCCATCACCCTCGCCAAGACCCTCGTCGACCTCACGCCCGAGGGGCTCGAGCACGTCTTCCTCTGCGACTCCGGCTCGGTCTCCGTCGAGGTCGCCGTCAAGATGTGCCTGCAGTACCAGCGTTCTCGCGGGCGCACCGGGAAACACAAGCTGCTCACCTGGCGTGGCGGCTACCACGGCGACACGTTCACCCCGATGAGCGTCTGCGATCCCGACGGTGGCATGCACGCGCTGTGGCGCGGTGTGCTGCCCGAGCAGGTCTTCGTCCCCGCGCCGCCGTCCGGGTTCGACACCCCGCCGGATCCGTCCTATGTGGACATCCTGGCCGCCGGGATCGAGCGGCACCACGGCGAACTCGCCGCGGTCGTCGTCGAACCCGTCGTGCAGGGCGCCGGCGGGATGCGGTTCCACCACCCCGCCTACCTGCGCGCCCTGCGGGAACTCACCGAAGCGCACGACGTGCTGCTGATCTTCGACGAGATCGCCACCGGCTTCGGCCGCACCGGTGCGCTCTTCGCCGCCGAACACGCCGGTGTCACGCCGGATGTCCTGTGCGTCGGCAAGGCGCTCACCGGCGGCTACCTCAGCATGGCCGCGGCCCTGTGCACCCCGGAGGTGGCCGCCGGCATCGCGCGCGGCGAGCTGCCCGTCCTCGCGCACGGGCCGACGTTCATGGGCAATCCGCTGGCCTCGGCCGTCGCCAACGCCTCGCTCGGGCTGCTCTCCGGCGGCGGCTGGCGAACCGATGTCACCCGGCTCGAGAAGGGCCTGCTCGACGGCCTGGCCCCGGCGCGCGACCTGCCCGCCGTCGCCGATGTGCGGGTGCTCGGCGGAATCGGGGTGCTGCAGCTCGACCACCCCGTCGACATGGCCGTCGCCACGGACGTCGCCACCGGGCACGGGGCCTGGCTGCGGCCGTTCCGGGACCTCGTCTACGCCATGCCGCCGTACGTTTCGACCGAGGACGATCTGGCCGTGATCACCCGCGCGATGCTGGCCGTCGCCGAAAAGGCCTGAATTCAGCACATCGGGTGTGACCGCCGGCACAGCGAGACCCGAATGTCCCTCATCGTCGCCGTGTGTGGCAGGCCCGGATCGAAACCACGCGAACGGCGGAGACGATAAGTGTGAAACCGGCCGTCCGGGCCGCCGAACAGTGCGCGGGCGAACGCGAGAAATGCTTGCGTAGCAGACTTTCCGCCCGGTTTCGGCGATCCTGCCCCCATGATCGAGATCGTTCGTGGCGAGCACGACACCGGACCCCCGAAGCCCTTCGCGCACCTGAAGAACCTCAAGCACGATTTCTTCGCCTCCATAGTCGTCTTCCTCGTCGCCGTCCCCCTGTCCCTCGGCGTGGCCTTCGCCGCCGGGGCGCCGCTGCTGTCCGGCCTGATCTCCGCCGTCGTCGGCGGGCTGGTCGCGAGTCTCTTCGGCGGATCGCCGCTGCAGGTCAGCGGCCCGTCCGCCGCCCTCACCGTGGTGCTGGCCGACACGATCGCCACCCACGGCTGGCCCGTCACCTGCGCGATCACCGTCGCTGCGGGCCTGCTCCAGATCCTCTTCGGCCTGACGCGCCTGGCCCGTGCCGCGCTCGCCGTGTCGCCGGCCATCGTGCACGGCCTGCTCGCCGGCATCGGCGTCACGCTCGTGCTCGGCCAGCTGCACGTCGTCCTCGGCGGCTCGGCGCAGGGTTCCGCGCTCGCCAACGTGCTGGCGCTGCCCGGGCAGGTCGCCGCGCACCACGACCAGGCCGTGCTGATCGGCGTCGTCACCCTCGGCGTGCTGCTGGCCTGGCCGCGGCTGCCGAAGGTGGTGCGCCGCGTGCCCGCGCCGCTGGCCGCCGTCACACTGGCCACCGGCCTGTCCGTCCTGGCCGGCCTGTCCCTGCCGCGCGTCGACCTCCCGGCCGGGCTGCCCGCGCTGCACGTCGTGCCGCGGCTGCCGGACGGCGGCTGGGCCGGCTTCGCGCTCGCCGCGCTCACCATCGCGCTCATCGCCGGCCTGGAGAGCCTGCTGTCCGCGGTCTCGGTGGACAAGCTGCGCGGCGGCCCGCGCACCGACCTCGACCGCGAGCTCATCGGGCAGGGCGCGGCGAACGTCGCCGCCGGCGCGCTCGGCGGGTTCCCGGTCACCGGCGTCATCGTGCGCAGCATGACCAACTTCGAGGCGGGCGCGCGCACCCGGGCGTCGGCGATGCTGCACTGCGTCTGGATCCTCGCCGCCTGCCTGCTGTTCACCGGGCTGCTGCGATCGATCCCGCTGGCCGCACTGGCCGCCCTGCTCGTCTACGTCGGCACGAAACTGGTGAACCTCAACGGGCTCAAGGAAGTCCGCCGCCACGGCGACCTGCCGGTGTACGTCGTCACGCTGGCCGGCGCGATCGCCGTCAACCTGCTCACCGGGGTCGCGGCGGGGATCCTGCTGGCCCTCGCGCTGATGCTGCGGCGGATGATCTTCTCCGGCATCCACGTCGAAACCGACGGCGACCGCCACCGCGTCGTCATCGAAGGCGCGCTGACGTTCCTGTCCGTGCCGCGGCTGACCCGCGTGCTTGCCGAACTCCCGCCGGACGCCGAAGTGACCCTCGAACTCCTCGTCGACTACCTCGACCACGCCGCGTTCGACTGCCTGCGCGGCTGGCAGCAGGCGCACGCCGGGCCGGTCACGGTCGACGAGATCGGGCACCCGTGGTTCGAACGCGGCCGCTCGGGCGCGCCGACCGTGCGCCGCAGCGTCGCCGCGCGGGTCGTGCCGCGGTGGCTCGCGCCGTGGTCGCAGTGGCAGGCCGAGCACGTCGTGCTGCCCGCCCAGCGCACCGCGAGCTCGCTGCTCTGCCGCGGTGCTTCGGAGTTCCAGCGCCGCACGGCGCCGCTGCTGCGGGACACGTGGAGCGGGCTGGCGCACGGCCAGCAGCCGCACACCCTGTTCATCACCTGCGGCGACGCGCGGATCGTGCCGAACCTGATCACCACGAGCGGGCCGGGGGACCTGTTCACGGTCCGGAACATCGGCAACCTCGTGCCGCCGGCCGACGGCACCGACTCCTCGGTCGGCGCGGCCATCGAGTACGCCGTCGGGGTGCTGGACGTCGCCGAGATCGTGGTGTGCGGGCATTCCGGCTGCGGCGCGATGAAGGCGCTGCTCGGGCGGGCACCGGACGGGCTCGAACAGCTCGGCAGCTGGCTGCGCCACGGCGAAGCGACGCTGCGGCGGCGCGCCCGCGAGGCGCCGCTGCTGCTCGGCGGCGAGCGGCCGGCCGCCGAGGCCGACCAGCTCGCGCTCCAGAACGTGGTGCAGCAGCTGGAAACCCTGCGCGGCTACCCGGTGGTCGCCGCGGCCCTGGACCGCGGCGCGCTGCGGCTCACCGGGATGTACTTCGACGTCGGCGCGGCCCAGGTGTCCCTTTTGGACGGTGCCACCCGCGGCTTCGTCCCCGCGGGCGCGCTGGAGCACTGACCACGAGTACCCCAATGTGGCGTTCGGTGCGTCGGACGCACCGAACGCCACATTGGGGTCGTCCGGGAACCGTTGTGTGGTACGGGATTCAACTGTCGCTTGACAGAATTTGGGCCCGTGAACGGGGCGTTAACGGTTTGTCCGATATGTGACATTCAGGCTAATTGTGGCCAGTTGTTCACTCGATCGGGTGGTACATAGCGGACATTTCACTCGGTTTCCGGTTGCATGGCGCTCATGAGACCCCTCGCCGTGCTCCGACACGACCTGCCGGCCTCACTGGTCGTCTTCCTCGTAGCTGTTCCCCTGTCCCTCGGCATCGCCCTCGCTTCGGGCGCCCCGGTCGCCGCCGGGCTCGTCGCCGCCGTCGTCGGCGGCATCGTCGCCGGTGCGCTCGGTGGCTCCGCGCTCCAGGTCAGCGGGCCCGCCGCCGGCCTGACCGTGGTGATGGCGGAAACCATCCAGACCTTCGGCTGGGTCGTCACCTGCGCGATCACCGTCGCCGCGGGCGCGCTCCAGGTCCTGCTGGGGCTGAGCCGGATCGCGCGGGCCGCGCTGGCCATCTCGCCGGCGATCGTGCACGGCATGCTGGCCGGCATCGGCGTCACGATCGTGCTCGGCCAGCTGCACGTCATCCTCGGCGGCAAGGCCCAGAGCTCCGCGCTCGGAAACATCGCCGAGCTGCCCGGCCAGCTCGTCGCCCACCACGACTCCGCCGCCATCGTCGGCCTGCTCACCATCGGCGTCCTGCTGCTCTGGCCGAAGCTGCCGGAAGCGGTGCGGAAGGCGCCGGGGCCGCTCGCCGCGATCGCGGCCGCCACGGTGGTGTCGGTGGCCTTCGGGATGACGCTGCCGCGCGTCGAACTGCCCGGGGACCTGCTGAACGTCCACCTCGTCCCGCAGCTGCCGGACGGCGGCTGGGGCGGGTTCGCGCTCGCCGTCGTCACGATCGCGCTGATCGCCAGCGTGGAAAGCCTGCTCTCGGCGGTCGCGGTCGACCGCATGCACACCGGGCCGCGCGCCGACCTCGACCGCGAGCTGGTCGGCCAGGGCGCGGCCAACATGCTCTCCGGCGCGCTCGGCGGCCTGCCCGTCACCGGCGTCATCGTCCGCAGCTCCACCAACGTTGCCGCCGGGGCGAAGTCCCGGGTGTCGGCGGTGCTGCACGGCATCTGGGTGCTGCTGTTCGTCGTCCTGCTCGCCGGGCTGATCCAGAGCATCCCGCTCGCCGCGCTGGCCGGGCTGCTGGTGCACGTCGGCGCGAAGCTGGTCAACCCGGGGCACATGCGGACCGTCCTCGCCCACGGCGACCTGCCGGTGTACCTGCTCACCCTCGCCGGGGTGGTCGTGTTCGACCTGCTCACCGGCGTGCTGGCCGGGATCGCGCTGTCCCTGGTGCTGATGCTGCGCCGCACGGCCTGGTCGGGCATCCACGTCGGACGGGAAGGCGACGACTGGCGCGTCGTCGTCGAAGGCGTCCTGACGTTCCTGTCGGTGCCGCGGCTGTCGAAGGTGCTCGGGAGCGTCCCGGGCGGGGTGGTGGTGCGGCTGGAGCTGGTCGTCGACTACCTCGACCACGCCGCGTTCGAGAGCCTGCACACCTGGCAGCAGGCGCACGAGCGCGCGGGCGGCACGGTGGAGGTTGACGAGGTCGGCCACCCGTGGTTCGGCGAAGGCAAGGCCGGCCGCCCGACGCGGACCCGGAGCGCGGCGAGCCGGGCGGTCCCGCGCTGGCTGGCCCCGTGGTCGGAGTGGCAGGCCGTCGAAGGGATCCCGGCCCAGCAGACCCGCCGCGGCGCGACGGAGTTCCACCGCCGCGCGGCGCCCCTGCTGCGCGACACGCTGTCGGGCTTGGCGGACGGCCAGCGCCCCCGCACGCTGTTCATCACCTGCGGCGACTCCCGGATCGTGCCCAACCTGATCACCACCAGCGGGCCGGGTGACCTGTTCACGATCCGCAACATCGGCAACCTGGTCCCGCCGGGCCAGGCGGACGCTTCGATGAACGCCTCGATCGAGTACGCGGTGGGGGTCCTCGGGGTCGAGGAGATCGTGGTGTGCGGCCATTCGAGCTGTGGCGCGATGGCGGCCCTGGCGGACGGCCCGCCGCCGGGCCCGCTGGCGGAGTGGCTGCACCACGCCGAGCCGAGCGCCCACCGGACGGGCTCGGCCACGGTGGAGGGCGCGGTCCCGGACCGGGAGGGTGACCGGCTGGCGCTGCACAACGTGCTGCAGCAGCTGGAGCACCTGCGGGAGTACCCGTCGGTGATGGCGGCGGAGTCGGCGGGGAAGCTGCAGCTGACCGGGATGTACTTCCACGTCGGCGACGCCCAGGTGTACCTGTTCGATCCCGCGGAGCGGACGTTCCGGCCGGCCGGGGCGCCGGTGGTGGTGCCGGGCGCCTGATCCGCCGGGCCGGGCCCGCAGGTTCGCGGGTCCGGCCCGGCCCTCGTGAGTGGCGAGGACGGTTCCCACCGCCCTTTTCCTCACGACGGCCGACGGCGGGAGCCCGCTGACCACGGCCCGCGTGCGAGTGCGGTGGGTGAGTCACTAAGTTGATGGTTCGTGACGATGCTGGTGATGACGGGGACCGGGACCGGGGTCGGCAAGACGATCACCACGGCGGCGATCGCGGCCGTGGCGGTGGCCGGTGGGCAGCGGGTGGCCGTGCTGAAGCCCGCGCAGACCGGGGTGCGGCCGGACGAGGCCGGTGACCTGCAGGACGTCGCCCGGCTCGCCGGGCCGGACGTCACCACCCGCGAGCTGCGGCGCTACCCCGATCCGCTCTCGCCCGAGGCCGCCGCGCGGCGCAGCGGGCTGCCCACGCTCGATCCCGGGGAAATCGCGCAGGCCGCGTCCGACCTCGACACCGGGCACGACCTCACCCTCATCGAAGGCGCGGGCGGGCTGCTCGTGCGCTTCGACAGCGCCGGGGCGAGCCTCGCCGACGTCGCCTGGTCGCTCGGGTCGCTCGTCATCATCGTGGCCGAGGCCGGGCTCGGGACGCTCAACGCCACCGCGCTCACCGCCGAGGTCGCCACCAAGCGGGGGCTCACCGTCGCCGGGGTCATCATCGGGGCCTGGCCGGCCGAACCGGACCTCGCCGCCCTCTCCAACCTCGAAGACCTGCCGGTCGCCGCGGGGGCGCCGCTGCTGGGCGTGCTCCCCGCCGACATCGGTCAGGCCTCCCGGGAGGACTTCCTGGCCGCCGCCCGGGCCGGGCTCTCGCCGTGGTTCGGCGGGGAGTTCGACCCCGAGCTGTTCGCCGGGTGCGCTTCCGCCGGGAAGTGACCTGCGTCGCTGTTGCCTCGCCGCCCCTTCGTGCACGATGAGGGACGCTTTCCGCACCACCTCGATCAAGGAGCCGACGTGACCGCAGTCCCGGACACCGATGTCCTCGCCCAGGCGCGCGAGCAGGTCCTCGAAAACGGCGTCGGCCTCGGCGAACAGCAGGTCCTCGACGTGCTCCGGCTCCCCGACGACCGGCTGCCCGACCTGCTCGCCCTGGCGCACGAGGTGCGGATGCGCTGGTGCGGGCCCGAGGTGGAGGTCGAAGGCATCATCAGCCTGAAGACCGGCGGCTGCCCCGAGGACTGCCACTTCTGCTCCCAGTCCGGCCGCTTCCCGACGCCGGTGCGCTCGGCGTGGCTCGACATCCCGAACCTCGTCAAGGCCGCCCGGCAGACCGCGGAGACCGGCGCGACGGAGTTCTGCATCGTCGCCGCCGTCCGCGGGCCCGACAAGCGGCTGCTTTCGCAGGTCCGCGAAGGCGTGAAGGCGATCCGCGAGGACGGCAACGACATCCAGATCGCCTGCTCGCTCGGCATGCTGACGCAGGAGCAGGTCGACGAGCTCGTCGACATGGGCGTGCACCGCTACAACCACAACCTCGAGACGGCGCGCTCGCACTTCCCGGCCGTGGTCACCACGCACACGTGGGAAGAGCGCTGGGACACCCTCCGGATGGTCGCCGAGGCCGGCATGGAGGTCTGCTGCGGCGGCATCATCGGGATGGGGGAGACGGTCGAGCAGCGCGCGGAGTTCGCCGTGCAGCTGGCCGAGCTGAACCCGCACGAAGTGCCGATGAACTTCCTCATCCCGCAGCCCGGCACGCCGTACGAGCACTACGAAATCGTCGAGGGCCGCGACGCGCTGCGGACGGTCGCGGCGTTCCGGCTCGCCATGCCGCGCACGATGCTGCGCTTCGCCGGCGGCCGCGAGCTGACCCTCGGCGACCTCGGCGCGGAACAGGGCATGCTCGGCGGCATCAACGCGATCATCGTCGGCAACTACCTGACCAACCTGGGCCGGCCGGCTTCGGCCGACCTGGAGATGCTGGACGAGCTCAAGATGCCCATCAAGGCCCTCAGTGACAGCCTCTGACGCACCCGCCTTCTGTGTCCACTGTGGACAGCCGGCGCCGGGTGGGGCGGACCACCCGGCGTGCCACAACCCGCGGACGGCGCTGGAGCCCCCGCGCTACTGCACGTTCTGCGCGCGCCGGCTGGTGGTGCAGGTCAGCCCGCTCGGCTGGACGGCCCGCTGCAGCCGCCACGGGGAGACGGCGAGCGGCTGACGAACCGGGGCGACACGGTGTGCGGCTCACCGCGGTCACGCACCGACCGGTTACGCTCGGTGGGCACAGTCGCAGGAGGGAGTCCGGGTGAGTGAGTCGTCGGGACCCGCGCACCGGCCGTCGGCCGTGGCCGGGCCGTGGTCGGTGCCCGTGCTGTTCCGGGAACGGCGGCCGCGGGTCGTCGTCAAGGCCGACCTGCTGCCCGCCGTGAGCGTGCTCGGCACCCTGAGCCTGCTGAGCTTCCCGCTCGCCTTCGCCTGGTCGCGGCTGGCGCCGCCGGAGCGCGTGCGCATCGTCGCCGCCGACGGCACCCAGGGTGCCCTGGAGCTGGAGAGCTGGCACCGCTTCGACGACCTCGCCGTCTTCGGGTTCCTCCTGCTCGGGCTGGGAATCGTCGTCGGCGTCGTCGTCTGGCTGCTGCGCGAACGCCGCGGGCCGGTCGTGTTCCTCGCCGCCGTGCTCGGGATCGCACTGGCCGGGGCGCTCGCCATGCTGCTCGGCGTCGGCTGGGCGAACAGCCACTACGCCGTGTCGAGCCCGCCCGCGCTCGGTTCGGTGATCGAGCTCGCGCCCCGCCTGGAGTCGTGGTGGGTGCTGCTGACCGGCCCGCTCGGCGTGTCGATCGCCTACAGCCTGCTCGCCACCTGGAACGGCCGCGACGACCTGGGCCGCCGACTCGGCTGACGGCTTTCCCCCTAAGGTGGTCGGCGTCACCTACAGGGGGGAACCGACAGTGACCGAGGACATCGAAGTTTCGCGGCACAACGCCGTCCGCTTCCCGGGCATCAGCCCGCGCGCGTACGAACACCCGGTGGACCGCGGCGCGCTCGCCACGCTGCGGGCCGTGCCCGGGTTCGCCCAGGTCGTCAAGGCCGTTTCGGGCTTCTACAACGAACGCGGCGAGCGGCTGATGGCGCTCGCGTCGTCGATCCGCGTCGGGCCGAAGCAGTACCCGGAGCTCGACCGGCTGCGCCACGAATGCGCCGAGACGCTGGACCTGCCCTCGGTGCCGAACCTGTTCGTCTACCAGGACCCGCGCATCCAGGCGTCGGCCGTCGGCATGGACGAGCCGTTCATCCGGGTGAGCTCCGGGCTCGTCGAGCTGATGAACCTGGAGTCGCTCCGGTTCGCCATCGGCCACGAGATGGGGCACGTGCTGTCCGGGCACGCGGTCTACCGCACGATCATGGTCCGCCTGATCGGCCTGCAGATGGCGATGTCGTGGACGCCGGTCAGCGCGCTCGGGATCCGGGCGATCATCGCGGCGCTGCGCGAGTGGTTCCGCAAGGCCGAGCTCTCGTGTGACCGCGCCGGGCTGCTGTGCAGCCAGAACCCGACCGCCGCGCTGCGGGCCCAGATCCAGATCGCCGGCGGGATCGACCCGGCACGCATCGACGTGCCGTCGTTCCTGCAGCAGGCCACCGAATACGAGTCGGTCGAGGACGTGCGCGACAGCTTCCTCAAGCTCAAGTTCGTCGAGACCGAGTCGCACCCGTTCGCCGTGGTCCGGGCGGCCCAGCTGCAGAAGTGGGCGGCTTCGGAGGAGTACCGCGCGATCCTCGCCGGCGACTACCCGCGCCGCGACGGGGACAAGCCGGCGTCGGACTGGAAGGATGACCTGAAGTCGGCCGCCCAGTCGTACAAGGACTCGTGGAGCTCGTCCACCGACCCGCTGACGAAGGTGTTCAGCGACGTCGGCGAAGCGGTTTCGGGCGCCGCCGGCAAGGTGTGGAACAAGTTCGGCAACGGCTCCTGAGCCGCGTCAGTTGAGGCTTGCCGGGCGGCTCAGGTCGGTGAGCTCGCCCGGGGGCAGCGGCACCGCGCCCAGGGTGTTCAGGAAGCCGGTTTCCCGGGTCAGCAGCCGGCAGGCGATGCGGAGCCGGCGCAGCGGGTGGCGTTCCTCCAGGAGCCGCTGGCGGTCCTCCAGCGGGAGCAGGCAGTCGGCGGCCAGCGCGTAGGCCAGGTCGCCGATCGAGGTGCCCGGCTCCGGGGGGTGCCAGTCGTCGCTGCGCCACGCCGTTTCGCAGTACCGCTGGTGCGCCGCCCGCGCGACCGTCGCCAGCCGCTCCGTCATGTCGCCGGCCGGCGACACCGGGTCGTCGTCGACCCAGTCCACCGTCGCGATCAGGTACGGCGCCGAGACGCAGTCGAGCTCGCGCAGGCGGAACCGGCGCCGGGCCTGCGTCACGACGTCGAACCGGCCGTCCGGCAGGCGCTTCGCCTCGCGCAGCACCGTGCTGCAGCCCACCTCGTACAACTGGTCCAGACCACGAACTTCACGCGTCAGCGACGACCGCAGGGCGACCACGCCGAACTCGCGGTCCGGCACGGTCCCCTTCACCAGGTCCGTCATCAGCTGCCGGTACCGCGGTTCGAAGATGTGCAGCGGAAGCTTGGTGCCGGGCAGCAGCACGGTCTGGAGCGGGAACAACGGCAGGATCGTCGTCGTCGCGTCACTTTCCGATTCCGGCTCGGTCACGCGTCCACCGTAAGGGGAGAACGCGTCCGGCGCAGTACGGTGACAACCGGGGCTTCGCCCCGGAGCCGGGGGCTTCGCCACCCGGACCCCTGAAAAGACCGTGGGTCACCGGGACGGCGGCTTGAACACCGCGAACGGATCGGTGATCTGCATGCCATTGCCGGCGAAGGAGAACAACGCGGCCGGGCGTCCGCCGGCCCGGCCGGGGGCGGCCGTGTGGCCGGTGGGGACCAGCAGGCCACGCCGGGAAAGCACCCGCTGCAGGTTGGTCGCGGAGACGCGGTAGCCCAGCGCCGCCGAATACAGCCCGCGCAGGGCGGAAATCGTGAACTCGTCCGGCGCCAGCGCGAACCCGAGGTTCGTGTAGGAGAGCTTCGAGCGCAGCCGGTCGCGGGCGCGCAGCACGATCGCTTCGTGGTCGAAAGCCGTGCGCGGCAGCTTCGCGACGTCGTGCCACTCGGTGTCCTCCGGCACCTCCGGGTCGACGTCGGAGGGGACCAGGCCGAGGAACGCCGTCGCCACCACGCGCGGCCCCGGCACCCGGTCCGGGTCGCTGAACACCGCGAGCTGCTCGACGTGCTTGAGCTGGCGGACGTCGACCTTCTCGGCGAGCTGGCGCCGGATCGACGTCTCGACGTCTTCGTCGGGCCGCAGCCGCCCGCCCGGCAGCGACCAGCGGCCGAGGTGCGGGTCGAGCGCGCGGCGCCACAGCAGCACCCGCAGTGTGTCCGAGCGCACTTGAAGGACCGCGCCCAAAACCTCGTGGGCCAGGGGGGCCTGGGTGTTAAGATGACTTCGCACGGTTTTCGATTGTAAGGCGAAAACCGGAAACAGGTCCAGGAGGGCCCGATGACCACCACGTTGGTTCCGGAAGGTCTCACCCCGTTCGGCGGGGTCGAGGCGAACGCGGCCTGGGCGGAGGAGGTGCGGCGCCTGGCGAAGCAGCGGGACGCGGTCCTGCTCGCGCACAACTACCAGCTCCCGGAGATCCAGGACATCGCCGACCACACCGGCGACTCGCTGGCGCTGAGCCGCATCGCGGCGAGCAGCGACGCGTCCACCATCGTCTTCTGCGGCGTCCACTTCATGGCCGAGACCGCGAAGATCCTCGCGCCGGAGAAGACGGTCCTGATCCCGGACGCGCGGGCCGGCTGCTCGCTGGCCGACTCCATCACCGGCGACCAGCTGCGGGCCTGGAAGGCCGAGCACCCGGGCGCGGTGGTCGTCTCCTACGTCAACACCACGGCCGAGGTGAAGGCCGAAACCGACATCTGCTGCACGTCGTCGAACGCGGTCGACGTGGTCGCCGGCATCCCCGCTGACCAGGAGGTTCTCTTCCTGCCGGACCAGTTCCTCGGCGCGCACGTCAAGCGCGTGACCGGCCGGGAGAAGATGCACATCTGGGCCGGGGAGTGCCACGTCCACGCCGGGATCAACGGCGCGGAGCTGGCCGAGCGCGCGGCCGAGGAGCCGAGCGCCGACCTGTTCATCCACCCCGAGTGCGGGTGCGCGACGTCGGCGCTCTACCTGGCCGGCGAGGGGGCGGTGGCGCCGGAGCGGGTCAAGATCCTCTCGACCGGCGACATGGTCCACGAGGCCCGCGACACGAAGGCCAAGACCGTGCTGGTGGCCACCGAGATCGGCATGATCCACCAGCTGCGCAAGGCCGCGCCGGACATCGACTTCCGCGCGGTGAACGACCGCGCGTCCTGCCGGTACATGAAGATGATCACGCCCGCGGCCCTGCTGCGCTGCCTGCGTGACGGCCTCGACGAGGTGCACGTCGACGTCAAAACGGCGTCGAAGGCGCGGGCTTCGGTGCAGCGGATGATCGAAATCGGGCAGCCCGGCGGCGGCGAATGACCACGCCGGTTAATGACCCACAGGCGAAAACCCCGGTCTGGGAAGCTCGTGCCGACCTGGTCGTGATCGGCAGCGGCGTCGCGGGGCTGACCGCCGCGCTGCGGGCCCAGGCGCTCGGGCTGCACGTCCTGGTGGTCACCAAGGCCGCCGTCGCGGACGGCAACACGCGCTGGGCCCAGGGCGGCGTCGCCGTGGTGCTGGAAAACGAGCACGACCTCGACGACTCGGTCGCCAAGCACGCGGAGGACACCCTCACCGCGGGCGCCGGCCTGTGCGACGAGGCGGCCGTGCGCTCGATCGTCGACGGCGGCCCGGCCGCGGTCGCCCGGCTGCGGGCGGACGGCGCGAAGTTCGACGTCGCGGCGTCCGGGGTGCTCGCGCTGGGCCGCGAGGGCGGGCACAGCGCGTTCCGCGTGATCCACGCGGGCGGCGACGCGACCGGCGCCGAGGTCGAACGCGCCTTGGTCGCGCAGGCCGGGCAGACGGGCGTGCCGGTGCTGGAGCACCACATCGCCGTCGACGCGCTCCTCACCCCCGGCGGCCGGGTCGCCGGCGTCACGGTGCTCGACCGCCACGGCGTGCCCGGCGCCGTCCGCGCGTCGGCCGTGCTGGTGGCCAGCGGCGGTCTCGGTCAGCTCTACCAGGCGACGTCGAACCCGGAGATCGCCACCGGCGACGGGCTCGCCCTCGCGCTGCGGGCCGGCGCGGCCGTGGCGGACGTCGAGTTCGTGCAGTTCCACCCGACCGTCCTCTACACCCCGGGCGCGCGCGGCCGCTGCCCGCTGGTCACCGAAGCGGTGCGCGGCGAGGGGGCCACCCTGGTCGACGGCGTCGGCCTGCCGGTGATGCGGGGCGTGCACCCCCTCGGCGACCTGGCGCCGCGCGACGTCGTCTCGGCGGCGATCACGCGGCGGATGGCGACCGCGCCCGGCGGCGTCGGCGACCACGTTTTCCTCGACGCGACTTCGGTCGCGGGCTTCGCGCGGCGGTTCCCGACGGTGTTCGCGGCCTGCGCGGCGCTGGGGCTCGACCCCGCCGTGGACCCGATCCCGGTGACCCCGGCGGCGCACTTCTCGTGCGGCGGCGTGGTGACCACTGTGGACGGACGGTCGTCGGTGCCCGGCCTCTACGCGGCCGGCGAGGTCGCGCGGACCGGGCTGCACGGCGCCAACCGGCTGGCCTCCAACAGCCTGCTCGAAGGACTGGTCGTCGGACAGCGCGTCGCGGAGGCCGTCGCGGCGGACCTCGCGGCCGGGCTGCTGGCCGACCCGGCGCGCGGGCGGCTGCCGTCGCGGACCACCGCGCCGGCGGCGGAGCGCGACTCCCTGCAGCGGGTGATGAGCCGCTACGCGGCCATCGGCCGGGACGCCGACGGCCTCGCGGCCGCCGGGTCGGTGCTCGATCTGTCGCTTTCGGACACTCCGTTGTGGACGCACGCCGGCGTCGAGGACGCGGCGCTCACCGTGGTCGCGCAGGCGTTGCTCGCGGCGGCCGTGCGGCGCACCGAGTCGCGCGGCTGCCACGTGCGGTCCGACTTCCCGGGGCCCGACGAGGGCTGGCGGCGCAGCCAGCTCATCCGGCTCAGCCCGTCCGGCCAGCCGGTGCTGGCCGACCCGATCCCCCTGGAGGGCGCGGCATGACGTTCCCCATCTCCGCACCGGTCCGCGAGCTGATCGCCGCGGCCGGGCTGGACGTCGAAGACGTCGAGCGCGTGGTTTCCACGGCGCTGGGCGAGGACCTGCGGTACGGCCCGGACGCGACGACGGCGTCGACGGTGCCCGAATCCGCCGTCGCGGTCGCGGAGCTGACCCCGCGCGTCGACGGCGTGATCGCCGGGCTGCCGGCGGCGCTGGCGGTGTTCGACATGGTGCTGGGCGACGGCTACGAAGTGCTGGCCCGGCGCGAGGACGGCGCCCGGCTCGTCGCGGGCGAGCCCGCGCTGGTGCTGGCCGGCCCGGTGCGCGGGCTGCTCACCGCCGAGCGCACCGCGCTGAACCTGCTCTGCCACCTCTCCGGCGTCGCCACCGCGACCGCCGCCTGGGTGTCCGAAGTAGACGGTACCGGCTGCGCCATCCGGGACTCCCGCAAGACGTTGCCGGGGCTGCGGCTGCTGCAGAAGTACGCCGTGCGCTGCGGCGGCGGGGTCAACCACCGGCTGGGCCTCGGCGACGCGGTGCTGATCAAGGACAACCACGTCGTCGCCGCGGGTTCGGTGACCGCGGCGCTGGCCGCCGCCCGGGCGCACGCGCCGGAACTGGCCTGCGAGGTCGAGGTCGACACGCTGGACCAGCTCGAAGAGGCCCTGTCCGCCGGGGCGGACGAGGTGCTGCTGGACAACTTCACGCCCGAGGAATGCCGGCGGGCGGTGGCGCGCCGCGACGAAGTCTCGCCGAAGACGCGGCTGGAATCCTCTGGTGGCCTCACGCTCGGCCGTGGTAAGGCGTACGCCCGGTCCGGTGTGGACTACCTGTCGGTGGGCGGGCTGACCCATTCGTCGCCCGCGCTGGACCTCGGGATGGACCTTCGCTGAAGGAGTGTTCCGGGCTAGACTGGCGGTGGCGGAATCCTTGTCCGCCACCGTCTTTCGTTCGGGGGTTGGGGTGCGGATACCGGCGGTGCTCGCGGTGGCCGGCCTGGTGGCCGCTTCGGTCGTTTCCGGTGTGTCCGGCGCGCCGGCGGCCTCGGCCGAGGGGTGCGCGAACCCGTCCGGCACGTACACCGGTGAAGTGCCGTGGGGCCAGCGCCTGGTCGACCCGGCGCGGCTGTGGCCGCTGACCCGCGGCGACGGTCAGCTGGTGGCCGTGGTCGGCACCGGCGTCGACGGGCAGAACGCGCAGTTCGCGCCCGGTCAGCTCGAAGGCGGCGCGGGCACCGAGCGCACCGACTGCGACGGCCGCGGCACGATCGCGGCCGGGATCGTCGGCGCGCAACCGGATCCGTCGACGACGTTCGCCGGCATCGCGCCCGGCGCGCGGCTGCTCCCGTTGCGCTACACGGCATCCGACGGCGGCGACCCCGGCGCGCTGGCCGGGGCGATCGACACGGCCGTGGACCGCAAGGCCGGCGTGATCCTGATCGCGGTGCCCGCAGTGGCCGACAGCCCGGCGTTGTCGGCGGCGGTTTCGCGGGCGCGTTCGGCAGGGGCGGTGGTTGTTTCGGCGGCGTCGGCGACCCAGCAGGGCGCGCGGACGTACCCGACGGCGACGTCCGGGGTCCTGGCCGTCGGCTCGGTGAACCCGGCGGGCGAGCCGGTGCAGACGGAGGCGGGGGACCACGTCGGCGTGGCGGCGCCGGGCGCGGACCTGGTGAGCACGTCGGCCGGGGCGGGCGGCGCGGTCGCGCACCGCTGGCCGGTGACCGACCCCGGCCTCGCGGCGGCGTACGTGGCCGGCGTGGCGGCGTTGGTGCGGGCGTACCACCCGGCGCTCACCGGCGACCAGGTCGTCACGCGGCTGACGCTGACGGCCCACCGCCCGCCGTCGGGCAGCCACGACCCCCGGCTGGGCTGGGGAGTCCTGGACGCGTACGCGGCGGTGTCCTCGACGCTGCCGGCCGACATCGCACCGCCCGGCGCGGCTCCCGGACCGGCCTCGGCCCCCACCGTGGTCCCGGCCGCGGCCCCCGCACCCCACCGCCCGGACGTCGCGGCGGCCACGATCGCGCTGGCCGGGGTCGCCTTGGCCGCGGCCGCCGGCGTGACGGTCGCGGCCGTCCGCCGGGCCCGCCGCCGGGGCTGGCGCCCCTCCCGCTTCACCCCGTAACCGCCCCCCCGGTACGCGACCCGACCCTCCAGACACGCGAGATGCCCGTTCCAGCACATGAGTTCCGGCTTCAATCACGCGAGTTCCGGCTCTGATCACGCGAGTTCGGTGTACCGGAACGGCGAACTTGCGTACCCGGAGGGTCGACTCGCGTACCTAGACGGTCGGTTGGCGTGATCCGGGCCGGGACTCGCGTGATTGGGGACGGGACTCGCGTGATTGGGGACGGGACTCGCGTGATTGGCGGGGGATCTCGCGTGACTGGGGAGGCATCACGCGTGAGTGGAGGGGTATCAGGCGGGGACGGGGCGGGTCGAGCCGATGATCGCCACCGCGTGGCCGGCTCGGGTGACGTGGATCGTGAAGTCCGCGCCGTCGCGGGAGAAGCGGGTGATGTGCTCGCGGGACGTGCTGCGGTCCTGGGCCTCCCAGCCGTCGCGGCGCAGGGCCGGGACGAGCGACGCCAGGCTGGTTTCCGGGGACGCCGGGTCCGCGAGGCGGACGCCGTACTGCCAGCACAGCAGGTGCCCCGGTTGGGTCGGGTCGCAGTCCAGCTCACCGTCGAGGGTCCGGTCCGCCGGGCCGCCGAAGGCCGCCGCGACGTCGTCGATCACCGAGGTCAGCTCGCCCGCCAGGCGGGTCAGTTCCGGGGTCACCGCAGCACGCTCCCGTCGCCGGTGAGCACGCGGTACATGTTCGTCCACGAATCCGAACCCGGCTTCAGCACGTCATTGTGCGACGACACGCCCCACAGCGCCGAACCGGCCGCGTCGTGGCCCGTCGCCAGCTCGGTGACGCCGGGGAAGACGTCCGGGTCCGCGCCGTGGCCGATGCCGGTCCACTCCAGGCCCCATGCGTTGCCCTGGGCGAGCACGATCGGGTCGAGCGGGGCCGTCATCGAGTACCGCTGGACGCCCGCCTGGCTCGGCGGCAGGTCGGCCGGCGACCACACGCCGTGGCCCATCCCGGCCGACTCGACGTGCAGGACGCGGTCGACGTCGAGGCCGTGCGCCTCGGCCAGCCCGACCGTCGCGCCGCCGTAGCTGTGCCCGATCGCGGTGAGCGTGACGCCGGAGCCGGCGTGGCCCGCGATTTCGCCGCGCAGGTCGTCGGCGAAGTGCTTGAGCTCCGGCGCCATCGCCTGCGCGTAGCCCGCGTCCGGCCCCTGCGCCACCGGGCCCTGCGGGAACACCCCGTCGGCCCAGACGACGACCGCGGTGCGCCCGGCCGGGTCCGCGGCCACCAGGCTGCGCCCGAGACCGGCGTAGGCGTCGAAGTTCGACAGCTGCGTGTTGACGCCGGGCACGAACAGCCCGACGTTGCGCGTCCCCGGCTCGATGTGCCCGACCAGCTCGGCGATCCGCCCGTTGCCCGAGGGATCGAACCGCAGGATCTGCCGGTCGTTCGCGAGGATGTCCTCGTACAGCTTGATCCGCGCCTGCGACCGCGCGATTTCGCCCGGATCGGCCGACGCGGCCAGCCGCGCCCGCTCGGCCGTCAGCGCTTCGGCGACCTTGACGCGGTTGCCCGCGATCGCGTGCGCCCACGCTCCGGTGTCGGCCGCGCCGCCGATCCCGGCGGGATTTCCCGCCCGCGGCAACGGGTCCTCGGGCAGCAGCGCCCGGTACATCGCCGCGACCTGCGCGTCCGCCCGCCGGTACCCCGCGGCCGACGCGGTCAGTCCACTTTGGATGGTCCGCAGCCGGGAGACGTGCGAGCCGAGCTTCCCGCCCAGCTCCGTCATGGTCTTCTCGAACGTCTTGGCCGCGGCGGCGGACTCGCTCAACTGGCCGAACGCGGTGGCGGGCAGCTTCTCGCCCGCCACCGCCGACTGCGCCGCCGCCAGTGCCTCGGCGCGGGAACCGGACTCGCCGGCCTCCGCGTCGAGGCGCGCCGGGGCCACGCGATAGCCCGCCGCCGTCATCAGGAGCCGTCTTCGCCGATGACCGGCGGCGCGACCGGCGCCGACTGGCCCCAGACGTTCTCCGTCTCGACCAGCCACGCCGGGATCCGCCGCCCGGAGCCCATGTCCCCGCCGCCGCCCATGCCCATCGGCATCATGGGCATCATCGGCATCGCGCCCTTGGCCGCCGACGCGGCCGCGGCCCCGGCCGCGCCACCGGCGAGCCCGCTCAGCGCGTTGCCCGCCCCGCCGTCGCCGGCCAGGCCGGAGTGCGCCGCCGGCACCTCGCCGGGCCCGGAGAGCCCGCCGCCGCCGACCGAAACCCCGCCGCCGCCGAGCGAAGGCGCGTCACCGCCGCCGATCGGGATGCCGCCGCCGGTGCCGCCTTCGACGCCGGCGCCGCCCCCGCCGAGCTTCGTGCCGGCCGGTTCGTCCTTCTTGTCCTTGGGATCCTTGCCGGTGGCCCACGACGGCACCTTCGGCATGATCGAGCCGAACCGGCCGAACGCGGCGGCCGAAGCCGCGGCGAGCCCGGCGGTGAACATGTCGCCGAACAGCGGGTTCGACGTCGGCACGGTCGTCCCCGGCTGGGTGCCGCCGGCCCCGGGCAGCGGGTGCCCGTCCGTCGGCGTGACGATGACGCCGGGCCCGTTCATGCCGTTGCCGACCAGGCCCGGTGCTCCGCCGCCGCTGCCCGCACCGCCGCCGGCCGGCGGCGTCGTGGGCGTCTGGACGGCGTTCGGCGACGCCGGGATCGACTCCTCGGCGACGGTGTACTCGCCGGCCAGCTGGGTCATCACGACGATGGCCTCGCCGTGCGCCGACCCGGCGGCGTTCGCGGCGGCCTGCTGGGCTTCGACGTTCGCGATGGCCTGCTGGCGCTGCTGCGCCGCGGCCTGCACGACGGCGGGGGAGGCGTCCGGCGGCAGCAGCGGCGGGTTCACCGCGAGCGCGACGTCGGCGGGGGCGACGTCCGGCACCGAAACCGGCGGCGGCATCTCCTTCTTGGCCTTCACCAGCGCGTCGGCGGCGTCGCCGAGCATCACGTTCATCGCCTCCGCGGTCTGCGCCACCTTGGAGATGCCGTTCGCGAGGTCGATGATCATGTGCTGGTACTGCTCGGCCGCGCCACCGGTCCACTGGTCCTTGAACTCGGTCAGCTCCGAGTTCAGGTTGTGGGCCTGCTCGTGCAGGTGCAGCGAGGCGGACTTCCACTTGTCGGCGGCGTGCCGCGCGCTGTTCGGGTCGCCGGCCTGCAGCATCGCGTAGAGCTGCTGGTGGCTGTACGCGGCGAAGTTCGTGTGCGCGGTGTTCTTCGTCATCCCTTGCGGCTCCCGTCCGAGTCCCCGGCGCCCAGCAGGCCGAGCAGCGGGTCGAGCAGGCCGGTCACGGCGCCCGAAGCGTGCAGGTCCCCGGCCACCGACTGGTCGGCGCTCGCGTAACCGTCGGCGACCGTGGTGGTGACGTCCTGGGCGAACCCGATCGCGCTGCGGACCTGGTCGAGCAGGCCCTGCATCTCCGAGACGGCGGCGCGGTGGGCGTCGGCCAGCGACCCGGCCTCGCCGAACTCGCCGAACAACAGCGGCTCTTCGCCCAGGGTGAGCAGGAAGTCGTTCGGTTTCGACATCGCGTGGATCTGGGTCTCCAGCTCCCGCACGAAGTCCTTCAGCGATTCCAGGTGGACGTAGTACGACTGGTCGTGCATCGGGTCCCGGCTCTCTGGTCGCGGTACGGAAAGCCGGTCGGCCGGTGCGAGCGGGGGGTTTCCCGCACCGGCCGACCGACGTCTTGGCGCGGATCAGCCCGCGAACAGCCCCTGGTTGCGGTTCTCCAGCGACTGCTGGAGGTCGTGCGCCTCGCCGACCTTGCCGCCGAACTGCGCGATGATCGCGACGATGTCCGCGGTGGCCTGGCGCAGGCGCGTCTCGGCCTGGCGGGCGGCGTCACCGGCGGAGCTGCCGGAGGCGTACCAGGTCGCGGTGATCGGCTGCAGGTTCTGGTGCAGCTGCTCCAGCTGCGAGGTGAGCGCCTTGGCCTTGGCGGCCAGGGAAGCCGAGCTGTGCTGCAGCGCGGCGAAGTTGATCTCGACGACGTCGGCCATGGTGGGCGTCCTCTCGGGTCAGGGGTTGAGGCGGGGGAGCACGCCCGAGCCCTCGAGGGTGTTGCCGACCCCCTGGAAGCTCTGGTGGACGTCGGCGTCGCCGCGGCCGTAGTTCGCGTGGCTGGTGTGCACGAGCTGGGACATCGTGTCGAGCTCCTTCACCGCCGCCGTCATCTTCTCCTGCAGCCGCCGCTGGAGGTCCCAGAAGGCCACGGCCTGGTCACCCTTGTAGTTGCGCAGGGCCTCGGTCAGCTCGGACTCCAAGCTGGCCATCGTGGACTTGGCGTTCGTCGCGGTTTCCTCGAAACCCTGGACGGCGCGCGTCATGGCAGCGGAATCTGCCTGGAATCCCGGACTGGACATCGACGGGCCACCTCCTTCCTGAAGCGAATTCCCCGGGCGCGGTGGTCCGCGCGGTGTGAAAGTCACGCTAGAAAAGAGGCCTGTGTGGTCAAACGGCACAACTGCCGGTCGCACTGACGGCACTATTACCCACACCCCCGGCGGTAGGGCCCGCCATACCCCGGGACGGTGGCGCGCTCCAGTGACCCCCTGCGACCCGCCCGCCAGGCTTGGTGGCATGGCAGACAAGGGAAATCCGCTGGTCACGGTCCGCGCGTGGCACCGCCCGCTGGTGGTGCTCGCCGGGGCGATGGGGGTGCTGTGCGCGGTCTCGCTGCTCGGGCTGCTGCTCGATGATCGCACGCTGGTCAACGCGGCGATCTGGCTCAAGCCGTTCAAGTTCTCGGTTTCCATCGGCCTGTACGCGCTGACGCTGGCGTGGCTGCTGACCCACGTGCACCGCGCCCGGCGCACCGGCTGGTGGTTCGGCACGTTCTTCGCTCTCGGCATCGGCATGGACGTCGGGCTGCTCGTGTGGCAGACGATCGTCCGCGGCCGCGCGCTGCACTTCAACCAGGCGACCCCGGCCGACGTCGCGATCAACAGCCTCGTCGCCGGCGGCGCGTACACGGCGTGGCTGATGACGGCCGCCGTCGTCGTCCTGCTGCTGTTCCAGCGCCTGCCCGACTGCGCCCTGAACTCGGCGCTGCGCTGGGGCGGGGCGCTGGCGGTCGCCGGGATGTACGTCGCCACCATGATGTTCACGCCGTCGCCCGCCCAGCAGCAGGTCCTCGACGCGGGCGGCGAGCTCTCGACGTTCGGTGCGCATTCCGTCGGCCTCGAGGACGGCGGCCCCGGCCTGCCGGTCACCGGCTGGAGCACGGTCGGCGGGGACATGCGGATCCCGCACTTCGTCGGCATCCACGGCCTGCAGGCGCTGCCCCTGGTCGCGTTCGGGCTGCTCCTGCTGGCCCGCCGGTACCGGGTGCTCGAATCCGACGTCGTCCGCCGCCGGCTGGTCCGGACCGCGGGCGCGGGCTACGCGGGCCTGCTCGTGCTGCTCACCTGGCAGGCCCAGCGCGGCCAGTCGATCGTGCACCCGGACTTCTGGACGCTCGCCGCCGCCACCGGCCTGGTCGCGGCCGTCGCCGTCGCGGGGACGCTTTCGCTGCGGTCGGTTCCCCGGCCGGAGACCGTTTCTGCCGAAATTCTGAGATCCGCCCGGTAGACCGGGACCTCCCGGGCGAAAGGCGGTCGAGATGGTCCACCCGCAGGCTTTGCTGGACGAGCTGCAGCGCGCCCCGGGAGTTCCCGCGTTCGAGCACGGTTCGCGGGTGACCACCCGCGGTGAGCTGCGGGACCTGATCGGCCGGCTCGCCGCGGGCCTGCGGGCGGCCGGGCTGGGCCCGGGCGACGGCGTCGGGCTCGCCACCGGCGTCACGCCGGCGGGGTTCGCGGCCCTGGTCGCGGTGCACGTGCTCGGCGGCCGCGCGGTCGCGGTGCGGCCCGGGCTGCCGGAAGCCCAGCTGCGCCACATCCTCGGCGACGTCGCCGTGCTGGTCACCGACGGCGAGCCGGTGGCCGCGGGGGTCCCGGTGCTGCGGATGGCGGACCTGCTCGGTGCCTACGCCGAGCCGGTGCCGCAGGGCCGGCCCGGCGACGTCGCGACGGTGGTGTTCACCAGCGGCAGCACCGGCGTCCCCAAGGGCGTGGCCTACAGCTACCGCGCGCTGACCGAGGGCCGGGTGTGGCGGCCGCCGGTGCCCGGTTCGGCCCACGAGCGGCTGGGCGCCGGGTTCGGGCGGTACCTGCTGTTCGGGACGCTGGCCAGCGCGGTGATGGTCGAGCAGCTGGGCGTGTGCCTGCTCGCGGGCGGCACGGCGGTGGTCCCGGAGGGGAATCCCGACTTCGCGCAGGTGCTGCCGGGGTTGCGGATCACGGCGGCGCTGACGACGGTGCCGCGGCTGAACCAGCTCCTGGACGTGCTGCGGACCTCGGACGTCGACCTGAGCGCGTTGCGGACGTTGATCGTGGCCGGCTCGCCGGTGCCGCCGCACAAGCTGGCCGAGGCGGCCGAGCGGATCGGGCCCGCGATGCACCACGCGTACGGCCAGACCGAGACGGGGATGCTGACGATCTGCCGTGCCGGCGAGGGCCGGGGTTCGGTCGGGAAAGCCTGCGACACGGTGGAGATCGCGGAGCGGGACGGCGAGATCTGGGTGCGCACGCCGTCGGCGTTCGCCGGTTACTGGCGCGACGAGGCGGCCACGGCCGAGGTGCTGCGCGACGGCTGGGTGCGCACGCAGGACCTCGGGTTCGTGGACGGCGACGGCTACCTGCACCTGTCCGGCCGCGCGCGGGACGTGGTGATCGTCAACGCGGTCATCCACTACACCGGCCCGATCGAGCGGGCGATGGCCGCGTGCCCGGACGTCGACCAGGCGTACGTCGTGGCGGTGCCCGACGAGCGCACCGGCGAGGCGGCGCACGCGTTCCTGGTGCCGGCCCCCGGCCGCGAGCCGGACCTGGCCGAGGTGCGCAAGGCGGTGGCGGCCGAGCTGGGCGAGGCGGCGGTGCCGGCGCGGTTCAGCTTCGTGGGCGCGGTTCCGGTGGCGCCGTCGGGGAAACCGGACAAGGCGGCGCTCCGGGCGTCCATTGTGGACTGATCATAGCCTGGCGCGCAGGTCGGTGATCACCTTGGCGACCCGCCGTCGCCGGGTCTCCGCCGTCTTCGCCTGGCCGATGGGCAGCACGAACCGCTGCTTCGCGCTGTAGGAGAGGCTCTCGAACCGGGCCCGCGCGGTGTCGTCGGCGGCGAGCGCCTCCGCCAGATCGGCGGGGACGTCGAGTTCGCGAGGGGCGGTGTCGAGGGCGATCCCGACCTCGACGTCGTCCCCGGCGGCGACGCCGGCCGCCGCCCGGTTCTCCGCGCTGAGCGGCACCAGGAACTGCCCGCCGCGGCTCGCGACCGTCGTGCGGTAGGTGTGCCCGCGCAGCGTCACGGTGACCGCGGGCTTCTTACCGCCGCCGAGCGCCTCGACGACGTCGGCCGGCACCGGCAGCCCGGTCGCGGTCTTGCCGCCGAGCAGCACGTTCGTGCGGAACTTCATGGAGCGAGTATGCCGCGCGCGCGGCATACTCGCGTCCATCAGACGCCGGCGGTGGTGCGGATCCAGCTGCGGCTGGACGCGATGCTCGCGTAGTTCTGCGTGCCCTGCGGGTTCGAACCGGAGTTGTTCCCGGTGGAGCACACGCCGACCTGGGCGCCGTTGTAGAGCTGCGGGCCGCCCGAGTCGCCGTGCCACGCCGAGCCGTTGACGCCCTGGCTGGCGATGGCCGTGCCGCCGAAGGCGTCCGAGCTGAGGCCCGTGACGCGGACGTTGGCGGTCTTGAGGGTGCTCGAGGGCGGGCTGCTGCCCTGCGTGCGGCCCCAGCCGTAGATCTGGTTGGTGGAGCCGGTCGGCGGGTTGCCCGTGCCGAGCTTCATGTAGGTGGTGCTGACCGCCGTCGTCAGGTGCAGCAGGGCGATGTCCCCGTTGGGGGACGCCTTCTGCTGGTCGACGGCGGCGTTGGTGCCCTGCTGGAGCGTCACGTTGCCGACCTTGACGTGCATGCCCGGCGAGTTCAGGCAGTGCCGCGCGGTGAGCACCCACTGCGGGGCGATGATCGTCCCCGAGCACTCGAAGCCGCCGTAGGTGGTGACGTTGTTCCAGTAGATCTGGGCGCCCCACGGCGCGGAGGAGACGGTGCTCCCGCCGATGATGTCCTGCTGGGCGTCCGCAACCCCCGCTGAGACCAGGCTCAGCGCCGCGGCGGCCGCTCCGACCGCGGCTACAGCCCTCGACATTCGCATGAAAATGCCCTTCGGCCCAGGTGATCCGGATATCCGTCCCGAACGGGACGGTCCGCCCAACGTATGAGCCGTGAAGGATTTTCGGAACCTACCGAAGTCGGTAACCGGCGGGCGGTGGCGCAGGGCCGCCACCTTCGACGGTTTCGAGGCGGGGCCGGGACCGGTTGTCCCGCACCGCTCAGGACTCCACCGGTTTCGTCCACGCCACCTGGACCAGCCCCGTCCCGTGCCGCCGCGAGACCAGCGTTCCCCGGCCCGGCGGCTGCGGTGCCGGCTTCACCTCGCCCAGCAGCGTCCCCTCCTCCTTCGCGCCCGACATCACCAAGCCCGGCGAGCCCAGCTCGCGCAACCTCTGCAGCACCGGCTCGAACAACGCCCGGCCCGCGCCGCCCGAACCGCGGGCGATGATCACGTGCAGACCGATGTCCCGCGCCTGCGGCAGGAACTCCAGCAGCGGCTGCAGCGGGTTCCGGCCCACCGTGGCCACCAGCTCGTAGTCGTCCACCAGGACGAACAGCTCCGGGCCGCGCCACCAGGACCGGTTCCGCAGCTGCTCCGGCGTCACCGACGGCCCCGGCAGGCGGTTGCGCATTCCCTGCGCGCACTCCGCGATCAGGTCCGTCAGCTGGCCCTCCGCGCCCGCGTAGCCCAGCAGGTGCGGCTCCGGGACCGCGCCGAGCAGGCCGCGGCGGTAGTCCGCCACGATGATCGCCGCTTCCTCCGGCGAGTACGCCGACGTGATGCCGCGGGCGATCGCGCGCAGCAGCGACGACTTCCCCGACTCCACGTCGCCGAAGGCCACGAAGTGCGGGTCCGCCGCGAAGTCCAGGTACACCGGGCGCAACGTCGATTCCGCGATGCCCAGCGTGACCTGGCGCGAAGGCGCGGGCGGCAATCCGTCCAGGGGCACCTCCGGCGGCAGCAGCCGGACCTGCGGGGCGCGTGGCCCGTGCCACGCCTCCGAAATCCGCCGGACCAGGTTGACGCCGCCCGCGCCGACCGTCTCCGGGCGCTGGTCGGTGTCGATGCGGGGCAGGGCCGCCAGGAAGTGGAGCTTCTCCGCCGTGATGCCGCGGCCCGGGCGGTCCGGGGGGACGTTGGCCGCGACCTTGCGGTCGATCGAGGAATCCATCGGGTCGCCCAGGCGGAGCTCGAAGCGCGTGCCGATCGCGTCGCGCAGCTGGGCGCGGACGCCGATCCACTGGTTGAGCGAAACGATCACGTGGATGCCGAAGCCGAGGCCACGCGCCGCCAAGCCGGTGATCTGCTCCTCCAGCTGCTCGTACTCCTGGCGGATCGTGGTCCAGTTGTCCACGAACAGGAACACGTCGCCGAACTCGCGGTCGTCCGTGCTTTCGGTGAACTCGGACCGGCGGGCGCGGAACGCCGCCATCGACTCGATGCCCTGTGCGGCGAAGAACTCCTCGCGCTGCTCCAGCAACGTCGTCAGCTCGGCGACGACCCGGCGGCAGCGCTGCGCGTCCCGGCGGGTCGCGTACCCCGACACGTGCGGCAGGCCGGCGATCGGCGCCAGCGCGCCACCGCCCATGTCCAGCACGAACAGCTGGACCTCGGCCGGCGTGTGCGTCAGCGCCAGCATGCCCGCGATGTCCTTCATCAGCGTCGACTTGCCGCTCTGCGGCGCGCCGACGATCAGCGCGTGCCCGGCCGCGCCGGAGAAGTCGGCCCAGTGCAGGTCGCGGCGCTGCTCGAACGGCTTGTCCACCAGTGCCACCGGGATCGTCAGCTTGCCGTTGCCGCCCCAGCCGAGCGGGCACAGGCCGCGCGCCGCGTCCTCGCCCAGCGGCGGCAGCAGCTGGTCCAGCGTCGGCGGTTCGGCCAGCGGCGGCAGCCAGATCTGGTGCGCGGCCGGCCCGCGGCCCTCCAGGCGAGACAGCATCGCGCCGATGATCGTCTCGCCGGTGCCCTCGGCCGAGGGCACCGGCGACACCTCGGTCGTCACCGGGATCTCCACCGGGGCCAGGGAAAACGGCAGTACGCCCAGTTCCTGGCCGTCCTCGCGCACGACCGTGCTCCGCGGCGGCAGCTCGCCGGAGACGTAGGCCGCCTTGAGCCGGATCAGCGTCTCGGTGTCGGCCTTCAGATACGCCGACCCCGGCACCGGCGGCAGGTGGTAGGCGTCGGCCACGCCCAGCACGGCCCGGCTTTCCGCGGCGGAGAACGTGCGCAGCCCGATCCGGTACGACAGGTGCGAGTCCAGGCCGCGCAGCCGGCCCTCCTCCAGCCGCTGCGACGCCAGCAGCAGGTGGATGCCCAGCGAGCGGCCGAGCCGGCCGATCGCGACGAACAGGTCGATGAACTCCGGGCGCGCCGACAGCAGTTCGCTGAACTCGTCGATGATCACCAGCAGCGACGGCAGCGGGTCCAGCGGCGCGCCGTCGGCGCGGGCCTTCTCGTAGTCGCGCACCGACGCGTAGTTCCCGGCCGCGTGCAGCAGTTCCTGCCGCCGCAGCAGCTCGCCGTTGAGCGCGTCGGCCATCCGGTCGACCAGGGCCAGGTCGTCGGACAGGTTCGTGATGACGGCGCAGGTGTGCGGCAGCCCGGTCATCCCGGCGAAGGTCGCGCCGCCCTTGAAGTCGATGAGCGCCAGGTTGAGCGTCTCCGACGAGTGCATCACGGCCAGCGCCGTCACCAGCGTCCGCAGCAGCTCGCTCTTGCCGGACCCGGTCGCGCCGATGACCAGGCCGTGCGGGCCCATCCCGCCCTCGGCCGACTCCTTGAGGTCCAGCTCGACCGGCCGGCCCTCGGGGTTGACGCCCAGCGGGATCCGCAGCCGGTCCCGCGCCGCGCGCGGGGCCCAGGTGACGGCGGTGTCGGTGTCGCGCGGGTCGCCGATGCCGAGCAGCCCGGCCAGGCCGAACGTCGAGGACATCGGCTTCTCGCCGACGACCGCCGCGGGCGTGTGCAACGGCGTCAGCATCCGAGCCAGGGCTTCCGCGGCGCCCCGGTCGAGGACGTCCGGGCGGCCGAGGAAGCCGAGGCGCTGCTCGCCGCCGTCGCCGACGACCATGCCGAGCGACGCCGGCGCGGTGTGCAGGCTCAGCAGCCGCTCGGTCGAGGCCGCCCGCGGGTGCTCCTGCCCGACCTCGAGCACCGTGACCCCGAGCCGGCCGTCCTCGCCGATCAGCCGGGGCTCGCCGTGCGCGGTGCCGCCGTCGACGACGACCACCAGGTGCGGCAGGTCGAGTTCGGCCGCCGCCCGACGGCTGAACGCGGGACGTTCGCCGAGGTCGGCGCCGAGCAGCTCGACGAGACCGGCCGCGGTGTCGGCGGCCAGCCGCCGCGAGCCGACGGCGTCGGTCGCGCCGGCCGCGGTCGCGTGCGGCAGCCACTTCGCCCATTCCCAGTCGTGCTGCCGGTCCGGCGACACGCACACCGCGACCCGCAGGTCGGCGGGGGAGTGGAAGGTGACGAGCTGGCACAGCAGCGCCCGCACCAGGCCGAGCACGTCGGGCCGCCGTCCGGCCACGGTGACCGCGGCGAACGACCGCAGCGACAACGCCACCGGCAGGCCGTCGACCGTCGAATAGGTGCGGATGAAGTGCTTGAGGCTGGTGGACGACACCGGGTCCAGGTCCTCCAGCGGCACGGTCTGCGGCGCCTTCAGCGGCGTTGCGAGCCGCTGCGGCCCGGTGCCCGCGCGCACCTGCGCGAACTGCGGCTCGGTGCGCCGGCGGTCCCACAGCTTCCCGGTCTCGACGTAGGCCCACAGGTCGGCCGGGTCCGGCTGGACGGCGATCATGGCCGCGCGCTGGCCGTCGGCGATGTCGCGGACCTGGGCGCGCAGCCCGGACAGGTACCGCTGGTAGTCCCGGCGTTCGTCGTTGATCTGCGCTTTCTTCGCCATCCCGCCGCGGCCCAGCGACATCACCACCATGCCGCCCATGGCGCAGAGGAAAAGAGCACCGAACACCCACGTCATCACGCCGCCGTCGCGTCCGATGTAGACGAACGACATCGCGCCCATGCCCAGCATCATCGGCAGGAACATCATCAGCTGCACCATGCCGCCCGAGGAGCTCTTCGGGAGCATCGGCGGGGACTGCAGCACGATTTCGCTCGGTCGGTCGGACGGCAGGCTCATCAGGTCAGGCTGCTCCTGTTCGGGGGCGGTCTGACCGGTATTTTGGCCACTCGCCGCCACACCGCGGTGGGTACTTTTGCCGTCCGCTCGCTTCCGGGGCCGAACTTACGCTCAGCCGAGCACACCCCCCGGAAGGAGACCCATGGCCGGCGAGTACCGGGCTGAGCCCGAGGCGATGCGCTCCGCCGTGGGCAACGTCGGGGGCATCATCGCCCACGGCATCAACGCCGTGGCCGACCTCGAACGGCTCGTCGTGCAGCCGATGTCGTTCGCGACCTTCGGCAGCACGGTCGCCGCCGCGAACGCGGCCCTGCACTCCAGCCAGATCACCGCCGTGCGCACCCTCCTGCAGCTCCTGCAGCAGATCAACGGGCTCGTCAAGGCCAGCGCCGATGCTTACCAGGCGGCGGACCAGGCCGCGGCCGCCGGCTACGGCGGCGGCCACCACGGCGGCTCTTCGCCGCCCGCGTCGTCGATCTGGGGCAGCCCGCACGCGTCCGAGCTGGCCACCCTGGCCATCAACGACAGCGCGGGCGCCCACGGCGAGCCGTCGTCGGTCGGGAACGTGCTGCGCTACCTCGGCGACGCGCGGCTCGGCCGGCTCGGCGACCACCCGATCACCGACACGCGCTTCCACGGGGTCGCCGACTTCAACGACTGGCTCGCCGGCGACGCCGACAACCAGGCGCGGGTCGGGCTGATCGAGGTCTACGCCGGCACCGCGCGCACGTTCTCCGACGTGCCCGGCGGGGTGCACAGCGGGGACGTCGTGGTGGTGGAGCCGCTGCTGTTCTCCGACCGCCAGCCGGTCATCGGCGTCGCCGGCGACGGCGGCCGCCTCTACAACCACGGGCTGCTCGACGCCCGCATCGGCGGGCCGGCGAAGGTCAGCGTCTACCGGCCCGCCTCCGTCGTCGCCTGATCGTCCGCTCCTTGAATCTCTGTGAGGTCCGATGCTGACTTTCCCGAACTCCAGCGCGATGGACGCGACCGCGTCCTCGGGCGGGCCGATCACCATCCTGCCGCAGATCGTCACCGGCCAGCCGGAGCAGATCGCGAAGCACGTGGTGGACCTGGTCAAGAAGGCCGAGCAGTTCCTCAGCATGTACAACGAGCTCACCAAGGCCGCCGACCAGCTCGGGAAGATCTGGTCGGGCGCGGCGAGCGAGTCGGCGCTGAAGAAGGTCAGCGACTCCCTCGACCAGCTCACGAAGATCATCAACGTCGTGCAGAAGGGCGCCGAGCTGCTCGGCGTCTCCGGCACGCTGATCAAGACCGCGCAGGAGGCCTACCGCGCGGTGGTCGCCGCGGTGAACCCGACGGTCGCCGCGCTGATGTCGAACTGGTGGACCTACGGGGCCGCGGTCGCTTTGTCGACCGCGACGAGCGCGTCGCTGCGGGCGTTCATCACCGCGATCGGCGCGCTGCTCAAGGCGCTGGGCGCGGTCGACCTCGCCCAGCAGGTCACCACGCTCGCGCAGGTCATCGGCGAGATCGAGAAGCTCTTCCACCACTCCTCCGGCAGCTCGGGCGCCACGACGCCGTCGATCGGGACCACCCCGGTGACCGCGCCACAGACCCCGCCGCCGGTGGCGAGCCCGTCGGGGCAGCAGGCGGTGGCGGGCGGGAGCGGCGGGGGGATCCCGCAGCAGCCTTCGTTCACCGACTACACCCCGCCCGCGCTCGCCACCGGCGGCGGTTCCAGCGGCACGGCGAACCCGGCGAACAGCTGGATCCCGGTCGACCACCCCGGCACGACGACACCGGCGGTCGTCCCCGCGCCCGCCCCGGCCCCCGCTCCCGTCCCCGCGCCGGCTCCGGCGCCGGTCGCCGGGCACGCCGACGAGGTCGTCATCCACACCAACCTCACCACCGGTGAGTCCACTGTGGAGGCTCCCGGTGGGCAGGACTTCGACCTCGACATCGCGCTGGACTACAACGGCAAGCACTTCAGCCAGCACGTCGGCTACGACGCGGCCGGGAACTGACCCGTGGCGGGCTCGGGGGTCGTCGACGCGTCCGGGGTGGTCAGCTCGGTGCTGTCCGGGTACCGGCGGGTGCTCGTCGAGTGCCGGCGGCGCGTCACCGGGGACCCCGCGGCGCTGAGCGCCGCCTCGCAGCGGGTCGCCGGCCGGGCGTCCGCGGTCTCGGGCCGCGCGCGCGAAATCGGCGAGTCCGCGAAGGCGCTGCACGCGGACTGGGACGGCGACGCCTACACCGCCTTCGCGACCGCGGCGGGCGAGCTCGGCACGAACCTCACCGAGGTCGCCACCAAGCTCGACGACCAGGCGAAGCGGCTCGGCACCGCGGCCCGGCTGGTGCAGTCCGCGGAAGCAGCCGTCGATTCGGTGCTCGCGCAGTTCGACCAGTACGCCGCCCAGCTCACCGCGCAGGCCCGCGCGGTGAACTCGGCTTCGGTCGGCGCCTTCATCCAGGCCGCCCGGCAGCTCGGCGAACAGAGCGTCGCCGCGGCCCGCCAGGTCGTCGACGAGTTCTCCGACGCGCTCGCCGAACTGTTCCCGCCCGAGGGCGTCGGACGGCTGGAACACGAGCTCGGCAAGTGGGCGCGCGGCCCGCTGCACTGGCTCAACGGCGAACCGCTCGACGGCCGGAAGCGGCCGCGGACCGTGCCGTCGTGGTTCGGCAACTCGGGCTGGAAGAAGCTGACCTGGGACGGCCTCGAAGGCACGCGCGCGCCGAAGAAGGCGGACACGCCGTTCGGGCAGCCCGAAGCCGAGGGCCTGAAGAACAAGATCGGCCGCAACACCGAGATCACCTACTACAAGTTCCAGCACGAGCAGGACGGCTTTTCCCCCGGCTACGACGGGAAGATCACGTCGAAGGGCTGGGACGCCGGCGCGTCCGGGCACGCGGAACTCGCGGCGCTGCACGGCGAAGCCGAGCTCAAGAAGGAGTGGGGCGTCGCCGAAGCCCACGCCAAGGGCACGGTGTTCGCCGGCGGCGAAGTGAGCGCATCCGGCACGATCGGCGCGCACGGCGTCGGCGCGCACGCGAACGCCTTCGTCGGCGGCAAGGTCGAGGGCGAGGTCGCCGCGGACGTCGCGGGCATCGGCGTCGGCGCGAACGGCACCCTGCAGTACGGCGTCGGTGCGCAGCTGGACGCGCAAGCCGTCTACGACGCCGGGCACCTCAAGGTGAACTTCAAGGCGGGCGCGGCGCTGGGGCTCGGCCTCGGCGTCGGCGCGAAGATCGACATCGACCTGCCGAAGCTCGGCCACACGATCGGCGAGTACGGCGGCGCGGCGGTCGACGCCGTCGGCCACGCGGCTACGGACGCGGCCGACGCCGTCGGTTCCGCCTGGGACGACGCCGTTTCGTACGTGGGGCTGTGATGACCCTTCCCCTCGACTTCGTCATCCCGGACGGCTGGACCGCCGTCGACCCGGGCGGCTCGGGCGCGGTGTTCGTCGCCGTGCACGACGCCCCACCGGGCGAGTTCGTCCCGAACATCACCGTGAGCGTGCAGCAGCGGCCCGACGACGCGTCGGTCGACGCCATCGCCGCCGAAGCCGTCGAACGCCTTTCGCGCACGCTGGCCGGGCTCGACGTGCTGAGCCGCCGCGACGTCGGCGAGCCGGCCGCCCCCGGTGTCATGCAGCTGCTGCGCCTGCGCACCGGCGAAGGCACCGAGCTGATCCAGACCCAGGTGCACCTGACGATCCCCGGCGCCACGCCGGCGGAGCGCCTGGTGCTCGAGCTCGCCTGCACGGCCGCACCCGCGACCGCCCGGGCGCTCTCACCCGGTTTCCAGCGGTTCGTGGGCAGCGTCCACGTCCGCCAGCACGAAGGGAAAGCACAGTGACCGATCCGTACGCGGTGCCGGACATGGACGAGCTGCTCGCGCAGGTGCGCAAGCAGACCGAAGAGGTCCAGCGGATCCAGCGCACGGTCGAGGCGATGGAGGTCAAGGCGCACTCGCGGCAGAACGAGGTCACCGTCACCCTCCGCGGCGACGGCCGGTTCACCTCGATCGACATCGACCCCCGCGCGATCCGCGAGTACGACGCCCGCAACCTGTCGGAGATCGTCCTGGAAGCGGTGAACGCCGGGCTGCAGAAGCTGGCCGAAGCGTCGAGCGCCAAGTTCGCGCCGGTGATCGCGGCCGCGAAAGACGTGTGATGACGGCTTCTCTGACCGGCACCACCCGGCGGGTCACGGTGGTGACGCCGAGGGCCCGCGTCGACGTCGCCCTGCCGCAGCAGTCGACGTTCGCCGAGCTCGTGCCCCAGCTGGTCCGGCTGGCCGGGGCGTCCGGGCAGGCGTCCGCCGAGCACCCGGGCTGGGTGCTCTCCCGCCTGGGCGGCGCGCCACTGGCGTTGGGTCTGAGCGTGGCGGCGGCCCAGATCCGGGACGGCGAAGTGCTGCACCTGACCCCGCGGGAGCGCCCGCGGGGTCCGCTGCTGTTCGACGACGTCGTCGACTCGATCGCCAGCGTCGCCGATTCCGACGGCGGCTGGGGCCCGTCGGTGGCCCGCCGGTCCGGCCTGGTGGCCGCGGTGGTGCTGCTGCTGGCCGGTGGCCTGCTGGTGCAGGCGGCGGCGTCGGGCAACGTCCTGGCGCCGATCGGGACCGGGCTACTGGCGCTGGTGCTGCTGCTCGGCGGCGGCGCGCTGAGCCGGGCTTACGGCGACGCCGAGGCGGGGGCGGCGGGCTCGCTGGCCGGGGTCGGCGTGGCGTTGCTGGCCGGGATGTCGGTGCTGCCGCCGCATCCGCTGTTCTCGCTGTCGGCGGGCCCCCTCGCGGCGGGCTTCGCCGCGGTGACGGTGTACGGCGTGCTGGCGGCGGTCTCGGTGGCGGATCGCCTGCCCTGGTTCGTGGCCATCACGGGCGCGGCGGGCTTCGGTGCGCTGACGACCGGTGTGGTCCTGCTGGCCGGTGTCTCCGCGGTGCCGGCCGCCGGCGTGGTGGCGGTGCTGTGCACGGCGTTGGCGGCGGTGGCGCCGATGCTGGCGTTGCGCCTGGCCCGCCTGCCGCTGCCGCGCGTGCCGGACGACATGGAGGCGTTCCGCGCGGACGAGCAGCCGTCGCTGGGAACGGAGATGATCGGCCGGACGTCCCGGGCCCAGGCGGTGCTGACGGGCTTGCTGGTGGCGCTGGGCCTGGTCGTGCTGGCGTCGTCGGTCGTGCTCTCGTCGGGCGGCCCGTGGGAGGCGGGGCTGGCCGCGTTGCTGGGCCTGGCGTGGATCCTGCGGTCGCGGTCGTACGCCGGACGGGCCCAGCGGCTGGTGCTGATCGGCTTCGGCGTCCCGGCGCTGGTGTGCGCGGGGGTGTGGCTGGTGGCCGCGGGCAACCGCACGGCGGTGTTCGCGGCCGGGTGCGCGGTGGTGCTGGCGGCGGTGGTCTGCCTGGTGTACGCGACGCGAGTGGCGCGGGGCCTGCGGTCGCCGTACTGGTCACGGCTGCTGGACGTGTCGGAGTTCGTGGTGCTGCTGTCGCTGGTGCCGGTGGTGGCGATGATCGCGGGGGTGTACGAAGCCGTCCGCGGCTGAGCCGTCTTCCGGCGTCGACGTATTCGACTGAACCTTTCATTGACGGTGCCGCGCGGGCGCTGTCAAGATTTGTTTTGGGAGCGCTCCCAGGTTGTTCGCCAGCCGACTCCAGGGAGATGCGATGTCACCACGTCCAGAGCAGTCCGAAATCGCCGGTTCGCCGCTGCTGAGCCGGCGCACCGTGCTGGCGGCGGGCGCCGCCCTGCCGGTGCTGGCGGCGGTCGCGACACCGGCCGCGGCGGCCACCGCGGTCGTCGTCGAGCCGTCGAACGTGCAGCAGACCATCCTGGGCTTCGGCGGGATGAACCACACCGTCTGGATCAGCGACCTCACCGCCGCCCAGCGCGAGACGGCGTTCGGCAACGGCACGAACCAGCTGGGGTTCACCGTGCTGCGCATCCCCGTCCACGAAGACCGCAACAACTGGAGCCGCGAGGTCGCCACCGCCCGCCGGGCGAGTGAGCTCGGGGCCAAGGTGATCGCCTCGCCGTGGAACCCGCCCGCGTCGATGACCGAGAGCTTCTCCGGCGGCAAGCGGCTGAAGTACGGCTCCTACGGCGCCTACGCCCAGCACCTGAACGACTTCACCGCCTTCATGGCGAACAACGGCGTGAACCTGTACGGGATCTCGGTCCAGAACGAGCCGGACTACGCGTCGGCGTGGACGGCGTGGACCCCCGCCGAGATCGTCAGGTTCCTGCGCGAGAACGCCGGCTCGCTGACCACCCGGGTCATCGCGCCCGAGTCGTTCCAGTACCGCAAGGCGATGTCCGACCCGATTCTCGACGACGCCACCGCACTGGCCAATGTGGACATCATCGGCACGCACCTCTACGGCACCTCGTTCGCGAACCTGCCCTACCCGCTGTTCCAGCAGAAGGGCGCGGGCAAGGAGCTGTGGATGACCGAGGTCTACTACCCGAACAGCACGGACTCGGCCGACCTCTGGCCGCAGGCGCTGGACGTGGGCGAGCACATGCACCGCGCGCTGGTGGACGGCCGGTTCCAGACCTACGTGTGGTGGTACATCCGCCGCTCGTACGGCCCGATGCGCGAGGACGGCCAGATCAGCAAGCGCGGCGCCTGCATGGCGCACTTCGCGAAGTGGGTCCGCCCCGGCCACCAGCGGATCACCGCGACCGCGAACCCGCAGTCGAACGTCTACATCTCGGCGTTCAAGAACGGCGCCCAGGTCGTCATCGTCGCGATCAACAAGAACACCGCGGCGGCCGACCTCGCGTTCACGATCCGGGACACCGGTTCCGCGACCGCGCAGACCTGGCTGACGAGCGCGAGTGCGAACCTCGCGCGGTACACCGACATTGCCGTCTCGAACGGAGCGTTCAACGCTCAGCTGCCCGCCCGGAGCATCCGGACGTTCGTCATCGGCTGACCTCAGCCGTCCAGCGCGAGCGGCAGGGTCCGGCGCACGCCGGCCCCATGCCGCCCGTGCAGCGGAACCACCCCGGGCGGCACCGGCACCGCGGCACCCGCCCGCGCCCCCACCCGGACCGTCACCTCGGCCTTCTCGCGCCCGCCCGCGGTCCGCGTCAGCGTGTACGACGTCGCCGTGAACGCCGCGCCCGGGACCGCCAAATCCAGCACCCGCGGCGATCGCGGCGCGAAGCACACCTGCCTGGAATCGCCCCACACCCACGATTTCCACCCCTCGGGCGCACCCGATGCGGGCCCCTGGACGCCCAGCGCCACCCGAAGCTCCTTCGCCAGCTCCCCGGCCTCCAGCACCGTGCTCTGGTACCCGGCCTCGGCCAGCACGCCCATCAGGCTCAACGCAGCCGACGCCGTGCTCCGCAACGCCCCCAGCTCACCCCCGCCGCGGGCCAGGGCCGCGATCGGGGCCAGGTCCGGCCGGTACCGGACCGCCAGCCACCGCACCCGCAGCACCTGCTCGCCCCGCGGGATCGCCCACGTCAGCAGCTGGGCCGACGCCAGCGGGATGTCCGCGCGCGCATACGCCGAACGCAGGGCGTCGACCAGCGGTCCCGGCGCGCCCGGTCCCGGCGTCAGCCGGATCAGCGCGCTCCAGCCGCCGTCGATCTCCGCGACGCCGAAGCGGTTGCCCGCGCGGTCGACGTGCTGGCGCACCTTCACCGGGCCGGCCACGGCCAGCAGCGGGTCCGGGCTGTCGCGGCGGGTGTCGTGGCGGCGCAGGCGGAACGCGGTCCACGTCAGCGCCCAGCCCGCCGGGTGCCGTCCGGCGAAGCGCACCGAAGTCAGCAGCACGACCAGACCCGCGCCGACGCTGACGCCGAGCCGGACCGGCTGGGCGACGCCGTCGACCAGCCAGGCGAGCAGGACGGCGATGGCGGCGAGCTCCCACACCGCGGCCTGCAGCGGGCGGATCGGCAGCAGCCAGGGCAGCGGCGTGGCCGCGGGCCGGGACGGTGCCAGGTGGACGGCGGTATCGACGGACACGGGCTCCCCTTTCCCCGGGCCCCGACGCTACTGCCTCCCCAGATGCGGCGTGGGCGTAAAAATTACCCTCGCCGCACCCGGAGTCCGGTGCCTAGCATCGGCGGCTCGGAGGGTTGACGCACACAGCCGGGGGCACAGCAGCGTGTGGACGCAGCGGGACCAGATCCAGGCGTACCAGTTCCTCCGCCGCAGGCTCGTCTCCGCCCTCGTCGCCGCCGACGCCAACCACCCCGTCTCGCCCAGCCGGCGGCTCGTGCTGGGCACGGTGCTCGGGATCGTGGCCGCCGTCGGAGTCACCGCCGTCTTCGGCATCATCGGGCTGCTGAACCCCTCCGGCGGCAAGGACTGGCTGACCGGCGGCAAGGTGATCGTCGAGGAGGGCACCGGCGCGCGGTTCGTGCTCGGCGCCGACGGCGTGCTGCACCCGGTGCTCAACTACGCCTCCGCGCGGCTGCTGGCCGGCGGCAACGGCGACGCGACCGTGTCCGTGTCGCCGGAGAACCTCGGCAAGGCCGGCCGCGGCACCCAGATCGGCATCCCCGGCGCGCCCGACTCGCTGCCGGCGTCGAACGCGCTCGTGAGCGTTCCCTGGACGAGCTGCAGCCGGACCACCCAGGACGCGCCCGCGTCGGCCGAGCCGCGCACCGCGGTGCTGCTGGCCGCGCCCGCCTCCGGCGTCGAACTGCCGCGGGACCAGGGCGTGATCGTCCGGCTGCCGCAGGGCGACCGGTTCCTGCTGGCCGGCGGGCGGCGCTACAAGCTGAGCGACGAAGCCGCCACCGCGCTGCAGTTCGACAGCTACCCGACGATCGCGGTGTCCTCGCGCTGGATCGACACCGTCCCGGCCGGGCGCGACCTCACCGCGCTGCCGGTCGCCGGCGCCGGCGATGCGGGACCGGCGGTGGGCGGCCGCGGCACCCGCGTCGGCGAGGTCCTCGCCGTCGTCGACGCGATGGCCGCGCCCGGCACCGCCACGTCGTACTACCTGGTCCGCGTCGGCGGGCTCGAGCCGGTCGGGCAGACCGAGGCGAGCCTGCTGGTGACGACGGAGGCCAACGCCGCCGCCTACCCGGGCCCGCCCGCGCCGGTGCAGGTCCGCGCGGCCGACGTCGCCGCCGTGGCGAAGGTCGCCGCGCCGCGGACCGGCGGCGCCGATCCGGCCGCCTTCCCCGACCGCATTCCCGGCAAGGCGCCGATCACCGGGAACGCCGTGGCGCTGTGCGTTCAGGGCAGCCGGCTGCTCGTTTCGGCCGAATTCCCGCTTCCCGCCGGCGCCAAGGCCATCCAGGTCGCCACCCGGACCGAAGCAAGGGTGGCGGACGAGGTTTACGTCCCCCCTTCGGGTGGGGCGGTCGTCGTCGAAGCCGGTTCGGTCACGACCTACCTGGTGACCGACACCGGCCGGAAGTACCCGGTGGTGAACGCGCAGTCCCTGGCCTCGCTCGGCTACGGAAGCGTCGCCAAGCCGCCGATCGCAGGTAGTTTGCTGGCATTGGTGCCGACGGGCCCCGCGCTGGACCCGGCCACGGCCGGGCGGCCGGCTCCGTCGGGTGGAACGGGGTGAAAGTCGTGCACATGACAGAAGAGCGTCCGACCGAGGGTGAGCTGGACCAGGGGCGGGTCCGGGTCGCGGTCATCGAAGACCACCCGCTGTACCGCGTCTCCGTGGAACGTGTGCTGGCCGAGGCCGACTTCGTCGAGCTCGGGGCGGTCGTCGACTCGGTCGCCCGGTTCCACGTGCACCGGCAGCCGCCGGGCAGCGTGGTCCTGCTCGACCTGGGACTGCCCGGGGTCGCGGGGGCGGCGGCCGTGCTGGAGGTGTGCGAGCTCGGGCACCACGTGCTCGTGGTCTCCGCACAGGCCGAGCCGGAGGTGGTGCTCGGCGCGATCGCGGCGGGGGCGCGCGGGTTCCTGTCGAAGGACGTCGACGCCGACGAGCTGCTGATCGCGATCAAGACGGTCGCCGGCGGCGGCGCGTACGTCTCGGCCGTGGTCGCCGGGATGATCATGAAGGACAACGCCGACCGGCCCGCGGTGTCGGCCGAAGCCGAGCTGTCGCCGCGTGAGGAGCAGGTGCTGCGGCTGGTGGCGGCGGGGGAGCGGGACGTCGACATCGCGCTGATCCTCGGCATCGGCGTCCGGACGGTCCGCGGCTACCTCGACCGGATCCGCGACAAGACCGGTGAACGGCGGCGGCCGGGGCTGGTCAAGGAGGCCATCCGCCGCGGCCTGATCGGCGGCGCGGGCCCCCGGCGCGGCGGCCGCAAATGAGCGAGTCGGCGCGGCGCATCTCCGTGGGCGTGATCGAGGACCACCCGCTCTACCGGTACGCGCTGACCCGCGTGCTCACCGAGGCACCGGACATCGAGCTCGGCGCGGTCGCCGACTCGGTGGCCCGGTTCGCGGTCCAGGACCAGCCGGCGGGCAGCGTCGTCGTCCTCGACCTCAAGCTGCGCGGTGTCCAGGACGCGGCCGCGGTCCTGGAGGTGGGGCAGATGGGGCACAAGGTGCTGGTGGTGTCCGCGCACGCGGAACAGCCGGAGGTGCTCGGCGCGATGCAGGCGGGCGCGAAGGGCTTCCTGTCCAAGGACGTCGACGGCGACGAGCTGCTGCGCGCGATCCGCACGATCGCCGACGACAACGCGTACGTGTCGCCGACGCTGGCCGGGATGATCATCCAGGACAGCGAGGAGCGGCACGCGGGCCCGAAGATCGTGTTGTCGGAGCGGGAAAAGCAGGTCCTGCGCCTGGTGGCGGCGGGGGAGCGGGACGTCGACGTGGCGGAGATCCTCAACATCAGCGTCCGCACGGTCCGCTCGTACCTGGACCGCATCCGCGACAAGACCGGCGAACGGCGACGCGCGGGCTTCGTCCGCGTCGCCATCCGCGAGGGCCTGCTCCGCTAGCCCGGACCCGACGCTAGAGGCGGCGGTTGGCCAGGGCTCCCGTGGCGGCGCGGGCCTGGGCCGACACCGCCGGGTCCACGTCCACCAGCAGCGTCTCCGCGCCCGCGCCCGCGGCGGCGACCACCCGGCCGAAGCCGTCCGCGACCAGCGAGTACCCGATCCCGGTCGGCGCCTTCGGGTTGACCGTGACGCCCGTCGCCGCGGGGTCGGCCTGGCCGCAGCCCAGCACCCAGCAGCCCGAATCCAGCGCCCGCGCGCGCACCAGGACCTCCCACTGGTCGCGCTTGCCCTCGCCCGCGCCCCACGACGCCGGCAGCAGGACGACGTCGGCGCCGTCGTCGGCGAGCGCGCGGAACAGTTCCGGGAAGCGCACGTCGTAGCAGGTCGCGACGCCGTAGACGACGCCGTCCAGCTCGAACGTCGTCGCCGTGGTGCCGGGCGCCACCGTGGCGGACTCGGCGAACCCGAACGCGTCGTAGAGGTGGATCTTGTCGTAGCCGCGGTGGTGCCCGCCGCCGGTGATCAGCAGCGTGTTGCGGACCCGTCCGTCCTCCGCCGGGGTGAACATCCCGGCGACGACGACCACGTCGTGCTCGGCGGCCACCGAAGCCACCGCCGAGGCCCACGGGCCGTCGAGGGGCTCCGCGATCGCGTCCAGCGGCCGGCCGAACCGCGCCATGGCCGCCTCGGGGAACACGACGATCCGCGCGCCGTCGGCGGCCGCCGCCTCGACGCCGGAGCGAATCAGCTTCAGGTTCGCCTCCGGATCGTCACCCGAGTTGACCTGGCACAACGCGATTCGCGCCACCGCTGCCTCCTGCATGCTGGGATCGGCCGTCACCGGGGAGTATCGCCGACGGGCGTCCCAGTGTGACCTCGTACCCTTGAGGGCATGTTGAACCGCACCGACCTGCGCGGGCAGGTCCCGACCGCCGCCGAACTGCGCGCCACGCTCCCTCGCGCCGAATACGACGTGGACGCGGCGCTGCATCACGTGCGCCCGGTGGTCGAGGCGGTCCGCGACCGCGGTGTCGAAGCCGTCCTCGAGTACACCGAGAAGTTCGACAAGGTCCGCCCGGCTGCCGTGCGCGTGCCGCGCCCCGAGCTGACGCAGGCCCTGCGGGAGCTGGACCCGGCCGTCCGCGCCGCGCTCGAGGAGTCGATCACCCGCGCCCGGAAGGTGCACGCCGAGCAGGTCCGCACCGACGTCACGACCACCGTCGTCGAGGGCGGCACGGTCACCGAGAAGTGGGTGCCGGTCGAGCGCGTCGGGCTGTACGCGCCGGGAGGGCTGGCCGTGTACCCCTCGACGGTGGTGATGAACGTCGTCCCGGCGCAGATCGCCGGCGTCGGCTCACTGGTCGTCTGCTCGCCGCCGCAGGCCGCGTTCGGCGGGCTGCCGCACCCGACCATCCTCGCCGCGGCCGAGCTGCTCGGCGTCGACGAGGTGTGGGCGGCCGGCGGCGCGCAGGCCGTCGCGCTGCTGGCGTACGGCGGCACGGACACCGACGGCGCCGAGCTGACCCCGGTCGACGTCGTCACCGGCCCCGGCAACATCTACCTCACCGCGGCCAAGCGGCTCCTGCGCGGCCTGATCGGCATCGACGCCGAGGCCGGGCCGACCGAGATCGCCATCCTCGCCGACGAGACGGCCGACCCGGTGCACGTCGCCGCGGACCTGATCAGCCAGGCCGAGCACGACCCACTGGCGGCGAGCGTCCTGGTGACGACGTCGGCGGAGCTGGCCGACGCCGTCGACCACGAACTGCTGAACCGCGTCGCGGCGACGAAGCACGCTTCGCGGGTTGCCGAAGCGCTGGGCGGTAAGCAGTCCGGCGTCATTCTGGTGTCCACAGTGGACGACGGCGTCCGGGTCGTCGACGCCTACGCGGCCGAGCACCTGGAGATCCAGACGGCGGACGCGCGCGCGGTCGCCGCCCGGATCCGCAACGCGGGCGCGATCTTCGTCGGCGCGTACGCCCCGGTGTCGCTCGGCGACTACTGCGCCGGGTCCAACCACGTGCTGCCCACCGGCGGGTTCGCCCGCCACTCCTCGGGCCTGTCCGTGCAGAGCTTCCTCAAGGGCATCCACGTCGTGGACTACACCGAGGACGCGCTGCGCGAGGTCGCCGGCCGGGTCGTCGCGCTGGCCGACGCCGAGGACCTGCCCGCGCACGGCGAGGCCGTCACCGCGCGCTTCGGAGGTGCGATCCGATGACGATCGGCGAAGAGGTCACCCTGGACCAGCTGCCGCTGCGCGAAGACCTGCGCGGCAAATCGCCGTACGGTGCGCCGCAGCTGGACGTCCCGATCCGGCTCAACACGAACGAGAACCCGTACCCGCCGCCGCCCGAGCTCGTCGCGGACGTGGCGGAGGCGGTTCGTCTCGAGGCCGCCGAGCTGCACCGCTACCCGGACCGGGACGCGGTGGCGCTGCGCCAGGACCTGGCGGACTACCTGAGCGTGTCGACGCGGGTGGTGCTGTCGGAGGCGAACGTCTGGGCGGCGAACGGGTCCAACGAGGTGCTGCAGCAGATCCTGCAGGCGTTCGGCGGGCCCGGGCGCCGCGCGCTCGGCTTCGAGCCGTCGTACTCGATGCACCCGATCATCGCCTCCGGCACCCGCACCGAGTGGATCCCGGCGCCGCGCCGCGCCGACTTCACCCTGGACACGGCCGCGGCGGCCGCGGTCATCGCGGAACGGCGTCCGGACGTCGTGTTCGTGACGAGCCCGAACAACCCGACGGGTGGTTCGATCCCGCTGTCCGAGCTGCGGGTGCTGCTCGACGCGGCCACCGGAATCGTCGTGGTCGACGAGGCGTACGCGGAGTTCTCGTCGCAGCCGAGCGCGGTCGAGCTGCTGGCGGACTACCCGTCGCGGCTGATCGTCTCGCGCACGATGAGCAAGGCGTTCGCCTTCGCCGGTGGCCGGCTCGGCTACCTGGCGGCGGCGCCGGCGGTGGTCGACGCGCTGCAGCTGGTGCGCCTGCCGTACCACCTGTCGCGGCTGACGCAGGCGGCGGCACGGGCGGCCCTGCGCCACGCGGACGCCACGTTGGACAGCGTGCACAAGCTGGCCGCGGAACGCGACCGGGTCGTGGAAGCGCTGGCGGGGTTGGGGTACGACCCGGTCCCGAGCGACTCCAACTTCGTCCTCTTCGGACGGTTCGCGACGCCGTCGGCCGCTTGGCAGTCCTATTTGGACCGCGGGGTGCTGATCCGCGACCCGGGCATCCCCGGTCACCTGCGCGTGAGCATCGGCACCCCGGAAGAGAACGACGCCTTCCTCGAGGCTTCTGTCCCCTGGGGCCAAGCCCCAGACCCCAGCCGGGGGGCAAGCCCCCCTGGACCCCCCAACGCGGTTAAGGAAGTCTCGCGATGACCCGCATCGGCAAGGTCGAACGGACCACCAAGGAGTCCTCGATCTTCGTGCAGCTGGACCTCGACGGAACGGGCGAGGTCGACATCTCGACCGGCGTCCCGTTCTACGACCACATGCTGACGGCGTTCGGCGTCCACGGCTCGCTGGACCTGAAGGTCGAGGCCACCGGCGACGTCCACATCGACGCCCACCACACGGTGGAGGACACGGCGATCGTGCTGGGGCAGGCGATCCGCCAGGCCCTGGGCGACAAGAGCGGGATCCGCCGGTTCGGCGACGCCTGGATCCCGATGGACGAAACCCTGGCCCACGCGGCGATCGACGTCTCGGGCCGGCCGTACTGCGTGCACGTGGGCGAGCCGGAGCAGTTCACCACGTTCACGATCGGCGGCAACTACCCGTTCGTGCTGACCCGGCACGTGTTCGACTCGCTGGCGTTCCACGCGCAGATCGCCCTGCACGTCCGGGTGATCCACGGCCGCGACCCGCACCACATCGCGGAGGCGGAGTACAAGGCGGTGGCCCGCGCCCTGCGCACGGCGACGGAGCCGGACCCGAGGGCGGGCGGCATCCCGTCGACGAAGGGCGTGCTCTAGACCTCGGACACGGTTCCCGGCTTGGCGACTGCGTCGGTTCCGGCGCGGTCGGCAGCTTGGGCCGGGTCGAGGAACGGGCCGAGGTGGGTCAGCACGAGCTTCCCCGCAGCGTGACCTGCGCGGGCTGCGTCCTCCGGCGTCAGGTGCACCGGCGACGGTGCCGGCACGTCGGCCTCGCACAGGAAGAGGTCCGCGCCGGCGGCCAGTTCGGTGAGCGCCGCGTACGGGCCGGTGTCGCCGGAGTAGGCGAGTACGCGGTCGCCGTCGGTGACGCGGACGCCGAACGCCGGGAAGCCGTGCTCGGCCGCGGTGGTGGCCAGGGTCAGCCCGCCGGCTTCGGCGAAGTGGCCGGGCAGCAGATCGGCGACGTGGTCGGCGTGCAGGTGCGAGATCCAGATGGCGTCGACGTCGGTGAGCGCCGTGTGCTGCTGCAGCGCGGCGAGGGTGCCGGGGCCGGCGTCCAGCCAGACGGTCGCGCCGCCGCCGCGCACGAGGTAGCCGGAGCAGGGTTCCCCCGGCCGCGGGTAGGAGCTGGCGCTGCCCAGCACGATCAGGTCCAAGGGCATGTGGCACCCTAACCGGCGTGAACAGTGGTGTGGTCGGCGTGCTCCTGCTCGCCCTGGGCGGTTTCCTGGTGGGCGGCGTCTACTCGACGTGGAAGACGGCCAAGTTCATGGCCGTGGTGCTGGGGATCGCGGCCCTCCTCGCCATCGGCGGCGCGATCTTCTGGTTCTCCAGCTGAAACGGTGAAGGCCCCCTCGGCGCACCGGGAGGGCCTTCACACACGCGGACGATCAGCGGCTCGCGCCGACCAGCTCCCGCCCGTCGTCGCCGGGGGCGTCGTCCAGCTGCTTCGTCAGCTTCTCGCCCTCCACGTCCACGTCCGGCAGCACCCGGTCGAGCCACTTCGGCAGCCACCACGCGCCGCGGCCGAGCAGGGACATCACCGCCGGGACCAGCGTCATCCGGACCACGAACGCGTCCACCAGCACGCCGAACGCCAGCGCGAAGCCGATCGACTGGATCAGCGACGATTCCGCGAGGATGAAGCCGGCGAACACGCTGATCATGATCAGCGCCGCCGCGACCACCACGCGCGCCCCGTGGCGGAAGCCCGTGACCATCGCCTCCTGCGGCTCCGCGCCGTGGACGTGCTCCTCGCGCATCCGCGTCACCAGGAACACCTGGTAGTCCATCGCCAGCCCGAACAGCACGCCGATCAGCAGGATCGGCAGCATGCTCATGATCGGGCCGGTCGAGGCGACGCCGAGCAGGTCCGTGAGCCAGCCCCACTGGAACACCGCGACCACTGCGCCGAAGGTCGCCGCGACCGAGCCGAGGAAGCCGATCGTGGCCTTCAGCGGCACCACCACCGAGCGGAACACCAGCATCAGCAGCACGAACGCCAGCCCGACGATCAGCGCCAGGTACGGCAGCATCGCGTCCGACAGCTTCTCGGAGACGTCGATGTTCGCCGCCGTCTGCCCGGTGACCGACAGCTTCGCGTCCAGCGAGCCGGATTCCGTCCGGATCGCGGACACCAGGTCCTCGGTCTGCGTGCTGCTCGGACCGCTCTTCGGGATCACCGTCAGCAACGCCGTGTCACCGGTCTGGTTGACGCGCGGCGGGGTGACGGCGGCGACGTCCGGCAGCTTCTGGATCGCGGCCGCGGCCTGGCCGAGCGCGGCCTGGCGGTTGGCGCTCGCGGAGACGTCGACGACCACCAGCAGCGGCCCGTTGGAGCCCTCGCCGAAGCTGCGGCTGGCGATGTCGTACGCCTTCTTCTGCGTCGACTCGGGCGCCGCGGTGCTGTCGTTGGGCAGGCCGAGCTGCATGCTCAGCGCGGGGAGCGCGACGACGGCCATGCCGGCCAGCGCGACGAGCAGCACCGGGATCCGGTGGCGGGCGACGAACCGCGCCCAGCGCTCGCCGTGCGTCGTTTCGATCGGCTTGCGGCGCAGCCGGATGCGGCCGCCGGCGACCCGTGCGCCGGCGAACCCGAGGATCGCGGGCAGCAGCGTCAGGGCGATCAGCACGGCGATCGCGACGGTGACGGCCGCGGCGACCCCCATCTGGCCGAGGAACGGGATGCCGACCACGGTCAGGCCGGCCAGCGCGATGATCACGGTGAGCCCGGCGAACACGACGGCGGACCCGGCGGTGCCCGTGGCGCGGCCGGCGGCTTCCTCGGGGTCGCGGCCGATGCTCAGCTCGTGGCGGTAGCGCGACACGATGAACAGCGCGTAGTCGATGCCGACGGCGAGGCCGATCATCAGCGCCAGGATCGGCGTGTTCGAGTTCAGCTCGAGGAACCCGGAGGCGAGGAAGATGCCCGCCATCCCGGTGCCGACTCCGATCAGCGCGGTGAGCAGCGGGATCCCGGCCGCGAGCAGCGAGCCGAAGGTGATGATCAGCACGACGGCGGCCACCGCGACACCCAGGCCTTCGGTGGCGCCGGTCGCGGGCACGCCCTGCACGGCGTCGCCGCCGAACTCGACGGTGAACCCGGCGGCGCGGCCGGCGTTCGCCGTGTCGAGCAGCGCCTGGCGGTCGCCGTCGGTGAGTTCGTACGCCTTCGCTCCGTAACTGACCTGAGCGAGCGCGACGCGCTGGTCGGGGGAGATGGACCGCGCCTGGAACGGGTCGACGACGGCGACGACCTTCGGTGCCGTCTTCAGCTGGCCGACGAGGGCTTCGACGGCGGCCTTGCCCTTCGCGTCGGTCACCGTGGTCCCGGCCGGCGCCTCGATGACCACGCGTGCGGTGGCGCCACCCGCGTTGGCCTGCGGAAACTTCTCCGTGAGCTGGTCGATCGCCCGCTGCGACTCGGTGCCGGGGATCGTCACCGAGTTCGACAGCTGGCCCGACAGCGTCAGCGCGCCCAGGCCGAGCGCCACGAGGACGGCCGCCCAAACGGCCGCGACCAGCGCTTTCCGCCGGAAGGAGAACCGGCCCAGCCGGTACAGGAAGGTCGCCACGAGTCAGCTCCGTTTCGCCCGAACGGGGTCAGTTCACTCCACAGGGTCTTTTCCAAGCTAGCCGATCGGCAAGGGTGACTCCAAGCCGATCGGCAAGTATGTGACTTGCCGAACAGCAGGTTTAGTCCTAGCCGACCGGCTAGTAAGGCGGTTTGCCGATCGACAAGGCGTGACGTAGGCTCCGACGGCTGCTGAGGAGGAAGAATGACCGCCGGCCCGGCCGAGGACACCCGGACCCGACTGCTGCAGACCGCACTGCGCCTGTTCACCGAACACGGGGTCGAGGGCACGTCGCTGCAGATGATCGCGGACGCGCTGGGCATCACGAAGGCGGCCGTCTACTACCACTTCAAGACGAAGGCGGAGATCACCGAGGCGGTCGCCGAGCCGGGCGTGCGCGACCTGGACGACCTGGTCCGCCGCGCGGCGGCGCAGAAGCGCCGGGGCGCGCAGGTGGACCTGCTGCTGGAGGGGTTCGTCGACCTGGTGATCCGGCACCGGGCGCTGGTGGCGCTGTTCTCGAGCGACCCGGGGATCGCCCGCGCGATCGAGAAGTCGGCCCACGGCGGCATGGAGGGCTTCGGCCGGGTGTTGCTCGGCATCCTGTCGGGACCCGACCCGGACACGACGGCCCGCGTCAACGCCCTGGTGACGCTGACCGGCATCGCCATGGCCGGCGGCTCCCCGGACCTGGCCGCCCTGGGCGACGAAGAGCTGCGCGCGGAGCTGCTGGACGTGGGCCGCCGCCTCTTGGGCCGTCCTCGCCGCCGAACTCCGGTGCCGACTCTCTGACGATCCGGGACACTCGCGTGCTCAGGCGGGTATCTCGCGTGGCTGGAGGGGCATCTCGCGTGACTGGAGGGGCGACTTCCGTGGTAGGCGGGGCATCGCGGGGTCAGGCGAGGCGGCGGAGGTAGTGCGGGGGACTGAAGCCGTCAGCCAGACTCCGTTGGCGCTCACCTGGAACGTGTGTCCTGACGCGAGCATCGCGGCCGCGTCGACCCGGAGGATCACCGGCTTGCCGCGGCGGGCGCCGACCGTCCGGGCCGTGTCCGGGGTGGCCGACAGGTGGACCGCGTGGCGGTTCATCGGGCGCAGGCCCTCGTGGAAGATCGCGTCCAGGAACTTGGCCACCGTGCCGTGGTAGAGCACCTCCGGCGGTGTCGCGTCCGGCAGGCCGAGGTCGATTTCCACGCTGTGGCCCTGGCTCGCGCGGATGCGCGTTCCCGTTTCGTCGAAGGCGAAGCGGCGCTTGTTGTTCTTCTCGACCACTTCGTCGAGTTGCGCGCGGGTGATCGAGAGCGCGCGCACGAGCGTGTCGACGGGGGCCCAGCCGTCGGGCGAGAGGGTGAGGCCGAGGGCGGCGGGGTCGTGGCGCAGGTGGCGCGCCAGCCGCTTCGAGATGCGGACCAGTTCTTTTTCGTTCATTGCCTTCCCAGCATCCCGCCGCGCGCAAGCGGTTTAGATGCCGCCTTCGACCGCGGGGCGCAGTTTGCTCGCCCCCGGACCGAACCGGGCCAGCTCGTCGTCGTTGTTGTACAACGCGCAGCTGCGCAGGGACAGGCAGCCGCAGCCGACGCAGCCGGTGAGGCGGTCGCGAAGCCGTTGCAGGGCGTCGATCCGGGCGTCGAGCTCCTGCTGCCAGTCGCGGGACACGCGCGCCCAGTCGGCCTTCGTCGGGGCGTGGTCCACCGGCAGCGTCGCCAGGGCCGCGCTGATGTCCTCGAGCGAAAGCCCGACGCGTTGCGCGGCGCGGATGAACGCGATCCGGCGCAGCACCGAGCGGGCGTAGCGGCGCTGGTTGCCCGCCGACCGCTCCGAACCGATGAGCCCCTTTTCCTCGTAGAACCGCAGAGCCGTGTGCGGAACCCCGCTGCGTTCCGCCACCTGTCCGATGCTGAGATGTTCAGCGAGCCTGGTCACCAGGTCAGGCTATCCTTGACTTCGAGTTTAGTCGAGGTTGCATCGTCGGGTCATGACCACTGTGACCGAACCCGGCTACGCCGACCTGCCGCGGCTGATCGCGCTGATGACCGGCGACGAAAAGCACAGCGCCGCCGCGGAGTCCACTTTGGACGTCCTGTGGGTGCTCTACGACCGCGTGCTCGACGTCTCACCCGAAAACTTCCGCGAGCCCGGCCGCGACCGGTTCCTCCTCTCCAAGGGGCACGGCCCGATGGCGTACTACGCCGTGCTCACGGCGAAGGGCTTCATCGCCGAAGCGGAGCTGCCGACGTGGTCCGACCCGGTGTCGCGGCTCGGCTACCACCCCGACCGGCGCCGCATCCCCGGCGTCGAGATCTCCAGCGGCTCGCTCGGCCACGGCCTGCCGATCGCCTTCGGCACCGCCCTCGGCCTGCGGGCTCGCGGCCTGACGCGGGCCAAGGTCGTGACGCTGGTCGGCGACGCCGAGCTGGACGAGGGCTCGAACCACGAGGCGATCGTCGTCGCGGCACGGGCCGGCCTCGAAAACCTGACCACGGTGGTGGTCGACAACCAGTCGTCGACGCGCGGCTGGCCGGGCGGGATCGCGCGCCGCTTCGCCGTCGAGGGCTGGGAAACCCGCACGGTTTCCGGCCGCGACCACGACGCGCTCTACGACGCCTTCACCACCGCCCACCCCGGCCGGCCGCTCGCCGTGGTCGCCGTCGTCGAACCGAAGGGCTGAACATGCTGCCGATGCGCGAAGAGTTCCTCGCCACCACCGAACGGATCATCGACGCGGACCCGGACGTGGCGGTCGTCCTGGCCGACATCTCGGCCGCGCAGCTCGCCGGCGCCGCACGGCGCCACCCGGACCGCGTGATCAACGTCGGCATCCGCGAGCAGCTCCTGGTCAGCACGGGCGCGGGCCTGGCCCTGGCTGGCCTGCGGCCGATCGTGCACACGTTCCCGTCGTTCCTGGTGGAACGCGCTTTCGAGCAGATCAAGCTCGATTTTCGCACCAGGAGGTGGGCGGGGTCCTCGTGTCGTGGGGAGCGTCGTACGACATGCCGGCAGCGGGCCGCACGCACCAGTCTCCGGCGGACGTGGCCCTGATCGACTCCCTCCCCGGCTGGACGATCCACGTCCCGGGCCACCCGGCGGAGGCCCGCCGCCTCCTGCTGGAGTCGATCCCCGGCGACGGCCGCGTGTACCTGCGGCTTTCGGCGCAGGAAAACGCTTCCGCGCACCTGGGCGTGGGTTTCACCAGGCTGCGGGAGGGCTCGCGGGGCGTCGTGGTGGCGGTCGGACCGGTGCTGGACCGGGTCCTGCGCGCAACGGCGGGCCTGGACGTGACGGTGCTGTACGCATCGACGATCCGCCCGTTCGACGGCGCCGGCCTGCGGTCGGCGGTGTCCGCCGCCGCCGACGTGGTGCTGGTGGAGCCGTACCTCGCCGGGACGTCGGCGCACTGCGTGGCGGAGGCCCTTTCCGACGTGCCGCACCGGCTGAAGGCGCTCGGGGTCCGCCGTGACGTCGAGATCCGCTCGTACGGCGAGATCGCGGACCACGACCTGGCGCACGGGCTGGACGCCGGGTCGCTGGCAATGTCCATCCGGGAGTTCCTGGCGGAGCCCGGAACCCATTAGCGTGGCCCCATGCCCTCGATCCGGCCGATCGTTCTCGCCGTCATCCGGCGGGGAACCTCCCTTCTCGTGTTCGAAGCGCACGACGACGTCAAGGACGAGACCTACTGCCGGCCGCTCGGGGGTGGGATCGAATTCGGGGAACACAGCACCGACGCCCTCGTGCGCGAGTTCCGCGAGGAGCTCGATGCCGAGATCACCGTGCACGCGCTGGTCGGGGTGCTCGAGAACGTCTTCCTCTGGCGGGGCCGTCCCGGGCACGAGATCGCCTTCGTCTACGAAGCCGAGTTCGCCGACGCCGGCCGCTACCGGCGCGAGGAGATGAAGATCCTCGATGATCCCGCCACCGCCCGGTGGATCGACCTCGCCGGATTCCGGGACGGCCGCCGGATCCTCTACCCCGAAGGGCTCATCGGGCTCCTTTCACCGGATCAGTGATCGCGAAGCCGGCTCCAGCCGCTCCGAAGCGTCCGAGACCGGCGCCCGGCTGAACCACACCGCGAAGGGACCGTCGGTGCGGACCGGCAGCTGCGGGAACGTGTTCTCCGCCGGCTCGGTTTCGAACGCCGCGAACACCGGATCCGGTGGTGGCGAGGGAGAGGTGACCGTCACGTACACGCCTTCGCCCGGTGGTGGCGCGGCCAGGCCGCGGTGGACCGGGCGCAGCAGCAGCACGTTGTCCGAGTCGATCATCGTGGCGTTCGCGGCCGGGCGGTGCTCCTTCCACACCGGGCCGAAGTAGAACTCTTCCAGCGCCGCCTTGCGGGACGCCAGCGAGCGGAAGCCGCGCAGCCACACGAACTCGTCCGGGGCCGCCGGTGCGCGGAACAAGCCGAACAGGTGCGCCCCGGCGGCCTCCTGGGGCTCGATGAACTCGCGCTCGAACAACTCGATCAGCTCGTCACGACGGCCCGGGTGCAGCGTGTAGCGCCGCAGCTCCAGGACCGTCTCGAAGTCGGAAGTGGTCATGCCGCCGAAGCTAGCGGCCACCACCGACAAAAAACGATCAGCGGAACGCCGCGAGCCCGGTGACCGCCTGTCCGAGTGACAGCGCGTGCATCTCCTCGGTGCCTTCGTAGGTCAGCACCGTCTCGAGGTTCGCCATGTGCCGCATCACCGGGTACTCCAGCGAAATGCCGTTCGCGCCGAGCATCGAGCGCGCGGTGCGGGCCACGTCGATGGCCGACCGGACGTTCGCCATCTTGCCGAAGCTGACGTGGTTGTGGTGCAGCGAACCGGCGTCCTTCAGCCGGCCGATCTGCAGCGCCACCAGTCCGGCGCGGTTGACCTCGACCACCAGGTCGGCGAGCTTGCGCTGGGTCAGCTGGAACCCGGCGAGCGGCTTGCCGAACTGGGAACGCGCCAGCGTGTACTCCAACGCGGCTTCGTAGCACGCGCGCGCCGCGCCGACGACGCCGAAGAGGATGCCGTAGCGGGCTTCGTTCAGGCACGACAGCGGCCCGCGCAGGCCGCGGACCTCGGGGAACACCGCCGACGCCGGCAACCGGACGCCGTCCAGCACCAGTTCGGCCGTCAGCGAGGCCCGCAGCGACAGCTTGTGCTTGACCTCGTTCGCGGTGAAGCCCGGCGCCGACGTCGGGACGACGAACCCGCGGATCCCGTCGTCGGTCTGCGCCCAGACCACCGCGACGTCGGCGACCGTGCCGTTGGTGATCCACATCTTCGTGCCGGAGAGGACCCAGTCGGACCCGTCGCGCACCGCGCGCGTCCGCATCGAGCCCGGGTCGCTGCCCGCGTCCGGCTCGGTCAGCCCGAAGCAGCCCAGCGCGTCGCCGGTGGCCATCCGCGGCAGCCACTCCTGCCGCTGCTCTTCGCTGCCCCACTTGTGGATGGCGTACATCGCCAGCGACCCCTGCACCGACACGAAGCTGCGCAGGCCCGAGTCGACGGCCTCCAGTTCGCGGCACGCGATGCCGTACGCGACGGCGCTGGTGCCCGCGCAGCCGTAACCCTCCAGGTGCATGCCGAGCAGGCCGAGCGAGCCGAAGCCCTTCGCGAGCTCGGCGGCGGGGAGGGCGCCCGTTTCGTACCAGTCGGCGACGTGGCCGAGCAGGTGGTCCTTGGCGTAGGCGCGCACCGCGTCGCGCATCGCACGTTCCTCCTCGGCGAGCCCGGCGTCGAGGTCCAAGAAGTCGTGCGGGTCAGGGGTGCGGCTCATGAAGGCTCCCGGGGGACGCGTCGATGCGGCCCTCGCAGGAAACCACAGTCAGGCGTCTGTACTCCGCGTGGCGTTCGTCACGCGCGCAGCAGACGTACCGGGGTGGTACCGCGGCCGGACCTGCTGGCGCGGGATCAGCAGCTCGCCGAACTGCGGAAACGGCACACTTTCGATGTCTTCACGCCAGGCGTGCAGCATTTGGGACAGCAAGTCGTCCTCGGCCATCTTCGCCTCCTGGCGTCCGGTCGTGCCGGGCTCCACCCACACGATCGGGTGACTTGATACCCGGCGAGCGGGACGTTCAAACGGCCTTCTTCAAGATTCTTTCGGCCGACGGCCCCTCCGTGGAAGAATCGTCTCGCCGCCGCCAAGGCCTCAACTCCCGAGGAGCGCACATGCGCGCACTGCGGACGGCAAGTCTGCTCGCCCTCACCACCGCCACCCTGCTCGCCGCCACCGGCGTCGCCACCGCGCACGGCGCACGCTGGCAGCAGGTCGGCCACACCGCCGCCGAGAACCGGATCAGCGGCGAGGGCCTCACCACCCTGCGGCTTCCCGGTCACGCCCCCGAGATCGTGTACCGCAACGGCGCCACCATCCCGCAGCCGCTCAAGGACGAGGGCTGGGGTCACGTCGGCGACCCGGACTCGCTGCGCGGCTACCTCTTCGACGTCTACCAGGACACCCGGACGCCGGCGCCCGCGACGAAGATGTACCTGGTCACCCGGCCCGACGGGACGACGACGGAGTTCGTCCACCCGCTGCAGGCCGACGAGCCGGCCGCGAACGCGAACGCCCAGGTCGCGGCCACCCCCGACGGGCAGTGGCTGGTCTCGGGGCCGCTCGGCGAGATCGACCGCCTCTACGTGTCCCCGACGCCCTTCCTCAACCCGCGCGGGCCGCGGCAGGCGGGTGACCTCCCGGTGGCCGCCCGCATCCACCTCGACCACCACGTCCGCAGCGCCCAGGGCTGCGACTTCGTCGGGGTGACGACGCTGATCTGCGCCACCAGCGACCCGTACAACGACCTGTACCCGACCAACCTCCAGCTCCTGCAGATCGACCTCGCGCGCCCGCTCACCGGCCGCGACGTCACCGCACGGGTGCACGAGATCGGCCAGGTTCCGCTGGTCAGCACGTGCACGGGCACCTTCACCCCGGAAGGCGTCGACTACGACGCCGGCGTGCTGCGGGTCGAGGTCGTGCCGCCGTCGCCGTGCAACACGGTGACGGACGTCTATTCGTTCGAGCGCCGCTGAGTGCGACGGCTACGCTGGGTGCCGTGTCTCGTGTGGTGATCCTCGACTACGGTTCCGGCAACCTCCGCTCCGCCGAACGCGCGGTGGCGCGCGCCGGAGCCGAAGTCGAGGTCACCGCCGACCCCCATGCCGCGATCGAGGCCGACGGCCTGCTCGTGCCGGGCGTCGGCGCGTACTCCGCCTGCATGGCGGGGCTGCTGGACGTGCACGGGCACCGGATCATCGGCAAGCGCCTCGCCGGCGGCCGCCCGGTGCTCGGCATCTGCGTCGGCATGCAGATCCTCTTTTCCCGCGGCGTCGAGCACGGCGAGGAGACCGAGGGCACGGGCGAGTGGCCGGGCGTGGTCGACCGGCTGCACGCCGACGTCCTGCCGCACATGGGCTGGAACACGGTGCGCGCGCCCGCCGACTCGCAGCTGTTCGCCGGCCTCGACCCGGAGGAGCGCTTCTACTTCGTGCACTCGTACGCGGCGCGCAGCTGGGAGCTCGACGGGCTGCCGGGCCAGGAGCCGAAGGTGACGTGGGCCCACCACGGCGAGGACTTCGTGGCGGCGGTGGAGAACGGCCCCCTGTGGGCGACCCAGTTCCACCCGGAGAAGTCCGGCGACGCCGGGGCGCAGCTGCTGCGCAACTGGCTGGCGACCCTCTGACCGGGTGACCGGGGCCGCCGCCCTAGAGTTGGCGTGTGACTTTCACGCTGCTTCCCGCCGTTGATGTGGCCGATGGCCAGGCCGTGCGACTCGTCCAGGGCGAGGCCGGCACCGAGACCTCCTATGGCAGCCCGCTCGAAGCCGCGCTCGCGTGGCAGCGGGACGGGGCCGAGTGGATCCACTTGGTCGACCTCGACGCCGCCTTCGGCAAGGGCAGCAACCGGGAGCTGCTCGCCGAGGTCGTCGGCCGGCTCGACGTTCAGGTCGAGCTCTCCGGGGGCATCCGCGACGACGCCTCCCTCAAGGCCGCCCTCGACACCGGGGCCCGGCGCGTCAACCTCGGCACCGCCGCGCTCGAAGACCCGGAGTGGACCGCGCGCGTGATCGGCGAGTACGGCGACCGCGTCGCGATCGGCCTCGACGTGCGGATCACCGAGGCCGGCCATCGCCTCTCCGCCCGCGGCTGGACCTCCGACGGCGGCGACCTGTGGGACGTCCTCGAGCGGCTCGACCGCGACGGCGCCTCCCGCTACGTCGTCACCGACGTCAGCAAGGACGGCACCCTGCGCGGCCCGAACCTCGAGCTCCTGCGGGACGTCGTCGCCCGCACCGACGCGCCGGTGATCGCTTCCGGCGGGGTGTCGAGCGTGGCCGACCTGGTCGCGCTGGCGGGCCTGGCGTCCGACGGCGTCGAGGGGTCCATCGTCGGCAAGGCGCTCTACGCCGGCGCGTTCACGCTGCCGGAAGCCCTCGTAGCGGTCGCGAAAGTCTAGTCCGGCTGCGCGCTCCTGAACAACTCCGGATGTAGTACTTTGGCCGGAGTGCCTTCACCTACGGCAGGAGCAGTCATGGTGCGACGCAATCCCGAGCGGCGGGCCGCCCTGCTCGACGCCGCGATCGAAGTCCTCGCCGGCGAAGGCGCGCGCGGGCTCACCTTCCGCGCCGTCGACCAGCAGGCCGGCGTTCCGGTCGGCACGGCGTCCAACTACTTCTCCAGCCGCGACGAAATCCTCATGCACGCGGGGGAGCGGGTCTACGAGCGGCTGGTCGACGACGCGGTCCTCGCGGGCGGCCTGGCCGGGCCGCGCGACCGGGCCCGGGTCACCGAGCTGATGCACGAGCTCGTCGACCGCGTCGCCGCGTTCCCGACCGGGTTCCTGGCCCTGCTGGAACTGCGGCTGGAAGCCACCCGGCGGCCCGGGCTGCGGGACGTGCTCACCCGCCGCATCCGGGCGGACGTCGAATTCAACGTCGGCTACCACGAAAAGTCCGGGCTGCCCGGGGACGGCACGACGGTCGTCCTGCTGTGGCTGGCGCTGAACTGGCTGATCATGGAACGCCTGACCCTGCCGGACCTGTTCACCGACGACCAACGCCACGACCTCGTCACGGCGCTGGTGGACCGCTTGCTGGCCGGGCCGCCGCCGTTACCTCCGACGTAATCGACACCGTTCCCCCGGCGGGCGAAGATTCCTTTCGGGACAACGAAAGGAACACCATGACCGCCTACGGAGTAGCCCACCTGCGCCCGCCCGCTCAGCTGCCGGAGGAGGTCTTCGAGTACCTCGAACGCATCCAGGCGACGCTGGACCCGTACGGCGGCAAGGTCCTCGTGCACGGCGCGCAGGTGGAGGTGCGGGAAGGCGAGTGGCCGGGCGCGCTGGTCGTCATCGAATTCCCGAGCCTCACCGCGGCGCGCGCGTGGTACGACTCGCCCGCCTACCGGGAAATCCTGCGGCTGCGCGCCGACCACATCCCGGGTGACCTGGTCCTCGTGGACGGCTGCGGCCCGGACCACGACTCGGCCGCGCTGGGTGCGGCCCTGCGCGCGGCCGCGTGAGACCGAATGGGAAGCGTGGGGCCGAAAAGGGGCTGACAGGCGGCCCCGGTGGTCGTAGGTTGCCGCGGGTGGAGGAGATCGTCACCCAGCTCGAAATGACCGCCGCCGATCAGCTCAACCCCGCACCGCCCGTCGACGGCGTCGCGGTGCGGGCCGTCGAGCCGGGGCCGCTGATCCGCGAGCTGCACGTCCGGATCGGGACGCCGCACCGCTGGCCGAGCGCGTCCCGCGGCGACGAGGAGTGGGCGCGCTGGCTCGCCGAACCGGAGCGGCGGTACCGGGTCGTCGAGTACCGCGGCGACGTCGCCGGCGCCGCCGATTTCGAGCCGCAGCCGGACGGCGTCGTCGAGATCACCACCTTCGGGCTGCTGCCGGAGTTCGTCGGGAAAGGACTGGGCGGGTACGCGCTCACCCTCGTCGTCGCCGACGCGTGGACGCTGCCCGGCACGCGCCGCGTGTGGCTGCACACCTCGACGCTCGACCACCCGAACGCGCTGCCGAACTACCTGCGGCGCGGGTTCCGGAGCTTCAGCCGTCCAGTTTGACGGCGATCCCGACGGTCCGGTCGGCCGGCCCGCGCAGCTTCGAGAAGAACATCGTGACCCGCCCGACGATGCCGTACTTGCGGGCGATGGCCCGCCGGACCCGCTCGGTGCCGCCGGCATCGAGCAGCCGGGCCTGCCCGGACACCTTCGCGCCGTGGGTCTTCTGCCCGCGCAGGTCGCACGCCTGGACTTCGACGCGGCCGCCGTTGCGGATCCGCTTGACCTTCCCGGCCTTCCGCTCCGACCACAGGACGAGCTCGCCGCCGTCGCCGGCCACCCAGATCGGAGTGGGCACGGCCCGCCCGTCGCGCCGGAACGTGGTCAGGACGACGTACCGCTCGGCGGCGAGGCGGTCGGTCTCGGAAGTCATGACCCCACCGTAGCCGCCCGGGAAATTCGGCTGCGCCTTTCGGCGCCAAACCCCACACGCCCGGCCGAAGCGTTTCAACGCCTGCATCTGCAACGCTTCATGCTGCTGGATCACCCGCACACTGGAGGGCGTAGATGGCGGTCGAACAGCAACTCCCGGTCCAGCCTGAAGCTGGCTTCTTCGGCGCGGGGCCCTATCCCGCGCGGCGAGCCGTCATCGCCGTCATCGCGGTCCTGGCGGGGTTCGTCCTCACCGCGATCTGGTCGGCGCCGTTCGTCGACTCCGTGATCGGGGACAGCGTCGCGAACGGGCTGCTCGGCTACGACGCCAAAGCCACCCCGGTCAGCGGCGTCCTCGCCGGAACCTTGTTCGCCTTCGTCTCCGGCCTCGCGGGCTCCTTCACCGCCTGCAACATCGCCGCCTTCGGGGCCGTCGCCCCGCTCGTCGGCGACCAGACCGGCGGGAAGCGCAACGCTTTCAAGCCGCTCGGCTGGATCGCCGCCGGGATGCTCACCGTGTCCGTCGGCTACGGCGTGATCGTCGCGCTCGTCGGGACGCGGATGCCGCAGTTCGACACCTCGAAGACCACCGGGCTCTCGCCGCGCAGCATCCAGTCCATGATCGCCTTCGGGGTGGTCGGCCTGGTCTTCCTCGGCATGGGCCTGATCGCGCTCGGCATCGTCCGCAACCCCTTCGCGGGCTTCACCCGCCGCCACCCCGCGGCGCCGCTGGTCCTGATGGGCGCGCTGATCGGCGGGTTCCTCATCGGACGGCCGTACCCGCTGTTCCGGATCATGTTCCGCAGCGCCGCGGAGCAGCACAACGTGCTTTACGGCGCCGCCGCGTTCGCGCTGCAGTCCGTCGGCAACATCGTCGTCATGGCCGTGCTGTTCCTGATCCTCACCTACGCCACCGGCGGCCGCGTGCAGCGCCGGCTGGCCGCGAAGCCGGCCCGGGTCGCCACCGTGACCGGTGCGGCGCTGCTCGTCGGCGGCACGTTCACGCTGCTCTACTGGGACGTCCGCGTGCTCGGCCGGCTGGGGATCATCTGGTTCCCGATGGTCAGCTGGTGACGCGGCCGAGCCAGCCGTAGTCGGGCGCCGGGTCGAGCTGGACGCCGTTCGCGACGGCGATCAGCTCGGCCTCCGGCCGCGGTCCCGACACGGTCAGCCAGCGCCCCGACGGCAGCCGGACCGCGACCGTCGCGTCCCGTCCGGTGCCCGGCGCGACGAAGTACCCTTCGCCGCCGCGGACGGTCACCGGGGCCGCGCCGCTCAGGCCGGGGGAGCTCGCGCCGGCGGTCGCCGTCACCACGGCGACCGACGGCCGGGCGGGGTCGGCCGCGGTCAGCTCGGTGATCGCGTCGGCGGGGCCGGTGCCCCGCACCGCGGCCGAACGCTCGGCCAGCCCCGTCGGGAGCGGCCCGAACCGCAGCTCGCCGCGGACGCCGACCGGGTCGGCGGCGACCGCGTCGGCGATCCGCTGGGCGACCGCGCGGGCGTCCGGGACCCCGGTGAGCGACGCGACCACCACGTGCTCGTCGTCGGCCAGCCAGGTGAGCCGGGCGGCGCTGTCCGCGCCGGTGACCATGGCGACCCGGCCGTGCACCACGATCTGGTCGCGCAGCGCCGCGATCTTCAGCGCGGCCTGCGACCACTCGGGATCGGCGGTCGGGTACGTCTGCAGCGTGATCGACGCCGGCCCGGCGAACCACCGCCGGACCTGGGGGAGGAGCCCGGGCCCGCCTTCGCGGTACTGCTCGGTGAAGCCGTCCGGCAGCCACTCCGGGCTGTAGGCGAGCACCGGGCGGCCGGCGGCCGGCGTCAGGTCCGGCCGGGTCAGCAGCTGCGTGCCCGCGACGACGCCGGCGACCAGCACGACCACGGCGGCGGCGACGAGGGCCAGCCGGGTCGACGGCCGCCGCTGCCGGCCGGCGCGCGCGAGGGCGTCGCGCACCGCGTGGCCGTCCGGGGCGCGCGCGGCGAGGCGCTCCAGGCTGTCCCGGACCAGCGTCTCGGTCTCGTGCTCGCTGCGGGTCATTCGGGGGCTCCGGTGGTGATGGCGGTGTGGTTCAACCCGGCCTGGCGCAGGGTGGCCAGCGCACGCGAAATCTGGCTGCGCACGGTGGAGGCGCCGCAGCGCAGGACCGCGGCGATCTCGGCGTCGGAGTAGTTCTCGTAGTACCGCAGCACGATCGCGGCGCGCTGCTTGCGCGGCAGCGTGGCCAGCAGGCCGAGCATCGCGTCCCGCTCGTCGTAGGCGGCGGCCGGATCGGCTTCCGGCGGGCTGAGCGCGTCGAGGACGTCGTGGCTGCTCGGCACCATCCGCCGCACGGCCCGCCGCCGCCACGAGAGGTACTCGTTGGTGACCATCCGCCGCACGTAGGCCGGCGGCGCGGCGATGCCGTCCCAGCGCTGCTGGGCGCGCAGCAGCACGTCCTGGACGATGTCCTGCGCCAGGTGCGGGTCGTTCGTCAGGACGGTGGCGTAGCGGAGCAGCCCGTCCAGCCGCTCCGCCACGAACTCTTCGAAGCTCACACGCGTCCCTTCCGTCTTTCTGGGGGACGCATGAGGGGGCCGTACCGCTGCACGGCGGACGGAAGTTGTCTACCCCGTCACCTCCTCCGGCCCCGCAGCGCTGGGACGCGACCACCGGGGAGTGCGTGCCGGACGGCGCCGGGGACCTGGTGCCCGGCGGCGAACCGGCCACCGGCTTCGCCTTCGTCCGCGTGCCATCGGCGGAGGTCCGCGGGCCCTTGACTACGCTGGTGGTCATGTCTGTCGCGGTGCGGGTGATCCCCTGTCTCGACGTCGACGCGGGCCGGGTCGTGAAGGGTGTCAACTTCGCCGGCCTCCGCGACGCCGGCGACCCCGTCGAGCTCGCCCGGCGGTACGACGCCGAAGGCGCCGACGAGCTCACCTTCCTCGACGTCACCGCCTCTTCCGGCGACCGCGAAACCACCTACGACGTCGTCCGGCGGACCGCCGAGCAGGTGTTCATCCCGCTCACCGTCGGGGGCGGGGTGCGCAGCAACGACGACGTCAACCGGCTGCTGCGGACCGGGGCCGACAAGGTCAGCATCAACACCGCTGCCATCGCCCGGCCCGAGTTCCTCAGCGAGGCGTCGAGGCGGTTCGGTGCCCAGTGCATCGTGCTCTCCGTCGACGCGCGGCGCGTGCCCGAGGGCGGCGAGCCGACCGCGTCCGGGTTCGAGGTCACCACCCACGGCGGGCGCCGCGGGACCGGGATCGACGCCGTCGAGTGGGCGGCGCGCGGGGAGGAACTCGGCGTCGGGGAGATCCTGCTGAACTCCATGGACGCCGACGGCACCAAGAACGGCTTCGACCTCGAACTCCTCGGACTCGTGCGCAAGGCCGTGCGCGTGCCGGTGATCGCCAGCGGCGGCGCCGGGGCCCTCGAACACTTTCTGCCCGCCGTGCGGACCGGGGCCGACGCCGTGCTCGCCGCCAGCGTCTTCCACTTCGGACAGCTGAAGATCGGGGACGTCAAGGACGCGCTGCGCGAAGGCGGGGTCGAGGTCCGGTGAAGTCCTGGCAGGCACCCGTCGAGGTGAAAGTCACCGCCGGCCTGCTCGTCGGGCTGCCGGTCGCGTGGGCGCTGCTCGACCTGATCCCGGTCCTCGGCGCGGGGTCGGGCCTGGCGATCTACCGGATGCCCGCGCTGGCGCTGATCCTCGGCGGCGTCGTGACCACCGGGCTCGTCTTGAAACACGGCAGCGCGCGCATCGGCGGCTTGGTCGTCGCGGTCGTCTTCGCGCTGCTGCACGCGTTCCTGGTGCTCGGCGCCGAGCTGTGGTGGGTCAAGCTGTTCTCCGGCCTGTCCTTCGCCGGCTACGGCTACGCGTTCGTCCTGTTGAACTCGATGCCGCTCAAGCGGCACATCCTGGGAGCCGAAGCATGACCCTGGACGCGGCCGTTTCGGCGCGCCTCAAGCGCAACGCCGACGGCCTGATCTCCGCGGTCGTCGTCGAGCACGCCACTTCGGACGTGCTGATGATGGCCTGGATGAACGACGACGCCCTCGCTGCCACCCTGGCCACCCGCCGCGGCACGTACTGGTCGCGCAGCCGGCAGAAGCTGTGGGTCAAGGGCGAGACGTCCGGCCACTACCAGCACGTCCGCGAGGTGCGGATCGACTGCGACGGCGATACGGTCCTGCTGCGCGTCGACCAGACCGGCCCGGCCTGTCACACCGGCACGCACACCTGTTTCGACACCGAGGAGCGCCTGCTCCTGGCCGAGGAGAAAGAGCTCGCGTGACCATCGTCGCCGACATCCTGGTCGGGCTCGTCGCCCTGATCCACCTCTACATCGTGGTCCTCGAGATGTTCCTCTGGACGAGCCCCCGCGCCCGCGCCGGCTTCGGCATGACGAAGGAGTTCGCGGAGCAGACCAAGACGCTCGCCGCGAACCAGGGGCTGTACAACGGCTTCCTCGCGCTCGCCCTGGTGTGGGGCCTGATCGCGAGCGACCCGACGGGCTTCCAGCTCAAGCTGTACGGCATCGTCTGCGTGATCATCGCGGGCCTGTACGGCGCCGCGACGGCCAGCAAGCGGATCCTGTTCGTGCAGGTGCTCCCGGGCGCGCTGGCGCTGATCGCGCTGCTGCTGGCGAGGTAGGCGCCCGGCGGCCGCAACCGCCTCTCGCCCGCCGGGCCCGGCTCGACGCTCCTGAGCTCGGCCGGTGGGTCCCGTTCGCGCTCGTCCGGCGGCGGGCGTGGTGGCTCACCGCCGCGGTGATCGCCGTGCTCGGCCGCGGCTTCCTCGCGGTCGCGAAGCCCTCGGTAAGCAGCAGTTTCCGCCGTCGTCGTCCTGCTGGCCGCTGGGCGCCTGCACCGCCGACGGTGACCGCCGGATCGACTTCGCCGTCGAAACCCGCGCGGCTGCATGCTGGTGCGGTACCGGCCGCGGACCGCGCGGCCCGGCTCAGCCGATCGCGCCGGTCAGGTACCGCTGCAGGTTCGGTGCGATCGCGCGCACCAGGACCTCGACGTCCTCGGTGGCCAGCGGTTCGAACTTCGCCACGTACCGGACCATGCCCAGGCCCACCATCTGGGAGGCGCACAGGTTCATTCGCAGCGGGACGTGGTCCGAGCCGATCGACGTGATCAGGGCGCTGAAGAAGCGCTGGAAGAAATCGCGCAGCACGTGGCCGGCCTGTTCGTGGCCGGTGATGCTGCGGATCAGCGCCACGAACACGCCGCCGCCCGCGCTGTCCCAGCGGGTGACGAACGTGCGGACGATCCGCTCGCCCAGTTCGTCGTCGGGCCCGTTGCGCAGGACTTTCTGCAGCTCCAGCGGGTCGAACGGCAGCTCGAGGACCGCCTGGGCGAACAGGCCCTCCTTGCTGCCGAACCAGTGGTTGACCATCGCCGCGTCGACACCGGCGCGGGTGGCGATCGCGCGCACCGTCGCGCCGTCGTAGCCGTTCTCGGCGAACACGGCCCGGGCCGCGTCGACCAGTGCGGTGCGGGTGTCCTGGCCGGCGGGCCGCCGGCCGCGGCGGCGGACGTTAGGCTCGGTGTTCTCCGTGGTGCTCACGGCTCCATCATGACCGATGGGCCACCCGAATTCAACGCTCATTGAATTTGTGCCCCGGCGCCCGCCGTGCTCCGCGCAAGCGGCACAATGAGGTCCATGGTCAGCGCATCCGCCGGTTCGGCCGGTCCCGGCACGGTCAGCCCGTCCCGCGAGGACTTCCGCGTCCTCGCCGAGAGCCGCCGCGTGATCCCGGTCGTGCGCCGGGTCCTCGCCGACGGCGAGACGCCGATCGGGGTGTACCGCAAGCTCGCCGCCGACCGGCCGGGCACGTTTCTGTTCGAGTCCGCCGAGAACGGCGCGTCCTGGACCCGCTGGTCGTTCATCGGGGTCCGCAGCCCGGCCGCGCTCACCGTCCGCGACGGCGAAGCGGTCTGGACCGGCACCCCACCGGTCGGCCTGCCCTCCGAGGGCAACCCGCTGACCGTGCTGCGCGAGACCATCGAGGCCCTGCACACCGAGCCGCTGCCCGGCCTGCCCCCGCTGACCGGCGGCATGGTCGGCTACATCGGCTACGACGCCGTGCGCTGGCTGGAACGGCTGCCGGAGCTGGCCGAACGCGACCTCGACATCCCCGAGCTGACCATGCTCCTGGCCACCGACCTGGCCGCGTTCGACCACCACGAGGGCACGGTCACGCTGATCGCGAACGCCGTCAACTGGGACGACTCGCCCGAGCGGGTGGACGCGGCCTACGACGACGCCGTCGCCCGGCTGAGCGCGATGACCGAGCAGCTGCAGGTGCCCGCGCCGGCCACCGTCGCCGCGTTCGACCGGCCCGCCCCGGAATTCACCCGGAAGCGGTCGAAGGCGGACTTCCACGCGGCCGTCGAGAAGGCCGTCGAGGCGATCAAGGCCGGCGAAGCGTTCCAGATCGTGCCGTCGCAGCGGTTCGAGATTTCCACTGCGGCCGACGCCCTCGACATCTACCGCGTGCTGCGGACGTCCAACCCGAGCCCCTACATGTACCTGTTGCGCCTGGAGGGCTTCGACATCGTCGGCTCCAGCCCGGAATCGCTGGTCACCGTGCGGGACGGCCGCGCGACCACGCACCCGATCGCGGGCACGCGCTGGCGCGGCGCCGACCCGGAGGAGGATGCGCAGCTGGCCAAGGACCTGCTGGCCGACGAGAAGGAGCGCGCCGAGCACCTGATGCTCGTCGACCTCGGCCGCAACGACCTCGGCAAGGTCTGCAAGCCGGGCACCGTCCGGGTGGTCGACTTCTTCCAGATCGAGCGCTACAGCCACGTGATGCACATCGTGTCCACCGTCACCGGCGAGCTGGCCGAGGGCAAGACGGCCTTCGACGCGGTGACGGCGTGCTTCCCGGCCGGGACGCTGTCCGGCGCGCCCAAGGTCCGCGCGATGCAGCTGATCGAGGAGCTCGAGCCGGTCCGCCGCGCGCTGTACGGCGGGGTCGTCGGCTACCTCGACTTCGCCGGCGACGCCGACACCGCGATCGCGATCCGCACCGCGCTGGTCAAGGACGGCATCGCGCACGTCCAGGCCGGCGGCGGGGTGGTCGCCGACTCGGTGCCGGACTACGAGGACACCGAATCGCTGAACAAGGCCCGGACCGTGCTCTCGGCGGTGGCCGCGGCGCAGACCATGGTGGCGGCGGGCGCGCTCGACCCGGCCGCGGACGCCGCGCATGTCTGACACACCGGACGCGCCGCGGGCGCCGGGCGCCGCCTCCCCGGCCGCCGACGCGGCGGCTTTGGGCGCGGCCTCTCCGGCTGCCGGCGCGGCAGCGCCGGCGGCGACCGCGTCGAGGCGTCCACTGTGGATGATCGTGGTCGCGCTGCTGCTCGGTGCGGCCGCGCTGTGGGGTGCGTCACGCCTGACGTGGTTCGCCGAGTTCCGCGACGGCGGCGTCCGCGGCACGATCCTCTACCGCGAGTCCGGCGAGCAGCAGGCCACCGCCCTGGTGCCGCTGGCCCTGCTCGCCCTGGCCGGAGTGGCCGGGGTGGTGGCCACCGGCGGCTGGGCGCGGCGCGTCCTGGGCGTCGTGCTGGCGCTGGCCGGGGCCGCCGCGGTCTGGACCGGCGTCGCCGGGGTCCGGTTCTCCGGCTACGCCGACGGCCTGCCCGTCACCCAGATGCTGCTGGGCCGCGGCCTGGCCGTGCTCGGGGGAATTCTCGTCGCCACCGGCGGGTTGGTCGCCGTCAAGGGCGCCGGCCGCGCCGCGCGCCTCGGCACGAAGTACGCGGCCCCGGCCACCCGGAAGAAGGTGCGTGACCCGGACGCCGAGCTGTGGGAGGCGCTGTCCGAAGGGGAAGACCCGACGGACGTCCGGGGCAGGCATTCGGAGTAACGCGCACACCCGGAACCGGGCGTCTCGGATGCGGGGGTTAGCATCGTTTCGGCGGGAAGGGGAAGGTTTTTGTGAGCGACCTTGCGAGTGAATCCGTGAGCACGTGCCCTGGTGGGGGCGCCCGGTGAGCGTGCTCGAAGACATCGTCGCCGGCGTGCGGGAAGACCTCGCCGTGCGGGAATCCGCGCTGCCGTTCGACCAGCTGAAGATCCGGGCGGCCGCCGCCCCCGGCCCCCGCGACGTGATGGCCGCGCTGCGCGAGTCCGGCATCGGCGTGATCGCCGAAGTCAAGCGGCGCAGCCCCTCGAAGGGCGACCTGGCCGACATCCCCGACCCGGCCGCGCTGGCGAAGGACTACGAAGCCGGCGGCGCGCGCGTGATCAGCGTGCTCACCGAGCAGCGCCGGTTCGGCGGTTCGCTGGCCGACCTGGACGCCGTCCGTGCCGCGGTCGACATCCCCGTCCTGCGCAAGGACTTCATCGTCAGCCCCTACCAGGTGCACGAGGCCCGCCTGCACGGCGCCGACATGGTGCTGCTGATCGTCGCCGCGCTGGAGCAGAACGCGCTCGTTTCGCTGCTCGACCGCGTCGAGTCGCTCGGCATGACCGCGCTGGTGGAGATCCACAACGCCGAGGAGGCCGACCGGGCCCTCGAGGCGGGCGCCAAGGTCATCGGCGTCAACGCGCGCAACCTGCACACCCTCGAGGTGGACCGGGACGTCTTCTCGCGGCTGGCCCCCGGCCTGCCGATGGACGTCTACAAGGTCGCCGAATCCGGCGTCCGCGGCCCGGGCGACCTGATGTCGTACGCCGGCCACGGCGCCGACGCGGTGCTGGTCGGCGAGGGCCTGGTGGCCTCCGGCGACCCGAAGGGCGCCCTGGTCAAGCTGGTCACCGCCGGTTCCCACCCCGCCTGCCCGAGGCCGTCGCGGTGACCGAAGAGCACGGTGCTGTCGAACGGCCTCAGGAACTCGGCGCGCACGACCCGGACGAGCGCGGCTACTACGGCCCGTACGGCGGGCGGTTCATGCCGGAGGCGCTGATCGGCGTCGTCGACGAGGTCGCCACCGAGTACGACAAGGCCCGCCACGACCCGGAGTTCCTGAACGAGTTCAACCGCCTGCTGAAGGACTACGCGGGCCGTCCGTCGCTGCTCACCGAGGCCAAGCGCTTCGGCGAGCACGCCGGCGGCGCGCGCGTGTTCCTCAAGCGCGAGGACCTGAACCACACCGGCTCCCACAAGATCAACAACGTGCTGGGCCAGGCGCTGCTCACCAAGCGGATGGGCAAGAAGCGCGTCATCGCCGAAACCGGCGCGGGCCAGCACGGCGTCGCGACGGCCACCGCGTGCGCGCTGCTCGACCTCGACTGCGTCGTTTACATGGGCGAGGTCGACACCGAGCGCCAGGCGCTGAACGTGGCCCGGATGCGGCTGCTCGGCGCCGAGGTGATCCCGGTCAAGACCGGTTCGCGGACGCTGAAGGACGCGATCAACGAGGCCCTGCGCGACTGGGTGACCAACGCCGACACCACGCACTACCTGTTCGGCACGGCGGCCGGCCCGGCGCCGTTCCCGACGATGGTGCGCAACTTCCACCACGTCATCGGCACCGAGGCCCGCGAGCAGATCCTGGAGCAGGCCGGCCGCCTGCCCGACGTCGTCGCGGCCTGCGTCGGCGGCGGGTCCAACGCGATCGGCATCTTCTCGGGGTTCTACGACGACCCGTCCGTGCGGCTGGTCGGCCTGGAGCCGGGCGGCGAGGGCATCGAGGGCAACCGGCACGGGGCGACGCTCACCAAGGGCACCCCGGGCAACCTGCACGGCGCGATGACGTACCTGCTGCAGGACGAGGACGGCCAGACGGTCGAGTCGCACTCGATCTCGGCCGGGCTGGACTACCCGGGCGTCGGCCCGGAGCACGCGTGGCTGAAGGACACCGGCCGCGCCGAGTACCGGCCGGTCACCGACGCCGAGGCGATGGACGCGTTCAAGCTGCTGTCCCGCACCGAGGGCATCATCCCGGCGATCGAGTCGGCGCACGCGCTGGCCGGCGCGCTGGTGCTGGGCCGCGAACTCGGCCCGGACGGGTTGATCGTGGTCAACCTTTCGGGTCGTGGTGACAAGGACATGGACACGGCGGCCAAGTGGTTCGGACTGGTGAACGGATGAGCGGGCTGGACGACCTCTTCGCGACGACCCGCGCGGAGGGCCGCGCCGCGCTGATCGGCTACCTCCCGGCGGGCTTCCCCACGGTCGACGGCTCGAAGGACCTGATCGCGGCCTGCGTCGACGGCGGCGCGGACCTGATCGAGGTCGGCGTCCCGTATTCGGACCCGGTGATGGACGGCCCGACGATCCAGGCGGCGTCGGTGACGGCGCTGGACAACGGCTTCCGCCTCAAGCACCTGTTCGAGGTGGTCGAGTCGGTGTCGTCACGCGGCGGCCGCGCGGTCGTGATGACGTACTGGAACCCGGTGAACCGCTACGGCGTGGACCGCTTCGCGCGTGACCTCGCGTCGGCGGGCGGCCTGGGCCTGATCACGCCGGACCTGATCCCGGACGAAGCCTCTTCGTGGCTGACGGCTTCGAAGGAGCACGGCCTGGACCGGACGTTCCTGGTGGCGCCTTCGTCGTCGGAGGAGCGGCTGGCCCGCACGGCGGCGGCGTCCTCGGGCTTCATCTACGCGACCGCGGTGATGGGCGTGACGGGTGCCCGCGACCAGGTCGGCGCGGGCGCGGAGGACCTGGTCCGGCGCACGCGGGCCCACACGGACCTGCCGATCGGCGTGGGCCTGGGCGTCCGGTCGGGCGACCAGGCGGCCGAGGTGGCCTCGTTCGCGGACGCGGTGATCGTGGGTTCGGCCCTGGTCACGGCGGCGGCGGAAGGTTCCGGCGGCGTCCGCCGGTTGTCGTCGGAGCTGGCCGAGGGTGTGCGCCGGGCGGTCGCGACCGCTTGAGCCGGCCTCGGCGGGCCGAGACCGGAAACCGGATCAGCTCGGCCCTCCGCCGCGACGATCCGTCTCGGCCGACCGGCTTTTGTACGGAAGCTGTACGCCGCCGCGGCAGGGTCCTGTCCATGGACATCGCACACCTCCCGCGGCGCAGCTTCCTCCGCGGGGCCGCCGGCCTCGCCGTGGCCGGCGCCGCCGGTCTTCTGCTGCCGCAAGCCGCGCGGGCCGCCGGCGCTCCGCGGATCTACAGCTGTGCCGAATGGGGTGCGCGGCCGCCCGCCGATGCGCTCACCACCCTCGGCCACCCGGCGGACCGGGTCCTCATCCACCACATCGCGTGCCCCGACAGCACCGACTACTCCCTGGCGCACGCCTTCCAGGTCGCCCGCGACGACCAGCACGACCACATCGACAACAACGGCTGGTCCGACACCGGCCAGCACTTCACGGTCAGTCGCGGCGGCTACCGCCTCGAAGGCCGCCACGGCAGCCTCGACGCCCTGCGTGGCGGCAGGACGATGATCCAGGGCGCCCACTGCCCGGGCCAGAACACCAACGCCATCGGCATCGAGAACGAAGGCACCTACACGAACGTGGAGCCACCGGAGGCGCAGTGGGCCTCGCTGGTCGTGTTCTGCGCCTACATCTGCCGCCAGTACGGCATCGGGGTCGAGGAGATCAAGGGGCACCGAGACTTCTACAACACCGAATGCCCCGGCGACCGCCTGTACGCGAAGCTGCCGCAGCTGCGCACGGAGGTCGCCAGGGCATTGGCGGCGTAGGAGCTCAGCCGAGTGTGCCCAACGTCCGCACGGCGTCCGAAGCCGCGGCCTGGTCGGCCGGGTCCGGCGCGGCCGCCGCGGCGGATGCGGTGAGGCCGCCGGGTGCGTGCACCCCAGCTGCTGCAACGACCCCTTCGACCGGTCCAGGCCCGACGATCGCAACGTGCGGCATTACGCCCGGGTGCTCGACGACCGGCGGTCGAGCGCGGGCTGGTCGACCCCGCCCGGTGCAGGTTCGTCTTGGCCGGGCTGGGTTTCCCGGCCACCAGCGTCATCGGGTCGCCCGGCGGCACCAGCGCCACCGGGGCCCGCTGACCCGCCGCGGCCTGTAGTTCGATCACCGCACGATTCCCGGGCCGGAAAACGGCATTCGCGGCAAAAAGTTGCTTGCCGAAAGGATCAATGGAGGTACCGCATCACGGCGCACAGCTCCTCGGGCGGCAGCGCGCCCAGCCGGTCGATCTCGCCGCGGCGCACGTCCATCAACGTCGTCGCCAGTTCCGCCCCGAACGCCGACGTCAGCGCGGAGTCCGCTTCGAACGCCGTCACCGCGTCGGCCAGGGAGACCGGCAGCCGCTCGGCCGAGGGCAGCGTGGCCGGGTCGACGTCGGCCGGTTCCGGCAGGCTCGCGCGGGCGGACACCCCGGCCAGCCCCGCGAAGATCAGCGCGGCCACCACCAGGTACGGGTTCGCCGTCAGGTCGAAGCACTTGACCTCGAAGTTCGCCGCCCGGTCGCGCTGCCCGGCCGGGCCCTGGACCAGCCGCAGCGGCGCCTCGCGGTTTTCCAGGCCCCACGCGCGGAACACGCCGGCCCAGTGGTGCGGTTCGAGCCGCAGGTAGCTGACCACCGAGGGCGCGCCGATCGCCAGCAGCGCCGGCAGCCGCGCGAGGATGCCGGCGCCGAACGCCTCCGCGGTGTCCGTGAGCCCGAACCGCCGGTCGCCGCCGGTGCAGAGGTTGCGGTCGCCGTCCCAAAGGCTCAGGTGGACGTGACCGCCGTTGCCGACGCCGTCCGGCGCGAACTTCGGCGTGAACGACGCGCGCAGCCCGTACTGCCCGCTGATCGTCCGGATCGTCTCGCGGGTCAGCACCGCGACGTCCGCCGCGCGCAGCGGATCGCCCGCGGCCACCGACACTTCGAACTGCCCGGCCGCGTACTCCGGGTGGATCTGCTCCACCGCGACACCCTGGGCGGTCAACGTGGACACCAGCTTGCGCAGGTAACCCGCCTGCGAAGACAGCCGCGCGTAGCCGTAGGCCGGGCCCGCGGTGGCCGAGCGCGGGTCGTCCGGGGCGTCGGCCGCCGTGACCACCCACTCGAGCTCGAACGCCGTCCGCGCGTGGTAGCCCAGCTCCGCGAGCCGGGCCGTCGCGGCCGCCACCAGCGCCCGCGCGTCCTGCGGGTGCGGCGCGCCCTCCTGGTCGTACCGCCAGGCCGGCGCCCACGCCCAGCCCGGCTGCGCGGCCAGCGGCACGAGCGCGTCGAGGTCGGGGTGCAGCCGCAGGTCGCCGACCGGGCCGCGCGAATGCGTGCCGCCCACGATGTCGTCGGTGGCCAGGAAGAAGTCGAACGAGTTCGACGCGCCGACGCCCCACGCCGCCGCCGACCACAGCCGGTCCACCGGAACCGCCTTCACCCGCGCGATGCCGCTGTTGTCCACGAAGGTCAACGCGACCAGCTCGACGCCGGCGGCGCGCAGGCCGTCGGCCCGGATGGCGCCCTGTTGCGCGAGTTCTGCCCGATCGAGCTGGCTCATCCTGCCCCCGTCGATGTTCACTTGAGTGCTTCTCGCTCGAGAACCGAGGTGAAGATCGTGTCAGACACCGTCGAAACCCGTCCAGGTCTGCGCCGCTCCCTCTCCGTCTGGCAGGCCGTCGGCCTGTCCGTGGCGTTGATGGCCCCGAGCATGGCCGCCAACATCAACCCCCAGCAGACCGCCGCGGCCGCCGGCCGGGCCGTCCCGCTCGCCTTCCTGCTCTCGGCGGTCGGCGTCCTGCTGGTCGCCTACGGCTTCGTGAAGCTCTGCCGGCACTACCAGCACGCCGGCTCGGTGTACGCCTTCGTCGGCGCCACCCTCGGCCCGCGCGCGGGTGTCGTCTCCGGCATCGGTCTCCTCGGGACGTACACGTTCTACGCCGTCGTCACGAGCTCGGCCGCGGGCACGCTGGGCACGGCTTTCCTGATGCAGGCGGGCATCTGGCCGGATCCGCCGTCCTGGGGGCCGTTCGTGCTGACAGCCGTCGCCTTGATCGGTGCCTGGCTGCTCGCCGTGCTGCCCGCCCGCCGCGGCACGAGCACCCTGCTCGCCGTCGAAGGGGCGACGATCGCGGTGATCCTGCTGGTCACCGTGGTCATCCTGGTCCGGCTCGTCGCCGGGAACGCCCCGGGCGGCGCCCGGTTCACGATGGCCGTCTTCGTCCCCGAAACCGGGCTGTCAGGCGTGTTCCTCGGCGCGGTGTTCGGGTTCCTGTCCTTCGCGGGGTTCGAAGCCGCGGCGACGCTCGGCGAGGAAACCCACGACCCGGAGCGCAACATCCCCCGCGCGATCCTCGGCACGGCGCTCTTCGGCGGCCTCTACTTCGTGGTCGTGACGGCCGTGGAGATGATGGCCTTCGGCAGCGACGCGGGCGCGTTCCACGACTCGCCGTCCCTGCTCGGCGACCTCGGCAGCCGGTACGCGGGCGCATGGGTCGGCGACGTGATCAGCGCCGGCGCGGCGATCAGCGCGTTCGGCTGCTGCCTCGCCTGCGTCGTCGGCGGCTCGCGGCTGCTCTACGCCCTGGGCCGCGACGCGGGCGGCGGCCTCGGCCGGACGTCCGCGCGCGGAACGCCGGTAGCCGCGGTGACGGCCGTGACCCTCGCCGCGGCGCTGATCATCGTGGTGTGCGCGGTCTTCTTCGGCGCGACGGCGTCGGACACCTTCGCCTGGTCCGGCTCGATCGGGACGCTCATCCTGCTGGTCATCTACCTGCTCACGACGGTCGGCGCGATCCTGCTGCTGTTCGTGAAGCGCCGGATGCGCGTGCCGGCCTGGCACCTGGTCTTCCCGGTCGGCGCGCTCGCCGTGCTCGGGTACACCGTGTACGTCAACGTGGTGCCGTACCCGGCCGAAGGGCCGGCGCGCTGGTTCCCGGTGGTCGCCGCGGCGGTGCTGGTGCTCGCGGTGCTCGCCGTCCTGTCCGCGCCCGGCTTCGCTCGTAGGGTGGGGGAGAGGCTGGCGACCCGGGACGGAGGCACATGACTGCGTTGCTGCCGTTCGTCGCGGATCTGCCGCTGGTGGACCACCACTGCCACGGCGTTGTCATCCGCGACGTTCCGCGCGGGGACTTCGAGGCGATGCTGACCGAGGCCGATGCGCCGTCGCCGCTCGGCACGAGCCTGTTCGACTCGCTCGTCGGGCTGGCCGTGCGCGAACGCTGCGCGCCCGTGCTCGACCTGCCGAAGCACGCCCCGGCCGAGGTCTACCTGCGGCGCCGCGCCGAACTGGGCGCGGCCGAGGTGACCCGGCGGTTCCTGCGGGCCACCGGCACGACCGACTTCCTGCTGGACGGCGGGTTCCTGCCGGACACCCTGACCACGACCGCGGAGTTCGCCGGGCTGGCGGGCACGCGCGCGCACGACGTCGTCCGGCTGGAGCAGGTCGCGGAGGCGGTGATCGGCGGGACCACCGCGGCCGGGTTCGCCGCCGCCTTCGCCGGCGAACTGGGGAAACGCGCGGCCGGCGCGGTCGGGCTCAAGTCGATCGCGGCCTACCGCGTCGGCCTGGAGCTGGCGGGTTCGCCGCCGACGCCGTCGGAGGTCGAAGCCGCCGCCGGACGCTGGCTCGCCGCGGGCGGCGGGCGGCTGGCCGACGAGGTGCTGCACCGGCACCTCGTCTTCACCGGCCTCGACCTGGGCCTGCCGGTGCAGTTCCACGTCGGCTACGGCGACGCCGACGTCGACCTGCACCGCTGCGACCCGCTGCTGCTCACCGGGCTGCTGCGGGCGACGCGCGGCCGCGGCGTGCCGATCCTGCTGCTGCACAACTACCCGTTCCACCGCCACGCCGGGTATCTGGCGCAGGTCTTCGAGCACGTGTTCGTCGACGCCGGGCTCATCACGCACAACGCGGGCCTCCGGGCGCCGGCCGTGCTGGCCGAGCTCCTGGAGCTCGCGCCGTTCGGGAAGGTGCTCTTCTCCACCGACGCCTTCGGCCTGGCCGAGCTGTACCACCTGGGCACGGCCCTGTTCCGGCAGGGGTTGTCGGACTTCGTGCGTGCCGCGCTCGCCGCGAACGCCATGTCCGAAAAGGACGCCGTCCGGCTGTGTGCTTTGGTGGGGCACGAGAACGCGAAGAGGATCTACCGCTTGGAGCACGTGTGAGTGATCTGTGGACCCGGTGGACGCAGGCGATCGCCGACGAACTGCCCACCGCCGTCGAGCTCCGGCACGCCGTGCACGCCGACCCCCGCGGGTCCGGCGACGAGGAGGACACCGCCCGCCTGGTGGCCGGCGCGCTCGGCGCGGGCGACGGGACCCGCGTCGCCAAGACCGGCCGGGCCATCCCGCTGCCCGGCGGGTCCGGCCCGGCCGTGGCGCTGCGGGCCGAGCTCGACGCCCTGCCGGTGCTGGAGGGCACCGGCGTGCCGTGGGCGTCCGGGAACGACCTGATGCACGCCTGCGGCCACGACGTCCACCTCGCCGCGCTGGTCGCCGTCGGCCGGGCCGCGCAGCGCGTCGGCGTGCCGCGGCCGATCCTGGCGCTGCTGCAGCCGCGGGAGGAGACGTCCCCGCCCGGTGCGCTCGACGTCGTCGAATCCGGGGTGCTGACCGAGCACGGCGTGGACACGGTGATCGGCGCGCACGTCCAGCCGCGGATCGCGCACGGCGTCGTCTCGGCGGCGCCGGGGCCGGTGAACGCCTCCACCGACGAGTTCGAGGTCACCATGCACGGCCAGGGCGGCCACGCCGGCTACCCGCACCTGCTGCGCGACCCGATCCTGGCGCTGTCCCAGCTGGTGGTGAGCCTGCAGCAGCTCGCGTCCCGCCGGATCGACCCGGTGTTCGGCGCGGTCTGCTCGATCGGGCGCATCCAGGGCGGCGCGGCGGCCAACGTCGTCCCGAACAGCGCGAGCGCGTTCGGCTCGCTGCGCCTGATGCGCACGAAGGACCGTGAGCGCGCCTTGGAGACCCTGGCCGACATCGTGCACGGCACCGCGCGGGCGCACGGCTGCACGGCCGAGCTGGAGATCAGCCCGTGCGAGCCGGTCCTGGACAACGACGCAGCGCTGGCGGGGGGTGCCCAGCGGTGGCTGGCGCACGCCGGCTTCACCGTCGACGACCAGTTCCGCTCGTTCGGCGCCGACGACTTCGCCCACTACTGCGGCGGCGCCACCCGCGGCCTGATGCTGTTCGTCGGCCTCGGCGACACGGCGGGCGTGCCGAGCCTGCACGACGAACGCTTCCTGCCGCGTGACCAAGCCGTCACCCAGGTCGCGCACGCGCTGGTGGCGGGCTACCTGGCCGCCTTGGATGCTCCGGTGCCTTAGCAACCCGGCCGGAAAGCAGGCCGCCCCCCTCCGACCGGCACGTGACCATTACCGAAAAGTCAGCGGCCGTAACTGCGGCCGGGTTGGTGACAAAAGGCGCGCTAGCGCTACGGTGGCCGCGTGATGAGCGCCTTCCTCGCGACGATCCCCAGCCCCGACCGCGGCGTCTGGCACCTGGGACCGATCCCGCTCCGCGCGTACGCCCTGTGCATCATCGCCGGCATCATCGTGGCGATCTGGTGGGGCGAGCGGCGCTGGATCGCCCGCGGCGGCACCAAGGGCACGGTGATCGACATCGCGGTGTTCGCGGTGCCGTTCGGCCTGGTCGGCGGCCGGTTGTACCACGTGATCACCGACCCGGAGCTGTACTTCACCGAGGGCCGCAACCCGTGGAACGCGTTCGCGATCTGGGACGGCGGCCTCGGCATCTGGGGCGCGATCGCCCTGGGCGCGGTGGGCGCGCTCATCGCCTGCCGTCGCAAGGGCATCCCGCTGCCGGCGATGGCGGACGCGGTCGCCCCGGGCATCGTCGTCGCGCAGGCGATCGGGCGCATCGGCAACTACTTCAACCAGGAGCTCTACGGCGCGCACACGGACCTGCCGTGGGGACTCGAGGTCTACCAGCGCTTCAACCCGGAGGACCCGGACAACCTCCTGAACGGCGTCGCGACGGGGCACATCCCGCTGCCGGAGAGCCCGGTCCACCCGACGTTCCTGTACGAGCTGCTCTGGAACCTGCTGGTGGCGCTGCTGGTGGTGTGGGCGGACCGCCGGTTCAAGCTCGGGCACGGCCGGGCGTTCGCGCTGTACGTGGCGGGCTACACGGTGGGCCGCGGCTGGATCGAGATGATGCGCACGGACACGGCGAACCACATCCTCGGCCTCCGGGTCAACGTGTGGACGTCGATCCTGCTGTTCGTCGCGGCGGCGGCGTACTTCGTGATCGCCGGCCGGCGGGGGCCGCGGGAGGCGCCGGAGACGCTGGTGAGCAAGGACGCGGTCGGGCCGGACGAGGTCCCGGTGGCCTCGGACACCGCTTCCGACACCGTTTCCGACACCGCCGACGAGCCTGCGACGGTGGCCGCCGACGAGTCCGAGAAGGTGGCGGCCGAGGCTCCGGCTTCCGCGGCGAAGCCGGCTTCCACGGAGGCGCCGGCCGAGGAGCCGAAGAAGACCGACGAGAGCTGAGCGCTTCCCGAAGGCCGCCGCCGGGAGCTCCGGGTGGCGGCCTTCGTCGTGTGCAGGCGCCGGTGGCTTGGGGCGGGTGCGGGCGCCGGTGGTGGCTTCCAGCGGAAGCTGGCTTGGGGCGCCGCCCCCGGTTTCCACGCTACCGGGTGGCACCGACAGTTCCGGGCCGGCTCAGTCCAGGTCCGGCAGGCCCAGCTCCAGGTTCGGCGTCTGCAACCCGCCGTCGACCTCGATGATCTTGCCCGTGATGTACCCGCCCGCGCGGGACGCCAGGAAGACCACCGTCGCCGCGATGTCCTCCGCTTCGCCGATCTTGCCCAGCGGGGTTGCGGCCTCCATCTTGGCGCGTAGCTCCGGGTTGCCCACCACGATCTCCAGGGCCGACGTCGCCACCGATCCCACCGAGATCGCGTTCACCCGCACCCGCGGGGCCAGGTCCGCCGCCGCCAGGCGCGTGTAGTGCGCCAGGGCCGCCTTCGCCGTCCCGTACGCCGCGAAGCCGCGGCCTGACACCCGGCCCATCACCGACGAGATGTTGACGACCGAGCCGCCCGTCTTCACCAGGGAGGGCGCCGCCGCCACCGTCAGGGCGTGGGCCGTGGCCACGTTGAAGCGGAACGCTTCCTCCATGAACTCGACCGTCGACTCGAGCAACGGCCGCGGGTACGTGCCGCCGACGTTGTTGACCACCAGGTCGAGGCGCCCGAACTCCGCGACCGCCGTCGAAGCCAGGTCCGCCGCGGCGTCCGGTGAGGACAGGTCCACCGGCACCGGGACCGCGCGCCGGCCGGTCGCGGAAACCACCGCGGCGACCTCGTCGAGCTGGGCCGCGGTGCGGGAGGCGATCACCACGTCGGCGCCCGCTTCGGCGAGGGCCACGGCCGTGGCCGCGCCGATTCCGCGCCCTGCTCCGGTGACCACCGCCACCTGGCCGGTGAGCTTGAACCGATCGAGGATCATGCGGCGAAATGTAACACGTTCTAGTGACCGCCAACACACCGCGCCGATCACGTCACGTTGGCCTTGACCGGAGTTTCCGGGCCGTATACTTAGCCGAACGAACTGCCGGGAACCCATCAGGAACTACGTCGTTCCGCGCAGCCAGATCGTTACCGTCCGCCGTCGTCCGGGGCGCTCTGGAGTGCTGCTGCGGTGTTTCCCAGGTGTTAAAGTCGCGCTAACAAGCGGGCCATCGTCGTCCCGTGCGCTCCCGGCCGGTAGCCCGGCCCCGCACGACAAGACGACGAAGGAGGTCCCTTCATGATCTTCTCCGCCATTCCCGGCAAGCAGGGTCTCTACGATCCGGAGACCGAACAGGACTCCTGCGGGGTGGCCATGGTGGCCGACATCCGTGGGCGCCGCTCCCACGGCATCGTCACCGACGGCCTGGCCGCGCTGACCAACCTCGACCACCGCGGCGCCGCGGGCGCCGAGCCCACCAGCGGCGACGGCGCCGGCATCCTGCTGCAGCTGCCCGACACGCTGCTGCGCGCCGAAGCCGGCTTCGCCCTCCCCGAGCCCGACGAGCGGGGGCACCACACCTACGCCGCCGGCATCGCTTTCCTGCCCGAAGACGCCGAGCAGCGCCGCAAGGCCGTCGGGCTGGCCGAACGCATCGCCGTCGAAGAGGGCCTCGAGGTTCTCGGCTGGCGAGAGGTCCCGGTCGACGCCGGCCGCGCCGACATCGGCCCGACCGCCCGCTCGGTCATGCCGCACTTCGCGATGCTGTTCGTCACCGCCGACGGCAAGTCGGGGGTGGAGCTGGACCGGCTCGCGTTCTGCCTGCGCAAACGCGTCGAACACGAGAGCGTCACGGCCGGCTGCGGGACGTACTTCCCGTCCCTGTCCTCGCGGACGCTCGTCTACAAGGGCATGGTGACGCCGGAGCAGCTGCCCGCGTTCTTCGCCGACCTGCGCGACGAGCGGCTGGAAAGCGCCATCGCGCTGGTCCACTCGCGCTTCTCCACCAACACCTTCCCGTCGTGGCCGCTGGCCCACCCGTTCCGGTTCGTCGCCCACAACGGTGAAATCAACACCATCCGGGGCAACCGCAACCGCATGCGCGCCCGGGAGGCGCTGCTCGAGTCCGACGTGATCCCCGGCGACCTGAGCAGGCTGTTCCCGATCTGCTCGCCGGACGCTTCGGACTCGGCGTCCTTCGACGAGGTCCTGGAGCTGCTGCACCTGGGCGGCCGGTCGCTGCCGCACGCGGTGCTGATGATGATCCCGGAGGCGTGGGAGAACCACGCCACCATGAAGCCCGAGCGCCGCGCTTTCTACCAGTTCCACGCCAGCCTGATGGAGCCGTGGGACGGCCCGGCGTGCGTCACCTTCACCGACGGCAGCCTGGTCGGCGCGGTCCTCGACCGCAACGGCCTGCGTCCGGCGCGCTGGTGGCGCACGGCCGACGACCGCGTGGTGCTGGCCAGTGAGGCCGGCGTCCTCGACGTGGCCCCGAAGGACGTCGTCGCCAAGGGACGGCTCAAGCCCGGCAAGATGTTCCTGGTCGACACCGAGGCCGGCCGGATCGTGGACGACGAAGAGGTCAAGTCCGCGCTGGCCGCCGAGCTGCCGTACGACTCGTGGCTGCACGCGGGCCTGCTCAAGATCGCCGAGCTGCCCGACCGCGACCACGTCGTGCAGAGCCACGACTCGGTGCTGCGCCGCCAGCTTTCCTTCGGCTACACCGAAGAAGAGCTCAAGATCCTGCTCGCGCCGATGGCCGAAAAGGGCGCCGAGCCGATCGGCTCGATGGGGTCGGACACCCCGCCCGCCGTGTTGTCGAAGCGGTCGAGGCTGCTCTACGACTACTTCAAGCAGAACTTCGCCCAGGTCACGAACCCGCCGCTGGACGCGATCCGCGAGGAGCTCGTCACCTGCATGGCGCGGATCATGGGCCCGGAGCGCAACCTCCTCGCCCCCGGCCCGGCGTCCTGCCGGCACCTGAAGCTGCCGTACCCGGTCATCGACAACGACGAGCTCGCCAAGCTCATCCACATCAACGACGACGGCGACCTCCCCGGCTTCGCCTGCAGCGTCCTTTCCGGACTGTACGAAGTGGACGGCGGCGCGGAAGCGCTGGCCGGTGCCATCGAGCGCGTCCGGCGTGAGGCGTCCGAGGCGATCGCGGCCGGCGCGCGCACGCTCGTGCTGTCCGACCGCGACTCCGACCACCGGATGGCGCCGATCCCGTCGCTGCTGCTGGTCGCCGCGGTGCACCACCACCTGGTCCGCACCAAGGAACGCCTGCGCGTCGCGCTGGTCGTCGAGTCCGGCGACGCGCGCGAGGTGCACCACATCGCGCTGCTGCTCGGCTACGGCGCCGCGGCGGTCAACCCGTACCTGGCCTTCGAGACCATCGAAGACATGATCGGGCAGGGCGCGGTCACCGGCATCGAGGCCGGCAAGGCGATCCGCAACTACGTGCAGGCGCTGGTCAAGGGCGTCCTGAAGATCATGTCCAAGATGGGCATCTCGACGGTCGGCGCGTACACCGCCGCCCAGGTCTTCGAATCCCTCGGCCTGAGCCAGGACCTGCTCGACGAGTACTTCACCGGGACGTCGTCGAAGCTCGGCGGGATCGGGCTGGAGGTGCTCGCCGAAGAGGTCGCGACGCGCCACCGCCGCGCGTACCCGGACAACCCGACCGACCGGGTCCACCGAGGACTCGAGACGGGCGGCGAGTACGCCTACCGCCGCGAGGGCGAGCTGCACCTGTTCACGCCGGAGACGGTGTTCCTGCTGCAGCACGCGTCCAAGACCGGCCGCGACGAGGTGTACCGCTCCTACACCGACGAGGTGCACCGCCTCTACCGCGAGGGCGGCACGCTGCGCGGGCTGTTCTCGTTCAAGGACGGCGTTCGCGAGCCGATCCCGCTCGACGAGGTCGAGCCGGCCGAGGCGATCTTCAAGCGCTTCAACACCGGCGCGATGTCGTACGGCTCGATTTCGGCCGAGGCGCACGAAACCCTGGCCATCGCGATGAACCGGATCGGCGGCCGCTCCAACACCGGTGAGGGCGGCGAAGACCCCGAGCGGCTCTACGACCCCGAGCGCCGCAGCGCGATCAAGCAGGTCGCGTCGGGCCGCTTCGGCGTCACCAGCGAATACCTGGTGAACGCCGACGACATCCAGATCAAGATGGCGCAGGGCGCGAAGCCCGGCGAGGGCGGCCAGCTGCCGCCGAACAAGGTGTACCCGTGGATCGCGCGGACCCGGCACTCGACGCCGGGCGTGGGGTTGATCTCCCCGCCGCCGCACCACGACATCTACTCCATCGAGGACCTGGCGCAGCTGATCCACGACCTCAAGAACGCCAACGAGCACGCCCGCATCCACGTGAAGCTGGTGTCCTCGCTCGGTGTCGGCACGGTCGCGGCCGGTGTGTCCAAGGCGCACGCGGACGTCGTGCTCATCTCGGGCCACGACGGCGGCACCGGCGCGTCCCCGATGAACTCGCTCAAGCACGCGGGCACGCCGTGGGAGATCGGCCTCGCTGAGACCCAGCAGACGTTGCTGCTCAACGGCTTGCGCGACCGGATCACCGTGCAGGTGGACGGCGCCATGAAGACCGGGCGCGACGTCGTCATCGCGGCGCTGCTCGGCGCCGAGGAGTACGGCTTCGCGACGGCCCCGCTCGTCGTCGCGGGCTGCATCATGATGCGCGTCTGCCACCTCGACACCTGCCCGGTCGGCGTCGCCACGCAGAGCCCCGAGCTGCGCAAGCGCTACACCGGCCAGGTCGAGCACGTGGTCAACTTCTTCAAGTTCGTCGCCGAAGAAGTCCGGGAAACCCTGGCGGCGCTCGGCTTCCGCACGCTCGACGAAGCCATCGGCCACGCCGAGCTGCTGAACACCGACGAGGCCGTCGACCACTGGAAGGCGTTCGGGTTGGACCTGACGCCGATCTTCGAAATGCCTTCGGAGACCCCGTACGGGGGCGCGAAGCGGCGCACGCGCGGTCAGGACCACGGCCTCGAGCACGCCCTGGACCGCACGCTGATCCAGCTCGCCGAGGCGGCCCTGGAAGACGCGCACCACGTGAACATCGAGCTGCCGGTGCGCAACGTCAACCGGACCGTCGGCACCCTGCTCGGCTCGGAGATCACCCGCCGCTACGGCGGCGACGGCCTGCCCGAGGGCACGATCAACGTCACGCTCACCGGTTCGGCCGGCCAGTCGCTCGGCGCGTTCCTGCCGCGCGGCATCACCCTCGACATGGTCGGCGACGCGAACGACTACGTCGGCAAGGGCCTGTCGGGCGGCCGGATCGTCGTCCGCCCCGACCCGGACGCGGCCTTCGCCGCCGAGGCGCAGACGATCGCGGGCAACACGATCGCCTACGGCGCCACCGGTGGCGAGATCTTCCTGCGCGGCCAGGTCGGCGAACGCTTCTGCGTCCGCAACTCCGGCGCCACGGTCGTCGCCGAGGGCGTCGGCGACCACGCCTTCGAGTACATGACCGGCGGCCGCGCGGTGGTGCTCGGCCCGACCGGGCGCAACCTGGCGGCCGGCATGTCCGGCGGCATCGCCTTCGTCCTCGACGTCGACGCGCAGAAGGTCAACCAGGACATGGTGGACCTGCTGCGCCCGACGGCCGACGACCTGGCGTGGCTCAAGAAAACCGTGCAACAGCACTACGATCTCACCCGCTCCGCGGTGGCGGCCTCGCTCCTCGGCGACTGGCCGCGCCGGTCGGTGGCGTTCACCAAGGTGATGCCGCGCGACTACCAGCGGGTCCTGGACGCGGCGAAGGCAGCGCGTGCTGCCGGCCGCGACGTCGACGAGGCGATCATGGAGGCCGCTCGTGGCTGACCCGACCGGCTTTCTCAAGTACGAGCGCGAAGAGCCCAAGAAGAAGTCCAAAGAGGAGCGTCTCGAAAGCTGGGGCGAGGTCTACGCGGACGTCGCCCCGGCCGAGCGCAACGAAAGCGTGCGCAAGCAGGCGTCGCGGTGCATGGACTGCGGCATCCCGTTCTGCCACTCCGGCGGTTCCGGCTGCCCGCTGGGCAACCTGATCCCGGAGTGGAACGACCTGGTCCGCCGCGGCGACTGGGCGGCGGCGAGCGACCGGCTGCACGCGACCAACAACTTCCCCGAGTTCACCGGGAAGCTGTGCCCGGCACCGTGCGAGGCGGGCTGCGTGCTGTCGATCTCGCCGGCCTCGGGCGGGCCGGTGTCGATCAAGCGCGTCGAGCAGACGATCGCCGACCAGTCCTGGGAAGCGGGCTACGTCCAGCCGCAGGTGTCCGAAGTGTCCAGTGGCCGCCGGGTGGCGGTCGTCGGTTCCGGGCCGGCCGGGCTCGCGGCGGCCCAGCAGCTGACCCGCGCCGGCCACGAGGTCACGGTGTACGAGCGCGACGACCGCCTCGGCGGCCTGCTGCGCTACGGCATCCCCGAGTTCAAGATGGAGAAGAAGGTCCTCGACCGCCGCCTGGCGCAGCTGCGCAAGGAGGGCACCCGGTTCGTGACGGGCTGCGAGGTCGGCGTCGACCTGTCGGTGGCGGACCTGCGCGCGCAGTACGACGCGGTGGTCCTGGCGGTGGGCGCGTTGCGCGGGCGCGACGACACGACGACCCCGGGCCGCGAGCTGGCGGGCATCCACCTGGCGATGGAGCACCTGGTCCCGGCCAACAAGTACGTCGAGGGCGACGGCCCCCCAGCGATCGACGCCCGCGGCAAGCACGTGCTGATCATCGGCGGCGGCGACACGGGCGCGGACTCCTACGGAACGGCCACCCGCCAGGGCGCGCTGTCGGTGACCCAGCTCGACCAGTACCCGATGCCCCCGGCGACCCGGGACGACTCGCGGTCGCCGTGGCCCACGTGGCCGTACATCCTGCGCACGTACGCGGCGCACGAGGAGGCGGGCGAGCGCAAGTTCGCGGTGGCGGTGAAGCGGTTCGTCGGTTCCGCCGAAGGCCACGTGACGGCGGTGGAGCTGCAGCAGGTCCGCGTCCAGAAGGACCCGGCAACGGGCCGCCGCGAGGTCATCCCGGTGAACGACGAAATCGAGACGCGGCCGGCGGACCTGGTCCTCCTGGCCATCGGCTTCGAGGGCGTCGAAGAGATGCCCCTGCTGGACGGGCTGGGCCTGTCGCTGACCCGCCGCGGAACCCTGTCGTGCGGCGCGGACTGGCAGACGGAGACCCCGGGCGTGTTCGTCTGCGGAGACGCGCACCGCGGAGCATCCCTGGTGGTGTGGGCGATCGCGGAGGGCCGATCGGTGGCCAACGCGGTGGACACGTACCTGACGGGAGCCTCGGACCTGCCGGCACCGGTCCACCCGACGGCATTGCCGCTCGCGGTCGTCTGATCCGTTCGTCTCGGAGGCCCCCTTGCCGCTGGGCGGATTCCCGGGGTCGTCGCAACACAAGTGATCGACTGGCTTCGGTCAGGAGCATAGCGAGGCGCTCGGCTGGGGTATCCCAGCCGGGCGTTTTGCGTGGTCGTCTGTTGAGCTGCTGCGCCACGCGTTCGAGGTCTTCGGCTGTGTGGATGCTGAGGTCGGTGCCCTGGGAGAATTACTGACGCAGCAGGCCGTTGGTGTTTTCGTTGCTGCCTCGCTGCCAGGGGCCGGGTGGCCGGTGGACCAGCATGGTGCAGCGCGTGGTCCGCTCGACGAGGGTGGCGATCGCCGAGCCGGTGCCGGCGCTGATCCGGCTGTTCCGGTGACCACAGTTCGCGCAGCCCGTCGGCCACGAACTGGCGCAGCGGGCCCGCGACCATGAGCTTGCGTGTCTTCGGCCGCGGCCGCCGGGCGGCTGAGGCCCGCTGGGCGGCGTAGGGCGGGTAGGCGCCGTGGGTTGAGTTCGCGCGGATCTCGCGGGAGATGGTGCTGGCCGAGCGGCCCAGTGCCGGCGCCACTGCCCGCATGGAGTGTCCCCGTACTCAGCGCGCCGGGGGGTGCCTGCGCATCCCCTCAGGCCGTTCCCAGCCCGCTGCGCGGGCCCAGGCGAAGGCCGTGTTGCGGTTGGCCCCGACTTCCCGGGCCGCCTCGGTCACCCTCCCCGACGCATCGAGCCGTACCAGGAACCCCTTCTCAAGCTCAACAGCAATCCGGCGCCCCACGGTCCTCGCAACTCCCACAAGCCGTAGGTGTTGCGAGGACCGCTAGAACCCAAGCTGGTGAGGGGGCCTTCGGCGGATCCGGGCGGTAAAGTAGTAACGATGGTCGTTCTCGCAACGACGCTGGAGGGGCCAGCGGACGGTGACGGGGGGATCGCCGATGACCCAGCCCGAGCAGAGCGAGCCGGAAAGCGTGGTCAATTCGGTTTCGTTCGACGAGAACATGACCGGAAGCATCTTCCAGGCCGGCCAGATCGTCGGCAACGTCTACCACGGGCCATCCGGCATCGCCCGATCCTGGTACCTGGAGACGGTTCGTGAAGTGGCGCCGAGCAGCCTCGCGAACCGGGCGACCGAACTGGCCGAGCTGGCGAAGTTCTGCACCGCACCCGATCCGTCGCCGCAGTACGTGTGGTGGAGAGCCGAAGCCTGGTCCGGCAAGACGGCCCTGATTTCGTGGTTCGTCCTCAATCCACCCCGGAACGTCCGGCTGGTTCCTTTCTTCATCACGGCCCGGTATGCCGGCTCCGACACGCGCGACGACTTCCTCAACGTCGTCAATCCCCAGCTGGCGGCGATACTGGGGATCGATGCGCCGAAAGGGGACGGCCCGTCCGAATTCCGTGGTCTGCTGTCGGAAGCGGCGAAGCTGTGCACCGGCCGCGGCGAACGTCTGGTGCTGGTCGTCGACGGACTCGACGAGGACCGCGGGACCGGGCAGGCGGGCGGCGCGAGGAGCATCGCCGCCCTCTTGCCCCGCAGCCCGGTCAACGGCCTCCGGATCATCGTCACGGGCCGGCCGAATCCGGGGCTCCCGTCCGTGCTGCCGGACGACCACCCCCTCCACGACCGCGCGATCGTCCGCGAACTCGCAGCTTCCCCGGCGGCCGAGGCGGCGCGGCACGCGATGGAAGCCGACCTCGACCGGTTGCTCACTCCGACAGCTGCCCCCGGCCGGGACGTCCTGGGCCTCCTCGTCGCCGCGCGCGGCGGGCTGAGCCGGCAGGACCTCGTGGAACTGACGGGGGAGGAGGCACCGATCCAGAAGATCATGGACAGCGTCCAGGGCCGGGCGTTCAGCCGCCGTCGCGCCCATTGGCATCCCCGGTCCGCTCCCGAGGTCTACCTCCTGGGCCACGAAGGGCTGCAAGCCGAGGCGACACGCCGGCTGGGAGAACCGGCCATCCGGGCCTACCGCCGGCAGATCACGGAGTGGGCCGAAGGGTATTGGGAGCAGGGCTGGCCCGCACGGACTCCGCAGTTCCTCCTGCAGGGCTACCCGCGGCTGCTGCAGGAGGACGGGGACTTCGGCCGGATGGTCCGGTGCGTCACCGATCTGGCCCGGCAACGGCGTCTCGCGGAGGTCGCCGGCGGCGAAGCCGCTGTCCAAGCGGAAGTCGCGGGGGCGCATGCGGCTGTCTTCGCGTCGGCGAAGCCGGACGTCCTCGACATCGTCAGGTTGAAGATGCACCGCGACGACCTCAGTGATCGAAATGCCCGTACCCCGGCGAGGTTACCGGCCCTTTGGGCCCGGCTGGGCGACTTCGCCCGGGCGGAGGCGCTGACCCGGTCGATCTCCGAACCCTTCCGCCGGGCCGACGCCGTGAGTGCCCTCGTCGAGGTGCTCGTCGAACACCGGAAGATCGAGCGCGCGGACCGGTTGATCGCCGAAACCGTCGACGAAACGAAGAATCCGCACGTCCGGCGCCGGTTCGTGCAAGCCGTCGTCGCCGCCGGTGATCTCGCCGGGGCGCGGGCGCTCGCGAGCGCGGTCGCCGACGCCGACCAGCGCCGACGTGCGTTGCTGGTGGTCGCCGCCGCCGAGCCGGGAACGGAGCCGGACGAGCTGCTGGCCGCGGTCGGGACGATCGAGGGGGAGGAAACGGAAGCCGGGGCCCGGCACTTCGTCGCGTCATGGCTGATCCGGCGCGGAGAAATCGAGAGGGCGATGCGGCTGGCCGAAGATCTCTCCGCCCTTTACCGCGAGGACGTGGCCGAGCAGGCCGTCGAATTCCTGCTGCGGGCGGACGATTTCGAGTCGGCGAGGCGCCTGGCGGATTCGACCGGGAACGCCGCCGCGCGCTGGCCGGTTCTTCGTGCCGAGATCGAGTTGCTGGCCAGGCAGGACTTCGATCGTGCGTATGCGACGGTCCACGCCATCGACGACATCGGTTCCCGTGAGCGGCTGATGCGGGTGCTGACGTCCCTGGCGACCGAGCGGGGAGACTTCGACCTCGCGGAATCGCTCCTCGACACGATGATGTCGTTCGAGGGCAAGCTGGCCCTGTTCGAGGTGCTCGCGGAGATGGGCAAGCGGGGTCTGGGCGAACGAGCGGGCAACCTGCTGAAGGGTGCCGTGGCGAAGCCCGAACGGCGGTTCGACCAGGCGATACGGGCGGACGCCTACACGGCGCTGGCCGAAGGGATGCTGTCCTCCGGTGACACCGAAGGAGCGCGCGTGTTCGCCCATCACGCCGAGTCGGCGGCGCGGCACGTCGGTGACTCCTACGAAACCGGGGCGTTGTTCCGGCGGTTCGTGGAGTTCGCGGTCGCGGCCGGCGATGTGAAGACCGCCGAGCGGCTCGCGAGGATCATCGTCGAAGCCGGCATGAAGCGGCAGCACTTCGCGGGCATCGCCCGCTTCCTGGCCGAACGCGGCGACCCCCGGTTAGCGGAATCCCTCGCGTTCCGGGTGGAACGCGTCTCCGTGCTGATGGAGGTGCTTTCGCCCCTGCTGCGCCGCCTGCGGGCCGGTGGTGAAACCGGTGCGGTCCGCCGGATCGTCGCCCGGGTCGACGATCTCGTCGAGCACTTCGAAGGAACCCGGTTCGACTCGATCCGCTTGCCGGACGTCGCCGGGTTCTACTGTGCGGCCGGTCTGCCGCGGCGAGCCCTCGCCTGGGTGGCGGGATCCGAGGACAGCTTCGACCGGATGCGGGCGCTGTCGGGGGTGCTGAAGGAGTTCTGCGCGATCGGGGACGTCGAGTCGGCGATCGATGTGGTGCTCGACGAGGGCCGTGACGAGCCGTCCGGCTGGCGGCTCGCCGGGAGTCTCGCGGAGGCATTGGGCGAGGCGGGGCACCGCGACGGTATCCAGGTGCTCAAGCACCTCGGGGTCGACCCGCGGTCGACGGCACCGAGGGTTTTCCTCGAACACCTCGCCGAGCACGATGGTGAACGCGCTTTCGAACTGGCCAAGACATTGCTGGTCAATTACGAGCGGACCGCGGCGTTGGTGGCCATCGCGGGAAAGGCCGGCGAACCGATGCGGTCGCGGGTGCTCGCCGAAGTCATGCTGGACAACGACTGGTCAAAGGCACTGGCGGCGCTTTCGGCGGACGAGCGCCCCGGCTTGGCCGCGGTGATCGACCAGTTCATCGAACTGCAGGAAGCGCGCCTGGGGTTCCGCACTTCCGGGGAGTGACGCGCGCTCGTCCATTACGCCGGACGGCGGCTGTGCTCTGTGTACACGGCCAACTACTTTCGAGGGGTTGTGTCGCCTTTGCGACGATTCACTTCTGCGGAAGGTGGGGCGTCTTGAAGCACACGAAACTCCGGGCCGCGGTGGTCACCGCCGTCCTGTCCCTTGCGTTCGGCCTGGCCGGGGCCCCGGCCCAGGCCGCTGCGAAACCCTTCTGGACGCCCGATGCCATGCGGGCGGCCGTCCCCATGGACTCGCTCGTCGAAGCCCCGGCCGCAACGCCGAAAGACGTCGCCCGAGGGCAGAGCACGATCATCCAGAGCATCCCGAACGGCGGGGGCGCCTGGACCGGCGGCGGGAAGGTCACCCAGACCGTCGGACGGGTGTTCTTCCTCTTCAACGGCCAGAAAGCGTCGTGCTCCGGGGATGCCGTCACCAGCACCAACGGCAGCGTCGTCGTCACCGCCGGGCACTGCGTGAAGTACCAGGGCACCTGGCACACCCAGTGGGTCTTCGTGCCCGGCTACAACAACGGCAACGCGCCCTACGGGCAGTGGACCGCGAAGACCACCCTCACCACGCCGCAGTGGGAAGCCAGTGAAGACATGAACTACGACGTCGGCATGGCCGTCGTCAACCCGCTGAACTCCCAGCGGCTCACCGATGTCGTCGGGGCGCAGGGCATCGCCTTCAACCAGCCGAAGAACCAGAGCATGTACACCTTCGGCTACCCGGCCGCGGCGCCCTACGACGGTACCAAGCTGATCTACTGCAGCGGCACCACCTTCACCGACTTCCTGCTGACCAAGGACCACGGCATGAGCTGCACCATGACCGGTGGCTCCAGCGGCGGCCCGTGGTTCCTCTCCTTCAACGAGGGCACCGGCGCCGGCGTGCAGGCTTCGGTGAACAGCTTCGGCTACAACTTCCTGCCCGGCTACATGTTCGGGCCGTACTTCGGCACCGACGCGCAGAACCTCTACAACCGCGCGCAGGCCGGGTGACCCGCGTCAGCCCAGGGGCGGAGCGGGAGTTCCGGCCCCTGGGCTGACGTCCGCGCGGTGCGGCCGCAGGAGGCTCGGGGCATGCTCAAAACCCTGATCGCACTGACGTTCCTGCTGAGCGCACCACCGGCGGACGCGGCCCCGCGACTCCAGTGGACGACCCCCTGCCCGGACTACGGCCTGTCGCCGTCCCCGACGGCCGGCCTCCAGTGCGCCACCCTGCGCGTGCCGCTCGACTACGCGCACCCGGACCGCACCATCGAGCTCACCGTCTCCCGCCACGCCGCCGCCCCCGGCAAGAAGCGGGGCGTGCTGCTGATGAACCCCGGCGGACCCGGCAGTCCCGGGCTCGCGATGCCCGCCCAGCTCGTGCAGCGGGTGGGCGGCTCCGGCCTCCCGGACGCCTACGACGTCATCGGCTTCGACCCCCGCGGCACCGGCTACAGCACGCCGGTGACGTGCGACCTGACGCCGGACCAGCGTGGTGCGGTCCTCGGCCCGTACGCGAACGGGCCGAGGGACGTCGCCGCCACCGCGGCGAAAGCACGGGTCGTGGCGGAGCAGTGCGGTCGTGCGTCCACAAAGGACCTGCTGCCGCACATGACGACCGCGAACACCGCCCGTGACCTCGACCGGATCCGGGAAACACTGGGGGAGAAGAAGATCTCCTACTACGGCGTCTCCTACGGCAGCTACCTCGGCGCCGCCTACGCGTCGATGTTCCCCGGCCGCACCGACCGGATCGTGCTCGACAGCGTCCTCGGCCCGCGCGGCCTCGACGTCCGCGCCAACCAGCGCTTCGCCGAAGGGTTCGACGACCGCTTCCCGGACTTCGCCGCCTGGGCGGCCCAGCGCGACGACGTCTACCACCTCGGCCGGACGCCGGCGGCGGTGACGGCGAAGTTCTCCGAGCTCGCGGCGGTCCGCGGTCCGGAGTTCCGGGCGAACACCTGGAACGGGCTCTACGACGACGCCTTCTTCCCCGCGCTGGCCCGCGACTGGGCGGGCACCGCACGAGCCGCGGCCGGCCCGCTCGACGGCGACAACCACGCCGCGCTGCAGCTCCAGGTGATCTGCAACGACTCCGGCTGGCCGGAAAGCCTCGGCTTCTACCAGCGGGCGGTCGAGGAGCACCGGCGGCTGCACCCGATGTTCGGCCCCGCCGCGGCGAACGTGAACCCGTGCGCGTTCTGGCCGGTGGAGCGCGCCGAGCCCCCGGTGCGCATCGGCGGCCGGGGCCCGGCGAACATCCTGCTGGTCCAGAACCGGCGCGACCCGGCGACCCCGCTGTCCGGCGCACACGAGACACGGGCGGCGTTCGGCGCCCGCGCGAGGATGGTGACCGTCGACGCCGGCGGCCACGGGGTCCTCACCCGGGAAAACGCGTGCGGCAACGCCGTGGTGCTGGGCTATCTGCGTGACGGGGCCTTCCCCGCAGCGGACGGCTCCTGCTGACCCGGATCAGGTCAAGGTGGTGAGCAGAACCCAGTAGCCGCCCCCGCCGACGACGATTCCCATCAGCAGGCCGGCCAGTACCTCCGGGGTGGTGTGGTCCCGCAGCGCGACGCGCGACCACGCCACCCAGGCGGCCGGCACCGCCAGCAGCAGCCACCACGGGCCGTACGTCAGGGCCAGGACCACGACCGCGGACGCGGCGACCGCGGCGTGCAGCGAGATCTTGAACTTCGCGCCGAACGTGACCGCCACCGCGACCACCAGGCTCGCCAGCATCGACGCCGCGAGGGCGACCAGTGGCGCGGGTGCGCCGCCGGCGAGCAGCACGGCGAACCCGAGGCCCAGCGACACCCCGGCGACCAGCAGCGGGATCCGGCGTCCGGCCCGGTTCGTCACGTGGTGGCCGTCCCACTTGCCGCGCCTGGCCCCGCGGACGATCACCGCCATCGGGATCAGCGAACCGGTGACCGAGATCAGGAGTCCCCAGGCCAGGGCGGGGAGGAGCCGGTGGCCGGTGGCGGCCCAGGCGACGGCGAGGGGCAGCGTGAGGACCCACACCCAGGGGGCCAGGACCTCGGTGGCCAACCGGGCGAAGCGCAACACGCGGCAAACCTTATCCTGGTCTGCGTGAACTGGACTGTGGACGTCCCCGTCGACACACTGCCCGAGCTGCCGCCGCTGCCGCCCGAACTGCGGGCGCGGCTCGACAAGGCGCTGGCCCTCCCGGCCGCGCAGCAGCCGGAGTGGCCCGACCCCGAGGCGACCCGGCGGGTCCGCGGCGTGCTCGAGAGCGTGCCGCCGATCACCGTCCCGGCCGAGATCGACCGGCTGAAGGGCCGGCTGGCCATGGTCGCCCGCGGCGAGGCGTTCCTCCTGCAGGGCGGCGACTGCGCGGAGACGTTCGAGTCCAACACCGAGCCGCACATCCGCGCCAACCTGCGCACGCTGCTGCAGATGGCCGTCGTCCTCACCTACGGCGCCAGCCTGCCGGTGGTGAAGGTCGGCCGCATCGCCGGCCAGTACGCGAAGCCGCGCTCGGCCGGGACGGACGCGCTGGGCTTGCCGGTGTACCGCGGCGACATCATCAACTCCCTGGTCGCCAAGCCCGAGCTGCGCGTGCCCGACCCCGGCCGGATGATCCGCGCCTACGCGAACGCGGGCGCCGCGATGAACCTCGTCCGCGCCCTCACCGCCGCCGGCATGGCCGACCTGCACCAGGTGCACGACTGGAACAAGGACTTCGTGTCGGCGTCGCCCGCGGCGCAGCGCTTCGAATCCCTGGCCAACGAAATCGACCGTGGCCTGCGGTTCATGTCGGCGTGCGGCGTCACCGACACGTCCCTGCAGTCGACGGAGATCTTCGCCAGCCACGAAGCGCTGCTGCTCGACTACGAGCGTTCGATGCTGCGCCTGGACAACGCTGACGCGGCCAACCCGAAGCTGTACAACCTCTCGTCGCACTTCCTCTGGATCGGCGAGCGGACCCGCCAGCTGGACGGCGCGCACATCGCCTTCGCCGAGCTGCTGGCCAACCCGATCGGGTTGAAGATCGGCCCGACGACCACGCCGGAGCAGGCCCTGGAGTACGTCGAGCGGCTCGACCCGCGCAACGAGCCGGGCCGCCTGACGCTCATCGCGCGGATGGGCAACGGCAAGGTCCGCGAGGTGCTGCCGGCGATCGTGGAGAAGGTCGAGGCGTCCGGGCACAAGGTCATCTGGCAGTGCGACCCGATGCACGGCAACACCCACGAGTCGTCCACCGGCTACAAGACCCGCCACTTCGACCGGATCGTCGACGAGGTCCAGGGCTTCTTCGAGGTGCACAACAAGCTGGGCACCTACCCCGGCGGCATCCACGTCGAGCTGACCGGCGAGGACGTCACCGAGTGCCTGGGCGGCGCCCAGGAGATCTCGGACGTCGACCTGTCGGGCCGCTACGAGACCGCCTGCGACCCGCGGCTGAACACGCAGCAGTCGCTGGAACTGGCGTTCCTGGTCGCGGAGATGCTCCGCGGCTGACGGGTCAGGAGGCGTCGAGGAGGCGGGCCGCGGACTTCAGGACCGCGTCCCGCAGCGAACCGACGTCCGGCACCGCCTCGCCGTTGACCTGCAGCCCGACGTGGACCGCATCGCGGTAGGTCGCGACCGCGATGCCGACCGCGTGGCGTGGGGCCAGCGGCACGAACGGGTACACCTCCACCAGCCGGGCGCCGTCCAGGGACAGGCGGGCCGGCGGGATCGGGACCGTCGTGACGACCAGGTCGAACAGCATCGGCGCGGCCAGCCCGGCCGTGCGCGTGCCCAGGCGGTGCAGCAGCGGCGGGACGCGGCCGGCCAGCAGCGGCAGCGCGCCGGCGCCGCGGCTCGGGCCCGCCGCCTTGTTGCGGTTCATCGCCCGGCGGACCACCCGCAGCCGCTCGGCCGCGTCGTCCTCGCCGACCGGCAGGTCGCACAGGTAGCCCGACAGCTTGTTGCCGCCGAGCTGGCCGGCCGCCCGGCCGCGCACGCTCACCGGAATCAGCGCGCGCAACGTGCGGCCGTCGGCGCGCTGGCCGCGGTTGACCAGCCACTCGCGCAGCGCGCCGGACAGCACGGCCAGCACGACGTCGTTGGTCGTGCCGCCGTGCGCGCGGCGGACCCGGCGCAGCTCGGTCAGCGGCAGCCGCACGAACCCGAGGCGCCGCTGGGCGGAGGCCGGGGCCGACACCGGCGACAGCGGCGGGCGCGCGGCCCGCACCACCGACGACGCGATCCCGGCCGTCTCGTTCGCCTGGTCCCACACCGTGCCCAGCGCGTCCTTCACCGTGTCCAAAGGGGAACGCGGGGCCGGGATCGGGCGGGCCGGCGCGGTGCTCCGCTCCGGCAGCTTGACGCCGTCGAGCAGCCCGGCCGCGACCGCGTACGCGCCGGCGCCGTCGGTCAGCGCGTGGTGCAGTTTCAGCAGCAGCGCGAACTTCCCGTCCGGCAGCCCGGTGACCAGGGTCAGGTGCCACAGCGGCCGGGACGTGTCGAGCGGCTCGGCGATCCACTGCGAGGCGTATGCGGTCAAGGGGTCCGGGTCGTAGAGGGAGCTGAGTTCCACGTGGTCGACGTGGTCGGCCGCGGCGAACCGCGGGTCTTCGGTCCAGCGCGCCGAACCGGGCGGGAACAGTTCCGCGCGCGCCCGCTGGCGCAGCTTCGGCAGCCGCGCGGCCCGCTGGGCGAGCAGCGCCGTCAACGCGGCGGGGTCGACCGGGCCGCGGGCGGCGAAGGTGACCACCGCCCCCATGTGCATCGGAGAGGTTTCGCTTTCCAGGCACAGGAAAGCGACGTCGAGTGCGCTGAGCGGCGAGCCTGCCATGGGCGACCTTTCCGGGTTCGCGAGGGGCGCACGGCCTCGTGCGTCGGAAGGGGAGGACCTCACTGCACCAGCCCGACATGACGGCCGGGTGGTCGAAGTGTTTCCACCACGCTAACGAGCGACCCTGTTCAGCCATTCGATACACCCCGGGCCGCGGTGCCCGGGCTCACAGATCAAGAAGAAGATTCTTTCTCCGGCACCGGCCGGGGTGCTTCCGCCCGGTCCACGGGCGTCCCCCAATCGGGGGTGAGCGCGACCTGCTTGCCGACGCGGCGCACCGGCAGGCCGTTCACCTGCCGCTTGCCGAGGCCCGGCCAGATTTCCGCGGCGTCCTTCGCCGCGGCCCGGATCGCGCCGCCGTCCAGGGTCGTCCGGGTTTCCGGAATGTCCCGGTCGGTCCACTGCACGACCAGCTTCAGCGGGCCGGCCGACGGCAGCGGCCAGAGGAAGATCTCGTGGTCGACGGCGAACCGCGTGCCGCCCACCGGCTGCGCGCGCAGCACCGGAGCGTCCGGTTCGGACGCGGACGGCACCGAGATCGTCTCGGAGCTCGCCCGGCTGCCGTCGGCGAAGAGCACGCCGATCAGCAGCCCGTTGTAGTCGGGCTTGCGCCGGTGGTCGATCAGCCCCTCGGCGGGGTCGTCGACCAGGCTGTCCCGGGAGAACACCGTGACGCGCAGTGTCACGGCCTGCGGCCACACCTCGATGGCCCGCAGCGCGACCACCGTGCGCTCGGAGCGCCCCAGCGGCTGCGCCCACGGCAGCACCGCCGGGACGATGTATTCGCGCGGGGGATCGGTCCAGTGCCGTCCGTTGAACGCGTAAAGCTCCTGCTCCGGAACGGGGAACAGGGGACGCTCACGGGGACCGCCGGTGAAGAAGCTCATCGGACGGCCCGCGACGCACGGTCCGGCACCATGCGCCCACGGTAGGACAAGAGAGCGGGAATTTCCGCCCCCGAACGGGGGTACGGCCCCGGTGCCCCGTGATCCGGGACACAGGGGCCGTACACGCAGCGTGAGCGATCAGTCGCTGAGCTTCAGCTCGCCGTTGCGCCGGGCGGACTCGTCGAGCTCCTTCTCGGCCGGCTTGCCCATGGCGTCCATCAGCTGGCGGGCCAGGCCGAGACCGGTCCCGCCGAGCGACAGCGCCTTGGCGAACATGTCGGACATGCCGTCGGCGCCGTTGAGCACGACCATGTGGTCGACGTTGCCGAACGCGCTCGCGCCCGCCTCGACGATCTCCGGCCAGCGCTCGGCCAGCTGCTGCGCGACGACGGCTTCCTGGTTCTCCGCCAGCGCCGCCGCGCGCGCCTTGATCGCGTCCGCCTCGGCGAGCCCCTTCGCCCGGGCCGCCTCGGCTTCGGCGAGACCGCGCGCCTTCGCGGATTCGGCCTCCGCGAGACCACGGGCCTTGGCCGCGGCGGCCTCGGCCTCACCGGTCGCCCGGGTCGCGCCGGCCATCGCTTCGGCGCGGGCCTTCGTGGCCTGGGCCTCGGCGTCGGCGGCCGTCTTGACGCGGGTCGCGTCCGCCGCGGCCCGCAGCTCGGTCTCCTTCGCCTCGGCCTGCGCCTTGGCGATCGAGGCGTCACGGGCGGCGTCGGCCGCGGTCCGGGTGTCGTAGGCCTTCGCGTCGGCCGGCTTGCGGACCTGCGACTGCAGCCGCTGTTCGGCCAGCGCGGCCTCCAGTTCGGCGGCGCGCGTCTCCTGGACGACGACCTCCTGGCGCGCGGTCGCCTCGGCCAGCGGACCGGACTGCGACGCCTTCGCCCGCGCCTGGTCCACTTCGGCCTGGTAGCCGGCCTGCTGGATCTGGCTCTCCCGGACGGCGGCGGCCTTCTTCGCGGCGGAGACCTGCTCGACCTCGGCGGCCTCCTGGTCCCGCTGCGCCTCGGCGATCCGGGCGGACGCGGCGATCGCGGCGGCGTGCGGCTTGCCGAGGTTGTTGATGTAGCCCGATTCGTCGTCGATCTCCTGGATCTGCAGCGAGTCGACGATCAGCCCCAGTTTGATCATCTCGGTGGCCGAGGACTGCCGCACCTCGCCGGTGAGCGCGTCCCGGTTGTGGATCATCTCTTCGATGGTCAGCCCGCCGACGATCGAGCGCAGGTGGCCGGAGAAGAGCTCGTGGATCGTGTCGTTCATGCCTTTTTGCTGGTCCAGGAACCGGCGGGCGGCGTTGGCGATGGAGGCGTAGTCGTCCCCGACCTTGTAGATGACGACGGCCCGCACGGTGACCGGCAGCCCCTGCTTGGTGACGCAGGAGACCTGCAGGTTGACCCCGCGCGTGTCCAGCGAAAGCCGCCGCGCGGTCTGGAACCCGGGGATGACGTTCACCCCGCGGCCGGTGATGATCTTGAAGCCCAGGCTGTCCGCGGTCTCGGCGCGATCGACGCGCACCCCGAGCCCGGAGATGATCAACGCTTCGTTCGGTTCGGCCACTTTGTACAGCAACCGCAGGATCCCGAAGACGACGATCAGCACGCCGATGACGCCACCGGCCGAAACCAGCAGGATTTCGACGAGACTCATGGCACCGACCCCCTCGCTTTTCTGTTGTGGGTGTGTTGGTGCCTCTTCGACGCCGCCGGTGGCCCGCGGGTTGCCACCTTCGGTGTGAATTCGCAAGCGGCTTGCCGTCTGCGAATGTTCGGGTGGCCGGGGGCAGCGAGGCCGGGCGGAGAGCCCGATCCCGCCGGCCGTCAGCGGCGCAGCGGTTGCCACCGTTCGACGTAAACCGTCCGCGGCGGCTCGAAGTCCACCACCAGCACCTGCGTCCCCGACGTGAACGTCTCTTCCGGGTCGGCCGGGTACGCGTAGAACGCCTCCGTGCCGCCCCGGACGTTCAACAGCACCTCGCCGATGAGGCCGGGGCCGATCGTGCCCGTCACGCGGCCTCGGCTGCCGATCATCCCCCGAAGCCCTTCAGCTTGACCTTGCTGCCCTTCTGCACGAACGTGCCCGGTTGCGGGTCCTGCTGGAAGACGAAGTCGAACCCGCCGCCGTTGCCGTGGCCGCGGCCGCCGTCGCGGTCGGCCTTCAGGCCGGCCTGCTCCAGGAGCTTCTGGGCGTCGTCGAACGAGCGGAACCGGACGTCCGGCACCTGGACGGCGTTGTTGACGAACACGCCGATCCGCTTCGCCTTCGGCTGCGAGTTCGCCGCCGGGTCGGTGCGGGTGACCGCGCCGGCCGGGACGTCCTGCTTGAACTCTTCGCCCGCCTGGAACGGCTCGAACCCGGCCTGCTGCAGCAGCTGGAACGCCTCGTCCTTGGGCCGGCCGGTGACGTCCGGGACCGGCGGCAGCGGGATCGGGCCCTTCGACACGATGATCGTGACCTGGCCGCCGATGGTCAGCTGGCTGCCCGCCGACGGCGACGTGCGGATCACCGCGCCCTGCGGGACGTCGGGGTCGAAGTCGTCGGTGCCGCGGACCGGCGTCAGCTGGGCCGCCTTGATCGCCTGCTCGGCGTCGGGCAGCGCGGTGCCCGGCCGGACGTCCGGCACCGCCGGGCGGCCCTTCGACAGCACCACCGACACGTTCGCGTTCGGCGACAGCGTCGTGCCCTCCGCGGGGTCGGCGCGCAGCACCGTGTTCGACGGGACCGTGTTGTCGTACTCCTGGCTGAACTGCGGGTTCAGCTTCACCGCGCGCAGCGCGTCGCCGGCCGCGGCCTGGTTCAGCCCGACCAGGTGCGGCACGCGCGCGCTCTTGTCCCCGCCGGTGTCGGTGAGGATGAACGTGAACGCGCCGATCAGCCCGCCGAGCAGCAGCACCGCGGCGGCGATCACCAGGATCCGCTTGCGGTTGTCGACCGGCTCCTTCTCCGGCTCGGGCCGGCTCCGCCGCCGGGGCGGGGGCGGGGTGAGCACCGGGGGGACGGCGGCGTGGCTCAGCGCCTGCGTCGCGTTCGGGCGGTGCACCGGCATGGTCTTCTGCGTGTCCGGCACCTGCGGGATCCGCGGCAGCGTGCGCTCGGTGTCGGCGAGGTCGCCCTGGCCGCGGGACACCGGGATCGGCACGGTCACCGGCAGCAGCCCCAGCTGGGCGCGCACCGCGGTCAGCTCGGTCAGGAACTCCCCGGCGTCGGCCGGGCGCAGCTGCGGGTCCCGCCGCGTCGCGCGCACGACGAGGTCGTCGAGCGCCGGCGGCAGGTCCGGGCGCAGCTCGCTCGGGCGCGGCACGTCGTCGTTCACGTGCCGGTACGCCACCGAGATCGCCGTGTCGCCGGTGTAGGGCACCTGGCCGGTCAGCATCTCGTAGAGCAGGATCCCGGCCGAGTAGACGTCGCCGCGCGCGGACGCCGCGCCGGTGGCGACCTGCTCGGGGGAGAGGTAGGCGACGGTGCCGAGGATGACGCTCGAGCTGGTCGTGCCCGCGCTCGCCACCGCCCGCACCAGGCCGAAGTCGGCGACCTTCACCGCCCCGCCGGTGTGCTGCCCCACCCGCCCGATCAGCACGTTCTCCGGCTTGACGTCCCGGTGCACCAGCCCGGAGCGGTGCGCGGCGGCCAGCGCCGACAGCACCGGCTCGGCCACGCTCAGCGCCAGCGCGACGTCCAGCGGGCCGCGGTCGTCCAGCAGGTCGCGCAGGGTGCCGCCGTCGACCAGCTCCATCACCAGGAAGGCCAGCCCGGACTCCGCGCCCTGCGGCAGGTCGAAGCCCTGGTCGTGCACCGCCACGACGTGCGGGTGGTGCAGCTGCGCCGCGGACTGCGCCTCGCGCACGAACCGGTCGACGAACGACCGGTCGTCCGCGAACCGCGGGTCCATGATCTTGATCGCGACCGGACGGTCCAGCCGGGTGTCCGTCCCCCGATAGACGGAAGACATTCCGCCGTGGGCGAGCAGCCGGTCAACCCGGTAGCGCCGCTCCAGGAGCGTGCCGACCAGGCTGGGTTGGGTGCGTGTCACGAGTATGGATCGTACGGAATCGCACACGCCTCGTGGAGGAGACCTCGCGGGTCACCCGTGCGCAGTAGCGGGTGAGGGGACGGAATGTGGCACAGTGTCACCTGTGAGTGGGATTCCTGTCGCCGAAGACATCCTCGACACCGCCATCGCGGTCCTTCCGTTGGCGGAGGTGGCGACCGTCCTCGGGACCTCGGCCAACAAGGTCCGGCAGATGCTGCGCGACGGGCAGCTGATCGCGGTCCGGCGCCGCGGCGACCTGTGCGTGCCCAGCGACTTCTTCGTCTCCGGCGGCGTCGTCAAGGGCCTGACCGGCACGATCACCGTGCTCGCCGACTCCGGGTTCAGCCGCACGGAGATGCTGCGGTGGTTGTTCACCACCGACGACACGCTGCCGGGCAGCACGCCCATCAACGCGCTGCGCACCAGCCACGGCACCGAGGTCAAGCGGCGCGCCCAGGCCATGGCGTTCTGACCTGCGCAGACAGCTGAGCGCGGCGGCGAGCTGAACGGCCGCCGCGACGATCAGGCACGCCCGGAGCGACCACGCGGCCAGCGGACCGGCCAGCGCCGCGCCCGCGGCCAGCCCGGTGATCTTCACGCTCGCCGCCGTCGTGAACACCTGCGCCCGGACCTGCTCCGGCGCTTCGCGGTGGCGGATCGCGAACAACGCCGTGAGCTGCGGGCCTTCGGCGAATCCGGCCAGCACGGCCGCCACCACGACGCCGTGCCCGCCGGCGGCCACCAGGCAGCTCGCCGCCAGCAGAAGCGCGCTCAGCCAGACGGTCCGGTCGGGTGCCCACGGCAGCGGGCGCTTCGCGAGGACGGCGTTGGCGAGCAGGGACGCCACGGCCAGGACGGTCAGCAGCAGCGCGCCGTCAGCCGGGCCGCGCAGGTGCGCCGCGCCCAGCAGTGGGTAACACACGGTGACCATGCCGATCCCCGCGCACGAGATCGCCGAAGCACCGGTCGCCCGCCTCAGCGGCGCGTTGCGGACCAGGACCCGGAAGCCGTCCTTGAGGCGGGTCTTCTTCGGTTCCCGCCTCGGCAGCGTCCACGCCACCGGGGCCGCCACGGCGACCATCCCGACGGCGGCCACGAGCCCGGCCGGACCCCCGAGGAGCCCGGCGAGCCCCGGCCCGGCCAGGGCGGCGGCGGTGAACGTCATGGCGTCGAAGCGGCTGGCCGTCGGCAGCGCGGGCCCGGCGACGGCGGGCAGCTGGGCGGTCCAGCCGCCGGCGATGGCCGGGTTGAGCAGCCCGGCCGCGACGGCCACGGCGACGACGGCGCCGAGTGGCAGGTGCCCGAAGGCGGCCGCGACCAGGCCGATTCCGGCTGCGTAGCCGCCGAGGGCGAGGGCGAGCAGCCGTCCCGGAGCGGCGCTGCGGTCGAGCAGGGCGCCGAACAGGGGACCGCCGGCCGCGGCCGCCGCGGTGAGCCCGGCGAGCAACGCCGAACCGGCGTACGGGCTCACCGTCAGCCCGAGCAGCAGGAGCGCGGGCCCGGACAGTTCGTCGCCGGTCCGGGCGAGCGTGGCGCCGGCCAGGTAACGTCTTATCACGGACAAGACGTTACAATGGGGTATGTTTTATCCGCACCGGGATTCCGTGCAGCGCGCGGTGGACCTGCTGGCTGTGCTGCTGACTCCGGCCCCCGACCCGGCTGCGGTGGCCGGGGTGCTGCGCGACCACGGCGAACCGGACGCGTCCCTGTCCCCGGAAGACGTCGGCGAGCTGCGCGCGGCGGCGGTGGAACTGCGCGAGGTTTTCGCAGCGACTGACGTCGCTTCGGCGGCTTCGGTGCTCAACGCGTTGTTCGCGGCGTACGCGGGCCCACCGCGCCTGACGGACCACGAAGAGGGCTACGGCTGGCACCTGCACGCGGACGCGGCCGACGACGGGCCGTGGGGGCCGTGGCTGGTGACGTCGTCGGCGCTGGGGCTGGCGTCGCTGCTGGCGGAGCGCCAGGGGTTGCCGGGCGGGCTGTGCGCGTCACCGACGTGCGGCAGGCCGTTCGCGCACACGGGCGGCGGGAGCCCGCGGAGGTACTGCTCGCCCCGGTGCGCGACGCGCGAACGCGTCGCCGCGCACCGGGCGCGGAGCTGAACTCAGCCCTGGGTCTTCTCGCGCCAGGCGATCCACTTCTCGAGGGCGCCCAGGTCGTAGTCCGGGCCGCCCACGCCGACCGTGAACGTCGTGACGCCCAGCTCCAGCAGCTGCGGGCCCAGCTCGTCCGGCTCGCCCTGCACGCCGCACGAACGCTCGATCTCCGCCGGGTCGCGGCCGACGTCCGCGCAGTGCTGGTCGAGGATCTTCACCTTGCGGCCGACGACCTCCGGGTCGCCGAAGCCGTGCCAGATGTCGCCGTGCTTGGCCACCAGCTTCAGGGTCTTCTTCTCGCCGCCGCCGCCGATCAGGACCGGGATCTTGCGGGTCGGGGCCGGGTTCAGCTTCGCCAGCCGCGACTCGATGCGCGGCAGCGACTCCGCCAGGTCGTCGAGGCGGCCGCCGGCCGTGCCGAACTCGTAGCCGTACTCGTCGTAGTCCTTCTCGAACCAGCCCGAGCCGATGCCGAGGATGAGCCGGCCGCCGGAGATGTGGTCGACCGTGCGGGCCATGTCGGCCAGCAGCTCGGGGTTGCGGTAGCTGTTGCAGGTGACCAGCGCGCCGATCTCCACCCGGGACGTCGACTCCGCCCACGCGCCGAGCATCGTCCAGCACTCGAAGTGCATGCCGTCGGGGTCGCCGTACAACGGGTAGAAGTGGTCCCAGTTGAAGATGATGTCGGCCCCGAGGTCTTCGGCGGCCGACGCGGTGCGCCGGATGCTGTCGTAGTCGGCGTGCTGCGGCTGGAGCTGCAGGCCGATCCGGATGCGTCGTTCGGTCATGACCGCAGCCTACGACCGCTGCGGAACGTCCCGCGCGCCCAGACGGAAGCCGAAAGGGGTGGTGCCACCACCCGCCTCCGGTCCGGTCAGCGGGCGGTGATCCGCTCCGCCGCCAGCCGGCCGGAGATGAGCACCGGCGGAATGCCGACGCCGGGCGTCGTGCCGCTGCCGGCCAGCACGACGTTGCCCGCCGCGCGGACCAGGTTCGCCGGGCGGAACGGCCCCGTCTGGGTGAACGTGTGCGCCAGCGAGAACGGCGTTCCGGCGGTGAGCCCGCGCGCCGCCCAGTCCGCCGGGGTGATCGTCTCGTCGATGGTGAATTCGCCGCCGAAGCCGGTCAGCCCGCGGGCTTCCAGCGTGCGAAGCAGCTCTTCGCGGTACGGCCCGCGGACGCGGTCCCAGTCGATCGGCCCGCGGCGCAGGTTCGGCGCGGGGGCGAGCACCGAGACGATCTCGCCGCCGCGCCCGGCCAGCCCCGGGTCGGTCGCCGTCGGCCGGGTGACCAGCAACGACGGGTCGCTCATCAGCTTGCCGTCGCGGATGATCTCGGCGAAGGTCCGCTCCCAGGCGCCGCCGAAGAAGATCGTGTGGTGGCCGAGGTCCCACGCCTGCGAGGCCCGCCCGTGCAGGACCACGGCGGACGGCGAGTAGCGCAGCGGCAGCGGACGGCGGGGCCGCGCGCCGAGCAGCCGGTAGGCCGTGCCCAGCTCGGTGGCCAGCACGACGGCGTCGCACGCGATCCGCTCGCCCGAGCGCGTCCGGACCGCGCGGACACGCGAATTCACCCGCTCGAGCCAGGCGGCTTCGGTGCCGAACCGGACGTCCGCGCCCGCCCGCGTGGCGGCCCCGGTCATCGCCCGGCCGATCTCGCCCATCCCGCCTTCGGGGTAGTAGACGCCGCCGACGGTGTCCATGTACGCGATGACGCCGTACGCGCCGATCGCGCGGGCCGGGTCGAGTCCCGCGTAGAGCGCCTGGAACGTGAACAGCCGCCGGACCCGCTCGTCGCGCAGGTAGCGGGCGACGCGGGGGCCGAGCCGGCCGAAGCCGCCCAACGCGCCGAGCCGCGCCAGCTCGGGGCGGGCCAGCTCGAGCGGCGAGTCGAAGTTCGCCGCGAGGAAGTGGTCCTTCTGCACCGCGTACAGCTCGGTCAGCCAGCGCCGCAGCGCCCGGTAGCCCGCCGCCTCGCGGGCGCCGGCGAACGCGCGGATCTCGGCCTCCATCGCGTCCCCGTCCGTGCGGAGGGACAGCGAGCTGCCGTCGGCGAACCGCGCCCGGTACGCCGGGTCGAGCCGGGTCAGGCGCAGGTTCTTGGCCAAGGGCTCGCCGACCGCGGCGAACGCCTCTTCCAGCAGTTCCGGCATGGTCAGGACGCTGGCGCCGGTGTCCACGGCGTTGCCGTCGAAGCTCTGCTGCCCGGCCCGGCCGCCCGGGGTGCCCGCCTGCTCCAGGAGGGTGACGCGGCGCCCCGCGCCGAGCAGGTGCAGCGTCGCCGAAAGCCCGGCCAGGCCCGCGCCGATGACAACGACGTGGTCGGCCGGCCGGTCGATCGTCCGCACGTCAGTACGTCCGCTGGGTGGCCTTGACGACCAGCCCGGTCAGCGCGGCGGGCGCCGGCTCGGCCAGGCGCGCCCGGTCCAGCGCGGCCATCGCCGCCGTCGTCAGCTCGTCGATCCGGTGCTCGACCGCGTCGACCGCGCCGACCTGCTGCAACGCCATCCGCACGGTCTCGACACCCTCGTCGGACAGGTCCGCGTCGCCGATCGCGTCGGCGATCACCGTGGCCGCGGCCTGTTCGCCCTTCTCGGCCGCGAGCTGCAGGCCGAGCGCGACGAGCAGGGTGCGCTTGCCCTCACGCAGGTCGTCGCCGGCGGGCTTGCCGGTGACCGACGGGTCGCCGAACACGCCGAGCAGGTCGTCACGCAGCTGGAACGCGACACCGACCTCGCCGCCGAACTCCAGCAGCGTGGCGATCAGTTCGGGGGAGGCCCCGCCGAGCGCGGCGCCCAGGTGCAGCGGCCGCTGCACGGTGTAGGCGGCGGTCTTGAGCCGGTCGATCTTGAGCGCGGCCTCGACGGAGGCGTCGCCGGTGGCCTGCGTGCGGACGTCGAGGTACTGCCCGGCGAGCACCTCGGTGCGCATCGCGCGCCAGGCCGGGCGGGCCGCGGCCAGCGTCCCGGCCGGCAGCGGCGCATCGGCGAACATGTCGTCGGCCCAGGCCAGCGCCAGGTCGCCGACGAGCACCGCGGTGGCCAGGCCGAACGTCGCGGGCGAGCCGAGCCAGCCGCGGTCGGCGTGCAGCTTGGCGCCCGCGATGTGCACGGTCGGGTTGCCGCGGCGGGAGTCGGAGGAGTCGATCAGGTCGTCGTGGATCAGCGCGCACGCCTGGATCAGCTCGAGGCTGGCCACCGCCTGCAGGACACCCTCGGCGTCCGGGCCGGTGGGATCGCCGCCCGCGCCGCGCCAGCCCCACCAGGCGAACGTCGGGCGCAAGCGTTTGCCGCCACCGAGCACGAACCCGCGCAGCGCGTCGATCCCGGCGGCCACGGTCGGCTCGGTGCCGAGGATTTCGGAGCCCGCCCGATCGAGGAACCCGGTCAGCGCACGCTCGACGTGGACGGGCAGATCGGTGTCGGCGACGGGCGCGTTCATCCCGCCATCCTCGCCGAACCCGCGGGGGCGCGGGCCGCCGGGGCACCCGGATGTGGCGAATCAGACTCCGTGCGCGGGCGCCCAGAACGGCCCGGTCAGGCCCGCCTCGGCGAAGTAGGCGACGGCGTCGTCCGGTTCGCGCCGCCGGTAACCGCGCTCCAGCCGGCCCGCATACCAGCCGCGTGCGAGCCGCCAGAGCGTGCCGAGGTCCAGCACGGATCCCCGGGCCTGCCCGGTTTCCGCGAGCCAGGCGTCCACACAGGACTCGCAGCAGAAGAGGCGCTGGTGCGCGCACGCGTGCAGCACGTCGTCCCACATCCGCGCGGCGGGCACCAGGAAGTGCGCGACCTGCGTGCCCTCCGGGGGTCCGGCGCGGTCCACGACGAGGGCGTGCGGCTGCCCGCAGCCGGGGCAGCGGGTCGCGACGAGCACCTCCGGCTCGGCGTCGACCAGGTGCGGGATGGCGAACGAGTCCCACGCGCAGCCGCCCCACCACAGCGTGTGCGCGCCCATCACGGAGAAGCCGAGCGACTTCGCGGCGAACGGGTGGGCCAGGACGACGTGCTCGCACTCGTCGAGCACCAGGTGGTGGGCGCCGGCGAGGCGGTGCAGCGCCTGCTTCGCGACGGCCAGCGACCCGCCCGCGGCGTCGGCCAGCTCCGGCGCCGACGGCGCCCGGCCGTGGCGGGCGAAAGCGTGGTAAACCGCGAGGCGCACGTCCTCGTCCCAGCTCGCGTCGTCGTCCCGCATCGCTCACTCCCACGCCCAGTCTAGTCCTGGAGAGTGACTCGAATGACTGTCTCGCGACGCGGACGGGGGCTCCCGCATGCCGGGCGGCGGCCTTTAACATGCGGGTATGACGTCGGTGATCGAGCGGTTGCGAGGCGACGGGCCGAAGTTCTCCATCGAGTTCTTCCCGCCCCGGGACACGGCGGACGAGGCCGTCCTCTGGAAGGCGATCCGGGAGCTCGAGCCGTACGACCCGGCGTACATGTCGATCACCTACGGCGCCGGCGGCTCCAGCCGCGACGGCACGATCCGCAGCATCGCCCGCGTCGCGACCGAGACGACCCTGGTGCCGATGGCCCACCTGACCGCGGTCAACCACTCGGTCGCGGAGCTGCGCAACGTGATCGGCTGGTACGCCTCGGTCGGCGTCCGCAACATCCTGGCGCTGCGCGGCGACCCGCCGGGCGACGTCTACGGCGACTGGATCCCGCACCCGGACGGCCTGACCTACGCCGAAGAGCTGGTGCAGCTGGTCCGCGAGCTGGGTGACTTCTGCGTCGGCGTGTCGGCGTCGACCTACGGCCACCCCCGCTCGGCCGACCTCGAGACCGACACGAAGTACCTGGTCCGCAAGCTGCGCGCGGGCGCGGACTTCGCGATCGCGCAGCTGTTCCACGACGCCGAGGACTTCCTCCGGCTGCGCGACCGGGTGGCCGCGACCGGCTGCGACGTCCCGGTGCTGCCGGGCGTGATGCCGCTGACGACCATGCGGACGCTGCAGACGACGATCAAGCTGTCCGGCGCCCCGGCCCCGCGGAAGCTCCTGGACCGGCTCGAACCGCTGGCCGACGACCCCAAGGCGTTCCGCGCGGCGGGCATCGACGTGATCACCGAGCTGTGCGAGAAGCTGATCGCCGAGGGCGTGCCGAACCTGCACTTCTACACGTTCAACCGCTCCAAGGCGACGCGCGAGGTGATCGCCCGGCTGGGGCTCGTCCCCGCCCGTGCTTGAGGCGGTGACAACCGGGGCTTCGCCCCGGGCCGGGGGCCTCGCCACCCGGACCCCCGAACTGAAGTCCGTACCGCCCGGTCGGTGTGGCCAGGTACCGTGCGGCGCATGGCTTCTACTGCTCCCCGGGGCGTGCACGACATCTGTGACCGCTACGTCGACGAATACGTGGCCGCGGACCCGGTCGCGGCGACCGTCCACGGCATCAACGGTCACGACCACCAGCTGACCGACTACTCGGCCGACGGCTTCGCCGAGCGCGCCGGGATCGCCGCGCGGGCGCACGCCGCCGTCGCCGCCACCGAGCCGCGGGACACCGCCGAGCGGGCGGCGAAAGCCGTGTTCACCGAGCGCATCGGCCTGGAACTGGAGATCCACGAGGCCGGCCTGGACGTGGCGAGCCTCAACGTCATCGCCAGCCCGGTGCAGGAACTGCGGATGGCGTTCGACCTGATGCCCCTGGACACCGAGCAGGACTGGTCGGTCGTCTCGGCCCGCATCGGCGAGGTCCCCCAGGCGCTCGCGAACATCCGCGGCGGCCTGCTCTCGGCGGCCGACGCGGGGCGCGTGGCGGCGTTGCGGCAGGTCGCGAAGGTGGCGGAGCAGTGTGAGACGTGGGCGGGCCTGAAGGAGGAGAAGGGCTTCTTCACCGAGCTCGTCGGCGGCGCGGCTTCGCCGGCGTTGAAAGCCGACCTCGAGCACGGCGCCCGGGCCGCGGAGGAGGCGTTCGCGGAGTTCGCCGGGTTCCTGCGGGCCGAGCTGGCGCCGAAGGCCCCGGTCAAGGACGCCGTCGGCGAGGACGTCTACCGGCTGTGGTCGCGGTACTTCGTGGGCGCCGCGCTGGACCTGCGGGAGGCCTACGAGTGGGGCTGGGCGGAGTTCGCCCGGATCGAGGCCGAGATGCGCGCGGTGGCGAACCGGATCAAGCCGGGCGCTTCGCCGGCCGAGGCCGCGGCGGTCCTGGACGCCGACCCGCGCTACCGCGTCCGGGGGCGCGCGGAGTTCGAGGCGTGGATGCAGCGCCTGTCCGACGACGCGCTGAAGTTCCTGCGCGGCAAGCACTTCGAGATTTCCGACCGGGTGATGGCCCTGGAGTGCAAGATCGCCCCGCCGGGCGGCGGTGTGGGCGCGTACTACACGGCCCCGAGCGAGGACTTCGCCCGCCCGGGCCGCATGTGGTGGTCCCTCCCGGCGGGCCGCGACGAGTTCGTCACCTGGCGCGAAACCAGCACGGTGTACCACGAAGGAGCACCCGGCCACCACCTCCAGATCGCAACGGCGGTCGACCAGTCGGCGGGGCTGAACAAGTACCAGCGCCTGATGGCGTTCACGTCGGGCCACGCCGAGGGCTGGGCCCTGTACGCGGAGCGCCTGATGGAGGAACTGGGTTACCTGTCGGACGACGGCGACCTGCTGGGGATGCTGTCGGAGCAGCTGTTCCGCGCGGCCCGGGTCGTGGTGGACCTGGGCATGCACCTGGAGCTGGAGATCCCGGCGGGAACGGGCTTCCACGAGGGCTCGAGGTGGACGCCGGAGCTGGGCCTGGAGTTCATGCTGACCCGCACGATCACCGACCAGGCCCACGTCCGCGACGAGATCGACCGCTACCTGGGCTGGCCGGGCCAGGCCCCGGCGTACAAGATCGGCGAGCGCCTGTGGCTGGCGGCCAGGTCCGAGGCGCAGACCCGGGCGGGCGCCGGTTTCGACATCAAGCGGTTCCACACGGAGGCGCTGAAACTGGGCGGCATGGGACTGGACACGCTGCGGGAGCAGCTGGCCGGCCTGGACTGAGCGGTTCCGGGGCGGGGTCACCGAAAACCGGTGGCCCCCCTTCGCGTCCCGCCGATAGGTTCCCCTCGTGCGCCGAATGCTCTTCGTCACCCCACCGCCCCGCGCCTGAGCGGGGTGGTCCTCCGCCGCGTGGCCTTCGGGGCCCGCGGCTGATTCGTCTTGCGCACCGCCCCGCGTCGTCGAACTCCCTTTTCCTTCGACGCAGGAGCGTTTCCCTTGGTTTCTCTGCCCACGCGCGCCCGTTCTTCGGCCGCGCTCGTCCTCGCCGGTGTCCTCTGGGGCACCGGTGGCCTCGCCGGCTCGCTGCTCGGCGAGCTGGCCGGCCTCCGCCCGCTCGCCGTCGCCGACTACCGGCTGCTCGTCGGCGGTGCCGTCGCGATCGCCTTCTTGAAACGCGGCACCCTCCCGCGCACGCCCGAAGCCGCCCGGCGCATCCTCGCCGTCGGCGGCCTCTTCGCCCTCTTCCAAGCCAGCTACTTCGCCGCTGTCGCGCTGAGCTCGGTCAGCGTCGCCACCATGACCACCATCGGCGCCGCGCCCGTCATGGTCACCCTCGCGTCGGTGCGCAAACCCCGGCGCTGGACGCTGGTCTCCGTGGCCGGGACGGTGGCCGGGCTGGCGCTGCTCCAGTGGTCGCCGGGCAAAGCGATCTCGCTGAGCGGCCTCGGCTTCGCGCTGCTCGCGGCGGCCGGGTTCGCGACCCTCACCCTGCTCACCGCGAAGCCGGTCGAAGGCCTCGAACCGCTGTCGACGACGGCGTTCGGCTGCCTCACCGGCGGCGTGCTGCTCATCCCGGTGGCGAGCTGGTCCGGCCTGGCCCTCCCGCTGCACGCGGACGTCCTCGCGGTGGTCTGCTACCTCGGCGCCGTCCCGACCGCGCTCGCGTACGCCGCCTACCTGCGTGGCCTGGCCGGCGCGCACCCGGTGCTCGGCGCGCTGTCGGCGGTGCTCGAGCCGCTGACGGCGGCGGTGCTGTCCGCGGTGCTGCTGGGTGAACGGCTGAGCGGCACGGCCTGGTGCGGCGCCGCCGTGCTGGTCGCCGCGCTGGCCGTCGGCTACTGGCGGCCCGAACCCCGGTAGGGGACCGCTGCCCCTCGGCTCAGCGCGCGTCGAGGGGCAGCGCCCGCCCGAGGATCGCGAACGGGCGCGGGTCGCCGGCGAAGTGGTAGTCGCGCAGGACGTCGACGAACCCGGTGCGGCGGTAGAGCTTCCACGCCCGGCTGGTGCCCTCGGGCGTCGACAGCAGCACGTTCGCGCTCGGCACGCCGTCGAGCAGGCCGCGGAGCAGGTCCTCGCCGATCTGGTGGCCCTGGTTCTCCGGCCGGACGTGGATCTCGGTCAGCTCGAAGTAGTCCGTCAGCCAGCGGTCGGCCTCGGCGGGCCCGGACCGGCGGCTCAGGCCGTGGCGCACCTGCTCGTGCCACCACTGCCCGGCGCGGCCGCGGTAGCCGTAGGCCAGGCCGAGCAGGACGTCGTCGGCGTCGAACGCGGCCATGCAGCGCCAGCCCTCACGCAGCGCGTGGGTGAGCCACATCGGCGCGCGCTGCTCGGCGGTGCCCGCCGGGTACCGCATCGCCCGGACGTAGATGTCCAGCGCTTCGGGCAGGTGGGTGCGGAATTCGTCCGCGGAGAGCTGGACGTAGCGGGAGCAGCCGGCGGGCATCGCGGTCACAGCGGTCCATCTTCCTCCGCGCCGCCGAGCGCGCCCGGGGTGCCCCCGGTCAAGGCCACGAGGTCGGCGAAGGTGGTCGGGAAGACGGCCTTCGGGTGCCCCGCGGCGGCCCACACGACGTCGTGGGCGCGCAGCGCGGTGTCGACGAGCGTGCGCAGCGGCGCGGGGTGCCCGACCGGGGCGACGCCGCCGATCGGCTGCCCGGTGTGCGCCCGCACGAAATCGGCGTCGGCCTTGCCGATTTCCCCGCCGGCCAGCCGCGCAAGGGTGGCCGGATCGGCGCGGTGGGCGCCCGAGGTCAGGGCGAGGAGCGCGGTTTTGTCGGACCCCAGGCGGAAGATGAGGCTGTTGGCGATGGCCCCGACGGGCACGCCGAGTGCTTCGGCCGCCTGCACGGCGGTCCGGACCTCGGCGGGCAGGACACGGATGCCCTCGGCGGCGCCGTGCTGCCCGGCTTCGGCCAGCGCGGCCGCCACCTTGGCGACGGCGGGGTGCTCCAGCGAACTCATGAACCTATGAGATCACGCCGCCGACCCGGTGTCCCGCGCCACGTCCGGGGATGGCCCCCTGGGGTTGAGCGAGCACCCGGTCCGGGTTACTCTGGAAATTGTTCGAACAGGCGTTCGACATCTGGTGAGCGCGCACCGGTCAGGTGCCCGGGACCGGGACGGGGGAAGCGTCTCGGCACCGGGCCCTTGATCGGGCTCACCCCGCGCAGGAGGAGGGTCGCCATGTCCGTCAAGGTCGTGTCCCCCACGGATCCCGGGCAGCCGGAGCTGCCCATGACGCTGCGCCCGCAGGCCACCCGCCCGCAGGCCCCCCGGCGATCCCGCCAGTGCCTGACCCCGGCGGCGGACTCCCGGCCACGCCCGTCGGCGGAGATGCGGCAGCCGGAGCTTCCGATGGTGTGCGCGGCGGGTGCGGTTTCTGCGGACCCGGGACAGCGCGAGCTGCCCCCGGTTGCGGCGGCTTCGGAGCAGTCCGAAGACTCAGCGCAGCAGCCTGAGCTGCCGGTCCCGCCGCAGCGTCCCGCGGCTTTGGAACGCTCCCGCCCAGCCGAGGACTCCGCGCACCAGTCCGAGCTGCCGGCTCCGCCGCAGCGTCCCGCAGCTCGCGAGCACTCCCAGCCGCCCGCCGTCGACTCCGGGCTGTCCGCCTCCCTCCGGCCGCCCGGTGCCGATCAGTCGTCGCTGCCCATGGCGCTTCGGCCGCCCGCGCATCCGGCTGCTGCCGGGCTTCTTGCCCAGGCTCGGCGCCTGCTCGCCGAGGCCGAGCGGGAAACCCAGCCCGCCGAACGCTTCATCGGGGCCTACCTCGCCGCGCTCCGGGGCGCCGCCGCCGTGCTCGCCGCGCGGGGGCGGCCGCACCGGGGGCGCGCGCGGCCCGCCAGCACCTGGGTGCTGCTCGACTCCGTCGCCCCCGAACTGCGGGAGTGGTCCGCCTTCTTCGCGAGCAACTCCGCCACCCGCGCCGCCGCGCAGGCCGGGATCACCGGGAAGGTCACCGCCGGCTCGGCCGCCGAACTGGTGGGCGCCGCCACGCCGTTCCTGGAACTGGTCCGCCGTCTCGTGCACGGCCTGCCGATCACCGGGGAAGCCCATGTCGCGTGAGCACGGCCCGGTCGACCAGGGGCGGTTGCTCACGGCGTTGGGAATCGAAGGCCGGCTGCTGGCCGAAGCAGTGCACGCCGCGCCGGTCGAGGCGCCGGTGCCCGCCTGCCCGGGCTGGTCGCTCGGCGAGGTCGCCCGGCACGTCGGGAGCCTCTACCGGATGGTCCGGCGCCGGCTGACCGACGGCCGGAGCCCCGACGACTGGCCGCGCGACCCCGAACCGGGCCAGGGCCTGCGGGACTTCCTGGAGACGGGCCTCACCGAACTGCTCGACGAGCTGGCCGCGCACGACCCGGAAGACCGCGCCGACACCTGGTGGCCGGCGGATCGCACCTACGGGTTCTGGCGGCGGCGGATGCTGCACGAAACGGTCATCCACCGGGTGGACGTCGAGCAGGCGGCGGGCGTCGAGTCCCGTGGCGTGCCCGACGACGTCGCGATCGACGGGATCGACGAGGCGCTGACCCTGTGGTTCGGGCAGAAACTGCCGATGCTCGGCCTGACCGGCACCAAGGCGGGCACGGTCGGCGTCCGGGCCGGCGCGCACAGCTGGATCGCCCGGGCCGGGCCGGTGACCACGGACGCCTGGCGCTGCTCGGCCGAGGAGGCCGAGTCCGCGGACGACGTCGTCACGGCCAGACCCGCGCAGCTCTACCTGTGGCTCTGGGGCCGGGCGTCCCTGACCGCGGTGACCGTGCGGGGCGTCCACGACCAGGCGGCCCAGCTCTGGGCGCTGCTGCGGCTCGCAACCCGATGAACCGGCCGGTGGGGAAGCCGAACCGGAACTGTCGGAGGTGGCGGTTAGCCTGCGGCGCATGAACACACGCCTGGTGAACCTGGTGATCGACGCGGCGCGGCCGAGGGTCCTGGCGGACTTCTGGGCCGCGCTGCTCGGCTGGCGCGTCGCGCTCGAGGAGCCCGGCGAGGTCGACGTCCGCGCGCCCGCGAGCGACGGCTGGGACCTGGACCTCGTGTTCGTGCCGGTGCCGGAACCCAAGAAGGTGAAGAACCGCGTCCACCTGGACCTGGCGAGCACGACCGCGGCGCATCAGGCCGAGCTGGTGGCGCGCGCCCTGGAGCTGGGCGGAAGCCGTGTCGACCTCGGGCAGGGTGACGTGCCGTGGGTCGTGCTGGCGGATCCGGAAGGCAACGAGTTCTGCGTCCTCGAGCCGCGCGAACGGTACGCGGACACGGATGCGGTGGCGTCGATCGTGGTCGACGCCCACGCCCCCGAGGCGCTCGCCGGCTTCTGGGCGCGGATCACCGGCTGGCCGGTCCAGGGGCGCGACGGGGACGTCCTGGTCAGCCTGCGCTCGCCGTCGGGCCGGGGGCCGTGGCTGGAGTTTCTCCGCAACGACGACGTCAAGCGGGTCAAGAACCGCGTGCACCTGGACGTGGCGCCCCCGGCGGACGCCGGCCACGCCGCGGCGGTGACGGAGGTCGTCGCGGCCGGTGCGGCGCCCGCCGACCTGGGCGGCCCCGCGCTGCCGTGGCGGGTGCTGACCGATCCGGAGGGCAACGAGTTCTGCGTGCTGACCCCGCGCTGACCTCGGGTGAAGCGCCGGGAGCTCGCCGGGCGGAGCCGGCTCGGTGTTTCGGCCGGGTTGCCGGGCGGCGTCGAACGCTGACCTGCGCGAAACACCGGTGTCCTGGAGCGGCAACAACCCCGGGGGACCGTGGGGGCATGGAGACCTCCAGAGCGTTGCCCCAGCCGGGCCGGACGGCCGCCGTCGCCGAGGAGCCGGACACGCCGTCGGCGTGGCGGGTGCGGATCCGGATGCACGACCACCCGGGCACCCTCGCCCGCATCGCCATCCGGCTCGCCGACCTCGAGTGCAACATCCTCGGCCTGTCCGTGCTGCCGGTGCCGGGCGGCGTGCTCGACGAGATCGTGCTGCGCCCCGCGACCGGCCTGCCCCGCCGGCACCTGGCCGACGCCATCCGCGCCGAGGGCTGCGAATGCACCGCGATCATCGACGCCGACGTCCACGAGCTGGTCGACCCGTCGGCGTCGACGCTGCTCGCGGCCCGGCGCGCGGTCGACGACCCGGCCCGCCTCGCCGATGTGCTGAAGGACGTCCTGGCGGCGGACGTCGTCACGCTGGTTCCCGCGCTGGAGGCGAACCCGGCGCGTACCGAGGGCGGGCACCGCGCGGTGTTCGTGCTGGCCGAAGGCAGCGCCCTGGTGGCGCGCCGCCGGTGGGCTCCGTTCGTGCAGCTGGAGCTGACCCGCGCGGAGGCGCTGGTGACGCTGCTCGCGGCGGCGGCCCGGAACGTCGCCGGCCCGGTGGTCCTCGACCGCCCGGACGGCGCGGCGATCGTCCTGCGCAGGGGCGTCCCCGGCGACGCCGACGCGGTGTCGGAGCTGCACCGCCGCTGCTCGATGGCGACGTTGTTCCGCCGCTACCACACGGGCGTGCGGTCGGTGCCGCGCCGCTGGCTGCACCGGCTGCTGGTGCCCCCGCGCGGCACGAGCGTGCTGGCCGTCTTCGGCCGCGAGGTGATCGGCCTGGCGCAGCTGATCCCGCTGACGTCCGGCGGCGCGGAAATCTCCCTGCTGGTGGAGGACGACTGGCAGCAGCAGGGCATCGGCACGGCGTTGCTGGCGCGGGTGGCGGTGCTGGCGGAGACGCAGGGCATCACGGAGCTGTCCGCGGACTGCCTGGCGGGCGACGACGTCCTGCCCCGCACGGCGGCCCGCGCCGGTCTGCGTACGGAACGCCGTATGGAGGACGGCGCGAAGCTGAGGTTGTTTCTGCCGGCGTGAGGCGGGCTCAGCGCTTCCAGAACCAGTCTTTGTCCCGCGCCGCACGCATGGCGGACTTCTTGCGTTCGGCGGTCAGCCGGTCGAGGTAGAGGACGCCGTCGAGGTGGTCGGTTTCGTGCTGCAGGCACTGGGCGAGCACGTCCTCGCCTTCGACCTCGATCGGCTCGTTGCGCACGTCGACGCCCCGGACCTTCGCGTGCTTCGCGCGTTTGGTGGGGAACCACAGCTCCGGCACGGACAGGCAGCCTTCGTCGATCTCGTGCGTTTCCTCGGACAGCTCGACGATCTCGGGGTTGATGACGTACCCGGTGAGACCGGCGACGTCGTAGCTGAAGACGCGAAGGCCCACGCCGATCTGCGGCGCGGCCAGCCCGGCCCGGCCGGCGGGTTTCACCGAGTCGACCAGGTCCCGCACGAGCGCCTCGAGCTTCTCGTCGAACACGGTGACCGGATCGCAGACGGACTTGAGGATCGGGTCGCCGAAATAGCGCAGTTCGCGCATCGCCATGAGCAGAACATCCTTCGTGCGTGTCGGACTGGCAGCTTAGGCCAGTGGGGATCGGTGGCGTGGGCGAACCGGAAACCCGGGGACGGACGGGTTTCGGCGGGGCGGCAGGCAGGGCCGAGCCGGACTCGCGAAGCCGGCGAACCGGTCCGGCATCTCGTGCGGGACGAACCGCCCGGCCGGCGTGGACTCCTCCTCTCCGCGCTCAGGCCCGCAGGCGCAGACCGGAGGGGGTGGCCCGGAAGCCGGCCTCCTGCAGCACTTCCGCCAGCTCCGAGGTCAGCGCCTGCTCGCCGTCCGCGCGTTGGACCGACAGCTGGCCCAGCCAGCCCTCGCGGACCGCGGCCGACAGGGCCTGGGCCGCCTCCGACAGGGGTTGCCTTTCCTCCGTGAAACTCAGCAGTGACCGGCCTCCTCGCTCGACGTACAGGGCCGGGACCCCGTCCACCAGCACCGCCAGCGCGCCCGCCTTGCGGGCCGGGCGGTGTTTCGTGTCGCCCGTGGCCGCCGGCCAGGGGAGAGCGGCGCCGTAGGGTTGGGCCGGGTCCGCCGCCGCCAGGACCACCGGCCGGCCCGGCGCCGGCCGGCCCGGTCCGGACAGCGCGCGCAGTCGGTCGACCGCGCCCTTCGCTGCGAACTGCGCGGCGCCGAGGCCCTCCACGACGTAGCCGCGGATCACCTGGCCGGTGTCCTCCATGCCGCGCAGCACCTTGTAGATCCCGGAGAACCCGCCGGTGACGCGCTCGGTGTCGAGAGCGCCGCGGGTCAGGACGCCGTGGCGCTCCAGGAACGCCTCCGTCCGGGCGTGGGCCCGGCGGGTCGCGTCGGTTTCGCGCGGCGGGGTCAGGGCCCACCGCCCCGCCACCGTCGGCGGCCCGGACCGCGACGGCATCTGGGGCCGCCCCGCCCGCAGCCGGGCGTAGCGGCCGCGGGGGGCCTGGCGCCGCGGCTTGTGGGCGCCGTGCCCGGCGACCTGCGCCCGGAGCGGGCCCAGCGTGTCACCGGTGACGAGGCCGGCCCAGACCAGGTCCCACAGCGCCGCCACGACTTCGGCGTCGTTCGGGGCCTTGTCCACCAGCACGGTCGCGCGGTCCACCAGCTGGCGGAAGAACAGCGCGCCACCCTCCAAAGTGGACACGATGGCGTCGTGCAGCGGGCCGGTCGGGATGTCCTCGACGATCTCCGGCAGCAGCAGGTCGGCCACGTCCGTGGGGGCGAGGGCGATCCAGCCGTCGCCGCCGGCGAGTGCGCCGCAGCCCGCCCACGTGACCTCGCCCGCCGTCGTCAGCTCGTCCAGCAGCGCGGGGGAGTAGCCCGGCAGCCGCCCGGGCAGGATCAGCGACTCCACCGCGCTCGCCGGCAGCGGCGCCCCGGCGAGCTGCTCGACCACCGACAGCACGTCGTCCGCCGTCGGCGCCGCCCGGACGCGGCCGCCGAACCCGTGCCACGAGGGCAGGAACCGGCCCAGCGCCGCCGGCTCGACCGGTTCGACCTCGGCCCGCAGCTTCGCCAGCGACGTCCGCCGCAGCCGGCGCAGCACCGCCGAATCGCAGTACTCGACCCCGGCGCCGTGCGTCTCCGGGTGCCCGATGGGGCTCAGCTCGCCGCGCACCAGACGGCCTTCCCCGGTCATCCGGTCGAGCACCCCGGTGACGACCGCGGTGCCGAGCCCGAACCGCGCGGCCGCGTCCGCCGCGGCGAACGGGCCCCGGCCCCGGGCGTAGCGCGACAGCAGGTCCCCGAGCGGGTCCGCGACCGGTTCGGTGAACGCCTCGGGCACGCCCACCGGCAGGGCCGTGCCCAGTGCGTCCCGGACGCGGCCGGCGTCCTCGATGGCCAGGAACCGTTCCGCGCCGCCGATCCGCACCCGGATGGCCCGGCGCGCCGCCTCCAGCTCGGTCAGCCACGCTTCCTGGATGCCGCGCTCGGCGGCCTCCTCGACGGTCAGATCGCCGAGGAACCGCAGCAGGTCGGCAGCGTCTTCCGCCGAGCGTGCGTGCCGGTCGGGCTCGAGCCGTTGCAGCGACCGTTCGACCTCGGTGACGGCCTCGGGATCCAGCAGCTCCCGGATGGCCTCGGTGCCCAGCAGCTCGGCCAGCAGCGCCGAATCCAGCGACAGCGCCGCCGCCCGCCGCTCGGCCAGCGGTGCGTCGGTCTCGTACAGGAACATCCCGACGTAGCCGAAGAGCAGGCTGCGCGCGAACGGTGATGCGGCCGGCGTTTCGACCTCCACCAGCCGGACCTTGCGGGCGCGGACGTCGGCCATCAGCTCGCGCAGGCCGCTGACGTCGTAGACGTCCTGCAGGACCTCCCGCATCGCCTCCAGCACGACCGGGAACCGTTCGTACTTCGCCGCGACCGAAAGCAGCTGCGACGCGCGCTGCCGCTGCTGCCACAGCGGGGTGCGCCGCCGCGGGTCCCGGCGCGGCAGCAGCAGCGACCGCGCCGCGCACTCCCGGAACCGCGCCGCGAACACGGCCGAGCCGCCGACCTCGGCGACGATCAGCTGCTCGACCTCCTCGGGATCGAGCAGCACGTCGTCCGCGCCGATGGTGACCTCGCCGCCCTCGGCGTCCAGCGCGTCCGGCAGCCGCAGGACGATGCCGTCGTCGGAGTGCGCCACCTGCGCGTCCACCCCGCGGTTTTCCCGCAGCCGCGCGGCGATGGCCAGCGCCCACGGCGCGTTCACCTGCGCGCCGAACGGCGAGTGCACGACGATCCGCCAGTCGCCCAGCTCGTCGCGGTAGCGCTCCAGCAGGATCGTCCGGTCGTTCGGCACGTGCCGGGTCGCGGCCTTCTGCTCGGCCAGGTAGGCGAGGAGGTTGTCGCGCGCCCGCTCGTCCAGCCCCGCCGCCTCGGCGCGCTCGCGCGCCTTCTGGTCGTCCGAAGTGGACAATTCGCGGACGAACTTCCCCAGCGCCCGGCCGAGTTCCAGCGGACGGCCCGGCGCGTCGCCCTTCCAGAACGGCATCCGCGCCGGCTCGCCCGGTGCGGGCACCACGATGACCCGGTCGTGGGTGATGTCGGTGATCCGCCACGACGACGTGCCCAGCAGGATGGTGTCGCCGACGCGCGACTCGTACACCATCTCCTCGTCGAACTCGCCGACGCGCGAACCCGCCTTGTCGTCCGAGCCCGGCGTCATGACGGTGAACAGGCCGCGGTCCGGGATGGTGCCGCCCGAGGTCACCGCCAGCCGCTGCGCGCCGGGCCGGCCGCGCAGCTCGCCGGTGATGCGGTCCCAGGTGATCCGCGCCCGCAGCTCGCCGAACTCCTCGCTCGGGTAGCGGCCGGCGAGCATGTCGAGCACCGCGTGCAGGGCGTCGTCCGGCATGGCGGCGAAGGGGGCCGCCCGCCGCACCAGCGACGCCAGGTCCGGCACCGTCCACGGCTCCAGCGCGACCATGGCCACGACGTGCTGCGCCAGGACGTCCAGGGGGTTGCGCGGGTAGCGCACCGCCTCGATCGCCCCGCTCGCCATCCGCTCCGCGACGACCGCGCAGGAGACGAGGTCACCGCGGAACTTGGGGAACATCACCCCGGACGACACCGCGCCGACCTGGTGCCCGGCCCGGCCGACCCGCTGCAGCCCGGACGCCACCGTCGGCGGTGCCTCGATCTGCACCACCAGGTCGACCGCGCCCATGTCGATGCCCAGCTCCAGCGAGGACGTCGCGACCACGCACGGCAGCTGCCCGGACTTCAGCGCCTCTTCGACGTGCGTGCGCTGCTCCCGCGACATCGACCCGTGGTGGGCCCGGGCGATCACCGGCGGCGCGCCGGTGGTCACCCCGGACTGGCCGGCCGCCTCCGCCGGGAACGCCTCGCCCGGAGTCAGCTCGGTCTGCTCGGCGGCCAGCTCGTTGAGCCGGGCCGTGAGCCGCTCGGTGAGCCGGCGAGAGTTGGCGAAGACGATGGTCGACCGGTGGTCGCGGATGAGGCTCAGCACCCGTTCTTCGACCGCCGGCCAGATCGACGGCCGCTGGACCGGGTTGCCGGCCACCTCCTCCAGCGTGCCGATGCCGCCCGGCGCGATGTCCCCGGGCGGGAACGCCTCGGTCAGCGACTCCAGGGATTCCAGCGCGTCGAGCGGGCTTGGCGCCGGGCCGCGCGGCGCGTCGAGGTTGCTCATGTCCTCGACCGGGACCTCGACGCGGACCTCGATGGTCTTCGCCAGCTTCGGCTGGACGACGCGCACCGGACGGCCGCCGGCCAGGAACGCGCTCACCTCGTCGACCGGGCGCACCGTCGCCGACAGGCCGATCCGCTGCGCCGGCTTCGGCAGCAGCGCGTCCAGCCGCTCCAGCGAGAGCGCGAGGTGGGCACCGCGCTTGCCGCCGGCGACCGCGTGCACCTCGTCGACGATCACGGTCTCGACCCCGCGCAGCGACTCCCGCGCCGACGAGGTGAGGATCAGAAACAGCGACTCCGGCGTGGTCACCAGCACGTCCGGCGGGGTCTTGCCGAACGTGCGCCGCTCGGCCGCGGTGGTGTCGCCGGTGCGCATGCCGACCTCGATCGCGGGCACCGGCAGCCCGAGCCGGCGGCTGGCCTGCGAGATCCCGGCGAGCGGCGCCCGCAGGTTCCGCTGGACGTCGACCGCCAGGGCCTTCAGCGGCGAGACGTAGAGGATCCGGCAGCGTTTCGTCGCCTCCGCCGGGGGCGGCTCCACCGAGAGCCGGTCCAGCGCCCAGAGGAACGCGGACAGGGTCTTGCCGGACCCGGTGGGCGCGACGACGAGGGCGTGCTCGCCCGCGTGCGCGGCCCGCCAGGCCCCGTCCTGCGCCGCGGTGGGCGCGGCGAAGGCCCCCGCGAACCAGTCCCGGGTCGCGGGGGAGAAGAGGTCGAGCACGTCGGTTGCCACGTCATTCATGATGCGCGGCACCACCGACAATTTCCGGCGCCCGGGCGACGATCACGCTCTGGGCGAACTGCGAAAACGTCACGTCGACCCGCGGTTCGTCGGTGATCAGGCGGTGGTCGCGGTCGAGCGGTGTCCAGTAGGAAAAAGGGGCCTGGTCCAGCTTGGACCGGTCGGCCAGCACGTACGCCTGGCCGCCCGCGTGGAGCAGCGCGTGCTTGACCACGGACTGCTCCAGTGAGGAGCAGCACAGCCCGCGGCCGGCCACCACGCCGTCCGCGCCCAGGAACACCCGATCGGGTGAGATGTGCCGCAGTTGCGCCAGCACGCTTTCGCCGAGGATCGCTTCGTCGGGGCGCCGCACCCGGCCGCCGAGGATGATGAGGTCGATCCCGGAGAAGCCCGCGAGCTCGCGGATGGCGTTCACGCCGTTGGTCACCACGGTCAGCCCCTCGCGGTGGGCGAGGTGGTGGGCGAGCCTGCCGGTGGTCGTGCCGGCGTCGAGCAGCACCACTTCGCCGTCCTGGACCAGGGCGGCGGCTTCCCGGGCGATGACGTCCTTCGCCGCCGCGTGCTCCCGGTCCTTTTCGCGGGGACTGCGTTCGGTGTCGAGCGCGCCGCCGTAGGTGCGGACGACGTGGCCCGCACCGGCGAGCGAGGCGAGGTCGCGGCGGATCGTCGACTCGGAGACGCCGAACTCCTGGGCCAGCTCCGCGATGCCGCCGGAGCCGTCACGGACGGCTTCCAGGAGCATCGCGCGCCGGTCACGGGTGCCTGGTCGCGGCTGGGACATGCGCCGACCCTTCCACAGTCGCGGGTTTCAGCCCGAAGAACGCCAGCCCGGCGGCCACGGCGAGGAACGCGGCCAGGACGGCGAACCCGGTGGTCGCGGTGCCGGTGACGTCGGTGAGCCAGCCGACCAGGTACGGCCCGGCGAACCCGCCGAGGTTGCCCAGCGCGTTGATCAGGCCCATCGCCACGGCGACGACCTCGATGCCGAGCACCCGGCCGGGGATGGCCCAGAACGGCCCGTACGGCATGTAGACGCCGGTCGCCACCACGCAGAGCAGCACCAGCTGCACCGCCGCCGGCCAGTGCACGAGGTTGCCCAGCAGGAGCCCGGCGATCGCGACGAGCAGTGGCACGGTGACCGCGAGCCGCCGGTTGCCGGTGCGGTCGGACCAGTACGCGCAGGCGACCATCCCGCCCAGCGCCAGCACGTACGGCACGGCCGAGAGGAAGCCGACGGCGGTGGCCGAGCCGCCGGTCATCGTCTTCACCACCGACGGCAGCCAGAGCGAGAAGCCGTAGAAGCCGGTGATCCAGAAGAAGTAGACGCCGACGAGCAGCAGCACCCGGCGGTCGGCCAGCGCCTGCCGGTACCCCTGCTTCGCGAAGGCCGGCTTCGCGTCCTCTTCGGCCTTCAAGATGGTTTCGAGGTGTTCGCGTTCCGCCGCGGAGATCCACCGCGCCCGCGCCGGCCGGTCGGCCACCGCGAACCACCAGACGACCGCCCACACCAGCGGCGGCAGCCCCTGCAGGACGAACACCCAGCGCCAGGACATGTGGTCGAGCATGAACCCGGACAGCGGCGACATGAGGATCGCCGAAATCGGCAGGCACGTCATCCACAGCGCGTTCGCCCGGGCCCGCTCGGCCTGCGGAAACCAGGACGCCAGCAGGATCAGCACCGCGGGCCACACGCCGCCCTCGAACAGCCCGAGCAGCAGCCGGGCCAGGTACAGCTGGGTCTCGTTCCGCACCAGGCCGCACAGCACCGCCGCGAAGGCCCACGCGATCATCAGCAGCAGCACCGTCTTGCGGGCGCTCCACTTCGCCGCCAGCACGGCCGCGGGGATCTGCAGCACGAGGTAGCCGACGAAGAAGATGCCGCTCGCCAGCCCCTTCGCGCTGGCGGACAGCGGGAAGTCGTCGCCGATGTAGGGCAGGATCACCGCGACGTTCGTGCGGTCGAGGTAGGCCAGCATGTACATCACCACCGCGACCGGGATGACGTACGCCCAGCGCTTGCGGGGGATCACCGGACACCCGGTGGGTAGATCATGGGCAGCTTCCGCGCGTACGGCGCCAGGGTGGCCGCGGCCTTGAACGCGGCCCGCATGGTGCCGTGCGACGCCCGGCCGGTGCCGGCGATGTCGAACGCCGTGCCGTGGTCGACCGAGGTGCGCAGGATCGGCAGGCCGACCGTCACCGACACCGTGCCGTCGAAGTCGTACGTCTTCGACGCGATGTGCCCCTGGTCGTGGTAGAGCGAGAGCACGCCGTCGAACCGGCCCTGGATCCCTTGGTGGAAAACGGAATCCGCGGGGATCGGGCCGACCACGTCCAGCCCGGCCACCCGTGCGGCGGCGACCGCCGGGGCGATCGCGATGATCTCCTCGTCGCCGAACTTGCCGTTCTCCCCGCCGTGCGGGTTCAGCGCCGCCACGGCCAGCCTCGGTTTTTCGGTGCCGAAGACCTCCAGCGCGGTGTACGCCTCGCGGATCGCGTGCTCGATGTTCTCCCGCGTGATCTGGTTGATCGCTTCGCGCAGGGACAGGTGCCGGGTGGCGAAGAAGATCTTCAGCCCGGACACCCAGAACATCGTGTTGAACCGGGTCGACCCGGTCAGCTCGCCGAGCATTTCGGTGTGCCCGAGGTGCTGCGAGCCCGCCGCCCAGATGGCCTCCTTGTTGATCGGCGCGGTCACGACCGCGTCGACCTCGCCGGCCAGCGCGAGCCGGGTGGCGACCTCGATCGCCCCGACCGCGGCGGCGCCCGCGGTCGCGTTCACCTCGCCCCACGGCAGGTCTTCGGTGACCACCCCGAGGTTGAGCACGTCGATCACGCCGGTGGTGAAGCGCGCGTCGGCGACCGTGGCGATCGGGTTGATCTCCAGGTGCAGGCCGAGGTGGCGGACCAGGCGCTCCAGCACGATCGCGTCACCCACCGCCACTCCGTGCGCCATCTGCAGGGCCTCGGGCTCGGCGAGGGTCTTGAGGGTGATCTCCGGGCCGATGCCGACGGGGTCGCCGAGCGTGACGGCGAGGACGGGGAGGTCGCTCACGGGTTCTTCCTTCCGGTGGCGAGGACGTGGTTCAGGTGTTCCAGGCAGGCCACCGCGGCGTCACGGCCGCCGATCAGCCCGCCCTTGGTGGCGAAGGGCAACCCGGTGTGCGGGCCGCCGGACAGCCGGCCGGCGACCGCCAGGGGCAGTACTTCGGCGTCGATCTCGAAGCCTTCGGCCCCCAGCGCCCTCGTGACCCCGACGGCGATGTCGCCGCCGGTGGCGTACAGCCCACCGATCCGGTGCGTGCCGAGCACCAGCCGGGCCGCCTCCCCGAGGGCAGGCGGGAGCCGGGCCGCCACCGCCGGATCGACCGGCGTGCCGGGCGCGGGTGCGCGGGTCCGCATGCCCACCACACGGTGCCCGGCGGCCAGGAGTTCGCCCGCCGCGGCGGCGGCCGCGGCCGGATCGGGCCGCTGCGGGTCGACGTCGACGTACCGCGCGTCCAGCACCAGCTCGGTTTCCAGCAGCTGGTCGTGGGTCTGCCCGGTGATGCTGCCGACCACCGCGAGCACCGGCGGGACGGTGCCGTGCCCGGGCGCGAGGCCCAGGGCCGCGGCCAGCCGGACGCCGAACGGGCCGGAGTCCACCGAGATCCACCGCGTGCCCTCGGCCGCGAGCCGGGCCGCGGCGCGGGCGACGGTGGTGAGGTGCCGGTTCGTAGTGGCGTCGCAGACGACGATCGCGGCCGGTCGCCGCAGGGCCGCTTCGACCGCGTCCATGCCCTCCTCGACGACGTCCAGCGGCAGTTCGGCGATCTCCCGGCGGGTGGGGTGCAGGAGCGTGCGGACTCGCGAGGACCTCACCGGGGCCAGGGGATCGCGGGCCGCCGGGCTTTCGGCCAGCGGCACGCCGTCGACGAGGTGCAGGCCGCCGAGGGTGACCCGGCCCGCGTCCGGGAACGCGGGCACCACCAGCGCCCGGGCTCCGGGCGCCGACGCCAGGACGGCTTCGGTTTCGGCGCCGACGTTGCCGCGCAGCGTCGTGTCCACACGTTTCACCGTGAGGTCGACGGGCCCGACGACTTCGATCGCCGCCCGCACCGCCTGCGCGGCGTGTGGTGGCGAAGCGTGCCGGGTACCCAGGTTGACCACCAGCGCGTCGATCCCGCTTTCCGCGCGCAAGCAGGGCGCGTCCGGTGCCAGGGGTGCATTGACGGAGACCGCGCGCAGCCCGAAGCGCGCGTACAGCGCTCCGGTCGCGTTGCTGCCGGTCAGGTCGTCGCCGAGGACGAGCAACTTCGGCATCGGACCTTCCCTTCTTGCACAGTCTGCTCAGCCGAGTTGACCGAACTGTGCAACTATCGTGCACCTTGATCACCGTCCGCGTCAAGGTGCAGTGACTTTCGCGGGTCCGCACGCACGGTGACCGTGCGCATGGCAGCATCACCGCGAGCGCCGTCAAGGCGTGTTTCGCGAAGGGGAGTGCTGTGCGGATCCTGTCCGTTGACCTCGGGACGTCCAACACCGTCGCCGTGCTTTCGGCGCACGGGATGCCGCCCCGGGTCGTCGAGGTGGACGGCTCGGCCAACATGCCGTCGGCGGTGTTCGCCACCGAAGAGGGCACGATCATGGTCGGCCGCGACGCCGAGCGCCGCGCCCGCCTCGACCCGACGCGCTTCGAACCGAACCCCAAGCGCCGCATCGACGAGCAGACCCTGCTGCTCGGCACCGACGTCGTCCCGGTGACCGAGGCGCTCGCCGCCATCCTGCGCCGGGTGCTCGAAGAGACGTCCCGCCAGCTCGGCGGCGACCAGCCCGACGAGGTCCGGCTGACCCACCCCGCGCAGTGGGGCCACACCCGCCGCACCGTGCTGATGTCCGCCGCCCGGCTCGCCGGGATGGGCCCGAACATCCTGCTGGTGCCCGAGCCGGTCGCCGCGGCGGCGCACTTCGCCTCGTTCCCCGGCAAGGCGCTCGCCCCGGGCCAGGCGCTCGCGGTCTACGACCTCGGCGCGGGCACCTTCGACGTCGCCGTCGTCGGCGCCACCCAGAACGGGTTCACCGTGCTCGCCGAGGACGGCCTGCCCGACCTCGGCGGTCTCGACGTCGACCAGGCGCTGATGGTGCACGTCGGGCGCGAGGTCTCGCACTCCGACCCGCAGCGCTGGCAGCGGCTGCTGCGCCCGGAGTCGACCGCCGACCGGCGCACCCGGCGCGCGCTGCAGGAGGACGTCAAGGCGGCCAAGGAGGCGCTGTCGCGGCACCCGCAGACCGAGGTGCCGATGCCCGAGCCGTTCAAGGATGTCCTGGTCACCCGCAGTGAGCTGGAGGGCCTGGTGCGCCCGGCGATGCTGCGCAGCGTCGAGCTGCTGTCGCGGACGCTGCGCTCGTCCGGGCTGGCTCCGGACCGGCTGGCCGGCATCTACCTCGTCGGCGGGTCGAGCCGGCTGCCGCTGGTCGGCACCATGATCGCGGAGAAGCTCGGCGTCGTGCCGGGCAGCCTCGACCAGCCGGAGACGGCGGTCGCGCTCGGTGCCCAGCATGTGGCCCGCGACGGTCTCTCCGTGCGGACGCAAAACGTCGAAGGGGCGGTGGCCGCGGGGGCGCCGCCGCAGCACCGGCCGCAGTACTCGCCGCCGGCCCCTCCGCCGCCGCAGTACCCCGGTTACGCGCCGTCGAACTTCCCGCCCAGCGGCCCGCAGCCGATGCCGTCGAACTTCCCCGCGTACTCGCCCGCGCCGGAGCGGGCCGAGCCGAAATCCGGCGGCAGGAAGAAGCTGCTGATCGGGATCGCGGCCGCGGTCGTCGTGGCGCTGGCGGTGGGCCTGACGTTGTTCCTCACCTCGTCGTCTTCGGTGGCGACCTACACCGCGGACCAGTGCAGGACGCCGGGGCAGACGGACGACAAGGGCTTCACCGGCTGCCTGCGCCAGCTCGCCGGGAAGATCGCCGACACCGGCGACTGCAAACCTGGCATGGGCAACGGCCCGGCGGCGCCGGCGCAGCGCCTGGGGGCCTCGTCGACCTGCTCCGCGCCGGGCCGGGCGGGCACCCAGGTGACCTACGTCCACGGCGACAACGCCGACACGCTCAAGCAGTACACCGACGGCCTGCTCACCTCGGCGGGCGGTGACCGCACCGAGGCCGACTGGGGCGGCAACGGGCTCAAGGGGCACTACTCGTCGGCCGCGGGCAAGACGTCGGCGGTGCTGGTGTTCACGGTGGCGGACCGGCCGCTGGCCGGGTTCATCTACCAGCTGAACACCAACGACCAGGCGGCGGCGACCACGCCCGGCACGCTGGCCGACTACTTCGAGGCGAGCGTCCAGCCGGGGGAGTAGACGGCGCGAACGGAGCTTTCGCGCCCGCCGGTTAGAGTGGGTCCGATGCGGATCACGGTTTTCCGGCGGCTGATGGCCGACGAGTTCGGCTCCGGGCGGGCCCAGGTGCTGGCCCGGGACCACGTGCTCAGCGGGCTCGGCGGCCGCACCGTAGACCAGGCGCTGACCGCGGGAATTCCGGCGAAGGAGATCTGGCGCGAGGTCTGCGACGCCTTCGACGTCCCGGCTGAACGGCGTTGACCTGGGCGGACACGCACGGGTCCTGACCCGGGCGGGCGAAAATCCTAGCGCAAGGGTGTGTCGCTGACGACCTCGAACAGGTGTTCGTCTATGGTGTTGTCCACATCGGGTCCAGCGATCCACAGATTGGGCGCCGCGCCTGGAATTGTCGGTCCCCGCCGCTAGCGTCGGACCGGACAGCTGAAGAACCGACACAGAGCCCCCGAGACAGGGGCTTAGACCAGCGAGGTGGACTTCCATGCCTGCAGCACCCGACAAGGACAAGGCGCTCGAGCTCGCGCTCGCGCAGATCGACAAGCAGTACGGCAAGGGCTCCGTGATGCGCCTCGGCGAGGACACCCGGCCGCCCATCGCCGTGATCCCCACCGGCTCGATCGCCCTCGACGTCGCGCTCGGCATCGGCGGCCTGCCCCGGGGCCGGGTCATCGAGGTCTACGGGCCGGAATCCTCCGGTAAGACCACGGTCGCCCTGCACGCGGTGGCGAACGCGCAGCGCAACGGCGGCATCGCGGCGTTCATCGACGCGGAGCACGCGCTGGACCCGGACTACGCCAAGAAGCTCGGCGTCGACACCGACGCGCTGCTCGTCTCCCAGCCGGACACCGGTGAGCAGGCCCTGGAAATCGCGGACATGCTGGTCCGCTCGGGCGCGCTCGACATCCTGGTCATCGACTCCGTGGCCGCGCTCGTGCCCCGCGCCGAGATCGAGGGCGAAATGGGTGACTCGCACGTCGGCCTCCAGGCCCGGCTGATGAGCCAGGCGCTGCGCAAGATGACCGGTGCGATGAACAACTCCGGCACCACCGCGATCTTCATCAACCAGCTGCGCGAGAAGATCGGCGTGATGTTCGGCTCCCCGGAGACCACCACCGGTGGCAAGGCGCTGAAGTTCTACGCGTCGGTCCGCCTGGACGTGCGCCGCATCGAGACGATGAAGGACGGCGGCGAGGCGGTCGGCAACCGGACCCGCGTCAAGGTCGTCAAGAACAAGATGGCCCCGCCCTTCAAGCAGGCCGAGTTCGACATCCTGTACGGCCACGGCATCTCCCGCGAGGGTTCGCTCATCGACATGGGTGTCGACCAGGGCATCCTGCGCAAGTCCGGCGCCTGGTACACCTACGAGGGCGACCAGCTCGGCCAGGGCAAGGAGAACGCGCGGAAGTTCATGCGCGACAACCCGGACATCGCCAACGAGATCGAGAAGCGGATCAAGGAGAAGCTCGGCATCGGCCCGCAGCTCGACGCGGCCGGCATCGAGCCCGTCCCGGCGCCGGTCGACTTCTGATCGTCCGGAGAGGGTGAGCCCGTCGCGGTCCGCGGTGGGCGTGAAGACGAGGAGAGACCCAGGTGGCCAGGGCGCCGAAGGTGCCGCCGGCCGAGCTGCCTCCGGAGGAGCGGTACAAGAAGGCCAAGGAGATCTGCTTCGATCTCCTGGCCGTGCGTGCGCGCACCCAAGAGGAGCTCCGGCAGGCTTTGCACCGCAAGGGGTTCGACGAGGAGACCAGCGAAACGCTGCTCGGCAAGCTCGACCGGGCCGGGCTGGTCAACGACGCGGAGTTCGCGGAACTGTGGGTGAAGTCCCGCCACGCGAACCAGGGCCTGTCCCGGACCGCGCTGGTGGCCGAGCTGCGGCGCAAGGGCGTCGACGACGAGATCGCCGCGCAGGCGGCGGGTGAGGTCGACCGCGAGTCCGAGGAACAGATGGCCAGGGAACTGGTCCGCAAGCGCCTCGGATCGCTCGGCAACGTCGACGAACAGACCGCCCTGCGGCGGCTGCTCGGCTTCCTCGCGCGCAAGGGCTACCCGCAGGGGCTGGCGTACACCGTGATCAGGGAGGAGCTCCGCGAGTACGGTGCGGAGTCCACCCTGCTCGACGACGCCGTCATCGACTGATCGCGCCGGCCGTGCCCGGCAGCATGGGCGGCTCGCCGGGCGGCGAGCATCGGGCGGCTTGGCGAACGTCGGGCGGCCATGCGGGTTGATCGGCTCGCTGGGCGGCGAGCATCGGGTGGCGATGTGGGCTGAGCGGCTCGGCGATGCGGCTGGGCGGCTCCAGGCCGGGCGCGAGCGCGGGGGTCAGGCACCGCACTGCGCCGGCCGTGCCCGGTGCGGCGGTCAGTGGCGGACTTCTCCCGGCCGCGGCGCACTGCGTTCGGTGCGCGGAAACGTCGTGCCGCCCTGGGCGGGACGGTGGGCCGCCGGCACGCGGCGGTCCGAACGGTGCTTGCGGACCGCCAGCAGCAGCACCGCGAGCAGGCCCATCGCCACGCACGTCACCGCGGCCGTCAGCAGGAGGAACTCGTCCAGCTGACCGGCGGCCAGGTACGCGCCCAGGGCCACCGCGACCAGGGCGCAGACCGCGCGGTCCACAATGGACTCCATGGACAGGAGGGTCGCGCGGTAGCGGGAATCCGGGATGGAGTCGTTGAGCAGCTGCTTCTGGACCGGGAACGCGATGCCCGTGGCCACCGCGAACACGCACAGCAGCACCACCACCGGGAAGGAGCCCGCGAAGACCGTCGCGCCGAGGCACAGGGCCATCACGATCGTCAGGGAGAACACCGAACCGACCGGGCCGATCGCGCGGCGGAGGCGGTGGGGGCGGGCCGCGCCCAGGGCCTCGAAGACCGTCATCGCGGCCAGGACCGCGCCGTACCAGTTCACCGAGACGGGCTTCGACTCCAGGATCGGCTGGAACAGGTTCACCTGGCAGATGCGCACCAGCGTGAACATCGCGATGCCCTGCACCATCAGCAGCACCAGCCAGCGGGACGAGCGCAGCGCCGACAGGGCGCCGCCGACTCCGGCCAGCACCGAGGCCGTCTTGCCGGCCGCCCGGCGGCCGCCGGGGATCGGGGGGAGCTTGCACGCGAAGGCCAGCGCGATGCCCGCGTTGATCGCCGTCAGCCAGTACGGAGAGGGGAGGCTCCACGACATCAGCAGGCCGATCACCGGCCAGCACACGATCTTGCCGACCAGGCTGTACGCGCGGCCGACACCCTCCACACGCAGGTAGTGTCCGCCCGCGCCGGATGCGTGCAGGTATTCGTACAGGTACGCGCTCTGCGCGCCGGACACCAGCGAGCGGGCCAGGGCGATCAGGATGAAGTGCACGAGGAAACCCGTGTACGAGCCCGAAAGCACCGGAACCAGGTTCGCCGCCACCAACACGCCGGCGCCGGCCGCCAGGGAGGTGCGGTAGTCGAAGCGGTCGGCGATCATCCCGGTCGGGATCTCCAGCAGGCAGAACACGATGTAGTAGATGCTCTGGATGCCGAAGATCTCGCCGTCGGACAGCCCGGCGGCCTTCTGGTACTGGTAGAAGATCGGCACCCACAGCAGCAGGCCGAAGAAGAACTGGAACCCGTAGCTCAGCCGGACGGCGCGCTGAACGGCGGGTTTCGCGGGCAGGCGAAGGCCCAGCATGGTCGTGTCTCCCGGGAGGTCAGGCCGAATAGGGGCGCAGCTGCACGAGGTGGAGGTGGTCGCCGTCGGCGAGCCACTCGACGTCCACCGGCGAGTCGAACGTGTAGTCGGGCGAGAAGTGGCCCTGCAGCAGGCGGCCGGCGATCGCCAGCCGCTGCAGCTGGTCGTGGCCCCGCGAGTCGAGGTCCGCGGGCGCGTCGCCCAGTGACACCGTGCGGCCGCCGCCCTCGACCGTCGAGTACAGGTACTGCATCGGCAGGGCCGAGCCGTCGACGACGTCGGTGACGCGTGGTGACACGTTGACGTACACCGTGCGGAAGTCCGCGCGGTTCATCGGGTTCGTCGTCACCAGTACCCCGCCGAAGTCCGCCGCGACCTGCTCCTGGATGACGACGCCCATGTAGCACTCGTCGAGGGAGATCCCGGCCTGCTGCCGCAGCCGGACGCTGCGCATCGACACCAGCGACGCCCACACTTCCTTGACGCTGGCGAAGATGCGCTCGGCCGTGGTGACGTGGTTGAGCGACTCGTAGATCCCGGCGGCCGAGAACCCGGCGAGGTCTTCGGCGTTGGACGAACTCCGCACGACGAACGCCCGGACCCCGGCCAGCTGCGACACGAGCGCCGAGTCGATCTCGCCGGCGAGCGCGCCCGGCATGCGCGCCGACCGGATCAGCCCCTGCAGCTCGACGCACAGCGGCTCGATCTCCCGCGCGTCGAGCTCCAGGGCCATCTTCAGCTTGCCGATGGCCTGCTGGATCCGCGGCGACGACTCCAGGAACCGCCGTTGCAGCGAGAACGGCAGCGCGATGCCCCGCGGCACGCGGACGTGCTCGTCGAGCAGCCGGCGGGCCGCGGCGCCCAGGTCGGCGTCCGCCGGAACGTCCAGCAGGCGGGCCAGGTACGGCAGCAGGTTGTCCCGCGGCGGCCGCGGCACCCGGTAGAACCCGAGCAGCCGTTCCGAACCGGCGGCCAGGACGTGGTGCAGCTCGCCCAGGTTGGCCGCCTTCGTGCCGTAGCGGTGCCGGTCGGCCCCGCGCAGCCGCGCGAGGTTCACGATCGGGCTGTGGTCGGCCTCCGGCTGCTCCAGCGTCACGCGCTGGGCGTACCAGGACGGCGGCGCCGCGTCCGCCGGCTCGCCGATCTCCCGCAGGGCGAACCCCCGGGCGTCGACCGTGTACTCGACCCACTTGCCGTCGAGGCCGCGGCGCTCGATCTCGGCCAGGGCGCCGAGCTGGACGGCGTTCGGGATCTGCCAGCCGGTCGCGAGGACGTTGGTGTGCGACAACGGCGTCGTGTGCCGGGCGTTGACGATCCCCGACAGCCGCGGGATGTCGTCCGGCACGCGGTCCATCACGATGATGTCCGTCCAGTCCAGCGTCGCGGCCCGGTACTCGGCCTCGGTGCGGAACGCGCGCAGCCGCCCGGTGGCCGTGCCCGGGTTCAGCGCCACGAACGGCGCCGCGGAGAACAGCTCGTGCGCGAAGACGCGGGGCAGCTCGCTCGCCGGGATCTCCCGGACGAGCCGCTCCTGCCGCTGGTTGGCCGGCTTGAACACCAGCGGCAGCGCCGGGTCGACGTACTGCGTGACGAACGCGTGGAACTCGCGGATCAGCTCGGCCGGCATGGTGTCGACCTCGACCGTTTCCAGCGAAAGCAGCTGCGGGTGCAGCGAAAGAATGCCGAGGAGGAACCGGCGGTCCGGCGCGTGGTAGAAGGTTTCGTTGTACGAATCGATCTCCGCGCGCACGCGTTCTTCGGGGACGCCGAGGATCTCTTCGCCGATATAGATCGCGTGAAAGGAATGCCGCGCGTGGTTCAGGAAGTGGATCTTCGCCTGCTCGCGGTCGACCACGACCTTGACGAAGGAATAGCCGCCGAGGGTGCCGCCCAGCTGGTGGAGTGCGGACAGGGAAAGGCGGGCGCCGACCAGGGCGGCGACCGTCTCGGAGGCAGGGCTGAGGGTGACCACGCTGGTCAGGGACACGGATTCTCCTCGCTGGAAATAGCGAAGAGGAACGATAACAGGCCGGTTAACCGCCCATCTGCGCGGTGAATGGGCCATTCAGCGGGACGGGTCCGGTTCCCATGACGGGCGCCACACCCGCTCGGAGCACCGTTCCAGCGCGCTGGAACGGTGCTCCCGGGATGCGGACGCCGTTTCCGCCGTTCGGGTGCGAGAATGACGCCGCGTGATCTCCGCTACAGCGCCGCGGCTTCGGCGGCCAGCTTCTCGATCGCGGCGGGGTCGAGCGAGGCCGTCAGCCACGAGCCGCCGATGCAGCCGACGTTCGGCAGCGCCAGGTACGACGGCGCCGACGCCACGGTGATCCCGCCGGTGGGGCAGAAGCGCAGCGAAGGCAACGGACCCGCGATCGACTTCAGGTACGCGACGCCGCCGGACGCCTCCGCCGGGAAGAACTTCAGCGCCGTGAGGCCGCGCTCGGCCAGCCGCATCGCCTCCGACACCGTGCTCGCGCCGGGCAGGAACGGCAGCCCGGTCTCGAAGCACGCGTCGACGACGGCGTCGGTGCAGCCCGGCGTCACGAGGAACTTCGCCCCCGCGTCGGCCGCCTGCTTCGCGTGGTCCGGCGCCGTGACGGTGCCGGCGCCGATGACGATGTCCGGCACCTCCGTGGCGACGCGCTCGATCGCCGACAACGCCGCCGGGGTGCGCAGGGTCAGCTCGATGACCCCGATCCCGCCGGCGAGCAGGGCCCGGGCCGTGGGCACCGCGTCCGCGGCGTCTTCGATCACCACGACGGGCATCACGGGGGACAGCTCGAGCAGGTCCTGACCGGTGGTCACTGACCGACCTCCTGGGTTTCCAGAGTGGGCATTCCGAAGTGCTCCGGAGTCAAACCGCCGAACACCGAAGCGCCCTGGTCGGCGGGGCCGACCGCCCGGCGCAACGCGGCGAACAGCTCTCGGCCGGTGCCGGTCCAGGATGCTTCGGACGGCGGCGCGTCCACAAGTTCACGCCGGGCGAGTTCTTCGTCACCGACCAGCACGTCGAGCGAACCCGTGGAAGCGTCGAGGCGGATGACGTCGCCGTCGGCGATGCGCGCGATCGGGCCGCCCGCCGCGGCTTCCGGCGTCACCTGGATGGCGGCCGGGATCTTGCCCGACGCGCCCGACATCCGGCCGTCGGTGAGCAACGCCACGGCGTACCCCCGGTCCATCAGCACACCGAGGGCGGGCGTCAGGCCGTGCAGCTCCGGCATGCCGTTGGCCTGCGGACCCTGCTGCCGGAGCACGACCACGACGTCGCGGTCCAGCTCGCCGGCCTCGAACGCGGCCGTGAAGCCCTCCTGCGTGGTGAACACCCGCGCCGGCGCCTGGACGACCCGGTGCTCGGGCGCCACCGCGGACACCTTGACCACCGCGCGGCCGAGGTTGCCCGCGACCATCCGCAGCCCGCCGTCCGCGGCGAAGGGCCGCCACGCCGGGCGCAGAACGTCCTCGTCGAGGCTGCGGGTGGGGACGTCCCGCCAGACCAGCTCGCCGTCGGACAGGATCGGCTCGGCCCGGTAGCGGTGCAGCCCGAACCCGGCCACCGTGTGGACGTCTTCGTGCAGCAGCCCGGCGTCGAGCAGGGTGCCGACGAGGAACTGGATGCCGCCGGCGGCGTGGAAGTGGTTGATGTCGGCGCTGCCGTTCGGGTAGACCCGCGCCAGCAGCGGCACGACGGCCGAGAGGTCGGAGAAGTCGTCCCAGGTCAGCTGGATGCCGGCGGCCGCGGCGATGGCGACCAGGTGCATCGTGTGGTTGGTCGACCCGCCGGTGGCCAGCAGCGCGACGACGCCGTTGACGAACGCCTTCTCGTCGAGGATTCGCGACACCGGCGTGTACTCCTCGCCGCGCGAAATCGCCACGACCCGGCGTCCGGCCTCTTCGGTCAGCGCCTGACGCAGGGCCGAACCCGGCTGCACGAAGCTGGCGCCCGGCAGGTGCAGGCCCATCACCTCGACGACCATCTGGTTCGAGTTGGCCGTGCCGTAGAAGGTGCAGGTGCCGGCCGAGTGGTACGACGCCGCTTCGGCGTCGAGGAGGTCTTCGCGGGTCGCGAGGCCCTCGGCGTAGAGCTGCCGGACGCGCGCCTTCTCCTTGTTCGGCAGCCCGGAGTTCATCGGGCCGGCCGGCACCAGGATCGCCGGCAGGTGCCCGAACGACAGCGCGCCGATCAGCAGGCCGGGCACGATCTTGTCGCAAACGCCCAGCAGCAGCGACGCGTCGAACATGTCGTGCGAGAGGGCGATCGCCGTCGACATCGCGATGACCTCGCGGCTGAACAGCGACAGCTCCATCCCCGCGCGGCCCTGCGTGATGCCGTCGCACATGGCGGGCACGCCGCCGGCGAACTGGGCGACGCCGCCCGCGGAACGCACCGACTTCTTCAGCCAGGCCGGGTACTCCTGCATCGGCTGGTGCGCCGAAAGCAGGTCGTTGTAGGACGACACGATCGCGACGCCGGGAGCGCGCGCGGCCCGCAGCGCTTCCTTGTCGACGCCGTCCATCGCGGCGAAACCGTGGGCGAGGTTGCTGCAGGCGAGGCCGCGGCGGACCGGGCCTTCGGCGTACGCGGCGGCCGTGCGGCCGAGGTGGGCGGTGCGGGTCGCGGCACTGCGCGCGGCGATGCGGGCGGTGACTTCGGCGATGACGGGGTGCAACGATGGGGTCGGGCTCATGTCCGGCTCCGGATCACTGGTGTGTGGTGGTCCGCGGGACGGCAGCGCTGACGCCTCTGGGTCGTGACCCTGGCCACACTACCTCGGGAAAACGCCGAATCAAAATCGATTCAGAAGATCGATTCGCGTGACCCCGATCACCTCTGGAACCGTTAGTGTGCTAGTTGTCACACTGCACGACGCGTGGCACAGCCGTCCCCCGGTTCCCTGCCAGCCCCACCACCACGGGAGGCATGATGTCCACCTCCGAGATCGCCGAGCTGCGGCGAACCATCGGCCAGCTCCGGCAGTGCGTCGGCGCACTGCGCTCTCGCTACGGCGACGCGTCGGCGGTGCGCCGGCTCGCCAACGACGTCGAGCGGCTCGACATCGACATCGCGGACCTCGACGGCGTGCCCCTCGCGGTGCCCGCGCAGGCGAAGGCCGCGGAGCGCGTCCCCGTCCCCGACACCCCCTACGACCCGGCGCTGTGGCACGGCGCCGATGACGAAGGCGTCGGCGGCTACAAGCGCGACCAGCGGTGAGCGCACCCGCTGACAACGGCGTCGGCACCGGCGTCCGGGCCCCCAGGCGGGCCCGGATCGCCGAGCGCACCCTCCGCACGGACCGGTGGTGGCTCCAGCCGCTGCTGACCGTGCTCGGACTGTCGGCGTTCATCATCTACGCGACGGTCCGGTCGTTCGTGCGCACCGCGTACTGGGTGCCCGACTACCACTACCTGACCCCGTTCTATTCGCCCTGCCTGTCCACCTCCTGCGTCGAAGGCTCGAGCCACTTCGGCCACTGGTTCGGCGACCTGCCCGGGTTCATCCCGCTCGGGTTCGTCGTGCTGCCGTTCCTGCTCGGGTTCCGGCTGACCTGCTACTACTACCGCAAGGCGTACTACCGGTCGGTGTGGTTCTCCCCGCCCGCCTGCGCCGTCGCGGAACCGCACGCCAAGTACACCGGCGAGACGCGTCTGCCGCTGATCATCCAGAACGTCCACCGCTACTTCTTCTACGTGGCGCTGATCGTCTCGCTGGTCAACACCTACGACGCGATCACGGCGTTCCACGGGAAGACCGGCGGCTTCGGCTTCGGGCTGGGCAACGTCATCCTGCTCGCCAACGTGATCCTGCTCTGGGCCTACACGCTGTCCTGCCACTCCTGCCGGCACGTGACCGGCGGCCGGCTGAAGCACTTCTCCAAGCACCCGGTGCGCTACTGGATCTGGACGCAGGTCACGAAGCTCAACACCCGCCACATGACGCTGGCCTGGACGACGCTCGGCACGCTGGTGCTGACCGACTTCTACGTCATGCTCGTCGCCAGCGGCGCGATCGCGGACCTGCGGTTCGTGAACTAGCTCTTCCCGCTCCCGACAGTGCTTCCCAACAACAGACGTCCCCAGTTCCGAGGTGGAATTTCTTCATGACCGAGGTCGAACGGCACAGCTACGACGTGGTGGTGATCGGTGCCGGTGGCGCCGGTCTGCGCGCCGTGATCGAAGCCCGCGAACGCGGCTTCCGCGTCGCGGTCGTGTGCAAGTCCCTGTTCGGCAAGGCGCACACGGTGATGGCCGAGGGCGGGTGCGCCGCCTCGATGGGCAACGCGAACTCGAACGACAACTGGCAGGTCCACTTCCGCGACACCATGCGCGGCGGGAAGTTCCTCAACAACTGGCGGATGGCCGAGCTGCACGCCAAGGAGGCGCCGGACCGCGTCTGGGAGCTCGAAACCTACGGCGCGCTGTTCGACCGCACCGCCGACGGCCGGATCAGCCAGCGCAACTTCGGCGGGCACACGTACCCGCGGCTCGCGCACGTCGGTGACCGCACCGGCCTCGAGCTGATCCGCACGATGCAGCAGAAGATCGTCTCGCTGCAGCAGGAGGACTTCGCCGAGACCGGAGACTACGAGGCGAAGATCAAGGTCTTCGCCGAGTGCACGGTCACCGAGCTGCTCACCACCGACGGCAAGATCGCCGGCGCGTTCGGCTACTGGCGCGAGAGCGGGCGGTTCATCCTCTTCGAGGCGCCCGCGGTCGTGCTGGCCACCGGCGGCATCGGCAAGTCGTTCAAGGTGACGTCGAACTCGTGGGAGTACACCGGTGACGGCCACGCGCTGGCCCTGCGGGCGGGCGCGAAGCTGATCAACATGGAGTTCGTCCAGTTCCACCCGACCGGGATGGTCTGGCCGCCGAGCGTCAAGGGCATCCTCGTCACCGAGGGCGTCCGCGGTGACGGCGGCGTGCTGAAGAACTCCGACGGCAAGCGGTTCATGTTCGAGTACGTGCCCGACGTGTTCAAGGGGCAGTACGCGGAAAGCGAAGACGAAGCCGACCGCTGGTACGCCGACGCGGACAACAACCGGCGCACGCCGGACCTGCTGCCCCGCGACGAGGTGGCCCGCGCGATCAACTCCGAGGTCAAGGAGGGCCGCGGATCCCCGCACGGCGGCGTCTTCCTCGACATCGCCAGCCGGCTGCCGGCCGAGGAGATCCGCAAGCGGCTGCCGTCGATGTACCACCAGTTCAAGGAGCTGGCGGACGTCGACATCACCGCCGAGCCGATGGAGGTCGGCCCGACCTGCCACTACGTCATGGGCGGCATCGAGGTCGACCCGGACACGGCGGCGGCGAGCGTGCCCGGCCTGTTCGCGGCCGGCGAGTGCTCGGGCGGCATGCACGGGTCCAACCGGCTCGGCGGCAACTCGCTGTCCGACCTGCTGGTGTTCGGCCGGCGGGCGGGTCTGGGCGCGGCCGAGTACGTGTCCGGCCTCGACGGCAGGCCCGCGGTGAGCGAGTCCGATGTGGACGCCGCGGCGAAGATGGCGCTGGCGCCGTTCGATCCGCCGTCCGGTGCCTCGGCCGAGAACCCGTACACGCTGCACACCGAGCTGCAGCAGTCGATGAACGACCTGGTCGGCATCATCCGCAAGGCGGGCGAGATCGAGCAGGCGCTGGTGAAGCTGGGCGAGCTGCGGGAGCGGATCCTGCGCGTCACGGTCGAGGGGCACCGGCAGTTCAACCCCGGCTGGCACCTGGCGATCGACCTGCGCAACATGCTGATGGTCAGCGAGTGCGTCGCGAAGGCGGCGCTGATGCGGACCGAAAGCCGTGGCGGGCACACGCGGGACGACTTCCCGGGCCTGGACGCCGAGTGGCGCCACAAGCTCCTGGTGTGCGCGGCCTCCGCCGGCGACAACCCGGTCGTCCCGGACATCGGCGTCACGGTCGAGGAGCAGGTGCCGCTGCGGCAGGACCTGCTGGAGCTGTTCGAGTTCGGCGAACTCGGGAAGTACTACACCGATGCGGAGCTCGAGACGCACCCCGGGAGCAAAGCATGAGCTATAAGGCGAGTTTCCGCGTCTGGCGCGGCGACGCCGACGGTGGCGCGCTGCAGGACTTCACGGTGGAAGTGAACGAGGGCGAGGTCGTCCTCGACATCATCCACCGCCTGCAGGCGACGCAGGCCGCGGACCTCGCCGTCCGCTGGAACTGCAAGGCGGGCAAGTGCGGCTCGTGCTCGGCGGAGATCAACGGCCGCCCGCGCCTGCTGTGCATGACGCGGATGTCGACGTTCACCGAGGACGAGGTGATCACGGTGACGCCGATGCGGACGTTCCCGGTGATCCGCGACCTGGTCACCGACGTGTCGTTCAACTACACGAAGGCGCGTGAGATCCCGTCGTTCACCCCGCCGGCGGACCTCAAGCCGGGCGAGTACCGGATGCAGCAGGTCGACGTCGAGCGCTCGCAGGAGTTCCGCAAGTGCATCGAGTGCTTCCTGTGCCAGAACACCTGCCACGTGGTGCGCGACCACGAGGAGAACAAGGAAGCCTTCGCGGGGCCGCGGTACCTGATGCGCATCGCGGAGCTGGAGATGCACCCCCTGGACGTGGCGGACCGCCGTGACGCGGCCCAGGACGAGCACGGGCTCGGGTACTGCAACATCACGAAGTGCTGTTCCGAGGTTTGCCCGGAGGGCATCCACATCACGGACAACGCGCTGATCCCGATGAAGGAGCGCGTGGCGGACCGGAAGTACGATCCGATCGTCTGGTTGGGGAACAAGCTGTTCCGCCGGGACAAGTAGGGCTTTCTTCCTGACGCTCGCGAACCGGCCCCGAGCCGGTTCGCGAGCGTTTTTTGTGATGCCTCGGGCGGCTGGCCGGCGGGGAAGTCGTAGGTCGCCGGACCGTGACCGGATGCCGTCACCAGGATGCCCTTGGACGCACCGTCGTTCTGCATCGTCCCGGAAAGGTCGCGGATCGAACGCGACGCAGTCGACGTCGCCATCCCGCGCCGGGCGGGTCTTCAAGGATTAAGCGATCCGGTATTGCCGGAGAACTTCTCCGGGTAGTCGGAATTGGCGAGGACTGGCGTGAAGTACTCGAGAACTTCCTCAGCTTCACAATTGGCGAAGGCGGCCGTCAGGGCGGCACGTCCGCGTTGTGTGCTGCGACTTCGCGTTCGCGTTCCGCACATTGTTCGTCGTAGACTGGGTTGGCTTGCTCAGATGCCTCGCCGCGCGCGTGCTCGGCCTGCTGGTGTACGTGCTGCAGCTGGCCACCCGCGCTTGCTGGAGTTCGAGGTGGGCTTGCTTCTGCTGCTTGCTGGCGTCGGCCCGCGCTCGGGCGTCGGCCTTCGCATGCTGTTCTGCCAATCGCGAAGCCACGTCTTCCCGCTCCACCCGTTGTGCGGCCCGCTGGGCTTGCGCTTGCTGGCGTGCCGCCGCCCGCTGCTTTTCCCCGCCGGCGTTCCGTTACGGGCGTGGGGCGAGGCGCAGCCGGTTTCGGGCTTCGTGCGGTGCACGGCAGGATGGCGGTATGGGAATCGAACTGCAGCCGCCGTCGGCTGACCGGGGCGTCGTCGAACGGGTTGCGGCGTTGGTCAACCACGTCTACGCCGAAGCCGAGAAGGGGCTCTGGCGGGGGAGCGCCGACCGGACGTCCGCCGGGGAGGTGGCCGGGTTCGTCGCCGCCGGGCAGATCGGTGTCGCTTTCGTGGACGGTGCTCTCGCCGGGGCCGTGTGCAAGTTCTTCAGCTACCGCAAGGACTTTCGGTGAGGGTGCTCGCCGGGGCGCGGGTGCTGGATCCCGACACCGGGGACACCACGCGTGCAGACGTTCGGCTCGACGGGGAGCGGATCGCCGAGGTGGGCCTGGGGTTGGCGGGCGAGCGGGTCGACTGCTCGGGCGGGCTGCTGATTCCCGGGCTCATCGACTGCCACGTGCACGTGGCCTTCCCACGGCCCGAGCCGTTGCCGCGCAGCGCGCGCATCCTCGAAGCCGTGCCGGTGCTGCGGGGACTGCTGGCGCGCGGGATCACGACCGTCCGGGACGCCTGGGGCGCCGATGCCGGGTTCAAGCACGCCCTGCGCGAGGGGTGGATCGCCGGGCCCGATCTGCTCGTCAGCCTGCGTCAGCTGAGCCCGACCGGCGGGCTCGGCGACAGCTGGGAGCCGCCCGCGGGTGGCGTCGACCACTACGGCGACCCGTCGCTGCCGGACCCGCTGTTCGACGGACCGGACGCGGCGCGCGCGGCGGTCCGTCGCATGGTGCGGGCGGGCGCCGACTGGGTCAAGGTCGGCGCGAGCGGGGCGATGCGGGCCGTGCGCTCGGGTGCGGACGTGCGCCCGACCGACGACGAGCTCGCCGCGCTGGTCGACGAAGCCCGCCGCTGCGGCCGGGACGTCCTGGCCCACGCGCACACGTCGGAAGCCGTCGTCTCGGCCGCCGGCGCCGGGGCCCGCAGCATCGAGCACGGCACCTTCCTCGACGACTCCGCTGTCGCCGCCCTGGCCGGCGCTTGGTACGTGCCGACGCTCTCGCCGATCAGCGACAGCGAGTTCGCCGGGACGCATCGCCGTTCGCTGCGTCTCGCGGCCGAAGCGGGCGTCCGCATCGCCGCGGGGTCGGACCTCGCCCCGCGTCCCCATGTCGACTTGACGACCGAACTGCGGCTGCTGGCCGAGGTGCTCGGCGAAGCGGCCGCCTTGAAGGCGGCCACCTCCGAGGCGGCCCGGCTGCTCCGGCTCGACGACGACCGCGGCCGCATCGAGCCGGGGTTGCGCGCCGACCTGGTGCTGCTGGACGGCACGGACCTGGACGTGACCGATCTGCCCGGGCGGACCCGGGCGGTCTGGCACGACGGGAAAGCCGTCAGCGCACGGAGCTGAGCAGCGCGCTCCACGCAGGGTGGGGGACCGTCAAGTGCCCGGCCGTCGGCGCCTTCGAGTCGCGGACCGCCGTTTCCTTCGAGGTCAGGGCCACTTCCACGCAGGTCTGGTGCTCCTGGCCTTCGCTGTGGCTGCTCTTGAACCACATCCGCTCTCGGGCCATCCTCGATCACTCCCTCAGGCGTTCGTACTCGTCCGCGAACCGGACGAGCCACTCGCGCGATTCTCCCTCGGAGAGGGCCACTTGTTCCAGGCGTGTGAGGAGAAGGTAGAACGCTTCCACCGCGATGCGCTCGTCCACGAACAACCCGGCGGTGAAGGTCTCCTCGTAGACCACCGGTGAGTGTTCGGGGAATTCCATCACCGTGAAGGTCGTGCTCAGCACGCGGAACGTGGGGTCGGACTCCGGCACCACCCGGATGACGCAGTGCGGCAGGTTCGTGGTCAGCACGAGGTTCTGCAGCTGTTCGTGCATGAGCGCCGGATCGCCCACGACCGAGCGGAGAGCGCGCTCGTGCACGAAGAAGGTGGAGATCGGCGGATGGGGGCGCTGCAGGAGCTGCTGCCGGTCCACGCGGGCTCGCGTGAGCACGCCGAGCCGGTCGGTGGTGTAGCGCCCGGTGAGCTCGAAACAGGTGCGGACGTACTCCTCCGTCTGCAGCATCCCGGGGATGGCGGCCGGGCTGTAGTGCATGATCGATCGGGCCAGGTTTTCCTGGATGATCAGCGATTTCATCGGGTCGACGAGCTTGGCGAAGTAGGGCCGCACCCAGTACAGGTCACCGGGCGGCGTGGCCAGCTCGAGGAGCCGCGCGCGTTCGGCGGCCCTGGTCCCGCAGTGGGCGAGGTAGATCGCGGCGTCGATCGGGGAGATCCGGCGGCCGTTCTCCCAGGCCGACACCTTCGACGCCGACCAGTCCGCGCGGCGGGCCAGCTCGCGCAGGGTCATCCGCTTCAGCTCGCGCTGGCTCTTGAGTTCGTAGGCCATTTCCCGGGTGCGTACCGTGCTCTTTTCGGTCATGGCAGGGACGGTAGAGGGGACCTCCGACAAAACGGCGTGCGCCGCGCGCGGATTCACCGCAAGGAGGTCGGTGTTTCGCCTGTGTGACAACGAAAAGCGGTCGCGAAGCGCTGCGAAGCAGCTTCGCAAATAGAAGCGCGCTTCGCGCCTTCGCGCGACACAATGTGCCCATGGAATTCACTCCCGGAATCGAACTGTCCCGGCGGTTCCACGCCGAAGCGGTCCGCCCGATCCTGCGCCGCGAGCTCCCGCGGCTCCGCTACACCGCCGCGCTCATCGGCTACGGCTCCGAGGTGCTGGGCTTCGACTCGCCCCGCTCCACCGACCACAACTGGGGACCGCGGCTGCTGCTGTTCGCCGACGACGGCGGCGGCGCGGCGATCCCCGCCCTCCTCGCCGACCACCTGCCCCGCACGTTCCTCGGCTACCCGACGCACTTCGTCACCGACGACACGGGCACCCGGCACCTCGCGCCGGCGACCGGCCGGATCGACCACGGCGTCGTCGTGGCCGGGCTCGACGACTGGGTCCGCGGAACGCTCGGGTTCGGCGCGCGGCGCCCGGCCCGGGCCGACTGGCTGGCCACGCCCACCCAGATCTTCGCCGAGTTCACCGGCGGCGCCGTCTTCCACGACGACCTCGGGCTCGAAAGCCTGCGGGAGAACCTCGCCTGGTACCCCGAAGACGTCTGGCGGTACGTCCTGGCGTGCCAGTGGCAGCGGATCGGCCAGGAGGAAGCCTTCGTCGGCCGGTGCGGCGAGGCCGGCGACGAACTGGGGTCGGCGGTCGTCGCCGCGCGGCTCGTCCGGGACCTGATGCGGCTGTGCCTGCTCATGGCGCGCCGGTACCCGCCGTACAGCAAGTGGCTCGGCAGCGCCTTCGCGCGGCTGCCCGCGGCCGCGCGGCTGAGCCCGCACCTCACCGCCGCGCTGGCCGCGACGACGTGGCACGAGCGTGAGCGGCACCTGGTCCCCGCGTACGAGTACCTCGCCGGGCTGCACAACGACCTCGGCCTCACCGATCCCGTCGACCCGCGGACCAGCGGCTACCACGACCGGCCGTTCCAGGTGATCCACGCCGGCCGCTTCGTGACGGCCCTGCTCGCGGGCGCGCAGCCGCCCGCCCTGACCGGGGCGATCGACCAGTTCGTGGACAACACGGACGCGCTCGGCGACCGCACGTTCACGCGCGGGGTGGTTGACTGCCCGCATGGCTGAACCGAAACCGCGGGACCTGGCCGCCCTGCTGCTGACGCTGACCGTCGTCACCGGGGTGGTCGACGCCGTCAGCTTCCTCGGGCTCGGCCGGGTGTTCGTGGCCAACATGACCGGCAACGTCGTGTTCCTCGGGTTCGCGGCGGCGGGGGAGACGACGCTGTCGGTGCTGGCCTCGCTGACCGCGGTCCTCGCGTTCCTGGCCGGCGCGCTCGCCGGTGGCCGGCTGGCCCGTCGCGGGGACGACCACGACACGCTGCGGCGGGCGACCGCGGTGCAGGCCGCGCTGATCGCGGTGGCCGTGGTGCTGTCGGCGACGCTCGGCGCGGGTACGAGGCTGGGCGCCGAGCTGCTGATCGTCGCCCTCGGGCTGGCAATGGGGCTGCAGAACGCGGCCGTCCGCCGGATCGGGGCGCCGGACCTGACGACGACGGTGCTGACGATGACGCTGACCGGCTTCGCGGCGGATTCGAAGGCGGCGGGTGGACCGGGCTCGCACCCGCTGCGGAAGGTCGCCGCGGTGGGGGCGATGCTCGCCGGCGCCTTCGCCGGCGGACTGCTTCAGCTGCACGTGGCGATGTGGGTCGCGCTCGGCCTGGCGTTGGTGCTGGTCGTGGGGGTGCTGGCGGTGCTGCAGCCGGCGCGGCGGAGGGCCGTGCGGTGACGGACTGGGTGTGGCTGGAACTGGACGTAGACGCCTTTGACGACCGTGAGTTCGAGCCGTACCTGCGCCGCTCCGGCGTCGAGTTCGTTTCGCTGGCCGAGCTGGGCGACACCGCGGAGCACCGGCGGTCGCTGTACGAGCTGAACCGGGCTTGCGCCGCGGACATTCCCGGCCGCGGGCCGTTCTACTCCTACGCCGACTACGTCGCCCAGCGGATCGAGGTGCCGTCCTTCACCCCGGACGGCGTGTTCTTCGCACTGCGCGGTGGCGACTGGATCGGTATGTCCGCGACGTCGCTGCGCGCCGGGTACGCCTTCAGCGAGATGACCGGAGTGCTTGCGGCTCATCGCGGGCAGGGGCTTTCGCTGGCGCTCAAGCTCTTGGCTGTTCGCTTCGCCCGGGACGCCGGTCATCGCCGGTTGATCGCCTGCCACCACGCGGCGAACACCCCGGCGATCATGATGAACCGCCGGCTCGGGTTCGTGGACCGCGACCGTCCGCCGGATCAGTGGTGATATCCGGATGGTTGGGCCGTAAGGGCCGAGCCGTTTCACCATCAACCGAGCGCACGTCCGCCGTCCACCAGCAGGCGCTGGCCCGTCACGAAGCCCGCCTCCTCCGACGCGAAGAAGCTCACCGCCGCCGCCACGTCCTCCGGGGCTCCCAGGTGACCGGCCGGGACCGAGGCGCGGTACTCCTCCAGCGTCTTCGCCGGGATCTCCGCGTGGCGCTCCACCGGGATGAAGCCCGGCGCCACCGTGTTGACCGTGATGCCGTCCGGGGCCAGCTCGCGGGCCCATGCGCGGGCCAGGCCGATCTGGGCGCTCTTGGCCGTCGCGTACGCCGAGCGGCCCGGGGGCGGGCGGTCCGCCACCTCCGAGTCGACGTGCACGATGCGGCCGTGGCCGCGGGCGCGCATGCCCGGGAGGACCGCGTGTCCGAGCAGGACCGGGGACCGCACGAAGAAGTCGAGCTGGGCCAGGTGATCCGGCCAGTCCACGCCGGCCAGCGGGGCTTCCGGCTGCGGACCGGTCGCGTTCAGGACCAGCACCGCGATCGGGCCGAGCAACGCCGTGACCGCGTCGACCAGGTCGCCGACCTGGCGCCGGTCCGTCACGTCCGCCGCGAACGCCGCCGCACGGGCGCCCTCGGCGAGGATGGCTTCGGCCGCCGTCTTCAGGTCGGCGTCGTCGTGGCGGCCGTTGACCGCCACCGCGAACCCGTCGCGGGCCAGCCGGCGCGCGATCACCCGGCCCAGGCCGCGGGAACTGCCGGTCACCAGTGCGACACCCATGCGCCCGACGCTAGGGGACACCCCGGGACACGACAAGGCCCCCGGGACATGTCCCGGGGGCCTCGGACGGGTGACTCAGACCGACGTTGCCGGCGCATGCCGACTCCGCTCCATCGGATGAACCCGGCCGGCTCCTCCGCGAGGCATGATGATGCTTGCGTCTTGATCAACACGGTGGATCGGAGAGGACCGAGGCGAGACTCTGTACTCGCCATCGCCTTGCTGGCGAGCGGAACGATGTCAGTTGTGCCGGCGGAAGCGTCGGCGACCAAAGCCGCTCAGGCTGCGGTGGCGGTACCGGCTTCGATCCCGCCGGACTGCAAGGTGTGGTCGGACCTCCGATGGGGCGTCGGCTATTGGCAGTGCGCGGCGAGAGCGCACCGGGTCGCCGTCTACTGCGATTTCGCGAAGTTCCCGATCATGGGGCCGTGGATGAACAAGAACGAGATTTCCCAGGTTCCGTGCTCCATCGCCGGAGAGCCCGACCCGGGTCAGCGTCGGCTTCCCGGACTGAACGGGCCTCCACGGCCGGGAACGAAAAAGCGGGTGAGGGCGACGCTGCCGCACTCACCCGCCTCCGAACCGCGGAAATCAGACTCCGCGGCCGCTGGCCATGTCCGTTTCCGCCACGATCGAGGCCGGGGCCTCATCAAGGGGCTTGGCTCCGCGAGGCGCCTTCTTCCGCCGCGACAGCTTGCGCTCCAGATACGACGCGAGGCGGGTCAGCAGCAGGTTGAGGACGATGAAGATGATCGCGATGACGATCAACGTCGGGATCGTGTTGTTGAAGTTGCCGGTGATCGGGCCGGAGCCGCGGATCAGCTCGTCGTAACCGATGGTCAGCTGGCCGGCCAGCGCGGTGTCCTTCAGGATGACCACCAGCTGGCTCACCAGCGCCGGCAGCATCAGCGTGACGGCCTGCGGCAGCAGGACGTTCGTCATGACCTGTGTCTTGCGGAGGCCCAGCGCCGAGGCGGCCTCGGTCTGGCCCTTGGGCAGGGCCAGGATGCCCGCCCGGAATACCTCGGCCAGCACTGAGCCGTTGTAGAGGACCAGGCCGGTGACCGCGGCGAACAGCGGACGGGTGTCCGCCTCGAGCCCGGTGTAGTACGCGTAGAACGACGCCGCGAACACCATCAGCAGCAGGACCGGGATGGCCCGGAAGAATTCCACGACGGCGCCGGCGGGGATGCGCACCCACTTGTGTTCGGACAGCCGTCCGATGCCCAGCAGGGCCCCGATCGGCAACGCGATCACGATGGCCAGTGCCGCTGCCTTGAGCGTGTTGAGCAGGCCCGGGAGCAGGAACTGGGTCCAGGTCGAGCCGTCGATGAACGGCTTCCACAGCGCACCCGCCCACTGGCCCTTCTCGTCGAAGCCCCGGTAGACGAAGTACGCCACCAGGAGCAGCGCCAGCACGAACACCACCGTGTAGATCCAGTTGCGGGCCCGGGCCTTCGGGCCGGGGGCGTCGTAGAGGACGGACTGGGTGCTCATCGCTTGACCTCGACCTTCTTGGCCACCCAGCCCAGGACCAGGCCGAGCGGCAGCACCAGCGCCACGAACACCGCGGCGAACACGAGGAAGACCAGGAACAGCGAGTCGGACTCGTTCTCGATCATGGCCGACATCAGCGCCGCCGCCTCGGCCACGCTGATCACCGCGGCGACCGTCGTGTTCTTCAGCAGGGCGATCAGGACGTTCGCCAGCGGAGCGATCACGGAGCGAAACGCCTGGGGCAGCACGATCAGGGTCAGCACTTGGAGGAAGCCGAGGCCCAGCGCGCGCGCCGCCTCCGCCTGGCCCACCGGCACGGTGTTGATGCCCGACCGCAGCGCTTCGCACACGAAGGTCGCCGTGTAGGCCACGAACCCGAGGATCGCCAGCCGGAACGCGTTGTCGGCCAGCGAAGTCGGCGAATCGGCCGAAGCCAGGTTGATGCCCAGCGTCGAGGACAGCCCCAGCGACGTGAAGACGATGATCACGGTCAGCGGGGTGTTCCGGAAGGTGTTCACGTAGACCGTGGCGAACCCGCGCATGATCGGGACCGGGCTGACGCGCATGGCGACGAGGATGGTCCCCCAGATGAGCGATCCGATCGCCGAGAAGAACGTCAGCTGGATCGTCGTCCAGAACGCGTCGACGATGTGATAGTCAGGATTGCTGAGGAAATCGAACACGGTAGTCCAACCTGGCCTCGGTATGGGAACGGTGCGCCGCTTTCACGGCGCACCGTCCGTCGTCAGGAACCGATTGTCACTGGGCGATCGCCGGCGCGGCCGGGATCTTGTAGCCCGACGGGCCGACGTTGGTCTGCAGGGCCTTCTCCCACGAGCCGTCCTGCTCCATCGCCTGGATGGCCTTGTTGATCGCGGCCTTGCCGTCGGCGTCGTCCTTCTTCAGGCCGACGCCGTAGTTCTCGTCGGTGAAGCCCTTGCCGACCAGCTTCAGCTTGCCGGGCTGCTGCGCCGCGTAGCCGGCGAGGATGACGTCGTCGGTGGTCATCGCGTCCACCGTGCCGTTCAGGAGCGCGGTCACGCAGTCGGTGTACTTGCCCACCTCCTGCAGCTGCACCTCCTTGGCGTACTTCGTCTTCACGTTCTGCGCCGGGGTGGAGCCCTTGACCGAGCACAGCTTCTTGTTGCCGGTCAGCGACTCGGGGCCGGTGATGTCGGTGTTGTCCTGCCGGACCAGCAGGTCCTGGTGCGCGACGAAGTACGGGCCGCCGAAGGACACCTCGTTCTTGCGCTTGTCGGTGATCGAGTAGGTGGCGACGATGAAGTCGACCTCACCCTTCTTGATCAGGTCCTCGCGCTGCGCCGACTGGGCTTCCTTCCAGGTGATCCCGGACTCGTCGACGCCGAGCTGCTTCGCGATGTACTTCGCGACGTCGACGTCGAAGCCGGCGTAGGTGCCGTCCGGCTTCTTCAGGCCGAGGCCCGGCTGGTCGAACTTGATGCCGATGGTCAGCTTCTTGTTGTCCTTGGCCCGCTGGACCAAATTCTTGTCACCGCTCGCGCCGTTGCTGCCGGACCCGCCGCCGCAGGCCGTCAGCGCCAGGCCGGCGGCCATCACGACCGCGCCGACCTGCAGAACTCGGTTCAACCGCATTGTCTCTCAGGTTCCTTCCGTCTTGACCGGCAGCAGCCGGGCAAACGTTCTCAGTGGGTCAGGATCTTGCCGAGGAAGTCCTTCGCGCGCTCGCTCTTGGGCGCGGTGAAGAACGATTCCGGCGTCGTGTCCTCGACGATCTCGCCGTCGGCCATGAAGATCACCCGATCGGCTGCCCGGCGGGCGAAGCCCATCTCGTGGGTGACGACGAGCATCGTCATGCCGTCCTTGGCCAGGCCCGTCATCACGTCGAGGACCTCTTGGACCATCTCCGGGTCCAGCGCCGAGGTCGGCTCGTCGAACAGCATCACCTTGGGCCGCATGGCCAGGGCCCGCGCGATGGCGACGCGCTGCTGCTGGCCACCCGAAAGCTGCGCCGGGTACTTGTCGGCCTGGTTGGCGATGCCGACGCGCTCCAGCAGCTCCATCGCCGTCTTGCGCGCTTCGGCCTGGCCGACCTTGCGGACCTTCACCGGCGCGAGCATGACGTTCTCGACGATGGTCTTGTGCGCGAACAGGTTGAACGACTGGAACACCATGCCGACGTCGGCCCGCAGCGCGGCCAGCGCCTTGCCCTCGGCGGGCAGCGGGACGCCGTCGACGGCGATCTCGCCCGAGTTGATCGGCTCCAGCCGGTTGATCGCCCGGCACAGGGTCGACTTGCCCGAACCGGACGGGCCCAGCACCACGACGACCTGGCCGCGAGGCACCTCGAGCGTGATCTCCCTGAGCACGTGCAGGTCGCCGAAGTACTTGTTCACGGCGGACGCCTTGATCATCGGCGCCGCCACCTCCGCGGTCATCTGGCCTCCCGGGTCGTTCGTGCAAATCGGGCATGGGTCACCACGCGATGGCGAGAACCTACCGTTGCTTCACCGGCTGACAAGGCCGCTTGAGCAATACTTAGGGTTTCAACTGAGTATCGATGTCCCTTTTGGGGGGTGTCCACCCGAGGTCACGGGGAGTGACCGTCCGGGTGGCCGGTGCGGGTGCCGCCCGGAGGTCCTAGAGTTCGCCCTACCGGCCGGTGGAGCAGGTCACCATGGGAGGCGGACGGGTGCGGGTGCTGCTGGTGGAGGACGACGACCGGGTCGCGGGTGCGCTCATCCCGGCGCTGACCCGCCGCGGCCTGGCGATCGCCCGGCTGGCCACCGGCGCCGGGGTGCTCGACCGGGTGCACGAGGTCGATGTCATCCTGCTCGACCTCGGCCTGCCGGACATCGACGGCGTGACGCTGTGCCGCCAGATCCGCGCGGTCAGCGACGTCGCGATCATCGTCGTCTCGGCGCGCGGCGAGGTCGACGACCGGATCCAGGGCCTGCGCGCGGGCGCCGACGACTACCTGGTCAAGCCCTACGACGTCGAGGAGCTGCTCGCCCGGGTCGAGGCCGTGCGCCGCCGCCGTGGGGAGCACGCCTCCGCCGAGCCGGTGGTGATCCGGGTCGGGGACGTCAGCGTCGACCTGTCCCGGCACGAGGTGCTGGTCGGCGGGAAGGCCGTCGCGTTGTCGCGCAAGGAGTTCCAGGTGCTCGCGCTGGTCGCGGGCGCCCGCGGCGCGGTGTGCTCGCGCGAGCACGTGCTCACCGAGGTGTGGGGGCACCGCGGCCCGGCGGAGAGCCGCTCGCTGGACGTCCACGTCGCGACGCTGCGGACGAAGCTGGGCCGGCCGGCGCTGATCGAGACCGTCCGCGGGGTCGGGTACCGGCTCGGCGGCCAGGTCGCCCGGAGCTGAGCGGCATGCGCGTCCGGTTGCAGGGCATCGTGCTGACGCTGGTCGCGTTGCTGGTGTTCGGCCTGGGCATCCCGCTGGCCCGGAGCATCGCCGCGGGCGCGCAGCAGGACCTGTTCCTCGACCGGCTGACCGACACCGCCCGGTTCGCGTCGCTGGCGCAGCGCCCGCTGCTGGACAACAACCAGTCGCTGATCGAATCCGACCTGATCCGCTACGACGAGGTGTACGGCGTCCAGGTCGTGGTGGTCGACCAGGACAGCAAGCTGTTCGCCAGTTCGCTGGCGCCGTCGGACGCGCCGATCGACCTGAAGGCCGACCGGATCAGCGGCCCGATCCACGAGGCGCTCGCCGGCCGCCGGTCCCAGCCCGCCGGCGTGCTGATGCCGTGGGATTCGACGCCGCTGGTGCTCGCCGAACCGGTGCTCGCCGACGGCGAGGTGCACGGCGCGGTGCTCACCGTGTCCGGGACCGGCACCGAGCGCGCCGACGTGCTGTGGTGGTGGCTGCTGCTGGCCGCCGGCGGGATCCTCGCCTTCACCCTGGCGCTCGCCGTGGCGGTCCCGGTCGTCCGGTGGATCCTGCGGCCGGTGCAGCGGCTCGACGACGCGACCGGCGCGCTGGTGGCGTCGGTGGTCAGCGGGCGGGAGGCCGAGCCGGTGGGGGAGGGCGGCGGACCGCCGGAGCTGCGTCAGCTCGGGCGGTCGTTCGACCGGATGGCCGAGAGCGTGTCGGGGGCGCTGGCGGCCCAGCGCGCGTTCGTCGCCGACGCCTCCCACCAGCTGCGCAACCCGTTGACGGCGTTGAAGATCCGCCTCGGCAACCTCGAAGGCCACGTCGACGACGAGCCGGCCGCGGCCGACCTGGAGGCGGCGCGCGTCGACGCGGGGCGGCTGCACCAGATCCTGGACGGGCTGCTGACGATGGCCCGCGCCGAAGCGTCGGGCGGCGAGCTCGACCCGGTCGTGCTGGACGAGGCCGTCGCGGAGCGGGTGGCGGACTGGTCGGTGGTCGGCGAGGCCCGGGACGTGCGGCTGGTGGTGGAGACGTCCGGGGAAGGAGTGACGGTCCGGATGCCGCCGCGCGGCGCCGAGACGATCCTGGACGCGCTGCTCGACAACGCGCTGAAGTTCACCGCGGCGGGCACGGAGATCCGGATCGCGGTGACCCGCGAGGACGACCGGGTCCGGTTGTCGGTGCGCGACCACGGGCCGGGGCTGCGGCCGGACGAGCTGGAGCGCGCCCGCGACCGGTTCTGGCGCAGCCCGGCCCACCAGAACGTGCCGGGCTCGGGGCTGGGCCTGGCGATCGTCGGCGAGATCGTGGCGCACTCGGACGGCGAGCTGGAGCTGGACCTGCCCGAGGGCGGCGGGCTGCGGATCGCGATGGTGTTCCCGGCGGTGTTCCCGGCGGGTTAGGTCTTCTGCGCCCGGTAGTAGCGCAGCGCACCCGGGTGCAGCGGGATCGGCTGGGTCTCGATGCCCGGGTGGACGTCGATCGACAGGGCGGCCGGATTCGCCTCCGCCAGCTGGGGGCGGGCGTCGAACAGGCCGCGGACCAGGGCCTCGGCCACGTCGTCGCGCATCGACTTCGGGACCACCAGGAAGTTCGGCACCACCAGGGTGGTCACCGGCAGGAGCTGGTTGTACGTGCTCGCCGGGATGGTGGCCGTGCCGTAGACCGGGCTGATGGCCTGCATCTTCGGCATCAGGCCGCCGATGTCGAGCAGGCGCAGCGCGTTCCGGAGGTTGGCGCCCGCCAGCTTCGGCGTCGGCAGGCCGCCGGACCAGATGAACGCGTCGACCTCGCCGTTCAGCAGCGCGGCGACGGACTGGTCGAGGTCGAGCCGGCGCTTGGCGACCGAGCTGGTCAGGTTGGCCACGTCGAGCAGGCGTTCGGCGATGTACTCGACGCCGGAGGCCTGCGAGCCGACCGCGATCCGGCGGCCGTGCAGCTGGCCCACCGACTGGATGTCGGAATCGCGGCGGACCACGAGGTGCAGGTAGTCGTCGTGGATCCGGGCGAGCGCGGCCAGGCCCGGGTTGTTCCGGTACTGGTCGGCGGCGACGTCGGCGGCGACGAAGGCGACGTCGGCCTGGCCGGCGAGCACCTTGGCGACGTTGTCGGGCGACCCCTGCGTCTGCAGCACCTGCGGCCGGTCGATGTCCAGGCCGCTCTGCCACGCCGTGGCGAGCGTCTGGGCCAGCGTGTCGTAGACGCCGCCGGCGTTGCCCGCGGCGATCCGCAGCTTGAGCCCGCCGAAGCCGTCGGTGCAGGAGGCGAGCACCAGCAGGAGGACGCCCGCCAGCGCGAGTCCACGCGTCCGACGGCTGCTGGTCACGGGCCGATCGTGCCAGACTTCACCCGGCGCGGGCAGGTCAGCTGCCGACGCCGAGGGCCGCGAGCAGCACGAGGACCACGGTGGCGACCGCGAACAGCCCGTGCGCGCCCACCACGGCGACCGGGAAGTGCTGCTCCGGCGCCGCTTCGCCGCTTGACGCGCCGCGGGCGCGGTAGCCGGGGAGCCCGCGGGCGAGCATGGTGAAGCCCAGCAGGGCCACCAGGACGAGCAGGGCGAAGGCGATCCACGCCGGGGCCGCGATCAGCGCGGCGATGTCCATGTCCGTCTCCTTCAGTGCGTCCGGTAGCCCTCGGCCTGGGTCGTTTCCGCCGCGACGCGGACGCCGTAGCGGTAGGCCGGCTTCCCGCCCAGGTAGCCCGACGCCGCGAGCACGACGAGCGCGGCTGCTGAGAGCACGAGCGGGCCGGTGCCGACCAGGGCGGCGGCGAGCGCGCCGACGACGCCGATGGCGTCCAGCCAGAGCGACCCCTTCGGCAGCAACCCCGGCTCGGCCACGATCAGCGACCCGATGTCGAACACCAGGCTGGGCACCGAGCGCGCGTTGACCTTGGCTTCGGCCCTGGTCGAGCAGCACGGCTTCGAGCCGGACCGCGAGGCCCCGGTGTGCCTGCGGCTGCGCAACTGCCCGTTCCACCCGCTGGCCGCGAAGGCGCCCGAGCTGGTGTGCGGGATCAACGAGGCGTTCCTCGGCGGGGTGCTGGAGGGGCTGCAGGCCGCGACGGTCGAGGCCGTCCTCGACCCGCGGGCCGGCGAATGCTGCGCGGAGCTGCGGCCCGCGTAAGGCAGGCAGGGCGATGCCGGATCGCCGGTCGAACGCGGCCGAGGTGCGAATCGGGTGAATTCGTCGAATTGACGATACCCCCGCAAAAGATCAGGTTACTGCCCGGCGAATTACTCCGGACGCTCCTTGACCCGGCCCGGCCGGCCGCTGATCATTTCCGCAGCGAATTCCCCCGCGCGCTTTTTCCGGCCGTCGCCACGCGCGCCTTCCCAGGAGAACGAGTTGACCCCTGTGCCCGTGGACCGGCGGACCTTCCTGCGCTGGTCCGCACTGGTTCCCGCCGTCGCCGCCGTGCCTGCTGTGCAGGGCGTGCCCGCCTGGGCGGAGGAGACGGCGTTCGTCGACGCCTACCGCACCAACGTGGCCGCGAACCGGACTCCGGAAACCAACGCCGTGGTGCGGATCCTGGCCGGGATGCAGCGGCTCTGGCGCACCGGGTCCACCTGGGACGGTGGGACCGTGCTCGACGCGGGCGTGCTGCGGGCCAACGTCCGGCACTGTGTCGCCGTCACCCGCAGCCGGACCGACGCCGAGGCCGAGCGCGCCTTCGTCTACGACCGCCGGCATCAGTCCTACGCCGCCATCGGTGGCCTGGGCCCCCTGGCAAGCCTCTACCGCAGTGGCGCCTTGGCCGTCACGAGCATCACGTCCGCCCCCCACGGCACGCCGCCGGCGAAGATCGACGACGCCGTCCCGGCGGACGCCCCGGCGGGCTCGGCGCTCGGTGCCGGCTCGCACGACTCCGCGCTCGGCTTGGTGGCGCAGCTCGTGGACACCGTCCGGGGCACCTTCGCCTCGGGCAACCCGAGCAAATACGCCTACCAGTACCCGCGGCCGTGGCGGCTGACCGCCGACAGCCGGGTCGTCCCCACCGGTGCGACGGACGCCTTCGGCTACCCGGTCTACGAGTCCGAGGTGGTCGTCGCGCCGCAGCTGCTGCGGCAGCGCAGCACCTCGCCGGTGGACGACGCCGGCTTCCCGAGCGGGCACACCAACGCCTTCCACCTGGCCTGCCTCGCGCTGGCTTACGCGGTCCCGGAACGGTTCCAAGAACTGGTGGCGCGCGCCTACGACCTCTCGGACACGCGGATCGTCGCCGGGATGCACTCGCCGGTGGACGTGATCGGCGGCCGCACCATGGCCACCGCGCTGACCGCGGCCACGCTGGCCGACCCGGAGAACGCCGCGCTCAAGGCGGGCGCGCGCGAGCAGGCGCTGAAGTACTTCACCGCGCAGACCGGCACGACGGCCGACACGCTGTTCGCCCGGGCGCACACCGGCGCCGACGAGTACGGCGACCGCCGGGCCAACGCCGCGATGGTCGACCGCCGGGCCACCTACGGCCTGCCGGGCCGCGCCGCGCGCACCGCGATGCGCGTCCCGAAGGGCGCCGAGGTGCTGCTCGAGACGCGCCTGCCGTACCTCGACGCGGCGCAGCGGCGGGAAGTCCTGCGCACGACGGCGTTCCCGGCCGGGCACCCGCTGCTCGACGGCCCGGAGCTGTGGGGGCGCCTGAACCTCTTCGCCGCGGCCGACGGCTTCGGCGCGTTCGACTCGGTCGTGCGCGTCACGATGGACGCCACGCGCGGCGGGTTCGGCGCGAACGACAGCTGGCGCAACGACATCGGCGGCGACGGCGGGCTCGTCAAGGCGGGCACCGGGACCCTGACGCTCACCGGCGGGAACCGCTACCGCGGCGGCACCCGCGTCGAGGCGGGCACGCTGGTCGCGGCTTCGCCGGACGCGCTGGGCGCCGGCGACGTCGAACTCGCCGGCGGCGCGCTGCACGTGTCCGGGCTCCGGGTGAGCGGCTACCACCAGACCGGCGGCACGCTGTCGGTCGCGGCCGGCTCGGTGCTGCTCGTGCGCGGCGAGGCCACCCTCGGACGCGGCAGCGTCCTGGAGATCCGGGCGCCCGGCGCCTGCCCCGCGCACGAGGTCGAAGTGCTGTGCGCGCGGCGGCTGCGCGGCCGGTTCGCTGCCGTCGCAGCGGACCGCCCGGGGTACCGGGTGGTTCCGCGGTACACGCCCACCGGTTTGTCCGTCCGAATCCTGCGGGAGTTGTCGTGAAGAAACGCTTGGCTGCCCTGTTGTCCGCCGTGGCCGTGTCCACAATGGTCGGTCCGACGGTGGCGCACGCCGCCGACGGCGGCAGCTTCTCGGTGCTGAGCTACAACGTCGCCGGCCTGCCCGAGGGGATCTCGAGCGCGCCGACGCCGCGTGACCCCGCGACGACCGCGATCGGGCAGCGGCTCGGTCCGTACGACGTCGTGCACGTCGAGGAGGACTTCAACTACCACGCCAAGCTGTACGCCGCCGACCAGCACCCGTACCGCACGCCGACCAGCGGGGGCGCCGGGATCGGCAGCGGCCTCAACACGCTGTCGTCGCTGCCGTACGACACCGACGACTTCGAGCGCGTCCGCTGGACGTCCTGCCAGCTCGACTCCGGCGACTGCCTGACCCCGAAGGGTTTCACCTTCATGCGGGTGCGGCTGGCCGAGGGCCTGTACGTCGACTTCTACAACGTCCACACCAACGCCGGGACCAACGACGGCGACGAGGCTTCGCGCGCGTCGAACCTGGCGCAGCTGACCGCGTTCATCAAGACGCACTCGGCGGGCAACGCCGTCGTCGTCATGGGCGACACCAACACGCGCTACACCCGCGCGGCCGACACGATCGCCGGGTTCGCGTCGGACAACGGCCTGACCGACGCGTGGGTGAAGCTCGTGCGCGGCGGGGTCGCGCCGGCCCCGGGCAGCCCGGCGCTGGTGTGCGACGAGCAAGCGGTCACCAACGACTGCGAGGTCGTCGACAAGGTGCTCTACCGCGGCAGCAAGCTCGTGTCGCTCGACGCGACGCTCTACGACAACGAACACGCGAAGTTCCTCGACAGCGCGGGCAAGATGCTGTCCGACCACGACCCGGTCACCGTGCGGTTCAGCTGGACCCGCAACCCCGCGCTGCAGCTGTCGGAGCAGTTCGGCGGCCCGCACGGCGACTACTTCACCGACGTCGCCACCGCGCCCGCGGCCGCCCGGGTGCGGACGTTCTCGCTGCGCAGCGGCTCCCGCGTCGACCAGGTCGGGGTCACCCTGGAGAACGGCACGACGCTGGCCCACGGCGCCACGGGCGGGACGGCGGCGTCGTTGACGCTCGGCAGCGGCGAGTACGTCACGACCGCGACCCTGTGCCAGGGCAAGTACAACGGCACGACGCGGATCTTCTCGGCGCGGTTCACCACCAACCTCGGGCGCGCGCTCGCCGGCGGTTCGACGACGCCGGACTGCGTGACCCGGACGGCGCCGGCCGGCTGGCAGCTCGCCGGCTTCCACGGCCGGGCCGGCGACGAGGTCGACAAGCTCGGGTTCGTCTACACGCAGCGGTAGTCGCCCGCGGCGATCCGGCTCGCCCCGCCGTCCGGAAGACCTCCCGGACGGCGGGGCGCGACGCTGCTCAGCAGGTGTTCGGCCGCCGCCATCGTGGGCCGGGCCGCCGGGTCGGGGTGGAGCAGCCGCAGCACGGCCTCGGTGACCGGGCTGCCGGTGCTCCCGCTGCCGGCGAACGCCGAGCCGGCCGGGGGGCGGCCCGTCAGCGCGGCGTACAGCGTGGCGCCGAGGGAGAACACTTCGGCCGGGAAGTCGGGGAACCCGCCGTCGGTCACCTCCGGGGCGAGGTACGCCTCGGTGCCAGGCGGACGGGCGCCGGCCGCGAGTTCGGCGTGGCCGTCCGGGGCGAGCAGCACGCGATCCGGCTCGACGGCGGGGTGCAGCACGCCGTCGTCGTGCGCCGCCGCCAGCACCGACGCCAGCCGGGCGCCGAGCCGGGCCACCTGCTCGGGAGGCAGCACGCCGTGCTCCTCGAGCAGTTCGGTGAGCGTGCGCGACGCCGGGTATTCGAGCACCAGGTACGTCGTGCTGTCCTCGTCGACGACGTCGCAGACCGGGGTGCGGGGCGCGGGGATCGCCGCCGGCTCGTCGAACAGCGGCCGGAGCGCGACCAGCCGGTCGAGGCGCTCGTCCCGGGCACGCCAGGCCCTGCCGTGCCCCGCGGGCCCGAGCAGGCGGTACCGCTCACCGATGAGTGTTCCTTCGTGCGCCACGTCGTCGTCCCTCCGTTTCGTCGGCTCCTCGTCTGCGGGGATACGGCGGGAACGGGCATCCGGTTCGGCCGACCGGCGCAATTCACCCACCCGAACGCCGTTACTTGACGAGGCGCGCCCTGGCCCGGGCGAGGGCGGTGACGATCGCGGTCAGCGGCCGCTGCCGCCGGGCGAGGTGGGACGACGGCGTCGTCGCCGCGAGCCGAACGGGCATACCGGCCCTCCAATGGGGGGGTGCCGATGGTGCGGGGAAGTCGGACGCGGCCCGGAAACCGCGGCCGCGGAACGCAAAGTGAGCGCTAACATAGCGGCCGGCCCGGGCACGGTCAACCGGCCGTTCAGCGCCGGCCGACGTTCGGCCCTTGACACCCTGTGGCGCGCGTCACTTAAACTGCGGGAGTTGTGTTAGCGCTAACAGAAGCCCGGCCCGGGTGCTGCGCAAAGGAGCCGTCATGCTACGACGACGTGGTGTGGTGCTGTCCGTGCTCGTGTTCTTCACCGCCCTGCTCGGCGCACCCCCTGCGTCCGCCGCGCCGGTGACGGTGACCAACGGCAGCCAGTTCACCGACACCGGAGGCGCCCTGGTGCACGCCCACGGCGGCGGGGTGCTCAAGGTGGGTGCGTACTACTACTGGTTCGGCGAAAACCGCAACGCCGACGACACCTTCAAGGCGGTTTCGGTCTACCGGTCGGCCGACCTGAAGACGTGGGAGTACCGCAACGACGTCCTGACGCAGTCGTCGGCGGCCGAGCTGGGCCGGGCCAAGATCGAACGGCCGAAGGTCGTCTACAACAGCTCGACCGGGCAGTACGTGATGTGGATGCACAAGGAGAACGGCGACGACTACGCCGAAGCGCGCGCGGCCGTGGCCACCTCGTCCACAGTGGACGGAAGTTATTCCTACCGCGGCAGCTTCCGCCCGCTCGGCGCCCACATGTCGCGGGACATCACGCTGTTCAAGGACGACGACGGAACCGCGTACATGGCCTCCGCGGCCCGCGACAACGCCGACCTCAACGTGTACCGGCTCACCGCCGACTACACCGGAGTGGCTTCGCTGGTGCAGACGCTGTGGCCGGGCTCGTACCGCGAGGCCCCGGCGATGTTCAAGCGCAACGGCGTCTACTTCATGGTCACGTCGGCCGCGACGGGCTGGAACCCGAACCAGCAGAAGTACGCCACGGCCACCAGCGTCACGGGGACGTGGAGCGGGCTGGCGAACGTCGGGGACTCGACCGGCTACGGCAGCCAGACGGCGTACGTGCTGCCCCTGCAGGGCTCGCAGGCGACTTCGTACCTGTACTTGGGTGACCGCTGGGCGGGCGCGTGGCAGCGGCCGGTCAACGAGTCGCGGTACGTCTGGCTGCCACTTTCGTTCCCCAGCGCCACCACGCTTTCGATGACCTGGTACCCGAAGGTGAGCATTGACGTGGCCACCGGGGTGGTCGCGGGTTCCGGCAGCGGCAGCGCGTACGAAGCGCTGGTCGCCCGGCACAGCGGCAAGTGCGCGGACATCCCGGGTTCGTCCCGGAACGACGGGGTGGCGCTGACGCAGTACACGTGCAACAACGGCGGGAACCAGCAGTGGAGCGAGGTCGACCTCGGCAACGGGTACGTGAACCTGATCGCCCGCCACAGCGGCAAGTGCCTCGACGTCGCGGACGCCTCGACGGCGGACGGCGCGGCGGCGGTGCAGTGGGCGTGCACCGGCGGCACGAACCAGCAGTGGCAGGCGCAGGCGGTCAGCGGCGGGTACGTCCGGTGGGTGGCCCGGCACAGCGGCAAGTGCCTGGACGTCGTCTCCGGGTCGACGGCGGACAGCGCGGCGGTCAAGCAGTACCCGTGCACGAGCGTGGCCAACCAGCAATGGCTCCGGAAGGCGGCCTGAACTGCGCCTTCCGGCCCTTGACGGCCTGAAGCCGGGTCGCTAACTTTTGCGAAACTCCTTCATGTTTGGGGCCGCCATCATGCGCATGCTCGTGGCTTTGCTCACCGCGGTGGCGATGACGTCCGGTGTCGTCGCCTCCGCCGTGGCCGAGGACGTCCCGCAGCACCGGCTGACCGTGCGGGGATCGGCGTTCGTCGACGAGTACGGCCGGGAAGTGGTGTTGCGCGGCTTCAACGTCTCGGGCGAGACGAAGCTGGCGGAAAACGGTTTCCTGCCATTCGCCAACGCCGCCGACGCGCGCCGCTCGGCGCGGTCGATGCGGGCCCTGACCGGCGCGAACGCGGTGCGGTTCCCGATCGCGTGGGCCGGGACGCAGCCGGTGCGCGGTCCGGTGAACACGCGGTACCTGGGCGCGCTGACCGAGCAGCTGAAGGCGTTCCTGGACGAGGGTTTCACGGTGCTGCCGGACTTTCACCAGGACCTGTTCTCCCGCTACCTGTTCAACCGCGGCAGCTGGTACACCGGCGACGGCGCGCCGAAGTGGGTCGTCGACCTCGGCGGCTACCCGGCGGAGAGCTGCGGCATCTGCGCCCACTGGGGCCAGAACATCACCCAGAACGGCGCGGTCCAGGACGCCACGAAGGACTTCTGGCACAACGCCCGCGGCGTCCAGGACGAGTTCGTCGGCCAAGCCGTCCAGACGATGGCGTACCTGCGGACGAACCTGAGCGCCGCCCAGTTCGCCGGCGTCGCGGGCATGGACCCGTACAACGAGCCGTTCGCCGGGCGCTACGACCAGGGCCAGGACAGCAAGGCGTGGGAGCAGAACGTGCTGTGGCCGTTCTTCGAACGCTTCCGCGACGCGATGGATTCGGCCGGCTGGCAGGACAAGCCGGCGTTCGTCGAACCGAACATGTTCTGGAACGCCAACATCGCCTTCCAGCTCCACCCGGGCGGCTTCCAGGACACCGGCGCGATGGGCCCGCGGTACGTGTTCAACACGCACTTCTACGACCAGCTGGCCCAGTCGGGCGTGTTCATGCCGGGCAAGGCGGGCGACGGCCAGTACAGCGCGAGCTTCGGCACGGTCCGCGACCGCGCGACGGCCCTGGGCACGACGGCGATCGTCACCGAGTTCGGCCACCCGATGACGGGCTACACGTCGGACAAGGCCCCGACGGTGGACAAGGCGATGTACCAGGCCCTGGATTCCCGGGTTTCCGGGGCGAACTGGTGGCGGCAGCCGGTGCAGTCGGGCCCGGTGCTCTCGGCCACGCAGTGGCAGTGGGACATCTACAGCGGCCGCCACCACGAGCTGATGAACGACAACCCGGACAAGGTCAAAACGGACGGCGACGCCTGGAACGGCGAAGACTTTTCGTCGGCCCGCACGGCGGACGACGGAACGATCCAGCTCCGCCAGGACGCACGGCTCCTGGACCGCGTGTACCCGGCAGCGGTGGCGGGCCACACGCTGGCGTTCACGTACGAGGACCGGTCGCGCGACGGCAGCCAGACGCTGACGTGGAACACGGTGCCCCCGAGTTTGCCTGCGACGGCGGCGCTTACGGGAGCCGGCCGGTACGGAGTGCTGGTGTGGCAGGGGATCGCGGCGGGAGCACCGACGGAGCTGCACGTGCCGGCGGGGATGACACCGACGGTGGTGACGGACGTGGTTTCGGTGAACCGGGTGGGTGACCGGCTGCAGCTGGCGGCGACACCGGGGTTGCACTACGCGCTGATCGCGGAACCTTCGACGGTTCCGGCGGCGGCTCAGCTGGCGGCGGTCCGCGCGGAACTGGCGGCCTGGGCGCCGACTGCGGTGCAGTAATCCGTTCTGGACGAATAACTGACAATTTCACCGTGCGTGTCATTCCGGCGGTTTCTGATCGCCCGGTCGTCCCATTTCGGGCCGGTGGCGTCCGCGATATCGTATCCGGATCGAATCCGGAGGGCGGGAACGATGGGAATCCGACGATTCACGGCGGCTGCGTTGCTCGTGTCGGCCACGTGCTGCACGCTGGTGGCACCGGCCGCCCAGGCCGCAACCACGACGAGCTGCGCAAGCGCGATGCAGGACCGGCTGACGTTCCGCGCACTGCGCATGGCGGGCACGTGCGCGCCCTCGCCCGACCAGGGCGCCCCGTACGTGTTCCACATCGGCACGCTCTGGGCATGGCGGCTCGTCGGCTTGGACGTCCTGCTCGTCTCGGTCGGCCCGGCAACGGAATCCTGCACGGCGTACCAGCTGCAGACCGACGGTTCCGTTCTGGCGACGGGCTGCAGCTGGGTGCAGTGACCGGCTCGCCCGCAGGGTGGTGTTTCCGAGCTGCCTTCCGGCCGACCTTCCGTTCGCAGGCCTCGGTCGTGCCGGGTTCCGCCCGGGTGAGAACGACCGGCCCGGAGGGGGCGCAGGGCAGCACGTATGCGCAGGTCTACCCTGGAAGCCGATGACCGAGAACCAGGCACCCAGGGCGTACCAGATCCGCACCTTCGGCTGCCAGATGAACGTGCACGACTCCGAGCGCCTCGCCGGGCAGCTCGAGGACGCCGGCTACGTCCCGGCCACCGCCGGGGCCAAGCCCGACCTCATCGTGTTCAACACCTGCGCCGTGCGGGAGAACGCCGACAACAAGCTGTACGGCACCCTCGGACACCTGCGGCCCGACAAGGTCGCCAACCCCGATCTGCAGATCGCCGTCGGTGGGTGTCTTGCGCAGAAGGACCGCGGGGAGATCGTCAAACGGGCGCCGTGGGTCGATGTCGTCTTCGGCACCCACAACATCGGGTCGCTGCCCACGCTGCTGGAGCGCGCCCGGCACAACGCCCAGGCCGAGGTCGAGATCCTCGAGTCGCTCGAAACCTTCCCCTCGACGCTGCCCGCGCGCCGTGAATCGTCGTACGCGAGCTGGGTGTCCGTTTCGGTCGGGTGCAACAACACCTGCACCTTCTGCATCGTCCCCGCGCTGCGCGGTAAGGAACGCGACCGGCGGCCCGGCGAAATCCTCGCCGAGGTCGAGGCGCTCGTCGCCGAGGGCGTGCTCGAAGTCACGCTGCTCGGCCAGAACGTGAACTCCTACGGCGTCGAATTCGGCGACCGGCTGGCGTTCGGCAAGCTGCTGCGCGCCTGCGGCACCGTAGACGGCCTCGAGCGCGTCCGGTTCACCTCGCCGCACCCGGCCGCGTTCACCTCCGACGTCATCGACGCCATGGCCGCGACGCCGAACGTCTGCCACCAGCTGCACATGCCGCTGCAGTCCGGGTCCGACCGGGTGCTGCGCGAGATGAAGCGCTCCTACCGCTCGGCGCGCTTCCTGAAGATCCTCGACGAGGTCCGCGCGGTGATGCCGGACGCGGCGATCACCACCGACATCATCGTCGGCTTCCCCGGCGAGACCGAGGAGGACTTCCAGGCGACCCTGGACGTCGTCGAGCAGGCCCGCTTCTCCAGCGCGTTCACCTTCCAGTACTCGAAGCGCCCCGGCACGCCGGCCGCGACGATGGACGGCCAGCTGTCGAAGGAGGTCGTGCAGGAGCGCTACGAACGCCTGGTCGAGCTGCAGAACGCGATCTCCTGGGACGAGAACAAGAAGATCGTCGGCCGCCGCGTCGAGCTGCTCGTCGCCGAGGGCGAGGGCCGCAAGGACGCCGAGACGCAGCGGATGAGCGGCCGCGCCCGCGACGGGCGCCTGGTCCACTTCACGCCGGCCGGCGAGCGGGTGGACCGCGCGGTCCGCCCCGGTGACGTCGTCGAGACGGTCGTCACCTACGGCGCGCCGCACCACCTGGTGGCCGACGGCGACCTGCTGTCCCACCGGCGGACGCGGGCCGGCGACAACGCGGAGGCCGGGCTGCGGCCGAAGACGAGCGGTGTCACGCTGGGCCTGCCGGGCTTCGGTGCCCCGGCGGCCCGGCCCGAACCGGTGAGTGGGTGTGCGCTGTGACCGAGCCGCGGGGCAACGGCGAGCTGGCCGAACTGGCCGCCGAGATCGACGAGGCGGGCGCGCGGGCGTCCCGGACGGTGGAGCTGGGCCGCCGCGGGTTCACCATCGCGGTGTTCTCGTTCGTGCTGCTGATCTGCCAGATCCTCCCGTGGGTCGGCGACCACGCGGGCTGGCGCGTGCTGGCCGGCGAGGGCGGCGGCATCCCGCAGCTGTTCGCGGCGACGTCCACCGGGGTCGGCATCCTGGCGTCGGCGCTGGCCCTGGTGACCCGGCGCTGGTGGCTGGCCTGGGTCTGCGCGGCGGGCGGCTGGTTCGCCTCGGTGGACGGGCTGCTGGCCATCTGGTCGCAGCAGTCGTCCCACGCCCCGGGCTCCGCGGGCGGCGGTCCCGGGATCGGCATGATCATCGCCTTCATCGCGATGATCTGCCTGGCGGTGCAATGGATGCGGACGGCGTTCTCGCGGTCTTGAGGACTGGGCTCAGCCGACCGACGCGCAGGGTGAGGGTGCTCGCCGAGTAGGCGGAGCGGCGTCGGCGGCTGTGGGGGCGGGCCCGGCGAGCGCCAGGCCGACCACGGCCGCCGCTGCTGAGCCGCTGCCGCAGGGGCCGCCGCCGCAGAGCCGACGCGCGGGTGAGGGTGCTCGCCGAGTAGCCGGGCGTGGGGGCGGGCCCGGCGAGCGCCAGGCCGACCACGGCCGCCGCCGCAGGGCTGTCGCTACTGGGCTGCCGCAGCAGGGTTGCCGCAGCAGAGCCGCCGCAGCAGA
>NZ_PPHG01000066.1:174621-217658 GCF_002904295.1 Amycolatopsis sp. CA-128772
GCAGCAGAGCCGCCGCAGCAGAGCCGCCGCAGCAGAGCCGCCGCAGCAGAGCCCACCCTCCCTGGGGGCTCCCCCGCTTCCAGCCTATCGGCGGCCTCTGACAAAAGCCCCCGAAACCGCCCCCGACCACCCTCCCTGTCCACAACCCGAACCCCCTGTGGACAACCCAAAAAGCCCCCCTCACCAGCCAAAACAGCCGGCAAGAGGGGCCTTCGGGAAAACTCAGCGATCCGCCACAGCAGCCTCAGCAGCCTGCAGCCACTCACGCCACTGAGCAGCCTGCTCATCGGCCTTCTTCGCCCGCCGTTCGTCCCCGGCCGCGCGCGCCTTCTCCGCCTGGGACTCGAACTGCGCCACCCGCTCGCGGAACTGGGCCGCCCGGGCCTGGGCCTCCGGGTCCGTCCGGCGCCACCGGGAATCCTCCGCCGTCTTGACCGCGTCCTGGACCGCCTTCAGTCGGCCGTCCAGCTCGCGGATGCGCTCGCGGGGGACCTTGCCGATCTCGTCCCACTGCTCCTGGATCCGGCGCAGGGCGCTCTTCGCCGCCTCCAGGTTCGCCGCCGCGTCGATCTTCTCGGCCTCGATCAGGAGCTCTTCCTTGCGGGCCGCGTTCGCGCCGAACTCCGCGTCGCGCTCGGAGAACACCGCCGAGCGGCGGGCGAAGAACTTGTCCTGCGCCGCGCGGAAGCGCTGCCACAGCGCCTCGTCGCTGTCCTTCGGCGCGCGGCCCGCCGCCTTCCACTCCGTCATCAGGTCCTTATAGCGGCCCGCCGTCTCGCCCCAGTCCTCGGACTCGCTGATCGCCTCGGCCTCGGCGATCAGCTCCTCCTTGCGCTGCTTGGCCGAGGCGCGCTGCTTGTCGAGCTCGGCGAAGTGCGATCCGCGGCGGCGGTTGAACGCTTCGCGGGCCTTCGAGAACCGCTTCCACAGCTCGTCGTCGGTCTTGCGGTCGACGCCCTTGACCGTCTTCCACTCGTCGAGGATCGTGCGCAGCCGGTCGCCCGCTGCCTTCCACTGGGTGGACTCGGCCGCGATCTTCTCCGCCTCCTCCGCCAGCTCCTGCTTGCGGGCGATCGCCGCGGCGCGGGCCTCCTCGCGCTCGGCCTTCGCGCTGGCCAGGGCCTTCTCCGCGTGCCCGATGACGTACTCCAGCCGCGCGGCGAGGGCGGCCAGGTCGCCGACCAGCGCCGACTCGGGCAGGCCGTCGCGGATCTGGGTGGCGCTCGACAACGCGTGCTTCGGGTCGCCGGCGCCGGAGATCAGCCGGGTCTCCAGCAGCTCGACCTCGGTGCGCACGTCGTCGAAGCGGCGGGCGTAGTGCACCAGGCCCTCGTCGGGGCTGCCGGCCTGCCAGACGCCGACCGCGCGCTCACCTTCGGCGGTGATGACGTAGACGGTGCCCTCGTCGTCGATCCGGCCCCAGGTCGCGGGGGTGGGCTCGGCGGGCGGCACGGGCGGGGCGGCGTGCCCGGCGTGCAGCGCGTGCGGCACCGGGTGCGGGGCCGGGGTACCGGTGGAAGTGTTCTCCTGGGCCATCGCAGGCTCCTTATCGCCTGTACGCCCGCTCGCGCGGGCGCCCCGCCGTGGAGCGGGGCCGGGTAATGCGGTCGTCACGGGCCGTGCTCGGATGCTACGGCCCCACGCGGCATTCAAGCAGCTCAGCGCGCACCGTGGTACTGGATGAGCCACCCGAAGCTCGTGATCCTACTTCCGGTGGACGCTCCGTGTCGGCCCGCCGGTATCGTCGACCGCCGTGAACAGCCCCGTCGCGGTGGTCGGCCCGACCGCCACCGGCAAGACCGCGCTGGCCGTGGACCTGGCCCGCGAGCTCGGCGGCGAGGTCGTCAACGCCGACGCGATGCAGCTCTACCGGGGCATGGACATCGGCACCGCCAAGGCCACCGAGGCCGAACGCCGCGGCGTCCCGCACCACCTGCTCGACGTGCTGGACGTGACCGAAACCGCGTCCGTCGCCGTCTACCAGCGCGAAGCACGGGCCGAAATCGACCGGCTCCGCGCCGCGGGCCGGGTGCCGGTGCTGGCCGGCGGGTCCGGCCTGTACGTCCAGGCGGTGCTCGACGACCTGCGGTTCCCGGGCACCGACCCGGCGATCCGCGCCCGGCTGGACGCGGAGGCGGCGGAGCTCGGCACGGCCGCGTTGTACACCCGGCTGGGTGACCGCGATCCGGTGGCGGCGGCCGCGATCCTGCCGACCAACACCCGGCGGATCGTGCGCGCCCTCGAGGTCATCGAGATTACCGGCGAGCCGTTCTCGGCGAACCTGCCCCGGCCCGGGCCCGCCCGCCACGGCACCGTGCTGATCGGCGTCGACCGGGACCCGGCGGAGCTCGACGAGCGCGTCGACGAGCGCGTCCGGCGGATGTTCGCCGCCGGGCTGGTCGACGAGGTGCGCGAGCTGGAGAAGCGGGGCCTGCGCGAGGGGAAGACCGCGGCGCGGGCGCTCGGCTACCAGCAGGTGCTCGCCGAACTGGCCGGCGAAGGGGACTTCGAAGCGGCCGCCGCGGCGACGGCGCAGGCGACGCGGCGCTTCGTCCGGCGGCAACGCTCCTGGTTCCGGCGCGACCAGCGGATCCACTGGTTCGACGGCGCCGATCCGGAGCTGGCCGCGCGCGTCCTGGATACCCTCGGCGGGTAATCTTGCCCCCATGGGCGGAATCGAGTTCCTCAAGGGGCACGGCACGCAGAACGACTTCGTGCTGCTCCCCGATCCGGCGGGCCGCCTCGAGCTGACCGCGGCCAGGGTCGCCGCGTTGTGCGACCGCCGGCGCGGCCTCGGGGCCGACGGCGTGCTGCGCGTCGGCCGCGCCGCCGCGCTCGACCTGCCTTCCGCGGGCGAGTGGTTCATGGACTACCGCAACGCCGACGGGTCGATCGCGGAGATGTGCGGCAACGGTGTGCGCGTCTTCGCCCGGTACCTGGTCGACGCCGGTCTGGCCGCCGAGGGCGAGTTCGTCATCGGCACCCGGGCGGGGGATCGCCCGGTGGTGGTGCACCCGGACCGCTCGGTGACCGTCCACATGGGACCGGCGACGATCACCGGCACCTCGGTCACGGTGGTGGCCGGCCGCCCGTTCTCCGGCGTGGCCGTCGACGTCGGCAACCCGCACCTGGTGTCCCTGCTCGACGACGACGTCGCGGACCTGGACCTGCGCGACCAGCCCGACTTCGACCACGACGTCTTCCCGCACGGGGTGAACCTCGAGTTCGTCAACCGCCTCGGCGAGGGCGCGCTGCGGATGCGCGTGCACGAACGCGGGGTGGGGGAGACGCGGGCGTGCGGCACCGGCACGGTCGCCGCGGTGGCGGCCGCCTTCCACCTGGCGGGCACCGACACCGGAGCGTCCACCGTGGACATCCCGGGCGGCCGCGTCGAGGTGACGGTGTCCCGCGGCGCGTCGACGCTGTCGGGCCCGGCCGAGATCGTGGCGCGCGGCGAAATCGACGGCACGTGGTGGGCCGCCGCCAGGTCATGACCCGGTGAGCCACGCCGCCAGCGCGGCGGCGATCGGCTGCCCCGTCCCGTGCTCGAAGTAGGTGAACCCGGGGGACGGGTTCACCTCGAAGCACACGACCCGGCCGTCCGGGACCAGCTTCAGGTCGATCCCCGCGAACGGCAGCCGGAGCGCCGCAGCCAGCGCGACGCACCGGGCCGCGACGTCCGGGTCGAGGTCGTGGACGCGCAGCGTGGCCGTGGTCCCGCTTTGCCGCGCGTACCGGTAATCGACGGCCGTCGTGGTGATCTCGGTCGCGAAGACCCGGTCGCCGACGACGTGCACGCGGACGTCCGGGCCGTCGAGCTGCTCCTGGAACTGGACCGGGCACCAGCGCACCCGCGCCAGCCGCCCGGCGTCGGCGGCCGGGTCGAACGCGGTGACGATCGACCGGACGCCGCTGATCGACTTGTACACGAGCGGGCCGTGCCGCCCGGCGAACGCGAGCACCTCCGCCGGGTCGCTGGAGACCAGCGTCGACGGCGTGCCGAAGCCGTGCCGGGTGATGAGCTGGGCCTGGTACGGCTTGGAGACGTTGGAGCCCATCGCGAGGAGGCGGTTCGCCACCCGGCACTGCCCCGAGCTCCCGGTCAGCTCGGTGAAGCTGGTCAGCGCGTCGCAGAAGCGCCGGGCGCGGGCGAGGTCGGCCGGCTCGAGCCCGGGAAAGAGCTCGGGCTCGACCGGCCGCACGTAGACCCCGGTGACCCGGGCGAGCTCGACCGTCCGGTCGTGGGTGCGGAGCACGCCGCCGACGCCGGCCCCCGTGTCGAGCCGGAGGTCGATCGTGTCGCGGGCGGCGGCCCGGGAGTCGACCAGGACGACGTCGGCGTCCCGGGCCCGCAGCTCGGTGGCGACCAGGTCGACCGGGGGCTCGTCGGGCAGCCCCCACAGCAGCACCGTCATGGTGTCTCCAAGGCGTCGAGGAGCCGGCCGACCAGCAGGTCGCCGCCGGGGCGGAGGGCGGGCACCGCGGTGAGGCCGGCGAACCACCAGTCCGCGTCGCCGACCAGGAAGTCGATGCCGAGCAACGCCGTTTCGGCGCCGAGCAGCTTCGTCAGCCGGCGCACGCCGGCCGCCGTGGCGGCCGGCACGTCCCGGTCGAGCACCTCCTGGTCGAGGCAGCGCACCTGCCGCGGCCGGACCGGCCCCGCCACGGCGGCCCGTGCCCCGGCGAGCGCGGCGTCCCCGGGCGGCCACGGCGTGCCGGTGCCGAGCCGGATCGGGGCGCAGCGCAGCCCGGCGGCGTGCGCGGCCGCCCAGGCCTGCACCGGGTCCGGCGCCGGACCGGCGAGGCACTGCGGGGTCGGCGTGTTGCGGACCGGGCAGCGCAGGCCGGCGAGCCAGGACAGCGTGTAGGCGAACAGCTCGGCCGAGGCGTAGTCGCGCTCGGCGGGCTCGGCCCGGTGCCAGGCGAGCGCGGGCGGCACCCGGATCCGGTTCAGCACGCCGGTCAGGGCTTCGCCGTCGAGCACGGCGCCGTCCGCGAGCTCGATGGTGGTGCGGACGTCGCCCGCCGGGCCGACCCGGTGGTCGTGCCGGCGGGCGAACGACAGGCGTTCGGTCGTCACCGCGACGCACGCCCGGCCGGCCCGGGTGGCCCGGCGGGCGAACCACTGGCCGTCGGTGTCGTCGAGCGAACAGAGGACGAGCAGCACGGTGGCGCCTCCTGGTCCTCACGCCGGCGGCGCGTCGAATTCCGCCTTGGCGGCGACGGCGTCGGCGACCTGCTGCTCCAGCTCCGCCCGCAGCTGCCCGGTCTCGGCGTCGGTCAGCGGCTCCTGCCCGGTGAGCGGCGCGACCAGGTCGGGACGCAGTTCCGGGCCGACGAACCCGCCGAGCCGGCTCAGCTGGTCCTCGACCGCCCGCAGCCGCTGTTCGAGGCCCGGCCCGCCGCCCGGGCCGAGCGGACCCGGGTCGGGGTCCGGGCCGGGGCCGTGCTCGCGGTCCTTGAAGACGTCCCGGATGTCCTTGACCCGCTTGTCGAGCGCGAGTTCCTTCTGGAGCTCCTTGCGCAGCTCCTTCTGGATCTCCTTGCGGAAGTCCTTGTCCTTGAGGAAGTCCTTGCGGCCGTCCTTGATGTCCTTGATGATCGACTTGCCGACGCACAGGGAGACGTTCAGCTCGGACAGCACCGCGCTGATCGGGTTGGCGACCGTGCTCGCCCCGGCGCCCGCGAAGAGCAGGCCGACGACGTACCCGCCGGAGTCGACGATCACCGAGCCGGAGTCGCCGTGGTCGGAGAAGATCGCGTTGTGCGCGGTGTCGGCGGCGATGCTGACCTGGTTGGCCAGGGTGTGCACGCCGAGCCCGTCGCCGTAGTCGACGTTGACGGTGGCCGCGATCCCGTCGACGGTGCCGTAGGACAGGCCGGTGGTGCGGCCGCGCTTGCGGACCGCCATGCCCAGCGCGGCGGCCTTGCTGCCCCTGACGTCGCCGATTCCGGCCACCGTGCACGAGGTGGCCTTTCCGGCGTCGATGGAGATGACGGCGCCGTCGACGTTGCCGGACAGGGTGGCCCGCAGGATGGCGCCGAACTCGTCGCCGGGCACGACACCGGTGTCGATCCGGCTCGGCTGCACCATCCGGTCACCGGTGTGCCAGCCGGAATCGACGGCCGCCACGTGGAAGTTGGTCAGCGCGGCGCGGGCGTGGGTCGCGTTGTCGACGACGATCGCGCCGAGCGTGCCGGCGAAGATGTGGTTGTCGATCACGCGGCTCGGGCCCATGCTGATGCCGCCCTGGAGCGTGGCGTAGTGCGTGGTGTCCGCCTGCGCGGAAACGTCGAGTTCCAGGGTGGCAACGTGCAGTTCGTACCGGCGTTCGACGACGTCGGTGACGGCGCCGTCGATCTGTTCCGGAATGCGTTCTTCGTGCGGGACGTCGTCGGTTTTCCGGGCGACGTGCACCCGGATGGCGACCTGGTCCGTGCGTTCCCCGCCGACCTCCTTGTAGCCGACGTCGACCCCGGTCACACCGGGCCGGCCGAGCAGTTCCTGTTCGACTCGCTCCTTGATGGCGACGAGTTCGTCCACTGTGGGCATGAGGCACCTCCGATCGATCGTCGCGCGACGATCGAAGGTGAAGACGCCCGCCGGGACCGCCCTGATACATTCACGGCCAAGATTCTTTTTTGACCGTGAATGAATTTCTTTCCGGTTGGGAATCCGGATGCGTCAGGACGGTGCACCGATCGTCGCTTCGACGGAGAATTCGCCTTCGCCGGTGGTGACGTCCACAATGGTCCCCGCCGTGCGGATGTCCGGCTCGATCCGCGCGAACCGCGCCAGCACCTCCGGTGGGCCGGTCACCGTCAGCGCCTCCACCGCCGTGCGCATCGACACCTTCGCGTCCGTCTTCGCCCGGCGCACCGCCGCGATCACCTGGCTCGCCAGCGGCAGCAGCGCGCGCTCGCCGTCGCCGGTTTCCGGTGCGGGCCACGCCGCCCGGTGCACCGAGCCCGGCTGCCACCACGACCAGACCTCTTCGGCCGCGAACGGCAGGAAGGGCGCGAACAGCCGCAGCAACGCCGACAACGCCGTCACCAAGGCCGCCCGCGCGGACTCGGCCGCGCCGGCACCCCGGTCGCCGTACGCCCGACCCTTGACCAGCTCCACGTAGTCGTCGCAGAACGTCCAGAAGAACGTCTCGGTCACCTGCAGGGCCCGCGCGTAGTCCAGGTCCTCCAGGGCCGCCGTCGCCTGCTCGACGACGACGGCCAGCGCCGCCAGCAACGCGCGGTCCAGCGGCTCGGTGGCGACCGCCGAAGGCGACGGCACGCCGAGGCCGAGGACGAACCGGCTCGCGTTGAGCAGCTTCGTCGCCAGCCGGCGGCCGACCTTCATCTGGCCCTCGTCGACCGCCGTGTCGACGCCCGGCCGGGCGCTGGCCGCCCAGTAGCGGACCGCGTCCGGACCGTGCCGCTCCAGCATGTCCACCGGGGTCGTCACGTTGCCCTTGGACTTCGACATCTTCTTGCGGTCCGGGTCGAGCACCCAGCCCGCGATCGACGTCTCCCGCCACGGCAGCACGCCGTGCTCCAGCTCCGCGCGCACCGCCGTCGAGAACAGCCAGGTGCGGATGATCTCGTGCGCCTGCGGCCGCAGGTCCATCGGGAACACGCGCGCGAACAGGTCGTCGTCGACGCTCCACCGGCCGACGATCTGCGGCGTCAGGGACGACGTCGCCCAGGTGTCCATCACGTCGGGGTCGGCCGCGAAGCCGCCCGGCACGCCACGCTGCTCCTCGGTGTGCCCGGGCGGGACGTCGCTGCTCGGGTCCACCGGCAGGGTCTCCGGCAGCAAGCGGGCGTCGTAGTCCGGCTCGCCTTGGGCGTCGAGCCGGTACCACAGCGGGATCGGCACGCCGAAGAACCGCTGGCGGCTCACCAGCCAGTCGCCGGCGAGGTTCTCCACCCACGACGAGTAGCGCACCTTCATGTGCTTCGGCACCCAGTTCAGCTCTTCGCCGCGGGCGAGCATCTTCTCGCGGAACGCCGGGTCGGTGCCGCCGTTGCGGAGGTACCACTGCCGGCTGGCGACGATTTCCAGCGGCTTGTCGCCCTTTTCGTAGAACTTCACCGCGTGCGTGATCGGCCGCGGCTCGCCGCGCAGGGCCCCGGCTTCGCGCAACAGCCGCACCATGATCTCGCGTCCCGTGTGGACGGTTTTGCCGACCAGCGGCGCGTAGGCGTCGAAAGACACCCCGGACGGCGCCTCGGGCAGGAACCGGCCGTCGCGGCCCAGCACCACCCGGGTCGCGAGCCGCAGCTCGCGCCACCACGTGACGTCGGTGGTGTCGCCGAAAGTGCACACCATCGCGATGCCGCGGCCCTTTCCGGGATCCGCCAGGCGGTGCGCCACCACGGGCACCTCGACGCCGAACACCGGCGACCGCACGGACTTCCCGAACAGCGGCTTGAAGCGTTCGTCATCGGGGTGCGCCACCAGGGCGACGCAGGCGGGCAGCAGTTCCGGCCGGGTCGTCGCGATCACGACGTCGGCGCCGTCCGGCCCGGTGAACGCCAGGTCGTGGAACGCGCCGGAGCGTTCGCGGTCCTCCAGCTCGGCCTGGGCGACGGCGGTCCGGAACGACACGTCCCACAGCGTCGGCGCCTCGGCCTGGTACGCCTCGCCGCGCTCGAGGTTGCGCAGGAACGCGCGCTGCGAGATCAGCCGCGAGTCGTGCCCGATCGTCTGGTAGGTCATCGTCCAGTCGACCGAGAGGCCGAGCTGCCGCCACAGCTGCTCGAAGACCTGCTCGTCGGTCTCGGTCAGCGTTTCGCACAGCTCGACGAAGTTGCGCCGCGAGATCGCGACGACGTCCTTGCCCGGCTTCTCCGGCGGCCGGAACTCCGGGTCGTACGGCAGCGACGGCTCGCAGCGGACGCCGAAGTGGTTCTGCACCCGGCGTTCGGTCGGCAGGCCGTTGTCGTCCCAGCCCATCGGGTAGAAGACCTCAAGCCCGCGCATCCGCTTGAACCGCGCGAGGACGTCGGTGTGGGTGTAGGAGAAGACGTGCCCGATGTGCAGCGACCCGCTGACCGTCGGCGGCGGGGTGTCGATCGAATAGACCTCGGCCCGGGTCTTGCTGCGGTCGAAGCGGTAGGCGCCGGTGGATTCCCATACGGGTACCCACTTGGCCTCCAGACCGTCGACACCGACCTTGTCCGGGACTCGCGGGCGCTCGTATGGAGTATTCATGAATCAACTCTAGGCGGCGGCGGAATCGCTTTTCGCTTCGGTCGGCAGGTCGCGCATGTGCCGCAGCGGCGAGCAGACCACCCACAGCACGGCGGCGGCTTCCCCGGCCACCGCCACCCACATCGCGCCGCGCAGCCCGAGCCCTTCGCCGAGCGCGCCGCCCAGCAGCCCGCCGATCGGGATCGTGCCCCACACCACGAACCGCGCGCTCGCGTTCATCCGGCCGAGCAGCCGGTCCGGGCAGATCGCCTGCCGGTAGGACACGGAGGCGACGTTGTAGACGATGATGCCGAACCCGGCGACCACCAGCCCGAACCCAGCCAGTCCGAGCCGCCAGCCCGGCTCGGCGAGCGGGACCAGCAGGTGCGCCGGCCAGGTCAGCAGCGGAACCAGCCAGATCGACCGAGCGTGGCCGATCCGCCGCGTGATCGCCCCGGAGCAGATCGCGCCGAGGATCCCGCCGGCGCTGCCGGTGGCCAGCAGCACGCCGACCGCCGAGGGCGGTAGCCCGACGGTGCGGGTCAGGAACAGCACCTCGACCGCGGTGAAGGCGCCGTTGAAGAGGTTGCCGGTCGCCGTGCAGGCCACGCTCGCGCGCAACGGCTTGTCGGAGAAGACGAACCGCAGACCTTCGGCGATCTGCGGCAGCAGCCGCGTGTGCCCGGTCCGTTCCGGCTCGGGTTCGACGGCGCGGATCCGCAGCAGGCACAGCGCCGACGCCAGGTAGCCCAGCGCGGTGACCAGCACGGTGTTCGCCGCGCTCACCAGCTGGACCAGGACGCCCGCGCCGCTCGGCCCGGCGACCCCCGCGACCGACTGGACGGCCTGCAGCTTGGCGTTGCCCTCCAGCAGGCGCTCCCGGCCGACGAGCGAGGGGAGGTACGACTGGTAGGCGACGTCGAAGAACACCGTCGCCACGCCCACGAGCAGCACGACCACCAGCAGCTGGGCGAGCGTCAGCACCCCTGCCCACCAGGCGAGTGGCACGCTCAGCAGGAGCGCGAAGCGGACGAAGTCGGCGGTGAGCATGACCCGGCGGCGCCGCAACCGGTCCACCCACACCCCGGCGGGCAGGCCGATCAGCAGGAACGCGAGCGTCTGGGCCGCCGTCAGCAGCCCCATCTCGAACGGCGTCGCGGCGAGGGTCACCGCGGCGAGCAGCGGGATGGCGGTGTACCCGACGGTCGTGCCGAACTGGCTCGCCGTGTCGCCGGCCCAAAGCCTTCTGAAGTCGGCGTGGCGGAAGAGTGACCCCCTGTGCATGGCTCCCGAGTGTGGCGCGAGTGATTGGAAACTGTCAATCACTGTTCGCTCTAAGCTGTCCCGCGTGCTCCCTGCGAAACGACGTGCCGCGACCGAAGCCGAGGCGGCCGCGCTGGCCTCCGGAATACGGCTGCGCATCATCCGGTTGACCTTCTCGGAGGCGCTGACGAACAAGGAGCTGGCCGAAAGGCTGGGCCGGGACCCCGCGACCACGCTGCATCACGTGCGCAAGCTCGTCGACACCGGCTTCCTCGCCGCGCAGCCCCCGCGCCGCGGTACCCGGGGCGCCCGCGAAATTCCGTATCTTTCGACGGGGCTTTCGTGGACACTCGACTCATGCGGTGACAAGGGCGTGGAACAGGCGGTACTCGAGGCCTATCTGGCCGAGATCGCCGAGACCGGATTCGAGGGCGTGCACCAGTCGCGCCTGGTCGTCCAGGTGGCCCCCGAGGAGCGGGCGGAGCTGGAAACGCGGCTCAACGCCCTGCTCGAGGAGTTCCGCGCGCGCCCCCGCCGTCCCGGCGCCGAGCGCACCGCGGTCTACCTCGCCACCTATCCCAGCACGTAAAAGTTCGGTTCCCGCGGCGAATCGTGGGAACATGGAGGCACGATGACAGAACTGACACACACCGAAGACCACGACGACGACCTGTACGACGGCGACCCGTCGACAGGCGAAATGGAGCTCGAGGATCGGGCGTCGCTGCGCCGGGTCAGGGGACTGTCCACGGAGCTGGACGACGTCACCGAGGTCGAGTACCGGCAACTGCGGCTCGAGCGCGTCGTGCTGGTCGGCGTGTGGACCGAGGGCACGGCCCTGCAGTCCGAAGCGTCGCTGGCCGAGCTGGCGCGCCTGGCCGAGACGGCGGGCTCGGAGGTCCTCGAAGGCCTCATCCAGCGGCGGACCAAGCCGGACCCGGCCACCTACATCGGTTCGGGCAAGGTTCGGGAGCTGCGGGACATCGTCGGCTCCACCGGCGCCGACACCGTGATCTGCGACGGCGAGCTCTCGCCGGGCCAGCTGCGGCAGCTCGAGGAGAAGGTCAAGGTCAAGGTGATCGACCGGACCGCGCTGATCCTCGACATCTTCGCCCAGCACGCCCGGTCCAAGGAGGGCAAGGCGCAGGTCGAGCTGGCCCAGCTGCAGTACCTGATCCCGCGGCTGCGCGGGTGGGGTGCGTCGCTGTCCCGGCAGGCCGGTGGCCGCGCCGGCGGCGCGAACGGCGGCGTGGGCCTGCGCGGTCCCGGTGAGACCAAGCTCGAGACGGACCGGCGGCGGATCAACAAGCGCGTGGCGAAGCTGCGCCGGGAGATCGCGGCCATGGACACCATCCGCGAAACCAAGCGCGGGCGGCGGCTGGCCAACGAGGTGCCCAGCGTGGCGATCGTCGGCTACACCAACGCCGGCAAGTCGAGCCTGCTCAACGCGCTGACCGGGGCCGGGGTACTGGTGGAGGACGCGCTGTTCGCCACGCTCGACCCGACCACACGGCGCGCGCAGACACCGGACGGCCGCGGCTACACGCTGACCGACACCGTCGGGTTCGTGCGGCACCTGCCGCACCAGCTGGTGGACGCGTTCCGCTCGACGCTGGAGGAAGCCGCCGACGCGGACCTGCTCGTGCACGTGGTGGACGGGTCCGACCCGGCGCCCGAAGAGCAGGTCAGCGCCGTGCGCGAGGTGCTCGGCGAGATCACCCGCAAGCGCAAGGAGCCGCTCCCGCCGGAGCTGCTGGTGATCAACAAGACCGACGCGTCCGACGAGGTCAGCCTGGCCCGGTTGCGGCACGCGCTGGCCGGTTCGGTCCAGGTTTCGGCCCGGACCGGGGCGGGCATCGCGGAGCTCGTCGAGGTGATCGCCGAGCGCCTGCCGCGCCCGGAGGTCACGGTCGACGTGCTGGTGCCGTACGCGCGCGGCGAGCTGGTCGCGCGGGCGCACGCGGACGGCGAGGTTCTCGAAGAGGAGCACGCCGAAGAGGGCACGCGCCTGCTGGTGCGGGTCCGCCCGGACCTCGCGGCGGCTTTGCGCGAGTACGAGACCAACTCGACCGGGGCCTGACACGTCTCCGTAGTGTGCGGCTGAAGTGGTCGCACACTACGGAGGTGGGCTGGGTGCGCTGGGTCGTCGCTCTTGCGGCAGTTTCGCTGGGTCTGCTGAGCGGGCCTGTCCCGGCTTCCGCGGCTCCGGCGGCTCCGGAACCGATGTGCACGATGAAGGACTCCCGGATCGGCGAGCTGTCCGGCCTGGTCTCCGACGGCAAGCAGTTGTGGGCGATCAACGACGGCGGCAGCAAGGTCCAGGTGTTCGTGCTGGGGCGCGACTGCAAGGTGCAGAAGGTCCTCACGGACAAGACCGACCCGTTCGACGTCGAGGACCTGGCCCGCACGCCGGACGGAACCCTGTGGCTGTCCGACACGGGTGACAACAAGAAGGGCCGCCTGACGGTCGCGCTGCTGGAGCTGAGCCCGCAGGGCAAGGTCACGCTGCACCGCCTGACGTACCCGGACGGCCAGCACGACACCGAAGCGCTGATCATGGACAAGGCGGGCACGCCGTACCTGATCACCAAGGACGTCCTCGGCGAGGCCCGCGTGTACCGGCCGGCGGGACCCTTGGCGAGCCCGGGCCCGACCAACCTGGAGAAGGTCGGCACGGTCAAGATCGCCACGACGGACACCCAGGGCGGCCCGGTCGGTTCGATCGGCTCGGTCCTGGTGACTGGCGGCGCGTCCTCGGCGGACGGCACGGTGGTGGCGTTGCGGACCTACACGGACGCGTACGTGTACGCGGCTCCGGACGGCGATGTCCTGAAGGCGTTGCAGCACCAGCCGGTCCGGATCCCGTTGCCGGGGGAGAAGCAGGGCGAGGCGATCGCGTTCGACCCCGACGGGACGCTGATCTCGGGCAGCGAAGGCGTCGGCCAGCCCCTCCGCACGGTGCGGGGCGCGGCGGCACTGGCCGCGCAGTCCGGCGCACCGGCGGAGGGGACGACCGGCACGAGCACGTCATCCGGCTCGGCAGGGGACGGGGCCGGGCTCCCCCTCCTGCCCGCCGCCGGGATCACGCTCGCGGTGGTCGGTCTCGGCTGGTTCGGCTTCAGCAAGCTGCGTCGCCGAGCCCGCCGCTGACCTCCGGCTCCCCACGGCCGAAGATCATCCGATCCGGTGAAATCCTTCCCGGGCCGTGCGATAGCCCGGAAGCAACTTCCTAAAGGCGGCGCAGGACAGCGACCACCTTGCCGAGCACCGTGGCGTCGTCGCCGGGGATCGGCTCGTACGCCTCGTTGTGCGGCATCAGCCAGATGTGGCCGCCCTTGCGCTTGAACGTCTTGACCGTGGCCTCGCCGTCGATCATCGCCGCGACGATCTCGCCGTTGTCCGCGTCCGGCTGCTGGCGGACCACCACCCAGTCGCCGTCGGTGATGGCCGCGTCGACCATCGAGTCACCGGTGACCTTCAGCAGGAACAGCTCGCCCTCGCCGACGATCTCCCGCGGCAGCGGGAAGACGTCCTCGATGGCCTGCTCGGCCAGCACCGGGCCACCGGCGGCAATCCGGCCGACCAGCGGCACGTACGCCGCCTTCGGCATGACCGGCTGCTGGTCCATCTCGATGCCCATGGGGTTGTCGTCGGTCGCCGAGAGGACGCCGACCGCGCGCGGGCGGTTCGCGTCCCGCCGCAGGTAGCCCTTGCGCTGCAGCGCGCGCAGCTGGTGCGAAACCGACGACGTCGACGTCAGCCCGACCGCCTCGCCGATCTCCCGGACGCTCGGCGGGTAGCCGAACCGGCTCACCCACGAGCGGATCACGTCGAGCACCTGCTGCTGGCGGACGGTGAGGGTCTCGTCCACGTCGTACACCTCGGGCATGGCGTGCACCTTGCCCGAGCCACCGGGGGACCCACTGGTCCTGCCCGCCTTGTTCTCCTTCGCCACTGCGTCGCCTCCCAGACGTTCGCTGCACGTATCTGCGCGCCGGCCGCCGCCCGCGGGGGTGCGGGCAGCCTCGCCGGCGGCATCTGCCCGGCAGATGCCCTGGTCACCGACGTTAGCCCCCGGGCACGGCGATTTCAAACATCTGTTCGATCGACACGCCGTGTCCGCTCGATTTTGTCGGTGGCAGGTGGTAGACCTTCGCACGGGCGTTCGATAGAACGCCTGTTCGACCTTGATCCACGGGCCGCTCGCGGTTCGCGAATCGGGCGGACACCAGGGTTTCGAGGAGGTTCGGATGTCCATTCTGGCCGAACGCGGGCACGCTCGCCCGGCGACCCCGGTCCCGGCGCCGCTTCGTCCCGTGCGCGTGCTGCGCGGGCTCCGCGGCGAAGTGCGGCGCCCGCCGACGCGCGCCCGGGTCGTCGCCGGCCGTCATCCGGCGGGCTCGCCCTGCGCGGCGCCCCGGCGGGTGGGGGTCCGGTGGCCGTGGCTCGCCGCGCTCGCCGTCGGGAGCTGCCTGATGATCACCGGATTGGGCCTGTTTTCCGGCGGTGGGTCGGGCGCTCCGGTGCCGCAGACGACCGCCACGGTCTCCGTCGAGCAGGGCGACACGCTTTCTTCGCTGGCCGCCCGATTCGCGCCAGGCAGTGAACCCGGCGCGGTTGTCGCCCGGATCAGGGAGCTCAATCGCCTGGACCAGGCCGTCCTGGTGCCCGGGCTCCCGCTCACGGTGCCGGTCGCCGATCCCGCTCTCGTTCCCGCTCCCTGATCGGCCGCGGACCCGCCGGGCAACCTTCGCGGGGGATGCGCGTCGGCTTGCGCACGCTGTCGCCGGGTTCTACGCTCGCCCGCTATATGTAGTAGTTACACCGCTGTAGTTGGTCCACAGGTTGGGGTAGACTCGGCAGCAGTTGTCCACAGCTGGTCGGCGTTTACCCACCGGATGTCCACAGAACGATCACCAGGTGCAGGGGTGCATGGTGGCCGCGGGGCGTCGACCGGGGCGGCCGACTTGGAGGGGAAGGTGATCGGCGGATGCGGTGCCCGTTCTGCCGGCATGCGGACTCTCGGGTCGTCGATTCCCGAGAGGTGGATGAAGGCCAGGCGATCCGCAGGCGGCGCTCGTGCGCGTCGTGCGGACGGCGGTTCACGACTTCGGAGACGATGGTGCTCGCCGTCGTCAAGCGGTCCGGGGTCACCGAACAGTTCAGCCGGGACAAGGTGGTGAGCGGCGTCCGCCGCGCCTGCCAGGGCAGGCCGGTCGACGACGACGCGCTGCAGCAGCTCGCGCAGCGCGTGGAGGAGTCGATCCGCTCCGCCGGCCTGGCGGAGATCCCGAGCCACGAGGTCGGCCTGGCCATCCTGGGCCCGCTGCGTGAGCTCGACGGGGTCGCCTACCTCCGGTTCGCCAGCGTCTACCGCTCGTTCTCGTCGGTCGAAGACTTCGAGAAGGAGATCGCCGACCTGCGTGAGGCCATGGCGGGTGCTGCTGCCCAGGAGGAGAGCGATCAGCGCGAAGACGGCGACTGAGCCGTCCCGCTGCGGGAGTGAGGGTTCAACCGATGACCGAAACCGTGGACACGGGAGCCGGCGCGGCCGCCGGCAAGAAGAGCAAGGCCGCGGGCGGGCTCACCGTGAAGCGCGTCTTCACGACCGAGGGGCAGCACCCGTACGACCAGGTCACCTGGGAGCAGCGGGACGTCGTCATGACGAACTGGCGTGACGGCTCGGTCAACTTCGAGCAGCGCGGCGTGGAATTCCCCGATTTCTGGTCGGTCAACGCCACCAACATCGTCACCAGCAAGTACTTCCGCGGCGCCGTCGGCAGCCCGCAGCGCGAGCGCAGCCTCAAGCAGCTCATCGACCGCGTCGTGAAGACCTACGTCAAGGGCGCGCGCGACCACGGCTACTTCGCCTCGTCGCAGGACCTCGAAATCTTCGAGCACGAACTCACCTGGATGCTGCTGCACCAGGTCTTCAGCTTCAACTCCCCGGTCTGGTTCAACGTCGGCACGCCGTCGAAGCAGCAGGTCAGCGCCTGCCAGCCGTACGACGCCCTGGTGAGCACCCCCGGGGGCGCCGTGCCGATCGGCCGTTTCGTCGAGCTGGGCGCCGTGGGCGCCAAGGTGTACGACGCGCACGGGCTGACCAAGGTCGTCGCCACCAAGGCGAACGGCATCAAGGAAGTCCTGCGCATCAGCACGAAGTCGGGTCACGTCCTCGACGTCACGGCCGACCATCTGGTGTGGCGGGCGAGCTCGACCGGCGGGAAGTTCGTGCCCGCCGGCGAGCTGCGCGTGGGTGACCAGCTCGAATGGCACCGCCGTAGCGCGTTCGGCGAGGACGAGATCAGCGGAACCCACATCGCCGAGGCCGCGCTCGCGGGTTGGTTGCAATCGGACGGCTTCGTCGGCCAGTACCAGGGGACGAACCGTTCCCTCACCGTCGAAGCCATGACGGTGAACGACGCCGAACTGTCCTGGGTGCGGGACGCGCTTGATCGCGTCTTCCCGGATGTCCACCGACACGAACGCGCCGTCGAAACCCAGGACGAGACGCTCGACTGCCGCCGAACCCGGCTCTACGGCAACGTTCTCGAAGACTTCGCCGAGACCTGGGGTCTGCGTGCTCGCGGCACCGACATGGTGGTGCCGGAGTACCTGTACACGGCGCCGTTGCCGGTTGTGGCCGCTTATCTGCGGAGCATCTTCCAGGCGGAGGGCTACGTCTCCGCGCGCGAACGGTCCACCTCGGTCGCCGTGGACATGATCAGCGAGGACCTGATCCGCGGGGTCCAGCAGCTCCTGGCCCGGTTCGGCATCTTCGCCCGGGTGGTCCGGGAGAAGGAGAGCCGGCCTGATCGGCACGACCTCTGGGGCATCCGGATCCGGAACGCCGGAGATCGCCGGATCTTCGCGGACGAGATCGGGTTCATCGATCCGGTGAAAACCGCGAAGCTGGAGGCGTCCTTCGAAAAGCCGGGCCTTCCCGCCCACGAGAGGAAGCGGCTGGAGATCGCCTCCATCGAAAGTCGTGGCGAGATGCCGGTCTACGACATCCAGACCGAATCCGGGGAATACCTGTCCGGGAATCTCCGGGTTCACAACTGCTTCATCCTCGCCGTGGACGACACGATGGAGTCGATCCTCAACTGGTACCGCGAGGAGGGCCTCATCTTCAAGGGCGGCTCCGGCGCCGGCCTGAACCTCTCCCGCATCCGCTCCTCCAAGGAACTGCTCACCTCCGGCGGCACCGCCTCCGGCCCGGTCTCGTTCATGCGCGGCGCGGACGCATCGGCGGGCACCATCAAGTCCGGCGGCGCGACCCGGCGGGCGGCGAAGATGGTCGTGCTCGACATCGACCACCCGGACATCGAGGAGTTCGTCCAGACGAAGGCGCGCGAAGAGGAGAAGATCAAGGTTCTCCGCGACGCCGGGTTCGACATGGACCTCTCCGGCGCGGACATCTCGTCGGTGCAGTACCAGAACGCGAACAACTCGGTCCGCGTGTCCGACGAGTTCATGCAGGCGGTCGAAAGCGGCGGCGACTTCGGCCTGCGCGCCCGGCTCACCGGCGAGGTCATCGACCGGACCGACGCGAAGAAGCTGTTCCGCAGCGTCGCGCAGGCCGCGTGGGAGTGCGCCGACCCCGGCATCCAGTACGACGGCACGATCAACGACTGGCACACCTGCCCCGAGTCGGGCCGGATCACCGCGTCGAACCCGTGCAGCGAGTACATGCACCTCGACAACTCCAGCTGCAACCTGGCGTCGCTGAACCTGCTGAAGTTCGTCACGCCCGAGGGCACGTTCGACGCGCCGCTGTTCGCCCGCGCCGTCGAGTTCGTCATCACGGCGATGGACGTTTCGATCTGCTTCGCGGACTTCCCGACCGAGCCGATCGCCGACACCACGCGCCGGTTCCGCCAGCTCGGCATCGGGTACGCGAACCTCGGCGCGCTGCTGATGGCGCTGGGCCACGCGTACGACTCCGACGGCGGCCGCGCGCTCGCCGCGGCGATCACGTCGCTGATGACCGGCGTGTCCTACCGGCGGTCAGCCGAGCTGGCCCGGGCCGTCGGCGCGTACGAGGGCTACGCCCGCAACGCCGAGTCGCACCAGCGCGTCATGCGCAAGCACGCGGCGGCGAACGAGCTCGTCCGCACCTACCACTCGAACGACGCCGCCGTCCGCGCGCTGGCGACCGAGGAGTGGAAGAAGGGCATCGACATCGGCACGAAGCACGGCTGGCGCAACGCGCAGGCCTCGGTGCTCGCGCCCACCGGCACCATCGGCTTCATGATGGACTGCGACACGACCGGCATCGAGCCGGACTTCTCGCTGGTCAAGTTCAAGAAGCTGGTCGGCGGCGGCTCGATGCAGATCGTCAACCAGACGGTGCCGCGCGCGTTGACCGCGCTGGGCTACCTGGACGAGCAGGTCGAGGCGATCGTCGAGTACGTGGCGCAGCACGGCCACGTCGTCGACGCGCCGGGGCTGCGCCCGGAGCACTACGAAGTGTTCGACTGCGCGGTCGGCGAGCGCTCGATCGCGCCGATGGGGCACGTCCGGATGATGGCCGCGGTGCAGCCGTTCCTGTCCGGCGCCATCTCGAAGACGGTCAACATGCCGGAGTCGGCGACGGTCGAAGAGGTCGAGGAGATCTACTTCCAGGGCTGGAAGCTGGGCCTCAAGGCGCTGGCCATCTACCGCGACAACTGCAAGGTCGGCCAGCCGCTGTCGACGGCGAAGAAGCCCTCGGAGGCCGCCGCCGCCGAGCCGGAGAAGGTCGTCGAGTACCGCCCGGTCCGCAAGCGCCTGCCGAAGAAGCGCCCGAGCCAGACGGTGTCGTTCACCGTCGGCGGCGCGGAGGGCTACCTGACGGCGGGCTCGTACCCGGACGACGGCCTCGGCGAAATCTTCGTCAAGCTCGGCAAGCAGGGCTCGACCCTGGCGGGCGTGATGGACGCGTTCTCGATGTCGATCTCGGTCGGCCTCCAGCACGGCATCCCGCTCGAGTTCTACGTCTCGAAGTTCAGCAACCTGCGCTTCGAGCCGGCGGGCATGACCGACGACCCGGACATCCGCATCGCGACGAGCGTGATGGACTACCTGTTCCGCCGCCTGGCCCTGGACTACCTGCCGTACGAGAAGCGCTCCCAGCTGGGCATCCTGTCGGCGGACGAGCGTTCGGCCGAAGTCGAGGCGACGTACGGCAACCCGGGCGTCGACCTGGAGGCTTTGCAGTCCACAGTGGATGCCTCCCCGGAGCCGCACGCGGAGGAGCCGCCCCACCCCCACCGCGAAGCCCAGACGACGACGGAGCTGATGGAGCTCCGCCTCGGCAAGGCGGCGGACGCCCCCCTGTGCATGACCTGCGGAACGAAGATGCGCCCGGCCGGCTCGTGCTACGCCTGCGAAGGCTGCGGCGCGACATCGGGTTGTAGCTGAGGCAGCACCGGCCGGGGTGCGCGCACCCCGGCCGGTTGCGTTGCGAAAACCGCATCGGAACCGTGCAAGACCGCGCTTTCCGTTTCAAAAACCCAAGCAGACCACGAATCATCGTGAAGCTTGGCCCCGCCCATCTCCGCTTCCCCCCTCCGGGCTATCGTGCTCGCCGGGGGGTTGAACGGCGATTCCCCGTGCTGCGCACTCTCGTGTGGAACCGGGGAGAAACTCACGATGACCTCGCTCGTCGTCGACGAAACCGTTCCGGAAACGGCCAGGCCCGCCCGTCAGAGCCGGGGAAACCGGTGGCTGATCGGCGTCGTCGTCGCGATTTTCGCCGTTCTCGCGTGGCAACGCCGCTGGGTCTGCGACGACGGCCTCATCGTGCTCCGCACCGTGCAGAACCTGCTCGACGGGAACGGGCCGGTGTTCAACGCCGGTGAACGCGTCGAAGCCAACACCAGCACGCTCTGGACCTACGTCGTCGCGCTCGGCGGGCTGCAGCCGTGGCTGCGGCTGGAGTGGGTGACCGTCGTGCTCGGGCTCCTGTTCGCCGTCGCGGGACTCTTCTTCGGGCTCGACGGCGCGCGGCGGCTGTTCCCGGGCCGGGTGGCCGTGCCGGCCGGCGGGCTCGTCGTGCTCGGGCTGCCGCCCTTCTGGGACTACGCCACCTCGGGCCTGGAGACCGGCCTCGTCACGCTCTGGCTGTCGCTCTTGTGGTGGCAGCTGGTCCGGCACGCCACCGTGGGCGCGGTCCGGGTCTGGCCGACCCTCCTCCTGATCGGCTGCGGCCCGCTGGTGCGGCCCGAATTCGCGCTCGTCTCCGCCGTCACGTTCCTGGCCCTGGTGGTCGTCGCGGCGCCCGGGTGGCGCCGCGGCGCCGGGTGGCTCGCGCTCGCCGGCCTGCTGCCCGTGGCCTACCAGGTGTTCCGGATGGGCTACTACGGGCTGATCACGCCCAACACCGCCCTCGCCAAGGAGGCGACCCAGGCCCGCTGGGACCGCGGGTGGTTCTACCTCGTCGAGTTCTTCGGCGCGTACTGGCTGCTGGTCCCGGTGGTGCTCCTGCTCGCCGCCGGCGTGCTGGTGCTGCGGGACCGGACGAAGCTCGTGGTCGTGCTGGCCCCGGTCGTCGCCGGGCTGGTGCTCGGGCTGTACGTCACCCGGGTCGGCGGGGACTACATGCACGCCCGGATGCTGCTGCCGGTCCTCACCTGCCTGCTCCTGCCCGTCATGGTCGTCCCGCTGACCCGGTGGACCGCGCCGCTCGTGCTGGCCGTCGTCGCCTGGACGGTCACCAGTGCCGTCGGCCTGCGGCCGGTCTCCGCCGAGCAGCACGAGATCGGCGCGTACGGCATCAGCGACGCCCGCGTGTTCTGGGTCGACTCCACGCACAACGAGCACCCGATCACCGCCGACGACGCCGCGGGCCTGATCGGGTACCTCCCGGACCTGGCTGCGGCCAGGGCCGGGCACACCGGCCCGGTCGTCGCCGTGAAGGTCAACTTCGTGTGGGTCGTCTACCCGGGAACCCGCACGGTGATCGACACGCCCGGCGCGCTCGGCTTCCCCGGGCTCCTGCTGCCGCGCACCGAGACCGTGATCGACGACCTCGGGCTGGCGAGCCCGCTCGCCGCGCACAGCGACGTGATTCCCGGTCGCCCGGCGGGCCACCAGAAGGAGCTCTCGGTCGCCTGGGTCATCGCCGACGCCGGGGCCGGCACGGCGACGCAGCTCTCGGCCGCCGGGCACGAACTCGTCTGGTCGGAGTCGATCGCGGCCGCACAGCGGGCACTCACCCGGCCCGAGATCCGCGAGATGCTCGACTCGGTCCGGGCCCCGCTGACCTTCGGCCGGTTCCGGGACAACCTCCTGCACGCCTTCGGCCGCAGCCGGCTGCGCTTCGACCCGGATCCGATCGTCGCCGTCTACGGCGGCTGAGTCACCACAGCCGAGCTACAGCAGCCGCGACGCCAGTTCCCGCAACGCCGCCGCGATCCGCGACGGCGGCACCCCGCGGGACGTCTGGTGCAGGAACAGCTCCGGCGCCAGCGGGGCCAGCAGCACGTCGGCCAGGACGTCGGGGTCGGGCGCACCGGCCGCCTCCGCCAGCACCCGGACGTGCGTCCGCCAGAACCCGTACGCGCCGGTCGTGAAGCGCGAATGGCCGACCTCCGCGCCCAGCACCAGGGGCGCGTGCCGCTCCAGCAGTTCCACCATCGCCGCGTAGAACGCGGCCAGGCGCTCGGCCGGCGGTGCGCCGGGGCCGAGCGGCGGGTCGCCGCGCAGGAGCACCTCCTGCAGCCGGCGCTCGTGCTCGTCCAGCAGGGCGACGGCGATCGCTGCGCGGTCCGGGTAGCGGCGGTACAGCGTGCCGCGGCCGACGCCGGCCGCCCGCGCGATGTCCTCCATCGTCACCTCCGCCGCGCCGCGGGCGGTGAACAGCTCTTCGGCCGCCGCGAGGATCTTCGCGCGGTTGCGGGCCGCGTCGGCGCGTTCGGGCATGTCACGAGCCTAGGGAATAACCGGACACGACGTCCAGTTGAGGTCAAGTGGACACCGCGTCCACTTGAGGAGGAATCGTGCCCCACCTGCTGCACCTCGACTCCAGCGCCCGCCGCTCGTCGTTCTCCCGCGAGCTCTCCACCCGGTATGCCGCCGGCTGGGCGGGCACCCGCACCTACCGCGACCTCGCCGCCGACCCGGTCCCGGTGATCGGCGAAGCCTGGACGGAAATCTGTGACGCCCTGCTCGAAAGGGGGATCACCGACCCCGCGCACTACGCCGGCGTCGTCGAGACGCCGGCGCAGAAGAAGGCGTGGGCGATCGTCGAGCCGCTCCTGGACGAGCTGCTCGAAGCCGACGTCGTGCTGATCGGCGCGCCGATGTACAACTTCTCGATCCCGGCCGCCCTCAAGGCGTGGATCGACCAGGTGACGTTCCCGAAGATGTCCCTGCGCGGCAAGAAGTTCGTCGTCGCGGGGGCCCGCGGGGGGACGTACGCCGAAGGGACGCCGCGGGCGCCGTTCGACCACCACGAGCGCTACCTGCGGGACTTCATCGCCGGGCACTACGACGTCGACGACGTGCGGTTCGTGCACGCCGAGCTGACCAACGCCCTGGTGGACCCGCACCTCGCTGCGCGCGACGGCGAACGAAAAGCGTCGCGCGAAGCAGCTCTGAAGGCCATCTGATGGGCTGGGTGACGCTCGTCTTCGCCGGGCTCGTCGAGATCGCCTGGTCGCAGAGCATCAAGCCGACGGAGAACTTCACCCGGCCGTGGCCGACGCTGCTGTGCTTCGTGCTCGGCGCCGCCGCGGTCTACCTGCTGTCGCGCGCGATGGACACCGTCCCGGTGGGTACCGCCTACGCGGTGTTCACCGGGATCGGTGCCGTCGGCGCGATCGTGCTCGGCGTCGTCGTGGCCAAGGACCCGCTGAGCGTCGGCCGGGTGGCCGCGCTGGCCCTGATCGTCGGCGGCGTCGTGCTCGCGCGGGTCACTTCGTGAGCTGCTCCCACAGGAACTCGAAGACCAGCGCCCACTTGAACGCCAGCTGCTCGTTGTCCGCGGCGGCACCGTGGCCGCCTTCGATGTTTTCGTGGTACCGGACGTCGTGCCCCTGCTCACTCATCCGCGCCACCATCTTGCGGGCGTGGGCGGGGTGCACGCGGTCGTCGCGCGTCGAGGTCACGAACAGCGACGGCGGGTACTCACGTCCACTGTGGACGTTCTGGTACGGCGAGTACCGTGAAATGAAGTCCCACTCCGCGGCGTCGTCGGGGTCGCCGTACTCGGCCATCCAGGACGCCCCGGCCAGCAGGAGGTGGTAGCGGCGCATGTCCAGCAGCGGCACCTGGCTGACGATCGCGCCGAACCGCTCCGGGTAGCGCGTCAGCATGACGCCCATCAGCAGGCCGCCGTTGCTGCCGCCCTGGATGCCGAGCCGGTCCGGCGTGGTGATGCCCCGGGAAACCAGGTCCGCGGCCACCGCGGCGAAGTCCTCGTACACGCGGTGGCGCTCGGCCTTGATGGCTTGGGTGTGCCAGCCGGGCCCGTACTCGCCGCCGCCGCGGATGTTCGCGACGACGTACGTGCCGCCGCGGGCCAGCCACCCGCGGCCGATCATGCCGCTGTAGGACGGCGTCAGCGAGATCTCGAAGCCGCCGTAGCCGGTCAGCAGCGTCGGGCCGCCCTCGGCGCCGGACGGCCGGACGACGAAGTACGGGATCTTCGTGCCGTCCTCCGACGTCGCGAAGTACTGGGCGACGCTCATGCCCGAAGCGTCGAAGAACGCCGGAGCCTGCTTCAGCACTTCGACCTCTTCGCCGACGTGCCCGTAGCTCAACGTCGACGGCTGCAGGAAGCCGCTGGAGTCGATCAGGTACTCGTCGCTGACGTCGGGATCGGTGTCGAAGATGTCCGCGCTGCCGAATTCGGGGCCGCCGGCGAGCGGCTCGTCGGTCCACCCGCCGGGGCCGGGCGTCAGCGTGCGCAGCTCGGTGCGGACGTCACGCAGGGTGCCGAGCAGCAGGTGGTGGCGCGTCCAGGCCCAGTAGCCGAGCGAGGTGTGCTCGTCGGGGGTGAACAGCGTCGTGAAGTCGCGGTCGCCGGCCATGAAGGCGTCGAAGAGGATGGCGATCAGCGAGCCGGCCGGGTGTTCGGTGCCGCCGGTGGTCCACGCCGTCCGCGGCCGCACCAGCAGCCATTCGCGGTGCACGGACGCGCTCGCGTCGTCCGGGACGTCGATCTTGACCAGCCCGCCGGGCGTCTTCAGGTGCAGTTCCGAGCGGTAGAAGTCGATCGCGCGGCTGACGAAGTCGCGCTCGAAGCCTTCGGTCGGGTCGTGGGACGCGCCGATCGAGACGTCGTCCGGCTTGCCCTCGAAGACCGTGACGGCTTCGGCGAGCGGCGTGCCGCGGCGCCACTCCTTGGCCAGCCGCGGGTAGCCGGAGCTGGTCAGCGAACCCGGCCCGAAGTCCGTTCCGATGTAGACGCGGTCTTCGTCGATCCAGCCGATCCGCGTCTTCGCCTCCGGCACGGTGAAGCCGTCCTCGACGAACTCGTGCGCGTCGAGGTCGAACTCGCGGACCACGGTGGCGTCTGCGCCACCGCGGGACAGCTCGACCAGGCCGCGCCGGTAGCCCGGGCGCAGCACGGTGGCGCCCTGCCAGACCCAGTTCTCGCCCTCGGCCTCGGCCAGCGCGTCGACGTCGAGCAACAGCTCCCACTCGGGCTCGGCCTGCCGGTAGGACTCCAGGGTCGTCCGCCGCCACAGGCCGCGGGGGTGGCTCGCGTCCTGCCAGAAGTTGTAGAAGAACCCGCCGCGGCGGCGCACGTACGGGATGCGGTCGTCGGCGTCGAGCACCTCGCGCAGCTCGTCACGCAGCTCGGCGAAGCGGGCGCCCGTCGTCAGCTCGTCCAGCGTCTCGTCGTTGCGGGCGCGCACCCAGTCCAGCGCGTCGTCGCCCGTCACGTCTTCCAGCCACAGGTAGGGATCCTCGACACTCATGCCGTTCAGTCTCGCGTGGCGCGGGGCCCGGGGGCCACCCGGTGGCGTTTTCGTTTCGTGATCCCGGCCATCCGGGAGGTCCGTATGCTGATGCCACACAGCAGGGGGAGACCGTGAACGACGCCGAACCGCCGTGGCCGGGGACGGCCCGGCCGCCGGAACCCGCCTGGGTCCCGGAGCCGAACCCGTGGGCGCCGAACTGGGCCGCCGCACCGCCCGTCCCGATCGCCCCGCCGCGCAACCGGCTCTGGGGCGCCGTCGGCGGGGTGCTGGTCGTCGTGCTGGCCTTCACGCTGATCGCCGCGACCATCCCGCGCCGGGTCGACGGGCGCGCGTTCGCCGCGCAGGGCGCCGGCAACGGCCGGGCGTACAGCGGCGGCTCGGAGGTGAAACCCGTGCCGGAGCTGGCCCGCAACCCGCTGCTCGGCGACGGCATCAGCCCGGGGCCGGCCACCTGCACCCTGCCCGAACTCGGCCGGGCGCCCGACCAGCTCAAGGCGTACTACGGCGCACTCGTCGACTGCTTGCAGCAGTCCTGGCGCCCGGCCCTGGAGAAGGCGAACGAGCCCAGGCTGCTCGCCTCCGTCTCGGTGACGCTGCCGGAGCACAGCGCGTGCGGCGAAGCGCCGACGGAGAACGAAGCCGTCGCCTACTACTGCGGCGGCGACACGACGATCTACGCCCCGACCGACTGGATGCTCTCGGACGCCGGCCTCAACAAGGCCCGGCACATCGCGACGATCGCCCACGAGTACGGCCACCACGTGCAGCGCGAGAGCGGCATCCTGTCGGCGGCGGCGGACAAGATGACCTCGCCGGACGAGAACAGCTCGGCCGACAAGGAGGTCGTCCGCCGGATCGAGCTGCAGGCCAACTGCTTCGGCGCGCTGTTCCTGGCCGCCGTCGCCGGCTCGGGTTCGATCAGCCGGTCGCTGGCGAACGCGGCCGTCGCCGACTACGGGCGGGCCGACAACAGCGACACGCACGGTTCGCGCGAGCACCAGCTGTCCTGGGCGAAGGCCGGCTACGACGGCAAGCTCACGAAGGCGTGCGACACCTGGAGCGCGCCGGTCGCCGAGGTCAGCTGACCCAGGCCGGGTCGCGGCCGAGCAAGGCCAGGAACCGGTCGAGGTCGCTCGCGCCCGCGGGCAGCGCGACGCTGTGGGCGAACGAGCCGTTCTTCTCACGGCCCTCGTCCGGGATCCGCTCGGCCAGCTTGGTGGCGATGTACACGGCTTCGGCGTCCGGCTCGTAGGGCAGACCGAGCGTGCGGGCCAGGTCCCGGCCGTGCGCGACGGTGTCGACCAGGTGCATGTGCGCGGCGATCGAGCCGGGGAACGTGCCGAAGTGGTTGATGGTGAGCTGCTTCTCCAGCACGGCGTCGCCGGCGAAGGCGGCGAGGAAGTCGTCGACGGACGCCCGGTACGCGGCGTGGGGGTCGTCGCCGAGGACGCCGGCGTCCCAGTCCGGGGCCGAGCCTTCGCGGGCGGCCGTCGCGAACGCGTGGTTCTCGCTGACCTGGTGGCGGAGCAGGTCGGCCAGGGTCCAGCCGGCGCACGGCGTGGGGCGGGTGAGGTCGGCCGGGGTCACGGCGGCGACGATCTTGTCGAGGACGAGCAGGGTGCGGCGGTCGAGTTCGCGGAGATCCATGCTGGGCACGCTAAGCGGGGGGAGCGGACCACGAACAGTGCCAAATCCACCGCAACCTTCGTGGGCCAATCTAGACTCGGGCCGATGGAGGTCCACATCGACCTGACCGGGACGCGCGGTCACCGCGACGCGATCTACCGGCAGCTGCGCGCGGCCATCCTGGCCGGCCGGATCCGGCCCGGCGAGGCGCTGCCGCCGACCCGCGAGCTCGCGCAGCGGCTGGTGGTCTCCCGCACGACGGTCAGCGCGGCCTACGACCGGCTCACCGCCGAGGGGTTCCTCACCGGCCGCGTCGGCGCGGGCACGTTCGTCACCGCTTCGCCCGCGGAGCGCCCTTCGCCGGTCCTGGACGCTCCGGGGGTGCGGCCCCTGCCGGAATGGGACGCCGTGCCGCGCCCGCCCGCGCCCTTCGCCCCGGCGCCGGAGTTCGACTTCCGGCCGGGCGTCCCGGACCTTTCGCTGTTCCCGTTCGACACCTGGCGGCGGCTGATCACGCAGCGGCTGCGCGCGGGCCAAGCCGACCTGATGACCTACGGCGACCCGCAGGGTCACGCCGGGTTGCGCGCCGAGATCGCCCGGCACGTCGGCGTGTCGCGGGACGTCCGGGCGAGCGCGGCGCAGGTCGTCGTGACCGCCGGCGCCCAGCAGACGACCGACCTCGTCGCGCGGGTCCTGCTGCGGCACGGCGACCTCGCCGCCGTCGAAGACCCCGGCTACCCGCCGCCGCGGCTGGTGCTCGGCGCCCGCGGCATCCGCGTCGCGCCGGTGCCGGTGGACGCGTCCGGGATCGTCGTCGAGGCCATTCCGGCGGGCACGCGGCTGGTGTACGTGACGCCGTCGCACCAGTACCCGCTCGGCCTGTCGATGTCGCTGGACCGCCGGCTCGAGCTGCTGGACTGGGCCGAACGCAACGACGCCGTGCTCGTCGAGGACGACTACGACAGCGAGTTCCGCTACACCGGCCGGCCCCTGGAACCGTTGCACAGCCTGGATTCCCGGGGCCGCGTCGTGTACGTCGGCTCGTTCTCGAAGGTGCTCTCGCCGGCGTTGCGGCTGGGGTTCCTCGTCGCGCCGCCGTCGCTGGTGCCCGCGCTGGTCAAGGCCCGCTACCTCACCGACTGGCACGCACCGAACGTCGAGCAGGCGGCGCTGGCGGCGTTCCTGGCCGAAGGCGGCTTCGCCCGGCACGTCCGGCGGATGCGGAAGGTCTACCGCGCCCGGCACGAACTGCTGTCCCGCTCGCTGGCTTCGTTCGCGGACTTCCTTACGCCGCTGCCGTCGTCCGCGGGCCTGCACCTGAGCGCGGTTTCCGCGACGGACTGCGGCCCGCTGGTCCGCGCGGCGCGCCGTCGTGGCGTCCGGCTGTACTCGCTGGGCGACTTCGGGGTGGGGGAGCGGCGGCACGGGCTCGTCTTCGGTTACGGTGCGGTCGCGGCCGAGCGCATCGAGCCGGGACTGGCGCGGCTGCGCGCACTGGCGGACGAGGGGACGGCATGACCGACGACGTGATGGTGGCGATCGACGCCGGTCTGCGGCAGCACATCGGCGGCGACCGCGCGGGCGCGTATGCGACCTTCGCGGCCCTGTGGGCGTCGATCGGCGAAGACGGCGACCCGCTGCACCGCGTCGCGCTCGCCCACCACATGGCCGACGTCTGCGACGACCCGGCCGAGGAACTCGAGTGGGACCTGCTGGCCCTGGCGGCGGCCGACTCGCTGACCGACTCGCGAGCCCAGGAGTACCACGCGTCCCTGGCCGTGCGCGGGTTCTACCCGTCCCTGCACCTCAACCTCGGCGAGGACTACCGCAAGCTCGGTGATCTGGCGGCGGCCCGCGAGCAGCTGGCGCTGGCCCGCGCCCGCCTGGACGCCCTCGCCGACGACGACTACGCGGCCGGGATCCGCCTGGCGCTGGACGGCCTGGCCGAACGGCTCAGCTGAACCTCCCGCTTCACCACGAAGACGCCCCGTTTGCCGGACTTTCGCGGGGCGCTCCCGGGCCCTAACCTGTGGTGATCCAGCTCACCGACGGGAAGGATCGCCATGCGGATTGCGGATCTGCTGCGCAAGAAGGGGTCGGCGGTCGCGACGGTCACCCCGGAGACGACGGTGACGACGCTGCTGACCGGCCTGGCCGAACACAACGTCGGCGCAATGGTGGTGGTCGCCCCGGACGGATCGATCGCGGGCATCGTCTCGGAGCGCGACGTGGTCCGGCGCCTGAACGAGCACGGCCCGGCCCTGCTCGACGGCCCGGTGTCGGAGATCATGACGAAACTGGTGGCGAGCTGCACCCCGGACGACTCGGTGGACCAGCTGTCGGTCCTGATGACCGAACGCCGCATCCGGCACGTACCGGTGCTGGAGAACGGCAGGCTCGCGGGGATCGTGTCCATCGGGGACGTGGTGAAGAACCGGATGGAACAGCTGGAGCAGAGCCAGGAACAGCTGCAGGCCTACATTTCGCAGGGTTAGGTGACCGCTGGCAGAGCCGTGGGTCGGCCCATTTGCTCCTGGCCGACCCCGCTCCAGCGTTTCAGCAAATGAACTTGGCCACCCGCTGCGACGCCTGACGGTCGCACCTCGAAGGTACGGCATAGCCTCTTCGAGTGTATTCGCGAGAGGTCGTACTCTTGCGCGCGATTATTGCCCCCGTTGATTGGTGGCTGCGCAAATATATCGTTCAGTTTCGTTATTGCTGTAGTTTTCGCAGCTTTGAATATCAATATGGGGCGCCAATTCTGCCGGGGTTGATCATAGGCTTTGGCAATGTCGGAAGGTAGCTGTGGTGTTCACCTGGCATCCAGCCGACGAACGCTCCGAAGTTGGAATTTCACCAACTGGCCGTGTATTTTGTAATCAATTTTGTTTGTAACGCATGGGATGGGTTTTTCGACTATCTGACATTCCCGAGTGGTCGGAATGATCGTGGGCTTCGGTCGTCCGCGGGTGGATGGGTTCGAGAGGGGTGGCCTGGTCGTGGATCTAGGTTTGACTGGGGCGCAGGAGTCCGCTATCAGGCGTGCTGTCCTTGCGGGCGACTACAACCTCTTGCTAGGCGCCGGCGCAAGTCTCGAATCTATCGACACTGCTGGGGTTCCACTTCCGACGGGTATGCAACTGGCTAAGTTGATCGCTGATGAATTTGACGTACCGATGGAAGAGGGTGACCTCCTGTGGCGCGTATACTCGCGCGCAATTGAGAGTGTTGGACGCAGCGATGTCTACAAGTGGCTCAGGCAAAAATTCTGGGGCGTAAAACCTCCGAATTGGATGGATTTGCTCGCTCGTGCTCCGTGGTCAACGGTGTGGACGTTGAACATCGACGACTCGTTCGAGCAAGCGTACAGCCGCGTGGCAACCGATCTATCTCGCATTATCAGGGTGATCAACTGGGATGACGACTTCAAGCAAAGTCATGACTTGCAGGTTGTTCATCTACATGGCTGCGTAGACCGGAACACGCCGAGAAAATTGATCTTTTCCCTCAGTGAATATACGCAAGCTGGCACTTCGAGAGCGGCTTGGCCGCTCAATTTTCGTGATATGTACGGCGTCTCGCCATTTGTCATAATAGGTGCCCGATTGCGAGATGAGCCGGACATTGAGGCGGTGGTGGCGAATCGTACGCCAAGGCAAGATGCTCCAAGTTTATATGTGAACCCTTGGATATCTTCGGCTGCTGAGCGTGATATGGTCAGTTGGGGCCTGATTCCGATCAGGATGACGGCGGAGCAATTCGCTGAAGCTTGGTCCGAGCTTATCAAGATCGATCTCAGCAGGCCGCCAAGCCGACAAGATGAGCTGGCCCTTCGCGTCGGTAGGCAGTTCCGCGAACTTAACGAAAATCAAGCTGGAGCACCTGCTTCGCATGACTTCATCGGAGGCGATGCGCCTAGGTGGGGTGACGTTGTAAATGACAGGCATGCCGACCTTCAGTGGATTCAAAGTATTCGTAACGACTGTCGCGCTCTTGGGAAGCATGGTGTTGCAGCTTCTAGCGCAATCATATACGTCGGTGATCGACTTACTGGTCGAAGCGTTGGCCTCCTTGCAGCGGGAAAAGAGTTAAGGAGATTGTCTTGGCGGGTATTCCTATTTGACGACGACGAAAGAATCGATGTCGAAGCGATTCTTAGCTTTGCTGCGAGCGGGAGGGCGGTCGCTCTTCTTTTTGACACCATCGCCGACGTTGCCGATGATGTAGCGGAAATTTTGGTCAGAGCTCGCGGCATGAATCTGAGCGTATGTTGCGTGGCTGTCGATGGCATCGAGAAGGTTGCCAATATTCTGAGCCGATTGAGTGATGTATATCTAGTTCATCATCGTGTTGCAACGATCAGCTCAAAGCTGAGCAGGATCGACGCCACTCGCTTGGTTGACAAGCTGAACGATATGACGAGACTAGGAGTCCTTGAGGGAAAAAAGGACAGTGTCAGAATTGCGCATTTCCGAAATCGGGAGATATTCGACGGGATGGCGCAGTTGGAGAATGCGCCAGGATTTGGGCGGCGGATAACCAGTCTTGTGAAGTCGTTGAGATCAGAGCAGGACTTGAGGATTTTGCTGCTGGCGTCGTTCGCTGCTCGGCTATCGCGACGCCTGCTCATCATCGATGTGGCGCGCGCTCTTGATGTCGATAGTGATCGAATCGAAGGTATTGTTCAGGGGAACGGTAATCTTGCAGCCACCGTGAGAATTGATGGTCGATGGCTGGTGGCGAAGAACCGGTGGATGGCGCTGGACCCATCGATCGAGAAAATTGGCGCTAAAAATGCATTGGATTTTTTGGCTGCTGCGCTTAGTCGAATGGGCCCGAGGCTCAGTCGTGCAAGTCAGCGTGAGCGCAATGCAACATCAATGCTGGTCGGTTCGGTTATGGTATACCATAACTTGGCCGAAGTATTCCCGGGGCTTGACCTGGAGCCGTGGTACGAGTCCCTGGCTTCAACGTTTGGGTCGTGGAGTTCTCGATACTGGGAACAGCGAGCGATCATGTGCAGAACGCTGGGTCGCCAAAGACCTGAAATCCTCGCCCGAGCTGAGTCGTTTGCGCTGCGTGGTGTGAATATTGTACGTGACGCATATAGTTTGACTACCCTTGGGACCGTACTTTTGACAAAGGCTGAACTCGGCTCAGAAGAAGAAATCGTCCCGTATTATGATCGTGCTTTCGACGCTTTCGATGCAGCCAGCGAGGAAGACCCGGCGAATCTGGTCACGTGGCTAGCATTTTTGAGGTATTCGCTTCGTGTGCTCGAGAGAGTAGTAAATCATGAGGCAGTCTTCGATGCTGACGTGGTCGAGCGTCTCCGCGACGACTGGCACCGTATTCATGCTTCGATTGCTGTTGTGGCTGGGAATAATGATTCCGTGAAGCGTGAACTTCTGGGTTTGCAAAGACGATATAAGTCTCTCATGTGAGAGATTTGCAGCGTTGGTTGGTGTTGTTGAGGCGTTGTTGTGAGCCTTGGCTGACGTGTCACCGCTACTCCCGCCAGCCCGACAGTTCCACGCCCTTCGCGACATCCACCCGGTAGGACAGCGTCACCTTCCGGGTTTCCCCGGGCGCCAGCGTCAGCCGCCAGGTGAACTCGCCCAGCGCCGACGTCTCCACCGGGTCCGGCGACGTCTTCACGTCCCGCACCGTGATCGTGTCGTCCCGCGAGACCGGCGCCTGGTCCAGCACCGTCACCTCCGCCGGTCGCGGCCCGTGGTTGCCGACCGAAATCTCGTACTCCGCCTCACGCCGTTTCTGGCCCGACAGCGTCGCCTTCGAAGCCGTGCGGCGGACCAGTTCGCGCTCCACGCGGATCCGGTCGTCGACCCCCAGCGCCAGCTCGAGTTCTTCCCCGGGGGCCCACGGCTCGAGCACCGTCGTCCCGACGAACTCCGTGTCGTGGAACACCGAAGCGCGGCCCGGCCGCAAGGCCTGCTCCGAAGTGTTGACGACGGTCGCCCGCAAGTACGCCTCCTCCGCCACAACCGGCGCCGTGACGTACCCCAGCGATGCGGTGAGATCCAGCTGCGCCAACGTGGTCCGGTGGCCGGACGCTCCCGACGGCACCGCCACCGGCCGCGAAGGCCGGTACGTCACCGCCGTCGTGCCCTGCTCGACCGACGCCAGCTTCGGCGCCATCGCCGGCGCCGCGGACAGCCGGGCCATCCGCGCGCCTTCCGGGATTCCGCCACCCGCCCCGCCGTAGGCCGCCGCAGGAGTCGCGGGGATCGGGTGGACCCGGTCCAGGTACCAGGGCGAGAGTTCCGGGACCACCACCGACACCGCCGGCCGGGCCGTCGACAGCGCCAGGTCGCACTCCGGCCAGTCTTCGCCCGTGTACTGGCTGACCAGCCCGTACGACACCACGGTGACGTCGGTGCCGCGCACCCGGACGTCGTAACCCGGCTCCCAGCTCGCGCCGGGGACCACATAGGACAGTTCCAGCTCGGCTTCCCCCGACGGCTCGGAGATTTCCAGCTCCACGACCACCGAAGTGCTGTCCCGCCCGGCCTGCGCGCCCTGCGCCTCGATCCGCCGGTCGAGCGCGGCGAGGTCCTCGCGCAGCCGCGCGATCCGCTCGCTCAGCGCCCGCCGGGCCTTCAACGCCGAAGCGAGCCGCCCGCTCAGCGCGTCGGTGACTTCGGCGACGCGCGAGGGTTCGGCGGTGCCGGCGGCGAGGGCCTTCGCGAAGCTGCCGCCGCTGCGCTTCGCGAGCGAAGTCAGCAGATCCACCTTCATCGTCTCGGCCGCTTCGTCGTCCAGGACGCCGTCGAGCGTGGCCTGGTCGGTCCGCCGTTGCTCGACGAGCGCCTCCAGCGCCGCGTCGGCCGGGGCGGCGTGCCACTCGGTGCGCACGTCGACGCCGGTGATCAGCGCGGGCCCGGTGCCGGTGACGCGCACCGAAGCCGGGTCCAACGCCGGCGGCAGCCCGGCGAACGTCAGGCGTGGCCCGCCGTCGAGCGGGGCCTTGCCCCGGCGGGTGATCCGCGCCTGCTGCGGGTAGACGGTCACGGCGGCAATCGGCGCTTCCACGGTCGGCATGCCTCCGACGTTAGTCTCTTGACACCCCCGCGGGCGGACCGGAAGTGTCTTCAGACGTCCGCTTCGCCCGGCTTGGGGGTTTGAGTGAAAGCCGCAGTCCTGCTCGCCGCCGTCCTCGCGCTGCCGCTGACCGCGGGCGTCGCCGAAGCCGCGCCACCGGCCCCGGTGTTCACCGGCGGCCAGGCGCAACCGGTGTTCGACCCGGCCGACGTCGTCCGCGAAGACGTCTGGGTCACCGCGCCGGTCGACAGCGACCACGACGGCACCGACGACCTCGTGCACGCCCAGGTCGTGCGCCCGCGCGCGACCCAGCAGGGGCTGAAGGTACCGGTCGTCTACCAGGCCAGCCCGTACTACGCCGGCGGCAACGACGTCGCCAACCACGACGTCGACGTCGAGCTGTACGCGCCGGGGTACGCCCGCGGCAAGGAAGGCCCGCGCGTCGCCGCGCACGGCGTCGGCCCGGCCACCCCGATCACTGGCGCTACCAGGACTACTTCACCGCGCGCGGGTTCGCCGTCGTCTACGGCGAATCGCTCGGCAGCGGCCTCTCGACCGGCTGCCCGACCACCGGTGACGTCAACGAGACGATCGGCGCGCGCTCGGTCGTCGACTGGCTCAACGGCCGCACGCCGGCGCGGGACGCGAACGGCGCCGCGGCGAAGGCGGACTGGAGCACCGGCAAGACCGGCATGATGGGCGTGTCCTACAACGGGACGCTGCCCAACGCCGTGGCCAGCACCGGGGTCGCCGGGCTCGAGACGATCGTGCCGATCGCCGCCATCTCCAGCTGGTACCAGTACTACCGCAACGACGGCGCGGTCGTCGCCGCCGGCGGGTTCCAGGGCGAGGACGCCGACGTGCTCGCCGAGTACGTCTACACCCGCGCCGACCGGCAGGTCTGCCGCCCGGTGATCGACGGCCTGACCCGCGACCAGGACCGCGTCACCGGTGACTACACGCCGTTCTGGGACGTCCGGAACTATCGCAACGACGTCGCCAAGGTGCACGCGTCGGTGCTGGCGGTGCACGGCCTCAACGACTGGAACGTCAAGACCGACCAGGTCGCCGAGTGGTACGAGGCGCTGAAGGCCCGCGGGGTCGAGCACAAGATCTGGCTGCACCAGTCCGGCCACGCCGACCCGTACTCGCTGCGGCGCGACGTCTGGCTCGCGACGCTGAACAAGTGGATGTCGCACTACCTTTACGGCATCGACAACGGCATCCAGCGCGAGCCGAAGGCGACGATCCAGCGCGAGGACCTGTCCTGGACCGACGAGGCCGACTGGCCCGCGCCGGGCACCACGGACGTCCGCGTGTACCCGTGGCCGGGCGGCCGCTCGAAGGGCACGATCGACACCCGCAACCCGGTGCCGGGCACGGCGGCCGTGGAAACCCTCGCCGACGACTCGGCGAAGACGATCGAGCAGCTGGCCGGCCTCGCCTCCTCCGGCAACCGCCTGCTGTACGCGACTCCGGCGGCGAAGCAGGCCGTCCGGCTGTCCGGCACCGCCCGCGCCGACCTGGCGCTGGCGTTCGACCGGCCCGCGGCCAACGTCTCGGCGATCCTGCTCGACCGGGCTCCCGACGGCACGTCCCACGTGATCAGCCGCGGCTGGACCGACCCGCAGAACCGCACGTCCCCGGCCCGCACCGAGCCGATCACGCCCGGGCAGACCTACCGGATCGGCGTCGAGCTGATGCCGAAGGACTACATCCTGGCGGCCGGCCACCGGCTGGAGTTCCTGCTGGCCTCCAGCGACCACGACTACACGCTGCGCCCGAAGCCGGGCGCGGGGCTGGCGCTCGACCTGACGAAGACGGCGGTGACGCTCCCGGTCACCGGCGGCAAGCCCGCGCTGCGAGCCGCGTTCGGCTGATGCTGCCGGAGCACCTGCACGCCGACGTCCGGACGCTGTGGGAGTACCACGACCTGCGGCACGAGCCGCGGCGCTCGGACGTCGGGATCGGCCTCGGCAGCCGGGACCCCGGCGTGGCCGCCCACACGGCGGAGCTGTTCCACGCCGGGCGGTTCCCGCTGGTCGTCTTCACCGGGGCCAACGCGCCCACGACGGTGGACCGCTTCCCGCGCGGCGAGGCGGTCCACTACCGCGAGATCGCGCTGGAACTGGGCGTGCCCGGCGACGTCATCCTGGTCGAGCCGCAGGCCCGCAACACCGGCGAGAACATCGCGTTCACCCGGCGCCTGCTGCCCGGGCGCGAGATCCGGTCCGTGACGCTGGTGACGCGGCCGTACGCGCAACGCCGAGCCTACGCGACGGCCAAGCGGCTCTGGCCGGAGGTCGACGTCGTGTGCGCGTCGAAGGCGGTCTCGTTCGAGGAGCACGTCGGCGGCGAAGAAGACGCCGAGCGGGTGATCGGCATGCTCGTCGGCGAGACGCAGCGGATCACCGAGTACGCCGAGCAGGGGTTCGCCATCCCGCAGCACGTCCCCGCCGAGGTCCGGCGGGCCTCCGGCCGGCTGGCCGACGCGGGGTTCACCCAGCGGCTGATCCGCGCCGACGATCACTCAGTGTAACGATTTTCGCAGGTCAGGCGACTTACCGGCGTTCTACCCGCTGCGAGAGGACCCGCCATGACCTCGACCGCCGACCCCGCCTTGAAGAGCCTGCGCACCCAGCTGTCCGGAGCCGTGCTGACCGACGGCGAACCCGGTTACGACGTCGCCCGGTCGGTCTGGAACGGCGAGATCGACCGCCGTCCCGCGGTGGTGGTGCGGCCCGCCGGGCCCGCGGACGTGGCGACCGCGCTCGCCTACGCGCGCGAAGCCGGCCTCGACGTCTCGGTGCGCGGCGGCGGCCACAACTTCGGCGGCGCGGCCGTCGTGGAGGGTGGTCTCTGCCTGGACCTGAGCTCCCTGGCCGCGATCACGGTCGACCCCGACGGCCGGACCGCGCGCTGCGGCGGCGGGACGACCTGGGCGCAGCTCGATGCCGCCACGCAGGCGTACGCACTCGCGGTGCCGGGCGGCACGGTCAGCCACACCGGCGTCGGCGGCCTCACCCTCGGCGGCGGCTTCGGCTGGCTCACCGGCAAGCACGGCCTGTCCTGCGACAACCTGCTGTCGGCCGAGCTCGTCACCGCCGACGGCGAAATCCTGCGCGTGTCCGCCGAGGAGCACCCCGACCTGTTCTGGGCGCTGCGCGGCGGCGGCGGCAACTTCGGCGTCGTCACCGAGTTCGAGTTCCGGCTGCACCCGGTCGGCCCGGTCGTCCACCTCGGGCTGCTCTTCTACGGCCTCGACGACGGCGTGGCCGTGCTGCGGCACGCCCGCGAGCTGCTCCGGACGTTGCCGGGCGAACTGGGCGTGCTCGTCGCCGGGCTCAACGCCCCGCCCGCGCCGTTCGTCCCCGAAGCGTTCCACTTCCGGCCGGGCTACGCCGTGCTGATCGCCGGCTTCGACGGGGAAGAACAGCACGCCGGGGCGATCGAGGCGGCGCGCTCCGGGCCGGCGCCGCTGTTCGAGTTCGTCTCGCCGATCCCGTACGTCGAGCTGCAGCGGTTGATCGACGGCGCCGCGCCGTGGGGGATCCTCGGCTACGAGAAAGCCGCCTTCGCCGAGGAGTTCACCGACGAGGTGATCCAGGTGATCGCGGACTTCCTGCCGCGCAAGAGCTCGCCGATGTCGATCATGCCGATCTTCGCGCTGCGCGGCGCGTTCGCCGAGGCCGCCGACGACGGCACGGCCTTCGGCGGCGCGCGGCGGACGTGCCTGGCCGTGAACATCGCCGCGCTCGCCGCCGAACCGGAACCGTTCGCGGCCGACCGGGCCTGGGTGCGGGAGTTCTGGACGGCGCTGGCGCCGCTGTCGGCCAACGCGGGCGGGTACGTCAACTTCATGGCCGAGTACGAAGCCGACCGCGTCCGGACGTCTTACGGCCCGGGCAAGTACGAACGGCTGGCCCGCATCAAGGCGGCGTACGACCCGCGGAACGTGTTCCACCACAACGCGAACATCCCGCCGGCACCCTAGGGAGCTCAGCCGGCGATGCCCGCCCGGTAGGCGAACGCGACCGCCTGCGCGCGGTCGCGCAGCCCGGCCTTGGCGAACAGGTGGTTCACGTGGGTCTTCACGGTCGCCTCGCTCACCACCAGCGTTCGGGCGATCTCGGTGTTCGACAGGCCGGCCGCGATCAGCCGCAGTACCTCGATCTCGCGCGCGGTCAGGCCTTCGACCTCCTTGACGGGCCGCGGGGTGCTGCGGGCGGCGGCTTCGACGAGCCGCCGCTGCAGCTCGCCGTCCACAGTGGACTGTCCGGCGGCGGCCGAGCGCAGCGCCCGCGCGATGGCTTCGGCGTCGGCGTCCTTGGTGAGGAACCCGCGGGCGCCGGCGCGCAACGCGGCCAGCAGCGCTTCGTCGTCGGCGTAGGTGGTCAGGACGACGACCTCGGTGCCGGGGTGCTCGGCGCGGATCCGTTCGGTGGTCTCGACGCCGTCGCAGCGCGGCATCCGCAGGTCCACCAGCACGACGTCGGGCCGGTGCGCGGCGACCAGGTCGAGCGCGGCGAGCCCGTCGGCCGCGGCGCCGACCACCTCGATGCCCGGCAGCAGCCCGAGCAGCGTCACCAGGCCCTCCCGGACGACCGCCTGGTCGTCGGCCAGCACGACGCGCAGCGTCACGCCGGCACCGTCAGGTGAATCCGCCATCCGTCCTCCCCCGGTCCGCTCTCCAGCCGCCCGTCGAGCAGCGCGACCCGTTCGCCCATCCCGCGCAAACCGTAGCCTGCCGCCGGTGCGTCCGGCGGGCGCCTGCCCTGCCGGTCGGCCACGGTCAGGTGCACCGCCGCGTCGGTGTAGCCCAGGGTGACGTCGACGTCGGCCTGCGCCGCGTGCTTGCGGGTGTTGGCCAGCGCCTCCTGCACCGCGCGGACGAGGGCGGTGCCGACGGCCGGGTCGAGTTCGCGCGGCTCGCCTTCGACCGCCAGGTCCGCGCGGGCGCCGCTGTCGAGCCGGTACGCGGCGAGGAGGTCCGCGATCGCGCGTTCGACGCCGACGGCGTCCTCGCGCAGCGCGGCCACGGCCTTGCGTGCTTCGGCGAGGCCCTCCGCCGCCAGCGTCTGCGCGCGTTCGATCTGGGCGACGGCGTCCGGGCTCGCGCCGTCGCGCACCAGCATCAGCCGGGCGCCCTGCAGGTTCAGCGAAAGCCCGGCGAGCGAGTGCGCCAGGACGTCGTGCAGCTCGCGGGCGATGCGGGCGCGTTCGGCGAGGGCGGCCGCGCGGGCGTGCTCCTCGTTGGCGGTCTGCGCGCGGGCCAGCGCGAGCTCGGTCTGTTCGATGCGGGCCAGCCGGGCGCGCCGGTTCAGCCCGAGCAGCACGATCACGACGACGGCCGCGTACGTGGGCAGGGCGCCCTGCCAGGTGCCGTGCAGGACGGCCCAGCAGGTGATCGCGGCGACGTCGATCGCCACGGCCAGCACGATCGGGCCGGTCCGCTGCTTGAGGACGACGAAGAAGGTGGTGCCGAACAGCGTCACCGACGCCCAGCTGTTCGGCACCACCGCCAGCAGCGCGGCCGCGGCGGCGATCACGGCAAGGGCGACGGCCGGCGCCCACCGGTGCGCGGTGGCGTCGTGCAGCCACAGGATCGGCACCGACAGGGCCAGGGTGAGTCCGATCAGGACCCAGGCGAGGGCGTTCGCGCGCGGCATCGCGGCGAACATCGGCCCGGCGACGAGCGCCCAGCGCAGCCAGTCCTGCGCCTGCGGCCGTCGGATCGTCATGTCGGGTCCTCCGCGGGGTGCTTGTACGGAAAATGTACCGGCGCGGACTTCTCTGGGTGGCGTCAAGCTGTCCCGTTCGTCAGGAGGTTCTCCCATGTCCAGGTTGCGACGGCTCGCCCTGCTCGCCGCCGCCGCGGCGCTGCCCGCGCTCGGCCTCACCCTCGCCGGCCAGGCGACCGCCTCGGCCGCGCCGAACTTCCAGGTGCCGTTCAAGTGCGGGGTCACGGTGACCGCGGCGACGTTCAGCGGCCACAGCCCGGCGTACTCGGTCGACTTCCAGAAGGACGGCATCTCCGGCATGCCGGTGCTCGCGGCGGCGTCCGGCACGGTGACCCGGGTGGCCGACGAAGGCAGCACGAGCTACGGCAAGTGGATCGAGCTGGACCACGGCGGCGGCTGGCGCACCCGCTACGCGCACCTGTCGGCGCAGGAGGTCTCGGTCGGGCAGTCGGTGGGTCTCGGCAAGGAGATCGGCAAGGCCGGCGCGACCGGCGGCGTCACCGGCCCGCACCTGCACTTCGAAGAGCGCCTGGACGGCGTGGTGCAGAAGGCCGCGCTGAACGGCGTGGCGGTGCCGTACTACGGCCACACGAACTTCACCAGCAAGAACCACTGCGGCGGCAACCCGTACTCCGCCGAGGAGGTCTGCGGGTCGGGCTTCTCCGTGGTGGACCAGCAGGCCCTGGCGAACTCCTCGGGCACGGCGTACCTGCTGTACAACGCCTCGACCAAGGCGAACTGCGTGACGACCCTGAAGGCGACGTCGCTGGGCACGGCCAGCCCGGTCGCGGCGTTCTTGGAGGTCCAGGGTTCGGCGCGGGTGACCGACTCCGGCAGTTTCACGTACTACGCGGGACCGGTGAAGAAGACGGCCGGCTCCACGTGCGTGAAGTGGGGCGGTTCGGTGGGCGCGAACACGTACGAGAGCGGCTTCGAGCACTGCGGCTGAGGTGCGACGCCCGGGGCTTGGCCTGGACTCCGCAAAGGGGTCGGTGGCACTCGGGCCTCCGCTCCGGGCCGGGCGCCGCTACCCGGAGCCTCGCAAGGCGACCGGTGTCATCCGGAGCCCCGCAAGATCAGTCTCCGGCCGGTGGGGCCGGGCAGCATAGCCCGCCCCACCGACAGGAACGCCCCGCCCGGCCCTCGCCGGGCGGGTTCTGTCCACATCGGCCCCGCCGATCCACAGATTTGCCGCCACCGCCCCATCCGGCCCCGTCCTGCCCCACCGTGGAGGCATGACCACTGCCACCCCGGCCGGCCGCCCGCCGGCCGACCTCCGAGAGCCCGCGCAGCTGCTGGCCGCCCTCCCGTACCTGATCGGCTTCCGGCCCGCGAAGTCGGTCGTCCTGCTCGGCCACCTGCCGCCCGCGAACGACCCGGGCCTGATCCTGCGCGGCGACCTCCCGCGCCGCGAACACCGGGCCCACCAGGCCCGCGCGCTGGCGTCCCGGTTCGCCACGGGCTCGCACGTCGGCGTGTCGCTGGCCGTCGTGGGCGGCCGGCGAAGACCCGGCAGCCCGCCACCGCACGCGGGCTTCGTCGACGCCTTGAGAGACGAGCTGGCCGATATCGGCCTCCCGGTCCTGCACGCCCTGTGGGCGGCCACCATCACGGAGGGCGCCCCCTGGGGCTGTTACCTGAACGCGGACTGCGGCGGCGAGCTCCCGGACCCCCGCGCAACGGTGACGGCGGCCGAGGCCACCGAGCGCGGCACGGTGGCGTTCGACAGCCGCGACGAGCTCGAGGCCCTGCTGACCCCACGATCACCGGAAGCGCTGACCCGCCGTTCGGCCGCCTTGTCGCAGCTGCCGTGCCCACCGAGCCCGGACCTGAACGAAGCGGCATCGGCGATCCGTGCGGCGTTCTTCCGCCAGCGGCGCGGCGAAGGACCGCCGACGGACGAAGAAGCGGTGAGCGTGGCGAGCGCGTTGACGCTCCCCGAGATCCGCGACGTGTGCCTGGCGATGGCGATTCCTTCGGAGACGTCCGAGGCGCGGGAAGCCGAGCGCATGTGGCTGACGCTGGTCCGGGAGATCCCACCCCCGGAGCGCGCGGAAGCAGCGGTCCTGCTGGGCTTCACGGCCTACATGCGCGGCGACGGCGCGTTCGCGGGCATGGCCCTGGAGAACGCCCTGGAGGCGGCCCCGGACCACGTGCTGGCAAGACTGCTGAAGACGGTCCTGGACCGGGGAACGGCACCGGAGGTGATCCGCGGCCTGGCCGAGGCCGCGGCCGACCCGGTGGCCGCCTTCGGCCTGGAGCCGGCGGATTTCGACGCGGAGCGAGCGGTGTGAGGGCTGGTTGAGCTTGATCCTCCTGCTGACGTCGGGCACGGGGCTACACGAACGCGCCGGCATTCGTGTGATCCTGAAGCTGATTCATCGGTTCGTTGCACCACCTGCTTGAGGTGGTTGTCGTCAAGGAGGTGGTGCAACGGCGGCGCTCCCGAACACCTCGTTCGTTCAGGATGGCCGTGTCGAAGGTGTTCGGTGGCTGAGCCGGGAAAACCGTGCTGTGGCGCCCAACAGCGTGGTTGCGGCGGCTGTGGCGAGGGCAAGCGGTTGACCGGCGATGATGAGCACGGTCGTGAAAACCAAGACGACCACGAGAACCGCCATCGAAAAAAGGGCGGCTGAACCGCACTGTCGACGAGGTGTGATCGGTAAGCGACGGGGAAGGCTCATTGAATACTCCTGTGTCGTGCGGTTGCGCCGCGCGGGTGGTCGGTCAGAACTCGTCGTCGCGGATCATGCCGCGCAGCCGGGTGAGGGCCCGGTGCTGCGTCACGCGGACGTTGCCCGGGGAGATCCCGAGCGCTTCGGCGGTTTCGGTCGCCGAGAAGCCGACGGCGATGCGCAGGGTCAGGATTTCCTGCTGCACGCGCGGCAGCGAGGCGAGCAGCCGGCCGAGCCGGGCGCCGAGGTCGAGGTGCAGCGCGTGGCTTTCCGGTTCGTTGCCGGCGAGCAGCGGGCGCTCGGGGAGCTCGGGGACGGGCTCAGAGCGGTCGCGGGCGACGGCGCGGTAGGCGTCGGCGACCTTGTTCGCGGCGATCGCGTGGACGAGGTAGAGGAAGGAGCCGCCGCGGTCCTGGTAGTCGGGCAGGGCCTTGAGCACGGCCAGGCAGACTTCCTGGGCGACGTCGTCGGCCGAGAGGTAGGAGAGGTCGCGCCCGCCCATCCGCGCGCGGCAGTAGCGGACCACCACGGGCTCGATCATCTGGAGCAGCGAGTGGATGGCGGC